>CAXXKA010000007.1:0-51417 GCA_963668625.2 uncultured candidate division Zixibacteria bacterium
ATACCTTAAATACTCAGGCATCGAGCTGGGATTAGTTTTGTTAATATACGATTACACCTTACGTCATCAGGATATGTAAGGCTGAAAGCGGAGCGACATCCTGACACGTTGATAGTATGATTATACCGAATCACTACTGTCCGGTCTTTTCATCTCGTTGCGAAGCGCTGCTTCGCAACGTGGCTTGTTTGCCGGCAGAATGCGCATTCTACATGATTCAAGAAGGTTTCCAAGCAGCGCTTGGAAACCAGAAAACCAAGCCTAACATCGGCAGGATATGTCAGGATGAATGATACGCTGAATAAAATAATTATATCGGAAAATATTTTTCATTAACAATTCCAAGGAGAAACTTAAAATTTAACGAAAAACACCGGACACTAGTGATACCGAATAATAATTTTTAGCAACGATTCCCACTGGAGCTAAATAATCGACTGAAAAATACCGAGCACCAGTGGAGCATTTTTTATATCTCATAGCCTTGTTAAATTCGTTCGATCAAATCGATTATATAGCAGCCTTAAGGTTATGAGCTGGTATTATCATTATGGTTAATATGAATAATCCATAACCTAAAATTGGTGTTATAGATAATTATATCAGAACATATTTGGGTAACTAGATAAATTTATAATAGCTTGTCAGCTGGTAAATGGTATTTACATATGAATCAATAAACCAAGACTATTTGTTATTGTTTAAAGATGTTTCAGCAAAACAAGCAAGGCTTTTAAATTATAATCCAGAGCAGTCTAGATTCCGAAATAATGACAAAGTTCAATAATAAATTACTGGGGAGGAGTAATGAATCTCAAACTTAAAATTAAAACTAAAATTCTAGCATCTATTATTGGCCTGGTTGTCGTGATGTCCGGTGTTATAGGTATTCTTGCTTATAACGCGGCATCTAGAAACCTTGAGGTTGCCGGTAAGACCGATCTGGAGCATCTTGTTTATCAGGCAGGGGAGCTATGCAAAGCTTACAATGAAGTTACCACGAAAAACATCGAACACTCTCTGAATGCTATGGAAGAGGTGTTCAATAATTACGGAGGAAAGAACGCTGAAATAAGGAATGGTAAATTAGTGCTGACCGGTCTGGGCGTCGATTATGTCGTGAATGATGACCATGTGATTCCCGACAGGACAAACCAGATGATGGATTGTGTCGCCTCGATCTTCCAGGTGCAAGGCAATTCCGCCACCCGGATTTCGACCAGCGTAACCGATGACAGTGGTAAGAGAGCCATAGGCAGCCAGCTTTCGCGTGAGGTTTACGATAAAGTGGTTCGCCAGGGGCAGTCATATACCGGTCGCGCCGACGTTTTAGGCGAGTGGTATGTCGCCTCATACAGGCCGGTTGAAGACAGTCAGGGAAAAGTAGTCGGTGTGCTTGCTACTGCCGTAAGGGAGAAAGATTCCGAAGCTTTAAGACAAGCGATCCTAAACGTGAAAATCGGTGATACCGGTTATATTTATACTATGGATAAAACAGGTGTACTGATTATTCATCCTAGCTCCGAGGGCTCGAGTATCGCTCAACATGCGTTTACTCAGGAAATTATCAGTAAGGCCCCGAATTTATCTCCTGGCGAGGTCGGCTGGGTAAACTACGAATGGGATCGCGGTGGCAAACCTGCCGAGAAGATCGTTGCCTATACTTATTTTAAAGATTGGGAATGGGTGATCGCCGCTGGTAGTTATCTGGATGAATTTACGGCCGGTGCTCAGGAAGTTGCCACGACCGTGATGTTTATTTCGCTGGGTATCATTTTAGCCGGCGCTATTATAGGCTGGGTACTGGCCTCATCAATTACCAAGCCTATCAATAAAGTTGTAGATATGTTAAAAGATATTGCTCAGGGCGAGGGAGATTTAACCAGGCGCCTGGAGTTATCCTCACAGGATGAGGTAGGTGATCTGGCTAAATGGTTCGATACATTCATGGATAAGCTTCATGATATCATTTACCAGGTCGCGCTTAATACCGAACAATTGGCCTCCGCCGCTACCGAGATATCATCCTCGGCTGAGGAGCTTTCAGCCGGTATATCCGAGCAAACCAACCAGACCGCCCAGGTATCGACCGCAGTGGAGGAGATGACTGCAACTATTGTAGAAACCTCGAAAAACACTCAGGAAGCCGCTGAGCGCGCCAAAGAGGCATCGGATAAATCTCAGGAAGGAAGCAGGTTGGCTGATGAAACTTCCGGGGGCATGGAGGAGATCGTTCAGTCCTCGAATACGACCAGCCACAATATCGAGGGGCTGGCCGAAAAAGCCACTGCCATCGGTGAGATAATCAAAGTTATCGATGATATCGCCGACCAGACTAACCTCCTGGCATTGAATGCCGCTATCGAAGCCGCCCGTGCCGGAGAACAGGGACGCGGATTCGCGGTCGTTGCCGATGAAGTTCGCAAATTGGCCGAGCGTACTACCAAGGCGACTAAAGAGGTTGCCGACACGATCAAAGGAATTCAAGCCGGTGTATCCGAGGCTAATCAGCAAATCAACGAATCCAAAGAAACAGTTGATAAAGGCAAAGAGCTCGTTCAACAAACGAATGCCTCTTTGAATGAGATATTCAGCGCTATCGAATCGGTGCAGGAAATGATGCGTCAGGTAGCGGCCGCCTCAGAGGAACAGTCTGCAGCCGCCGAGGAGATTTCCCGGAGTGTCGAGAATGTCAACCGTATTACCAAGGAATCAGCTACCGGAGCCGAACAGGCCGCAACAGCCGCCGAACAGTTAAACCGCCAGTCCGAGGAGTTAAGGAATATCGTGGGTGGATTTAAACTCAGAAAAGATATCGAAGTCGGTTAGGAGACTTGAATATGGCTGAAAGTACGAACCAACAACATATCGACGATCTTGAACAGATGGTTACATTCAATCTGGCACAGGAGGAATACGGAGTAAATATCCTCCAGGTGCAGGAGATAAACCGTATGGTCGAGATAACCGACGTTCCGCAAACGGATCATTACGTGGAGGGTATTATAAACCTGCGCGGTAAGGTAATCCCGATAATTGATTTGCGGAAGAAATTCAACATGACCAATAGGGAGTACGACAACCATACACGTATCGTTGTCGTGGATGTCAACAACGAGACTATTGGCCTGGTTGTCGATGGCGTCTCGGAGGTCCTTCGCGTTCCGGCCGGTTCGCTCGAGGCCGCACCGCAATTGGTGGCGGGTGAATATGCCTCATCCGATTATATCAAATCGATTGTCAAACTCGAGGATCGCCTGTTAATATATCTCGATTTGGAAAAGATTATATCATCGAGTAATTTACCGGCTTGAATATCTGAAATCTTGATTCGAGTTGTTTTCAAAGCCCATGGCAATCAGCCATGGGCTTTTCGTATATATTTTACTTCATCATACAGCAATTATTGAATTATCATGGAATGCCACTGGTGTCCGGCCTTTCCATCCCGTCGCGAAGCGCTGGTTCGCAACGTGGTTTGCTTGCCGACAAAATGCGAATTCTACATGACTCAAGAAGGTTTCCAAGTAGCGCTTGGAAGCCAGGAAACTAAGCCTGACATCGACAGGGTATATCAGAATGTATGATACGATGAATGTTTAATTATATCGGAAAATATCTTTAACTAACAATTCCAGGGAGAAATCTGAAATTTATCGAAAAACACCGGACACCAGTGATGGAATGCATTAATATTAATCGTTCAACAACGGTTTCAAAAAGGCATATTTATTTCCATGAATGTCAATATTTAATAAGTTAATACGATAATGACAATAACATGTCTATAGTGTCATTTTCGAATAATTTATTCGGGATGATATATAATATGCTGGTGACGATAATCGGCTTTTATCGGATAATTGTCAGGATTGGTTGTTTGCTTTATTTCAGAGTAGAGTTGGAATTAGCTGATTATCAAATTGCTAAACAGGACTAGTACAGCAATAATATTACAGTACAAGCAAATATTGGAGAAACCATGCAAAAACTGAATTTGAAACTCAAACCGAAGCTGATCGGCGCGTTTATGATTTGTGGTATTGTTCCGTTGGTTGCTGTGGCTTATTTCAGTATACAGAAAGCTAATGAAGGTATGATGAAACAAGCCTTCAATCAACTTCAAGCGGTCAGACAAATCAAGGCCAATCAGATCGAAAGCTTTTTCGAGGACCGCATAAATGACCTGGAGGCTCTAGCTGACAATCCTTACACCAAATTTGCAATGATAGAACTCGGCAAAGCCGATATTTCAGCCAGAGCGAAAGGTTTCGAGGGATTGGAATTGTTGGATGAACCGAAATTCAAATCGGCTTACGATTCTTATAATGCGACATTCAAATATTATATGGATACATACGGGTATTACGATATCTTTTTGATATCTCCCGAGGATGGTGATGTTTTTTTCACGGTTGCCCTGGAGAACGATTTTGGAACGGAATTATCCCACGAGAAACATCACCTGGCATCAACCTGGCGTGAGGTCCTGGACGATGGCCGACCGGTGCTTTCGGATATGGCGCCATATGCGCCATCATTTGGCGCTCCGGCGATGTTCATGGCCTGTCCGGTAAACGATGACGGTAAAACTATCGGGGTTCTTGCCATGCAGATTTCCTCGGATGCCATAAATGTAATCATGCAGGAAAGATCGGGCATGGGAGAAACCGGCGAGAGTTATCTGGTGGGTTCGGATAAGCGAATGCGGTCGGATTCGTATCTCGATCCAGAGGGACATTCTCTTTTAGCCTCATTCAAAGGTTCCGTTGAACAAAACGGTGTCGATACCAAGGCAGTAAGGGAATCGATATCCGGCAACAACAATAGTGATATAATTATTGACTATAATGGCAATCCGGTACTTTCGGTATATGGCCCCTTGGAAATCGGTGAACATACCTGGGCCTGTATTTCGGAGATCGATCTGGCGGAGATCGAAAAGCCGATTAACGCGATCAGTAAAGCGATTGTTGGTATTGGCATTGTCGCCGGACTATTAATTGCCGTTTTCGGTTTCATAGTGGCGATTGGAATTTTAAAGCCGATTAATAAAGTCGTCGATATGATAAAAGATGTTGCCCGGGGTGAGGGTGATTTGACTAAACGTCTGGCAGTCGATGCCAGAGACGAGATTGGAGATCTGGCAATGTGGTTTAATACTTTCATGGATAAACTTCATGATATAATTTCCAGGGTGGCCCGGAATACCGGACAGTTGGCCTCGGCGGCAACCGAGGTTTCATCCGCTGCCGAGCAGTTATCTACCGGCTCTAAAGAGCAAACCAATCAGACCGCCCAGGTTTCAGCCGCTATCGAGGAGATGACGGCGAGTATATTGGAAAGTTCGAAAAATACTTCCGAGGCGGCCGAAAAAGCCCGTGAGGCTTCCGATAAATCGCAAGAGGGTAGCAGGCTGGCACAGGATACCTCATCCGGTATGGATGAAATAGTTAGCTCGGCCTCGGTTACCGCAGGAAACATCAAGGATCTTTCCGGCAAGACTAACTCTATCGGTGAGATAATCAAGGTCATCGATGATATAGCCGATCAGACCAATTTGTTAGCGTTAAACGCCGCTATCGAGGCGGCCCGGGCCGGTGAGCAGGGACGAGGATTCGCGGTCGTGGCCGATGAGGTTCGTAAACTGGCCGAGCGTACCACGAAAGCCACTAAAGAGGTTGCCGAAACGATCAAAGCCATTCAAGCGGATGTTTCCTCTGCAAACGCACATATGGAAGAGGCCGGTGAAAAAGTCGGTAAGGGCAAAGATCTTGTCGAGCAGACCAACTCCTCGTTGAGCGAGATATATGGCTCGATTGAAGCGATGCAGGAAATGATGCGTCAGGTAGCGGCCTCCGCCGAAGAGCAATCCTCGGCCGCCGAGCAAATCTCTAAAAACGTGGAAAACGTGGATAGGATATCCAAAGAATCATCCAGCGGGGCCGAACAGGCCGCCGCCGCCGCCGAGCAATTAAGCCGTCAAGCGGAGGATTTACGAACGATAATTGGCGGATTTAAGCTATAGTGATTTTCTGATTATTTGATCAACAGGCTACATCGCGGCGATACCCAAGGCGGAACAGATTGCATAAAATAGTATTAGTCTGGACGGGTCGCAGTGAAACGTAACCTGTTTGTCACTTGATGTCGGATCATTTACTTCAGGCTAAGATCCGGCGTTTTTTTCACTACTGTCCGGCCTTACCTTCTCGTTGAGAACTGCTGCTTCGCAACCTGGCTTGCCTGCCGGCAGAATGCTCATTCTACATGACTCAAGAAGACTGCCAAGCAGCGCTTGGAAACCAGGGAAACTAAGCCTTGCATCGACAGAACATATTAGGAAGGAAGTGGAGCGATATCCTGATACGCTAGCTACATATATTATATCGAAAAATGGTTTCCGCTAACAATTCCAATGAGAAATTAAGCAAATTACCGATAAACACTGGACACTAGTGATATTTTCTATCGACAAAATCAGATAGCTCCTCAGAATGGCTGAGCATCGCAATGACCTACCGTTTTTTTGATGGAATCCTTTTGATCTTGACCGTAAAGACAATTTATGTTTATATATATAAATTGATACAATTTGATAATTTAATTCAAAAGGAAAGGGGCATACATGTTCGCCCGCAAGTTATTGTATTTTTACATTATTATTATGCTGGGGCTAATATTTAGTTTTACCAGTGTTATTACAGCTCAAGAATTAAAAGAAGCGCCTTTTTCAGGTAAGAAATTGGATGAATCAGGGATTTTCCAGGGGTATTTGCCCATACAGGTGGATTTGTCTCACTTAAAGAATGCGAGAATTAACGATAACCTGACATTGGACTTACCTATTCGGTTTGACTGGCGGGAACATGGCATGGTAACCCCGGTGAAGAATCAGGGTAATTGCGGTAGTTGTTATGCGTTCGCTTTTTTATCGTGTTTCGAATCGAAAATTCTGATGCGGGAAGGGCAGTCTTACGATCTCTCCGAAAACAACGCCAAAGAATGCAACTGGTACGAATCAAGTTGCGACGGCGGCGCAGATTGGGCAATGGCCAGTTATTTAAACAGCTTCGGAACGGTACTCGAATCGAGCGACCCGTATGTTGACAGTGATGTTTCATGTAGCGGGTCAGCCCCGAAGAATAAAACGCTTCTTGAATGGAATATAATTTCATATGATTTAGCTCCGCCCGCTTCGATTTTAAAATACATTATAAAATCCCGTGGTCCCATTGTATCGTATATGTTTGCAGGTGATTCGAATAATCCCAATTGGAACCAGGAATTTTACGACTATGACGGTTCATATACGATACATTACCAACCGTCCGAAGCTGCCGATGTAAACCATCTGGTAGCAATTGTCGGCTGGGATGACACCTTATCACATGACGGTGGCCATGGCGCCTGGATAGTGAAAAATAGCTGGGGAAATTCCTGGGGGGGGCCTTGTGGTTATGGTACCGAGGGTGGTTATTTTACAATTGCGTATAATTCGGCGCTAATCGGTCAGTACGCATCTTACATAGGTGATTACCAGGATTACGATGAGTATGGGCAAGCCTATAGGCATGATGAGGCTGGATGGAATTCGAGTTGGGGCGCCGACGGTTATCTATCGACCTGGGGGATGTGTAAGTATAACATTCCTGAAGATTGTATGTTGGACCGGGTCGAGTTTTGGACTAATGATGAAAATACCGGTATCAGTATCGGAATTTATGATGTTTTTGATGGCAATGTACTTTCGGAGATGCTTGCGAATAAAAGCGGTTTGGTTTTTGAAAACCCGGGTTTACATTCGGTACAGCTTGATTCGGCGATACGAATAACCGCAAATGACAATATATTCGTAGCGATTAAATTTACGAATACCAGCAATTATTTTCCTGTGCCCGCCGATAATCTTGGCCCAAGTCAGGCATATCAGTCGTACTTGAGCCTGAATGGAAACGCCGGTTCCTGGCTTGATCTCGGAAGTGAATATCAAAGCGATGTAGGCATCCGTATACGCTGCACTAACTCGGCTCTGTACCTGAGCGCGCCTGATGGCAACGAAAATATTAGCGCAGGAACAAGCAGGGAGATAACATGGTCGAGCCTCGGTGACAATATCGATAACGTGAAATTGGAATATACCTCCAATGACGGCGATGACTGGTACACGATCGAATCATCCGTACCCAACAACGGTTCGTACGATTGGATAGTGCCATATACCATTTCGAATGACTGCCGGGTGCGTATCTCGGATGCCGAGGATGGCGTGCCCTCGGATGAAAGCGCCGGCTCATTCGCGATTTATTGCCCGGTATGGCCGGGTGATCTGGATGCCAACGGGCTCGTTGACGCCGAAGATATTCTGCCATTAGCGGAATATTGGTATCGTACCGGCCCGGCAAGGTCCGATGTCAACTTTAGCTGGTCGGGAAAAGATTCCTCTCCCTGGGATGATATCCTGATAACATACGCGGATGCCGATGGTTCGGGGCGTGTCGATATTTCGGATTTCTTCCCGATATGCATAAACTGGAATAGATCGCACGGTGACGCGCTGGCCTTGAAATTTCAAAAACGAGACTATGATATTGAGGGTAATCGCGAGGCGCTCATGAGACTTTATGATCAAGTCTCGGATGCCGAGACTGGAGCCGGCCTGAAGATACGAGAGTATATATCGAAAATTCTTGGTATTCAATTACCGTTGATATTCGAATTGGAAGACTCATACCCGAATCCGTTTAACAGCACCACGGTGATAAAATACACCCTGCCCGAGGCCTCGGGGGTAAATCTTTCGATTTACAATATACGAGGGCAATTGGTGAATACGCTAATCGATGAATACGAACAACCGGGCAGATACCAGGTTAAATGGAGTGGCCTTAATTTCGATGGCGAAACCGTAGCCAGCGGAGTTTATTTCGTGAAACTTCAAAACGAAAATAACACATCGGTGAAGACCATGTCGTTAATCAAATAGAGGTACATATAATGAATATTTCAAGAATAGTAATATTGGCATTGGTGATTCCGGTGATAATGATTTGCGGCTGCAAGAAAAGCTCTGATTCCGGAGATTCTAGTTTCGCGCTTCAGCTGACTCCTCAAAGAGCAGAGCCGGATGTATACGAGGAATTCACACTGACTCTCGAGATTTCCGATGTTCGAGACATGTTCGTAATCGGATTCAATTTGCTGTACGATCATTCGAGGTTGAGATTATCCGAGACGAGTACGTCATCTGGTGGAATACTGGGTAATGACATCATAAGTTTCACCGAGGAAATAAACGGTGGAATCGGTGTTAGCATCGGTCGAACTCAATCTGCCGGAGATGATAACGTGTCTGGTTCAGGCAATATCTGTGAATTTACGTTTTTAGCTATCGGCATGGGAGAATCTCAGGTAGAGTTGAATAATGTCACGATATTAGACGAGGACGGGAGCAGTAACACGCAGATATCCGAATCGAATGTCGTATCAGCAGAGGTGAATGTCGATTAAATCGGTGAATATCCGGCCTTTCGGGGCAAATCACGAATCGGGAAGATAAGCCGGATCATACGGTCGAGTCATGATCCGGTTCGCTTTAACGGCTAAAGCTTTTAAAGCGTCAAACCGACCGAAAGGCATAGTCAGTTTGCTATCCGAAGGAGTTTTTATCAAACCCGATTTTAACTCTGATGAGATCGTGGATAATCAAAAATCTTGCGCAATCGCCCCGTATATATTAATCTAGAGGCCGACATGAGCGCGCGATATGTCCTGTTTGATTCGTATGATTAATTCGGAGGCATTATTCCATACCTGGGCGAAATTTTTTCACTGACAACTGCTATAACCTGGGGCATTGCCGTTATTCTATTTAAAAAAAGTGGCGAGTCGGTTCACCCGATAGCTTTGAACCTGTTTAAAAATGTCATGGCTGTCATATTGTTAGTGCCCACGATGTACTTATTCGGTGAGTCGTTTTTATACAATGTGTCCGGCTATGATTATTTCCTTCTGTTTATTAGCGGTGCGCTGGGCATAGGGATTGCCGATACGTTGTTTTTCATGAGTTTGAATTTGGTTGGCGCATCCCTGATTGCCATCCTCGATTGCCTGTACAGTCCATTCGTGATAGCGCTTTCTTTCATCTTTTTAGGCGAGAGCCTGACTTTAACCCAGATGCTGGGTGTGGTATTAATTATCTCGGCTGTTCTGACAGTAAGCCGTCCCAAAGCCCGGGCTGGAATTAGCGGTAAAAACCTGGTATTAGGGATACTGTTCGGCGCTCTGGCGATGGCAGCGAATGCGGCCGGTATAGTGATGGTAAAACCGATCCTGGAAAAATCTCCGTTGCTCTGGGTAACAGAGATGAGATTGTTAAGCGGTTCGATCATTCTGGCGTTGGTGCTTATTTTTCATCCGCAGCGTTACAAAATAATCAATTCGCTTCATGCTATCGGAAGCTGGCATTATACATTGTTAGGATCGTTTTTCGGGGCGTATCTTTCGATGGTGTTCTGGCTAGGCGGGATGAAGTATACTCAAGCTTCGATATCCGCCTCGCTGAATCAAACAAGCAATGTTTGGATTTTCCTAATGGCCGCCTTGTTTTTAAAGGAGTCTTTGAATAAGCATAAAATTATCGCTATAGTGATGGCTGTGGTGGGTGTTTTTATTGTTACCTTTGGTTGACTGTTACGGCAGGTTTAAAATTATCTAACTTATCTATTATCAATATCTTATACTATACTTTTCACTATATGTTTAAGCTAAAAAAATATTGCATTATGTTGAAAATTATATATATTTATTTCACTAGATCACGATTCTCAATAGAATGATTTCAGCTCGATTTCTGTTTAAAGTTTGGCGATAAGACAGTAGTTCTAACCTTATTATTTTTTGTAAACCTTTAGCAATGGAGGTGATGCTCATTTAATTAATTTTTAATAGAGTTGTTGTGTCTATTAAACTATCTCTGGGGAGTCCTTATGAACAAACTTCAACTTACTCTGGTTGCCGCAATTGGTTTAATCATGATGATATGTTTAAACGCCTCCGCGGGAACCTACAGCGACGATTTCCATCAATATATTTCCGACAGGCAATCGGATGATTATGTCGGAGCTATTATCTCGATGGCAGACAGGGTTGATCTTGGTGAGCTGAAAGCCGAACTCTATGCCCGCAAAGCCAACAGGCAGCAGTGGCATGAGGCGGTCGTTTTAGCTCTTCAAGAGAAAGCCACCTATACTCAATCATCAATTCTAGCACAACTTGATGATTTACAGCGTCAGGGCCTGGTCGAAAGCTATCGCGGCCTGTGGTTGGGCAATATAGTGATTGTCGAGGCTACGCCCGAGGCATTATCTGTCCTGGTGCAAAGAGATGATGTAGATCAGATTAATCCCGATTATATCCTCGAAGGTGATAAGCCGATAATCCGCGAGGAAGAGGAAAGACTTATTGCCACTGTCGAACCCGGTCTCTCGGCTATTCGTGCCGATGAGGTCTGGGCGATGGGATTCACCGGTGAAGGCCGTCTGGTAAGCCATCTCGATACGGGTGTTGACGGCGCTCATCCGGCGTTAAATGCCCGCTGGCGCGGTTACGATTCCCGCTATTCGGAAAACCCGGAATGGGCCTGGTTCGATCCGGTGACTAATACTACTTTCCCGTTCGATTCCGGCTCTCATGGTACTCATACTATGGGCACGATATGTGGCCTGGGTGAGGCTACCGGCGATACGATCGGTGTGGCGTTCGGCGCCGAGTGGATGTCTGCCGGAGTTATCGATCGTGTTTCCATAGAACAAACGGTTGCTGATGCGCTACTGGCGTTCCAGTGGGTGGCGGACCCCGATGATAATCCCTCCACTGTTTGGGATGTTCCGGATGTGTGCTCCAATTCCTGGGGAGTCACCACCAGTCACGGCTACCCTCCGTGCGATCCGACATTCTGGGATGTTTTGGATGATTTAGAGGCAGCCGGTGTCGTGGTGGTATTTGCCGCCGGTAACGAGGGGCCGACTGCCAGCAGTTTAAGACGTCCCTCCGACAGGGCTACAGATGATTTGAACACGTTCTCGGTTGGAGCGGTGAACGGTAACGATCCCAGTTTTCCGATTGCCAGTTTCTCCTCCCGTGGGCCATCATATTGCACGCCGGATGGCGAGCCTACTTTCAAACCCGAGGTCTCAGCGCCGGGCGATGGTGTCAGAAGCTCGATACCGGGCGGCGGTTACCAGGGGGGCTGGAGCGGCACCTCGATGGCCACTCCGCATATCGCGGGTGTTATCGCCTTGATGCGTCAGGCTAACCCGAACCTTACCACGGATCAGATCAAACAAATCCTTCTGGATACCGCTACCGACCTGGGAACCGAGGGTGAGGATAACGATTATGGTATGGGCATCGTGGATGCCTACGAGGCCGTGCAACGAGCGCTGGCCTATCTCGAGGGTTGGGGTACGTTAGCCGGACAGATCACCGATGAGGCCAGTAGCGATCCTATTCACGGCGCTACAGTCTCGGTGCTCGATCGTCCCTGGCAAGCTACCTCCCGCGCTGACGGCTGGTATTACCTGTTTATGCCCGCCGATACTTTGTACGATATAAAAGTAGATTACTCGCCTACTCATCTGCCGATATATGATGTTCAATCGGTAACGGAAAACGAGACAACGTATGTCGACTACGCTCTTGAGGGCAAGGTCTCGGTTACTTTAATCGCCTCGTTCGGCAATCCCGAGGACATTAACTATCGTTCGTTCTTCCTTAAAGGAAGTTGGGATAACGATGGTTTCTACGATGATTCGTGGTCGGGAGATTATATCGAAATAGCGGACGATGGCGAAGCTCCGGATGAAACCGCCGAGGACGGCATTTTTACCGGCCATCTGCTGTTGGCCAGCGATGAACTTAACACGTATAGCTGGGCAATATTCTCTGAAAATTACGGTGGTGATGACGCTCGCCTCGATGAGGGCGCCGATTTTGACATACCCGATTTGAATCCGCCGGTTGTTCCTACCCTGGAGGTAAATCCATCGGGTACGGAGAATAATTTCGTGTTCACCGCGGTCGGTGATAACGATTTATATCTCGATCTGATGCCGGGCGTGGATAACAATGCCCGGAAATGGGGCGCCTCGGATTCGCTTCTCGAGGGCTTGACTTATACATTCAATTTCCAGACGATGCATTCGGATCAGGTTACTTACGGTTCCGGCGGTGTCGGCGGCGCTGATATTCAGTTCACGCCCGAGGTCACCGGTGCGTACGATATCATTTTCAACGATTATGATGATTCGTACCTGATCCAATTGACCGGTACCGAAGGGCCGCCAACGTTCGTGTCCGCGCAAAGCGGCTACGATGGTCATATCCCCGTGGGCTGGTTACCTCCCGGTACTGTTGAAAGCCAGGAAGTAGCTTATGATGACGGCACGTTGGCAAACGGCTATTACTACTACGACTATACTTTCCTGATGGCAACGATGTTCGTGCCGGAAAGTTATCCGATGACTATCGACTCGGTGATGATACATGTGCTTACCGAGGGCGATGAGTATTGGCCCTGGCCGGACGGTAACCACGATCCTGTTGGAATTTACATATTCGTCGATGACGGCTCCGGTTATCCGCAGCCCGATCCGGTATTTTATACCGAAACCACCTGCGAACTCGGCCAGTGGATAAGGGTCGATGTCGATGAGGTGCTGGTCTCCGAGGGTAATTACTGGGTTGCGATGGCAAACCTCGCCAACGCCGCTAACTACGATGGTATAGGGGTGGACGTCTCAACCGATTATCCGGCCAACAAGTGGGCCAGGACGGATGGAGGCGCCTGGGGACTTCAGGATACATACGCCGGCGACCATATGATAAGGGCGAAGATATTCGGCGCTGATGCCGCCTCGTGGGTTGGTTATGATGATGCCAAGCCCGCCGACCTTATCGCTCCACAAATCAACAGCCTTCCCCAAAATCCCGGTCAGGTGGCCGGTACCGGTATGGTACGGAGCAAACCGAATCAATCTGACAGGCTCGCGTATTATCCACACATAATATCCGATCCGCCGGTTGTGCTGGAAACCGAGGTACTTGCCGGTTATAATCTCTACCGCGATACCTCGCCCGCGCCGTTCGATCGTGATATGCAGATCAATTCCGAGCTTATCACCGATACCTGGTATGATGACTGGGGAGCCGATCCGTATGGCCCGATCGATAACGGCGTTCTGTATTACTATCAGGCCAGCGCCGTATACGATATCGGCGGCGGTGATTTCGTCGAGGTAGGGCCCTCGAACGAGACTACCGGTATGGCCGAAAATCATCCACCGGCAGCGCCTTACGAGCTGACCTCGGAAACGGTTGATCGTAATGTCAATCTCGAATGGCTGTATGACGGCGCCTACGATTTCGACTATTTCAATATTTATCGTAAGCTAATGCCTTACGGTGAATGGGAAAATGTCGGAACCTCGGTTACGAACGGCTATACGGATGTTATCGAGGAGGGTGGTGATGGCACTTACGGCTATCGTGTTGCCGCTGTAGATAACGGCGATCCCGCTCTGGAGTCGGAATTCTCGAATACTATTTACGCTCTCGTTGGTACTCTTCCGCCCAATGGCTTGGTTGCTTTAAGCGGTTTCGAGTTTGCGGTGCCGCTGCGCTGGTTGTTGCCCGGTTCCTGGAGTTCGGGAGACAATACGCATGTGGATCCCGAATACCTGCCGGTATTAACCAGCGAATTCAATACTCTCAATGATGGTTCGGAAATAGAACGCGCATTCAAAGGTCTGACCGGTCCGGCGAATGATCCTGTCGTGCTCGATCAGGGTGGCCCGGATGAATTCGGTTATACCTGGATTGACTCGGATGAACCGGGAGGTCCGGTTTACGATTGGCGCGATATTACCGATGTAGGCGAGCTGATACCGATCACCAATGATGACCATAATATCGGCCCGATAGATATCGGTTTCGATTTCCCATTCTATGGTGAAACTTTCAGCACGTTCAATATTTGCTCCAACGGTTGGATTTCATTTACCAGTACCAATGCTGATTATTACAATCAACCCTTACCTGATCCTGCAATGCCTTTGAATATGGTTGCGCCTTTCTGGGATGATATGTATCCGCCCAATGGCGGCGAGTACTGGTACTATTCTGATGGCTCCGAATGCGTGATATCGTTTATCAATATACCGCATATATCGGAAGGCGGGCCATATACCTACCAGATTATCCTGCGGGCCACCGGGACGATTATCTACCAGTACGGGGAGATGAACGATCCGTTGAATACCTGCACGGTCGGCATACAAAACGGTGATGGAACGATCGGCTTACAGGTCGTTTTCGATGCTGAATATATCCATAGCGATATGGCTATCAGGCTGGGTACCGGCCCCGAGGGCGTGCCGCCGGTTCACTATAATCTATATCGTTCGACATCAAGTCCGGTGCCGATCGATCCGGGATACCTGTTGACCAGCGATATACCGGGTGAGGAAGTTTCTTATACCGACATGAGCGGTATTGTCAATGGCCAGACTTATTACTATGCCATGACAGCCACCTGGGCCGATTCGGCCGAGTCGCCCGCCTCTAATGAGGCCGACGCGACTCCCGCCAATCATGAGCCGGAAGCTCCTACGGATCTCGAGGCGGCGGTTGATTATTTCGACGTTAACCTTACCTGGGAATTCAACGATGTCATGGGTGATTTCGATCATTACAACATCTATCGTAAGTTAGTCGAAGAACCTGATTTCGAGCTTATCGGCGCAAGTGATGTTGATAGCTATACCGATGAGATCACCATAGGCGAGGATGGTGTTTACAATTATATCGTAACCGCCGTCGATAACGGTGACCCGGAACTTGAGTCCGCTAATTCCAATATGGCGTTCGCGCCGGTAGGCAATTTACCGCCGCTGAACCTGGTAGCTACCGATAATCAGGATTCCCATGTTCCGTTGCGGTGGTCGGCTCCGGGAGTTAGTCCATGTACGACCCTGGCCTGGGATGACGGAACGCTCGCCAACGGCTACTACTACTATGCCTCCGCCGATATCATGGCTAGCCATTTTATGGCGACCGCACCGGTTCAGATTTGCACTCTCTGGGTACATATACTCACCGAGGGTGATGAATACTGGCCGTGGCCCGATGGCAACCACGATCCTGTCAGGGTGACTGTCTGGGAAGGCGATGGCGAGGGATATCCCTCCACGATGATCGCCGAGCAGGTTGGCACCGCCGAGTATGGCGAGTGGCTGCGGATTGTTTTGGATTCACCGGCAATATGTACTACCGATAATTTCTGGATTGGCGTGAATAATCTTTCGGACTCCGGGCCATACGATGGCTTGGGATTGGATGTATCGACGGACTACCCCGAGCACAAATGGGCATTTGCCAGTGGCTCCTGGGGAGTTCAGGATACCTACGCCGGCGATCATATGATTCGCGTGGCAATAACCTCCAGTGGAGCCGCAGAAGTGCTTTCCGAGGAGATGCCGCTTAGCAGACATATGGATCAAGCTAAGGCGCAGGCTTTTTCCAAGCAAGCTTTGGAGAATAGTCCTGACAACCCGATGCCTTACGATACCGAGGAGATGCTGGGTTACTATATCTACCGCGATATATCGCCGGGCGTGCCTATCGATGATGCTTATCGTATTACCGAGGATTACCTGCTGGAGACTTCCTATGATGACGATGATGTCGAAAATGGCTTGGACTACTACTATATTGTCGTAGCAGTGTACGATAACGACGGCGATATCGAATTCTCAGAGCCATCCAACGAGGAAATGGGTACGCCGATGGCGCCGGGTGTTCTTTCGGTAGACCCGACCGAGATCGACACCTCGGCCTATTTGGGAAGCGAGATCATGAATGTCCCGATGACATTGACCAATAGCGGCGGATTACCGGTCGAATTCGAAATCGTCGTGGTTGGCGATCATGCCGCCGGCGATCTTCCCTACCGTTATGAAACCGCCCAGGCCAAGTTCTCCAGTATATCTCATGACTACGAGAAATCGACTGTTGAACCTCAATCGGATAACTCGCCGGTGATCACCGATTTCGGCGGCCCGGATGAGTTCGGCTACACCTGGATCGATTCGGATGAGGAAAACGGCCCGCATTATGACTGGGTTGATATTACCGGCGTAGGCGAGGCTCTTTCCATGTCGGATGACGACAACCAGGGGCCGTTCGGTATCAATTTCGATTTCCCGTTCTACGGCCAGGAATTCAACACGCTCAGGATTTGCTCGAACGGCTGGATTTCGTTTACCAGTAGCAATACATCATATAGCAACTACGGAATTCCGGGGACAAGCGCGCCTGAAAATCTGGTCGCGCCGTTCTGGGATGATATGGATCCTACGTCAGGCGGAATGATCTATTACTATTCCTCGGATGATTCCGCGATAGTGTCGTGGGTTGATATGCCGCATTACGATGAGGGTGGACCATACACCTATCAGATTATCCTCACCTCGGCCGGTACTATCACTTTCCAGTATATGTACATGTACGAGCCGCTAAACAGCGCCACGATCGGTATTCAAGATGCCTCGCAGACAGTTGGTTTGCAGATTGCTTTCGATCAGTATTATATACATGATGGGATGGCTGTCGAAATCAACACGCCGTGGCTGGATGTCAGCGAGTATGATGGCGAGGTTATGCCAGGAGAAGATTTCGACCTGTACGCTATCCTGGATTGTACCATGCTCGAACATGGCGTTCATACCGGTATGATTGCGATAAGCTGCTGGGATATGAATCACGATCTGCCGTTAATGGAAGTTCCGGTCATACTTGATATGATGACCGATATCGACGATAATTTCGTACTATTACCGCAATCGTTCGCGCTGGATCAGAACTACCCTAATCCGTTCAACGCCAAAACGGAGATCAGGTATGCTCTGCCGGTCGAAAGCGATGTCAGGCTGGAGGTCTACAACGTACTTGGCCAGAGGGTTTCCAAGCTGGTTGACACCAAGCAGCAGCCGGGTTACCACACGTTTGTCTGGGATGGTACCAACTCCAGCGGCGAGGTTGTCGCCTCGGGTATGTATATGTACAAGTTGATTACCTCCGAGGATGTATTCGTGAAGAAGATGCTACTTCTGAAATAAACCTGTTCGAACTCCGATAAACTCTAACGGGCGGCCGCGAGGTCGCCCGTTTTTTAATTGATCCTAAGAACCACCGGTTTGTCCGGTGTATGTGTTTGAGGCGAAGCGTTTGTAGAAGAGCCTGTCCCGATCGGGGAGCCGGGACTCAGAAGGGGAGGGTGAACTGCAATATAAAGTAAAGAATCCTTCCCCAACCCCTGGACCTTTAATCAAATTCAGGATGACATAGTCGACTTAAGTCGGCAGGATGAGAGCCACCGGCCCTGTGACCTGTTGTAGCTTATAAAAATCATTTTGTTTAAATATATGATGATATTGTGGCAGGTAAAAGATAGAACCACTGAAGGGATCTCTTTCCGATTGGATATTTTGCCCGGTCGGTTCCGGTTAGCTTGCTTACTTTTTATAGCCGGCTAAATCTATACCATAGTTTGGGGCGTGACGTTGGATTATGCCGAGTTCGCCCAGACCGGCTATTATCAACGAATCGAGTACCGAGCGGATTTTAGCTTTTACTTGCTCACGTTCATAAATTAGTTGAACCGAGATCAGGTTGTCATACTCCTGGTCATCCATTAGATGTTTGGCAACCTCGCGTTCTCGGCCGATTCCAGCTTTCTCGGCCTGACGTCTGTTCATAGCTATCAACTCCGTTAATTCGAATTCTTTCTTGGCCAGTTCGCCCAGCTCTTTAAGAAGCTCGAGTTGATCTTTTGATAATTTTTTTATGACTTCGGGTGTTAAATCCATGCCTTACTCCGGTTCTATTTAGCTTTAATTACCACCACGGTCATATCATCCATCTCCTCGGCGTTATGCGTTGCGAATTGACGAATGCTTTTGATCATATGACCGATTATAAACTGCGCCGATTTGGAGGACGCCTCCCTGACCGATTGAATCAACCTCTCCTCGCCGTATTCCTCGCCGTCCTCGCTGAACGCCTCCGATAGACCATCGGTGTAGATAACCAGGATATCGCCGCTGTTCAACTTTACGGTCGCAGGCTGGTATTTGCTGCCCGGCAGGGCGCCTAAAATCAAACCGCCATCGGTCAGGTATTCTATGCTTTTATCCTTATGCAGTATGAACGGATAATTATGACCGGCATTACAGAACCCAAAATCACGCTTGTTCAAATCGAGTTCTCCGTAAAACATAGTAACGAATTTGTCAGGCGAGGTCGAGTTAACCAGGAATTCATTGACGCCTGCTATCATGGTGTCCTGCGGTAGCCCTCGGTTGCCCTCCGATTGCAGCACCGCCTGCAATCGGGCGACTAACAGGGCCGCGCCGACACCCTTACCGGAAACATCCGCCACCACCACGCAGATATTACCGTTATCCGATAAGATAAAATCGTAGTAGTCTCCTCCGACCTGACGCGAGGGATGGTTGAAGGCCGCGAACTCGTAGTTTTCGTGCTCCGGTACTTTTTTAGGCAGAAGATCAAGTTGTATCTGGCGGGCTACTGCCAACTCCTCCTCGAGACGTTGTTTCTCAATCGACTCGGCGTACAACTTGGAATTGTTCAACGAAACCACTACCTGATTGGCCAGCACCGATAAAAGCGAGATATCCTCGTAAGTGTAGCGGAAATTAGCCACTTTGGCCGAGGTGGCTATTAGCCCGACCAGCCGACCTTTATCGGTTAACGGCACCAACAACTGGCAGTTGATTTCCAGCATGTAGCTTGTTATCGAGCCGCCCCGGGCAAGACGTTTGATATTATTCAAAAATATTGGATTTTGCTTTTCGAGAAGGAGCAGATTTATCTCCTCCTCGAGGCTGAATTCCCTCGAATCACCGATTATCTTAAACGTGCCGGTCGATTTTTTAAACAACGCGAAATAAGTTCGTTCTATGAACATCTCTCGGTTCAAGGTATCGCCGACGAGAGTTGCCAGCCGGACTTTATCGAATACCGCTACCAATTCGCGCGAGAGCTCCTCCATCACGTAACGGTAGTCGCTTCTACTGCGAATGAATATCCGTCTGACAAAATCATCCACCTGCGTATATATGGGCTGGAAGAAGAACAGCATGATTACCACCACCATCATGTCGAGTATACGCGACTGGATTCCGAAAACATTGGAGAATATATCGGAAAGCTGGTTTATGATAAGCAGGTAACCGCCTACGACGATAGCTGTTGTCATGCTATAAACCAGGCTCTGCCGGGCGATCAAACCGATATCGAGGAAGCGATACTTGATAATCGCCCAGGCGATCGCACCCGGCCCGACTATCAATGCGGTGAGAATCATTATTTCCTGCACCGCCTCAGGCATACGTATCGAGAGTATGGTGGGAATTATCATAGCCAGCACGTATATGCCCACGGCTGCGATAACGCCGGCTATCACTACTTTTACCTGTGTTTTAAGCGCCGGATTCGTCACCCTCCTGAAACCGCGCGACAGGAAGTAAATCGATAGAATGACGTAGGTCAGATTGATGAGCGAGAAGAATTTGTTATGGAACGAGTACAAGAATCCGAAAAATGTCGCGACAATTTTCAACAGCGATAAAATGACATCCAGGAAGAAACCGATTATCGGCATTGAGGTATCGATATCCAGGGCGGCTACCATTTTGTCAGGATCGTTCAAAGCAACCGCTATTAATACATGAAAGATATGCGGTACGTAAGCAAGTTGCAGTAATCGTTTGTGACGTTTATAAACCGGTAACGGCTCCGGGAACAGAACCGAAAAGATCAGAAGTGTGGGGAAGAATAGTTCCCAGATATAGAAGATGTTGGTAATCGATTGGGAGATACGGTCAGGTTCTATTATGATCGTATCGAACACCGAAACCATTAACGAGGCGATACCGGCAAAAAACAACATCCCGGCAGTTGCTCTGTTTTGTGATGATCTAACGTTTTCTTTTAAGATGATACCGGCTGTCAGAAACAGCACTATAGCGGAGGCCAGGTAGATAAGGGATATTAAGAAATACAAACTCATCCAGTACCGGGCCGGTTAATGATGGGGGTTAATCGTTTAAGTCTTTTTTCATCACTACCTCGGTACCGTTTCCGGTTACTTTGAAATCGACCGAATTCATTAGTGATTTTACGATGAAAATTCCTCTGCCAACCTGTTTTAAAAGGTTGTCTTTTTCCAGGGGATCGGGAAGGCTGTCCGGGTCGAATCCCGGGCCCTGATCTTTGATAGAGATGGTCGCTTCGGAATCGCTGAACTCGACAGTTACCGTAACCGGCTTGCTTCGATTACCCTCACTGCCATATTCGATAGCGTTGTTGACTATTTCAGATACGGAGATGGCGAAATCGGCAATGGTAGATTTGGCTACGCCTTTTTGGCCGAAAGTCTCATAAATGAAATCATCGACAGCCGCCAGAAATAGAGCATCCGAGGGAATCGTGATCGAGTTGCCTGATATTTCAGGTTTATCCATATGATACTCCAGGTAATCTCAGTTAAAAACGATTGCCGGGTGATGCCTTG
Organism: uncultured candidate division Zixibacteria bacterium; assembly: GCA_963668625.2. Taxonomy (GTDB): domain Bacteria; phylum Zixibacteria; class MSB-5A5; order UBA10806; family 4484-95; genus JAAEQD01. The sequence goes on from CAXXKA010000007.1 coordinate 21,656, forward strand.
AGTTACTGGTTCGTTATGGCACCACCCCGCGGAATTTTGGTGTTAAAAACTTGCTATGGCATGTTCCACGTTTTCGTGGGTTTCGAATACCGTAATCAGCTTGGTAATAGTCAGCAGAGATTCGATTTTCTCCGTGACACTGGCAAGCTTTAACTCACCGCCGTTGTTTTTCATCGTAGTTAAACCTGAGATCAGTATACCCAGACCGGTCGAATTCATCCATTCGACTTTGGATAAATCGATAATGACTTTCTTTTTGTTCTGGTCGATATACTCGTGAAGTTTGTCATGAAGCAATGTGGCATCCGGCCCGCCCATGATTTTACCTTTGGGCTCGAGAATCACAATATCATCAACCGTGCGATCTGTGAGCTTCATTTTTGTCTCCTTAATTAAATTGTGTATTTAAAGTTAATCTTTACCAATACATTATTAACACTGCTAAAAAGCTTGTCGGACGATTATCCGCCTCCGATAAAACATTTACTGAAAATAATTGCTGTTTTTTACTCGTTTGTCAAGCTTTATCAGTAGTATGCTCAAGTCCTGATATATCTTATAGGGATTTATGTATATAACGAAAATTCTATCGATTTGTTGCCCGGCCCTGAATTAATAGTAAAAAAAAACAGCCATAGCGGCTGTTCGAAAGTTTCCGAATTTTATTTATAGCCTATTTGAATAGCGCTTTAATCTTTCCCCAGGTATCAAGCTTGATACTTAAGGCATAAAGGGAGAGATCGTGCCGTAGCCTGCCCTGCTGGGCTGTTAAAGATGGTGTGGCCGGTGTACCATTTATCTGTATCACTATGATATCGCCCTCGGCCCAACCCTCTTTCTCGCCTGTATCCGGATTATCTTTGGCAACTATCAAGGCGTACTGACCGCTCAGAGTAGTACATCTGGCGAATTCCTGACCATCAATAATGGCGGTGATAACGATATTATCAGCCACCGGTTCGCTATCGATGGCGATCGAACCATATGGTTCACAGGCTGTCCCCAGCAATTGAGCTTGTCCGCTTACGGAGGCTATTGTTACTATGGTTAATATAAGAAAAGCAGTTCTAATCATAATCTTACCCATTATTTAAAAATCTATTTAATATATGCACGCCGAATTTTCATGTCAAGGGATAATTGTCCATGAATAAAATAGTTACTCCTCACTAACATCTGTTTAAATGATTTTCAGGATTATTTTGTTCCCATAATATTATCGTCACTAAAGTCACAAAATTAACATGAATGTTGCAATATTCAACAATTAATTCGAATTTTCGGTTTTATTGCTCAGGGCAAAGGAGAGATGTTCTAACTCTATGCACATGTTCTGGTTACGCAAAATAACATTGCCCGGAAGGCGCAAATTAATGGGAGCAAAATTCAATATAGCTTTTATACCGGCCTCAACAACCTCATCGGCAACCGATTGAGCAACGTGGGATGGCACTGCGATGATAGCGATGTCTATTTTTTCTTGGCTCAATAGTTTTTTCAGATCTTTCATATCCGAGACTTTAATACCTTTGTGATTCGAGCCTATTTTTCGCTGGTCGTTGTCGAATATCAACTTGATATTAAAACCCTGCTTGGAGAACTCTTTATATGATACCAGGGCGGAGCCAATATTACCCACGCCAATTAAAGCAACATCCCAGAGACGGTTCAAACCTATGATCTCGGCAATTCGCAGGCGAAGCTCAACTACCGGATAGCCAAGGCCACGAGTACCGAAACTGCCGAAAAACGACAGATCTTTTCGAACCTGTGCCGGTGTGAGTTTCTCCCGTCTGGCCAGCTCTTTCGAGGATATGGTCTTGTAGTTTTCGTTTTCCAGGGTTACTAAGGCCCTGTAGTAAATCGAAAGCCTATGGATGGTTGATTCGGATATTTTCTTCGTTGGCAATTTATCAATAATCCGTCTAATGGTTATTTGTGAACTGTTTCACAAATTTTAAAATAGACAGACTGCAATTTGTTGTCAAGTAAAAATTTGCCTCAATCCTAAATAATTTCATCTAGGATAATATAAGCTACTTGTTATGAAGCAAAAATATCATAGCGGTACTACTCGAGCTATTTACCTATAGGTTAACCACCCGGCGAAAGGTTTGTTTTTATAATTAACTAAACCAGCTAATAACCGATAGTTTAGCTAGAGTGTTTGGATGTTCACAGCAGTTTAGTTTTAAAGGTCTATTTTATGTCATCAAACAGGTTAGAAAGTCAGGGTAGCTCCACTATCGACAATAGCGAAAGCAGATTAAGTTTAACTGATGCAATCGAAGTTTTAAGCAGTCGCTGGAAATTTATTGGTATGTTTGCTTTTGCTTGTGCTGTTACTACCGCTGCGATTACTTTATTTATCCCGAATAAGTATACTGCCAAATCGACTATACTCCCCACGACCAACGATTACCAGACAAGCGGGTTGATGTCCCTGGCCGAGGGTATACCGGGACTGGATATGATGGGTTTGAATCTGGGTGGTCAATCATCCTCAGCGTTGTTCCCACAGGTGCTTAAAAGCCATCAACTGGCGGAAAAAGTACTGACAAGGAAATATACTTATATCAACGGCGATGATTCGGTCACGCAGGATTTGTATGAATATTTCGAGGTTGACAACGCTGATGAAGCTTACGAACAATTGCATAAGAATTCTGTAGTCGAATATGATAAAAAAACGGGTGTGGTAGGAATTTCCGTAACTACCGAAAACGCCGAGCTTTCGGCCCGGGTGGCTAATTACTTTATCACCTGCCTCGATTATTTCAATATGAATCAACGTAGAACCGGCGCCGATATGAACCGGGATTTCGTCGAAAAACGTATAAGTGAGGCGGAGGGCGAGCTTGAACGCGCGGAGGAGGCGTTAAGGGAGTTTCGTGATAATAACTTGAACTACTACAGCTCCACCGACCCGGAATTACTCATGATGAATGACAGGTTAACCCGGGACGTACAGATACAGAACCAGGTTTACCTGACTCTAAAACAGCAATACGAGATCGCTACGATTCAGGCTAAAAAGGAGTTGCCGGTTATTCAGATACTTGATCATGCCGTACCTCCTTATTTGAAAAGCAGCCCGCCTCGTTCCAAAATAACGATACTGGGATTTGTACTTGGTTTACTGGTAGCCGCCTGCTATTCGTTTTTGAAATATCTTTATACCGAAAGATATAAATCCCAAAACATGAAAGAATTCATCAGCAAACTTCGTTTCGTCAATCCCTCACCCCAGACCGAACAGTCCGAATATGTTCGATAAATTGAAAGGCTTTTTTAAGACCACGGCTATTTATGGGGTGGTGGGTAGCATCAGGTCTTTCAGCGAATTCCTTCTCCTGCCGTTATATGCCCGTTTTCTCACACCGGAAGATTTCGGGACACTGGATATCTTGATGATTTATGTGATGGTTGGTATGGTACTCGCGGTTTTGGAGATGAATAACGCAGCTTTCAGGTTTTATTTCGATAAAGATAGTTTTAATCATCAGCAAGAAGTTATATCCTCCTCATTTATTGCAACATCATTAAACGGCTTCGTGATTTTCCTAATATCCATCTGGCTTGCGGAGAAATTATCGCTTTTGTTATATGATACTCCCGATAATTCGAACCTGTTTTATATAGCGGGATTAATAATATTCCTAAATTCGATATGTACCGTGCCCTTTAACCTGTTAAGGATTCGTAATAAACCTGCTCAATACACTATCCTGTCCCTGGCGCTGGTAAGTATATCGATAGGATGTACTGTCGTTCTTTTAGCGAAATATAAAATGGGTGCAGAAGGTATACTGCTGGCTAAAGCACTGGCGTTCATACCAATCGTTCTCATTAGTTTATTTGTTAGCAGACATCATATCAGGATCAGGATAAATTTTAGAATGATTGGCAGTATGCTAAAGTATTCTTTACCCCTTATTCCTGCTGGTATGGCTATCTGGGGAATAAATGGCCTTAATCGGATATTCATGATTCACTACCTCTCTTTAGAGCAAATCGGTTATTTCTCTCTGGCATCAAAGTTTGTCGTGGTGATTACGCTGAGTGTGATAGCCTTTCAGCTTGCCTGGCCGCAATTCGCTTTTTCTAACATGAACACTAAAAACGTAGCTCGAACATTTTCGCAAGTCTTTAATGTTTGCGCCGCTCTTGGTATTTGGCTGGTACTATTTATTACGATGTTCTCGGGAAATTTTATCAATATTGCCATGAGCAAGAAATTCCTGCCGGCTATAGGTGCGGTAATGCCGTTGGCTACCGGTATGTTTTTTTACGGTATTTTTTATTTTTTCACGACGGGCGCTATTATCGAGAAGAAAACATCATCAATACTGTTTCCGCTTATTTCGGCTATGGTATTTAATATCGTAATGAATATTATCGTTACACCGGTATACGGATTCAAAGGTACGGCCTGGGTTACTCTAGCCTCGTATTTTATTATGGCCATTGCTATGTTTTTGATGATACGAAATTCGAAATATATAGAGTTGAATTATGTGAAAATTTTCAGATTGGCGGTGGCATCATCGATAGTATTACCGGTAGCGATACTTTTATCATATGAAAACAGCGTCGCGTTTCTGGTCGTAAAATCAGCTTTCTTTTTGAGTTTTCCATTTATTCTTTGGCTTATAGGATTCATCGATAGAATAACTGCAACGGCTGTGGCTGATATACTAAAACGAAAAACCAATAGCAAAATCATGTTCGTTAAAAAATCAAACTCAGCAATGGAGGCAAACCCGGCAGATCGAATAGTAGATAGAAATAGCCGACAACAAATGACGTCACCTCTAGACCAGTCAGGTTGATTTTGTCAAATCAACTACAGGAATGATAAATCATGAATAATATGTTAATTATTTTTAATGATTTCAGAAGTCTTAAACCTATTAACCGATTTAAGAAATATCAGTATGGGATGCTCGAGTTAACGATTTTCCGAGGGGATGCAGATGCCGATTATTAAAGCGAATAAATTAAATTCGTTCCCTATCCCAGCCAAAAAAAATAATAAACTCAGGATAGCGATATCTCATGAATTCGTTGAGCTATACCGAGGCGACAAAGATTTGCGTGTTGGCAAGATATTGTGCCAGGATTATGGGTGTGAGATCGTTCATCTTGGCACTGATGTAGCCAGCACAGCTGATTCGCATTTTTTCAATACTGAAATGTATCCCGTTGATATGGTCGGCCAACTTCCCCCGGAGTATTACCTGCTACTCATGAAAACCAGAATTATATACCATCGAAAGGGAAATGTTGGTATGGGGGGATATTTCAGGTTCACGCCGGGAATTATCAAATATCTAAAACGCTGGAAACCGGATTTGATATTCGAGAATCCGTTTCTAACTTTGTCTCCTCGTTCGTATATGACTTATGCCGTTTCGAGAATACTTGATATACCGTTGGTGTATATAGACTGTGGCGATATCATCCATGACTTAAAATTAAAACACAAGATAGTATTACCCTTCGAAAAACCTGTAGCCAATCACGCGGCAGCGGTTATCACATACAACAATGAGGGTAGAACCAGATTCATGAGAAAGTACGATTACCCACCTGAAAAAATACACGTAATTCCCAAACCTATAGATACCAATATGTTTAATTCCTTTGCCAACACTGATAAATTCAGGAGCCAATATGATCTGAACGATAAATTCACTGTTGCTTATTTCGGCCGGTTGTGTACTAACAAGGGAGCTAAAGATTTGCTTGAAGCTGCGGAAATTCTACGCTACCGCGGTTTGTCGGATAAAGTGCAAATAGTATTTGTCGGCGGAAACGTGGAAAGCGGCCAGTCTGCGGAATTCAAAAGCTATTATGAAAATTTAAAGCTTCCTAATATAACGTTAACCGATATGATACCACATAAACGAATGCCTGAAGCTTATGCGGCGGTTGATGTAGCTGTATTTCCAGACGTGACTAATCCGCCCGGTTTTTCCACTGTATTGGCTGAAAGTATGGCAGCCGGCTTGCCTATTATCATCGGTATTAAGGGATGGGAAAGCGCTGTGCCTATTGTTGATGGAGAAAGCGGGTTGATAATAGAGGCAGCCAACCCGAAACAGATAGCCGATAGTATCGAAACCTTAATGGGTAACCATAATTTACGTAGCTCGATTGGCGAAAACGCCGCCAGGTACGCACGCGATGAAATGGACTACGATCTTATAGTAAGTAAATACTATTCCATTTTTGAGAACATATTGAATAGAAACGGATCGAGGAAGAATTCGAGGCATGTTGAACGTTTCAGCAACAATACTGAAAAATCAGCCGTATAACAACTGGCTGATCGCTTTAAGCGGAATAGCAGCGGTTTCGATTATTGCGGTGTTTGCTCCGCTTTTAGTCTATCTGATACCAGGTGTATTTCTATTCACCTATTTCTGGAGTCATAAGGATAGACTTATTGTCTTTCTGCTGATTTATACTCCATTCGAAGAACTGATTATTAAATTGGTACCACAAGAATCGTATGCTTTTGTGAGATTTATGTGGGAGGGTTTACTATTTATTTTTATAACTTTGATGGTCGTTGAAAAACTAATGATCAGTAAAACATGGAAGAAAAGTATAATAGATAAGTTTATTTTAGTATTGTTATTTGCCTGGTTTCTTTCTACGATTTGGAATGATGTTTCATGGATGCTTTCGATTTATCAAATAAAAAATTTAATCAGGTATATCACGGTATTTTACATCGTTTACAATTTAGAACCAGAATCGAAATTCATAAATAGAATCATAAATTTATTAATTATTATGGGTGTTATTCAATCGCTACTTTGCATCTGTCAGGCAATTGAGGGTGATCTTCTGGTAAAATTATTCCGTCCCAAGGAGGTTATAATTGGAGGCGAGCTGATTAAAGGTCAGGATATTGCTGAGGGTACGTACTATACTAAATTCACCGGATCATTCCAAAGATCGAATGAGCTTGCTTACTATCTTGTGGCGTCAATCGGTTTCGCAATGACAAAATATTTTCTAGGTGAAAAATCAAGAAAAATGCTGTTGGCAATCACGATAATGATAACGGCTCTTTTCCTTACTTCCTCAAGGATAAATTGGATTGCTTTATATTTCGTAGTTGGAATAATCTTAGTTAAAATAAGATCCAAATTCAAAATTGCATATTTAGTCGTTCCGGCAGCAATTTTAGCACTTGCTATAGGAAGTTACTCCATGATTAATACAGGCGACTTGTATAGCGATTTCAATATAATAAACAGATTTATGTACATTTTTACTCCTGAGTATATTGAGATAATAGGCAGTTTGGGGCGATTGTATGCCATTCTGTATGTGGCCCCAGCCGTATTCATGACTAATCCTATTTTAGGCATTGGTCCTGGTAGTTTTATGTTTATTTCTCAGCAAATGTCTGTTGAGGAAATATTTGGCAAAGCGGATGCTCTTGGCCTGGAGATGGCTCCTCTTCAATATGTGCATGATGTAGGAATTGTCGCATTATTCATTCAGGTCGGTTTAATGGGGGCATTGGCAATGATAGGAATATTCTATGCATATTACAGGCAAGCCTCGAAAAAATTCAATATTTGTAAAGGTTCAACCGGCAAAATTTTGTATCTGGGTGCTATTGGCTTGATTATCGCTACAGCTATACAGCAGTTTGCCTCGTTTAATTTAGTTTACAGGAATCAATCTTTAGTAATCTGGACAATACTCGGATTAACAGCGTTGTACTCATCAAGGAGCTTGAATGAAAATAATATTAGCTAATAAATATCTCTACCCAAGAGGCGGCGACTGTATTTATACTCTTCGCTTGATGGATTTGCTTACACGCAACGGCCATCAGGTTTACCCGTTCAGTATGCATCACCCGCAGAATATAACAACAAAGTATAGCAGGTATTTCGTGCCGTATATTAATTTCCGTGATGAGTTGAAAAACTACAGTGTTAAAAATGCGATAAATGTATTATCCCGAGCGATAGTAAATAAACAGGCCGCTCGGTTGCTGGATGAGCTAATTCGTGATGTTAAACCCGATATAGTCCATCTGAATAATATTCATCACCAATTAACACCTGAGATAATCAAAGCCCCGGCAAAATATGGTATCCCAATCGTCTGGACTTTGCATGATTATATATTGAATTGTCCCGATCACGAATTTTTGCGAGACGGCAAGACATGCAACAAATGCGCCTCTGGTAATAATATACATGCCGTAATTCATAGATGTAAAAAAGGCTCGCTCGGGGCAAGCGTGATCGCGGCGATCGAGTCAACATATTACAATCCTCGGCAACTGGCGCAACATGTGAAAAAATTCATCTCCCCTTCGAGGTTTTTAGCTGATGTGTTGACCGATAACGGCATCCCGAAATCACGGGTAACCAGTATCCCCAATTTCCTGGCATCACCCGATATCAAATCTACCGGTGATGATTATATCCTGTATTTCGGCAGGCTTTCTAATGTCAAGGGTGTGGATACTCTGATAAAATCATTTGCAAAAGCGGGTAAAGGAACGCTCGTAATTGTCGGGGATGGCCCGGATCGAGCTGAACTCGAGAAACTTGCCGAGATGATAGCGCCGGGTAAAGTCGAGTTCGTTGGATTTCAACCGCAGGAAAAGGTATTCGAGTACCTGGCCGGTTGCCTCGTATCAGTTGTCCCATCGATATGGTGGGAAGTTTTTGGATTGACAGTCACGGAAGCAATGGCTGCAGGTAAACCTGTTATCGCATCCCGAACAGGCGGTATTCCTGAAATCATTGATCACGGTGAAACCGGCCTATTATTTACTCCGGGCAATGTTGATGAGTTAACAGCGTGCATTATGAAGCTTAACGACAATAAATCATTGGCCGCATCAATGGGTAAAGCCGGTCGTGAAAAAGCGTTAACCGAATATAGCGCTGAAACGCATTACAAAAGAATTATGAAAGTTTATCGTGAAGTACTCGATAAAGAGGAATATACTCGGGGCGAATCTCGTGTTTCCGATTCAAAAGAATTAATGGCGAAAATTTAATCAATAGGGACAACTATGGAAGCCAGTATTATTACTACCTACCGCTGTAATGCTAAATGTCACATGTGTAATGTTTGGATGCATCCCACGAAAGCTCGCGAGGAGATTAAGCCGGATATCATCTACAAATTACCCGATTTGAATTTCTGCAATATAACCGGCGGCGAGCCATTTTTGCGTGATGATATAATGGAATTCGTCGAGGCGGCAACAAGCAAAGCAAAACGAGTAGTTATAAGCACCAACGGTTATCTGACCGATAGAATAGTCGAGGTTGCCAGCCGTTACAGGGATATAGGAATACGCGTAAGCATAGAGGGATTGCCCTCCGCCAACGATGAGCTTCGCGGCTTGAAGGACGGATTCGATCACGGCCTGCGAACATTATTGCAGCTTCAAAGGCTGGGTTTGAAAGATATCGGTTTCGGCATTACGGTTTCCGACAGGAACGCCGAGGATATGATAGAGCTTTACCACCTGGCCCAATCGATGGATTTCGAGTTTGCCACGGCTGCTGTACATAACTCGTATTATTTCCATAAAGGCGATAATAAACTTACCGAGGTGGATTTAGCTACGCGGAATTTCGAAAAATTGATTGACGAGCTTTTAAGCACCAAGAAAGTTAAAAACTGGTACCGCGCCTATTTCAATCATGGCCTTATCAATTATATCAGGGGTAATAAGAGGCTGTTACCGTGCGAGGCGGGCAGCGAACATATTTTCGTCGATCCGTCCGGCGAGGTGCGACCCTGCAATGGCATGGAAAGCAAACACTGGCTGGATAGTTTCGGCAATCTCAATACGCAAACATGGGATGAAATCTGGCATGGCGAGAAAGCCGAGAAGATAAGGGAACGGGTGAGAACCTGCCCGAAAAATTGCTGGATGATAGGTTCGGTTTCTCCTGTAATGAAAAAGTATATCTGGAAACCCTCGCTATGGGTATTAAAAACCAAGCTTTTCGGTTATAAAAAAGGTATCAGGGTGGCGGTGCTGGGTACACGAGGATTCCCGGGAGCGCAGGGGGGCGTAGAGACGCACTGCGAGGAGTTGTACCCGAGGCTCGTTAAACTGGGCGCCGAGGTAAGAGTATACGGTCGCAAAGGCTATATCGATTCGAATGTGAAAGAATATAACGGAGTGGAGATAAAACCGCTCCGGGCACCGAAATTAAAAAGCCTCGAGGCTATATATCATACGTTCCGAGGCATCGTTTCTGCAGCGTTAAGCAGGCAACGTTTCGATATCGTTCATATACATGCCGTGGGCCCCTCACTGCTGGCGCCGCTGGCACGGTTGATGGGTAAAAAAGTGGTAGTTACCAATCACGGCCCCGATTATAACCGTGAGAAATGGGGTAAGCTTGCGAGGCGGGTAATGAAAGCCGGCGAAAATTTCGGTACACGCTATGCCAATGGTGTAATAGCGGTATCCAAGGATATCGCGAGCCATCTGGAGCAAAACTACAACCGGGCGGTGAACTATATCCCCAACGGCGTAAATAAACCGAAAATCATTCCGCCGGGCGAATACTTGAACAGCCTGGGTGTCGAGCATGAAAAATATTTTCTGACTGTTGCCAGGTTCGTGCCGGAAAAAGGATTGCACGATTTAATCGAGGCATTCAGCAAAATCAAAACCGATTGGAAACTGGTTATCGCCGGTGATGCCGATCACGAGGATGATTACAGCCGCAAGATAAAACGGATGGCAAATAATGATAAGCGCATTATTCTTCCCGGGATGATTCGCGGCGCCAAACTTGCGGAGGTTTACTCCAATGCCGGCCTGTTCGTGTTGCCGTCCTACCATGAGGGTTTGCCGATCGTACTGCTGGAGGCATTAAGCTACGATCTCAAAGCTATCTGCAGCGATATACCGGCTAATACCGAGGTAATCGGTGAAGAGGTATTCCTGTTCGAGCCGGGTGATGTCACCGGTCTGCAGGCGAGGATGTCCGACTACATAAACGGTTTGATTCCGAATCCGATTATATCGCCTGAAGAGAGACTGGAGGAATACGACTGGGATATGATAGCCGCCTCCACCTATAAACTTTATCTCGAGGTAACCGGTGAAATTCACAGCGCGTTCGAGGAGGAGGATATCAACAAGGTCAGCCTGGAGAAAGTGTTAAGCGAATTCGACACGGTGCATCGTAAAAACATTAAGGTTGTGAATAAGGGAAGTGGGTTTGAGCGAATTAGTAAAAGATAGATCATTGGTACAAAAAGTTCTCAACTATCGGGATATATTAAACTACCATCGCGGACAGACCGAAGTATTCGCTCATCACGACTACGATGTTTTCACCAGCTTGAACGAGCGGATCGGCAAATACCTGCCGGATGGCAAATCGAAATTGAGGGTTCTCGATATCGGTTGCGGTCAACGGTATCCGAATACTCTTTTATTCGCCAACACCGACAGGTTCGAGGCGGTTGGCATAGATGCTGATGTCGTAGGACCCGGGGTATCCAAGTATGTTAAGATGGTGTTAAAAAACGGGCTGGAGCGATCGGTAAAAAGCGCTATAAGAGAGACACTGTTCGATAGGGCGTATTTCTCCACGCTGGAAAAAGCGGCAGGGAAGAAACTCACCAAACGTAATTTGAATATCGTAAATACCGATTCGGACAGGCTACCGTTTCCGGATAACTATTTCGATGTCATAATTTCTAACGCTGTTTTCGAGCATATCGAGGATGTCGAGGCGGCCATTGCCGAATTGGTGAGAGTAAGCAAACCGGGGGCGGTGCTGTATAACGTGATACATCTATATGCCTCTTTGTCCGGCGGCCATAATCTTCAGTGGGCATACCCCGAAAAGCATACCCCGGATGATGTTCCGCCGTGGGACCATTTGAGGCAAAACAAATATCCGACCCATATTTACTTGAATAAGCTTCGTGAATATGACTATAAAGCCTTTTTCGGAAAACATACCGAGATACTGGAGTGGAACGATGGCGTTAGCGAGGGGCGGGAATTACTGAGCAATGAGATTCGCAATGAGCTTTCGCGATATTCCGAGGATGAGCTATTAAAACGGGATGTTACGGCTATCTGCAGGCCAATTAAGTAAGCTTTTAAGGCTTTCCTGCTTTCAGTAATTGATTTATCAAGTACAAATATATAAATTAGGCTTATGATTATTGCCTCGATTTCAAATGTGACCAAATCGTACCCCTCGATGACCGTACTGCAAGACATCCGTCTGGCAATCAAGAAGGGCGAGAAGATAGGTTTCGTTGGCGCTAATGGCACCGGTAAGACAACTCTTCTGGAGGTCATATACGGTTTGAGCGAGTACGAATCCGGCTCGGTTGATATTGTCAGGGGAACGAGTGTTAAATATCTGCCGCAGTCTATAGCCGAATCATATGATGGCATCGACACGCACGGGATCAGTGTTTTCGATTTCATCAAGTCGGGGCTGGATAAAATCGACTCATTGAAAGATACGCTGGCGGAACTCGAGGCCAAAATCAGTACTGACGAGGCAACCGAGAGAGAGAAATCGCGTTACAGCGAGGCGCTTCATCAATTTCAGATGATGGATGGTTACAGTGTCGAGACCAATGTCGAGAAGGTCGCTTACGGGCTTGGTTTCCCGCGTGAAATGCTCGATACCTCGGTTGATGTACTTTCCGGGGGCGAGAAAAACCGTGCCGCGCTGGCAAGGCTTTTAGTCGCGAATCCGGAGTTAATGCTTTTAGATGAGCCGACAAATCATCTGGATATAAACGGAATCGAGTTTTTGGAGGAATATATCAAGTCCTCGCCTGCGGCAGCGATTATCGTATCTCACGATAGGCGATTTCTCGATAGAACCGTTGAGAATATCTGGGAAATATATTCCGCCGAGATAAGGACATACAAGGGGAATTACAGCCGCTATCTCGAATCCAAAGAGAAGATAAGCCAACAGCAGTTAAAAGCTTACGAGCAGCAGAAGGATTTCATCAGGAAGACAGAGCGGTTTATCGCGGCCAATATAGCCGGTCAGAAAACCAAACAGGCACAGTCGCGCCGCCGGATGCTTTCCAAGTTGCAGCGAATGAATAAGCCGGATGGGGTCGATAAAAGTATCATTCTCAATTTCAGCGGGGTGGCTCGCTCGGAGAGAATCGTCTGCAAAGCCGAAAACCTGGAATTCAGCTACGATACCAAACCGATTCTCGAACAATCTGATTTCACGATAGAACGGGGAGAGCGGATCGGTTTTCTGGGAAGAAACGGGTCGGGAAAGACCACCATAATCGAGGTTCTGCTCGGAAGTAAAAAGCCCTCAGGCGGAGACCTTCTACTGGGCAAGAAATTGAATATCGGCTATTACCGTCAAACACGAACGGAGTTTAACCCGAAAGACCGGGTCATCGATGTTATCTGGCAAGTTCTGCCGGATCAGACCGAGGGCAAGCTTCGTGACTACCTCGGCCGGTTTCTATTTTCCGGCGAGGATGTTTTCCGCCAGGTAGGCACTTTCTCGGGAGGTCAGCAAAGCCGTCTGGCCCTGGCGGTGCTGATGGCGCAGAATCCTAATTTCCTGGTGCTCGATGAACCCACGAACCATCTGGATATACCCTCGCAAGAGGCCCTGGAAGATGCTCTGGATGATTACGCGGGTACGCTTCTGGTAGTATCGCACGATCGCTATTTTCTCGATAGCGTGGTGGATAAAGTGTTCTCGCTGGAAAATCGCCATATCAAAACATACCTGGGTGACTACTCGTATTATGAATCGAAGAAGCGGGAATTGCTGGAAAACCGGGCGCAGGCAAAAGTCAATAATGATAAAAAAGTAAAAGAAAAAACACGACCTAAAAGCAAACGCGTAAATCCGATTATCATAAACAAGCACAAGGATGAAATCGAGATGACAGAGAAGAAACTTCAAGCCGTTTACGATAATCTCGAATCATCCGAATACGCCTCCGATTGGGGTAAACTCGAATCTCTGAACAAAGATAAAGATGAGTTGGAACAAGAATTGTTGATTTTATACGAAAAGCTTGATAGTTTAATAAGCGATGAGGAATAAAATCAAAAATCATACCGGCTGGCTGATTGTGCTCGCGTTCACGCTACTTTACTTGATTTTCCCCAACAACAATCAAGGCTACGATTCTTATAGCTACGCTATTTCCGCTAAAGAAGGCGCTGATCTTTTTCATCCCCATCACCTGATATACAACCTGTTCGGCTATGCTTTGTTCAGCTTGTTGTCATTTACCGGGCTGGGAAGTATGAAAATACTTTCACTGGCCAACACCGTGTTCGGCGTTTTATCTCTTCGATTCGTATATGATATTTTATCGAAAAGATCGGGCTATTTCGAGTCGTTGGCGGGCACGGTTTTGACAGGCTCTCTTTTCTCGTTCTGGTATTACTCAACCTCGGCCGAGGTAAACATGCCGGCGATATTTTTCACGATCGTGGCTTTGTATTTCCTGGTAGCGAAAGATGAGCATCCCGCCTCCGGCTGGTTGGTTTATCTTCTGATGCTGATAGGTGTGCTGTTTCATCAACTGGTAGCGCTGATAGGTATACCCGTATTGCTATACGATATGCGCCGATCCGGTTCGGCAACAGCCGCTTTGAAAAGAGCTCATCCGGGGATTCTTCTGGGGGCATTGATTTATACCGTAGTCGCCATAGAGAACGCAGCCGAGAAAAACGCCGCCGGGATGTTGAAATGGATAACGCAATACGGCCACGCCGGTGAGTGGGGCAAACTCGGTACGGCTAATATCAGCCAGGGAGTATGGGGTAAGATCAAGACGGTATTCGGCGGTGAGATAATACGTGAGATTTTCTACGGTGGCCAATGGAGAACGTTCAGCATTATTTATATTGCCATAATCGCGATTATTTATCTGGGGCTAACCTATTTATTCATCATTTCCTGTGTTAGGCTATATAAAAACCGTGACCGTATAAGCGCCCTGTATCTGGTGCTGATAGTTTCATTGTCACTATTCGCCGGCTGGTGGGCGCCCCATGATGATGGTTTCTGGCTTTATCCTTTCGTGATCTTGGGTCTTTTCATTTTCGGTATGCCTTTTAGAAGCAAAGTTAACCGTGTTATTGCCGGTGTGACCATAGCCATTCTTTTGATGCTGAATATCTCCTGCGAGTTCATTTCTTCATCCGATAAATCCAACTCACTGATATATGAAGGAGCGATGTCATTCCGTCGATTGGAACTTACCTCGAACGATCTGGTGATTACCAACCTCAGTCAATCACGACTGGCATACGAGTATTACACCGGCGTGCATGTTCCGACCACCTGCATGATGTTTTTACCATTGGGCGATAAAGATAGCGTCATAGAGGGATACCATCGTAGAATTAGCGAGGCTAAAGATACTGCGCGTGTTTACATGTTCGAGGATGAGATATATCCAGATGATTACCGGGGATATCTCTTCGGTAGATTCACCGCCGAGGAATACTCCAATACCTACGAACGATATTATCCGCATCTTATGGCGGCGGATTCCGTATATATGCATGGAAGGTATGTCAGGATATATCAATTGAAAGATGATAATCCTATCGGCTCGATCGAGTAACTGTCCTGAGTAGATATAATCAATATAGAGATTTCTGATTTACAGATTACTTTACAACCGCTAAATTTTTGAACATTAGTGAAAGGGCTCTCCAATGAAACCAAGCAGGATAACAGGAGCGTTAGGAATCGTACTGGTAGCATTCGGTATTTACGGACTGACAGTTTCTTTTAATCCCGGCTCCGGCATTCCCATAGTTATAGGCGGAACACTTATTTATTTGGCGATAAAAAGGGGACGAATTGCCACCCTGGTTTTCGGCCATACCTGTATCGTTGTCGGCGCTTATCTTATCACCTGGGGCATATTACTGCTTCCTTATTCCGAACCGAGGATCGCCCACATATTCGGCCGGCCATTATTCTGGGGATTATTTTCGATGATGGGCGGCGTATGCGCTATATTCCATGGCTTTTGCAGATGTGTTACTCGTCAGGTGGATGAATTCGAGGGGGATAATAAAAGGGGTGAATCTCAACATTGCGCGAATCATCAATAAAAGACATCATACGCCTGACAACTCGTAATTCCAGAGTTAGGTAATGAGGATATAAAAAAAGGCCGCCCTTACAAAAAGGACGGCCCTGGGGGGCATTGGTTAGCTAAAAATTATTTTCTTCTGCGACGGCGAATGGTTAAGGCCGTACCGATAAGACCGGTACCCAGAAGTAATAATGTACCCGGTTCCGGAACCGAGGACAGGCCGATAACCATATCATCATGATCGAAATTCGGGCCGGTATGATCATCATCAATAAAGAGAAGGTAATCATAGTCTCCGGATCCGGACCAGCTTGATAATTGGTAATCCGAATCTCCGAAATCGCGAACATCGTACATGACAAAGAACTGTTGCTCGAACCAGGAGGTATTACCGTAGGTTAAGCCTCTCTCCGAGAACAGATATGAGTCGCCATCAGATTCCCACCATCTGCGGGTATCATACTGGCCGTTGCCGTTAACATCATTTAGAAGCCAGAAACCAACATCGGTACCGGCGCTATAATTGGTCGTAATCGTACTGCCGACACCATCATTGCCATCAAAAAGCATCTGCTGGTTGTTACCCTGACCTATATCGTTGTAAAGACCGAACTGGTTGACATTACTCCACTCTGACTGTTCGCCGAGCATAGTCCATGTCTGCCGGTTGGATTCCATGGTGAATGTAAGATCCTGCCATGGAAATAGAGGGCTGCCGCCGTTGAGACGATGTTGATACGGATCAACGACTGCGCCATCGATATAAAGATCGGGAGTAGCCATCGCGGTTGAGATGCCAAGAACAAAGGTGCTCAGGATAATCATTGCGAATAACTTTTTCATCATTTCCCTTTCCTGGAGTTTCGTTTTTCACACTTTAACATTTAACATATTAAGCAATACTCGTGCCAATTGACAATAGTTGTGTAAGCTATTGATATCTAAAAAGATAGTAGTTCATTTCTATGTTTTGTCGGGGAAAGATTGATATGAGCAATATGAAATCCATTGCAGCTATAGTCGGAAATCTGAACAGGTTAAGTAAGTATTACCTCCGGCGCAGCATATACATAGCTATGCCGGCGGCTACCGAGGCGTTGAGTGAATCAACCTTGTTTGATTGTTCTATTCTGAAACGGTGAGGTGAAGCAACCTCGATTTCCGGGCTGATACCGGCAGTTTCTCCGCCAACTATAAGCAGCGGCCGTTCGATTTCAGGAGAATTCGATAACTTAGTGGAATAGTCGCCGCTTAAGCTGATTAATTTAAAGGCGCCGGAGAACGTATTAAGGAAAGTAGACACCGAATTGATTTCCACTATCGGGATATTGAATACGGCGCCCTGGGTAGCGCTGATGGTTTTCGGATTGTAAATATCAGCGCAGTTACCAACCAGTACAACCGCGTCATATGTAAAAGCTGCTGCGGTGCGGATTATAGTGCCCAGGTTACCCGGATCGGAGATATTATCGCAGGCGATAATGGAACCGGCATTCTGGGCTATTTCAGGAATAGTCCCCGATTGATCGGCGGTTCTCAAAATCGCCAGTATTCCCTGAGGTGTTGAGGATGGTGATATACGGTTGAAATGCTGGGTATCGGCTATGGTTATCGAATCATCATCGATTCCCAATTTTGCCGCATACTCCAGGCAGTCCGATCGTACTATTACGGTTTTAATTGGCCAGTTGGCTTTAATCGCCTCCTCCACCAGGTGAACGCCATCAGCGATAAATAAGCCATGTTGGCGGCGGAATTTCTTGTTTTTCAACGAGGCATAAAGCTTTGTTAGGTTAATGGTAAGTTTAGATACCGGCATAGACTCTCTTTTCTTGATTTTCCCGAATCAGACCGATATAATCATAGAAGAGGTATATCATCGTGAAAATTTCAGTACTTGCGACATTTTTACTCCTGCTGTTGTTATGCCCTCAGGCTTTCAGCCAGGATATCATTATAAAACCTGACCATCAGTTAGATCAACTTAATAATGATGATTCTTTCTATAGCGTATTCAGGTTCGGCACCGAGGGTATATCGCTGGCGTTATCGGGAGGCGGCGCCAGATGTTTGGCCCAGATAGGCGTGCTGGAGGTATTCGAGGAGAACGATATACCGATAAAATTCATTGCCGGCACCAGCATGGGAGCGATTATCGGCGGCCTGTATTGCGCCGGCTACTCGCCAGCAGAGCTGCATGTGATTGTAGTCGAAACCGACTGGGATGAACTATTGTCTTCCGCTCCGATACGCTCCTCGATACTTGCGACCGCCAAAGGCCGTCAGGAGAAATCCCTCATAAAAGTCGGTATCGATAATTTCCAACCTGTGCTCCCTCGGGGTATTACCTCCGGCCAGAAACTCTCGAATCTTCTGACGGAGTTGAGCTATCGTGCGGGTGTAAAAACAACCATAAGCTTCGACCTTCTGAATCCGCCATTCCGGGCGACCGCCACCGATCTGGTTACCGGTAAGCTGGAGGTAATATCCTCGGGTGACCTGGCCGAGGCGATGCGCGCCTCGATGTCATTCCCTATCGGCTTTACGCCGGTGGTAACCGAGGGCAAACTTTATGTCGATGGCGGGCTGATCAACCCGATACCGGTTGATTTATGCCGTGAGATCGCCGGCGGGCCGACCGTGGCGGTAAACACCACCTCGCCTCTATTGCCGGCGGCGGAGATCGCCGACGCTATCGATATGGCCAACCAGACGACCACCGTGATGTCAATGCATAATCTCGAGGATCAACTGGCAAAAGCCGATATCGTACTCACGCCCGATGTCGGTAATCACAAAACGTTCGATTTCTCCGATTCGGAGCGCCTGATAGAAGTAGGCCGTCAAGCTGCCCGGCGTATTATACCACAGATAAAAAACGCCATGATGCTGGAGAATAAACATAGAGGAGCGGTTTTCCCGATCTCTAAGGTAAAGATCGCGGGCATGGTAAACATGCCGGAATCGTTTTTCGAATCGTATATCGAATCCGGAGATTCCGTGTACGAATCGACTATCAGGAATAATCTCAACGTACTGCAACGCTCCGGGTATATCCGCAACGTCAGGGCCGAGCTCACGGATTCGGCCGGGTCATACTGCCTGACTTACGTTATCGAGGACAATCCGCGTATCAGGGGATTCGCGTTTTCGGGTCTGACCAAGTTTTCCCCGCGCACTATCTCGAATAACTTACAGTCCAAAATCGGCGAGATTGCCAATTACAACAAATTCCTCGAGGATGTCAACTCTATCGAAAATATTTACTCAGGGTCGGGTTATCCTCTGGCCAGGGTAAAACTACCTTATGTGAATCCCAAAACCGGTATCGCGCTGATTACCGTGGATGAGGGAATAATCAATGATATGTCTTACGTGGGGAACGATTACACCCAGGACTGGGTAATTCAACGCGATATACAACTAAAAAAGGGCAAACTTTTTACGGCCGCGAGAGCCCAACGAAGTTTGAACGATTTGTATGCCACCGGCTTGTTCGAGACCGTTAAGCTGACCGCCGAACCGTGCACGGTTGGTATCGACCTTACTATCAAGGTAGAGGAGAAATCGTTTAACTATATTCGTTCGGGAATGAGGTACGATACGGAATACAAGGCGGCGGGATTTATCGATATGGTTGGTTCCAACCTGTATGGTACGGGTAATGAGGCGTTCCTCTCCGGGCAGTTCGGCGAGCGGAAGCGGGCATATCAATTCAATCTTAAAGCAGATAGGGTGTTTAAAACATATTTAACTTATAAACTGACCGTGGGATATTCGCTTTTCAAACGCAATTACTATTCGATGCACGAAAAAATAGGCTTTTTAAAAGAGACCTCTACGGGGGCTGAACTGGAGATAGGCCGTCAATTTCCGAGGCTGGGCAAACTTTCGATGGTGCTCAACTATTCCCGCAATCTTTACGACAACCCGGGTGATACCGATACCGAAGATTTCCGGCAGGTTTCGATTTCGATCAGGTCGTTAGTCGATACGTTCAATTCATTGCCTCTTCCCGAAACAGGCAAGTACCATTATTTCGACCTGGAGTTTTCCAGTGATGTTTTCGGAGGTGAGTTGATCTATACCAAGTTTTATACCATGGCCGAGGCATATTACCGACTGCCGCTGGGATTTAATTTTCATCCCCGGGGGGAACTCGGGTTTTTCAACAGGACTCCGCCGTATTTCAAGAAATTTTTCCTCGGGGGGCGAAACTCGTTTTACGGCCTTCACCAGCACGAGCTTGCAGGCGAGAAAATACTGGGTGTGTCATTCGAATTGCGCAAACGTATATACGACTTCCTGTACGTAACCGGTCGATACGATTTCGGCAAGGTCTGGAATAATTTGCAATCGATTCGTTTCGATGAGTTGGAGCACGGAGTGGGTGGCTCGGTTGTTATCAAAACACTTGTCGGCCCTATCGGAGTAGATTACGGGCGCACCTCGGACGGGCTGGATATGTGGTATTTCTACGCAGGATATGACTACTGATACGAAATATAAATTGTAATTAATCCGAAATATTCAACTCATATATTTAAATTACATTATTCTCCCAGCTAATGATTTTAATGGTAATTGATGTTTCGATTTTCAGGTTTTGTTCAGAAATTTTCTCTCCCGATAAAGAATTAATATGTATCTGTCGAAAATTAGTGTGTAATCTCACAATTCTCATAGGGGGCAAGTTGTCTACACTTGGTAAACGAGTATCGAGGTTGAGTATAAATGTAAAGTCTATCGCTTTCATGGCCGTGGTAATTACATTCATTCTCGGCGTATCGTTTTTCTATTTGATAAACCGTCAGATAGGCTTGGATCAGGAGAAGAAGAAGCAGGATTTGCTTACGGCTACCTCGATGCTTATCTCGGGTATGGATTACCCGATGGTAATCGGCGAAATGGATCAGGTCGATAAGCTGTTCAGGAAAACGGTAACCGATAGTATTCTTTACTCGATACGGTTGATTAACCGCGAACGTATGATATCGATATCCGATAAAAGCGATGAGGTCGGGAAGAAATTCGGCGATAATATTTTCGATGAGGTCGAGCAATCGAAGAAATCCGCTTATATTGAGGAGGAACACAAACTCCGATATTACACCCCTTTGCTTGCGCGGGCCGAATGTGTCGATTGCCATGATATAGAAATCGATGGTGTTCTCGGAGTGGTCGAGATGACCATGGCTACCGAGGATATAGAGGCTCAGGCTGCTTATAATAAAATGCTTTACCTCCTGACTCTCGGTGTTTTACTTATCGCGATCACGATTTCGTTATATATCAATATCCGGCATAATATTATCAGCCCGATAAAAGCGATCGAGGAGACTTTGAAGGATATAGCTCAGGGTGAGGGAGATTTGACCAGAAAATTGAACATAGCCTCCGAGGATGAAATCGGACGCTTATCGGGTTGGTTCAATTTGTTTATCGATAAGATAAGGGATATTATAATCAAGGTGGCCGGGAGCACCGACCATGTTCTGGAGATTGCCGGTCAGGCGTTATCGGCGGCGGAGCAGTTAACCTCTGGGGCAGGCGAACAGGCCGAGCAAACCTCCCAGGTTTCGGCGGCTATCGAGCAGATGTCGGTTTCTGCCGTTGAGTCCTCGAACAAGATCAGCGATATCAACAACATGACCGAGAACGTAGCCGAGACCTCGCGCACCGGCAGCCGTCTGGCGGAGGAGACAGTTTCGGGCATGGATAAAATAGTGGAGGCCTCGAATATGTCGGCCATGAGTATCGAGGGGCTGGCCGAAAGAGCGGCGGGTATAGGTGAGATCATCAAGGTAATAGATGATATTGCCGATCAGACAAACTTACTGGCGCTAAACGCCGCTATCGAGGCCGCCAGAGCGGGGGAGCAGGGACGCGGTTTCGCGGTAGTTGCCGATGAGGTAAGGAAATTGGCCGATAGAACCTCGAAAGCCACCCGGGAGATAGCCGAGAATATCAAAAATATTCAGGATGAGGTCAAGATATCATACGAACAGGTAAATGAGTCGAAAGAGTATCTCGAAAGCGGCCGCAAGCTGGTGGAGGATACCAATCAATCGCTTCAGGGTATATTAACCGAGGTCGAGTCGGTTCAGGATATGATGCGGCAAATATCCGGTGCTGCCGGTGAACAGGCCGAGGCCGCCCAGATAGTCGCTAAAAGCGTTCACGAGGTGGATAGAGTTAGTGGTAATACGAAAGAGAATGTCGCCACGATAGAGTCAATATCCGAGAAGCTAAACGAGGAGGCCGGCGAGTTGAAAAAGCTGGTCGGAGCGTTCAAGCTGTGATACTCCCGTAAATTACTCCCTTTGGATATGCCGAACCGGCAACCTCCGGTTCCAAAACGCCGCTTTGTAACCTGCTTGTATAAACCGGGAATGATTGAATAACATCTATAAATAAAACACGCTACGAAGCAGTGGGATTGTTGAAAAAGTCATCATTGACGTCATTGCGAGGTAGTGAAACGGATGAAGTCCTTTGTTCATCCTTTCCCGGCGATATACCGCATGAAATCAGGTGTCAGGAAATGGTTCCTAACACCTCAGGTATAAAACAAGAACTTTTTCAACAAGCCCCTTCGTAGCGAGGTATTGATCTTGATTTTAATTCTGGATGTGAATACTTCCTACAATAACTCCTCGATTTTCGAAGTAATCTCATCACTCATCGGAGCTACTTTCGTCTCGAAACGCGCCACCGGTTTACCATCCCTATCGAGCAGGAACTTGGTGAAATTCCACTTGATATCCCCCTCAAAACCGCTTTCCGTGGTCAGGTATTCGTACAGCGGACTAATGTCATCCCCTTTAACGCTGATTTTCTCCATCATGGGGAAGCTGACATCGAAATTGGTAGTGCAGAACTGGAGTATCTCCTCGTTGGAGCCCGGCTCCTGATTGCCGAAATTGTTGGCCGGGAAACCGATCACCACCAGGCCTTTATCCTTGTACTTGTCATAAAGCTCCTCCAGACCGGCGTACTGTTTCGTGTAACCGCATTTGGAGGCGGTATTGACTATCAGCACGATTTTACCGTGATACGATTCCAGGTCGGTCTGTTCGCCGGTTATGGTATTGAATGTGAAATTCGTTTGAGTCGCTTGCATATTATTATCCCCCTCGTGCGCGTGTGTATTGTTATCGCCGACACCGCAGGAACCGCAGTGGGCCAAAGCGTATGATGCTACCCCCATAAAGGCTAAGATAGCCATCACCATGAGTTTTTCTTTAACCATTGTCTCTCCTTTATTGAAAAGCGTTTTCAATATCATGTTTGTTGATAGTATAACGATTGGAGGGTGGGATGATGTTCCGAGTAGATACAAGGAGGTTATCTGCTTGACTATATTGGCTATAAATATTATTTATTTACTACCGAATTAGGTAATAATAAGGATGATACGATGAAATTGAAGAAGATAGTTCTTAAGGGATTTAAAACATATAAAGAATTAGATTTTGAGTTATCTGATATTAATGTGCTAATTGGTCAAAATGGGGCCGGGAAATCTAATTTTTTATCTTTATTTAGGTTAATTTATGAGATAATTCAGAATAATCTTCAAACTTACATTCTTGAGGCGGGCGGCTACGATTACTTTTTATATTATGGTCGAAAAACTACAGAAGAGTTAGAATTTAGATTAGTCTTTGAGGATTTTTTTTATAAGGCTATACTAATTCCTTCTCAGAAAAATAACCTATTTTTTAATTATGAAAGTATTGTCCCCAATGGGGGAGACATAGAATGGGGAGATCCTAGAGCAAATAGAGCACATGAAGAAACTGGTCTTCACCGTGGAGTGAGTGGGAGTTTTGGTGAAATTATTACGCAAAACATAGAGTACCTTAAAAAGTGTGTTCTTTATCATTTTCATGATACCAGCGACTCTTCGAAAATGAAAAAATTATCAGATATTAACGATAATGAAATTTTAAGAACTGATGGAGCCAATATAGCTGCTTATCTTTACTATATTAGGGAATCACATTATCAGTATTATGAAAACATTTTAGATATAATAAAAAGAGTTGTACCCAATTTTGAAGATTTTAATTTAAGATTGAGTAGATATAATAATAATAGAATATTATTAGAGTGGAAAGAAAAAGGTACCGATTCTTACCGTGATGCCAATTACCTGTCCGATGGATCACTGCGATTTATCTGCCTGGTAACCTTGCTTATGCAACCGGAATTACCACCTATTATCATTTTAGATGAACCGGAGTTGGGTTTACATCCCTCAGCGATCAATATTCTTGCAGGCTTAATTAAAAGCGCTTCTTCAAAAACGCAGATCATCTGTTCTACTCAATCGGTAACCCTCGTAAATAAGTTCGAGCCTCATGATATTATCGTTGTCGATCGAAAAGACAAAAAATCGACCCTTGAGAGATTGGGCGAAAAGCAATTACAGGAATGGCTCGAAGACTATGAACTCGGCGATCTCTGGGAAAAGAACGTCATTGGCGGTACCCCTTAAAAATGACACAGTTAATAGCAATAGTGGAGGGGCAAACTGAACTAGAATTTGTGAAACAGATTTTATATAATCATTTATGGCCAAAGGGTATCTTTGTTCGACCTTTATTAGTTAGTACTAAAATTAAAGGCCCCGTTACATTAACTAAAGGTGGAGTAGTTAAATATATATTAGCGAGAAAAGACATCCTCAGCGGCCTAAATCAAAATGACAAACCTTATGTCACAACTATGATTGATTATTATGGTTTACCAAAAAGCTATCCTGGAATGGACAGTGTTCCAAACGGTACCTGTAATAATAAGGTAGAATTCTTAGAACAACAAATCGCAGATGATATAAACCATAGAAGGTTTATACCTTATCTACAATTACATGAATTCGAGGCGATTTTATTCGCATCGCCTGAAAAAATATGTGATACTTTAATTCAATCGGATAAATTGCAGGAAGTACAAAAAGTCAGGGATACCTTCAATAATCCTGAAGAGATTAATGATAATCCCCAAACCTGCCCATCAAGAAGAATTAAAAATATCTTCCCTGAATATAATAAAGTCGTATATGGTCCTCTTATTTCACAAAGAATTGGACTATCCATCATAAGAGAAAACTGTCCCCATTTTAATCAATGGCTTACTAAGCTTGAAAGTATTCAATAGTTAAGCAATCCCCTTAACATTTCCTCTTGCCGAATTTCAATTTTATATTATACTAAAGCAAGGAAGTGGGTCGCGGGATTTTATCTCTTTGATAACCCCAGGCGCATATTTCCGTATAAGTCACTCGTTGCTATTGTAGTTAAGGGTGATAGCGTAGTTAGCGGATGAGGATGTCCACTAACCACGTGCCATGTTCTTTTACGATATCACGGGGCTGTAGCTCAGTTGGGAGAGCGGTACGTTCGCAACGTACAGGTCGTCGGTTCGATCCCGATCAGCTCCATTTAAAACTAAATATTGCAGCGTGCTAAGCGGGGAGTTAGCGGTGCCCTGTACCCGGAATCCGCTATACCGGGGCCTAATTCCCACCCAAGGCCTGTAACTGTTTGATGACATCGATTCGGAGGTGTTGATCGAACGGGCCTTGCGCAACGGCAGGCCACCCAACCCCGTCAGGACCGGAAGGTAGCAGCGGTAAGTGGATTCTCCGTGTGATGCAAGTCTACTCGGACGTGAGCTTTTCGGTCGATGAAGTCACTCGGCCAAAGGTCGATGGTGGGTGCACGTTGTTTTTTTTTACAAGGGGGAACCTCTTAATCGATGAGTTACTTAGCCTTAGCCAGGCGCTACAGGCCCGATAGTTTCAGCCGTATACTTGCCCAGAACCATATTACGAAAACTCTGGCCAACGCGCTGAAATCGGGACGGATCGCCCATGCTTTCTTGTTTTGTGGGCCTCGCGGTACCGGCAAAACCTCAACCGCCCGGGTTCTGGCCAAGTCGCTTAATTGCGAAAAGGGGCCGACCTCCGAACCCTGTGGTGAGTGCAACAATTGCAAGGAGATCAAAACCGGGGTATCGCCCGATGTTTTCGAGATCGACGCCGCCTCCAATCGGGGTATCGATGATATCCGGGAGTTGCGCGAGAACGTGCGTTATTCGCCGGTATCGGGACGGTACAAGATATACATCATCGATGAGGTCCATCGCCTTACAAACGAGGCTTTCGACGCCCTCCTGAAAACATTGGAAGAGCCCCCGTCACATGTGATATTCATGTTTGCCACCACCGAGCCGCAGAATCTGCCGGCTACGATACTATCGCGTACCCAGCGTTTCGATTTCAAGCGCGTGCCGGTGAACTCGCTGGCCGAGACTGTCACCAATGTGGCTAAGGAGGAGGGGCTGGTAATCGAGCCAAAGGCGGCCATACTGATTGGGCGTAAAGCCGATGGTTCTTTACGTGATGCTCTCTCGCTACTCGATCAACTGATCAGTTTCTCCGAGGGCGAGATCACCATGAAATCATGCGCCGATATACTGGGGCTGGTTCGCACCGAGTTCCTGTTCGATCTGACCGGGGCGATATTTACCCACGATACGCACGCGGTGATGGAGTATTTTCGGGTCTATTTCAGCGAGGGTAGTGATATAGAGCAACTGGCAGATGAACTTCTGAGCTTCATCTCCAAGCTGCTGATGATTAAAAACGATATCAAAGATACCTCGCTTCTGGAGATGGACATGAAAGAGGTGGAGAAAGCGGTTACATTAATTGCCGAACTGGACACCTCCGATCTTCTACGCATGATGAACCTTTTAAGCGAGTTCAATCTCAATAAGAAAGCCGGGTGTTGATCCGGTCGTGGCGATGGAGGTGGCGCTAACCTCTATGGCCGGGCTTGATAAGACGATCGAGTTAAGCAAGTTGCTTTCGGGCATGAATAATCCCGGTGTGCCGGGCAATCCGGGTAATCCCGGAAGGGGGTCGGTTCCGGTAAGCAATCAGGCGCCGGTGCGTAAGGTGACTTACGCCAAACCGCCGGGGTATATCGGCAATAGTAATAATAATAATGTCAGCGTGCAGCCAAAAAACTCGAATCAACCCAAAGAGGTGGAGCCGCCGACCGGCGATCATGATTTGAAAGAAATCGATCAATGGTGGGCTAATTTTCTGGGATTCATGCGCGCTAAAAGTATGATGCAATGGAGTCAGATTAGTCGACTTACCCTGGAGGGTACCGAGGATAGCGCCGTTCTACTGGGTTATACCGATGGCACCAAGCCACTTAAGGACCTGTTGAGTAAGTCGAAAAAGGCGGTTTGCGAACATTTAAGTGAATTTTGCGGAAACGAGACATCCATAACGTTCGTTAAAGCCAACAATATCGGGAAATCAACCCCGAATAATGGCGGGCTAAAATCGCTTGATTCCGCCAAAGAATTTTTAGATAATCACCCGAAGATAAAAAAGGTGAACGATTTGATTGATGGTGACATCATTGGATATAAAGGGAGCAACTAGATGAATCAGAAATTATTCATAGATATGATTAAAGGAGCTTATATGGCTAAAGGACTCGGCGATTTGATGAAACAGATGCAAAAGATGCAGGCATCTGTGGAGAAAATGCAGGAAGAGCTTGCCGAAAAAGAGGTCGAGGGCTCGGCCGGTGGCGGCATGGTTAAGGTGAAAGCCAACGGCAGACAGGAAATTCTAGAGATCAAGATCGATCCCGAGGTAGTAGACCCCGAGGATGTCGAGATGCTCGAGGAGCTGATTTTAGCGGCCGTCAATCAGGCTCGCGAAAATGCCGAGAAACTTCAGGCGGATGGCCTTTCCGGATTGGCAGGCGGCTTGCCGATACCCGGGCTGAAATTCTAATACCATGTCCGGTCTTCTAAATGATCTCATAGAAAGTTTGACTATACTTCCGGGAATCGGTCGCAAGAGCGCTTCCCGGATTGCATTTTTTCCTTCTTAAACTACCCCCGCAAAAAGTACAGGAGCTGGCAGGCACCATGGTTACCTCCCGGCTCAATCTCAAACCCTGCCGGAGATGTGGTAATCTTACCGAATCGGGAGTTATGCAATATCTGCACCGACAGCAAACGCGATCCCTCGATCGTGTGCGTGGTGGAGGAGTCCCTCCGATGTTGTGGTGATCGAGAACACCTCGGAGTATCGAGGAGTCTACCATGTAATAGGCGGCGCGCTTTCACCGCTGGATGGTATCGGCCCGGATGATATCAACCTGGCCTCGCTGGAGAAACGTATCACTGCCGATGGCATAACCGAGGTGATACTGGCAACCAATCCCAACACCGAGGGCGAGGCGACCTCGGCATTCATTGTCAACCTGCTAAAATCTCACAAAATCAAGATCACCCGTATAGCCCGTGGTATCCCGGTAGGAGGATTCCTGGAGTACGCCGATAAGACAACGCTGTCGAAAGCGTTGGAGAATCGGACTGAGGTTAAGTAGGGGGGAGAGTGTTCTCTTAAACCAGATTGATACTAATAAACAAAGGATTAACAATTACAAATTTATTTTCGTATTCTATATAGTTTTTCACTTCATAAACTTCTATTAAATATCACCACTGTTCGGCCTTTTCATCTCGTTGCGAAGCGCTGCTTCGCAACGTGGCTTGTTTGCCTGCAGAATGCGCATTTTACATGACTCAAGAAGGTTTCCAGGCAGCGCTTGGAAACCAGGGAACTAAGCTTAAAATAGGCAGGACATGTCAGGATGCATGATACGCTAAATATAATAATTATATCGGAAAATATCTTTCACTGACATTTCCAAGGAGAAAGTTGAAATTTACCGAAAAACACCGGACACTAGTGATCAAATATAATATTGTACCATATGAAATCTTTGCGGAAACTAATTGATATATAATCAATATTGATATATAAAATGTGAAATAAAATTATGAACATGAGGAGTTAGAGTAGTGCCTATACAAAAAGACTTCGACTATTTAAAAAGCCTTATTTTTGAATTATGTAAATTACCCGATGAGACCGAATGGGCTGAATTCAAACATAATAATGACAATCCAGAAGAAATAGGGGAATACATATCATCATTATCCAATTCCGCTTGCTTAAATGATAAATCTCGTGCGTATGTTGTTTGGGGGAATAGAAGATAAAACCCATAGTATTATTGGAACAACGTTTTCTCCTGCCATTAAAAAAATAGGTGCCGAGGAACTTGAAAATTGGTTGCTCAAATTGCTTGAGCCAAAGATTAATTTTCGTTTTTATGAAGTTACTATCGAAGAGAAGAAATTAGTATTACTTGAAATCGCCCGAGCATTTAGGCATCCTGTGAGGTTTAAAGGAATAGAGTATATTCGCGTGGGGGAGTTATAAGAAAAAATTAAAAGATTACCCCGATAGAGAAAGAGATTTGTGGCGGGTATTTGATACCATCCCTTTTGAAGATCACATATCCGCTGAAGGTGTTACAAGTGACCAGGTCATAAAATTATTAGATTATCCTTCTTATTTTGAGATATTAGATCAACCTCTGCCCGAAAGTAAGGATGGAATACTTGAGGTCTTCGAGGGTGATTCATTAATAATAAAAAATGATGCAGGATTATGGAATATTACTAACCTTGGAGCTGTTCTACTAGCTAAAAATTTAACGGATTTTAATAATCTAAAAAGAAAAGCAATAAGG
>CAXXKA010000008.1:0-1398153 GCA_963668625.2 uncultured candidate division Zixibacteria bacterium
GAGTATTTAAGGTATGATATCCTGATGAGCACTTTAACCAAAGGCCGAAAACTAGTAACATTCTTTTTTTGAGTCATGTAGAATGCATTTTATACCGACTGGCAAGCCATATAGCGAAGCACTGTTTTTTTTGAAAAAGCCCTAATTAGGTAATTGCGGTGTCAGTAATCCCTTCCTGACACCTGAGTTCATACAGTATCTCGCCGGGAAAGTATGAACAAAGGACTTCGTCCGCCCAGCGACTTTCGTTGACAACTTTTTCAACAACCCCGCTGCCTCGCAACGAGAAGGAAAGCCAGAACAGTAATGATATTAACCATAATGATAATCGATTCTTGCTAGTCCCTTTATTTAATCCATATATTAATCTAATCATGAAATTACTCAAATTGATTTATAGGTTAACATCGCTTTCTATCCGGATGATTGTTTATCGCAAATAGGTAACAGCGAGAAGCTCTGATGGAATTTTATTTCGATATGTCAATACTCATTTCAAACTTCCCCGGATTTAGAGACAGCTCATAATCGCTCGATTAAATATTATTGAAAACAAACCTGTTTCCAACTAACGATTCGATGTGATGAATAGCTAAACTTAAAGAGTTATAAGCTATCAGTGTTTCTGAAACTCCGGGGGGTGTTGAAAAATCATTCTTTGATGCCATTGCCATCGATAGACGGATTACTTCTCTTCGTTCGTGATGATTGTCTTTATTAGGTTTTCAAGCAATACCTCCGATTCTGTAAACCAACAAACTCTGCACTTAGTTCTGACATCTCCATATCAATCACTAGTGTCCGGTCTTTTCATCTCGTTGCGAAGCGCTGCTTCGCAACGTGGCTTGTTTGCCGGCAGAATGCGCATTCTACATGATTCAAGAAGGTTTCCAAGCAGCGCTTGGAAACCAGAAAACCAAGCCTAACATCGGCAGGATATGTCAGGATGAATGATACGCTGAATAAAATAATTATATCTGAAAATATTTTTCATTAACAATTCCAAGGAGAAATTTAAAATTTAACGAAAAACACCGGACACTAGTGCATATCAATAAAAACTAAATCGAAACGGAGTTTTTCGAACACAGGCATTGCTAAATATCGTTAGGCATGGCTTGCGCCATTAAATTTGGTAATGAGAAGTAAATTATATGATATCCCATATGCTTGGCCTTAGATCAACGCTTCTCTTCAAACGTATACTCCGGGTAAACCGGTGGTTTAAATATAAAAAAAAATCCACGGCCTCAACCGTGGATTTTTGCAATTATATGCGACTAATTTCAACTATGCCGAGGGCAATTTACTGGTTGAAATTATCTTTTGCAGATCGAGATAAATTAGCAAACGGTCCTCGAGCTTCACTATCGACTTTATGTAGTCAGCCGAGGCGTAATCGCCGGCCACCAACTTTGGCGCCTCTTCCAGCGAACCTCCGGGTACACGAAGTACCTCGGAAACGCCATCTACGACTAAACCTACGGTCTCGTTACTGACATCGACGACAACTATGCGGGTTTTCCCGTCATGCTCTTTATCCGGCATACCGAATTTCTTACGCAGATCGATAATCGGTATAACCTTGCCACGCAGGTTAATAATACCTTCGACATAACTATCGGTCTGCGGAACCTCGGTAATCTCGACCATCCGGTTAATTTCTTGTACCTGGAGAATATCAACGCCATATTCCTCTTGTCCCAGGCTGAAAGTAACCATCTGTTCGATATTTTCCGATTGATTATTATTCAGATCAAGCGTCATAGCTGCACTCCTCGACTGTTTCGCCTCGAAGTTGGAATGTGCCTATCAGGTTTTTTAGTTCTTCCGCTTGACGGCTTAACTGCTCGGCTGCGGCGGCTGACTGTTGAGTACCTGTGGCTGTTTCTTTGGTTATACGATTGACGTTTTCGACATTGCGTGAAATTTGTTCGGCGGCGCTTGACTGTTCCTCACTGGCCGCGGCAATCTGGCGCATCATTTCCTGTACGGATTCTATCGCGCCGAAAATTTCATTCAATGATTCATTCGTCTGGACGACCAGATCTTTGCCCTTGTTGACGATTTCCTGGGACTCATTGATCTGCTCGTTCGAAATGCTCACATCCGATTGGATACCTTTGATAGTCTCGGCAACTTCTTTGGTCGCTTTGGTAGTACGCTCGGCCAATTTGCGTACCTCATCCGCCACTACGGCGAAACCACGTCCCTGCTCACCAGCCCTGGCTGCCTCGATAGCGGCGTTCAACGCCAGTAAGTTGGTCTGGTCGGCGATATCATCGATGACCTTGATTATCTCACCGATAGCCGTGGCTTTCTCAGACAGGCTGGTGATATTGGAGGCAGTAGTATTCGAGGCGCTAACGATATCCTCCATACCACGCGAGGTATCCTCGGCCAGACGGCTGCCATGCTGTGATTTCTCGGCGGCCTCCTGGGCTTTACCGGCTGCCTCGGTGGTGTTGCGCGAGGATTCGATGATCGTCGAGGTCATCTCCTCTACCGCCGTTGCCACCTGTGTAGTCTGATTGGTCTGCTCCTGCGAGCCTGCCGACAACTGCTCGGATGCGGATGATATCTCGGTGGCCGCCGACACGAGTTGTTCGGTATTGCGGGCAACCGTCATCATGCTTTCGTGAAGTTGATCGATCGATTTATTCAACGACTTGGCCATCAAGCCTATCTCATCACTCTGGTTGATATCGACCTTGTGAGTCAGATCACCGCTGGCAAGTCTGTCGATAGCTTTAACCATAAGCGAGATCGGATTGGTAATCCCGCGAGTGATAACCAGCGCTACCAAAGAGCCTATAATAAGCGCACCGATTATGAACGAGATCGCCATAGTAACGGCCGTTGACTGCGCCGACTGCATTTTCTCTTTCTGTCCCTGGCGGAGTTTATCCATCGCCTCCACCGCTACTAAGCCTAGTTCGGCAAGCTTATTCTGAATCGATTGGGCTTCACCTTTGAGTTCCACCACTTTATTGAAATTATCTTTATACGACCTGATACCGCGGGCTATATCATTCACCTGGTCGATATTGGCCTGGCGGTTCATTTTGGATTTGGTCAACTCGCACTGGTACAATAAATCATCGGCTACTTTATTCAATTCCTCGGCGTAGCTCTCTTCCTCGGTCATTCGGAAATTACGCCAGGCTATTCTGGTCTGAAGGATGTATTTTACGAGACGGTTGGCATCATCGGCCTTACCCACTCGATCCTGTAATTTACTATGCGATATCCTGCTGGCGAACTCCTTATCCATCTGCTCTTTCTGGCTCTGGCGAAGAGCCTCGACCTCTTTGCTGACTGCTATCGCCGCTTCGTCCATGACAGCCACGGCTTTCAATATATCCTCCTGGTTGCGAACCATATCGCCCCAACCAGCCAGGTATTCTTCCTCATGCTTACGAATGCTTTCGATTAACTCGATATCATTCTGATCTTTGAAACGTGCTTTCGTCTCGTCGATTTGAGCATAAATACTATTCACGATTTCGGCAACTTCATTGTAGTCCTCTACATTTTTGGTAGCCGCGAAATCTTTCCGCTGAACGGCCGTGTCTTTTACCCATTTTACCAGGCGGTTAGCGTCATCGGCATTGGCTACCTTCTCGGAAATCGTATTCAAGCCGTTAATGCCAACATAACCGATGGCGATTGCCAAAACCAGTACGGCGCCAAAACCGATTGATAGTTTCTTTCCGATTTTGATGTTTTTCCAATTCATCGAAAGTCCTTTCACTTAACAAAATCCTGTTCTGTTTCTACTTCCCCAATTAAACCTGTCCTACCTCGATTCTAAAATGCTTGTTTGATCGGATTCCTCCCAATGTTTTAAAAAGTGAGTTGTATTTCAGATAATATTCGTTTGTCCTGAACAGTTGAATTTTCTATATCATCCACCAGGTAATTGACCCTGGCATGCATGTTGGGAAATTTAGAGAATTTAAACATGAGGCCCGCTGAATACCTGCTCTGAATATCGCCGGTTATATCGTAGTCGGGATCGTACCAGTCGTAACGAATACCGGGTGAAACCGATTTTATAATCCCAGCGGTTTTATACTCGTAAACAGCATCGATGAAATACCCGCCCTGACTCAGGTTTTCAGTTTCATAATAACCGTACTCGCCCTCTATCGATAAATTCCCCTGGCTGTAAACCGCACCGCCGTTATACATCGTAAGTTCTTCCGCCAAACTATCCGGGCTGTTGGTTTTGCCATAATAGGCATTGCCGGAAAATTGCAATGACTGTGAAAAATCCCATTCGAAACGGCCGGCTAAATTTTTATAGGTATTATCATCCGGTTGATTTTGCCCGACCCCGTTAAACACTCCCATGACGGTTGAATAATTTTCACCGGCCATGCTGAACGCCAGTCCGATATCACGCGTTTTCGGGGATATCTTTGAGGCTATCAGAGGTTTCGAAATAAACCTTTGTTTTGATGCGGAGCGGAGATTTACCGTACTATACGGACTTTTAAACTGACCGACGGTTAGTTTCGACCAGAGTGTCGGGTGAAAAAACGCGAAAGCATCCAAAAGCATATCATCACTATCACGAGCGAAATCCACCTGTAGTTGATAACCGATATTCTCGGTCATATCGCCTTTGATACTTATACGACCATAGTATACCGAAAAATCGTTCTCGTTATCCGAACCGTCATAGTCATCGTACTCCCACAGAGTTTTAAACAATCCGGAAATTACAGGCTTCCGATCTAAACTTGTATTACCATCCTGACCGGCGGCATTTTCTATGTTCGCTCCGGATATAACCTCTCGCAATTCACTTATCAGGGCACGAAATTCCGCCAGCGTTTCCGGGGAGGCTTTAGCCCCATCACTCGTTGCCAATTGAGTACCTGACGAATAACCCGACTCTAATGATTCAATCCTTGAGGACAAGCGCGCGACCGTTTTCTCGAGATTCTCATAATCATTCTCTTTGGATGATAGATTCAGCCTGTTTTCTAAAGAATTTATACGAGTGTTAATATTTTCCCGCTCAATACCGGATTTTTCTATTGCCAGACTACTCTCAAGTTCAGCAATACGAGCCTCCAGATTATCCAATTTTTCCACGACAGCCGTGAATCCACCGGCATTAGCAACAGAAATCCATGGATAAACGACAGTAAACAGGATTAAGGCACAGATCAAGTTTATTAGTTTCATAAGTCCTCTCTCATTACAGTGTCCATGTCGCCTGATTTTGTCTGGTATATCGACTTATTGCAATACCCTATAAAATAATTGTTATATTTATATATTAGTGCAACAGTAAATGAAAATACTATTGATAAGTCCATTATTATACATTACCTAACGCGTTGAAACACAGTTGAAAATATAACGATCAAAAAGTATTAAATTATATTTACACCGCACACTTAAATATCTACATTGTGATATAATTCACATAGTATAGAAATAATCCCTTGTCATGGAATAAACACTATATTAACATATTAATGTATTATTTATATATATTAATTAGTCTATTCTATTATCTACTTACTTTCACAAAACAATATTTCGATTAATTCAAGAGGGTATACCCGATACAATAACAGAATTTGAAACGTTTTCACTGAATATTTTTTGATATTATTGTATCAATATTTATTAATTTTTTTTTTGATTGAAAGTCTTTCAATTGTAATATTAAAAAATCAGCAGATATTTTAAAACTTGAATCTAAAGATGTCCTGCCAGTATGGCGGTCGATTTCACTCGAGTAATTCTAATAATTCACTACTGACAGGCTTCTTAATTCACGTAGCGAGCCGCTGATTCATTGATATACCAGGTATGGCATCCAGACGCGCCCGAGGGGGTGTTGAAAAATCGATAGTAAAGTTATCGTAAGTTTAAATCGGGATACGGGTGATTTCCATTGAATTTTGTCAAGAAGTAAACTCTACCGGTAAACATCCTTGCCGAACGAAAATAAGCGAACCTAAAAAGCCCGCAGTGTAAGGCTACGGGCTTTATTGAGTAATCATTCTAAAGGATCGAAGTGTCATTAATTAGCGGGCAGTTTGCTTGATGATATTATCTTTTGCAGGTCTAGATATATCAATAACCGATCCTCCAACTTTACTATCGATTGGATATAGTCCGAGGCGGCATAGTCACCCGCTACTAGTTTCGGCGCGTCCTCCAGCGAACCGGCCGGCACACGAAGTACCTCCGAAACACCATCAACTATCAGGCCCACCGTCTCGTTTTCGACATCTATGACGACTATCCGGGTCTTGTTATCGTTCTCCTTTTCAGGCATACTGAATTTTTTGCGCAAGTCCATTATCGGGATAACCTTGCCACGCAAATTTATTATGCCCTCAACATAATGTTCTGTCTGGGGCACCTCGGTTATCTCGACCATTCGGTTTATCTCCTGCACCTGGAGTATGTTTACCCCATACTCCTCCTGGCCCAGATTAAACGTTACCATCTGTTCGAGATCGGCGGATTTCTCATCGTTTATATTTTCAGCCATCGCTTACTCCCGCGTATGATCTGTCCTCTTTTTTACGCAACTTGAAATTGTTCACCATCGCCCGCAAGTCCTCAGCCTGACGGTTCAACTGTTCGGAGGCAGAGGCCGCCTGCTCGGCTCCCAGCGAGGTCTCCTTGGTGATACGATCGACATTCTCGATATTCCTGGCAATCATCTCAGCGGTTGACGACTGTTGTTCGGATGCGGAGGCTATTTGACGCATCATTTCCTGAACACCCTCGATCGAGCCGAATATCTGGTTCAAAGCGCTGTGAGTATTGGTTACCAATTCTTTGCCTTTGTTGACTTTGTCGCTTGACTCCTCCATCTGATTATTAGCGGCGTTGACATCCGATTGGATTCCCTTGATCGTATCGGCAACCTCTTTAGTCGCCTTGGTAGTACGTTCGGCCAGCTTACGAACTTCATCGGCAACGACCGCGAATCCTCGTCCCTGCTCACCGGCGCGGGCAGCCTCGATAGCGGCATTCAATGCCAGAAGATTCGTTTGGTCGGCTATATCATCGATAACTTTGATTATCTCACCGATAGCCGTGGCTTTTTCCGCCAGACCATGAATGTTCTGGGCAGTAACCGAAGCGGACATCACTATCTCTTCCATACCTTCGGAGGCGTCACTGGATAACCTGCTGCCCTCCTGCGATCTATCAGCCGCGTCTTTAGCTTTTTCTGCGGCATCAGTGGTATTTTTGGCGTTCTCCACTATAGTAGCGGTCATTTGCTCGACCGCCGTCGATACTTGCGCAGTCTGATTGGTCTGCTCGGCAACGCCCGAAGACAATTGCTCGGAGGCAGAGGCAATCTCGGTACTGGCGGAAGCTAATTGATCGGTGTTACCGGCAATCGTTACTACCATTTCCGTAAGGCTGTCTTTCATGGTATCAAGAGCACATGAAAGTTCCCCTACCTCATCCTGCGATTTGCTACAGAGGTTTTCACCTGTCAGGTCGTATTCCGCGACCTCTCTCGCCATTTGAAGGGCTTTCTTGATTGGTAAGGTAATACCGCGCGA
This sequence comes from uncultured candidate division Zixibacteria bacterium, assembly GCA_963668625.2. Classification (GTDB taxonomy): domain Bacteria; phylum Zixibacteria; class MSB-5A5; order UBA10806; family 4484-95; genus JAAEQD01. Next base: position 7,560 of record CAXXKA010000008.1, read on the forward strand.
TATAACAACCCCTAACACCAAACCGATTATGGCCGCGGCTATTGAAATAATCATATTTGTCATCACTGATGATGCTACGGTCTCTTGAGCCTCTGTCTTTATGGCAACCGCTTCTACACCGTACGATTTAGATATTTCTTTCAGCAACGCCTGAACGCTGGCAAGATGAGTCATTGTTTCTCTCTGGTAGATATCTATGGACTCTTTTTTCTGTTCGACTGCCTCGCTTATATATTTACGCGAGTTATTGAATAATACCTCTAGTTTTTCGATAGTCGGGAGCAATTCATCTTCATATAGTTGTATTGCCCTCGTTTTATCACCTGATTCATAGGCATTTACTATCTCTTCACCTAAGGCATGCAAATGTAAATGAGGTTGTTCGATTTCTTTCAGGATGGTATTGAATTTCTGATCACTCGAATTAAAAGAATAGAACCACTTCCCGAATGCGCACTTGTGACCATCAAGGCCGCCCTTAAATTCCTTGCCGGTCATGATCATCAAATCAAGAGATTTTAACCAGTTAAGATGGTCTATCCAGCGGTCGGCCAGCATACCATCCAATGTCATATCAACCGGATTGAATTTATCCTTGATATTCGCTGCCGATTCATGTAAAAGTTTATGTGGATTCTCGAGTTCCAAAAGCGCTCGTTGAACCTCAGGCAAAAGATTCTTAAACTCAGCCGACCTGGTAAATTCGTAATACCACTTTCCGAAACTGCATTTATGCGGATCAAGTTGTTTTTCGAAATCCTTGTTTACCGTAAAAACATCAGTTAAGGCATTTACCCATTTCAGATGGTCTATCTCTTTCTGTGCCAGAAATTCGACATCCTCTTGCTTTTGCAGGGCTTTTTCCTCGGCATGCTGAACTGATTTCAAGTTGACCGTAGAACTTATCCACAGAACAGCCATTAATACTATAAACACACCGACTAATCCCAAAAGCTTTTTGCCAACAGTGAGTCGCACTGCTCCCCCTTTGCTTATGTGGGTTTATTAATATGTCCTTCAATAGAATATGCTTACTTCGACCAAATTATCAGATATTCCTGCTATGCTTTTCGTCTTATTCCATCATAAATTTAATTAAACATTTGGATACCGCTGATTAAATAAATCAAAATGAAACACTTCTCTATAATAATATCATTATATATATTACGATAAACTTTTATAAATTCAGGCTATCAAGTAATTAAGCTATTCGATTATTTTCCTGAGGCAATTGATATCATCTTTATCTACTATTTGATCATTATTACAGTCCGCCCGTTCAATCGGCCAGGGAATATTGTATTTGCCAATGAAGTAAGATTGCAGAGCATCTATATCACTTATATCTAAAGTATGATCATCATTGATATCGCCGGTATAAACGAAATGTACTTTGCTAAAATGAGCATCGAAGCTGAAAGTGGTAGTACCGCTGGTATCGCTAAAATGAAATCCCTGGCTGGGGCCCTGCCAACCTTCGATGAATACATCGTAAGTATTACCTTTCAGAGAATCATCTCCTGATACGATCATCGGGAATTCCAGTACCTTGCAGGTATCTTCACACTCTAAAGGAATGTTAGGTATTCTGGTAAGGCTGCAAAAACCGAGCAAGCTCTGGCTGGTATATCCCTCCATGCCTTTATGCGGCATGGGGTCCAACGTGCTGGCAACATCCCAACCCTGCTCGTACCCCTCTGGAGCCTTGAGATTCTTATTGAAAGGTCTGTAAATAATCGGCTCGAGCCTTTTAATAATGAGTCTATCATCAGAGGATAATGGTATATGAACCGCCGCTACGGTAATATTCGGCCGGGTATATATCCATACCGGAACAACCAACTGTTCACCGGGTTTGGCTATTAGGGGTTTACCATCGGTGTTCCCGAACCAGATAGTAAGATCAGCGGCAATAACCGGGGTATGAACACAAAGAACAATAATCAAACCGACTATATATTTTTTCATCTAATTTATATCCCTGTTAGAATTAACAATCAAAGTCATACCTTTGATATAGTTATTACCCCGGCAAAGTTCAATAAAAAAAAGCGACCATACGGCCGCTTTCAAGAGTTGTGAAACTCTACTCCCCTTTGAAATTTCTATTTCAGAAGCATCATTCGTTTGGTCATACGTTCGCTATCGGTTGCCAGACGGTAAAAATATAAGCCGCTCGATACCGGCTCACCACTACCATCGGTACCATTCCAGATAAACGAAGCGAAACCGGCTTGATGATAACCGCTGTAAATCGATTTGACCTGCTGGCCCAGTACGTTGAATACATCCAGTGAGACGTATCCAGCCTCGGGTAATGCGAAGCTAATCGAGGTTTGAGCGTTGAACGGATTAGGGTAGTTCTGCGCCAGGTTGTATTCTGCCGGCAAAACCGCCTCATTATCATCGACACCCGTAATATCATCGTTAGAACCGTAATCAGCGTTCGAGGCTAATGAAACCGCTTCATAACCATCACCCTGGAAAACGGCCTGGACATAATACCAGTAAATCTCGTTATCCTCGGTGGTGTTATCATCGAAACTGACACCGGTAATCGGAGCATCATGTATTTTCTCATAGATACCGTTCGACCAATCGCTGCGATAGACATTATAACCTACAACATCAGCGTGATCGACTGCCGTCCAGGAAACCGTCACATGATCATCCAGGTTTTCGCTGGCTGTCAGGTCGCCCGGGATCGGGCATTTACTTAAGGTAGCGTCCTGGCCCAACGTGAAAGCATCCGCCTCTATCGTGACATCGGATAATGTCTGAGGGAACCAACCGTCTTTGCTGAATGTGAGGTTAGCCGTACCCGATGGTATATCCCTGACGGTGAACGAACCATTATCATCGGCCATGCCCCATGGACCCGATGAGATATTAACCATAGCATCGTTAACCGAACTCTCCTCGACAGAGACCATACCTTTCACTCCGCCTAAACCGTTATTGGTGGTTATACGGTACACGCGATGGTCGGTCAGGGTGGCGCAGCCGGAGCCCATTATATTCGAATAAGAAATCGAATAACCGATAGTCTCGGTCGAATCCTCGTAACCCACGGTCGAATAATTCTCACCACTGCCACCATCGTTGTTGGTTATATCGTAATAGATGAGCTCGATCATACCATCTCCGGTAATCGTCGGATGGTATTCGGGATCGTATAGAATGATCTGGAATGTCTCGTGAACACTCGAGCTCAAACGGGTCGGGACATTGTACCATTCTATGATATAGCGATGATTGGTTTCATCGTTATAGGTGAAAACGTTGTTCGAGCCGGACGGTCCGAGGTCATCCCAAAAACCGGCAATCATATTATTAGCATAAGATCCGCTGGGCATCTCCCAGTTGCGGAAAGTAACCCACTGTGTCGAGTCCATGCAAATCCAGCCATTGGAGCAGATTGTTACTCTATCGTATGTGGTGCCGAAATACGTGAAATCGAACGGCAGGTCTTCCATGGTCTTGGTATCATCGGAAAGATACTGGTTATCACCCAGAGTACGCACTTCCATCCAGTCGTAACTCGGAACCTCCGGGTAACCGGCATCGGTATCATCATAAATATAATAGCCATAAGCATCCGGGCCGGTGGGGTCGTTAGAGGTCATATTGCCGATAGTCAGGTTAAACGGTATGTTGTACCTGGCTCCGTCCGTCGAGGAGAGCTCGAGAATGAGCGGCGCGTTTCGGCCCTCGAAAGCCGCCTCATGAACGGTCACGCTGAACGGTACGCTGTTGCTCCCGGTTTCATCCACGGCTATATTACCGAATACCGCTCTCAAATCCCCGACCTGAACCAGGCCGTCATGAGAGACCAGGTAACCGTTTACGGTGGAGGCATCCACTTGCCCGATATTTTCCAGGCTGACAGTCACCTCAACCGTCTCACCCGGATCGAGCCTGTCGTTACCGCTTATTTCGACATCGGAGACATCGAATCTGGCAGCGGCAATATCAACGCTGAAGAATGAACTCCAGGGTTCGCTTACACCGTCGGCGGTTATATCCAGCCGGAATAACATCTCGTCCTCATCGATAGCGCCCGGCATCACCGTAAACGTGAACGGACGCGGCCCCTCGATACTCTGGCCGGCGGCCAAATCTCCATAGTTAATAACGAAATCATGAACCACTGCTTTCGACTCATCCAACGAAACAATCGTAGCTACGACACCATTGGCGGTAGCGCTTTCGCCGAAATTCTTCAAAGCCAGTTCGTACTGGATAGTCTCGTTCGGGCCGGCTAAACCATCGCCATTGCCGGACTGAGTATCGCTGACCGTGCCGTAGTCGAATGTCACTGTCTGAGCGGCATGACCCAGGGTTAGTGTATCCAGAAGAGGTTTTAAGTCACGCCCGGATACGGTAAACATCAAGTCACCTACCGTGTCCGTGGGCACTTCTAAAATAGCGAAACCGAACTCATCGGTTTTGGCAACGCTAAAAAATACCTCATCGTCGCCCTCGCCCAATATCAGGGTAGCGTAAGCTCCCGCAACCGGAACGTTTTCGGTTTCAACGTATATTTCCATCGAATTTATGCCGTACTCGAGCTCTTCAGGATAAACAACATTGATAATTCTCGGCGTCATAAGCCTCATCTCGAGTTCGGGATCGCCGAGCATGTTGTAGGTGTGGAAATATTTCTGGATTTCGCTATGCGCCCTGGGATAATTGTTATACTGGCAAATTTTGCCGGCGATAACAGCCGTTCCGAAATTATAAATACCCTGTTCTAACAAACCAAAATACAGTCCGAAACTGATCGGGTTATTCCAGCGTGTATGTGTGTTATGATCGGTACTGCCAAAAAATGACGGTCCGCCACGCGGCGCGGTCGCCGAGCCCATCCTTATCCACTGTTCACCGAAACAGGGATCGGAATACGAATCCTCGAAATCACCCGTACCACAAACAATCGAGGTCATAATGCCGGGTTTATCGATGTTCTGACATTGATTCAAACTACTGACATTATACGAGGGATCGTACCAGCCGGAGGAACCAGCCCAACCGCGATAGTTGACATAACCGACACCGGCGGTAATAGGGTTGGTAATCCTGGAATCAGGCGGATCCGAACCACGATCGAATACCGTATCTATCTGGGTAAAGCCGTGCGCGTGAAGTCGTTCTTTCGCCCAGAGCACCGTCCAGGCGCAAGTCACCGTCTGTTGTGAACCGGCAACCATAATAGCACGTTTCCAATATCCGGGATCTTCCGTTACGTCAGGATCGATCTCATATTCCCTGACTTTGGCTTTCCAGGCCCGAAGCTCATTGATGTTATCTACACTGACCCTCGATACGGCCAACTCGGGCAGATAATCCGAACCATCGAGCATCGAGTAAGGGTGATCGGATGCATAACCGCTGTAGCCATACTGCGGGATAACTCTATCCTCATCGCCAATCAAATACAAAAATTCGGGAGGCATATCGTAGGTGTTATAGGCGTTTTGCACGAACGTTTTTACCTGCGTCGTTGAAGGCCTACCGTCGGACGGATCGACATCGTGAGTGCTAGCCAGTACCACATTGTAGCCTTTTTGACGTTTCCAGGTAGCTATCTCCTGCATCTCATCAATCCAGTCGTAACCGGTTACATCCGGGCATATCATCAGGATTGTCCCGCGTTTTACCTCCAATGAGGTCAAAAACGAGGAATAGAACTCATCCCAGTTGGCAATATACGATTTGTACAGGGGTAAAAACGCCTCGGAAAGATATTGAGCCGAACGAGTTTTCGGATTAACTACTTCGCCCTCATAGCTGATATCCACGGAAACATTATTGTATATTTTAAGCTGCCTAGTGACTGGATTGTACTGAACCGGGTAAACCGAAACTTGAGCCACGCGAACATCGCGGAATACCATAGGCTCGTCTGCCTCGGCCAGTGTGCCGGGCAAGAATCTATCCTGACTGTAGGCGGCCATATTCATATCGAATTCAACCGCGCTATCCCAACCGCTTTCCGGCATCGGGGTTTGCATCGGCATAACATCGACATTTTCGATAATCTCGTAATTATCGTAAGTCGCGCTAACCTTAATACCCGCGTTATCGGGGATAGCGATAAGGGTGGATAGCACCGGCATCTCGGGATTCCCGATATCGCTGGTCATACCGGATACCATTTTTTCGCCCTCTGGTAATGTTAGCTTACTGAACGTACCTTCCTGCAAGGTCTGGTTCCGTAAACCGAGAGCATCGATGTTTACGCTGAAATTAACAGCGCCGCTAGTTTGTGATCCCATCAGTAACTGGGATCGGGATTCATCCAGGTCGGTGACTATCCGTACATTATTAGCGGCCATAACCGTCGACACGGAAAATAAAGCGATCGCTAATAACGCAACAAATGATGATAGCGCCTTTAACCTTGATGTCATAAAACCTCCCACTATTAGTTAATTAAATCACCATTTTCGAAAATCATCAGCCCGATATCTCTGTCGCAGATATAGATATAATCCTCGGTAGCGAATACGCCGTAAGCGTAAGGAGTCGTGTAAGCATCGAGGAAAACAGGGTTATACGGATCGGACACGTCTATAATTTTTAAACCACCGTTGGCATCGGCCAGATAGCAATAGTTTCCGATAAGATGGACATCTTTGGTTCGTCCCGAGGTATTAATATCGGCAATCAACACCGGAGCGACCTCATACGAATCACCGTGATCGAAAGCCGGAATGGTATCAGGAAGATCGAAAATTTGAAGTCCGCTTCTATCATCGGCAACATACACGAAACCATTCCTTGCTTTCAGCTTCAAAGCATCGTAAGGGGTGTCGGCGGAGCCAATAAATCGGGGATCGTATAGAAGAAGCGTATCGGCGCCATGAAAACCGTGTGTTTGTGAAAGATTATACCAGAACAAACCTGCCTGAGATGCTCCGGCAAAAGCGAATAGACAATCCTGCTGTTCATAATATGTCGATTCGCGATCTGCCTCATAGTATTCGATTGTCATTGTAAGTGAATCGAAACAAGCGCCTTTTCCATCAGCCGGTAATCCTCTTGGATGAACGCTATAGAGATCACCATGACCGGGTATCGTTGATCTGTAAACGATCTGGTAAAAACCAATCTCACGTCTACTGAAATTACGCCTTGTTGCGGCTATATAAATCGTATCCTGAAAAACAGTACCGGCGATATCGGTCACGTTCTGATCGAAACCCAGGGAGATATTACGGAACGAGTAAATATCAAGCGGAAAACGAATATCCAGGGCAGCTATCTTACCGTCCAGATCGGCCATATAAACTATCTCATCGCCAGGCACTTTCCATGTTGTTGTGCCAAAGTCACCATCGGGATGATCCATATTGCCCATCATAACCGGGTTCTCAGGATCAGTGACATTCACGATTGTCAACCCGGAGGCGCCATCAGCTATATAAGCGATAACGCTATCGGGTCCTTCCTCAACCACGAAAACATCCTGGGCTATACCGTATGTTGAGATAGTGGATTTCAATACCAGGTAATCAACTGAGGTATTGATGGTAAATGACCACACCATAGCATCGGACCAATCTCCCCATTCGTAATCTTCGTTTTTTGCTCTAACTCGCCAATAATACAAATCATCATCCATAGTTTGATCTGATTGAAAAACGGTGTCGGTGATATTCTCATCAACAACAATATTTGTAAACGTTGAATTTGTTGAGATGTTAACCTGATAACCTATTGCATCATCAAGTTGTTCCCACAACAGATCAGGAAGTTCAGTATAAGTCAGATCATTGTTTGGTGGAGACACAAGTTCTACAATATCCGGTTCCTCCGTTCCGTCGCTGATACGAAATGTCCAAACCGTTGCATCTGACCAATCTCCCCATACATCGTCATCATTTTTTGCTCGAACCCGCCAGTAATAATTTCTTTTAAGCAAATTAGAAGTGTGCGTATATGTAGTATCCTCCAGCGTACGAGTAAAAACCAAATCGGAAAAGATCGCATCTCTAGAAACCTGTAGCTGATAGCTGCGTACGTCATTGAGTGACTCCCAGGTAAACGGTTGAACCGTTTCATACACCGATCCTGAAGGTGGAGAAACCAACTCGACAGCATTAGTAAAAGGCCTGTAAATTATAATCTTTTCTTTTGTACAGCTTATAACTGTATAAATAAGGGTAATAAATATAAATACTAGTATTGCCCATTTAAAAAAAGCAACGTGTCTCATTTCAACTCCACAGCTTTTTAATTTAAAAGAATAAAGGGACTTGCATAATACTCCCGCAAAGTCCCAGTTACTTCGATTTATTTTTAGAGTGCTAATACTTAAGCACAAGCATGCTAATTCCCCATTGCAATATACTTTGTACTCTTTGATTGTCAAGTAAAAATAAGCCTGTAGAAAGGCTTAATGACTACTCTTAAGTCTCTATAATTTAACAAGTTGCCTCCATCGCCGAAATAGGGAAAAAGACCCGACATTATCACCTGTCAGAATCTGTCACATTGTTATATTTTATCCTGATGATTTATAATATCTTACACTGGTGTTACGATATCGCAACATGCGAAACCGGCTCAGAAACAAAAGCTTGACAGTTGTCTTGGCGTTATGTTTATTTTGATATACTGGTTAGCTATCGTTCAAAGAATTTTTAAAATAAGGAGATTATGATGCCGAATTTCATAGTTCTGGCTAAAGGAACAATAGAGAGCAAAAAAAATATCAAGGAATTGAAACAGAAATTCGTCGATGTTAGCAACGTATTTAAAGCCAAAGATTCCCGGATAATTAATGCTTATGCGGTGATGGGTGTTTACGATTATATTTTCGTTACCGAGGCGCCCAACCTTCAAACCGCATTCGAGTTATCGGCCATGATAGGTCAGCTCGGTTCGTTCGAATGCGAAACCTGCCCGATTATGCCGTTGGAGGAACTCTACGACCTGATCTAGATGCCGACATCGGTGTATAACTGGTAAAAGCCCGATAGGTCGAGCTTATCCTTTATCTCGAAAGTGAGTTCCATGATATCCGCCGGTTTTAATTTATCGGTAGAGCTTGCACAGTAGCTTAAAAACAGATTTGCCCAGTGAGCGAAAGCGGTCAGCGTATCCTTACCGCTTTCGTACCCAACCCCTTTAATGAACGAAACTATACCGTTATTATCGACAGATACGACACCCAGTATCTTATATGTTTGCGAAAGCTCATCTTTAGCTTTGCGCAGATTCTTGGTAACCATATAAGCGCCGATTTTTTCTATGCAATTCGTCGAGATGATATTAACCGCTTTAATCAGAAACTCCGGCCCGAGATCGTTGCTTGCGCGATGCTCCGGCTGGTTTACTTTCAACTGCCCTTGCGCAAATTTACGGCTTATTGCCGGGATAGCCTCGCGGCAGACCGTACCTAGCATGTTAAGGTTCAAATCTTCGCGACCTAAAACCACGATAACCATTTGATTACGATTATATAACCGGGCGGCGCCGTTTTCGAAAAAGAAATCCAGCGATATATTCTGGTTTAATGACCGACCCAGGGCCAGAATCCGCAGCGATATCTGCTTGATATTATCGGAATTGAACGAAGCAGGCATCAACTGGTAGGTTAACGCCCGGCTTTTATCGATCACGATAGTCCCGACAACTCCGGGCACGGATCGTATATTAGCCAAAATCTTATCCATTACGGTTTAACCTTGCTTAACTGGCTTATTACCTCGGACACGTCGGCATCCTTGTTAAGGCTGAACAGGTAGGTTTCCCCGCCGAATCCAGAGAGGATATATTTGCCATCCTCAACCATGGCCACCATACGTTGCAGTTTACCCAGCCGGGTATTTTGCGAGATGGCAATAACCAGATCTTTAATCAAATGGATATTTTGCATTATAGGATTATCGGCGCTTTGATTGCTTTCATAGCCCGACAGGTCTCGCAAATCAACCGGATCGATCTTGCTTATCCCCGACACCAGCGCCAGCCTGTCCTCGACAGAGACTGTCAATTCCGAAACCGACTGCATGAACTCTCTGGGCCGTGAGCTAACCGTTTTGGCTACCGTAAAATGCTGACGTTTTAAAGCTTTCTCGGCGGCGTAAATCGGATCCTCCTCATCGCCGGTTCCTATATATGCTTTTTCAACTTTATGCACCACCTGGCCGCTAACCGCCACGGCGGTAATAATTTTGCCGCTGACAATGTCATCACCCGCCGACTGGTTGCCGGCGATAAATTCGGTTTGAAGGATAAACATCTTCTCCTCGGCCTTAACCGAGGATGTCAGCCCTGCCGGTATTTTTGCCATAATTCGCTTTTACTCCTATTCTTACATTGTATCGGCACCAGCTATGTAAATGTTAATAAGGTCGCTAAAGTTAACCAATAATGGATAATCAAGAACACTAAATTATCCCCATTAATCTCAAACTTTCATGAAGGTTTCACCGGATCGGGTAATAGCCCTCGAAAGCTGCCCTTTCTGATATTTTCTGCCTATTCGGGATGCGCAATAAACTTGACAATGTTAATTAATGGGCTACATTAGAAAGTATAACGAGTCGAATTCTAAAACAGTGGGGTATCATGAAAGTAACTGGACCTATAGTTATCTTTATACTGATAATGTCGTTTGCTATAGCGGATAATACCGATAAAAAGTCCGAGGCGATCAGAAAACCGGCGATTGATTTTTACCAGGAGGAAATCACTTTAATCGTTAATGATACTATTTCGCGGGTCGAGGGTGTATATCATATTAAAAATAACACCTCTAAAAGCTTGAATCTACCGCTGGTGTTTCCTTTCTATGTCGATAGCCTGACTGATTTCCCTCATCTTATCGAGATTTTTTACGAGGACAGTCTCGGTGTCAAACGTAATGCGGGTTACAGAGGCTACCCGGAACGTAAGATGATTCGCCTATCGGTGCCGGTTGTGGCCGATAGCTCGGTTACCTGGCATTTGAATTACGAGCAGAGAATAAAAAGCAAACGAGCAGTTTATATCATTACCTCGACCAACGTCTGGAGCAAACCATTGGATAAAGCAACCTATACGTATATCGCACCGGCGGATTTCGAGATCGCCGAGATATGGCCCGAACCCGATACGAGTTATGGAGATAGCTTAATAACATACCGCCGATGCATCAAATTCGATTTCCTGCCTTCCCGGGAGATGGAGATAAATTGGAAATGATGTGTTAATTTTTAAGCTTGGATGAGTAGAGGTAGTATCCAGAGCTTAACAAGGAGGTATCATATGAGACAAGTTATAGTGATTCTTTCAATTGTTTTGCTGATCGGCGCATCAGCGGCGGCAAACCCATTGCCGGAACCGTTAATAACTGAGGTCTCGATAGACCCACCGTGGATTGAGATATTATATTACTATGTCGATGAGCTGGAGGGCGAGTACATTTACACCTCCGGCGGTGCGGCCGAGATACTGTCGGTTGAGGGAAGCGGTTACGGCTGCGCAATCCTCGACTCGACGAACACGACCGGTTTCGTACTAGATCCGGATGGCGATTCGATCAGCTTTTCATTCTTTCATTATTTTTCCAACGTGATAGGCTATGGCACCATGGGCGAACTTTGCGGAGCTCCTCCTCCCGGTTACACCATTAAAAACAAAATGTATGAAGTGTGGCATCCGGGTGGGGAATGGTCGGATGTGCTCTACTATTTTTCATTCAGTGATGAACCATCCCCCGGATATTGGGATACTTATTTATGGGACTGCCCTCATTGGGGCAGCTCATATCTCATTTTCAATGAAATTAGTTTATCCTGCAATTGGCCAACGAATAATGACGGCTTTATCGAGCTGTACAATGCCGGTTCGGAGATAATCACCACGACCGGCTATGCTATCGTAGGCGAGGTTTACTACCCCCTGCCCGAGGATATCATGATATTCCCCGGTGAATTCTATGTTGTGGACCAGGCCGATTGTCCCGAGTTGTTTGCCAACAAAGACAGTGATGTGATCTACCTGGTACAGGAGAACTCCGAGACCATCGATGTTGTCGACCAGGTGGGTTGGAGTTTCTATTTGGGTGATGAAATAAGCTTAATACGCTATCCCGAGGGTAATGTTGACTGGTCCAATGATGCTGATTTTCAGGGCTACGATTCCGAAACATCATACACATTCGAAATCGGTTTACCGACTCGCGGTGAGGCCAACTTTGCATACAATCAAGGTATAGATAAGCCAAAAACATTACCCGAGGATCACACTATCATGAGTTGCTACCCCAACCCGTTCAACGCCCGGACTAAAATCGATTTCTCATTGACTCAACCGGGCATGGTAACTCTATCGATATACGATATCACCGGCCGGTTAATCGAGACATTAGCCAGGCAATACTACCCGGCGGGCAGTCATTCCGTAATATGGGATGCGGGCCAAAATTGCTCGGGGGTATATTTCGCGAGAATAGAAAGTGATAACATCAATTGTATAAGCAAAATGGTATTAGTAAAGTAAGAGGTATTTTATGAAAAAATTCTATAGTTTATTGTTTTTAATTTTTTTTGAAGTATGTACTCACGCGAATCCGGCGCCAACATCGGAAATACTTAGAATAAATGCCTACCCACCTGAAATTGAGGTATCTTTCTTATACCTGGGCAGTAATGACACACTCGATTTATCAGGTTTTCATATATTCACATCAGGGGGAACAGCCACTATCAACAATGGAATAATACTAACAGAGTGTTACGAGAATCCAGGCTACGTATTCGACTCCTCCAACACCTCAGGATTTGCTTTTAATCCTGTTGGCGATTCTCTCTATCTAGATATCGCCATTGGCGGATATGAGTTATTTTATGAATATACGAAATTCGGCAATTACGGATTCGATTCGTCTCCATTAGTTGGTTATCAAGTTGTTCAAAAGAATTTTTTATTACGCTATGAGGACTCAGAACCTTGTCCTTGGCCGTATATGACATACGAGTTCTGTAATCCTGATTATGGTTACACTGATGTTATGATAAATGAAATAAACGTTCACTCTACCTGGGAGAATGGTTCAAATTTTATTGAACTATACAACAGATCAGATATTGACAAGTCGCTTGATGGCTGGAGAATAACATGTGATACCATATATGATTTACCATCTGATGCTTTCATTCCTACTCATGGTTATTATGTTATTGATGAGAACGATTTTCCTGAATCATTTGGGATGAATATCACTGCTGATAATCTTTATCTCATCACGCCTGATTCCTCGATTACCGATCACATTAGAATATATGGGCCTCGTTTAATCGATCAGGTAGGCTGGTCATCAGATCATGGAGAAAATGTATCTTTCATGCGTTTCCCTGAAGGTGATACAGACAGCACTACATATATGTACGATTTCCAGGGATTTGACGATCAATCATCCTCAACATTCGAAAACGGCTTCCCGACTAGGGGCGCTGCCAACCGTCACGAATGCCCAGGTTTCGTACCGATTGCGGCGAGAGCGGACAGCTTAGGTGATGCTGTCGCCCGGATAACCTGGACCGATCCGATATGGGATGAGACATACGATTACTCCGTGCTGGTGAAAACCTATGATGACTACGCAGAATTACCCACCGATGGCGATATAATCTATAGCGGTACCGAGCAGGGTTTCGTTGATGTAAGCGTAATTCCGGGGGCGGCATCATACTACACCGTGTTTGCCCGTAACACCGTGGGTGAGTATTCGACACCAACGAACGAGTCACGCTCCTACATATGTTTTAACAGCGTCGGCACTGATGAGCCTAATACTCTCCCTGAAGACACCGGCATATTAAGCTGCTATCCCAATCCATTCAATGCCCAAACAAAAATCGATTTCGCCATATCTCAGCCGGGCATGGTAACTCTATCGATATACGATATCACCGGAAGGTTAATCGAGACATTAGCAGAGCAATACTACCCTGCGGGCAATCATTCGGTAGCCTGGGATGCCGGTAAATACAGTTCGGGGATATATTTCGCTAAAATTAACACCGAGGAGGGTATGCAAAGTATGAAAATGGTATATATGAAATAATCGCGATATGCCGCCCTGAGCATACCGCGTATATTCCGGGAGAGAGTTATGAGTTTAAGATCTATAATAAACATCGTATTAATCACAATCATGATTATTTATATGCCTGCATTCGCCACGGTTATAAAAATACCTGAGGATTACCAGACTATTCAGGAGGGATTGAATAATCACTCCGAGGGTGATACTATTCTGGTGCAACCCGGCATATACTACGAAAACCTCAGCGACAGCTCTACAACTTTCACTCTGGCCTCGCGGTATATCATAACCGGCGATACGGCAGATATATCCTCGACTAAAATAGATGGCGGCGGTAGCGGTCATATCGCGAAATTTGCCGGTTATTATTATGATCCATCATACATGATAGGCTTTACGATTCAAAATGGCCAGGATCTAAAAGGCGGCGGGCTGTATATTCAACATTCCTATTTCACTATTAGTAATAATATCTTCATAGATAATAACGTTATCAGCGACGGTGTGGATAAAGCTTGCGGCGGCGGTATATATTCGGCTGGTTATGAAACTATAATTGAGAATAACATATTCATCGATAATACTGCTGAATATAATTTATTCAAAGACGGTGTAGGAGGAGCGGTTTATATCTGTAATGGCGATGCCTATATTTATAATAATACTTTTTACGATAACACCTCTTTCGGCAATACCTCAGGCGGCGGCGCTGTTTACTGTATCAACACCAATGTTGATCTGAGAGGTAATATATTTTCCGAAAATACCTCGAATTGGGGCGCCGCAGCTTATATTTTCGTTAGTGGTACCACCAACGTTATAAATAACTTAGTTTTTAATAACTACGGCGGTGGTATTTTATTAAACTATTTCAGAAATAGCTTAATCGCTAACAATACTATAGTTTCAAATTTCTGGGCCGGCGGTCTAACCTGCATCGATGCCATCAACCCTCTATTTTTGAACAACATTATCAGGGATAACGAAACTTACGAGATTCTGATAAACTCAAGCATTTATCCAACCGTAATATACAACAACATCTCCGGCGGCTGGGATGGTATCGGCAATATCGACAACGACCCGCTGTTCCGCGATCCCGATAACGATGACTACCATCTGATGGCAACTTATTGCGGCGATCCTTACGATTCACCATGCATTGATATTGGACATCCCGAATCCATCGATACGCTTATGGATTGTAACTGGGGATTAGGTGACTCGCGCTCGGATATGGGAGCTTACGGCGGCGGTGACTACGAGACTGTTGATATCGAGGAACAAACTTATCTTCCTGAGAGCTATAGTCTGCTTACCAGCTACCCCAACCCATTCAATGCCTCCACCACGATATCATTCACTCTCCCCGAACAAACCGAGGCAAGCATTGCTATCTATGATATCACCGGGCGGCTGGTTAAATCGTTCGGTAAGCGTACATATCCGGCAGGCGCTAGCAGCATAAACTGGCATGCCGAGGGGTTGACATCGGGGATTTATTTCGTAAATCTGAACGCAGAATATATTACGAACACAAGGCGTGTTTTGTTATTGAAATAGCCTTATAAAAAATGAATCAAAATGAGTAATATAAATAATCTTATGGCTGGTAGACATCCCCATCTGCCGGCTTTCTTTTGCGAATCAGTAGGAGCGCGAATACGTCCCCCAACCGCGAGTTACTCCAGCCCGAATTTCCTGCTCTCCAGAAAAGACCTCAGATGGGCCCTTAGTACCTTCGGATCGGTAGCCGCCATCCGTCTGGAGGTATGCTCACACCAGGAGTAGTCCTCCTCGCTTACCTCTTTACCAGTGAGTGATTTCACCTTGCGCTTTGGTCCCTCGTATAATCCGGTCGCCTGAATAATCTTATCATAATCGGTCAGGAGTTCATCCAGACGGCCATCATCGTATTTTTCGTGATGGATGATTAATTCATCCTGGAAACGCGGCTTTACCATCGGCTCATGATCGGGATACCCCAGGCACATGCCCATCAGGGGATACACCTTATCCGGCAGTTCCAGAAACTCCGATACCTGCTCGGGATTGTTACGTATACCGCCAATCATCACACCGCCAAGCCCGCACGATTCCGCACCTAGCAGGATATTCTGTGCCACCAATGCCGAGTCTACGGTAGCTACGATGAATGTCTCGATATACTTATCGTTGGACTGATACCCCTGCCGTTTTGCAACCTTTTCCAGCCGCAGCAAATCCGGGCAGATAACCAGAAACACCGGGCACCAGCTTACCCACGGTTGTTTGCCGCATAGTTCGGCCAGCCTATCCTTACGTGCTTTATCTTTCACCACGATTATCGAATATGCTTGAACATTGGATGATGTCGAGGCCTGACGAGCCGAGGTCAGTATTTCAGCTAACTGGTCCTCGGGAATATCTTTGTCTTTGAATTTTCTTATCGACCTGTGTAAGGCCATTGTTTTTAATATTTCATTCATAATCGAAGTATATTCGCTTTTGACATTCAACGCAAATTAAAATATAAATGCTTAAACGATGGAGGACTTATGACAAGATTAATTATCATATTTGTAATGATCGCAAGCACGCTCGCTATAGCTCAGGATAAGATAGACTCATCACAGGTGGATAGATTTGCCCAGGCGCTATCGGAGGTGGGTTTCACGCGGGATGACCTCGGCTATAGCCCAAAAGGTTACTGGAACCGATTCCCTGATCCTCGGCATATCCCCTATATCATGCCGTTTTTCGAGGATTTGTTCGCTGAGCCGATGCGAACCTACGATTACACCAAAACGATAGGCAACACTATCGAGTTCTATCTCGATCCGACCTATTTCGATACGACGGATAATTCTCTTCACAGGATAGTTTACTTTCTCGGTGTGGATCGTAAAATCACCGGATTCAGGAATTACAGCGCTAATCTTAATCCCGATCCTGACTCGGCTAATCCAATGCTCGAGGCGTTCACGAGGATAAAACGGGATGAGGCTTCACAGAGCAGTTTCACCTCATTCGGCAATCGCTACGGCGGCCCCGATAACGAGGAGCTTATGGAGAAACTGAAAGATATACCGCGTGAGGTTCAATTAATAGCGGCCTCATTAATGCTAAACATTCACGATTCATACAAGTGGCGTCAACTGGCAATTAGAAACTGCGACCCTGAGGACATGACCGCCCTGTTCAATATCAAAAACCTCGATGAGGTAATCGGTGACGGCCAGGTATATTTTCCTCAGGTGGATGATATAGCCGGCTCAATCGATGAGCACTCGCTTTATTATGCTTGCATGAAAACGGCCCAGGCCACGGAGACCTGTTATAAAAAGCTGCGAAAATATCTTGATAATACTAGAGCCGACTTGAGCAAAATCCGTTTCGAGCACGTTCTGCCGTTCGGGCGGGTCGTTATTCTGGGTACCGGTGATGATATCTCCGATTACCGGGATGCCGCCATACTGATAGATTTAGGTGGGAATGACAAACATTCCGGCAACCTGGGCGCGACTCCCTCAACCGAGATTCCTATCAGTGTGATGATCGATATGTCCGGCAAAGACAGTTATATCAATGAGAATGAGATGCTCTTATCGCAGGGCGCGGCTATACTCGGCACGGGTGTGTTAATCGATGGCGACGGCAAGGACACCTACCGCTCGGTCAAGATGTCGCAGGGCTGCGGCTTTTTCGGTATGGGATTACTATTCGATATTGCCGGTGATGATGACTATAAGCTGGAGGCCGGCGGCCAGGGCGCTGGTTATTTCGGGCTGGGTTTCGCGCTCGATATGCTGGGTGATGACAGCTACTATATCTACGGTGACGGCCAGGGATTCGGCGGAGTCGGAGGTATAGGCGTTATAGCCGACTACGCCGGGAATGATAAATACACAGCCGAACCGCTGGCCGAGGTGGTCGATCGTGGCGATTACCATAGCGAGCACAAAATCAATGTTAACTCCGCTCAGGGCGCGGGCATGGGTCGTCGCGGCGATGGTTCCGACGGCCATAGCTGGGCGGGCGGTTTAGGCGCGCTTATCGATATTAAGGGTAACGACTATTACTACTCCGGCAATTGGACATTAGGTTGCGGTTACTGGTTCGGTACCGGGCTGGTGTACGAGGGTGAGGGTGACGATCACTACAAATCGGTGTATTTTACGCAGGCCTCCGGCGCGCATTACTGCATAGGCGCTATACTTGATGAAAACGGCAACGACACCCACGAGTTATGGGAAACAGCCGGCGCAGGTCTGGCATTCGGCTGGGACTATACTAACGCGATGCTATTCAATCTCGGCGGAGATGATAAGTACATTGCCAAAATCATCTCGATAGGCTGCGCCCAGATAAGATCGAACGCGATGCTTTTCGATATCGGCGGCAACGATTATTATCAGCTTCAGGATAAACAGCAGGGATTCGGCGCTGCCACGTTTCGCGAAAGCTATGCCAAACCAAATCGGTTTTCACCATTCGAGTCATACACCAAATCGTTCGGCCTTCTATTGGATATTGGCGGGGAGGATTCATACAAAGACTGGATTGTAGAAACCAATAAAACGATAATCAGTAAAAGATGTGTAAATAACGCGACCTGGCTTTCGCCGGATAAGTCCGATAAAAACTACGGCTACGATAATTACGGCGTTGGTATGGATGTCGATTGTGGAAGAGTACCGGAGCTGGAGTTGTTTGATAGATAGCACGGCATTCGAATACGTCACGAAGCACGTTCATCGACCTAAGGGGTGTACGGCATACACCCCCGGTAGTAAGGATATAGTTAAATGACCAATTACGAAAGCCACTGCCTCTACGATAACTTCCCCTTATCGATAGTAGCGGTTCGCTGGATAATCATGGCGGCCATGACAATAACCGGCTCGGCCCTGATGTACTACTATCACCCGGTGGCAATGATATCATACCTGGTAATAGTTATAATCAGCATGTACGCCATTCTCGCGCTGGTATGCCGCCATTGCTACTACCACGGCAAACGCTGCGATCTATCGCTGGGATTGCTCTCGGGACTGCTATTCAAAAAAGGAAGCGAGGGTGAGACATTCATTAAAAACACGCCGAAAACATACCCGTTTCTGGCATTGATTGCCCTGCCGCCGCTTATCGCCGGTGTAATAGTAGCCATCCGACAGCTTTCGACAGTCGTATTGCTGGTGCTGATAACATTCATAGTCAGCCTCATCGTGTTGGTAATTACCACAGGTGAGCTATCCTGCCCTCATTGCAAGATGCAGGGATTATGCCCCTTTTGCATGGTACCGGAGGGGAAGAGAATAAACTAATTAGGCTAAAAATCATCGGCTAATTGCTTTAAAGTGATGTAATTGCATGGCTTCGGAGGTGGCGCAGCTATTTGTATGTTATAATTACAAATTAAATTCGGATATAGCGATCACGAACATTGCCCGAAAATCCAGCACCTCAACTTATAACATCCCCATTAACATATATTTATATCCAGAAGAAATACTTCATCTCCCGGGATATCTTCCGATAAGAATAACAACGGATAAAACCTGTACTTAAGAGGTATGTATGCATCTCTGGCATCCTACTATTGTGCATTTTGCAATAGCTTTTTTCGTGGCGGCTGTGGTAACCGAGGGCCTGAAACTGTTCACCGGCAAGCGGTTCTGGGGATTGGTCGCTAAGTATCATATTATGGCGGCGGCCATTATGTCGTTTTTAGCCGTCCTAAGCGGTTTTGCCGACTACCAGGTGCTGTTCATGAACGAGACCGGCTACAGGTTTATTCGCTCGCATACTCTGGTCGGCTTTTTCGTATTCATTTTAATTCAGTTGATGGCCAACTATAAATTCCTGATGGAGAAAATTCTGCCGGAAAAACTCAAGATGGTATACTTGATTGTCGGCGGTCTGGGTGTTGGCCTTGTGTTTGGCGCCTCGTTTTTGGGCAAAGCGGCTGTTTACTCGCATGGCGCAGGCGTTACCATGGCTATGATGAATTATTATGAGACCGAGAAATATCTCAGGGAGCTGTACGGATTGGATAACCTCGAATCCCCCACCCGGGACGACTCACTGCGAGCCGCCAAATTCTATCCCGGCCCGGATACCTCGCGTATGGAACATAGCGATACATTGGCCAATCACGAACAGGCCTCCACCGAGCAGGACCCGCATCATTATAGCATTCACAAACCGGCTCATCTCGAGGAATCGACTGAGGCTGATTCTCATACCACTGTGCCCGATAACGAGCAAGGCGTAAAATCAGACAGCGGACATCAGGAGAGACCCGCAGAGCCGGAACATCAGGAAAAAACCGGGGATGAACATGACGGCGGCCATCATTAATAAGTAAACTTGTTCCCAGGAAGGTACGACATCCTGAGGTGCACTCTCACAAAACCTCGAATAGTAGTAAATCATCAATATAAAAAACCTGTGGAACTCATTTCTCTGGACAGTTTATAATCGCTTATGATATTATGCTTTAGAGTTAGCTAAATTGACCGATTTAGTAGTATGAGAGTTTAACTTTAAATATCGCGAGAGCCTCTGATGGAAAAAGAAAGAGTTATCAGCTTCAAAAATTTCAAATTGAAAATAAAACCGGGTAACAAACCCGATTCGTTACTGGTAGCCTTCGACGGCGGCATGGATGTCGATGGCGGCGGTTGGGAAAGCTCCGCTGGAGATAGGAAGAAATTCGAGGATGATTTCAAGTTCATGTTCAATCCTTTCGAGGCGCCGTCCCTGAAAAAAGGTGAATATATTCTGCATTTCAAGATTCCGGAAAAGGAGAAGAAATTTTTCGATTGGGTGGAAAAGCAGAAAAAAATGTTTTTTGGGATAGAAGATGACAAATAATCAGTTAATATAGCTGAGGGCATATAAAATTGAACAGGATAATAACAATTTAAGGTAAAATATGGATACTTTGAAACAAGACACCGAAAAAGAAGTAACAATTGACGCTAAAATACTGGCGGATGAGCCAATATCGATATTGCCGGTTAAAAGCGCTGTGATATTTCCGCATCTGGTAATACCACTTATGGTATCGGATGCCAAATATACCAAGCTCGTTGATGAGACCCTGATGGCGGGAAAGCCGCTGGGCGTATTCACCCAGAAAGACGCCGAACAGGAAAATCCCGGAACCGATGATATTTACCATACCGGTACCGCCGGGCATATTCTCAAGATGCTTCGTTTCCCGGATGGCTCGGTAAGGTTTTTGGTACAGGGCATATCCCGTATCAAAATCAAGAAATTCACGGAAACCGATCCTTTCTGGAAAGCCGAAATAGACGTCCCCGAGGAAAAGATAGTCGAATCAATCGATACCGAGGCGCTTACCCGCACTATACTCGAGCAATTGGCCAAAGTGACCAAGCTTGCGCCGTATCTCCCCGATGATTTACAGGTCTCGGCCTATAACACTTCCGATCCCTCGAAACTGGCCGACCTTATCGCCTCCAACCTGAATATCAGCGTGCGCGAGAAACAGGAGATATTGGAGATATTCGATGTCAAAGAGCGACTGAATAAAGTCAACTCCATGATAAACAAGGAACTCCAGGTGCTCGAGATGTCGCGTAAGATTCAATCGGATGCCGCCAGTGAGATGGGTAAATCACAGCGCGAGTATATCCTTCGTGAACAGCTTAAGGCGATCCAGAAAGAGCTGGGCGAAACCGATGAGCGGACGATGGAGATCGAGGAGTTCAAGGATAAAATCGAGGCCGCGAAACTTCCCGAGGAAGCGCGCGAGGCCGCCGAAAAGGAATTGGACAGGCTTTCCAAGATGAATCCCTCGGCGGCGGAATACACTGTCAGCCGTACCTATCTCGATTGGCTGGTAACTCTGCCCTGGTCGGTATCAACAGATGATATACTCGATATCAAAGCCGCCGAAAAAGTACTCAACGAGGATCATTACGACCTGGAAAAAGTTAAAGAACGTATCATAGAGTTTTTGGCGGTTCGCAAATTAAAACACGATTTGAAAGGCCCGATACTCTGTTTCGTCGGCCCTCCCGGTGTAGGTAAAACCTCGCTGGGTATGTCCATCGCCCGTTCCATGGGACGAAAGTTCTTCCGCATGTCGTTAGGCGGCGTTCGGGATGAGGCCGAGATTCGCGGCCATCGAAGAACATATATAGGCGCTTTACCGGGCAGGATTATACAGGGCATAAGAAAATCCGGCTCGAATAATCCGGTGTTCATGCTGGATGAGATCGACAAAATCGGTCAGGATTTCCGAGGAGATCCGGCCTCGGCATTGCTCGAGGTGTTGGACCCAGAGCAGAATTTCAGTTTCGCCGATCATTATCTCGATGTCAATTTCGATTTGACCAAGGTGATGTTCATTACCACCGCCAATATACTGGAAACCATCCCCAACGTCCTCCTGGATCGTATGGAGGTGATAACTCTACCGGGCTATACCGATCTGGAAAAGCTGCACATAGTTAAAAAATATCTCATACCACGCAATCTCGATGACCACGGCTTGAAAAACAGTCATATCAGTTTTAGCGATAAAGCTATCAAATGCGTAATCTCCGACTATACCCGCGAATCGGGACTTCGCAACTTAAACCGCGAACTTGGCTCCATCTGCCGAAAAGTAGCCAAGAAAATTGCCTCGGATGAGGCGAAGTCAGTGAAAGTTTCGCCGCGCAAAGTCGAGGAGTTTCTCGGCCCCGCAAAATACTTGCAGGATATGGCCAACAAAACCTCGACAATCGGCGTGGTACCGGGACTGGCCTGGACCTCCACCGGCGGAGATATCCTGTTTATCGAGGCAACCGCCATGCCCGGCAAAAAGGAGCTTACCTTGACCGGCCAACTCGGGGATGTAATGAAAGAGTCTGTCATGACCGCCCTGTCTTATCTGCGTTCGATATCGAGCAAGCTGGGAATAGAGACCAACTATTTCAAAGATCATGATTTT
Organism: uncultured candidate division Zixibacteria bacterium; assembly: GCA_963668625.2. GTDB lineage: Bacteria > Zixibacteria > MSB-5A5 > UBA10806 > 4484-95 > JAAEQD01. The sequence continues at coordinate 30,557 of CAXXKA010000008.1, forward strand.
CACATCCACGTACCCGCCGGGGCAACACCCAAGGATGGTCCCTCCGCCGGTGTAACCATGTTCACCGCCTTAGCCTCGTTGGCCTGCAACAAACCTATTCTCCCTTACCTGGCCATGACCGGCGAGATAACCCTTCGCGGCGAGGTATTGCCGATAGGCGGCTTGAAACAGAAAGCGCTAGCGGCTTACAGGTCGGGCATAAGAAAGGTGATTATCCCCAAACGTAACGAAAAAGATTTACGTGATATACCCAAAGAGATCAATCAGCAAGTCGAATTCATACCGATAGAGAATGTCGAACAGCTTTTGGAGCACGCTCTTGATATCAAGGTTAAGAAGACCAAAAAGAAAGCCGCCGGTAAAACTAAAGCTGTAGCTAAAACCAAAACCGCAAAAAAGAAAACGGCGAAGAAAAAAGCTAAATCGAAAAGATAAGCTCAATAAAAGACCTAACGAAACAGGGGCGTCCAATCGAACGTCCCTGTTTTTATTTTAACTCAATAAGGCATTGTCGGGTCTCGTCGCTCATCAGCGTTCGACACGCAGCACCTACCTGTGAAAATTCAAATTTCTATCTAACAATCAACTTGGCGGCTATAGGCGGACAGTCACCGACTACAGGAGCCGAGCCAATCCCCCTGAAATAATTCACGAGATAGGTAACATCAGAGCCGATAATGCTGCAGTCACCATTGGCGTCACCGGCATAGAACGGATCGGGGGCCGGATTGTTGCCGGCGAAATACTGCACCAGGTAGGTAACATCGGCACCGATAACCCTGCCGTCATTATTGGCATCCCCGGGCAGGAACTCCACCTCAAAACCTAAAACCAGTATCTGCTCATCGGATGCACCGACACCATCGGTTAATAACGCTACGAACGTAATATCGATACCGTTTGAGGAGGTACCCGAAAGCAACCCGGTTTCGGACATGCCGATACCGCTGCCAGCTAAATTATCATCTCGATCAATCCAGGTTAAACCATCGGTACCGCCTCCGCCTTCGAGTTGGTACTCGTAAGGTTCGTTAACCGTAGCATCGGGAATAGACTCGGTAGTTATAGCCACCGCCGGATTTATCGTAAACTCGAGAATCTGATCATCATATACTGACATATCATCGGTAACCCGCGCGGTGAAACTCACCTCGCCGGTCTGGTCCGGCGTACCTACTACCATACCGTTACTCGAAAGCGCCAGCCCGTATTCGGCTAAACCGCCGTCATAATCGATCCAGGTCAACTCACCGGTACCGCCGTTAGCCTCGAGTTGTTGCGAATAGGAATACCCCATAGTCCAATCAGGCAGTGTTTCGGTGACTATTTGAATGGGCACTGATGTCATCGGCAGGATAATATAATCGAGCCAGGCGCAGTCGCTGCCGTTTGAGGTATTGATATCTTTCATGTATTCCCATTTGAACTTATGCTCGCCAGCTGCAACCTGGTATGATACGTGCGTCCAATCGATACTTCCAGACCAACCCTGTATCAGGGTGCTATCTATGTAAAATCTCAGCGAATCGTAAGTGGCTTCGGAGGAAACTTTCAGGAAGAATGATATCGAGTCCTGATTGGTAGCGTAATAGTCCAGGGACAAAACAGTATTTTCTTCATCGTCGATATCACCTGAACGGGCAGCGTAAATACCCTCGTACGCCCCGCCCGATTCGATAAACCAGTTGGCATCACCGGATAATTGCCAGTCGTAATTAGAGAAATTGCCAACTTCGTAATTCTCTACCTGCAAGCCTATCCCGACATCGAAAAACAGGCTGTCGGTATAACCACTGTTTTCGGTTATATCCAGACGGAACTCCACCTGATGTCCCGGTGGACAGGAGGCGTTGACATCGAAAACATAATCCGAGTTCGACAGTTCTACACCACCCAGCGCGGCGATAGTCGGGAATGTCGAGCTATTCTGGGTAAGCGTTATATAGCTATCGGAGGTTGAAAGCACGGCCTCTACACCAACGGCTTCTCCACCGCCGACATTTGTAAGCGAAATTCCCATCGAAACGTTATCGCCGGCATCGATATTACCCGCATTCTGGCCGGCAAATTCTATCAACGGATCAGTCGATAACGGTTGCATTTGAACATCCAAATTGGTCGTTCCCCTGCTGGTGACTACTACATTATCAATAGTCTGAGTCACGTAGCCATTAGCAATGAAACGAAAACTATATGTTCCGGGATAAATCATCCTGTAATAATCGCCATGATCGGGATCGGAATACACCTCGGAACTGTCCTGGTCGTGACCGACCACCGAAATGATAGCATCCACAGGAACGCCTGTCTGGTAGTTGGTGATCACGCCTCGGACGCCATAGTAACATTGTTCGAGATAGGTAAGTAAAGCGCCTTTATTGTAATCCCAATGATCCTCGAGCTCGTTTTCGGGGACGGTCTTAGTGCTGGACAACTCGATCGTTACCTCGCGGCAACCGTACCAATAGTTCAGACAATCCTGCCTGCCTCCGGTTATGGTATACCAGGCATAGCCGTTGGTGATACCATTATTCAAATCGGTCATATAACCGGATGGGCTGTTAGCCTGAGCCGAATCGGCATATTCGCGGCTTACCGAAACCCACCAATCGTCATCGGCAGTGAGATGAGACCAGGTATCCCAGGGATAGTTTACGACCTCCGCGCCGCCGTGAAAATTAGCGGAAAGCACGAAATTGTGTTCATCGAAGAAATCTAGCATTGCCTGTGTTTCCGGCTGCCATGAATTGCCATCGGGATGTTGCCCGTCATCCGGGTCGGGGAAGTTACGGTTCAAATTCACACCATTTGAATTATTGCGTGTCGCGTCCCAGACAGTGTTGTTACCGCCTGCGTAAGTGCCGTCCGGGTTGGCGTTGGGATTAATCCAGATCTCGCAGTTATTCAGAAGCGCGGTTGCCTGGGGATCGGTGCCGTAATTGGAAAGCAAATAATCTATAAGGTGAATCATCAATATATAACCGGTTGTCTCGTCACCGTGCATGGTCGAGGAATACATCAGCTCCGGTTCACTTTCCTCGATATCAACGTTATCGGAAAGCTTGACAAATAACAACTGACGGCCTTCTACCGAATAACCGATGTTTTCAATATGGCAGAGATTTGGGTAAGTCGATGCGAAATCGTACATAACCGTTAAATAACCGGTATAGGTAGGATAATAATCCCAATCGAGTATCAGATCTTTATCATCGGTCATACGCGGCTGGTGAAGAGTACTTGGCGCCGGCAGGATTTCATAATCGTAGCCCAACGTTTTGAAATAATCGAACTGCTTTTCATTGGCGTAGGCATATACCACGCCATCCTTAACATTATCGATTGAGACGAGCCTGGTTATTTTTTCAAGCTCCTTTTGAGATGAGTACTCGAACTTAAAATAGTACTCCGTAGTCCTGGCAAACGCCATTGAAGTTAACAGAAATACTCCCAAAGTTACCGTCCAGATACACCGTCTAAACATCTATATCCTCCACCTGCATCTCTATTTGTAACGATTTAAACATACTCTCATCTGAAGATTTGCATCCTGTTTAATATAACTAACATTGCAATTTCTCCAAGATAATTTGGTTTTAAAGGTTATTACAATATAATAATAGGTCACTTTTGGTAAGATATTTAATTCTATTGACCTGTAAGCGATTCATTAATAACTTAGCACAACCGTAAAAATGGAGAAAACATGGATTATCAAATAAAATTATTAGATATTGAGGATTACAAAAGCATTACTCGATTATGGCAAAAATGCGGTCTATCTTTCAGGCCGAGCGGAAGAGATTCTAAAGACTCGATTTCTATTGAGATGAAACGTGCGGAAACCGGATTTATCGGGATGTTCGATCACGACAATCTCATCGGTTTAGTACTGGTCACATCTGATGGCAGAAAAGGTTGGATCAACCGTCTGGCAATCGATCCAAGCTACCAGAAACAGGGTCTGGGCAGCATCTTGATAGTCGAAGGCGAACGTTTCTTGCATCAACTTGGCATCAAGGTAATAGCGGCCTTGATCGAGGGTGAAAATAAACCATCATTTGCCACTTTCAAAAAAGCCGGCTATGTATTCCACGAGAATATAGTTTATTATTCTAAAAGAAACTCGGTTGAGGATTAGACTTTAACGGCTTGCGGTTTAGCGGGAGAGTAACCCAAAACATCCCTGACAGCAGAGCCTATTTTGTCCCGCGTAAAGGGTTTTTTTAAAAACGAACCTGCTCCCAATTTAAGCATCTTGTTTACCCTTTCAGAGGCCGAGTAGCCACTAACAACCAGAGCTTTCTGGGACGGATTAATCTTCAGAATATCAACGAATGTATCCAGGCCGTCATAGTTCTCCTCCATTATCATATCCAGAATAACCAGATCGACACTATGGTGCGTTAAATATTCGATAGCGGCATGACCGTGCTCGACCGATTCGATTTTATAGCCGAATGTCTTTAGCAATTCAACCGTCAACTGCCGCTGTTCCGGGGAATCCTCAACTATCAGAATCGATTCTGAACCCCTCAGGTCCTGACCATTGTCTTTCTGTATTTCAGCCTCTTTTCCGGTAATCGGGAAATATATCACGAATGTCGTACCCTCGCCAACGGTTGAGATAATATCATAGTAACCGTGATGGTCTTTGACTATGCCATAAACTACTGCCAGCCCCAGGCCGCTACCGCTGACTCCCAACTTCTTTTTTGAATAATATGGCTCGAAAATTTTCTTCAAATCTTCGGGAGGTATACCAACTCCCGAATCGCTTACCCTTAAAGCTATATAATCTCCCGGTTCAACATACGATTGACCGCCCAGAAGTTCATCGAGGTATATTTTCGAGGTTTCTACAACCAGCCTGCCGCTATTAGGCATGGCATCGAACGCGTTAACTATCAGGTTCATCACAACTTTCGTAAGGTGTGGAGTGGAGCCGATAATATTCGGTATTTCCTCATCGAGACTTAATTTAACCGTTACCTCCGAATGTAATTCTTTTTTCTGAATATACCCGGGCGATTCGATATATTGCCTTACCACATCGGATAAGTTAATCGGCGCCATTTCGTATCGTCCCCGCCTGGCCATTGTCAGCAGGTCCTGGATAACATCAGCGGCATCCTGCGAGGCTCGGTAAATACGTTCGATTCTCTTTCGCATCGGATCATTGCTTTTTAGTTCGCCCAGGATTAAATCAGAATAGCCTACTAACGGACTCAGGGTGTTATTCAAATCGTGGGCTATACCGCCGGCAAGAAGTCCTAGTGATTCCATACGCTTGGCTTTTTCCAATTTTTCCTGAAGGAGTTTATTTTGTTGCTCGGCCTGTTTACGCTCGGTAATATCCTCATATGTGCCCAAAAGCCCAACGACATTGCCATCTATACCAAGAAGAGGTACCTTATTCGTATTCAGCCAGGCTATACTACCATCAGGACGAGACTGCCTTTCGATGATATTATACTTGGGTTTGTTATTATCCATTACGAACAAATCATCTTTTCTGAATATCTCGGCATCCGTGTTTCGCCATGGCATATCATAATCACTCTGACCGATAAGCTCCTCGGTTTTACTGTAACCGGCATCCCGGGCAAAATGGCTGTTGCATCCGAGATAAATACTTTGCTTGTTTTTCCAGAAAATTCTCTGGGGGATATTGTTGAGTACCAACTGGAGCATCTGGCGTGATTCCCTGATCTCGTTTTCAGCCTTCTTGCGTTCGGTAATATCTCTTACAATGCCAACCGCATGCCATTTATTTTTAAGTTTTAATGTCGAAAGTGAAAGCTCGACACTAATACTATCACCGTCTTTTCTGATGGCTTCCAATTCTAGAGTTTTACCTACAGCCTTGCCGATACCGTCACGTTGAAATAGGGGTAAGGCGTTCCTATAAGCCTGATTATGACTTTCGGAGGCGATCAATTGGTGAAGTTGCTTGCCTTTCACTTCCTCGCGCGTATATCCGAAAATAGTCTCGGCCATTTCATTCCAAAACGAGATTTTACCATCGGGATTCATCATAATTATAGCATCATTAGCGGCTGAGGTGATAGTCCTGAAAGTCTCCTCACTCTCCTTTAGTGCCTCGACTGCCTCTTTAACCTCGGTGATATCGATATGCGTGCCTACTACACGCAGCGGTTTTCCGGCTGAATCAAAATCTACTACTTTACTACGAGCCAGTATCATTCGCCACGAACCATCCTTGGCTTTCATTCTGAATTCTATATTGATGCTGGAATGTCCTTGATGAATCGCTTTATCGGTGCCTTCAATAGCAATCTGTCTGTCATCGGGGTGCACCAGGTTCATCCATGATTCCATACTGGGCGGGAACTCTCCCGGTTCATAGCCGAGCATTGTATAATATCGAGGACTGAAATATATATCACCGTTAACCATATTCATATCCCAAAGCCCTTCATTGGATGCCTCTAAAGCCAACGAAAGCCTTTCTTCGCTTTTCTTGATAGTGTTCTCGGCCTCGATAAAATCCGTTATATCCTTGCCGGCGCCGATTATCTCAGTAACCCGGCTTTTCTGAGAATTCCAGATAGGCCGTCCCATATGGCGAAGATAACGTATTTTGCCGGCCTTGGTAATTATGCGAAGTTCTAACACATCCTCTTTATTGCTTAAAAGTCTTTTAACATGGATATTAACCAGCTCAACATCATCGGGATATACCATCGTATTTACGAAACCACCTTTCGAGATGATCTCATCCGAGGTATATCCGGAAATCAGATGAACCGCGCCGGCAACCCAATCGAGTATAAGATCACCGTTATCATCGACTTTATACATATAAGCGTAATCGGATGTAACTTCAGTTACCGCCTTGTAACGCTTTTCCGATTCATATAACGCCCGTTCGGCGGCACGTTGATTGGTTACATCAATCATCAACCCCTGGATACCGACAATTTTCTCATCACTATACGCCGGCTTTGCTGATATCCGCAACCAACAAACAGAACTATACCGGGTAACGATACGACATTCGAATACAACCGGTTCCCCGTCTAATACTGTCTGCAATCTCTCGTTGAATTCCGGCAAATCTTCCCGATATATGAATTCTTTTACTGGCTTATCGATCATTTCCGGAGGAATATATTCGGCTATATATTTGATTGTCGGGCTTATATATTCGATAACACCGTTTGTATCCAGCGCGAAAATAACTTCATTGATATTTTCCACCAAGTCACGGTATCGTTCCTCAGCCTCCAGCAAAGCATATTCCGCATTTTTTCGTTCACTAATATCCCTGATAAACACCAGGTCGGCCTTTTTGCCATCGAAAGTCGTAACTCCGCCGTTAATTTCGACACTGACAAGACCGCCGTTTTTATGCATAAGTTCTGATTCGTATACGGGAGGTACATAGCCGCCTGCCATGCGGTTGCTATAGTTATCCTCGAGCTTGGATAACTCGGATGGGCTAACGACCACTCTAAACTGAACTCCTATCAATTCATCTTGCTCATAGCCAAGCATGAATGCCAATTGAGGATTTACATAAGTAAAAACTCTATCCTGGATAATCGCTATTCCATCACCGGCGCGCTCCACTACATGTCTGTATTTTTCTTCACTGGACTTTATTGTTTGTTCATAATTCACTTCGGCGGTTATATCTTTGGAGACCTCGACAACACCTATTATTTCACCATCATCATCGAATACGGGAAAACCTTTAATAAGAAGATGCTTGCCATCGCCTGACGCTCTTTTTAACTCGTGGCTCTTACCTGTTTTCAGGCATTTAGCCACCGGACAATTACTACAGGCTTGCTCGCTATCATGCCAGATAGTGTGACACTGACGGCCAATTATTTGATCCGCCGGCAAACCGGAGGATTTTATGACCGATTTATTTGCCCAGATGATTCTTAAGTCCTTATCGTGAAAACTAACATTCTCGGTAACACTATTCAGAATGAACTCCTTCTCTTTTTCCGATTTCTCTTTTTTGAGAAGCGTTTCCTCGTAATCATCATTCAGGGATGACAACCGTGATTCCACCCTCGAAAGATGAGAATAGTACTTACCGATAACCCAGCCGTATAATCCCAATACGAGCGGCGCGAAGTCAATTATCCACATTAATGGCTGCTGTTGATGAGTTTCAACGAAGCTGACAAGATTTATATCCAGATTGTTCAATACTACCTGTGTCGTGTATGCCACAACGATAAACAAAAATCCGAATAGCACGCCAAAGATTACATTGCCATGCTTTTTGCTCTGATAAATTATTTTTTTCCCAGTCATTATTCGGCTTGTGATGTTAATTGTAATTAAACCCCGTTTTAAATTCCCCACATTCCTGTATCATTCATTGTTTCGGCTAAAACCCAACCGATACTTATTTTATCACCCTGTTATTGCAATAAATCGTTCAAAATTAAAACGAATATATACTATATAGTACGTAATATATTTTATTCTCGATCATGTTCGGTTTAAGCTTGATGATCTGAACATAATAGTATAATATTTCAACGGTAATTTACTCATTCGTTAATCTTTAACCTGGTCTGAATTAAAATGCCCGGCTTGAACCTTTTTACCAGCAATAAACTGGAAATTCTCCTAGCCAAGCTCGCTGATCGCTACGTTTTAATTCATCAAAAGAACGCTCTTATTCCAGAAACGATAATCGTTCAAAGCCTGGGTATGGCCAGGTGGTTATCGCTACGGATGGCCGACAAAATCGGTATATGCGCTAATTTAAACTATCCCTTTCCCAATACCTTTATCGATAGCGTTTTCGAATCGATAATCCCCGAACACGACAAACAAAGCTATCCGAACACCGACACGAATATCTGGAAAATTTATAATATCATAAAAGAAAACCGACCCGAAAACGAATTCGGTGCGGTCAGGATGTATTTAGAGGATGACAGCGATGGTTTGAAAGCTTATCAGCTTTCGACTCACCTGGCCGATCTCTTCGATCAGTATTCCATCTACCGGCCGGAAATGGTTTTAAACTGGGATAGTAATCGCCCCGAAAACTGGCAGGCGATAATCTGGAGTGAGTTGCTGCGAAATTCCGACTGCGACCATCGCGCCATACTATTCAAAAGATTTTTCGATTCGGTTCGGACTGGCTCTTTTAATCCCAAGAATTTGCCCGATAGGATTTCGCTATTCGGCGTGTCTTTTCTTCCCCCAATATATATTAACTTCTTCCACGAGCTGTCGAACCTCATCGAAATCGATTTCTATGTGCTCAATCCCTGCAGCGAATATTGGTCTGATATATTATCCGAAAAAGAGGCGGCACGTTTCGTTGGCGCTAGCGGGGATAGTGATATATCCAGAGAGGATTTGCATATTACGGTCGGCAATTCCCTGTTGGCCTCGATGGGCAAACAGGGACGAGATTTCCTGTTCCTGACCGCGGACTTTCCCATCCAACCTACATTCGAGCAACCGGGTGAGGATACGCTTCTGCATTCGATACAATCGGATATCTTAAACCTGCGCAATCGTGGCTCGGATGACAACGAGCCCGGAGAGATTTCGGCCGGTGATGATTCCATCCGGATACATGTGTGCCATAGCGAGATGAGAGAGATAGAGGTATTACACGACCAGCTACTAGACCATTTGGAGCATGATCGCTCACTGAAGCCGCGCGATATCATCGTAATGGCGCCAGATATCGAAAGATACACGCCGTTTATTCAGGCGGTATTCGGTAATCCGGAAAACCGGGAGCATCACATACCCTTTACCATCGCCGATAGAGGCGCGAAAGGTGAAAGCGGTGTAATCAAAACGTTCTTCGAAATACTCGATTTGATTGGTGGCCGTTACGCTTTGTCCGAAATCGTATCGGTACTCGAATCGGAGGCGGTGCATAGTAAGTTCGATTTATCTATTCGCGATATAGAGCTAGTCAGCCGATGGTTGACCGAGGTTAAGGTCAGATGGGGCAGGGACGCCGAGCATAAGCGCGATCTGGATCTTCCCCGCTACGAGCAAAACACCTGGCGATTCGGATTGGACAGGTTGATACTCGGTTATGCTATGACCGGCGAGCGCGAACGTATTTACGAAAATATCATGCCATACGATAATATCGAGGGCGAACAAGCTATCAGGCTTGGCAAGTTTCTCGATTTCACGGACAAGCTATTCGAATATCTGGAGAAAATTCAAACAGATAAAACACTACCTGAATGGGCCGATTGCCTGGCCTCTTTATGCGTCGATATATTCGATTCGAATGACAATACCGAATACGAGATCCAAAACCTCCTCAGGAAAATACGTAAGCTTGCGATGCTATCAGAAAACTCCGGATTCAATCGAAAAGTTAGTCACAGGATTATGAAGCAGTATTTAAGCGATCAACTCGGCAAACACAGCTCGGCCTCGGGATTTATCGCCGGCTCGGTTACTTTCTGCTCCATGCTACCCATGCGAAGCATACCATTCAAAACGATCTGCTTGATCGGCATGAATAACTCGGCATTTCCCCGTCAGGCCAAGCATTACAGTTTCGATCTAATCGCCAACAAACCTAAACTCGGCGATCGATCGGTCAGGCACACCGATCGTTACCTGTTTTTGGAGGCGATTCTCTCCGCCCGCCAGAGGCTATATATAAGCTATACCGGCCAGGGCGTTACCGACAACAATACGATCCCCCCCTCCGTGACAGTCAGCGAGCTACTCGACTATATCAGGGATGGATATAGCCTGGATGGTAAACCCGCTGATCAACATATCAGGACATATCATAAACTCCAGGCATTCAGTCATGATTATTACGAGCCGAACTCGAAACTGTATAGCTACTCCAACGAAAATTACCTGGCCGCCAAATCACTACTCGATAGCCGGGTTGACATACCCGAATTTTTCTCAGACCCTCTTCCCGCAGGGGATGATAATGAAAAGATTGTTGATTTGGACGGCTTATGTCGATTCTTTGCCAATCCCAGCAAATATATTTTGAACAACAGGCTGGGAATATATCTCGATCAATCGGAGTCCGCCCTCGAAGATGAGGAGCCTTACGATCTATCTGGCTTGGATAGATTCCATCTCGCTAACGATTTGCTCGAATGCCGTTTAAGAGGTGAGGATATCGAAAAACGATTAAGGTTGGCTCGTTGTGATGGCGTATTACCGCATGGCGCGATAGGTGATATCCTGCTCGGTAAAATTAACGCTGCGACCACTCCAGTTGTCCGGGAGATAAAAAAACTTACCGGGGGATCTCCCCTGCCTCCGATTGAAATCGATATCGAATCGGGCGGCTATAAAATTACGGGGATAATCGATAATATCTATAAGCCGGGTTTGATAAATTACAAGGCCTGGTCTATTTCCGAAAAAGATAGAATAACCGGCTGGCTTAAATTACTGGCTTTGGCTTTAATGAATATTCCCGAATATCCGGCGAAAACAATACTGATCGGTTCGGAGGAGACTTTGGTATTGAATAAGCCCGATAATCCCGATCTGATTTTAAGTAAGCTCATTCGCTTATACGATATCGGCCGGAAACGACCGTTGTATTTCTTCCCGAAAACCTCATTCAAGTACGCCGGCGGTATATTCAAAAGCGGTAAAGTGGAACAGGCAATCAAAAGCGCGGCCGGTAAGTGGTACGGTTCGGACTACAGCCGAGGCGAGGGCCAGGACCCGTATTACAGCCGATGTTTCAATAGCCTTAATTTCGCCGACAGTGATTTTCGCGAGACAGCGGAAACCGTATTTATACCGATGCTCGAGGCGACCGAAAAAATATCATGATAAAAGAATTCGATCTACTCACGGTGCCTCTCGAGGGCGCTAATTTAATCGAGGCCGGGGCCGGTACCGGCAAAACATACAGTATAACCGGTTTATATATTCGCCTGCTCCTGGAGGCCGAGTTGACTGTCGACCGGATACTGGTCGTGACATTTACCGTAGCCGCCACCGAGGAATTAAAGCATCGCATAAGAACAAAAATCATCGAGGCGATAAAGGCGATGAAAACCGGCAGATGCCATGAGGATCGAACACTGGAGGAACTCACCAGAAAATATACCGATCGGCCGAGCGCAATAGACAAACTGGAACGCTCGTTACGGCAATTCGATGAGGCCGCGATATTCACCATTCACGGTTTCTGCAGCAGAATGTTGAACGATTATACTTTCGAAAGCAATACCTCGTTCAATACCGAATTCATAAGCGATCAATCAAGCCTCCTTAATAGAACGGTGTTCGATTTCTGGCGTAAGTATGTCGGTGGAAAGTCGGCGCTGTTTCTCAACTACCTGCTTGGCAAGGATGGCGATAAACTAAACACACCCGACAAACTGGTTAAACTGGCGGGCAAATTATACTCCCGCCCGTTCCTGAAAATCATCCCCGAAACCGAATTCCCTGACACCTTAAAGTTAGAAAGCAATTTCCTCGAGGATTTGGAAATCGTTCGCATCGAATGGCAGACCGGCCGTAGCCAGGTGGAGGATATACTTTTAAATCATGAAAGCCTTCACCGCGCGAAGTACAAACAAACAAGCATACCCAAATGGCTGGCGTCTATGGATATCGCCCTGGCAGCTGAACCGCCGTCCCCGGCAATGTTCAAAGAGTTCGAGAAATTCACCGCCGGTATCCTTAACTCATCGCTTAAAGGGAAAAATCCGGATCGAATTTATCATACCTTCTTCGAAAAATGCGAGCAATTGAACATCAGCCGTACCTCGCTTGTAGAGGCATACGATACGACCGTGCTGGCGATTAAATCAGGCATATATCGATATATCAAAAACGAGTTATCTTTAAAAAAGAAAGAGGCCAACGTTCAATACTATGATGATCTCCTGTTGGCTTTCTACGATTCGTTAAACAGCTCGCATGGCAAACATCTGACACGAATGATAAGAAAAAGATATCAGGCGGCTTTAATCGATGAGTTCCAGGACACCGATCCATTGCAGTATGGTATTTTCAAAACCATTTTCAAGGATGAGCAATGCATACTGTTTCTAATCGGCGATCCCAAACAGGCTATTTACGCGTTTCGAGGCGCCGATATATTCGCTTACCTGGATGCTGTCAACGAGGTCGATAATCGTTACACGTTGTCTGTCAACTGGCGTTCGCAGCCTGATTTTCTTAGCGCTTTAAACGCTATATACGAACATATCGACAGACCGTTTATTTACGAGGATATTCCATACTTACCGGCGCGACCGGCAAAACCCGATTCCGGCAAAATTCTCAAGCTTTCGGGCGTTGCTAATCCGCCGCTCGAGTTGTGGTACCTCGACTCGCGTAACCTGGGCCAACATCACATTTACCGTGGTATGATCAGTAAGAACTCGGTATTGGAATTCATGGCCGAATCCGTGACCGCCGAGATTTCCCGCCTGCTTACACTGGCCGACAGCAACGAGGCGTTGGTGGAAACCAGGCACATAAAGGCAAACGATATCGCCGTCCTGGTGCGTACCAACAGCGAGGCGGCCATCATAAAGAACTCTCTGGACAAACACAACATTCCGGGCATTCTCTACAGCGATAAAAGCGTATACGCTACAGATGAGGCCATTGAGCTTTTGAGAATCATAACGGCGGTTGCCGAGCCGTCCCGTGACGGTTACATCAGGGCCGCTCTCAGCACTACGATATTCGGATATAGCTCCACGGATATGTTTATACTCAACAGTGATGACGATCTCTGGGAAAGTATCCTGGCGGAGTTCCGGAAACTCAACGAGCTCTGGCGCGAATACGGTTTTATGAGTATGTTCCGTGACCTGCTGACCCGGTATAAAATCAGGTCAAGAATATTGAGATATACAGGCGGTGAGAGACAGCTTACGAATATCCTTCACCTGGGAGAGCTAATTCACGGCCATAGCGCTCAATCCAATCCGGGTATACCCGCCATAGTGAAATGGTATAAAAACCAGATCAGCCCCGATCAGCCAAATAGCGAGGATAGCCAGCTTCGTTTGGAAAGCGATGATAACGCCGTCAAAATAGTTACGATTCACAAAAGCAAAGGCCTGGAGTACGATATAGTTTTCTGCCCTTTTGCCTGGGGAAACTCCAGGGTTACCAGATACAGGAATGTTCTGTTTCACGATACGGATAATAATAACGAGTTAATCCTCGACCTCGGTTCGGAGTCTTACGAGCCTAACAGATCGCGAGCGGAGTTGGAAATTCTGGCGGAAAATACTCGCCTTTTGTATGTGGCCCTGACAAGAGCTAAACATAGATGTTATCTAGGTTGGGGATTATTCAATACCGCCGGCAGCTCGGCTCTTGCCTATACTTTCCATCAACCGGTTTTGAACGACCTTAATAATATCGTGGATGAAGTCGAGGCGGCCTTTATCGGCATGGATGACAACACCGCGCTTACGGCTCTAACCGGTTTGACGGAACACTCGATGAATTCGATCGATTTAAAGATTCTCCCCGGGCAGCCTGCCAAAACATATAAGCCGATAATCGAGAGCATACGGCAATTATCACCTAAAACATTTACCGGCAAAATTAACAGGCAATGGCGTATCTCGAGTTTTTCCAACTTGAGCGCCGGGAAAAGCCATCACCCGGACTTACCGGATTATGATTCGTTATCACCGGGATTCGACCAACCGGACATGGAAAAATCAAAAGGGGATGAGAAAAATATATTCACGTTCCCGAAAGGCGCCCGCGCCGGTACTTTCTGTCATGAGTTATTCGAGAATATCGATTTCCGGTCCATACGGGATGATTACACTATTGATTTGATAGTTGACAGACTCAAGCGATATGGTTTCGATACCGATTGGCAGGGTACCATACACGGTATGATAGAAAATACGCTCAATGTCAGCTTGAGTGATCATGACAGTGAATTCAAGCTGTCGGGGATAGATAGCAGCGGCAAATTAAACGAGCTTGAGTTTCATTTCCCCCTCAACAAAATTTCATCGAATATATTAAACGACTTCTTTACGAAGCACGGCCAGAATTCGGCTGAGACAATGACCGAGGCTAACTGGCGAGATTTGAATTTCCAACCGGCCGAGGGATTCCTGAAAGGTTTTATCGATCTGGTGTTCGTTCACCGGGGACGGTATTACCTATTGGACTGGAAATCTAACCATCTGGGGAACGACCGCCAATTCTACGACCGGGAAAACATTTCCAGGGCGATGATAGAGCATAAATACATTTTGCAATACCACCTTTACACCGTAGCTCTGCATAAGTATCTATCGGTAAGGTTGGAAAACTACGATTACGAACGCGATTTCGGCGGCGTGTATTACTTATTCCTCAGGGGGATCGATAGCTCCAGCAGGGATGGCAACGGTATATTCTACGATAAACCATCATCGCGAACGATAAACGAGCTAACCTCGATACTAATACCGGGGGAAAACAACGATGAATAAAAACGTATTGAATATATTGAAAGAACAGGGCGAGATATCCCCCATAGACTACCATTTCGGACGTTTCATAACCAGGTTAAGCAACCATGATGACTCGATGTTGGCGGTGATATCGGCAATAGTCAGCCGCGCGACCCGGGAGGGTAATATCTGTACTGATTTAAATAATATAGCCGGCAGCGAGATAGTGCCCGGTCAAGAAATCAAGTTGCCTGAAATTGACATCCTGAAAAAATTATTGATCGACTCGGGTCATACAGGCGCTCCCTCCGAATACAAACCGTTGATTCTGGATACTCGAAATAGATTATACCTGTACCGTTACTGGCATTATGAAAATTCGCTGGCGGAAATTATCGTAAGGTTATCCTCATCGAATGACCCGGCTATCGATTCGAAAAAATTGAAAGAATCGCTTGAACGGTTATTCGGCCGAATAGATCGGAATGATTTCAATTATCAGCAATTGGCTGCTTTCACCGCCCTAACCAGGAGATTCTGCGTAATAACCGGCGGGCCCGGTACGGGCAAAACCACTACGGTCGCCGCCATACTGGCCTTACTCTTGCAACAAGACAGTTCCCTGCGAATCGCCCTGACCGCGCCAACCGGCAAGGCCGCCGCTCGTTTACAGGAGTCTATCAAAAATTCGATAGAGTTGTTGAATTGTGAACAGGACATTAAAGATATAATTCCCCGTCAAGCCTCTACCACGCATCGCCTTTTAGGCAGCATACCCGACTCGCCTTATTTCAGGCATAACACGGATAACCGTTTGCCGTACGATTTGGTTATCGTGGATGAGGCCTCGATGGTGGATCTGCCGCTTTTAGCCAAACTTGCCTATGCCCTGAGAGATGATTCTCGTCTGATACTTATCGGTGATAAAGACCAGCTTGCCTCGGTGGAATCAGGCGCGGCCCTGGGGGATATCTGTTCGATATCGTCCCGGGCAGGCATAACTAAAACGTTTGCCGAATCGTACGAAAAGACAACCGGCCTGCAAATACCGGCAGGAGATGATACTCCCCGAAAATCCTCATTGAGCGATTGCATTGTTGAATTGAAGAAGAGTTACCGATTCGATAAATCAAGCGGAATCGGAGAGTTGAGCCGCGCGGTTAACGAGGGCAGGATTGAAATCGCGGATAGTATCCTTCGGGGTGATAACTATAACGATTTGCACTGGTCGGAATTACCACCAATCGGGCAACTTGCGGAATCAATCAAACAAAGCGTCCTCGATCGATACTCGATATATCTTCAAAGCCGGGAGCCGCGTGAAATTCTCGATCTGTTCGGTGAATTTCAGGTACTATGTGCCGTTCGGGAAGGGCCTTATGGCGTTTCCAATATCAATCGATTAATAGAACTCATCCTTCACCGGGCGGGAAAGCTGGATGCAAAGGAAACCTGGTATCGGGGCCGACCTGTCATGATACTCCGGAACGACTATCAACTGGGGCTGTACAACGGCGATATCGGTATCACCCTGTCGGATAACGATAATCCTGATACACTCAAAGTATATTTCCCCTCTCAGGATGGCGAACCGCGTAAGTACTCGCCCATTCGTCTCCCCGACCACGAGACCGTGTACGCCATGACAATCCATAAAAGCCAGGGTTCGGAATTCGATAAAGCCCTGTTGATTTTACCCCATATTCAATCGCCTTTACTGACCCGCGAACTGGTATATACGGGCATTACCCGCGCCAGGTCGCGCCTGGATATATGGTCGAATATTGAAATAGTCAAATATGCAGTTGAACAAAAGGTATCACGCGAATCGGGACTTTTAGATAAACTTCTGAATGACTAAAACACGAAAGCCGCCATGTTCGAGCGGCTTTCGTATTCGTCAGTGGTTATTCCCCCAAGCTTACGATTTGATTTTCTTCTATTTTGAATCCTTATTAGACTTAGTTGCAAGTCCTCCCGTTAATCCGATATCGCGTACTTGCTGAAATGGTTGATAAGGAAACTCGCCTTACCATCTATTACTCTCGAGTAACCCTGCAATACCCAGTCCTCAACCTCGGGATCGTAGTAGTGCAGCTTTACCAGTTTCGCGGACGGATTTATATCGGCAACATCGAACTCCAACGTGGCCGGCGAGTCAAATACTAACCCGGACGGACCGAATTCGAATACACCGGTCACCTTCCTGTCGAGAATTTCCTTCTTGTAACAAATCGTGATATTGACATCATCCTTAATACCTAACGCCGGCACCTTGAATTCATGCCTTATACTGGATGTTTGAATGGCAACCACGCCACCACTCGATGCCGACACTATATTGGCAACATCAACAGCAACGTTAAGATCGGATAATACCGCAGTACGAGTGTCCAATACGCCTACCGGCTGCTTGGCTAAATCGGGAGTTTCCTGAGTATCGGGGCCGAACGGAGTTTCACTCGAACATCCCGCAATAGCCAGTACCGCTGCCAAAGAGACGACTATCCACATGCTTCTCAAACTCGTTAACTTTCTTCCCATTTATTCCTCCTTCGAGGGTTTCAATTTCGTTTTGCTTTTCCGGTTTTTCTTTTTAACTGACTCATAACGATGCATATTTCAAGCCACCCATAAGGATTTTACTGAAAACCGTATATTTCGTTGTTATTCAATAAGATAGAAAAACTTATCCGATTAAATGTTGATTTTTATCTCTAAAAAAAGTAAGGGATACTTCCCACAATAGTGGGACATATCCAATAAATACAGAGTAATATATATATTACATCACTACTGTCCGGCCTTTCCATCTCGTTGCGATACGCTGCTTCGCAACGTGGCTTTTTTGCCGGCAAAATGCGCGCTCTACATGACTCAAGAAGGTTTCCAGGCGGCGCTTGGAAACCAGGGAACTAAGCCTAACATCGACAGGACATGTCAGGATGCATGATACGCTGAATATATAATTATATCGGAAAATATCTTTTACTGACAATTTTAAAGAGAAGTTTAAAATTTACCGAAAAACACCGGATACCTATGATACTGTTTTAATAAATACGAGTATTAACGGATTCGTTCGGATATCTTTTCGCTTTTATGAGTATTCATTATATGATTGCGATAAGAAATCAAAACCTCTTGCAGACGTTTATGATAGGCGGTAAAAATCCTGAATTTGTCATCCCCCAACTCAGCTTTTATGCGCTCGAAATAAATTTTAACTTTTCCGGAAAGTTTTGGCGAAACCGATTCGCATAATCCTGCCGAGTTTAATAATGTAAATAATTCAATGGCCAGTATCGCTTGATCGCTTTTTATGGCTTTTCTAAGATACGCATTGGCCAGGTTGACAGTTTTCTTCATTTCCCCTTTGATTAACCAATAGGCAATCTCGAATTTACCTAATTCTATATCAAGTTCAGGATAGTCCGAAAGGCTGTCGTTTTTTTTGATTTTGCGGATAATCTCTATAGCTAACTCGACATCACCGTTAAAAAAAGCAATCATCCCGGAATAAATCATGGTTTTAATCTCTAACTCCGTAGAACCAATGGCCCTGGCATCCGAGATGAGCACGTCCAGATCCTCATTCGAGGGCTGACCGGAGAAATAAGCCATACGCAAAAGTCGAATTTTAGATTCGAGTATAAACTCATCATCTTTCAAATCCTGCGCCCGGTTAAACGCCTCAGTAAGGTAACCGCTAGCCTTTTCGGAATCACCCATACGATAATACAGGTTGCCCAAATCGCCATAGGTAAACGCCAAACTGTGATGGTCGCCAATCTTTTCGAATATTTCTTTGGCGTCCTCGAGACGTTTTTCGGCTTGTGCTAAGAATCCGCGAGTCAGCAAATTGGTACCCAGATTGGCACAAGCCGAGGCCCGCATCCTGGCGGCTCCAATACGCTTGAATATACGTTCGGCTTTCTCGTACGATTTCTCCGCCTGGTGAAGTTTGCCCATCTCATCACTGATAATACCCAGGTTATTCGTAACTTTGGACTGACCGCTAAGATCTTTTAACTTGCGATATAATTTCAACGCCCGGGTATAGTACTCGGCCGACTCCTGCATCTTGCCCAGCCCCCAGTGACAGATACCCAGGTTGTTGTATACGATTGCGGTCAACTCGGGATTGATATCGTAATTCTCGCAAATATCCAGAGCTTTTAACAGGTATGTGCGGCAGTCTTGAAGCTTGCCGCCGCGCCGGGTTATCTCACCTCTGCCGTTAAGGCAAAACACCTGGATTTCCAAATCATCCGGCAGGATACCCTCTAAATTTTCGATCGCCGTAAGAGCTTTATCATAATTAGAGGTTAATCTGTTTAACTCGGATATTTTCATCAACGCCAGGGCCCTGAGTTTGGCGTCATCACCGGAAAGCTCGATCAGACGTTCGTAATCGCTTTCGGATTGTTTGTATTCGCTAATGTGCTTGGCTAATTCCCCCCGGCTTCGTATGGCCTTAATCAAGTATTCCTTGTTGTCCAGGTCCTCGGCTATCTCGATTGTTTTCGCGAAAAATCCCAGAGCCTCCGCGTTAGCGAATTCGGAGGCGGCTTTCTCCCCGGCAAGGAATAGATAAGGCAAGGCTTTTTCAGGCTTGCCCGCCAGCAAATAGTGGCGGCCGGGCAGTTCGGGATCGCGCTTGACATAACGTTTACGGCCGGCGAAAAACTCGGCGGTTTTAAGGTGAAGTATCTGGCGTGAGGAAAATGACAGCCCGTTATAGGCAACCTCCTGAGTGAGTATATGCTTGAATATGTATTCCACCACCGGCTGTGTGCGCTCAACCGGGGTCAAATCGAGATGCGTTAACTCATCCAGGTAATCGCGAAGCTTTCTCTTCCTGTTACTATCCGGGAAGACATCCTTGAGTACGTTATAGGCAAACACCCTCCCGATAACGCTGGCGGTACGAACGGTCTTTTTAACCATCTCGCCCAGGTTATCGATACGAGCGGTTATTACCGATTCGATACCGGTGGGGATATTTTCACCGGAGGAGAATTTATCGGCGCCAAGCTCTAAATAAGCCTTGGCCATTTCCTCCAGGTAAAACGGGTTGCCGCCGGATTTCTCGATGACGTTTTTAATATTCTCCTCGTTCGGAACGAGACCGTCGAGGATTGTTATGAACAGTTTGCGCGAATTCTCCGGTGTCAGGCCCTTTAGCTCTATTGATTCGGTTCGTTTATGCTCTTTCAGGAAATCGAATACTTTCCCCGGGCGGCTTATGAACATAATACCCGGCGAGTATCCTGATTCGAGTAATTCTTTTATAATAGTCAAGGATGCCTCATCGATCCATTGGACGTCCTCGACAATAAGTATCATTCGCGACTTATCGCTTTCACGACATAGTATATTTATGACTATATCGTTGATCTTTTTCCGTTTGATATCCTCCGGCAAATTGCGTAACTGCGGTGGTACTGTCGGAAAGAAATCCAGGAGCGGTGCGATCAACGGCAACCACTCGTTCTCCGAGATATCTTTCAATGATTCTGCCAGGGCCTGGCGTTTGCTCTTTTGAGTGGAACGTGAGTCCAAACCCAGAGCGCCCAGCAATATCGATTTTAACGGGATAAACGGAGTACTTTGAGAATGTCTGAAACAGTCGCCCTCGATATAGCGCGAACCGCTGTCGACTATCATCCTCTTTATCCTGCCGGTTATCAGAGATTTTCCGGCTCCGGGTTCGCCTGATATCAGAAGCGCCGAACGTTTACCGCTGTTGACACTCTCGATGAACGCTTTCGCCCTCTCGAGCTCATCCTCGCGGCCAATTATAAGTTCCCCGACACTCGATGACTGGGTTTTCTCCTTTACGAGGTAATTCAATTGAATCGGTTTCTCTTTGCCTTTCACCATTACTGTATCACCCTGACGGGTTACGAAATTTTCACCGCATACCTTAAGAGTATCCTCTCCCACTATAGAATCACCGTAAGCGGCTTTACCCATCAAACGGGCCGCCAGGTTGATAGCATCCCCCATTGCGGTGTACTCGTGACGGCTTTCGCCACCGACATTACCCACGAAACATAAACCGGTATTCACACCATAGCGATGCTGTACCGGGTGCGCCAAATCCTGGTTCAGCTTTTTCAATGCGAACTCTATCTCGAGTATCGCCTTCAGGCAATTTTCGGCATCTTTGCCGGTGCTTAAAGGCGCGCCGAAAAAGATTAACATCTTCTCCGAGGAACCGCTCGAGTCCAATCGGGCAAACGCCCCGCCGTGCCTTTCGATAATATCGTTGATCACCGTAAAATACCTGTTTATCGGCTCTATGGATTTCTCCAGATCGGCCTCCAGGTTTTTACGAAGGGAGTTAACCCCGATGAAAAGGTTGGTCAGTACGCGATGTTCTCCCTCTATGCTACCATCGCTAAAATGAAGTTGATTTTCCAAACCGCTTACCAGAAAATCCCTGACCGTTTCTGATTCCTGTTTTCTCAGGTCATTCCCCCTTGAAGACTCATCAATACCGGGCACATCATCGAAATTATCGAAAACATAGCAATCATCTTTCAATCTTGATATATCCGCGAGACCGAGCTTAGAAGCGGCGCTTTCGGTTAAGGCCAGCTCTCCTAGTTCTGCAACATCCGCGGCCGCGTAACAGTTTTCGACCGTTTCGCCGCAGAAAAGATGTTCACGGCGTTTTTCGCCAAGCTGCAAGTTGTATATTTCGCCGTCACTGATACCGGTATGAATCCCCAGCGAGAATTTGCCGACCGGCGTCGTTATCTGCCCGTTCTCCGATATCCATTTTATCAGGTTACCGGCGCAATCGTAGGCTCTATTGATTGAATCATCCCCGGAGAAATATGCCAGGAAAGCATCGCCGCCAAACTTGATAACATCCCCATCCAACGCGAATACACGCCCCAGGAGTGAATTGAAGCAGGCGTTCATTATCTCGGCCAGTTTCTCGCCACCCAACCGTCCCAGCGAGGCCAATTTCTCCGACATCGCGGTGAAACCCGAGAGATCGGCAAACAGCAAACTGCCGGAAATAATCGTATCCTGCTTTCTCTTGCCATCCTCGACAGTATGGTTTAACAGGAGATCAGGAATATAGGGCTTGATGAATTCCAACGACGCTTTGTTCATAATCGTTTATCAATAAATAAATATTCGATACACGTATAAAATTGCCAGATGTAAAAATTGATCGATATAATACATCTGTTTGGAACCGTTGGCATAACGGCTCTTAAAGAAATCCTGAAGCCAGTGCTGGATGTAAAGTCCTACGAGAAACATAAAAGTAGCGGTTCTTAAAAATAATCCCGGCTCGTAAAGAAATGAGTGAAAGATCATGAATATCCAGATAGTCAGGATATAAACAAGAACATGATACGAAAGTACACCTCTGGATGAGCCTTTATTAGCCGCCATATAATCGGTCTGGAAAGCATAATCACCGGCAATGTGACCCAGTATAAGAAAAAATAGTATGTCCATAGTGCTAAGCGTATTGCAGCATGCTGCTATCGGGTTTGACCGGGAACGATATCGTGAACATCGCGCCGCCATCCGGGAGGTTGGCAGCCTCGACCCTGCCGCCATGGCTTTTGATTACACGCTTCACCGCCAGAAGTCCGAAACCGTGCCCTCTCTCCTTGGTGGTAAAATGCTGTTTAAACACCCTGTCATAGCTGTCCTGGTTCAAACCTACTCCGTTATCGATCACCGATATAGCCACTGTCTTGGTTTCATCATCGTATTTAGTCCGTATCGTTATCGTCCTATCACCCTCATTAGCCGAGGTCGCATCGGCGGCGTTGTTCAGAAGGTTCAACAGCGCCTGCTGTATCTGGCTCTTATCGGCCGTGACTATCGGCAAATTCTCCTGGAATTCGCATTTGAATTCGACTTCATCGAAACGATTTTGCGGTTTGATAAAGAACAGCTCGTTATCGAGGAAATTGTGAAGATCGAATTCCTCTTTCTTACTGGCGGGGCGGGAATACATCATCAAACCGTCGGTGAATCTCGTAATTTTATCAAGACCGTTTTTCATGGACTCTATCTTAGCCTCAGCCTTATCGGTTTTGCCTATGTTAAGCTCCATTTGCAGTAGTTCCAGGTTACCCAGTACGATAGACAAGTAGTTGTTCAACTCATGTGCAATCTCGGCCGCCATCTCACCACGAGTAGCCATTCGCTCCAGGAGTATCATCTGGCGCTCTACATTCTTCTCCTCTGTGACATCCCGGCCCATGTAAAGTGTTGCGAATATCTCGTTCTGGTCATCGAATACCCTGGCGCCTACGAGTTCCACGAACAGTTTGCTGCCGTCCGACCTTTGGGTAAGGATATCTCCCGCCCAGGTATCGCCCATGGCAATCGATTTCTCCATGTCCTCTAGCAATTCCTGATGAATAGAATTGGCGAACAGGGCGTCCACCGGCTTCCCGGCCACATCCTTGAACTGCCTGCCGAACACTCCACGCGCGGCCTCGTTGAATATGAAAATGCGACCGTTCTTATCGGTGACTATTATGAAAAATGTCGAGGCCGAAATAATCTTTTCTAAAAATTTATTGGCCGAAAGAAGGCTCTGGTTGGAGCTTTCGAGTTTATCCGCAGTCTCTTTCAATTGCATGTTGGTCGTTTCGAGTTGCTTGTTTTTCTGCTCCAGGTCGTGAATCATCTGCAGATCTGATTGACGAAGCCGCGAGGACATCACGCCTAAAACATCCAGGGCAATTTGTGGATTTTTCAATATAAGTTCATTGAATTTAGCTCGCGAAAGTTCAAGCACTACACATTTGCCGACCGCCTTGGCGCTGGCAAATCGTGGTGAATCCTCCAAAAGAGACATCTCGCCGAAAAAATCCCCCTGACTACGCATCGCCAGGCGAACCTGTTTGCCCGACTCATCCTCGGATTTTAAAATCTCGATCTGACCGGATTTGATTATATATATACTTGTCCCAGTATCACCCTCTTTAAACAGAATCTCGCCATCCGACAGATTCAGTTCCTGCACTGCATCCCCAAGGGAATTAAAGATATCCTCGGAAATTCCGGTAAAGAGTGGTACTTTTTTTAGAAGAATCTTTGTAGTTTCAGTCATAAACAATGCTCCAACAGTTAAATTATCGACAAGATCGGACATTGATTAAGCTTTCGGAGCAAAAGAGTTGCATGAATTTGTTGACAGGAAGATAAATATGGAACATTTTGAAACTGCCGGGAGTTGTTTCCCCATTGAGGAGATATGCAAATGAGTTTTAAGGAAAAATTTAAGCGCAATATACCCCGGGCGATAATAGGAATAGTAATAGGCGCCGCCGCAGGATTCGCCATGAGTTATATGTCCCAGAGTATGGGGTCACAGTGCACTATCATGTGTAACTGGCCTATCGCGATGGCGTACATGGGGTTTGTGGGTTTAATAGTAGCTGTTAAATGAGGAGTGTTGGATGCCAATTTATGAATATAAGTGCTTGAACTGCAACGTGATATTTGAGGAACTGCGACCGGTTAACGATACTTCCGTAATTATTTGCGGTAATTGCGGCAGTGATAACGTAGTTAAACAGTTCTCCGCTTTCGCCAGCAATGGCGGTGGATCACCATCGCAAACACCGAGTTGCGGAAGCGGCGGCTTTTCCTGAGGCTAAAAACCAATCAAGTCCGGTTCGGACAGAGATAAAAAAAACGGGATTCAAGTAGAAAACCGTTTTTTTTTGGCTATCCCGGTATATCTGCTTTACCTCTGGTTCCAAGGCCTTCCTTCGGAGCGGCTTACCTGCCCCGGCAGATATGTATAATTCTGCCGCTTTTAGCAGCATTACCAAGTAGCGCTTCGTAATCAGGGGACTACTACCTATCCTTGTTAATCCATTTCTCCTTTTAAAAAACAAAAATCTTTACACCCAAGCGCTTTATATGTATTTTCATAAGCCGATATCATTAATGGTAATATGCAGACAGGATAATAAATGTCATTTAAAATTGATTTTCACGTACACACTTATCACTCTTATGATTCGATAAATAAACCCGTCGATATTATAAAAAAGGCCCGAAAACGTGGCCTGGATGCTATCGTAGTGGTCGATCACGAGACAATCAAGGGCGGGCAGGAAACCGCTCGTCTCGATAGCGGCGAGATACTGATAATACCATCGGTGGAAATTAACACCGATATCGGCGATATAGTCGGTCTCTGGGTACATGAGGAAATAGAAACCCGCGAATACCATGAGGTGATCGAGGCAATACACAACCAGGGTGGTATCGCTACCTTGCCGCATCCCTATCATAAACATAACTTGCCCGATGATATTTGTGAATATGTCGACCTGGTGGAAATCAATAACGCCCGGGCTATGGCCGACCGCAATAAGCTGGCGCACGAGTTGGCGGAGCGCCATAATATGCCAACCTGTTCGGGCAGTGATGCCCATTTCGGGTGGGAGATCGGCAACGCTTACACCGAATTCGAGGATACGCCCGGCTCGCGGGATGAACTTAAAAAGATATTAATAAACGGCAAACGAACCAATCATATAACTTATTCGAGCCCAATCGGAATAATTTGCGGACAACTATTGAAATACTGGCGACGACCTGATTTGCTGTTAAAACGCCTGGAAAAACTCGGCAAAAAGAAATAAATACTGATATGAAAATATTTCTTACGGATGGCGATGCTCTTCACTGCCTGGCGATAGCCCGTATGCTGGGTAAAAAGGGATTTGACCTGACTATCGGCTCGCAACGCAATATCGGCTCGGTGGCTTTTGCCTCTAAATATTGCAATCGCAAAGTGATCTATCCCAACCCCGGTAAGTATCCCGATAAGTTCCGTGATTTTCTGTTCGATTACCTGGGAAAAAATAAACACGACATACTCCTGCCGCTTCGCTCCACCGTAGTCCCGGTTATTTCCGATAATCGTGATGAACTAGCCAGGTTGGCTGCCTTCGTCATGCCGGAAAAACGTATGCTGGAAATCGCCTTGAGTAAGTCCGAGACATTCAAAGCGGCAGGCGAAACCGGGGTGACTATACCGGCCACCAGTTATCCGAAAAATATGAGCGATGTCGACAAGTTCGCGCAATCATGCGATTTCCCGGTGGTCAGTAAAACATCATACGGCGCAGGTTCGCGCGGGGTGTTTTACCATGATGACCCCGATGCCTTGCGCCGCTATTGCAAGAGCTATCTAGAGGGGCCGGAGGCTCAGTCGAACCCGCTGATACTGCAGGAATTCATCATCGGACCCGGCTGCGGTTTCTTCGGGCTGTTCGATCACGGCCGGATCAAGACTTATTTCATGCATCGCCGTATACGCGAGTACCCCATAACCGGCGGGCCCTCGGTGATGGCTGAAAGTTTCTACAACGAGTCATTGATGGAGGATTCTATCCGCTTGATGCAGCACCTTAACTGGCACGGTATATGTATGGTGGAATACAAATACTCGAAAGCCAAAGACAAGTTCGTCCTGATGGAAATCAATCCCAAGTTCTGGGGATCATCCGATCTTTCCATACACTGCGGTATCGAATTCGCCAACAACTGGATTCAACTGGCGCTGGGAGAGCCTATACCCGAGTTTAAAGGCTATCGGGTAGGCAAGCGTTTCAGATGGTTATTCCCGGGCGATTTCATGAACCTTCTGGCGAACTATGGCTTGAATCCCTCCTGGTACGCCTCGTTTTTCGATAGCCGGGTAAGCACAGATATCAAGCTCTGGGATATCAAACCATTGTTTACCGAACTGATGCTTATAGGCGGCTATTTCATTTTATTCGGCCCGCACATCCGTTATCCGTTCGGCAAAATCCCACTGGTGAAAGATATCGATATCCCGCTGGATAAACCGCCATGGGGATAAAATACTCCAAATGAATCGTATAATTCAAAATATCCGATCATTGAAACTTATAACATTCTTAAAATAAGTATCAGTTTATCAACAGCGTTATTTATTCCGCCATTTTCTGGATAACCCACCCCACACCGATAGCAGCAGACTGGCTAATCCGATTAACATAGCTGTGCCCATTTTCGCATAATGCTCTACGATGGTCTGAATTAATACTCTATCCATTCCATACATGGCTAGAACTGTAGCGCATATCGCTATAACAACTCCAAGCCTTCGTGGAAACAAGCCCATCCTAACCAGTGACGTATGTACCATACTAAAAATTATTATAGCAATAGCAGCCGCTGGTATAAAAATCCAAGGATCCTGATAGCGCACTAATGCTTGATCCATAAATATCAATTTCCGCTAATCGTAACAGCATCCCTCACAGCATCCTCGCCCCCTATGGCTGTGATAAACGCCCAGGCAGCGGCATCCCCCATCGAGTTATCCGTAATCTGCGCCAGCCCGTTTATGGCATATCCGGTGGTTGCGCTTATATCCAAGTTGTGAAGGCCGGTGATATCGGTCAACCTGGTGTTGCCTCTTATCCACAGATGTCCATATCCCAGTTCCAGCCCTATCTCGCTCAGATGACTTAAGCCATCGATATTTTCCAGGTACCAGTTGTTGTGGATATCAAGGCTGCCGCCCATGTATGTCAGACCGCTAAGATCATCCAGATCGGTAAGGGCATGGTTTTGAAGCAGCCGTACATTGCCATGCACATAATAGAGACTGCTTAAGGCCGAAATATCGTGAAGAGCATGGCAGTCCTCTATATAGAGATACTTACAACTGGTTATATGAGCCAGGCCGTTTAATGTCTGCAATTCGGGATTATACCACAGCGATATACCGCCTTCAACGATGCCAAGGCCATTTAAACCCTGCAGCGAGGATAGCCGGGTGTTATACTGAATCGAGATACCTTCATCACCGACTACAGCGAGGTGTTCAAGATGCTCCAGAGTGGTCAGCGTATCGTTGTAGACAATATCAAGCCCGCCTACCCGGACGACATTCAGGCCATCCAGAGTGAGTAGAGCGTCATTGTTGTTTATCTCCAGTTCGCCAACAACTGTGGTAATTCCCTCTAGGCCATTCAAGCTGGTGAGGTTTCCACAGGCTCCTACATTCACGTAGTCAACCACGCCGCCGATACCCTCCAGGCCCGTAAGCGAGTACAGCCCCGAACAACTGTAGATATCAACCGCGCCGGCCGAGGCAATTCCATTAAGCCCGCTAAAATTAATAAGAGAACTTAAATACTGTGCTTTAAAAATCCCACCAATCGAAACGAAATTCGGAAATACAAAACTTTGAACGGAATCACCTCGAATATCAAAATCCCCACCTACGACCTCAAGTGATGGAAACTCAATCACAGGCATAAAGTCATCGTAAATTGAAAAATCCCCATTGACAGTTTTCAACTCGGACAGCCCATCACCGAAATCAAGCGATGAATTACCCTCGCTGTAATCAATCAACAAGCTACCGCCGATCCATTCGAGATTGTTCAGGCCGGTTAAATCGGTAAGCATATAGTTAGGATTAATTGTTAAATCACCGGTAATCCCGGTGTACTGGGAATACGTGCCGATATCGCCGGTCGAGTCAATTGTGACATCGCCATTATAAATAGTACCACTGTGTCCTACTATGCCGTAACTGGAGAAACCGCTAATCTGGCAGGTAACGAACGAGGAATCCTCGATTACCGCATAGGGAATTATCGGCTGCCAGGAGTTCTCCACCGCCTTGTGTATGCCCAGCGTAGCCTCATCAACACCATCGGGGACATTATTTATATCGTAGCGAATAATTAAAGTAACAGGCAGGCTAAATATCATATCATCGGGGCCGAACTGATAGCAAGTACTCGATACCAGTCCCGGATCGTCGGGGTGATTACTTTCCACACCAATCGTGATAGTAGTATCGCTATCAACAGCATCGGCCGGGATAATAAGAGTTATTACTGTATCAGCCGTGGTAAACGTACCACCCGCGGATGTTATAGTAAATGATTCGAGATTCTCCTCCGGCGAGGTGGAATCGCTGCCGCAACCCACGATTATAAATGCCATACTCAGGATTAACATTAATAAAATCACAAAACACTTATTCATATTCCTCTCCAAAATTATATGGCGAATCGCCACGTGAATTAGCAGGGTTCATAGGAGCCCGTATTTTAAATATTAATAAAGTAAAAATTGAGGTTTGATGTCAATACAATTCAGTTTATTAGATGTATAATAATTGTATGGTAGAACGGAAGTTAATCTGAGCTATACAGCTATAATCTCCTAAACAAAAATAGAATTAAATATTTTAAATAATATGTTAACATTATGGGAAAATTAAATAGCCCGTTCAGCTCTAGCGTATCACGACGACTTTCCCGCCGGTGCTGCCGGAGGGGAAATTGATACTGTACAAATAAACGCCCGGCGCGAGTTCATCACCGTCATCGTTTTTAACATCCCACTGCCATTCATCGGGACCGATATCATTCTCATGCTTGACTATCTTGCCGCTTAAAGTGGCGATCACGATATCGGACTGTTCCACCAGGTTGGTGAAAGTAACGAAATTATGGCCGGCCTCGGGACGAAATGGATTCGGGTAGGGATGAATATCCAACTCCGCCGTAAACGCTATCGGGGCTGTCCAGATCATACCGTTGGAGCTTACGCGCCAGTAGTAGGTATTACCGGCGTCCAGAGGCTCTGAAACCTGCCAGCTTGTGGTTAAACCTGATGATTTAGCCACCGGGCCGGATTGAACCGGGTCAGAGAATCCCTCAGCCTGATCTACCTGGAAATAGTAGGTATCGATTTCCGGCAGATTGTTTACTTTAAAAACCGGTTGACTGGATTGAACCGCGTCGCCATCCTGCGGGAAAGCGCAATCGCTCGAGGCCAGTGTCTGGGCAACGCCGGTGAGAATATTGAACTGGGTCGAAATCGACCAGGCGCTGGTATCCGCGCCATCAGAGGCGATAGCGGCGACTCTCCAGAAATATGACACATTCTCCGAAAGCGAATTATAGGTAACGGTTGCCATGGTGTCAGCGGCCAAATCGACATTAAGCTGCGGCTCGGGATAATCCTCCAGTGAATCCAACTCGAACACGTAATACAGTGAATGATACGAATCGACAATCTGGGCGGTCAGGGTGGCCGACCCATATACTGAGTCGACCACCGTGGCCATCGGCACAGGTACCGCGATACCATGCGCGTAACCTTCGGCTATATTCGATAGACCCGATTCTAAATCGACGTCATCGAAAGTTTTCACGGCAATATAGTATGCCTCTCCCTCATCAAGGCCGCTTATAGTATGATTTTCCACACTACCGGGAGAGGCCGGCGAAGGGGGGTTGGCCGCCAATGTGGCCTGATCCCAGTTTCCGCCGTGAATGGGAGATTGCGAATAACGAATCTGATAGTGATCCGCCTGGCCCGAGTTTCCGTCATCGCCGGGAGCTGTCCAGCTTAACTCTATCACGCCATCACTTTCACCCGGCAAAGCATTCAAGTCGAGAATATCACCGGGCGGCACGATATCGACATCGCAATCGCCCTCGACAGTATCGAGCCTGAGCGTATCGGCGCGGTTGGCGTCATCTATGGTGGTAACCAAAACCTCGGTCTCACCGCTTCTGGTAGCCCTGATAGTGAAATTATTGAAATTGGTCGAATCAGGACCGTCCTCGGCCGCGAACCAGTAGTTAATTATACCTGTCGCGTAACCATTGCTATTCGTGTTAGCGGTCATAACCGTCCGGCCGTAATTGTTGGTTACCGTAATCGAAGCTCCGGCCACCGGGCATTCGTTATTCCCCAGTACCAGAATATCGTACTGATTCTGCATCGTGATCGTTCGTTCTCCCGAACCGCCAACGAAATTGACATCATCATAGTTGGCATTACCCAGGTAGCCGACATTTCGGGCTTTATTACCCAGAGAGCTCAAGTCGAAACCGATGTTATAAGCATACTGTGTATTTCCAAAGGAATTTGAGGCATACTCGACCGTATCGCCCTCGATCAACAGATCCATACACTGGCCCCAGTTATCATAACCGCCAATCTGGTATCCATGCTTCAAGACTTTCAGGTGGTTATTACGCCAGACATTTCCAGCGCCTTCCCAGGTATAACCATCGTTGTTGGTAATAGCGAACCTGGCACAGGTGGCCGTTTCGAAATCACTGCCCATTCCCTGTACCTCGATATAGTTGTTCTCATACACCAGGAAACTATCGGGATAACGTCCCTCCGGCCAGTCGCATCCGGAATCCCAGAACGAGACGACATCCACGGCCGTACCGTTAACACCATAGGATGAATTAGAGGTGTTACCCACCTGCACTACGAAACGGTTATCGTGAATGTTAACATGCTTGTTGGCGTAACGAGATTTGAACGCTTTGGAGTTCAGATCCCAGTAATATTGATCATGTCCCCTATG
This sequence comes from uncultured candidate division Zixibacteria bacterium, assembly GCA_963668625.2. Taxonomy (GTDB): domain Bacteria; phylum Zixibacteria; class MSB-5A5; order UBA10806; family 4484-95; genus JAAEQD01. The sequence goes on from CAXXKA010000008.1 coordinate 62,372, forward strand.
CAGAATAACATCATTGTCGTAAATTTCCACCGGGCTTTCGGCCGAGCCTACCGATAGCTGTAGAAGTATACCGCCATCACAACCCAGGCTTTCCTCTCCTGATCTTATGACGTTATTATATATTGCGCTACCCGGTTGAAGTTTCTGGGTGATAATAGCGAATGAGTTTGCCGTATTGGCGCAAACTCCACCCGAGGGATAAGTGTAGAAATCGTTTCTGGCGTCGACTGTCAATTCACAATCGTAAACAAAACATTTTCCCTGGATAATCATACCCTGCCCGGGAGATTTCGTCAGGTTAACGCCATGGATTTTGAAATGGTAATCATCCCCGCTTACCGGCTGAAGAGCCGAGTACAGGCGCGCTGCCGCACCGTCATACTGGCATCTACTGGTAAAGCCGGTAACATCGCTGGTCCAACTGCCACCGTTGAATTCGATATTCCATAAGCCCCAGCTACTGGAGGGACGCTCCAGACAATGGGCGTTGTTACCTTTGACATGGATGTTCGTGTTCTCGAAATAGATATTACTACCGCCCGAGAAATTAACGGTTTTGTTGTAAGCCGCGTCATCGTTGGTGGCTGCGTGAAGAATCGTGCCGCCGATGATTTTGATATTATACGCGGTCATGCTGCTGCCGTCATTGTAACCGCTGCCATAGAATCTCAGACCGTAGTTGCTGTTACCATTGCCGGCGCCGAACGTTACGGTATCTGCGCCGAGATAGAGTACGATATCATGTCCCCTGATATCGATACCATTGGTGTTGGAGACCAGTTTTGTGCCGGCCACGTATAATGTCTCACTGAAATTCGTACCGCGCTGACTGGCGGTATACGGCAGTGAGGTAATAGTGGTACTGCCGGCGAAAGCCGTACTCATCAACACCAGTAACGCAAGTAACGTACTCAGCGTTATCGCTGATGTTTTTAGATTAAATTTTATTGTCATTACGGTTGCTCCTGTGTTTCTTCCTTGCCTTCATACATATACGGTTTTATAACGAAATCCCGGAACTCATTCGGGTTTCCGTCGTGCCCCCCTTCCGCTGCTTTAATTACGTTAAACGCCTCTCTTGTCGTCATATAATGTAATCGGTATTTACTGCTGTTTTTATACTTCTTTTCCACCTCTGTTAACATCTCGTCCATGTCCTCGCCCAGGTTTGCATCAAGCGCCCGGTACTTTTTAGCCGCGCCATGGGTTAATGTTCTCACGAATATCCAATTAGGTCTGCCCTTTACATGGATATTCCCTTCAACCCACAGATCAAACCTCTCAGCGCTAGGTAACATGTCGGCGTAAATATCGCCGTCATCAATAGTTGGATGAGTCTTGAACCGCCAGTCGGACCAGTTTATCATCTGCGGCCCTACGAATATCATCAGATGATTGGCAAGCGGCTCCATACCGACCTCGCTTTGAATGCCCCTATCGTACGATTTTGGTTTGTTCGGGTCATCCTTAGCATAGTAAATTTTGTTAATCCATGATGGTTGCGATTCTATTTGAAGCGAGGGAAACGTGGCATCGCAATAACACCCTAGCTCCATCAGGATAGTTAACTCATCATTGACACCGCAATAGTTATGGTCGCCCGAACCCCGTGAATTGTCCAGCGCCCAGTTGCCGTGTATGAATGAAAAATGATCCTCGCCATCGGGAGAGCGTAATGCGCCGTGGGCCTGAAGAGAGTCGATGCCATCGTTGAAAAGCTTACGCAGAGACTCGGAGGTATCATCCTTATGGTGAAGGTGAACCTCTACATCGCCATACCCCTCGCCGCACAACGTGACTATACTATCAACCTCGAATCCCCTGAACGACTCGATCGGGTAATAGAAAGTATGTTGCGCCTTAACTCCGTCCGAATCGATATGCTTATCGGCTAAAGCCCGGTAATCTGTCATCCAACGATTAACGGATTCTACATTACCGCCGGGTTCCCAGTGATCAACCGCCACATAAATGATATCGATCACGCCGTCTATCGCCTCGGGATCGAAATCGGTAGTGTTAAACAGGTAATCGTTTAACCAGATATCATAATGGTTCGAATGAACCTTATACCAGACTCCGGTCATACCGATTAGCATCACGATAATTACCCCCACAATTACAAGCTTAAAGCGCTTACTCATTTAATCCTCTATTTCAGTATTGTTCTTTCAAATAATATGCCCTCATAAGGCAAACTTTAATTTTCCTTAAGTTTAGAGTAATCTTAAACTTGTAATTATTCCCAAAAGTTCGGACGATCCAATATGATGTTCAAAATGTAAATAATTGTTCAATATCAGGTCAATCGATTTCTCAAATCAGAATGTTAATTTATTGAATTATTCAAGCCCGTTACTCTCTCATAAAATTCGTGATGGCTTTCAATATATTTTGAAACATCGTAATTCGCCATCGCTTTCTCCCGCCCCAAGTCACCCATCAAACTTATAAGCTCTTTACTTTCAATTAGTTTAGATAAATTGACAAATAAACCATCAGGGTCAGACAGGCTATAAATGTATCCCGTTTTCTTATGTTCAACCGCCTCTTTGTTACCGCCGACATCCGAGGCGACAACCGGCAGTCCGGCGGCCATATACTCGATTATCGAGTTGGAAAATCCCTCGGCTTTGGAACAGAGCACGCCGATATCAAAAGCCGCCAGGCAAGGGATGACATCGCCATAACGCCCCACCAGCTTGAAACGCTGAGTTAGCCCGGCATCGTTGATTTTACCCTGAAGACTCTCGCGCCGCCCCCCCTCGCCTACAACCACGAAACGAACTTTGTCGTTTACCGCTTGCAATCGCGCCGCGGCGTCTATCAGCGATTCGATATTTTTCACCGCCCGAAGGTTGCCAACGAGCCCGACAAGAATATCATCCTCACCGACCTCCCATTCCCGCCTCATAGTAGAGCGCATCTCGGGAGTCATTTTTTTGAACTTATCGAGATACATACCGTTGTATATAACCTCGATTTGTTCCCGGGGCGCTCCCTCGAGTTCCATCGTTGTCCGGGCTATCCCCTCCGAATTAGCCAGGTACTTCGTGGTGTAACGCCTCAGGAAACGAAGAGCGTTCATTTGAAGCGCGCTGTGCCTGTCGCCGGCGTTCCTGCGGCTGGCTATAATACCTTTGATACCGGCGCTTTTTGCCGCCATCACACCTATGATATTGGCATCGATGAAAAACACCTGCACGATATCGAACCGCTCCTGTTTGTGCAGCTCTTTAAACTGACTTATGAACCTCGGCGTATCGAAACTCAGTATTTTATTGAAATCGATAATGCTATAACCGAAATCGAAACTTTGTTTACTCAGCCATTCCGAATCGTGAAGGCAAACCAGGTATGGTTCCACCCGGCTTCTATCGAGGTTGTTCAGGAGCATCAACAACTGCCCCTCGGTGCCGGCGTTGGGGCTGTATATCGTATCGATTATATAAGCGACCTTGATCATTTGAGCACGCTCCGGTAAACCTCGTAAAGTTTCTCGGCCTGCGTATCGAATGAGAATCTGCCTTTGACAGTAGCGTAGCCATTGACTTTGAATTTCTCCTGAAACTCGGTATCACTCGAAAGCGTTAGTATCTTTTCAGCCATGCCCGCGCAATCTTCCGATTTAACCAGGAAACCACTCTGCCCGTCATCGATAAGCTCCGGCACGCCACCAACAGCGGTAGCCACGACCGGTACTTTAAACGCCATCGCCTCTAAAACTATATTAGGCAATCCCTCCGATAACGAGGGGTTGACCAGCATATCGGCATCCATCATATAGCCCAACAAGTTCTTCTCGAAACCGGGGCAGATCACTTTATCCTCGATGCCGTAACTTATAATTTTCTCACGAATCATATCCAGATCGGGGCCATAGCCGAACATCACGAAACGAAGCTTTGGATTACGCTTAAGCGCGATATTCGCCGCCTCGACCAGATATATTTGGCCTTTTTCCTTACTGAAACGCCCGCCTAGAATGCAGATATAGTCATCATCGGCAAACCCGAAACGCTCTCTAAGGCTGGCTTTTTCCACCCAATCGAAACTCTCGGGATCGATCGAGTTATAAGCCACCTCGATCTTGCGCCCCGGTACCCAGGCCGCGGTAAGTTTTCGTTTCTGCTCTATTGATACCGCTACGATCTTTTTGGCGAACCTTATAACGGCCTTATCGACATAATGATATATCTTGATTTTCAAATTTTCGGCAGTCCAGCCTCGTGAAAACGCAATCCACTTCGTATCGGTTCCGATAGTCGAAAGCCAGCCTATCACCTGCGTGCGGTAGTCATGCGTGCAAAGTATATCGATCTCGTTACGCTTGAGATACATCTTAACCACGTTAAAAGCATTGGGATCATAAGCGCTTTTGACATCGAAAGTATGAATCGGAATATTATCTCTGGCTATTACCTGAAGGAACTCCGGAGTCTCGCCGTTTTCCATAAACGAGGAGGCGGCAATATCAAATTCCGATTCCTTCGATTTCCGGGCGTGGAAATGTAACTGACGTTCGGGACCGCCATAAAAATTGGAGGCGCGTAAATGAAGAACTTTGTATTTACTCATCTACCTTTCTTTCGGTGCGTTTCCATCCGAGCTTACCCGAACTCATCAGAGCTTTAACCTGAACCGCCAGGAACCAGACAGCGTATTTGGGAATTTGAACCATCGCCCGGCAAGCCTGATATTTTTCTTTGATGAATACGATTCCCGAAAGCATATATATCGAAAGCAAGCCGATCAGTATCAACCCCCAGTATACCAGGGGCCAGCGCAACGTTTGCTGCGAGCAAAGAGCGAATATCGACCCCAGCACTACGATATAAACCAGCATCGGGCGGCTCAATATTAAAAATGATAATCCCAGCTCGATCAAATCTGAACGGGCGTTGGTAAATCCATCCTTTAGCAGCTTGAGGAAATAATTTTTTATCAACTCGAACGTGCCCGCCGCCCAGCGCATTTTCTGGCTTTGCGATTGCTCGTATGAGGATGTCGCGGCGGCGTAAACCTCGCTATTGGTATTGAAATCTATTGCGTAACCCTCGCGGATCAGGTTAACCGCGAACTCGACATCTTCGGTTATCGAATGGGAATTCCAGGGATGATTTTTCAATACCTTGCTTTTTATCGCCATGCCCGTTCCCCTCAGAAGAATCGGCAATCCGAGTATGGCGCGGGGTTTATAGAAAAGCTTGTTTTCGACTATATTGGCTATTTTCTGAAGGTACGACAGGGCGGTTTTTTGCTCTATCGAGAAACCGTAATACAACTGAACCGCCCCAGCGCCGGAATCGAACGACTGAGACATCACTTCGAGCATGTTCTCCTGTACTATAGTATCGGCATCCACGACAACCACCGCGTCGAAATCATCCAGGTTGTAGAGTTTGATCGCCCATTCCAGGGCGTATCCCTTGCCGCGATTATCCGCATCTATTCGTTCATGCACGGTTATACCATAACCGTCGGCGATTTCGGCGGTACTGTCGGTGCAATTATCGGCAATCACTGCGATCTCGAGTTTGCCCGAGGGCCTGAGCTTTTTCAGATGCTCGAGAGTTTTGCCAATAACTTTTCCCTCATCATGAGCCGGAATCAAAACGAGGTAATCATACCGGTTGTTCGTTTTAGGATATATTTTCCTGCCTATAATCCCGACTAATGCCAGGAGATATAAATATAAAACGGCAATCGAGACCGCCGTCAATATCGCAATCGACAGGATTCCGAAAATTGGCATTATAGTTTTTCCCTGATATTCTACCCGCGCTCAGACTATTATACTATTTTGGCGGTAGAAGGTAAATTGCAGATTGAGAATCTGTATTTACCTCGTTCTGTTTGTTCTATCCTCTCAACGTATTCTATATTATAGCGCATATTTTCGCCAAAGAAAGCAGGAATTTTAGATTTCAGCAAAGCCAGTGACTCATCGTTGAAATCATCCGCCCGGACAACTTTAAAATTCAGCAGGTCAATCTCGTTCTGGATAATCTGCACCTGCTTGATTCCCGGTATGTGAATCGTGAACGTATCGAGTACCGAAATCCCCGAAATAGTCCGGCCATCGGGGGTATATAATAAATCGGCTGTTCTGCCGTAAATCTTACCCAGACGGGGCAGTCCCCGACCACAGGCGCATTTTCCGTCCAGGGTCGTGGCCATATCGCCTATCTCATAACGGATAAACGGCATACCGCGGTTAACCAGGTCTGTAATCACCAGGCGGCCCGGAATATCGGCGTTACCATCTGTAACCTCCACGTACAAGCCCTCGGCATGAATATGCAATCCCTCATGAGCCTCGCATTCCGAGGCGATAATACTCATTTCCTCGCAACCGTAGCGGTTGAAAAGCACTTTGCCGAAAACCTCCTCGATTTTCGCTCGCTCGTGATCGTACAAAATCTCAGCGGTGGAGATAATCCCTTTTATTCCAAGATTCCTGATATCATGCTCCTCCACAAAGCAAGCGAACGTATAGATCGAATGCGCATGCCCCATCAGGGCGGTGGGATTGTATCGGCGCATCCTCTCCACGAATCCCAGGTTGTATTCGGTGTTCATCTTCAGGGTATCCAGATAAATCGCCCTGGTGTTGAACGTATTATAGATCTGCTCCTTCAACGGGATCGGCTTATCGGTATCTCCCCAGATAGCTGCCAGTTTATCGCCGCGGTCGTAGTTGGCCCATCGGTTGTGACGGATCGTGGCAGCGGTTTTATGATTACCCGCGTCAAGATCAACATACAGTTTCAAAGGCACACTGGTAGAGCCGCCGGTGCGTTTGTATTGCATATCCTCGATCTTGAATTTATCAGATATTATTGCTTTTTGATTAGCCCTGATATCATCTTTGGTTAAAATCGGAATTCGGTTCAAATCGGCAACCGACTTGAAATCTCCGGGTAAAAAACCGCATTCATTAAAACGATTGCGGTAAAATGATGTATGCTCGTAGGCATAAGCGAGAATGCTTTTCAATCTTTCGAACTGCAGTTCCCTGATTTGCTCTGGCGAGTAAAATTGGCTTTTTTCAAGCTCATCCAGGTAGGGCTTAATGACTTTGCCCTCGCGCTTATCGAAAAACGGAATCGTAAAATTTCTGACCAGTGGTTTTAATATATCCATATTATTACTTCATTCGGTTATTTCTGGAATAACTTGTTGAGGTGTATTACTTTTTTCCAAATTTTCTTCGATCCTTTTTGGGCTATAGCCGGATATCTGCTTATTCATCATCATCACGATTATAGCTGATATTATATACCAGTTGTACCTGAATAAATTATGTCCACCCAGCCCCATAAAGAAAAGCAGTATTATATGAGTATGCATTGCCAGCGTCATATTGTAAAAAAACTTATTTCCGGTCTTTTTAAAATATCGTTTGAACCTCCTCAAATGCCTGAACATGATTATAACCCAGGCAAAGAACGTAATGATCCCGGCCAATCCCATTTCGCTTATTAACTGCGCGGGTAAACTGTGCGCTTGAAGCCATAACGTGCCGTAAATCGTCCCCATTGCCGTAGAAAAATTGCCCATACCAAAACCGAATAGCGGCCTGTCTAAAAACATCTGAAAAGCATAGTGCAAAAACACCAGACGGCTCCGGGCTGAGGTCGCCGCGCCCGAATCATCCGAACTATCCTCCACTACCTCCTCGATACTTATGAACCTCTGCTGGTATTGTTCGGGCATAACCGCCACCGCCAATACCAGGAAAAGAGCTATAAGTATGAAATTCCTGATTTTGTTTTTGCGCTCCCATATTAACATGAAACCGAATACGAGCACGGCCGCCATACCGGTTCGCGAACCGGTCAGCATGATACACCAGAGAAATACCAGCGAGGTCATCCCTAAAAATATCTTCGTTATGCGGGAGGTTTTATCGGAGATATAATAGAACAATAACGGCAGCGTATACACTACCGTAGCAGCCAGCGAGTTGGGATCGCCGAGAGAGGTATCCATAGCAAAAGCCCGTTCGATTCCCATTTCCACCTCGCGTATACCCTGGTAATAACGGATAACCGCCGAGGAAGCATGAAACAGCGTCCCGAGAATGGTGAACATGATAAACACCTTGAACTGCTTCTCGGTATCAATCAGGTGGACTATGCAGAAAAATACGATTACCAGCCTGATTAACTTGACCCATATCTCCCATGAATGCGATAGCCAATACGAGGTTGCCACGTTAACCAGGGCAAGCGCCACGAAAGCGAATATGGCGATATGAATATTGGTAATCTTGAACCTGAAATTATTGACCATCTTGAGCTTCAGGACAGTCAGTACCAGCATGGCCAGGCCAATAGTTTTCTCTATACCCACCGCGCCGGTGAACCATATCTCCTGGGGACGGATATAAAAAATAATCAGATACATGAGCAGGCCGATAAACGGTTGCTTCATCACCAATAACAAACCGACTATACCGATAATCATTACGAACGGCAATATCTCTAGTTTAGTAACCAGAAACAGTGGCAGGATCAAGGAGATAGCGATAACCGCCAGTTGAAGGAGTAACTCCTTGGAAATATATACCCTGGGTTGTTGTTCGTTAAATGCCATAGTAGAATTTAAGGGTTTAAACCATAAAAAACAATATTACTTTCTAAATCTCGAGAGCATATCCACTCTCTCCTCCACCGTGAGTACCCGAAACCAGAACCCCACCACGGCTAACACCCCAAAAACGACCACATCGACTATAAGCCCCGGCCATCCGGCTAATACGTTGAATTTCTGCAAAGCAAAACTAATCGGCACGACGAATATCGAAGCAGTAATCGCCATTACTAGATTGGTCATATAGTATGCTTTTAAACTTATCCCGATAATCTTACTGAATAAGTATGGATATACGAACAGGTAGATTAAAAACTGGGGGACAGCCGTACCGATAGCCACACCATAAATTCCCATTGTTTGTATCAATATCAAGCTCAAACCGATTTTAACCACCGATTCAACGATCAATATATATAGAAGCGTTTTATGCTTACTGATACCCAGTAATACCGAGTTGGCGGCTACCTGTGGAAGGTAGATCGCGGCCGGGATGATAAGTATGTATAACACGTTAATCGTGCTCTGAAATCCCTCGCCCATCCAGAGATTGATGAATTTGCCACCGAAAAACAATATACCGGCGGCGATACAGGAGGTCAGGTAATACAGATAGCGCGAAAGCTTGGTGTACAATCGGGCAATCTCTTTGTGATCACTGGAGGCGTCAAAATGGCTGATAGCCGGCACGAGCGGTATTCCGATAGCGTTAATCAGCGTGCGCAGGTAGTTTATCATCATACCGGCAATGCTGAAATAGGTGATATCGGTGGTGGTTAAATACATGCCGATAATAACGTTATCCGAGTTGAATATAACCATCCAGGCTATTACGATAAAGAAACTCACTATACCGTAGTTGAACATCTCCTTGATAGTGGCTTTATCGACATGTTTGATTTTGTATTCTATCTGTGGTACCAGACGTTTCTGGTAAATCGCCCGGACGAGAAACTTGGTGGTGGCCGTACTAACGGTGATAATCGCCAGCGCGATAAGTTCATATCCCTGGCTGATGAAATAGAATATCAAGACGGCATTTAACACCGTAAAAATAATATCGATAATATTACCGATATCATATCGATGAAACGGTCCCAGGGCTGAGGCTGTAATAAAATAGAATCTGAATGCCTCGTTCAAACCCACTAAAAGCAGCGTGAATTTCATTGCCCGCATATATTCTGGAGCAACATTGAATAAACCGGCGAAAAACATGACTATGATCAGCGTACCGAGCATAACCAGCGTACCGGTGAATGTGTATATCCCCTGACTGGAGCTTAAAACCTGGTTTAATTTCAGATAATTTTTAGTAGCATAATATTTGGGGATATAACGCGCCAGGCTCTGGCGCATACCGGCATCGAGAAAATGACTGTAAGCCATAATCGACAGGACCAGCGCCCAGATACCGTATTGCTCTTTGCCTAGATTGTGAACTAAAAAAGGGCTCATGAAAAAAGCTATCAAAATCGAGATAGCCATTGACGCCCAATTGGAGAATATATTTTTTGCCAGACGGCTTATCGGATTAGCCGCTTTCGCCTCGTTAGATTCCATACTCAAATCGTTTTTTGTACCCCATTCGTTAGGGCTTGTTGAAAAAGTCCTTGTTGGATGACGGTGGTGTCAGGAATCCTATCCTGATACCTGATTTCATGCGGCATGTCGCCGGGAAAGGATAAACAACGAACTTCGTCCGCCCAGCGACTCATGCAAATGGCTTTTTCAACAACCCCATTATCCTATGGTTTAACTCCCCGGTCACCCGATATGTTTAACTATTCGGTTGAATACCAGGAACTTTCATAACTATTTTTTATATTTACGCGTTTATTAATCGAAATTTCCAAAAATATGCCGGGCAAAAAACGCCTCTATTTCAAACGCCTCTCTGCCATAAATAATGAATCGTGGTAATTCGAATAACGCTCCGCCCTCTATCGGGTACTTACATATTCCCGGTTTCGTAGTAAAACCAACCGTATAACCGCACTGAGGCGCGATTTCGACCACCGCCCGGCTATAAGAACCGGCAGGATAGCATATTGAAAGTACCTCGATGCCAAGCTGCTTCTCCAGCTCGAGTTTCGACTCGGTCAATTCGAGCCTGATCTCCTCCGGCTCGAGTTCGCCCAGTTTGCGATGGTATGCCGTGTGCGAGTCGAACTTTACTCCCTGTTTGGAGAGCTTTCTATGATCATCCCAACTCAGGCATTCGATCCCCAGGGTGTACCGTTTACCGGTGATCTCCTCCATCCGATCGAGTATTTTATCTATTTGGGTCTGCTCCAGATGATTAAGGCTGTTCACCAGAAGTTGACAGGTTGCGGTTTTCGCTTCAGTCGAGCTGATATCGGCATCCCGTATTATCGAACCGATCGATTCGGGCAAACCGGTGCTATCCAACTTGATCTTATCCCATAACTCCTCGTTGATATTCTCGATCGCGTTGGATACCCTCAGATGCCAGAAACGGCGGTCGGTATCGACGAAATCAGTCGGGGTATACACTACCGAGGGGTAATTGTATCGTTTCAGGGCAGGTAATGCTTGCGTTAAAAATTCCGAATCGGCGTCATCGAAAGTTAAAAGCGCGGTGTGAGTACGCGGTTTTCGTTTACCGACTACTATATCTATGAATGTTTCGAGATTGACTACCTCGAAAAAGCGAGATATGGCTTCGATCTGATTGGCGAATTCGATTTTATCCTGTCCCCGGTCGTAATTGAGGTAATAGTGACGATCTTTTTCGGCGTCGGTAATCCGGTGAAAAGTAAACACTACAAGTTTACGCTTGCCCGGGAATTTATCCATACCCCACGATAGTATCCGCCAACAACCCAATACGTGAAATATTCGTAAAACGATTCGCTTGATTGATCCGATCATTCAGCTATTACTCCTGTTACTCATCGCCATCGTTGTCACCATCCAGGTAATGCCAGTTTTCTTTATTCATCACCTGCGAGTAATAAGGGTTATTCTCAGAAATTTCCACTACAATACTTCTGTTATCGGGGCGGGTAATAAAATCGTAAGCTCTCACTTTCTCGACAATTCTTGAATTACCGAAAAAGTAAAACGTGATCTTATCAACCGCCCGGGCACGGAAATAATGGATGAACTCAGAGACCAGGGGATCGAAATTCGTCTCGATATCATACATAAAACAGTCGACTACCTGGACATTATTTTCTACTACCTGGTATACTATGTACCCCTCTATATTTCCAGTCTCTTTATCGATGAGAGTGAAAGCATTATAATTTTTATACGGGCAATCGCCGAACCGCCAGTTAAGAGCGACACTCGATCTTTCACCGATCAGCTTATATTGTCCGGCGGCTCTACTCCAGAGAACATCGAACCGCCCATCATACTTTTTCACGATCTCGAACATATACTTTTTATTGTTGATAAATTTATTTTCAGGGGATTTCAATTTATAAAACAGGTCAACTAAGTACGCCGCTATAGACGTCAGGAAACCGATTTTCAAATACCTTTTCAGAAGGTAATACGATTTCATGATTTTAATCAACCTGACTGTCCTGCCAACCAGCTTATAACCCGACTTTAAAGCCACTTTTTCCGAAATTATATTAGGCGTAGCATATAAAAAATCAAGCCCCAGTTCTTGATACTGTTCCACCAGAACTTTTTGGATATCGGTCGCGGCGCCCAGCTTGCGGTATTCTTTAAGCACGGCCAAATCACCCGCGATACCCGCTGTTACCTCCTGTGAACCAATCCTCATCTTTTTGGGAAACGCGGCGCTGGCACCGATGGCCATACCAGTTTGGTCATCCTGCACCAGCCAGCAAAGAGCCTGCCCGAATGGATTATCCCGGTAGAAAACATCATATTTGCTCTCCGGCCAGCCCTCGAAATTATCCAGCCAGAATCGCTTGATGCGCTTCTCATCTTTAGCGATATCTGCTTTAACAATCGAATAACTCATCGTAACTATTTCCTTTTCAACCAAACCGAGGAATCGACCCAAACGGTCAAATTGCTATCTAATCAAAATATCATGTGGAATGAAATCGAACGTCTATACCGTTGGTATTAACGTCCAGTATTTTAATTATAATTATCAGGCATCCCCGTCATTATCACCATCGAGATAATGCCAGTTCTCCTTATCGAGCACGATATCATATTCCGGGTAGCCCTCAGAAATCTCTACGATTATACTTCTGTTATCGGGACGAACCATGAAATCATAATCGGATGCTTTCTCGATCACATCTTGATTCCCAAAATAATAAAATGTCACGGTATCGATATCCTTTTTTCGGAAATACTTGATAAATTCCGAAAACATGGCGTCGATATTTTTCCCCAAATGAATCGAGAAAAAATCGGCTATCTGAACGTTTCTCTTAATTATTTGATACACGATATAGCCGAGGATTTCCCCCGACTTGCCATCGGTTAACGCGAATATATGATAGCTCTTGTAGGGACAGTCGGAAAATCGCCAGTTTAACGCCCGGCTCGTGCGCTCACCGATTATCGCGTACTGGCCTGCGGCTTTCTCCCACAGCCTGTCGAAACGTTCGTCGAATCTTTCGGGCAGTTCGTAGCCGTAGCGCCCCTTATTTTCGAAATCCTGATCTTTCGATTTGATTTTCAATACCAGGTCCACCGGCCATGAAACCAATTTCGCCAGGAAATCGATTTTCAACGCCCGCTTGAGATAGGGGAACGATCGCAGGATTTTCACCATCCTGACCGTGCGGCCAACGATTTTATAACCGGCTTTCAGACAAACCCTTTCGGAAACCACGTTGGGCGTACCATAGAGAAATTCCATGCCGGCCTCTTTATAGCCGGATACAAGTGTTTTTTGCAGAAGTTTCGCCTGGCCGTGCCCGCGATAAGCTTTCTCTATCCCCAGGTCGCCGGCGATTCCCACCATTTTGGGTTTTCCGTTTATCATTATCCGTTTCGGAAAAACGGCGGTGGCGCCCACTATCCTGTTATCACCGTCATGTTTCAACAACCAGCAAATCGACTCACCGAACGGATTATCCGAATAAAACAAATCGAACTTGGCCTCGGGCCAGCCGCGGAAATTATCCTGCCAAAATTTGACTATCTTCGACCTGTCTTTAAGGAGGTTGGTCTTGAATATAGAGTAATCCTTAAGCGCCTCTTCAATCATTTCAATTCCTGTTCGATTAAAAGCCCGCCGTAACACGATCGATATCGGCGGCCAAAATTTTCATGACATCAGTATTCCCGTAGCTTGATATCACAGTACGGTAAAACCATCACCCGGTGGTCTGGTAAACAAACTGATTTTTCTCGAACCGTTTTCGATATTTTCGGCAATCGAGAATCTCAGGAAAAACAACTTTATGAAAAACAAACTTATTATCGGTTTATACCCGGCCTTGATCTGGATATCATAGCTCAATTGATTTTCGCTTTCGATAAAACAGAAACGGTATTTACGTCCGGTTTCTCTCTCCAGTTCGCATTTAAATACCATTAATGAATTATTCAAACCCTTATTTCGAAACTCCGGCAGTGTCTTGAACCAGAATCCATAGGAGCCGTCCGCGCCGAAATCATATTTCAACGCCAGACCCTTGATAAATATCTTGCCACTGCAGAAAAAAGCCACAGCGGAGGGGTTCCCCCCGTTTAAGGTAGCTAACAGGCATGTGACTCCGGATTCGTGCAAGCGGATAAATGTATCTTTGTCAATGTCACTTATACGTACTACATCCTCAGCGTCAGCCCCCGTGGCCACTCTCACCTGAACCTCAGGATTCAATTTTCCGGGGACAGCCACCGAATCGGTGTACATCATCCAGCCTTTATTAAAGCGGAAAAGCCATCCCGGGCAATATAGCGATATCCCTCGTAACGCCCCTGAGATTTGTCCAGTCAATATTTTGTTTAATATTTTCCCCCTCGACTGTAAAATCTTCACTAAATTAGCTTGCAGTCCTTTCGTACTTGCCCGTAAAACCCCTTGAATGACGATCTACCGGTTTGTAAATCTTTCATCCACATGAAATTCATACAGAAAATCTTGAAGTAATAGATATCCGCAATCGGCTCGTAGCCTGTTCTCATTCTTATATTGTAACTCAGCTCGTTATCGAACTCTATCATGCTATAGAGATAACTAGCGCCTCGCTCTTTCGCGTATGTTGCTTTCGCGACCATAAGCGCATAATGAAGTCCTAATCCGCGGGACTCCGGTGAAGTTGCCGACCAGAAACCATAAGCGTTTTTACCGAAATCGTATTCCAATCCCATTCCCCTGATAAAGCATTTACCGAAGGCATTCCAGGCAACCGAGGCCGGTGGATTATTATCTATCGAGGCTAGAAAACAGGTAAGCCCCGAATCAAGCAGTTTCTCCAATCGTTTTTCGCTCATCCCGCTGATACGAGAAATATCATCGATATGAGATTTATTCGCTATGGTTACCCGTATATTCTCGCGTGGTTTCTTCTCGAAATCAAGCATCTGAGAACGCAACAGACGCGCTTTGTTGAAACGAATGACCCAATGAGGAAAACGTCGGGCAAAACCGTTCAAAATTATGGATAATTTCCCGGTTTTGAATTCGTGTTTTTTATCTTGTGCTATTTTCGTTACGCTCATCATAAATTAAACTTTTTAGTACATTGATCGACATCTAATGGTTGATATATAACTACTAATATTCCTACAGAGGCAAGTATAGCCCGATGTTTTCTTTACCATTTCCAATGCCCGCAATAAACTTCATCCGGGTACTGCCAATCGCCTTTTCCCCGGATCCGAAATTATTAACTGATCTTTAAATGACTAACGGTATTCAAGTCTCTATCGGTTTCATTAATATTCATGAAGAATCCCGTGAACCAAAGAGAAGCATTAGTCTCAATTGCCATAATAATAATATTCGGGCTATTCTGCCAGTGCTTTTTCAATAACCGAACGAGCGGCGTTTGACAGAATCAAATACCCTTTATCGTTAACATGAACCGGATCGACCGAGCAATCCCTCGGTAAAAAGCCATTATCATCTCCTATCGCCTCAGCGAAGTCTATGAGATATAGGGAGTTGGCTTTCGCGTATTGACGAACCCAGTCATTGAACTCACTTAACGTACCGGCCACGTCGAAATCCCCGATATGCGCCTCGGGTTTACCGGACGGGATAATCGTTGAGACAATCGGCGTAATTCCCTCGTTTTTCGCTAACTCGACCATCATCGACATTCCATCCTTTAGCACCTGTAGAGGCATATGGGGACGGATATTTATCGAGCAGAATTTGATAATCACGGCTTTCGGCTTGAGATCCAACACATCTCGTTTATATCGAGCCAGCATCGAGGGCACGAGCTGATTGCCGACTCCCCTGTTTATCATATCGAATTCGGGGAAATATTTCTCGAAATCCCAGCGATGGGTTATCGAGGCGCCGAAAAACACCACCCGGTTGGGATCGGCCGTACCATCGGCCACCTCTTTCATGATTCGGGCGTTATCCTCTACATACGGAACTTTTGCTTTTTCCTGATGGGTACCACCGGTGATTTTTCTTTTCAACTCACCCAGCGGCGAACCACCGTATTTGATATAGTGGAAAAATCCCCAAATCGCCAGCAGGTTAAGTAGTATCGAGCCTATCAGTATAATTTTTAGAATCAAATTCATTATGTTACCACCTTCCCATATTCGAATAGCTAGATTTAGTTCATGCTTGCTTTTCGGGCCGGATTACCCATGAAAGTCGTATCATCGGGAGCATCTTTCAAAAGGACACTCCCGGCGGCTATCGTGCAATTGTTGCCTATATTAGATAGTATCACCGCGCCCTCGCCAATCCAGCTTTTAGCTCCTACTTTTATTCTCGTGTATTGTTCATCGACCTCATCGTTATCTTTTCTTTCGCCGGGACGGCCATGCTGGTATTTCCCGGAAACCAGCGATACCCTGGCCCCAAAAATAGTATCCTCGCCGATATCGGCAAACCCGATTATCGAATAACAGCCGATAATCGTTCCCCGCCTTACTATCGTATCGCGATGAGCCAGCATACTGCCCCAGAGCATGTTAACATCGAAACCAACGTGAGTGCACACCGACTTGTAGTACGCCAGACGGATATACGAACCGAATATTGTCGGGACAGTGGCCATGATCTCTTTACAGAACGTGTAAATTCTCTCGGAATATTTACCGAGTATGGCGGCCTCCAACCAGGTGATTAGAATAAACGGCAGAGTGGGAATAAGACAAACAACAAACAATAGACGTTTTATGATCTTTTTCATTTTCGGTGTTTATATGAGCCTTTCTACTCGCCCCCGTTATTGTATTGTTCTATCAAATCCTGAACCTCGGGTAAGGTTGCCTCGCCCTCGCGGAATTCGAGTATCTTTCTATCAATATCCCGACGGGTAACCGAAACGCCCCCGACCCGTTGTATGAGCAAATCCTCGGTAGCTTGACGAAAATAATCGAGGAAAACATTCTGCAGGGCAACCATGCCCGATGAGCTCAAATGCGATTGGGAGCCGGAACCAGCCCAGTAGCTATCCCTGAGACAGTAGCGATTGTAGGCGCCGGCGTTGGTTTCGGCCATCGGACGGTATATATCGTATGTCCAAACATTGCGGTATTGCGCACCCTCGTCATTACTATGTATAACGAAATCATCACCGGCAAACCATGTCGAAAGGTCATATACCATCTTAGCCATGGTGGTGTCACTATCGAAATCGTCATCACTGCCGGTTTGATATGCCAATGGCGTGCCCATAAAGAAAGTAACATTTATATCGGGGTGATTGACTACCGAATCTCGAACCGCCTTATACCATTTTTTAATACTGTCGGTTTTAGCCGGCGAGAAATCGCGCCATACGATATAGGGATTTTTGAAGATCACCATGTCGTAATGCTCGGTCGCCGTCTGGCCGCCGGCGTATGGTACCTGATGTTCCACGAAGGGGTACCAGAATACCGAATCCTCTTTTGAGGGACGCTGGAAAATATTGCGAAGCAACGGCGAATACCAGTCGGTATCGAATATGCGGTTACGATTACTTACACCGCCACCCTGGAAATTATAATCGAACCCGGAGTTAATCCTGTTTTCGACATTGCACCAATCCGCTCCCGACCAGATATAAGCGGTATCACTCAAAGCGCTGTCTTGATGGTCGTAGTTGATATTATATGTTCTTAACACTATCCGGGCGGTATCGGCGCCCACGGCTACGGTCATGGTATCAAGGACATTCCTGATATTTCCATTGCCACCCTGACAATTGTTAATTGCAGATTGACCGACCGAGTAATGTACCAGCATATATGATACTCTGACCTGCTCAGCCTGAAGTATCCCGGCCAGCAGCAATATAAATAGTGCAATCTTCTTCATAGTATTAATCCCGTTTTAGTTTTTCTTCCTGTTCAACTAATTTAGCCCACCCTTAAGATATCGACATACTTCCAAGCTCATTTTAAATAAACTATCTTACCGGTGGTAATCATATCTTCGGCAATAATCGAATAAAAATAAATTCCACCCGCTAAATTCTCCGAGGGATGCCATCTAAGTGACTTACTCTCAACGAATTTAGTATAATGAACAAGCCTGCCCCTGATATCGAAAATGCGCAATATACCACTGATGTAATAATTCAAATCATCAGTTGAAAATTTGAACACTACCGCATTATTGAACGGGTTGGGGTAGGCTATCCCAAAGTCCGTCCGTTTGGGCAATTTTGACTGATCCCCCTCGATTGACACATAAATGTTAGCCTCGATCGTATTTTCCGGGGCAACGGAAAAAAACTCCGCCTCATCACTGACGAAACAAGCACTATGAAACGGCAGAACATAGCTACCGGGATATGTACAGATATAAAGAGCAGAAAGCTCGAGAGTTTGTGATGGATTTAACGCTACATTGGCAGTGTCCGAATCATCGGGATAATCGATCAGCCATTCATACAGGTAATAGCCGGGGTATATAGTATAACTCCTATGACGGTTATAATAATAAGCGATACCATTGCCGTTAACGCCGATATCGAATCCGATAAGCCGAAATTCTTCCGGCAATAACTCATCCAGATATAGATTCCTCAAAGGTGATCCTGTACTATTGGTTATTGTCCTATCGATCCGAATGGTATCCGAGGTACTGAACGACGTATCGCTGATGGTATAGCCTATATCAATATTATAACCCTCGGGATACAGCCTCTCCTGGGCATTAAGTGTTACCACTGATAAAAAAAATATGATAATAGCTAATCCGGCAATGCTCGTTTTCTTCATAAAATCCAATCGAACTTATTAATATAGCCTAACTATTATATCCCTCTTTGGGTTTCATGATCATAAATATAAAAAAGCTAATACTATTTCAATACATATTCCATAAATTAACGGAATCTTTTTTCAATATTTAGATGTTTACATATGTTAAGTTTAATGTATATTAATTAAAGCTTCGAGAAGTATTAAACCGGGGAAATCGTGAAAGCAGTACTGGCATCGTTGGCAATCTTTATTAGTCTATTTGGCTTATCACGGGCGGATGACATCTTATTCCCCTCCAATAATGGTATCATAATCAATTACAATGTATCAAGTTACGAGCTAACTACCGATGATACTTTGATGATTGAATTCATGATTTCCAATAACGAGAACCATGCATTCGAGGGGCTGTTTTTAACGGAAATTCTCCCCGGTGAATTCCAGGTGATCTCTCAAAATATCTCGGTTAACGGCCAGTCAATATCAGGCTATGAATACACTTTCCAGGCCAGCCGGCTATTTTCCGGTTATAACGAGTATCACTGGGTTATCGATGATCCTCATTCGGATCGAGTAAATCGCCTTCTATACCCCGAACAGTATATGATTTTGACGATAAAAGCTATTCCCCAATCGGCGGGTCAATTCAGATTACCTTTTCATACGGTATGTTTTTACTCGAATCAAATCAGCTTTTTCCTGCTCAGCGATATCTTAACGATATCGGTCGAGCAATCGGCCAGCCCTGGCAACTTAGCCGGCAGGGCGTTAAACTATCAGGCGGAGCCTATCGCTAATATGCTATTCAGGATTGATGCCTCGCTTTTTGACTACACCAGTGATGCCGGTTATTATAGTATAGCCCAAATTCCTCCGGGAATTTATGATATTCGGGTGACACATCCCGAGGAGGGTGATTCGGTCATCGAGGATATAACCATTAACTCATCGATGGAGACAAAACTGAATATAATTTGGCCGGATGACAACATAAACGGCTTGGATTACGAACCGGGTGATATTAATGGGGACAATACGGTTATTGGCAGTGATGTGACTTATGGCGTAAATTATTTCCGGGGCATAGGTTCGCCTCCGCCGGATTCATTCTGGAGTAGTACGAGCAATCGCTGGATATATTCCGCCGCTGATGCCAATGGAGATTGTATGTTCATTGGTTCCGATATCACATTCATTGTAAATTATTTCAGGGCGATTCACGAATATATACGATGGTGTCCTTTAACTCCCCCTAACAATCGTTAGAGGATAATATAGTACGCAATATACTATATCTCCAGGGCAAATTACATCCAACAATAGCGATATGTCAGTAATATATAAGGAATATATAATTATATTATTGTAAAATACTTGTAATAATAAATAATTCTATTTATATTAATAAAAATAAGTGCAATAACAAACTACATCCCGAATTTTATTTCTGGAAATTGGTCGCTCAGGCAATGATTTTTAATTAGAGTAGTTGTTGCAAATATCGGGGGTAAAATGAAAGATTCAGAAAAGTCAAAAGAAGAACTTTTATCAGAGATCAGGCGGCTGAGAAAACAATTAGCCTCGAAAGCTATTTTTGATTCAGTAGAACCGGATTCATACGGCCTGTGCGATGCCCTGTTGCGCTCCTCCAAGCTTGGTATAGTTATAATAAACGATGATAAAGTAGTATTCGCAAATGGCATTGTCGACTATCTTTTCGGCACCTCCACCGAGAAACTGGTAGGCTGCGATATCGAGAGATTGTTTAAATATATAGCCCCTGATAATCGCGGTAAAGTTCGTGACGCCTATTATAAATATAAGGATGTGGATGAATTTACGTTCGAGTATGATTTTAAAATTATCGATAGCGGAGGAGATTCGAGATGGTTGGGAATTAATGCCCGTTCGATCCAATTCCAGGGGAAGCTATCCGTACTAGCGATGTTACTGGAAATCACTAAGAGAAAAAACGCCGAGATAGAATTACTGGAAAGCCGGCAGAGATTGGAGCTATCCATAGAAAGCTCCGGACTGGCGGTCTGGGATCAAAATTTTCAAACCGGCGAAGTAATTAGAAGTAGCCAATGGGCGGAGATGCTCGGGTATAACGCAGAAGAAATCGGTGATTTGCTCGACGACTGGAAGAATCTGGTTCACCCCGATGATCTTCCTAAGGTTATCGAAATAGCCCGTCAGCATGAAAGTGGCGCAAAACCAGAATTCAATGTCGAACATCGCATGAAAGCGAAAAACGGCGAATGGCGGTGGATCAGTAATCGCGGTAAAATAATTACCCGCGATATCAGAGGCAATCCAATTCGGGCACTGGGTACGCATCTGGATATAACCGAACAGAAAATCAATGAAAAGATTCGCGAACAGTCAGAGCAATTCCTTCGGGATATAATCGATTCCATCGAAGTAGACATTATTATCCGGGATCGAAATGCAAAAATACTTTACGCGGGCAAAGCTTTCGCCGAATATTTCAATTATAAGGTTGACGAAATTATCGGTATCAATAATACGATTCTCTGGGAAAGAAACGGCAGGAGTCCCGAGACAGTTAAGGCCTGGTTGGATGAGGATATGCAGGTACTCGATACCGGCCTGCCTTTGGATTATGAAGAAGAGACGGACAACGCAAATGGTGAAGTTAAATGTTATAGAACAATAAAAAAGAAAATATATACGCCTGACGGTATACCGGCAGTACTGGTGATTTATGAAAATATCACCGAGCGTAAGAGATCGGAAAAAGAGCTCTTGGATAATCAAAGACGTTTGCGGCTGATGGCCGAATCGATCGAGGATATTTTCTGGATGTCTGTTCCTGATCTAAGCCGTCATGTTTATGTCAGCCCGGTAATAGCGAAAGTCTGGCAGCAACCTTTCGCACGCTTCCTTGAAAATCCGAAATATTATATGAGATCGATCCATCCCGACGATCGCAAGAAGTATGATTCCCTATTAAAACAAACTCATTACCAGGGGAAATCATATGAAGTTGAATACAGAATCCTGCGCGAAGATGGTTCTATCAGGTGGATTTTAGACAGGGCGTTCCCGGTCACCGGCCCGGATGGCAAAGTCGAGTTCATGGCCGGGCTCTCCTCGGATATTACAAAACGTAAAAGAGCGGAACGAGGATTAATAGCCTCCCATGAAATATTGAGACTTGCCAATAAGCACTACAAGATGAAATCCCTGCTGGATGAGGTAGTGGAGTCATTAAAAAAACTAACCGGTTGCGAGGCAGTCAGTGTCAGGCTTCTGGATGAAGATGGGCAGTCGCCTTATCGTTCCTATACTGGTTTTACCGGCGAATTCGATGAGCTACAATGTCCTCTATCCGTTCCTCATGAAAAATGCATGTGTATTGATATTATCCGGGAAATTCATGACCCCGATGAATCCTGCCATACGGAGAATGGCTCGTTCTATTTGAATAATATCTCAAAACACATAGCCCGGATGGTAGAAGAGGATAAAAACCAACCGCGAATCGGCTGCAATAAATACGGCTATGAATCGGTAGCGCTGATTCCGATCAAGGTTGACCGCAAGATTATCGGTTTAATTCACTGTGCGGACCGCAGGGAAAACAACGTTCCCCTGGATATGGTAAAGATACTCGAACAACTCGCTACCCAGTTCGGAGCGATTATAGAACGCGTAAAAGCGGGCGAGGCCTTAAGGGAAAGCGAGGAGCAATTCCGTAATCTGGTCGAGTCCATGAACGACGGTTTGCTGGTATCCGACAGCAATCTTCGTTTTACTTATATAAACGAAAAAATGGCTGACTTGTTGAAGGTCAATCCGGCGGATCTCATTCGGCGCAATATCGAGGATTTCCTTGATTCCCGTAATAAAAACATATTGAGAGAAAACTGGGAAAAACGCAAAAAAGGCGGAGTCACTCCTTACCAGCTTACCTGGCGGGCGGTCGATAACCGCAGCGTAGTTACGATTATATCGCCCAAACCCATGTGGGGACAGAATAACGAGTTCAGAGGCAGCTTCTCGGTCGTGACCGATATAACCGAAAGAAATCAGGAAGAGCTGATTAATAAGGCCAAATCGAAACTGGCGGATAAACTCAGAAATACCGGTGAAGTTCAGGAATGCCTTAAGGCGGCATGTAAAGCCCTAGCGGAGGCCGAACTTTTAAAGCATTCTGTTTTTATCCTGGTTGATAACGACAGAAAAATCAGCCATCTTGACTACCTGGGAGTAGGCCAAAAAGATATTATTCTGATGAAAAAAGAACTCCCGGAATTAATTAAAAAAATATCTGGGCGCTCGAATAGCTTATCGAGAATAAGTAATTCATATCTGATTAGTAGCAGCAACGGGCATAATTCAGAAAGGCTATTAACGCCGATCTCCAATCAGATAGTCGACCACACCGGCTGGCTGATAGCGGACACGACCTTTTCAGGTAAACGAATCAATCATAAATCAGCCCTATTCATCGAGGATATAGCTGAATATACCGGCAAGAGAATAAACGAGATACTATTTTTAGGCCATCTCCAGAGAGAAAGACAACTACTCGAGGAAAAAAACGTAGCCCTGCGCGAGGTACTGGCCTCCATCGAGGAGGAGAAAATGGAGATACGCCACAAGGTAGCCCAGAGAATTGACCAAATGGTAATACCTACTCTTAATAAAATGGTCAATAATGACGGCACGGTTAATCACACCTATTATGATTTGCTGTCGAGTTCGATAAGGGAACTGGCCGCCTCATCAGGCGGACTAATGCATCTATATTCTCGCCTATCCCCAAGAGAGGTAGAGATTTGCAATCTCATAAAAGGCGGTTCATCCTCCAAGGAGGTAGCCAAAGCATTAAATTTATCGGTTGCCACAATCCAGAAACACCGTGAAAGAATTCGCCATAAACTGGGCCTGGCTAACAAAAATGTTAATTTGACGTCGTTTTTAAAAAATCCAGGCTAAATAAATATTGCGTACAATACGTTACGCAATCCATCATTATTTAAGTAGTATTGACAAGTATAGATTTATTCCCGATATTATTATAACAAAGGATAGAAATATCAAAGCCCAAGGAAGCTGAGGAGTTAGTGCCAAGGGGGGCGCGCTTTCGACTCGGCTTTCTTTTTTTGCACAATTTTTCAACTACGGAATCAGGTAAGAATAACCACATTATTACGTTATATTAAGTTGGTTGACGATTAATTATCAGAGCTTATTCGCAATTAAAACGTAGCTTTCGGTAAAAGGTATCAGCTTTATTTTAAGAATTGCTTTCGCTTTATCAATTACGAGACCACCCTTAAGCGGTCTTTTAGCTTTTTGAGAAATTTGCGAGGAAGTCGATCTCCGAATGAGATTCGTATCCAGCTTATGGTGTTCGGCGATTATCAGCGCAGCCTGATATCTGGAAAGGTATTGATCGCCGCTTATATGCAAGATACCTTTGGTATCGTTAAAAGCCACTTCTACCGAGGCTTTCGCCAGGTTCGAGGCCAGGGTCGGATTATTGAACTGATCATCAACAACGCTTATACTCTCGCCGCGTTCGAGGCTCTCTTTCACCCAGCTAACGAAATTATTTTTCACACCAATTGCTATGCCGAATAAAACATTGGTTCGTATAATCAAATAATCAACACCGGAATTCATCAAGATATTTTCCGAATGGAGTTTCGTCAAGCCGTAATAGTTAATCGGCTCGGTTCGATCATCCTCTTTATATGGCCCCGAGGAGCCGTCGAAAACATAATCGCTGGAATAATGAATTATCTTTTTCACCGGTATCGAAAGCAGATGATTGACCAGTTCGAAATTGAGTTTATCAGCCAACTCTCTCTCGGTTTCACAACGGTCGACATCGGTTAGAGCGGCGCAGTTGAAAATGTATTCCGGCCCGAAAGCAAGTATAGTCGGTCTGATGGATTCGAAACTCGTTAGATCTGCCTGCAGGTAATCGATACCGCAGCTTTCATCAAAAGGATTAGCAGTCTTATCAACTGCCTGAAGGTGGTGTTTTTCTAGTAATTGCCCGACCAGGTTCTGTCCTAAAAGGCCGGCCGCGCCTGTTATCAGGATTCTACTCATTGGCGGTCTTTATAATGGATATCATAAAATTCGCGGTATTCACTCGAGCATACACTCCGGCACCAATCAAGGTTGTTTTTGTACCACTCGATCGTTTTTGCCAAACCATCCTCGATATTAACCCGAGGGTTCCAGCCCAGTTCTCTTTTTATTTTGGAGGCGTTTATGGCATAGCGCAGATCGTGCCCCGGTCTGTCTTTCACGAATGTAACGAGTTCATCGGGTTTGTCCAGGTTCGCTAGAATAGCTTTTGTCAATTCGAGATTGGAAATCATCATATCACCTGAGATATTGTATATCTCTCCGGTATTGCCCTGCCGAAGAATCGCGAGTAAGGCTTTACAATTATCCTCCACAAAAATCCAATCGCGGATATTAGAGCCATCCCCGTAAACCGGTAAGCGCTCATCATTAAGCGCTTTAAATATGAAAAACGGGATAATCTTCTCGGGGAATTGATAAGCCCCGTAATTATTGCAGGTACGGGTTATCACGATCGGCAGGCCATGAGTTTTATAATATGAATTTACCAGCAAATCGGCGGAGGCCTTGCTGGCGGCGTAAGGAGAGCTGGGATTAAGCGGATATGACTCATCGGCATAATCAGGCGGCTTAATCGATCCGTACACCTCATCGGTGGATATCTGCATGAATTTTCCAACGCCCATCTTTATAGCCCGTTCCAGGAGAATCTGCGTGCCCAACACATTGGTTTTGAAAAATATTTGCGGATCGTACAATGATCGGTCGACATGTGTCTCGGCAGCGAAATTCACTACGTAATCGAACCCCCCGGCGAACACCGATTCGACATCCTCCTGATCGGCAATATCACCTTTGACGAACTCGTAATTGATATGGCTTTCGATATCGGCGAGGTTCCGTTGGCTGCCGGCATAGGTGAGTTTATCGAAATTAGTAATGTGCCAATCGGGATGTTCTTTCACCAGGAGGCGAATGAAATTAGAACCGATAAAACCCGCACCACCGGTTACCAGGATTCTCATTGGTAATATCCCCTAATGATCTTCACGCGCCCAGTCGTAATGTATACTCGGGTCATGCGCCACCAGGCGGTACTCATCGGGCTTATCGTGATCGTATGGCATGGTGGGCGTATTTATGACTATTGCCTCGGATAACGAGATGCACTTGAAACCATGATACACGACCGCCGGGATCGATATCAGGGTGGGATTATGTATGCCTATGAAGAATTCGTTTATCATCCTGTATGTCGCCGAATCCTCGCGGGCGTCATAGAGTACCAGCTTAATCATTCCCGAAACCGCGGCGAAATTATCGCGCTGCTTTTTATGATAATGCCAGGCCTTTATCACGCCGGGGTATGCGGTAGTGAAATAAACCTGCCCGAATTTCTCGAATATCTCGTCATCAACGCGAAGAATTTCAGCCAGGCGGCCGCGCTCATCGGCAATGACTTTCAGTTTCTTTATCTTTACACCATCGATTAACTGCATTTTCCTACTTCTTCCTTAAAGCTTTTTTCCGCACGAAATTAATAGTCTCGTTATAGGCATCGATAGACTCGCCGGCATCCGCCCAACCGCCTTTCAATACCGAGTACGTCATCAACCCGGCCTGGATATAGGCATTGTTGACATCGGTAATCTCCAGCTCGCCGCGTTTGGAGGGCTCTAGCCGTTTGACAATATCGAACACACGGTTATCGTACATATAAACGCCGATAACCGCAAGGTCGGATTTCGGCTTTTTGGGTTTTTCCACGATATTCATGATTTTATCGCTTTTTACCTCGGCTACGCCGTACTCGGATGGATTTTTCACGCGCTTAAGAATAATTTTCGCGCCTTTCTCCTGTTTGGCGAACGCGGCGACATCAGCCTTTATGCTTTTCTCGATAATATTATCACCCAGGATAATTACCACTTTCTCATTCCCGGCGAAATACTCACACAGGCCAACCGCTTCGGCAATCCCGCCCTCGTTTTCCTGATAGGTAAAATTGAGATGCTTTAAACCGAACTCGTAGCCATTCCCCAGAAGCTTCAAGAAATCGCCGGCGTTATTACCACCGGTGACTACCATAATTTCGCGTATACCGGCCTCGACCAACGTGGTGATGGGATAATAAATCATCGGTTTATCGTAAACCGGCAAGAGATGCTTATTAGTTATCTTGGTCAGTGGATACAGCCGGGTGCCCAGACCGCCGGCCAGTACGATGCCTTTCATAGGGCCTCCAATGACCTAAAGATATACCAGTATGAATGTGTAATCAAGGCATTTATACCGGAACTCATATCGGATATATGCAATGAAGATTTCCTCATAGGAGCTATTGAAAAACTAACATGAGATGGTAGGAATCCTTTCCCGCCACCGGCTATCATGCATTCTGTCGCCGGGAAAGGATAAGCAAAAAACTTCGTCCGCCCAGCGATTCGGGAAGATACTTTTTCAACAATTCCCATTAGCGATAGTTTATAGTTGAGGTGGTGGGAATACTTTCCCGCCACCTGTATTCCTGCAGTATTTCGCCAGAAAAGGATTTCTGTCGACTCCTAGAATCTTTCACGACAATTCCAAAAGATAGCTTACTTTTCGCGGGTGTACCACTCGACTACTTTTTTCAAGCCCTCATCGAAATCGATCGAGACATCATAGTGAAGAATCGATTTGGCTTTGGAGATATCAGCCAGCGAGTGTTTGACATCACCCTTTTTCTCCGGCCCGTGAATCGGTTCGACATTAACGCCCATGATATCGCAGAGTTTGGTTACCAGGTCGTTAAGGGTATAGGCTTTATTGCAGGCGATATTAAATATATTCCCCGCGGCATCTTTCTTTTCGCAAGCGAGAATATTGGCATTCACCACGTTATCGATATAGGTAAAATCGCGCGAGGTCAAACCATCACCGTGAATCGTAGGTCGTTTTTCCTCTTTGAGCAGCTTCACGAATATCGGGATAACCGCCGAATATTGCGAGTACGGATTCTGGCGAGGACCGAAGACATTGAAATAACGAATAGCCACGGTCTCCAAACCATATAACTGGTAGAAGTTCATGCAATATGCCTCACCGGCCAGCTTGGTTATAGCATAGGGCGATTTCGGCATGGTTTTCATGGTCTCCTCTTTGGGCATAATCGGCGAAT
The DNA here is from genome assembly GCA_963668625.2 of uncultured candidate division Zixibacteria bacterium. Classification (GTDB taxonomy): domain Bacteria; phylum Zixibacteria; class MSB-5A5; order UBA10806; family 4484-95; genus JAAEQD01. The sequence continues at coordinate 90,510 of CAXXKA010000008.1, forward strand.
CACCGTAAACCGAGGAGGAGGAGGCGTACACCATTCGCCTTACATTGTTGTAGCGGGCGGCTTCCAGAAGGTTCAGAGTTCCATTGATATTGACCTCGGTAGTGGTCAATGGGTTATCGATGGAGCGCGGTACTGACGGCAATGCGGCCTCGTGCAGGATGTAGTCGATACCACGGGTAGCTTTAATCACCGTCCAGAAATCGCGTATATCGCCTTCAACCAGGTCGATATCATCCTCTATGCCATGAAGGTTTTCCCGTCTGCCCGTAGCAAAGTTGTCAATAATTCTTACGAAATAGCCTTTTTCAATCAGCTGGCGGGCAATGTTCGATCCGATAAATCCGGCTCCGCCGGTAACTAGAAACCTCAAATTATCCTCCTTTTATCTATCTCTAACTTAAGGGATACTAACAATTTATTCGGCACAAAAGTGCTATATTTGATATACTATTACAAAAAACAACCAGATTTATACCAATTTTACGATTTGATTGTTACTTTTTTACCGATTCATGCAATTCAACCGGCCCAAGGTTGATCTCCTGATCTTCTGAATCCGAACGCTCTTTATACAATTTCTTGATACTCAATCCCTCTTTAAGCGAGAATAACCATCCTAAAAGCACCGGCGGCAGATAATTGAAGAAATGCAGCACGATCGAAAAACTGAGCGCGGTCTGCTTTTCAATACCAAACAGGCCAAGAGCGATAACACAGGCAAACTGAAACATACCGATATTCACCGGGAATATTACAATAGTAACCAGAACGGTATTTATTACCATAACAACAACCGAACCCCATAGATCGATTTCCAGGCCAAACGCCTTAATTAGAAGAAATACCATTATTGCCTGAAAACTCCAGGATAATATCGTAAGTCCGGTTACTAAAAACAGATGCTTCCTGGAGCGAAGCATCTTGAGGCCGTAAATAAAAGTGGCCTCCATCTCTCGCATCTTCTCTCTAAATGAGTTTATCTGTTTGAATCTGCCTTCTTTTAACTCGGCGCTTGAACCTCCGTGTTTTCGAGACATCCAGAATAAAGCAACAGCCAAACCAATAACGACCAGAGCCCCGATATGCCACCAGGCTGACATGTCATCGGGTATTACATAGAATGTTGAAACAAGCACAAGCAAAAAGACAAGAACGATAGCATCAAACAATACCTCGAGTACTAAAGAAGTAAAAGCGAAAGTTTTTTTAATACCCTCTTTTTTTGAGATTAAAATAATCCGTGCTACCTGTCCGGTCAGGGCCGGCATAACAAGGTTCATCATCATACCAATCGAGAAGGTCGAGAATATATCCCAGGTACCGATTTTCTTACCCGGATCGATAATATATTTCCATCTCTGTGAACGAGTGAAAGCGATAGCCAGCTCAGACACGCTTAAGGGAATTAGATACCAGAAATTAATAGATTTAATTAAACCCCAGACTTCTTCGAAATTGAAATCTCGAAAAAGCCAAATAATCACCGGGAGCACAATTATTGACGCCCAGAATCGCTTTCTTTTTAATATGGTCAAACTATATCTCCGTCAGCAGGGAGGATCTCATCCAGCCTTTCAACCCATTGCGGAGTTCAACCAGGTAATAGCCCTGCCTTTGAGACAAAATCTTAAATTCCAGTCCCTCGTGGCCGGTGAATATCTTTCCGAAATCTTCGCCCGGTCCCTCTCTAAGCTCGGCTGAGGTCGCGGTCATCACACCCCATTTGGTGTTCTGCTCCCGATCGATCACCGAGTATGTTACGACAGATTCTAAGATAAAAACAATCCCAAGCAAGATCAACAAATAAGTATGTATCTCGCGACGACCGAACCGGAGTATATACAGAGATAAAATCCCGATTATTAGCCAGAAAACGACCATAGAAAATATGAAATGCCCCTGCGGCGAAAATAATCCGCTCAGGCCAAACCAGATATTCAGTAAAAACCCGCGAGGCTTCTCCTCGACTTTATCGACCGTGAATTGACGGGCGTATTCGAGATTCTCCCGGGCCGGATTGAACGAGGGATCGATATTTATCGCGTGACGGTAGGCGGCGATCGCCAGTCCCAGCTTATCCGATTTGAAATAAGCGTTACCCAGGTTGTGGTATACCTCGGGGGTACGTTTACCTTTTTCCAGAAGTTTCAGGTAGCCGTCCACGGCCCCGGTGTAGTCGCCCTCATCATAGGCCTTATTCGCCTGAGCCCATAAGATATCATCTCCGAGGGCCGATGAGAAAAAGGCAAATAGCAGCGAAAGCGTTAGTAAGATGAGTATATTTTTTCTCATTTGAGCCCCCTGTCAAGCTCGGAAAGTAGCTGTTCGGCTTTATCATAATTTTGTTGCATCTCGGCTTGATCCGGTTTTATCGGCGAGAACCTGCCGGCATCACAGCGCTTTAAGAACTCCTCGAAATCATCTCTGATATTTTCGCATTTGCCGGTTCGTTTCAGATGGTCGATTATCTGCAGGTTGGTCATACCGGCGGCGCTGATATTCAGTTTGTCGGAAATAAACCCGACGATGCCGTTATAGATATTACCATAAAATTTCTCCGGCGAATCGAAACCGTCGCGCGCCTCGCTTAAAGCTTTCTTGGCCGCTTTGGTAGCCATCAGACGGCGGGCATAAGCGGAATCACCCTCGAGCCGTTTGCGATAATTCACGTAAACGGTCAACCCGACTATCCAGAAAACGGGTAACAGCTGTAAAATCCACACCCAGGGAAGCTGGTACAAAGCTTTGCCGGTTTTGTTATCGGTCAAATCGGTGATAATATAGTTCAAGCTTTTTCTGGCGGCGGGTATAACATTAACAGGCATATCGCCGGGATTCATCGAGGAGATAGAGGTGGGTTTGACTCTCACCTGACCCGGTGTTTTAAATGCTGATTTGTATCTTTTCGACCAGGGATCGAAATACGAGAATTTCAATTCCGGCAGCATATACTCCCCGGCCGTCGTCGGAATCAACACCCATTCGTACGATTTAGAACCCGAAACTTTAAAGCCCTGCTTGGAGATACTTTCATTGGCGCCGGAATCATATAAACGGAAATTATCCAGTTCGGGTATCTCTATCGCCGGCAGTTTTTTGATATTGCCATTACCGGAGATAACCGCTTTCAAGGCGATAGGCTGATCGATCTCTACAGTGTCTTTATCCACGAAGACCCGGAAATTATACGTGCCGACAGCGCCGGTGAAACTTTCGGGTTTACCATTTTCAGGCAGCTCTTTCACGTTTATAGTGATACCTTTCGTGGTAAGGTTTTTCTCGGCCAGAGATTGCCTGGTACGCCGACGATTGAAAAAATCGAACGGATCGCGCCAGGCCTGCGGCGGTATACTCATCGTGGTCGGTTCGATACGTAACTTGCCGGCGACTGTCGGGAACAGGGCTTTTCTTATCTCGGTAACGCGATAAGCCCGTCCGCCTACTCGTTTATTTTCGGTTTTGTTCGGCGGTAAATCCTCCACCCAGAAACCGTTAAATGAAGGCCATTTGAGCGTGGGTTGTTCGTACAAATTTTCCGCTTGATAGAATTTGAATATCAGGGTTATTTGCTGGCCTACATAAGGACGGGAATTATCCACGACCTGCTCGATGAAGAAGTCATCGGCTTTTTGTGCTTGATTGCTCTGCTGATTACTCCCGGGCGCACTTCGCCGGGATGGTGTTTGCTGATTTTGTTGAGGTGGTTGCTGTCCGGGAAGCGAGCCTACCGCAATCTTTATCGGATCGGTGGTATATACCTTGCCTTTATGCTCGACTGTCACCGGATTTATAGTGAACGAGCCGGTTTTGCGGGGCACGAGTATGTACGTATAATCTGTTTTATAACTGATCGAACCCGGAACGATGGATATATTGGAGCTGGTACCAGAGGAGTAAATATCGAAATCGGAGAGATCCGGCAATAAAGGCTTATCGATAGAGCGCACCGGCCCGGATACCGAGATAGTCAGCTCGATCGACTCGCCCAATCCGACATTGTTTTTATCGACACTTGCTGAAAGCTCTATATCCTGCGCCAGGGCGATACCGCATAAAGCGAGTACCAGTAACGCGCTACCAATCGCGACGAGTTTGCTGCGGTACTTTATATTTTTTAAGTTGTTCTTGTACGTTTTTTTCATCCTGTTTAAAAGCATCCAGAAGAGCTTTAGCCTCCTCCTCGGACATCTCACCTTTTTTAGGTTTCGGTTTCTGCTGTTGATCTTCCTGCTTTTGCTGATCCTGCTGCTGTTGTTGCTCGTCCTGTTTCTGCTGATCGTCTTTATTTTGTTGTTGCTGTTGATCCTGGTCCTGTTGTTGCTGGTCCTGCTGATCCTGGTTCTGTTGATCTTTTTGATCCTGCTGATCCTGTTGGTCTTGCTGATCCTGGTTCTGCTGCTGTTGTTGCTGCTGCTGTTCTTCGAGTTTCTTCTGTGCCAGCTCGTAATTGAATTTAGCATCCTCGTTCGAGGGGTCAAGCATTAACGAGCTTTTAAAAGCATTAATCGCATTATTATAATCCTGCGCCTCGAATAGCGAATTCCCGAGATTGTAATACGATTCGCTCTGTAATTTACCATCGGTCAGGGATGTTGTCTGAAGGAATTTCTCGGCTGCTTTTGCATAGTCACCGCTTTTATAAAACGAGGCGCCGGTATTGAATGAGGCTGTCGGATCCTCGGGTTTTAGCACCTCCGCCTGACGGTAATTTTCGACCGCCTCGGAGAATTTTTCCTCCTTGTATTGATCCTCGCCCTTATTCATGTACTTTCGGTAATCATCCCCGAAAGTTACGGAGCTTATGAAAAGTATTAAAAGCGCTACAGTGTATTTATTCATTTTCCCTGCGCTCCCCGATAAACAACGCCATACCGATCAGTAAAATTCCCGGAATGAGGAAATACTGAAATTTCTCCTCATATATACGACGGTAATTGCCTTCTGTCTCACCTTTTTCCATGCGTTTTATTTTCTCTATGATAGTCTGCAACTCGCGTTCGCCCGGCGTAGCCCTGTAATAAGCGCCATCGGCTGCATCCGCGATATCGCGCAATAACGGCTCGTTCAGTTTGGAGATAACTGTCTGGCCGTTGGGATCTTTCTTGTAGCCCTCGATAGTGCCGTCGATATCCCGCGCCGGGATGGGTTCTCCCTGGGCGGTGCCAACTCCGACCGTAAATATCCTGAACTTATCCTCGTACTTCTCGGCTGCGGCCACGGCATCGCCATCCTGCGATTCACCATCGGTGAATATCACCAGCACCTTATCGGCGTTGGTTACCTCGGTGAAACTTCCGGCGGCTTTCTCGATCGCCCGCTCGAGGTTGGTACCGGTATCGGAAATTATCCCCACTTTGGCAACATCGAGAGACATGCGAAAAGCGCTGTGATCGACAGTTAACGGGCTTTGGATGACCGGCACTCCGGAGAACAGAATCAAGCCGATGCTCTCGCCGGCGAGGTTGGAAACCAGGCTGATAATTTCACGCTTGGCTTTCTCGAATCGATTCGGGTAAAAATCCGAGGCCAGCATCGAAAGCGAGGCATCCAGCGCGATTACCACCTCGGTACCGGTGGATTTTATCTTGATGAGTTCTGAGCCGTACTGCGGACGAGCCAACGCGAATATCATCAGGGTAATACCAATCACGGTCAATACTTGTTTCAACCGCCGCCTTCTTCCCGATACGCTTCTGGCGGCAATCCTGGCTATTTGCGCTCCGCCCAGTTTGGCCAGGCGCTCTTTTATCATGCTCGAGCCGATTATGAATATCAACACGATAACCGGTATCGAAAGCAGAAAATAAAGCATGTTCTCATTAAGGAATCTCATGGCGCGCTCCTTATTACCGTACTACCTAAAACCAGGGCCAGCCCGATCAAGACCAATCCCCAGCTCAAGAAACCGGTATACATCTCCTCGTACCTGTAATATTCCTTGACCTCTATCTTGGTTTGCTCCATTTCGGAAATCTCATCGTAGATCTCCTGCAGAGCCTCGCTGTTGGTCGCCCGGAAAAATCTACCGTTAGTGATCCCGGCCACCTCCTGGAGTGTCTCCTCATCGATTTCCGATTTGACCTTACGATATTGCTTGCCGAATATCGGGCTGGTGTAGGGATAGTCAACCAGTCCCTGCTTACCCGCGCCGATAGTGTAAACTTTAATCCCCAACGCCGAAATCGCTTTGGCGGCCGTGATCGGATCTATCTGGCCGGCGTTATTTACGCCATCTGTCAGAAGAACGACTATCTTGCTTTCGGCATCCGATTCCTGCAGATGGTTGCCCGCTATCGCCAGCGCCAGGCCTATTGCCGTGCCGTCATCCACCATATTGAAATCTACCTCATCGAGATACTCGATCAGCAGTTGATAATCGGTTGTCAGGGGGCACTGGGTAAACGCCTGACGGGCGAACACGACCAATCCGATTCTGTCACCCTGTCGGCCTTCGATGAAATTACGTATCACGTTTTTGGATACAACCAGGCGATTATCGGGCTTGAAATCCTCGGACATCATAGAGGTGGATATATCAAGCACCAGCATGATATCGATACCCTCAGTAAATACCTCCTGCTCTCCGTGCCCGGCCTGCGGTCTGGCGGCCGCGATTATAGTCAAGCACAGGCCGGCGACAGTTAATACCGGCAGCGCACGATAAACCAATATCCTCCAGGTGAGTTTCGATTTAGATAGTAACCTGGTATCGGAATAAGCCAGCGTTGAGGGTTTGATAAACTTGAATATGTAGTACATCGCCAGATAACCCAGCGGTATCACCAGAAGAAACAACATATATGGTGAGGCGAATCTGCTCATGCGCTCACCTCCTGATTTTTCTCCTCCTCGACTATCTCTCGAGGTTTAGTTTCGACTACGAAATCCTTGACCATGCTGAAATCTTTCGGCAAATCATCGGTGTTCGGCTCATGCTTGGCGAACTTTATCATATCAGCCCGGGCTAACATATCGAGAATAACTCGGGTTTGTTCGCGGGTTATCTCGGGATGTTTCAATATCTTCTTGAGTTCGAATGTAGTCGACTCGGCCGCCGGTATTTCGAACCGGCCATCTATGTATTGACGGATGATCTCGGTTAGTTCTATATAGAACTGCTTGAATTTACCCTTACCGGGCAGGTCACGGGAGTCCAGGTCGTTCAAGCGACGGATTGCCACATCGAAAGGCGGTTCCGGTGGTGTTTCGGGTATCTCGGTTTGCTTTACCCTGTACTTGAAGAAATACCAGTAAGCCGCTGCCAGTAATATCAATACGCCCGCGCTAACCGCGTATGGCCACCAGATTAACGGTAAGCCTTTCGGCGGTACGATATCGCGGTGATCGAGTGGTTGTTGAAGGGTATCCTGTTGGGCTTTTTCGGGAAGCACTGAGACTATCTGGACTGTCTCTATCGGGGCTATTCGCGAGTTCTGATTGCCCTCTTTATCATAATAATAGAACTCGAAATACGGCAGTTCCACCTCGCCTATCGTGAAAGCCGCTACCCTGTATTTGTAGATATCGGTTTTCATCCCCCGGCTATCTTTCGATTTTATTTCCGGCTCGCCTTTAACCACGATATCATCGCTTTCCCTGGTCGAGGGTTTTGTCAGCTCCAGGCTGTCAGGGTAGGTCACGCTGATTGTCACCTCGATATCATCGCCGATTGTGGCGGTATCGGGCTTGACCTTAACATCGAACTTGATCGGATCGATCAACTCGATATCGGTAGAGTCAGTCTGCGCCATGGCGGGCAGGCAAAGCACCAGAACCATCAGTAACGTAAATAATCCTCTGGCTCCTATCAAACTAACATCATTGCGAGCGACCAAAGGGAACGCAGCGCTCCTGGTTCCAAAAATCCGATTTTGGAATCCCCGTACTTGAGGAACTTTGTTTCGCCACAGCAATCGTACCATATAGAACAATCCACCCCATAAATCGAAACAGAGTTTCTCCAACACCTGCGTTCCCAAACTCAGTTTGGGAACGAGATAGCCTATCCCCCCGCTGTCATTGCGAGCGACCGTAGGACGCGTGGCAATCTGAATCTTGGAATTACTGGTACTGCTAATCATGTTAACCTCCGCAGCCGGGTAGAAATCCAGATTACTTCAATCGCTTCGCTCATTCGTAATGACACAATTCCACCGATTCCCAAACTCGAGTTGGGAACCAGATTAGATATCTTAAGCCTCATCATATTCATCATCTTAATGTCTTGTCCGTTTGGCTCGTCTCTCGAAAAACCGGTACAGCGGTTCGGTGTAATCGCTGTCGGTGCTTATCTCAATCGTATCTATTTTATTGCGACGGAAAAACGTTTTCCGCTCGCCTTTGATTTTCTCGGACTGTACGGCTAAATTGCGGCGGGTATCGGCATCGGAGAAATCCACCAGCATCTCCTTGCCGCTCTCCAGGTCAACCAGGTTGATTACGCCCGTTTTCGGCAGGCGTCGCTCGAGCTGATCGTAAATATCAACCGCTATCAGATCGTGCCGTTTAGCCGCTAAACTCAACGAGCGCTGATAATCGCCATCGAGGAAATCAGAGATCAGGAACATCACCGAGCGTTTCTTTATCACCCTTAGAAGGTAATCCATCGTGCCGGCGATATCGGTTTTCTTACCCTCGGGTTTGAAATACAGCACCTCGCGTATCAGCCTGAGTACGTGATTCCGTCCCTTTTTCGGCGGGATGAATTTCTCGGTCTTATCGGTGAAAAGTATCAACCCGACCTTATCGTTGTTTTTGGTGGCCGAAAATGCCAGCACGGCGGCTATCTCGGCGGCTATCTCGCGGCGCATCCGATCACCCGAGCCGAAATCTCCCGAGGCCGAGAGATCGACCGCCAGCATGACAGTTAGCTCGCGCTCCTCGCGGAAGATTTTAACATAGGGATGGTTATACCGGGCGGTCACGTTCCAGTCGATAGTCCGGATATCATCCCCCGGCATATATTCCCGTACTTCGGAGAACTCCATACCCCGGCCGCGAAATATCGAATGATATTCGCCCGAGAAAACATCGTTAACCAGGCGCGAGGTTTTTATCTCTATACGCCTGATTTTCTTGAATAGCTCTTTAGTCAACATGGTTACGGTACTTCGACACCATCAAATATTTTCTGTACGATATCCTCGGATGTCAGCTCCTCAGCCTCCGCCTCGTAGCTCAGTATTACCCTGTGACGGAGAACATCGGGGCCGATTGACTTGATATCATCGGGGGTGACAAAAGCGCGCCCCTGCAAGAAAGCGTGTGCCCGTCCCGCCATATTAAGGTAGATAGTGGCACGAGGGCTGGCTCCGTAAGCGATAAGATCCTTAATATCGAGATTATATTTATCCGGCTCGCGGGAGGCCATTACTATATCGACGATGTAATTTTTCACTTTCTCATCTATATAGATTTTGTACACCGCCTCGCGGGCTTTTAAAATCTCCTCGGGTGTGATAACCGGCGTAACCGTCGGTATATCCTTAACTGTCATCCGCTCCTGGATGGCGTACTCCTCATCCCGACCGGGGTAACCGACTTTGAGCTTGAGCATGAAACGATCCACCTGCGCCTCGGGCAGCGGGTAAGTGCCCTCTTGCTCGATCGGGTTCTGCGTTGCCAGCACCAGAAACGGGTTGGGCAGTGGATATGTCTGCTCGCCGATTGTCACCTGCCGTTCCTGCATCGACTCTAACAAGGCCGACTGCACTTTGGCGGGCGCGCGGTTTATCTCATCCGCGAGGATGAAATTGGCGAAAATCGGGCCTTTACGCGGCGTGAATTTGCCCTCGGAGAAGACCATGGTACCGGTTAAATCGCCCGGCAGAAGGTCGGGGGTAAACTGTATACGTTTGAACTCGGTCTTGACAGCATCCGATAACGTGCGGACTGCCAGTGTCTTAGCCAGACCGGGAACGCCCTCGATCAGGATGTGGCCATCGGCTAGAAGCCCGATTAGCAGGCGTTCGATAAGGTAGCTCTGGCCGACAATGACTTTCCCGATCTCATCGGTTAAGCGACCGACAAAGGCGGCCTGTTTGTCGATTAGCTGTTGAATTTCCTCTATCTGTGGGTCCATTGCACCTCCGTGTTTATCATCTTAGGCAGTTTTTTACGCCCCGGGCGAATTTTTGTGCCCGGCGGCGTAATAATGCCATCCGGGAACGAGTTTTAAAGCCGGTTGCTCATTTTATTGGAATTTTTACCCAAAAACCCGCCCATGAGTTCCAATACAGGGATGTTAAAATATGTTAAATGGGGGAAGGTGTCAAGGGGGGAGAACGCGGGAAGTAAATTGCTAGTATCTAAAATGATGTTACCCCCTCAATATTAAATCAACTACCGAAAATCAATGTCCCCGCAAAATAGGGAGATAGAGGGGCTGCGGTAACCCACCAGTAGGGTGGGTAGTCCCGCATGGTTGATGGCTAATGATGTAAACGCACAAAGGTTATAATACTTGACATCAAGGAATAAATATTCTATATAGAATTTAATATTGTGGCTAGATATGGTGATAAAGGATAAACACGGGTGGTAATTCTTTACCTTCCCACCCTACTGGTGGGTTACCCGTTGACTGATTTGAAAATTCTTACTAATAATAAGTTATGTTTAACGCATTTTTAAAAGAGAGCTTTAAATATATTTCATCCATCGTATTAATTGGGGCAATTACTATCTGTTTTTACGGGTATGCATCGATACACGCATACTTAAAGCAAGTCTCAGTAGCAAGTAATATGGTAGAATTCGACTATATGTACTACTATGTGAATTCAGTTTATTATTTAGCCTGTTTAATTCTAATGATGATTTTTTACTCAATCAGATATATAAAGATAGCAAATCATGTTGCAGCAGGAGTTGTAAAAGTATTATCAATACTAATTACTTACTTTATCCCTGTTGGTTTTTGGTTACTATTCATTAGAGAATTTATTGAATGGGAATGTTTTTGGAGATTATTCTGCTTAGGTTGTATTGTGATTATTACTATTATTGATATTTTTCTTAGTGATAAAATTCCTTATCCGGAAATGAATAAGGCAATTGCAAGAATAGTTATATTTATGATTATTATTGGAACAGTAGCCAGGATTCATGGAATTGCACGAGGAAATGAAGTGTTAAGAGGGGGAAGTGACATTAATCGGATAAGTTTTAATTTAAAAGAGGATAATACGGAAATCGATGAAAATAAAGTATTCTTATTAATTACTTATAACAAGGGAAGGTATTTCTTCATTGATGAAAACGGTGAAGAAATAGAAGAGCGCAAATTATATGTGCTATCGGAAGATGAAATATTTAATGCAAAAATCACAAAAGGAAAAGCAAATAGTAAATAGACTTGAAAAACAGGTAACCCACCAGTAGGGTGGGTAAGCCCGATTTTACCTGACAATAAAATATCAGGCAGTGACATAGAAAAACCTGAAAGCATTATGAAATTAAAGCACTATGATAATCTAAACCAAGCGAGGTTTATAACTTTCTGCACCCATCAAAGTATGCCGCTTATTACGAATAACAAATACCGGCAGATTGTAATTGATTCTATAAAAGCAGCCAAGAACAAGCTCCATTTCAAACTCATAGGCTATGTACTGATGCCGGAACATGTTCATCTGGTAATCCTGCCCGATCAAGGCACCAGAGCCGGGGCGATCATCGGCGAGATCAAACAGGTATCATCAAAAAAGATTCACGAAATACTGGATACATCCAAATCGCCGCTTCTTGAAAAGCTGACAGTGCGAAGAAATCATCTGATGCGATTTACATTCTGGCAACGGCGATGCTATGATCATAACTGCCGGGATGAGGAATCTATGTGGGAGAAAGTGAACTATTGCCATAATAACCCCGTTAAACGGGGGCTGGTAAAATCGCCTTTGGATTGGCGCTGGAGCAGTTATCGTTATTACAATGGCTATGATGACTATATGCTGGAAATGGATAATATTGGATAAGACAGCAGACTGCTAATTCTTTGCCCACCCACCCTACTGGTGGGCTACCGCTTGAATCATAAGCGCTTTGCTATAAAAACAAAAAAGCCCCCGCGAATACGGAGGCTTTCAGGATTATCTCATATTCTCTAAACAGGTAACCCACCAGTAGGGTGGGTAAGCCCGATTTTACCTGACAATAAAATATCAGGCAGTGACATAGAAAAACCTGAAAGCATTATGAAATTAAAGCACTATGATAATCTAAACCAAGCGAGGTTTATAACTTTCTGCACCCATCAAAGTATGCCGCTTATTACGAATAACAAATACCGGCAGATTGTAATTGATTCTATAAAAGCAGCCAAGAACAAGCTCCATTTCAAACTCATAGGCTATGTACTGATGCCAGAACATGTTCATCTGTTAATTCTACCCGATCAAGGCACCAGAGCCGGGGCGATCATCGGCGAGATCAAACAGGTATCATCAAGACAGATTCATGAGATACTGGATGCAGCTAAATCACCGCTTCTTGGAAAGCTGACAGTGCGAAGAAATCATCTGATGCGATTTACATTCTGGCAACGGCGATGCTATGATCATAACTGCCGGGATGAGGAATCTATGTGGGAGAAAGTGAACTATTGCCATAATAACCCTGTTAAACGGGGGCTGGTAAAATCGCCTTTGGATTGGCGCTGGAGCAGTTATCGTTATTACAATGGCTATGATGACTATATGCTGGAAATGGATAATATTGGATAAGACAGCAGGCTGCTAATCCTTTGCCTACCCACCCTACTGGTGGGTTACCGCTTGAATCATAAGCGCTTTGCTATAAATACAAAAAAACCCCCGCGAATACGGAGGCTTTCAGGATTATCTCATAATCTCTAAGCGAGGGCCGCTGCTTTATCGCCTATATGATCGTATACCTCTTTCAGTTCATCTTTCGGGCTGAATTCAACGAAAGCGGTGTCCTCATCCACCCAGACAGTGTGACCGGACGGCCAGTAAAATGTCTCACCGACTTTGCATACCTCCTCCTTACCGTCAGTGTAGCGCACGTGAATAGCGCCCTTGAGCATATAACCCCAGTGCGGACACTGACATTTATCATCGGTAAGCCCCTCCAAAAGCGGGGTCGCATCCGCACCCGCTTGCAGCTCGACATACGCCACCGACATCTTATCCCAATCAGTGACACGAAATTTCGCCACCGGTAACTCCAGAGCGATAGGCATGTCTTCTTTGCGTAGCTTCATAGCAATATCTCCTTTAATGAGATGTCCCGACAATATGGCAACACCCCGGTTTGAGTTATCTTAGTATATCGTAGGATACCTGAGGGGTAACCGGGGGATATTGATATCGGTTCCCAATTTCATAATCTAATCAGGATTATATATTTTCTATAAATAGGGTCGATAAAAGTCTTTTTCGTTGTGCTTATTACGAGGTTGATATTATTCCACGTTCGGTTGACTCTCAGGATTGGGAAATCTCCCGTGGGTGTGTCGGGGATATAGTCTGTTTAGCCCCCATACCCTTCCGATCCTGAAAGAATCGGAGCAATCAAGCGGCATTCTTAATCAGCTACTACAATCGCATCTTCTCGATATCCTCCTGCTTGCCCAGTACCACCAGGATATCCGCTGTGTTTATCTCATACTGCGCTTGAGGGATGAAATTGAACTTGCCCGTATCACTATTTTTAATCGCGATGACATCAATGTGAAATTTTTGTCTGAGTTTCAGTTTCATGATCGATTTACCGATGAATTTTTCCGGCGTGATAACCTCGGCAATCGAGTACTCATCACTTAAGGGCAGGAAATCCACGACATTCGGGCGGGCTATGGTGTGAGCCAGCTTTACCGCCATCTCTTCCTCGGGGATAACCGACTCATCCGCGCCGACTTTCTTGAGTATGCGGGAATGGTCGTGCGAGTTGGCCTTGACTATTATCCGTTTGGCATTTAGCTCTTTCAAATACAGGGTCACCAGTATCGAGGCATGCGAATCCTCACCGGTCGAGACTACGAAACAATCGAAATTTTCCACATGCAGATTTTCCAGGAAATTATGATCGGTGGCATTGCCCAAAATCGCCAGTTCGACATAATCCTGAGCCTCCTGGACTTTCGTTTTATCTATATCGACAGCGGTGACCTTACCGCCTTTTTCGGTCAACTGCCGGGCAACGGTCGAACCGAAATTTCCCAGACCGATCACACAGAATGAACTCATTATCTAACCTTCTTTACCAAAAACAAATACTATCACACCCGAATATATTATCGGTTCTCCTCTAGCCGGTCATTACCGGTTCCTCGGCATAAACCAGTTCGCCTTTTTTCGTCGGCCTGATAAGCGAAAATGCTAAGGTAAGAAGACCGACCCGACCGGCGAACATGGCTATTATAATTATTACTTTACCCAGCCCGGATAAGTTCGGAGTCAAACCCAGCGACAGGCCAACCGTACCGAACGCCGAAATCACCTCGAACAGGCTCTCTCCCAGCCAGCCATGAGCGACATAATGGGAGATTGGTCTCTCCTCAGCGAACATGAGAAGGCTGAGCACGACAACTACCATCAGGGAGGACATTATGAATACGGTTATCGCCCGCGTAACGGACTCATCGTTGATGGTTCTCTTAAACACTACTACATGTGTGTTACCCCTGAATTTGTTGTATGCCAGCAGAAGTATCAATAGAATAGTCGTAATCTTTATTCCACCGGCTGTCGATCCGGGGCAGGCCCCGATAAACATCAATATAGTCGTAATCAGCAAACTGAATTCGGTCATCTCGGCTTGAGGAATCATGTTAAACCCGGCCGTGCGACTGGTGACCGACTGAAAGAACGAGTTGAAAATACCCTGGATAAGGCTATGCTCGGTGAAAGTGTTTCTGTATTCGGCAACCAGAAAAGCCACGGTACCTATTACCAGGAGCACGATCGTACCGGTCAGGCAGAGTTTAGTATGGAGTGAAAAACGTATCTGCCTGTTTTTAATTTTCTCGAATACCTCCCGGATGACCGCGAATCCCAGTCCCCCGGCAATAATCAGAGCCGAGAATATCAGAATGGTTGGGATATCGTGCTGGTATGATTCCAGGCTGTTGGAAAACAGCGAGAACCCGGCGTTACAGAAAGCCGAGATCGAATGGAAGACAGCATAGTAAGCCGCCCGGTCGACCGGGTATTGGGGGTAGAATCTGAAAAATAGCAATATCGCTCCTACCAATTCGACCGAAAGTGTCGTGAATATAACCGCTTTAAGGAGTGATACATGCTTGCCTCTATCATCGGCTAAAAAGCTTTGTGAAAGCCCGAGACGTTCGCTGAATGACAGCCTGGACCCGAGGGCGGTGAATAAGGCGGTGGCAAATGTCATAATGCCCAGCCCGCCAAGCTGAATAAGCGCCAGGATGATGAGTTGCCCGACCAGGCTGAAATCCTTGCCGGTATCGACAACGACCAGACCGGTTACACAAACCGCCGAGGTGGAGGTGAAAAGCGCATCCAGAAAGCTGATATCTTTACCGGAACCGGCGATCGGCAACGACAGGAGTATTCCGCCTATCAGTATAGCGAATATGAAATATAAGGCGATACGCCTGCCGGGATTTACACCGAAAATTTGCATGTTTAAATATAGATCAATCAAAAAGCCAAAAGCAAGTGATTACATGTTTGCTGCATATCGGAAATCCGTGTTATTGTTAGCCCAGATGCGATTTCATCATAGCCCGAAGATCGACCTCGAATTCGCCCTCGATTATACCGCGACGAGTGACTTGCTGGATACTGATTTGATCCCAGCCGAAATTACCCTCGATTATCACCGGCCCTTTATCGGATATCGCTATATCCCAGCCTATTGATCTCAGGTGATGGACTTTCGAATGGGCTTCTTTAGCTATCTCAACGGCCTCATTATAGTAGGGTAATGTTTCACCCTTTATGGGGGCATCGGTATCCGGATGGTTTTCGAAAATGATGATATCATTTTTCTGAGGTGAAACAGCCGCCTCCATTACGCCGTCAGGATTGACCCTGGCTCCAATATTCGAGATAGCGACATTATCCACGGCGCTGCCCCAGCGGGCTATTTTAAGAAGCGTTGCCAGCACCTGGATTTCACCGTTACTGGTGATATATGTGACGGTGCGTAATGTCTGGGCGGTGGTATCGCAGTATTTATCGAGAAATGGATGCTGGCAGACTGCCTTTTCTACGATATAAGAATCTTTAACGTATCGTTGCTTGCTATAAGATGAGTCGGATAAGCGTTTGTGAAGCTCTGCTATGCTCATTTCGCCCTCGCCTACTACTCGAATATTGCCTTCACCGATGAATTTGCACCTTAGAACACCCATCCCTTTATACGAACTGATGGGCTTGATTACGAACGTTGTTTCCGGATATTTACCGAACATGAGGTTGAGATCATCCTCGGTTCGAAGAGTTCCCTTGCTTAACGTATAGCCGAAATGAGGCTCGAACACGCCATACATACTGGGAACGGGCAAACCGATAGCGCTGCCGAACAGGCTGAATATCATCTTATTAAGCGCGCCAACATCTTTGCGTGGATTTACCCTGCTTTCCATAAGATAGTACTGGAACTGGCTTAAAAAGCGTGTCTTCTCCTCCCAGCTTAAATCATCCTTATAGAGGTGGTAACAATGGTATTCCTCAGGCTCCAGGTAATTCAAGCGGCGAAGTTTATACATCTCCTGAAATTGCTTTAAAAAACCGAGACTGGTACAGGACCGACTTTTTTTCCAGATATTATATGCTTTTTTCAAGAAACGATGATATTTCAGCATCTACGCTCTTGCCTTTCGATTTAATAATTAAGTCGACCGAATCGCTTAAATATAGATAGCTTATGTTAAAAAAATCCAATAAAAATTTTACTGATACAGGTAAAGGTATGGTTTAACGGCGTTATGATATTGGAGTCAGGCTATTGCATAATTATTGACATTTATAATATCAATGCCAATATTATCTATAATTGGATTTAACAATACAATTGGAAGGAATAATGAGTAGAGCAAGTTATATCATTAGTATCACCGCCATAATTTTTCTGATATTTTCCGCATCAGGTTTTGCCGATTCAGGAATAATTCGACCGCAGTACAAAATCTCGGTCTATGGCGGCTGGGGTGGCTATAACCTTGGTGAGATTTATAATGCTGACTCACTCTTTCTTCCCTATCTCCAGGGTTATCTTGACGATCCCGAAAGTGTTGATGTGTTGACAGTTCCAGTAAATCGTTCGAATGGAATTTTTTTCAACGCGAATTCCCCGGAGTTCGCCGGGCAGTTTAGTCTGGGGGTTCATTTAAAAGGCCCCTGGTATGTAACCGGAGGCTTTCATTACGAAAAATGGCAGGAACTACAGAATCATTCAAGAACGAATGATTGGGCAGGCCGCACTGTTGTCACCCGGTTAGGGCAAAGCTTTTTCGAAACTACCGCAATCATTCCTTTCATAGCCATCGAGTACACCGATAGATTCTGGAAATTTAATTATCAATCCAGCATAGGCATTGCAAATTGCCATACTAAAATGAATGTCAGGTACCGGGCGTTTACTGATGATGAAATCGATCTCGGGCGGTATAAATACAACTCTATCGGTATCATACTGGCCGGCGGACTGTCATACGATATGTTCGGTTTCACCTCGATAAATCTGCAGGGCGGCTATCGCATATTCGGCGGGAATAGACTGGAGCCCGACGAGCGTAATAACGATATCGATATGGATTTCGATTACTCAGGAGCGTTTTTCGGTGTTGGCATGAGCTATGGGTTCGGGACGTTGTAGCCTGCCCCAGGAATTAATCGCAAATAATTCATAAATTCATTCGCATATCTAAAATATTCATATAAATTCTCGACTTTTTAAAATATTTTACGTATGGGAATTACTATGAATTATAAGCAAAATGATCTACTGGAAAATGCCCGCATATTACAATGTAGCGCATATGATGTCATCGAGAAAATTGAGTTGCTGGCTAATTGGCGGAAGATAGGCAAGCCTGAATTGGTTGGCTCTATGTGTTTTGGGTTAATGGGTTCGCATAATATCGATCTGGAGGTTTACACCGAGGCGCCGGATATCAGGGAGGGTTTCGATGTCATAAAGGAGATCGCCGCCTGCCCGGGTATCGAGAAAATCGAATACATGAATTTCATGGGTACCTCCGATCCCGGCCTGTACTGGCGTATTGATTATCGCGACGGCAAGGGCGATCTCTGGGATATAGATAATTGGCTGGTACCGTATAGCCACCCGAATGCAGGGCAAGCCGGCTCGCTCGCCAAAACGATGGAGCAAGCATTAACCGATGAGACCCGCCTCGCGATACTGGAGATAAAATCACAGCGCACGAAAGATTCAGGCGCCCGAGGCATAGATATTTACCGAGCGGTGATAGAACACGGCATTCGCGGTTATGAGGATTTTTGCAAGTGGCTGGCTAATAACCAGTGCGAGGGGATAGACACCTGGCTGCCTAAATATCTTTAACCAGCTTTTACTCACTTAGCAGAAATAATTTAATTCAGGTACTTCCAAAAAGTTTTTGATTATATGGAGTAAACCGCGCAAGAGATGGAATGAGGTTTCTTTTGGGCCCTCTCCCTGGCCTCGATGGCTGTCGAATTTCTCGATTGTCGGCAAAACAAGCAAATACACGGGAAAATACCGATTCTCTGGGGATATCAGAGACACTCTCCCAACCGCAGAGCCGCCGAAGGTTCGGGGTTGACCGCAAATAGTCGAGCAACTGACGAGTCGTGGTTAAATTGTATACCGACTTGGCGAATTTTGCAAAAGGCTCGTTTATATATTATTAACTAATATTATATCCCTAAATACGGCACTGCATTCAAATCCAGCTCCGAATGAATTCCTCGCTCCAGATAATACGCTCCCGCCATGGCTATCATGGCGGCATTGTCTGTCGAAAGATTCGGGCCGGGGAAGAATGTCTCGATACCGTGCTTGTCGGCAAGCTCTTTGGTCATCTCCCGCAGACGTGCGTTCATCGACACGCCGCCGGATACCGAGAGCTTATCGATACGGTTTTTACGGCAGGCGGTTATCGCTTTCACCGCTAGCACCTCGCATACCGCCTCCTGGAACGAGGCCGTGATATCCGCCAGGTGCTCCTGTATGTAATCCTCGGTTTTATCGCGAAGGTATACCGCTACGGCAGTTTTAAGGCCGGAAAACGAGAACTCGGATGAGTCTTTGCCCATAAAAGCGCGGGGGAATTTGAAAAACTTCGGATCGCCACTCAGGGCTGCATTTTGTATAGCGGGGCCTCCGGGATATGCCAGCCCCAGCACCTTGGCAACCTTATCGAACGCCTCGCCGGGAGCGTCATCCCGCGTTTTGCCCAGAAGCTCGTAACTGCCCCAGTCGTTTACTTTCACCAGGTTGGAATGCCCGCCCGATACCAACAGCGCGATAAACGGTGGTTTGCAGTTTTCGTGAGAGAGGTTGTTGGAAAATATATGCCCCTCGAGATGGTTAACCCCGATAAACGGTTTGCCAGAGGCCTGCGCCAGTGATTTGACGAATGTCAGGCCGACAAGAAGCGCACCCACCAGCCCGGGGCCGTAAGTGACAGCCAGAGCGTCGATATTATCAAGTGAGCAATTAGCATCTTTAAGAGCTTTATCTACTATGCCGGTGAGACGTTTTATATGTTCTCGTGAGGCCAGTTCGGGCACCACGCCGCCGTACCGTTCATGTTCCAATTGCGAATGGATTATATTGGAAATCAGGTTACGCGGATATTCCAACACCGCCGCCGCTGTTTCATCACAGGAGGTTTCAACGCCTAATACGAGCATTTTATAATCGGGTTGAATCGGGTTGAAAGCTTTCCAGTTCGAATTCACAGGCAAGCGGCGCGATGAATTTTATGGCAACGCCGTTATTACCGCCGGGTATCGCCAGGTGATCCTCGGTAAATTCCAATGAGTACTCGCCGGCATGGGTAAAATCCGATAAGTTTATAATCAGCTTAGGCTCCTCGAAATAGAGAATTTTCAACAGGCTCTTACCATCGGCGGTGAGTTCGACTGTCGCCGATTTCTGGCTGTTCTTACCCATCGCCATTCCTCTGGGAATGCCCGTATACTCTATATCGAGGGTTATCTCCTGATGGTAACTCTGTTGTGTGGTCAGATGAAACCACAAGAACAAAGCCAGCAGGAGTCCGCCGATTTTCCAGCTAATATTTCTGAATATTTTTCTACGCACTATTTTAGGTGTCGGTTTATTTGTCGGAGAACTTCAGGATTCTACCGAAAGAAACCTCTCCGTTATCTATTCTTATGGAGAAGCCACAATCGGGATTCGTGCACACCCAGGCTTTGAAACGAATTTCCGAGCCATCCCGCCCATAATCTGAAAGCGGTACCAATAAACCCTTGCCACACTTTAGGCATTCTGGATATTTGTCCATTATTGCCTCCCATCATTAAAAAGCTTACCGGAATATAGATATCAAAGACTCAGGTTGCTGTCAAGCGAAATTGATTGAAGTAATTGACTTTAAATCATTATATCGGTGGTAATGGTGAGACCGGAAATTAAAATGACTATTTTGATGACCTTATATACTCACAGATGGTATAATAAATAAAAGGTGAAAAACCAGGTATAAAGGATAACCCGCTTGAAAAAGCACCGCCCATATTGGTTCTATATAGTAATAGTTACCTTATTGTTTGTTATAGGCATAGTTACAGCCTATTCAAATACGATAAATACTTATCGGGATGCCCAGAGAGTTAAAAGTATAATTAACAGCAATCATGAGAAAGCAGCAAAGTTATTCAGAACCAAAGGGATGACTTATCCTGCCGATCGTATTTTTATCAGGATATTAAAATACGAGCGGGAGATTGAATTATGGGCTAAGTCTGAAACCGATTCGGTATATTCGCATATTGTAACTTATAAAATGACAGGATATTCCGGTAAACTTGGTCCAAAAAGAAAGCAGGGGGATCGCCAGATACCGGAGGGGTTTTATCTAATAGACAGGTTTAATCCCTGGAGCAACTTCCATCTCTCGCTGGGTATAAACTACCCAAATAAATCCGATCGTATATTGAAATCAGGCGGAAATCCCGGCGGTGATATATTCATTCATGGAGGCAAAGTAACTATCGGTTGCGTGCCTATCGGTGATGAGGCTATAGAACAATTATACACGATCTCGCTTGAGATATATAGCAACGGAGGAAAGGATATTCAGGTTCATATTTTCCCTTGCAGAATGGATGATATTTCCAACAATTATATGCTTAAGACTAAATCATTCGGTAAGGCCAAACTGTCTAAATTCTGGGATAATATTAAAACCGGATATGAATATTTCCAGAAACATAAAAAGCTGCCGTCATATACGATTAATAGCAGTGGGGCCTATAAATTCAATATCTCGCCTTAATTTTATACATTAACTCACTAGTGTCCGGTGTTTTTCGGTAAATTTTCAAATTCTCCTTGGAATTGTTAGTGAAAGATGTTTTCCGATATAATTATTATATTCAGCGTATCATGCATCCTGACACGCCCTGTCGATGTTAGGCTAAGTTCCCTGGTTTCCAAGCGCTGCCTGGCAACCTTCTTGTGTCATGTAGAATGCGCATTCTGCCGGCAAACAAGCCACGTTGCGAAGCAGCGCTTCGCAACGAGATGGAAAGGCCGGACAGTGGTGAAATTAACTGATAAATCTAGATAAATCGACAATAGTAATTGCCACATTTATAATATTTATGTATAATATTTATGACACGGTTCAACAATAAAATTCAATATCAACCGGGAGAATTACATGACTATCGAGGAAGCTATCAAGCTGGCGCTTGAATATGAGGTCAGGGTCCGGGATGCCTATCTTCAGGCGGCTAAAAACTCCAGTGATGACACCGGAAGGAAAATTTTCAAAGTGCTCGGGCAAGAGGAACAAACCCACGTTAATTACCTGCGCGAACGCCTTCAGGAATGGCAAAGTACTGGCAAAATCAATACCGAAAAGCTCGATACGCTAGTGCCATCCCCCACGAAAATTGCCGAGGGTATGGCAAAATTAGAGCCTAACCTTTCCGGGAAAGTATCAGGTTCCGAAAGAGATTTTCTGGAGAATGCCCTGGCACTGGAAAAGGAGACCTCCGCATTTTACGAGAGAATGGTTGCCGAGATGGGCAAAGACGGCGAGGTATTCAACCGCTTCATGGAGATAGAAAGAGGCCATGTGGCAATCGTTCAGGCCGAGATGGATTACATGAACCAATCGGGCTATTTCTTCGATTTTCAGGATTTCGCGATGGTGTAAAACGACTATAAAGAGTTTCATGTTTTCAGATATGCTATTAATTTATATAGTACTATATAATACTAACCACCTCTTATTCAGATACTAATTTAGTTGATAATCCATTGCCTATCAACTGAATACGTGCGCCTCTTATATCCTGATCAAATCAGTTGGTATAAGATATCCACCATCATTTTCAGACTGAAACATAAAGCGTTCACTCCAGAATAGAATAACCAATTGTCAAGCAACCAATAGCTCAATCCTCCGATACTCTGACAAAAGCGATCAATTAAGGAGGAGTTATGATTTATTGGGGAATTATGCTATTTGCGTTGGGCATGCTCGCGCTTGCCGATTTCACGGTGACTGGCGGTGAAATATTCGGTTCGATCAACTCGATTATCTTCCTGGCCCTGTCATTCGCGGTATTAATAAGGGTAAGGAATAAACAGCGTGAGGGCCAGATCGAGAGACTGAAGTCTGAAAACCAGGAATATAGACGGATACTGGGCCAGCCCGAATCAAGTCAGGAAAATAAGCCAAAAGCCCAAGAGGCGATGTTTTAAGTCATCCGGGCAATGAGGGTGAAAGTTTAAAAGGCGCTCAACAGGGCGCTTTTTTATTTCCCTCTGCGGCCTGGTGGAACACCGGATATGCAATACAGGGTCATATGAGAGGAGATTTTCCGTAGGCAGACAGATTACCACGTCACCTTTGGGTTTCCCCGCTCACTCTGATTCGTTCCGGAATATCAACCATACTTTCACCTACTTCGATGACAACCTCAGGACACGACCAAAGCACTCTGATTTTCAATTAAAACTATTACGTTGTATCAGGACATTCCAATCGACCACGATCCATCCGAATGAAATAAGTGGACTTGTTGCCGGCTATAAATAAATCGGGATGTATTCGAACTTTTATAGGGAACTTAGGATCGATCATACAAAGTATTTATACTGAAAATGCAAATTCAAAAGGAGTAATTGATGAACTCTTATAATAAGACCGCAAAAATCGCCGGGTTTGGTTATCTGATTATAATAATAGCCGGCATATTCTCCGAGTTTTTCATTCGCTCGAGCCTGATCATTACAGGTGATGCCGCGACTACCGCCGCTAATATATCAGCCTCCGAAAGTCTGTTTCGTATCAGCATTGGCGGTGATCTTGTCATGTTGCTGTTTGATGTCATTCTAGCCCTGGCGTTGTATGTACTGCTCAAACCCGTTAATAAGGGGCTGGCGTTGCTGGCGGCATTTTTTCGTCTGGTTCATGCAGCCATCTATGGTGCGAATCTTCTGAACCTGTATTTTGTCTCTCGACTGGCAAGCGGCGCTACGTTCATGCAATCATTCGATACCAGCCAAATTCAGGAACTGATAATGCTGTTTTTGAATGCCCATAGTTTCGGCTATGTCATCGGCCTGGTGTTTTTCGGGATTCATTGTTTGATACTGGGTTACCTTATTTATGAATCAGGCTATTTTCCGAGAATATTGGGGGTGCTAATTCTGCTTGCCGGCCTGGGTTACCTCATAGACTGCTATGCCAATATACTGATGTTAAACTACGCCCGTTATGCCGATATTTTCGCTATGATAGTTTTCATCCCGGCAGTCGTGGGTGAGCTTTCTCTAAGCTTGTATCTATTGATAAAGCGGATAAACATTCCCGAAATTCAGACGTAATATCAGCCATCCAGATATTTGAGAGAATCCGAATTTGTGTTCTTAAAAAATCCATTTTTTCGGGTTGATTTTGACACCTTTATTTGGCTTATTTAGTTATATGGTGAATGTGAATAATTTCTCAAAGATGGATGGCCGGAGGTATCTCCACAGGGTTTCAGGGAACGATTTCACCGAAGACATTGTAAATGCGAGCCGCTAAAACCGGCGTAAAAATAAAGGGAATAAATAGATGAAAGCACATGCCGTAAAGCTTACCGATAAAGTTTACTGGGTAGGAGCAATCGATTGGAGCCTGAAAGAGTTTCATGGCTACGATACGCAGGGCACTACTTATAACGCATATCTTATTCTAGCCGATAAGATCACACTGATCGATACGGTCAAAGCCGAATTCAAAGATGAACTTCTGGCGCGAATCTCCTCAGTAATCGAGCCCGAGAAGATCGACTATATAGTATCCAACCATGCCGAGATGGATCATTCGGGCAGCTTACCGGAGATGATACAACGTATAATGCCCGAAAAAGTATTCGCCTCCAAAGAAGGTGTCAAAGCCTTAATCGAGCATTTCGAGCTACCGGTGGAGGTAAACGAGGTCAGCGCCGGGGATGAGCTAAGCCTGGGCAACCTCAATCTGTCGTTTATCGAAACCCGGATGATACACTGGCCCGATTCGATGTTTACCTATCTCAAAGAGGAGGGTGTGCTGTTCTCGCAGGATGCTTTCGGGATGCATCTGGCCTCGACCGAGCGTTTCGACGATCAAATCAAACCCGGCAAAATCGAATATGAGGCGGCAAAGTACTACGCCAATATTATTAACCCGTACTCCAATCTCGTTGCCAAGCTGATGGATAAACTACCGGGATTGAATCTCGATATCAAACTGATCGCCCCCGATCATGGGCCGGTATGGCGTTCGCATATCGAGGATGCTTTTAAATGGTATCGTCAGTGGTCGAAACCCGAAAGAACGAAAAAGGCGCTGGTGGTGTACGAGACGATGTGGCATTCCACCGAGAAGATGGCCTCCGCTATAGCAGAGGGCTTGATAGAAGGCGGCGCGATTCCGAAAATAATGCCGCTCGATACTTTCCACAGCAGCGATATCGTCACCGAGCTTCTGGATGCCGGCGCGCTGGTGCTGGGTTGCCCGACATTTAACTCGGCTCTTTTGCCACCGGTAGCGGCATTCCTGGAATACGCCCGGGGTTTGAAATTCCGGCACATGATGGGAGCCTCGTTCGGCTCGTACGGCTGGAGCCCGAAATCGGTGAAACTGATGAATGAAGCGTTCGAAAACATGCGGATTGAATTGGCTCACGAGGGGATGCAAACCAAGTATGTCCCCAATGATGAGGCGATGCAGGAGTGTTTCGATATGGGGCTGGCGATTGCGAAGAAGTTAACTAATACAACACAGGAGGGTTAAAAATATGTACGTATGTACGATCTGCGGTTACCTTTACGATCCCGACACCGGCGATGTCGATCATGATATCTCTCCCGGCACTCGTTTCGAGGACTTACCCGAGGACTGGAAATGCCCGCGCTGCGGAGCAACCAAGATGGATTTCAAATATTTGAAATAAAGTTAACGAGTACCGCACGGTCGGCCAGAATTGGCCGGCCGTTTTTTTACTTGGCCAATCACCGGGGCAGATTCTCGTCCCAGTTCATCACATTATACTTATTACAGATTTCGATCGCCCTGTCGATCGGCAAAGCCTCAACCCTGTTACCGTTAAACCCTATCGTGGTGGTAGCCATCACAAGCGAGTTATAAATAGCCTCCTCGGTGGACTCTACACAGGCTAAAAATAGAGGGTTCATCATATCGTTACTTAACCGTGAGGCGGTTCGCCCGGCGGTGGAAAAAGCTATCACGTAATCACCGCTACCGTTGGCGCAGAACGAACCTGTTCGTGCCATACCAAGAATAGCTCGTTTGGCCAGACGTTTCAAATTACGGCTTCCCAGGGGAGCATCGGTAGCTACAATTATCATACAGGAGCCATCCTCCGTATTGGGCTTGTCGGCCGGCTTATGGAACCGGTTTAACTCGCGACCGACCGGCGCACCGTTAATTTGGAGTATACCGCCGAAATTGGTTTGAACCAGCACACCCAGTTTATGGCCGCCTATTCGCGAGGGCGTAACTCTCGAGGCTGTTCCGATGCCGCCTTTGAATCCGAAACAAACGGTACCGGCGCCCGCTCCAACACAGCCCTCCTCGACCATCCCCGGTCGCGCGTTCCTGATCGCCTCCGCCACCTCCTCGGATCCCAGTACTCGCTGTCGAATATCGTTAAGCAGGCTGTCATTGGTTTCACCGATCACCGGATTTACGGACCGTATATGCTCGTTGCCAGGCAAGCTGAGCATAAACTCGACCAGGCCATCGGCGACCCTACCAATGTTTAACGTGTTGGTCAGGAGAATCGGCGTATGGATTTCGCCGAACTCCTCGACCTGGGTGTAACCGAGAAGTTTACCCCGGCCGTTTTCCGCGTGAACCGCTGCTTTCACGGGTTGGGCGTGAAGGTTACCCGAGTGAGGAAGTATGGCGGTTATTCCGGTTCTGATATTTTCTCCCCGGAAAGCGGTGTAGTGACCTACCTCCACTCCCTCTATATCGGTGATAGCATTGTATTCCCCGGTCGGTAATATGCCCGTAGCAATGCCCAGTTCGCGAATTCTCCTTTTATTATTATTGGTCATATCTCACTTCCTGCTTCAGATATTTTGTCTTATTTAAATTTCTTTTCTAATATGGATTAAACCGGTAGAATCGTTCAGTTTCAAATAGAAAAATGCCTCCCTACTTACCTCGATCCGTAACCTGGAGCAGCATTACTGTTTAGCAAATAATAAGGGTAGAGGTGATAACGGTCAAAGTATCTTTTGAGTTAATACTCGATGGTTGATGCATTTTTTCAGTCAGCAGATCGAGCCGGGAAATAAGCTTGATATATATTTAGTGCTTGTTTTTTAGCAGCGATTTATTATTTTATACACAACAAACGAATAAATCAGCGATACTCTCGCGGATTTTCAATGGGGCATTAACCGGGGAACCAGAGAAATAAACTTTACAACGTTAAGGAGCCCTTTTTAACTAACAGTTAAAGTATCTTAAAAAAACAATCTATAATTTTTACCTCTGAGGCTTATAGCATCAACGGTATTGCATCTGTGGGGAGTTTCTCGGGGGAAACCTGATATTGAGGTTTACCCATGAGTCATGCTGTAAAGTCTAGCGCATATAGTAGTTGGGTATATTCAACTCGTTTACATGTGTTCATGTATTCGATGTTGTTAATTGCTACACCATTTATCTTATTACGGAATTATCTCGTACAGGGTATAGCTCTGTTCTCCGACTCATCGGCTACGTTTCTCGGTATAGAATTCAAGATCGTACCGGTGGCGGCGGCTATAGCATTGGTCACATTGCTCATAATATTCAAAGCTCGGATCACGAAACTGCGTGCATTATCTTTAGGGCTTGCAATCGTTATCATTGCGTTGGCGCAGCAGATAACGGACTACTACTTCGGCCATAAATTTTACGATCTCCAACAGAACTGGCATTATCTCGCTTACGGAATCTACTCTTATATTATCTATCGCGATCTCGCGCCTCGCGGTATGCCGTTGTATAAAGTGATTCTTATCACCTATTTCTCCGCCATGGTGTTGTCATCTTTCGACGAGATAATCCAGGTGTTTATCAGTAATCGGATTTTCGATGTTTGCGATATCGGCAAGGATGTTACGGGCGTTTACATGGGCATGGTAATGACTTATTTCGGTGGAATATATTCATCCACGTTCTTAAAAGATTGGCGTAACATCCGCCATAAAAACGCGAAAGGTTACTACCGTCACCCGTTCACCTCGATGATGTTATTGTTCGTATTAACATTCATATTTCTCGGTTACGGTTCGATACTCAGTGATTCGCAGTACTGGCTTTTGGTAGTAGGCTTGACAATCGGGACATTTTCGATATTTCTGGGAATACTCCATCTCAGTCAATATAAAAAAGCAGCTTATACCATGATAACGATAGCCATCGTTCTGGTGTCGGTTCAGGGCTTTTTCATAGTCAAAAACCTCGACAGGGGCATAACCTATAACCGCTATGGCTTAACCGTGTACAAAGGTATTCCGATACCTTTTTTCGATGTAATGATTTTTCCCAACGGTATGTTTCGTCCGGTCGACAAGAAACATTATTTCAACCAGCGAGATCGTGAATTTCTGATGAAGCAGAAATCCGATATTATTTTAATTGGAAGCGGGATGTACGGTAAAGGCGGCAAAGGCTTCAACAGCAAAGAACTCGAATTTATCTATAATCCCAATACCAGGAAAGCTACACAGGTAATCATTCAGAAAAATACGGATGCATATAAAACTTTCAATCGCTTAAAAAGAGAGAACAAAAATGTTTTGTTTATTTTGCACAATACCTGCTGAGGATAAAAGCGAAAAAAATAATAGTCGTAAAACGAAAAAAAAATCGGTTATGAGATCGCTGGTGACCTGGTCCCTGGTATTTATCTGGGTCTTTCTAATCGCCTTTGGCCTGGTATCGGCAACCAGCCCCTCGTGGTTGGATGGTTTTGCCAAACATGGCCGGGAGGGCGAATCTCGTCAGATAAAAGATCGCGGCGACTTCTTATTGAGAGACAGGAATTACCCGTTAGCATTGGCTCAATATCGGCGGGCTCTGGAGATAAATCCCGACTTCACGGGCGCTATAGTCAATTCTGCGATTGCTTTCAATAAAAGCGGTGAGCCCGAAAAGGGTATAAAACTTCTCAGAGAGGCAATCAAAAACGATCCTAATCATCCCGGTATGATTTATTTCAATATAGGTGAGATCTATCATGACATGAAGCAATACGAAAAAGCAACCGAGTACTATTACAAAGCTCTCGGCGCGGACTGCGATCCGATCTTGACATTGAAAAAACTTCTCATGCTTTACATGCAGACCAAGCAGCATGATAAGTCACAAGAAACGGCACGCAAATTATTAGAGTATCAAAACGATCCCTTAACCCCATACAAGAGTATGCTATATAAGTATTCAACTATTTACGAAAATAAATCCGAGCATTACGAGTTTTTCGAAAATCTTCGCGAAAACGGGATTACTGCCGACCAATTAGCGGAATACGATTTGGAGGTAATCAGAGACTTGAGCAGCAGCGACCCCGAAGTAGCGAAAACTCATAACAACCTGGCCTTCATTTACGCATTAAGCGGAGATATCGATAAAGCAATCGAACATTTCGAGGAATCAGAGCGTATCTGGCCCGGCAATAGAGATGCCGTAAAGAATCTAAAATACCTGAGACATGCGAAAAACAACGAACGCCTGGCGACGACATCGAAATAAAATGGTTTTTCGTTTTTGATTTCAGTAGAGGTGTTATTGTTTTCAATAATCATTTTCCCGATTTTAACTCCGTAAAATAATTACAATAGCAAATCGATCACGGAAATCAGCAAATTATTTTTCGATGATATTACTATTGCATGTATATCATTTTTATTATTTCCGGTTCTACGTGTATATGGTTTTTCACTACTGTCCGGTTTTTTTCGGTCTATTTTAAATTTCTCATTGGGATTAGTAGTGAAAGATATTTTCCGATATAATTATATATTCATCGTATCATGCATCCAGGTATATCCTGGCGATGCCAGGCTCGGTTCCCTGGTTTCCAAACGCTGCCTGGAAACCTTCTTGAGTCATGTAAAATGCGCATTCTGGCGGTAAACGCGGGGCAACCGCTTACTCGCAATATGATGAGTAACTCTATAAGAGGATTCAAGTACAATGGCTTGAACCGCTCTTTAGATTTACGTATCGCGCGTTTACGCAAAAAGCCAGGTGATAGCGGATGTCAACCGCGCCTGATTAAATCCGTCAGAAGTGTTGGCTACATGCTGGTTCGCGAGTAATGGTATACTGATAACTTTGCTCATGAGCAATTCCTATAATCTCCTCGTTTGTGATAATACTCCTATATGAGATAAAAACACCAATAATCAAGCGTCCTGAGCCCGGGTAACCGACTAAAACCATATCATGGCTATTAATATTCTTCGCTGAATGAAACCTGCACAAATGCACACAATAACACATGTCCACGAATATCCGGAACCGGCAGTTCATGATTCCCGTATCTGTTTTTCTAACCTCTTATTAATTAACATATTAGGAATTAAAATATTTTAAGAAAAGCTTGCATTTTAAGCTAATATTTGGTATTATTATCTTTTGCCTTATGGAGGTAATGTCACGGGTGTGACTGGAATTTTGTGGCTAAAGAAAACGTAATTAGAATTGGCGATCTGCTGAAAAAGACCCTGCAATCGGCTGGTATAGCCGAGCGGGTCGACCGTCAGGCCGCCATTGTTTTCTGGGAGGAGATCGTCGGGCCAAAGCTGGCCGAAAAGACTAAAGCGTTACGAATAGAGAGGGATGTGCTGAAAGTCAAGGTCGTATCAGCGCCCTGGCGTAACGAGCTGATCTTTTTTAAAGAGGACATTTTAAGGAAAATAGCCGAGAGAATCGGCGAGGGAAAAGTAAAGGATATCGTTTTTTACTAATAGGGCTAAAAGGAACAATACGGATTAACACGATCACTAAAACTATGGAATATCCGGTCCGCGAAAGCGATTTCTCTCGATGGGAGAATTGCTGATAGCTGAAAGGCCAGGTTTAGCGAGTTGTTTTACCGCCTGATAGCGAGGAAATAGAAATTGTCGGCAGAGAATTTATCAAATGGAATGGAAAAATCATTGAAAGATAAAGCAGCTTTATACGATGCTACCGCGATCCAGGTTTTAAAAGGTCTGGAGGCGGTTCGTCACAGACCAGCAATGTATATCGGTGATGTCGGAGTACGAGGACTTCACCATTTAGTTTACGAGGTAGTTGATAACTCGATAGATGAGGCAATGGCCGGTTATTGCGATACGATCAAGGTCACGCTCAATAAAGATCACTCGGTTACTGTCGAGGATAACGGTCGTGGTATCCCGGTGGATATCCATGCCGAGCAGAACAAACCGGCGCTCGAGGTCGTAATGACGGTACTGCATGCCGGAGGCAAGTTCGATCACCAGACCTACAAGGTCTCCGGTGGCCTTCATGGCGTGGGCGTATCGGTGGTAAACGCCCTGTCGGAGAGATGCGAGGTCGAGGTCGCTCGTGATGGTGACGTGCATTATCAAAAATACGCTTACGGTCAACCTATGGGCGATGTCGAGATCATCGGGAAGCGCAAGAAAACTGGCACTAAAACCACGTTTTTACCCGATAAAGAGATATTCCAGAAATACCGTTACAGTTTCGATACCCTGACATCCCGCCTGCGCGAGCTTTCTTTTCTGAACGCCGGCCTGAAAATCGTGCTCACCGATGAGCGCCAGGAGGATGAGTTCCGCCAGGAGGAATTCCTGCACAAAGGCGGGCTCGAGGAGTTCGTGAAATATCTCAACGAGAATAAAAACCAGATATTCAAACGTCCGGTTTATTT
Source organism: uncultured candidate division Zixibacteria bacterium (assembly GCA_963668625.2). Lineage (GTDB taxonomy): Bacteria > Zixibacteria > MSB-5A5 > UBA10806 > 4484-95 > JAAEQD01. Next base: position 122,114 of record CAXXKA010000008.1, read on the forward strand.
CCATAAAGAACGCGACTCGGTCGATGTTGAAATGGCATTGCAATATACGGATGGTTATTCGGAAAATATTTTCTCCTACGTGAACAATATCAACACTATCGAGGGTGGTTTCCATCTCGTCGGTTTCAAGACTGCCTTGACCCGCACCCTGAACAACTACGGGCAGAAAAACAATCTGTTTAAGAACGGCGACACGCTTCTGCAGGGAGAGGATACCCGTGAGGGCTTGACAACCGTGCTTTCGGTCAAAGTCGTCGATCCCCAGTTCGAGGGACAGACTAAAACCAAGCTGGGCAACTCCGAGGTCAAGGGTATTGTTGAATCGATAGTCGGCGAATATCTCGGCACGTATCTCGAGGAGAACCCGTCTGTCGGCAAGAAAATCATAGATAAATGCAAAGGCGCCGCTCGTTCCCGCGAGGCGGCTCGAAAGGCGCGCGAACTGGTCAGGCGAAAATCTGCATTGGAGTCAAGCTCGTTGCCCGGAAAACTTGCCGACTGTTCACTTTCCGATCCATCCCTGTGCGAAATATATATAGTAGAGGGTGATTCGGCCGGTGGCTCGGCCAAACAGGGACGAGATCGTAAGTTCCAGGCGATTCTGCCATTACGCGGTAAAATTCTGAATGTCGAAAAAGCCCGCATGGATAAAATCCTGGCCAACGAGGAGATACGGGCGTTGATTACGGCTCTGGGTACGGGCGTCGGGGACGAGTTCAAGCCCGATAGCGCGCGTTATCACAAAATCATTATCATGACGGATGCTGATGTTGACGGATCGCATATCCGTACGTTAATTTTGACGTTCTTCTATCGCTATATGAAACCGTTGGTCGAGGCCGGTATGGTATACATAGCTCAACCGCCGTTATATTTGCTTAAAAAGGGCAAGAAAGAACATTACGCTTACGATGACGAGGAGCGTGAACGTATAGCCGCTCGTCTGGGCAATACCGGTATTAACTTGCAGCGTTACAAAGGTCTGGGTGAGATGAACCCGGAGCAGCTGTGGAAAACCACCATGAACCCCGAGACTCGCACGTTATTGCAGGTGGATTTGGAGAACGCCGCCGAGGCTGACGTCATATTTACGACGCTCATGGGTGACCAGGTGGCGCCACGCCGTAAATTCATCGAGGAAAACGCCAGGTACGTGCGCAACCTTGATGTTTAAACAGCGGGATATTATCGCGGAGCTGTAGCGTATTAAGTTCTCGCATTAACATCTGTTATATTTTCATATAGTATAAGATATTTTGATATTCGTATTAATCCGGTTTCATTTCGGATAAAGGTCATAGTTCTTTTAAATCGGGTTTGCTGATATACCGAAACAGTAACAGGGGGAAAATTATACAGAACATGATTATTAACATCCGTGGGTAATTTAAATATGATTTTCAAGTGGTCCGAAAAACTTATTTGTGGTAATCCTATAATCGATTTCCAACATCGTTTTCTGTTCAAAGTTATGGATAATGTCAAACACGATATCAAAAAAGGCAAATCGATCGAAGCCGCCAAAGAGATGATCCATTTTCTCAAAGTATACTTCATCGAGCATTTCGGTGATGAGGAGCAAATAATGGCTGAAACCGGGTACCCGAAAATCCGCGAACATAAGACTGAGCATAGAAAAATAAGGTCCGAAGCTTTTCGGATGATTCGATTACTGGAAAAGTCAAACTACAGCGCCAGCCGCGTGTACGATACTTTCTTGTCCGCTCGGGATTGGCTGCAAATTCATTTAAAGGATTACGACCAGGAATTGATAGATTATCTGCAGAAATACTACGATGAATACCATAGAAGCAAGCAATTGAAATAATCCATCCTTGCCTTAATAGGATCTTACATAAATTGATTTCACAGACAAATGTTGCAAAATTTATCGGCTCTTTAATTGCAAATATAATCCCGCCCGCAATAATTACCGTTTTCCTCAGTTGCCTTGGATGTTAACCGATTAAATAAATGATAAAATAATCTATCCTTGATTATTCAAAATGGGAGGAGTATCGATGTCAACCGGCTGGTCAGGCGCATTAATGTCCGGAAATCCAATTATCGATTTCCAGCATAGAATGGCGCTCGAGATGTTCAAAAAGCTAATGGTCGATTTCCAGTCCGGCGGCAATAAATTCACTCTAGAGGAGGCGATCACATTTTTCGATTGTTATTCCATAGAACATTTTGGAGATGAGGAGGATATCATCTCCCGTCACAAACTGCCTGATATAGATAAACATGCAGAAGAACATCGCCGCACGAGAAAGAACGTGATTACTTTCAAAGAGACAGTCGCCTCCAAGGGGTATTCCCGCTCCCTGACCGCTGAACTTCTCGCCCTTATAAGCGGATATCTAAGCGAACATTTTCAAAAGTCTGATAAATCCATTATTATCAATTTAAAAAAGATTTACACGCCGTACAAACAAACCAGTAAAATACAAACAGTCAGTGTCATTAAGACTTGAAACCCTTTTAACTACCAAATCAATTATTCATGATCACTGGTGTCCGGTGTTTTTCGGTCAATTTTAAATTTCTCATTGGCATTATTAGTGAAAGATATTTTCCGACATAATTATATATTCATCGTATCATGCATCCTGATATGTCCTGTCGATGCTAGGATTAGTTTCCTGGTTTCCAAGCGCTGCCTGGAAACCTTCTTGAGTCATGTAGAATGCGCATTCTGCAGGCAAACAAACCACGTTGCGAAGTAGCGTTTCGCAACGAGATTGAAAGGCCCTACGCTAGTGATTCAGTCTAATACATCAAAATAGCTAATCGCCGGTTATAGCGTAAAGGCACAATACCGCAGAACCGATAATTAGAGTGGTATGCTTAATTAAGTTATAATCAGAAGGAAAAACCTGATGTCTGTCGGTTCCGAACTATTGCGCGTTCTGATCAATATAGTCATTCTTTTAGTCGCAGCCGGTATGTTGTATGAGTTTATAAACTGGTTTATCAGAAATATGTTTTTGCCGATCACCGATCTCAATAGAGAATTGAATAATGTACCCGAACTTCTAACTAAATTCGCTCAAGCCTATTCGGCAACCGGTAAACCCAACCGTCAGAATTTATCCACGGTATCCAATCAAATTAAAGTGCTGGCGAGTAGAATAATAGGCGGCAGGGACACGATCCCGGTATATGATTTTCTATCTAAACTCGGGATAGTACATAATCGCGAGGTTATCGATGATATTGTCCGCAGTTTAAATTTCCTTGCGGCGGCCCTTTTCGAAACGAATTCATCACAATCGACTATAGATATCGTACAACAGAAAATAATCAAACTCGAGGAGAGCCTGGGGATAGCGAAACTATCCGCCCGGCGCATAAAAGTAGAGCAATCCGCTCCCGAAACTTTACCTGAAGAAGAAGCCGAACCGGAAAATCAAGTTTAGTCGCTTATTGTTTATCTTGCCATAATCCAAAAATTATCGTAATTTATAATGAATAGATTTCGGGCATAAAAGCGGGATATTATATTATGTCGAGATTATACTGTTTATCATGTGGAAAAGAATATAGCCTCGAAAATATTATCTGGAGATGTGCTTGCGGCGGGCTTCTGGATATCGATACAGGCGTGCGATTCGATACGAACATGATCGCAACCCGAAAACCGGGCCTGTGGCGGTATCGCGAGGCTATACCTATTGCGGATGACCGAAACATAGTATCGTTCAACGAGGGCTTAACTCCATTACTCGAAATAGAAATCGAATCGCGGCATGTACTGGTCAAACAGGATCATATCTTCCCGACCGGATCATACAAAGATCGCGGCGCCTCGGTGCTTATCAGCAAAGTCAGGGAACTTGGTATTGATCATGTCGTGGAGGACTCCTCGGGCAATGCCGGAGCCGCCATCGCCGCCTATTGCGCACGGGCCGGTATAATCTGTGATATATACGTGCCATCCTCGATCCCTGCAGGAAAACTTAAGCAAATAGCTGCCTATAAAGCCGTGATACATAAAATCGAGGGAGGCCGGGAGAAGGCGGCGAAAGCCGCTTTGGAGGCCGCCGGGCAATATTATTACGCCAGTCATTGTTGGAATCCGTATTTCATCCAGGGAGTCAAAACATTCGCTTTCGAGATTTGTGAACAGTTGCGCTGGCGCTCACCCGATACGCTGGTGCTACCGGCAGGTAACGGGACACTGGTACTGGGCGCATATATCGGGTTCGATCAATTGAAAAAAGCGGATATAATCGACAGTATTCCTAAAATCCTAGCTGTTCAGGCTGAAAATTGCGCTCCGCTGTATCAAGGATTCCATAACAAATCATCCGAAATACCGTATATAAAAACCAGACCCACGATTGCCGAGGGCATAGCCATCGCCGAACCTGTCAGAGGTAAACAAATAATCGAGACCGTTCGAGCCACGGGCGGGGAATTTCTGAAAGTAAGCGAGGATGAAATTACGATCGCTTTAAAAGAGATGCATTCGAAAGGCTATTATATAGAACCTACATCAGCCTCAACCATTGCCGGGTTGAAACAATACCTGAAAAAATCCCGAGGTGACAGAATAATAGTATCGACATTCACCGGTCATGGATTGAAATACAGTGGCAAGTAAGAGGGTAACAAAACAAGCAGCATGAGTGTCTATTCGAAGAGTAATGGTGATGGCCGGTTTTCATGGAAAGGCAAGAAATTCGGAGTGGAGATTTTACATTCCCGCGCCGGATTAGCCCAGCAGATATGGATTGAAAACGAAGATCGGGCGATTTTGGTAGACTGCGGCGACGGTTGCCTTCGCGATATAATAAATAACGATCTCGACCTGGCGAAACTCAACGCTATCCTGATAACACACGGGCATTTCGATCATATGGGCGGCCTTCATACCCTGCTGGGATTTTTGCGAATGACAGGCCGCAGGCAAGATTTGATTATCGTAACACCTGATGGTTGCCCGGAGGTATTAGCGGTAATAGGAAGCTTTCACTTCCTTTACCGTGGCAGTTTGCCTTTCGAAATCGAGCATAACAATTTGCGGGATGCCGGTACTTTAAATATCGGTGATATAACGATCACGCTCAGGGATATGATCCACTGTGGCAGTGTCGAGGGCGGGAAGATACTCGATAGAATACCGGCCGCCGGTTATTGCCTGGTTACCGAGGGAGAAAAAGTGGCGATATCGGGAGACACCGGCTTGAACGATAGCTTGAGAGAGATGGTTGTTGATGCCGATCTGGCGATAATCGAGGCAACTTATGAAAATAGCGGCAAAATCGATAACGAGTTAATCAACCGTGTTCATCTGGCCGAGGATATCGCTCATGATCTGGGCGGAACGGCCAAGAACTATGTGCTGGTGCATAAAGGTAAACGATAAACAAAGGATTTGATATGGAGAAGCATATTTCGATACTGGGTATTATCTACATAGTCTATTCGGGTATTTTCCTGGTAGTGGCCGGGTTACTGTTTTTCACGGTTGCCGGCGCCGGCGTGCTATCCGGGGATGGTGATGCTATCGCCGTCACGGCTATCGTAGCAACCGCGGTATCGGCGTTTTTCGTGGTTGTTGCCTTGCCGGGATTGATCGGTGGAATCGGCTTGCTCAGCTATCAACCGTGGGCCAGATGGTTACTGGTGATACTCGGCTTCTTGAATCTGATTAATTTTCCCATTGGTACGGCGCTGGGGGCGTACACGATCTGGGCCTTGATGAATGCTGATATGGAGGCTCACTATAAAGCCAGGATGTCGGGAGTCGCTTAGTTAATAACGTTTTCTGATAGATTCCATTTCGGGGAACATCGTTCATAAAATTACCTATAATCTATATATATATTCACTACTGTCCGGTCTTTTCATCTCGTTGCGAAGCGCTGCTTCGCAACGTGGCTTGTTTGCCGGCAGAATGCGCATTCTACATGATTCAAGAAGGTTTCCAAGCAGCGCTTGGAAACCAGAAAACCAAGCCTAACATCGGCAGGATATGTCAGGATGAATGATACGCTGAATAAAATAATTATATCGGAAAATATTTTTCATTAACAATTCCAAGGAGAAATTTAAAATTTAACGAAAAACACCGGACACTAGTGATATATATTGAACCTTTAGTGAAGGAGTATCTATGCTAATCCTGAGAAAGCCTTTCGCGATCGTATTCTCTTTAGTTATCATGATGGCCGTAACGGCATCCGCAGAAGGGACTATTAAAGTAGAGGGCAAATCCTCGGTGAAATTCGCGCCGGATGAGGTAACGATTACCGTGGTGGTGGAAAATTTCGATGATAACCTTACAACAGCCAGGCTACAGACCGACAAACAGGTGGCCGGTATTTTAAGTGTAGTGCAGGATTACAACGTAAAACCCGGACACGTACAGACCAGCCATTTAAACATAAACAAGAGCTATGAAAATTATCAAAAGAAAGATAAAGTCGAGGGTTACCGGATAGCCAAGACTATCTCGATAACTATAACCGATATGTCACAGTTCGATAAAATCATCACCGATATACTCGGACTTGGAGCCGAGCAGATTTTCAATATGAAATTCAAATCCTCCCGTTTTCATGAATATCGGAAAGAGGCTGTAACACTGGCGGTGCGGTCGGCAAAAGATAAGGCTACGGCGATGATCGCGGAACTGGGTAAAAGCCTGGGCGAACCGGTTAATATAACGGAAAATTACGCCGAGCTGGTCGATAATAATCCGATGCCATTGAGCTCGAGATACCGTTTTATGGATGATGGCCTTATGATGGGTGGAGCATTCAATGCGGTGTCCAGCCATGGCGAGAATCAATCATATGGAACGGCCAGTATGGCTTCCGGGCAGTTGGTAATTAATGCCTCGGTGACAGTTGAGTTTTTGATAGAGTAACAGATCACTTTAGAACCATACCATCAGGGCTTGTTGAGAAGTCCTTATTAAAGACTTGAGGTGGCAGGAATCATTTCCTGCTGCCGGCTATTATGCAGTATGTCGCCGGGAAAGGATGAACAAAGGACTTCGTCCGCCCAGCGACGCGTGTAAATAGGCTTTTTCAACAACTCCATCATGTTCGGTTTTCACGATTAACATTGATTATCACTTTACCCCGGGCATGTCCCTCTATGAGATACCCGATAGCCTGTGGCACCTCCGCTAACGAATAGCGTTTGTCTATAACCGGTTTTACTTTGCCGGTTTCTAAAAGCTCTGCCATGAAATTCAGATCATCCCCGTTAGGATGTTCCACGAACGTTCTCATCCTCTTACCGCCACTGATCGAAAGCAGTGGCGCGAGCGCTATTGCTTGAAACATCTGGGCTCCGTCGCCACCCGACATGACATATATGCCGTTATCGGTTAAAGCACGCCTGTAGCGCCATAAAGGCTGAAATCCGTTGACAGCGTAAATGATATCGTAGCGCTGGCCGCTCTCGGTGAAATCAGTTTTAGTATAATCGATCACATGATCCGCGCCGAGTGAACGCGCCATCACTAATTTCCCGGTGCTACAAACAGCGGTAGTTTCAGCCCCGAATACTTTAGCGAGTTGCACCGCAAAAGTACCTACTCCCCCCGAGGCGCCGTTTATCAACACTTTCTGCCCTGGCTTTATACGCGCCTTATCGCGTAGCCCCTGGAGGGCCGTGAGCGCCGCCATCGGTACGGCAGCCGCCTCCTCGAAAGTGATACCGGCAGGTTTCAATGCCAGTAATTTCTCGCTGGTACAAGCGTACTCGGCAAATCCCCCGATTCCGCGAATGGAGGTATCTCCGAAAACCTCATCCCCCGGCTTGAATTTCGTGACCTTTGCTCCAACCGATTCGACCCGACCGGCTATATCGGCTCCCAGTATTTGATACTTGGGCTTGAACAAGCCAAATCCGCTGAGACGAACGAGAAACGGATCGGCTTTTAACACATGCCAATCGAACGCGTTTACCGAGGCCGCTTGAACTTTCACCAGTATCTCATCAGCTCTAGGAGTTGGCCTTACTCTCTCCTCAAGCCTGAGCACATCCGGCGAACCGTATTTATGATAGACAATTGCTTTCATGATCTTATTCTACCTTTTATTAAGTAATACTTACTGTTTCATTACTCATATTTACCCCGGATAAGTTCCTGTGTAAGCCATATTTGGCATGGTAAATAATACTATGCAAATAGTACATATTCGTCAAACAAACGAAGTTATTTATTTATCTTTTCTTGACGAAATACTGCATGAATATATCAGGCAGGAAAGGATTCCTTCCTGCTCAGTGAATTACTATTATCCGGCCATTCTTTCTCGTTGCGAAGCGCCGCTTCGCAACGTGGCTGGCATGCCGGTAAAAGACGCATGTTACATGACTCAAGAAGGTTTCCAAGCAGCGCGTGGAAAGCATGAGAAATTAAGCGTTGGCGCGGTGGCAGGAAAGTAACTATGTTATCAAAAGCTTGAGCCTCAGTCATTCGGATTGTATTGTTATTTTGACAAACATTCAACAATCAACACGAACAAACAGGAGGCTCAAATGCCATGTTACAACAAAATCGAGCGTGAAGCCAACACTATTTACGTTGGTATTGACGTTCATAAGCGGAGTTGGCATGTAACAATGCGAACAACTGAGCAAGAGTTATGGAAAGGCAGTATTGCAGCTGATTGGGAAGTATTGAAAAAAGTATTGGGGCGTTATTCCGATTGTGACATTTCGGTAGTTTACGAAGCCGGTTTTAGTGGTTTCTGGTTATATGACAAACTGGTAGCCTGGGGAGCGTCATGTATAGTGACTCCGCCGAGTTTGATTCCTTCTGAATACGGCAATCGGGTCAAAACTGATCGCCTCGACAGTGCCAAGCTTGCTTTACTACTTTCCCGTAGTATGCTCAAGGCAGTATGGGTACCTGATGTCGAAGCGCGTGGTCATCGCCAGGTATTGCGTCGCCGTCGCCAGTTGGTCAGCGACCGGGTCCGTATTCAATGCCGTATCAAGAGTGAGTTAGCCTGTTTCGGTCTATCTCTGCCGACAATTAGCGGCAAGTGGACGGAGACATTCGAACAGCATTTATGGCAGTTGCGTTTTAGTGATCGCTGGCAGACAGAGAGTTTTCAGAGGTTACTGACACAGTATCGGCTGGTGAGTGAATTGATTACTCAACAGACACGGTTATTGAAAGAATTGTCAAAACTGGATCGTTATCGGGAAGCGGTTGAGCGTCTACGTAGTGTTCCGGGCATCGGCTTGTTAACGGCGATGGAACTATTATTGGAGTTAGGGGACTTCAGCCGATTTAGTCGAGGAAGCCAATTGGCCGCCTACGTGGGCTTGACTCCAAGCCAATATTCCTCCGGTGACAAGGTTCGACTAGGACGAATCACCAGGATCGGCAAACCGCAGTTACGGTCGAATCTGATCGAAGCCTCCTGGATTTTGATCAGGAAGGATCCGGCCCAGGCTCAGCGTTATCAACAGCTCAAGTGGCGGTGTGGTTCCAAACGAGCCATTGTGGCCAGTGCCCGCCGTCTACTGTTAATCGTACGGCGTCTGATGCTTGACCATCAGAGCTATCGAATCCAAACCGCAGCATAAAAAAGAGATAATTAGTTTACAATATCTGAGTTTGGAGAATGGCGAAGGAATCCTTGTGGCTTAACAACAGACCGCGCAGGAAAGGGTGTCATCTCCCCTGGTAATAATCTCGGATTGATTAATTGTGGCTGTGTTTGAGGGCCAGACCACGAATAGCAGGGTGACTATTATCGGCAATGTCTAACAGTGGCAGCATGTTGTAGTTTAAACATGGGTATTCTGCGTTTTATTAAGAAAAGGAGAAATCGATATAACAATACTAACCGAACAATATCACTTGACATGATACATAGCAGGATTTTTGCCACCACAGAGTTTTTTTCAACATTCGCAACGAGAAGATTAAGTCCGGGCACGAGTGAAAACATGATGAATATAGTATGGATCGAGGATTTAGAAATACAGTCAATTCGAATACGATTCTAAGATAGCGACAGCACTCTAATCAGATTTTCGCAACCGCCGTTAGCGATATATTCCGAATGTTCGTTTATAGAATTAAAACTGCGTCCGCATATCTCGCGACACAATATTTTTTGGTTGGTTTCATCATAAAACGCTTTTAAAATATTCTCCGCTTCCTGATTCCGAATTGCGGACTTATCATTTCCCTGCTCTCTGTACAGGCCAAGAGTTTTTAACCATAAAGTTGCCGCCAGTGCGCCGCACCCGTTACCACTCAAGCCCATGCCTCCGGCAAATCCGGAAACCATGGTTCTCTCCTCATCACTGGCTCCCATCTTCGTAGCAATCTCGGAGGCGCAGCTTACGGGCGGCTGAGATAAATTATCAGGTATACTTGATAAGCCCTCATAGGCGGCCTCGATTGCCTCCGGGGCCCATTTCTCGGACAGGTTGGAACAGTTACGGAATTTGCCGGTTATGAAATATTTTACGATACTGAGCTTACTCGACCAATTACAGCCAGTGATATCAAGACAATCGGAGCTGCTTGTTCTTTGCACGAATGATTTCATGAGATTTTGAGTGGCTGCTATGGCGACAGCAATCGCCTGTCCGCGATTATCGTACCTTCGATAAGCCTCCGCTCCCACGGCCAGACTCGTACCCCAGAGCATCCCGCACTGATATCCTTTCTTCATGATTCCTCCGGCAAGCGAATCTGCGGCATGTTCCTCCTCCTCTTTTGGATAGCCGAATTCGCGGTTGAGTATGTAAAAGAAAGTGCGCGAGCAGGTACCTAATTTCTTGAATGTTTTTTTTACGTCTAGAAGTGCAGTCGTTGAATCGTTTTTACTCAATTGTGCCGCCTTAATATTAGTTTATTTTGGGTTTTAATCACATATCGATTAAACATTCGATACGATTATAAGTTCCTTGTCTGTAATTATCAACATAATTGTTTTTAACCGGCATCCCTCATATTCAAACATTCAAGCCAACCGATATCGAACCTTTTCGATATCCTGATCGCCTTTGTCGGGCATGCGTTTATGCAGGTATTGCAGAGTATACATCCCGAGGACAGAACTTGTTTGTTGATTTTGGCGTATTCCAACAAGCGGATATCCATCGAACACTTTTTCTCGCATAATCCGCAGTTGTTGCATTTATCGAGATCAATCTGTTGTTTCATCATCGATGATCAGCCGGTAATTTTCTGCGTAACAGGTATCGGGCAGAGGTATTTGCAGAATGCTCCGTTATCTTTAAAAACAATCGCCAGTACTATAGCCGAGATATAATAAAACGCATTACCAATTTGTAGCCAGGCCGATTCATCCTCGTGATGTTGTTATGTGCCGTAATCATATATGTATAGAAGTGTTGCTATAATTGTTACAACGATCGCGAAATGAACGTATCTTATCAATCCGAAATAGGGTCATAATGCAAATTCCGGGAGTTATAGTAAACAGCTTATTTTTAGATTTAACCTGTAGCTCGTTAATTCGATTTTAAGACAAATAACAACATTAACATGTTAGTATACGATACGACATATCATTAAAAAGGTTTTAGCAAATAATTCGGTGATGATCAAACTTTTAGCATCTGCTAGTATCGCTTGGATTGAAACATGCTTTTTGGTTTACATTATAGTAATGTTTATATTAATTACTCTATCATGGAAGCTAATGATAATTGAGTTACGGAGAAATACGAAATCGAGGGATTCCAATGAGTGTGACTAATCCATACATAAACCAGTTGATCGTGTTCAACCCGCTTATTAAACCGATCATCGAAAAAGCGATTAAGGCTCTGGATCTTCCCCAGGGCAGCCATGGGCTTGATGCCGGCTGCGGAGCTGGTTTGCATACGGTGTTGTTTTCAAACGCTGTCGGTAATTCTGGTCGTATAACCGGTCTGGATATATCTCCCGAGTTCATAGCATTTGCCGAAGATTATATAAAAGATCGCGGTCTTTCACGGAAAATATCGTTCAAAGTTGGGGATGTTGCCAATCCACCATTTGAAAACGATACATTCGACTGGGTTTGGAGTTCCGACTGCGTGGGCTACGCGCCCTCCATTGAACCATCAAGGACGCTGGCGGAATTAGTACGGGTAACTAAGCCGGGCGGCGTCATCGCATTATTCGCCTGGTCATCGGAGATGTTACTGCCGGGCTATCCGAGACTCGAGGCCAGGTTGAAAGCCACAACCTCCGGTATCGCCCCTTTTACCGATGGTATGTCCCCGGACAGGCATTTCTCTCGCGCTATTGGCTGGTTTTCAGAACTCGGATTAAGGGATATTAAAGCTCGGTCTTTCATTTATGATTTCTCGGCGCCCCTCGGTGACGATATTCGGAAAGCCCTGGTATCGCTTTTCGAGATGCGTTGGGCCGGCGGGGAAAAAGAGCTTTCGGAAAAGGACAAGCAAGAATACCAACGCCTGTGCTTACCGAACTCACCCGACTTGATCTTGAACGATCCTCATTATTACGGTTATTGTATCTGCACGATGTTTACCGGTATTGCGCCCCGGTAATATTTAAAGATTTGCTCGTTCTATATAATAAATCATCTTTACGATTATATTTACCAATAAGTTAATATCAACGGATTTTGAAACATCACTTTTTTATTCACCTAAACGCTTGCCCTGCCGATAATTAGATTAAACGAATTCGCAAGAGGAGAGAATGGAACACAAACTTATAGATTCCGGCTGGAGTTCACCGGAGGAGCTGCGCGATCTTATCAAAGGCCAGGAGCCGGAGGGCTGGAGCGTGGCGGCTATCGGGGATTTATTCGGCGAGGACATCATGGTTATGGTTCGGTTCAATGAGACACCATCCAACCATGAGGTTATCCCGGTGGATGTCAGTTCGATGCCTGAACTGAAACTGGTGATCGCCGAGAAAATAGCCGAGGGGTACGAATTCTGTGCTATCGGCGAATGTTCCGGTAAGCCGATTATTGTTGCCAAGAAAAAAGAATGACGGTATAATAATATCGGATTTCGCTGATACAAACCCGCATCACAAGCTGCCTTATATTTTTTAAATAACTGCTTTATAATTTATGTTGTGTTAATATTATCGGTAACCTTTGACGAGGAGTAGTGAGATGCGAAAGTTTTATCAAAACAGGAACGTCATATTATGGTCGGCTGTATGCGCGTGTGTCGCTTTAAGCCTGGTATTATCAAGCTGCCAGAACGAGGAAACATCCCCGGAGAAACTGGTAAAAAGCCGATATGACACCAGCCCATCCAAATCGCAGGAGATAGAATATAACATGACCGATACTCAGTGCGGTATCGAGATCGATTCGATCAGCGATTGCCTGAATATGGGAATTGAAGCTGATATTATCGATATACCTTTCAATCTCGATTGTATCAAATGGGGATACACCAGTGATAAAAAGCTTCACTTTCATCACGCGAACGCCGGATTCAACTGCTGTCCAGAGTTGGATAAAACAATCGAGATACACGCCGATACGATTGTGATTACGGAGATCGAACTGAGCGGCGATTGCGACTGCCTGTGCTTATTCGATTTATACTATACTATATCAAACCTGAGAGTCGGCGTGTATCATATCAAGGTGATCGAACCCTATGTAGAGGAGAGAGATGAGCCGCTGGAATTTACGATCGACCTGAGGCATAATAACGATGGTGATTTCTGTCTCGAGCGAGAATATTATCCGTGGGGAGAATGAATTATTAAAGCTGAAACGCAGGTTATGTAGAATAATCGTTCTCTAAGCTTAATTAAGCCTCCATATTAAATTTCAGGCGAAATAAGCCGAAAACTATTTTAGTAGGATTAATAGGGTATACCTTTAAATTGGGGAAATAATGACAGTCCACGCGATTTCGGCAAAATACTATGAACTTCTGGTTAAGGTTTATCAAAATATCAACAACGATAGCATCAAATGGACTCAGGCCACGAATGCCGACTATTTTACGGCTGAGTTAAATTATCGTTTTAAGATAAGGATTTACAAGACTATCGGCAACCTCACGCAGAGGTACATATTTAAAATGTTCGATGACGGCGGACTTAAGGTTTTCGAGGTATCCTCGGATAAAAACGGCCGTGATGAGGTGGATGTCGAAGGCGAGAAAGTCAGGGTAACGGATATTCTCGAGGAAATTTACGAATGGGCCAGGGCATTTTCGCTCGATATTATAGAGAAGGTCGATAAAGCCAGCCAGTTGCTTGATGATATGGCGCGGGATATCGAGGCGACTAAAAACGTGCCCCCGTTCAAATAAGATATTTCGTTTAATCAATTGCTTTTTTATCTCTATATCTTAATATTATATACCTGTTGATAATTGATTTACTCTATCATTAACCGCGAGGATGTGATGATTTCAAAATTAGTTGGATTTTTTTCGGATAAGATAGATTTGCAAAAAGACCAGACACCGGCAAACGAGAAGAGTTCGATACGGATCGCAACCTGCGCCCTGCTAATCGAGATGGCCTCCATCGATGAGGAATTCGACGATGTCGAACGTAAACGTATAGTCGATTATTTCAAGAGCGAATACGGCCTCCCGGATAGCGATATCGAGGAGTTGTTTGATTTATCACGCAAGCAGTTGGATAGCAGTATCGATCTCTGGGGATTTACGAACCTGATAAATAAACATTACGATAAGGACCAGAAAATCAAGGTAATCGAGATGATCTGGGAGGTGGTTTACGCCGATGGCAAGCTTTCGGCGCATGAGGACTACCTGGTGCATAAATTTTATAAGATGCTGAATCTGGCTCACGGCGATATGATAGACGCCAAAATGAGAGTATTGGAGAGATCTAAGAAATAGTATTCGCGCCCGAGCCGCCGCTGTCATCTTTCTTTAGGATCGTAAAAAGGGTGTACTGGTTACAAAACTCCGATTTTATAACCCACCGTTTTCTAAAAACTTTATTCTGTCTCCCCTATATATAAGATAACTAAAGAGAAATAGAGTTAAGTGTTATAAAAAGAAAGGGCCGTACCGGATTACCTCCTCCGGGGTTGTTGAAAAAGTCCTTGTTGGATGACGGTGGTGTCAGGAATCCATTCCTGACACCTGATTTCATGCGGCATGTCGCCGGGAAAGGATGAACAAAAGACTTCGTCCGCCCAGCGACACATGAAAAAGGCTTTTTCAACAACCCTCTCGAGGCAAGGGCAGATATACGATAGTGCCACTATTGAGAGAATCAGTCGTCGCTGTGGATAATATAATTTACTGCAAATGTTTCGCTTTAAACGTACACACCGGCTAAACCGATGGTTTTTGAGACCAAATAAAAAAGCGGGATATGTGCTCCCGCCTTTCTTGAGGTATCTTTTATCCTTATGGATATTTATTTCATCAACATCATTCTGCCGGTGAGGATGGCGTTGAGATATCTATAATCTGCAAGCCGGTGTCATAGACAGCCACGTAGGCATAACTGCCGGAGATCTCGATATCGTATGGATAAGAATCTAGAGCGATACTGCCAACCTGTGATGGACTGGAGGGATTTGATATATCGACAATATCCAATGTCTGGTCATGATTGGTAATATAAGCATACGAACCAGAAACAGTTATACTCGTAGGATTGACAATGGTGTAATACTTACCAGCCTGAATCAGTGTATTTCGCTAATATATAGAACCAGGATTTGGATGTATAAAATAGTAAAACCCGAAAAGGCCAAATTACCTCTCCGGGTTATCAACTAACGGAAAATTTTAATCCTAGAGCAGCTCTTTAACTTTCGCCAGTACCTCATCGTAATCCGGTTCCGAGGCTGTCTCCTTCACGTACTGGATATAAGCCACCTTGCCGGCCTTGTCTATCGCGAAAATCGTGCGGGCCAGAAGGTGAAGCTCTTTAATCAATACTCCATAGGATTCGGCTAACGAGCGGTCTTTGTAATCGGAGGCTAAATGTATGTTTTTAACATCCTCCTCCTCCGACCAGCGTTTTTGGGCGAACGGCAAATCCATGCTGACAGTCAGGAACTCGACACCATCGAGCTTTTTGGCCTCATCATTGAAATGCTTGGTTTCGATCGAGCAAATCTGGGTGTCCAGCGAGGGCACTGTCGAGAGCACAACAACCTTACCTTTGTAGTCGGATAATTTCACCGGCTGCAGGTTAACATCTAGTGTCTCGAAGTCAGGGGCCATATCGCCGACCTTGATCTCGGTACCGATCAGGGTAAGCGGTTTGCCTTTCATTTCGATTATTCCGGTTCTTTCGGCCATGATAATTTACACCTTTCGTGCTTACGCGGAAGTTGAAAAGTCATTCTGAGGTGGTAGGCGAACGAAGCCCTTTGTTCATCCTGTCCTGCCACCGGAATTCATGAAGTATGTCGCCGTAGAAAAATTTCCAGCGACATTTTTAACCACAGGTTGTTTTTCAACAATCAGTTTTACGCGTAGGGGTACATACCGCCTTTGATTTTCTCCAACTCATTGAGGACCTTATTGTGTTTCTCCTCATCATGGAGAAGATAGTTCAAGAGATACTCCTGAACCAGCATTTTCTTACCCTTCAAAGCTGTTAAGGCTTCCTCGGCCAGTTCCACGGTTTTCTTTTCGAGCAGTATGTGTTTCTCGATTAGGTCCCATACCTCGCCAAGCTCATCCGGGCTTAAGGCAACCGCTTTACTCTGCAGGCTGTCGGCAATGAACTCCTGTACACGGTAATGGAACTGGGAATCACGCTGAATGATCTCCATAACCATACGGACTACGGGATTGTTGGTTTTCTCGATAATCTGGCCCGTTGAGGCCACTGAGGCGTTTTCTATTTTCTGCCAGCGCTTCATGTTGGATACGATTTGTTCTTGAATCTCTTTAGTCGACATCTGGAATTCCTCCAATTGGTAATTTAATTTTTCCTACGACTCGTTAATCAGAATATTATTTCTTATCGTTGTTATTACAATTTTCGCACAAACCCACCAATTCGAGCCTGTATCCGCTTACCCTGAAACTCCCGGTCTGCTCGGCCCGACTCGTATCGATTACAACGTCGCGTGACGGTATATCTATCAGTTTCTGGCAATTGATACAGCGCATGTGATAATGCTTGTTGAGGTTGCCATCGAACATTTTCTGATGCCCTGCCAGTTCGATCTTATCTATAAAGCCATGTTCGGACAACACCTCGAGATTGCGATAAATTGTCCCCAGGCTTACTTTCGGGATGCTTTTCTTAACCCGGTTATAAACCTCATCTGCAGTTAGATGAGTATTTGCTTTCTTGAACTCATCCAATATAACTCTCCTCTGACGGGTTATACGCAGGTCCAGGCTTTTTAATGTCGGTTCCGGGTTTTGCATAGTGGTAATAGTAACCAATACTAATCTTAAAGTGTTTCCGATTTCTACAATTGTTATATTTAATTATTTAACAGCCGGAATTGGCCGGGGGTTTCGTCTATTATAAATACGTTTCCAATACTATATGATGTCATCACAGCACCAGAACCATAACCATATATCACTGGAGTCAGGACTTTACCTTCTCCTTGCATAAAGCTGCTTCGCAATGTAGTATGCTTGGTATTAAGGGCGCCCCAACAATGAATTTACACGGATTTTACTTAAAAATACTACAAAAATGATCCTTTTTATGGGGTTTTTCTTGATTTTTGTGTTTACTATTTTTGTTAATTATATATCTTATGCATAGAATGAGATATTTGACTACGACATTATTAATCGCCGGTATGATTTGCATGTGCGTAATCCCGGCTCAGGCGCTGGTAAACCCTCGCGGTACCGAGGATACATTCGAGATCGCCACCTGGAATATCGAATGGTTCCCGCTTCAGGGGCAGGGTACGATTGACACCCTGGCTATTCTGATACAGGATTTGCAATTGGATGTGATAGCGTTTGAGGAGATATCCGACACCACAGCATTCCGGAATCTTCTGTCTCTACTCCCCGGTTGGGATGGTTTCTTCTCGCCCGATATCACCAGCCCCAGTTCCTACCAGAAAACAGGTATCATCTACAGAACCGATCAGGTAAGCCTGCTTTCCTGGGAGCCGATATTCTGGAACGAGAGCAATGCATTCCCGCGGCCGCCGATTCGGGCCACCCTCGAGGCACATCTGCCGACAGGGACATTCAGTTTCTACCTGATTGTCATGCACTTGAAGGCTTATGATGATTCGGAGAGTCGTGCCAGACGATTCGCTGCTATGACAATGCTCAAGCAGTACCTCGATGTTCTAGTGCCGTTCCTGCCCGATCACGATTGGATGGTGGTCGGCGATTATAACGATGAGATAGACGATCCGCAAAGTCTTAACATATTCTGGGATTTCCTGGAGGACAGCACCGATTACACGTTCTTAACCGAACCACTGGCAGGCAACTCATATTGGGCCTCGTACCCCTCGTATAACTCGCTGATCGATCATATTATGGTTACCAGTGATTGCCTGGATGAGTACGGCGAAAATGGCCTGACCGAAACTCTTCGTCTGGATGATGAATACTCCAGCTACTCTTACCGGATATCAGATCATCGCCCGGTGATGACCAGGTTTACCGATTTCCCCACAGGTATAGAGGAGGCTGAGGTATTACCCGATGATATCGGTTTAAACTCTTACCCCAATCCGTTTAACGCCTCCACGAACATATCATTCAGCCTGGTTCAACCCGGTAATGTTCAGCTCGAGATTTACAACACACTGGGGCAGCTTACCGATATCCTGGCTGATGAACATTACGAGGCCGGTAATTATACGGTAAGATTCGAGGCAGGTGATTATTCCTCCGGCGTATATTTCCTGCGCCTGGTCACTGATGATAATGTCTCGGTGAAAAAACTCAATTTGATCAAGTAAGCAAACCGAAACAACAATTCTTATTTCCGCTTGCCAGTTATTGCATTATAGGTATGGTAAAAATGATACCGAGCCCACCCTATGGAAATCGATGCAAAGCTGTAGCCGGATAAACCCGGGTAAGGATTGTGCATCTAAAAGTGTTACCTTACCAGGAAAGTAGCAGGCACAAAATTACCTGTTTGCTGAATTACTTAATCGAATCCATTTTCAGCATATAGCTGAATGTACTGGCACATAGGTAACAGAATAGACCGGCGACATGGATAACACTTTCTGAAAAATCATCTTGGGCTGGTAGTTTTAATTTTTAGAATAGGGAATACTGCTTCTATCAACCGTGAAGATTGCTTATCTGCTACCGGTTGATAGCCTAATTTTTTCTTCTGTGATGTTGCATTAATAACATCCAGCCATGCCGGATTACCCACCCTGCTGGTGGGGTACACCATCTTTTCAACCTCCCTTTTTTGCGGGGGCATTAGAAATTTGACAGAACGTTGTTGTTACAAAAAAAGGGACGCTCTATCGAACGTCCCCGCAAATATACCATAAATCCGATTTTAAAATATCTACTCCATATCCGCTTCGAGATATTCATGCGTTACCTTGCGACGCGCTAACTCCTCAGATAACCTCTGTACGAATTTCTCGGCGGCGTTTTCACCATAGACTTTTAGCATATGGTTCATGCTTATCACCTCTGAGATAACAGTAATATTCTTGCCCGGCGATACCGGTATCGTTACGACCGGTATCTCCACGCCCAGAAGCGTCGTATAGTGATCCTCGATACCCAGGCGATCGTATTCGATCTCATCATCCCAGAGTTCCAGCCTGACCTCTACCTCGATACGTTTCTGCATCCTGATAGAACGTATACCGAAAAGCTTTTCGACATTGATAATGCCAACGCCCCGTATCTCCATATGATGTCCCAACCGCTCATCGGCCTCGCCCACTATGACATCCGGGGCTTTCTTGACCACCGTCACGACATCATCAGCCACCAGGCGATGGCTTCGTTCGATCAAATCCAGGGCGCATTCCGATTTGCCTACGCCGGACTTGCCGGTATAAAGCAAACCGACTCCGTAAACATCCACCAGCGTGCCATGAATCTGTGTTCTCGGAGCGAATATATTATCGTAATACGTCGAGATACGCATCATGATTTCTGTAGTGGTGAGGTTGGTTTGAAGCACGGGTACGTTATTGGCGGCCGCCTCGATTATGAAATATTGCGGCGGTTTTTGCCCCTTGGTGATAATCACCAGCGGTATATCGAACGAGAAAAACTGCTTGAGACAAATCTCAAGCTCTGTCGGTGGCAGACTTTCCAGGTATGAAAGCTCGGTTTCCCCGAGTACCTGGGTTCTGTGATGCGGGAATCTCTCGGTAAATCCGGCCAACGCCAGGCCAGGGCGAAATACCTGATTGTTGGGAATCTCCTGTTTCAGGCAATTCCCGCCGTTTAACACGTATAGCTCGAGAAATTCCTTCTTTTCGCTTAATAGCTTTTCAATTGTTAGCTGAGGCATAAAACTTTAGTCGAATTCCTCGATCTCCTCGAATTCATCATCTCCCGACTCCGCTACCGGTCGAGTTTTCGGCGGTGATTTTCTGGCGCCCTTCTTGTCTTTCAGCTTCTCTTTGTAACGCTTGATCTGTGTTTCCATCTTGGCAATGACCTGTTCTATCGCCAGGTACATATCATAGGTTTTGGCCTTGGCTGTCAGCGTGGTGCGGTATACCCTGACTGAAAGTTCGGCAATCTGACGGTTTTTCTCTATCGTCATCGTCAGGTCGGCATCAATTATATTATCGAAATATTTCTCGAGTCTTTTTATCTCATCATGCGCGTAAGTATTCAAATTCTCACTTAAGTCAAAATGACGAGCGGTAACTTTAACCTTCATGTTGCACTCCTTTTAAAATAGAGACCTTATGGGAGTAATACAGCGGTTCGACAACACTGAACAAAGCACACATTCTACCCCTCCTAAACAACTGCCCATCGTTGGTTATTCTTTGTCTCCTGGTTGAAAGTTTACGGCGATTACAAAGTTTCATCATTCTATCTATATTATACTTCCCTCAACTTTAAAAAGATTCTACCGGTTTTAAATCCGATACAAAATACCCTATCTTTTTCTACAGGGTATAGTTTATCCGAAAAATACTATTTATACAATACCTTTCTAGCCGGTTGGACATTAACGATAAACTTTATTATCAGCCATGTAAGACTATTAATTTCCCTCATTTCTCTATAAAAAGATAATTCTTAGCTGGTATTGAAGCAAGATAAATTTAGCCACCCCCCTGACAAAGTAGACTAAAAAATATATCAAAAATTCCGGGCGACTTGCTTACGGTATCGCGCCGCCTGAATGCCCAGTTCCTCGCGATATTTCGTAACCGTGCGCCGGGCCAGTTTGATTCCCTGCGCTCCCAGAAGTTTGGCGATCTCCTGGTCGGAGTACGGTGTTGCCGGATTCTCGTTCTTGATTATATCATCGATTTTGGTTTTAACCACGCGCTTGGGTAAATCATCCCCGGAGGCCGTAGCTACGCCTGTATTGAAAAAGTATTTGATCTCGAACATGCCCAGCGGTGTTTGCACGTATTTGCCATTGGCCACGCGCGAAATAGTGGCGACATTCATGCCGACCTTTTCGGCGATTTGCTCCATTGTCAGCGGCTTAAGATGCGACTCGCCGTTATGGAAGAAATCCTTCTGCTCCTCAACGATCGCCTCCATGACATTTATCATGGTATTGCGGCGCTGGTTGATCGCATTTATAAGCCACCTGGCCTGTTCGAGTTTATCCTTGATATACACCTTCGTGGTTTCGGGTGTCTTATTGCCGCGGCGGATCAGATCCCGATACGATTGGTTTATGCGAAGTTGGGGCAGATTCCGATCGTTATGGAAAACAAAAAACTCCTCGCCGATTTTATCGACGATCAGATCGGGCACTATATGCTGTGCCGCCGTGACGAATTTACCGGTTGCCGGTTTAGGCGCCAGATTGCGTATTATCTCCATGGCCATCTGAACACGCTCCGGAGCTGTTCCCAGGATTTTCGCAAGCTGCATCTGGCTTTTCTTCTCCAGCCCGTAAATATGCTCATCGATAATAACCCAGGCCAGCGAGCCTTTCAAGCCATGTTCCTCGAGTTGCGCCAGAAGGCATTCGCGAAGGTCTTTGGAGCCAACACCGGTTGGATCGAATTTCTTGATAATTGCCAGCACTTCCTCGACAATCGGTTGCTCTATATCCAGTTCTTTGGCAATTTCATCGACTGGCACACGTAGAAAACCACCCTCATCGATATTACCGATTAAATATAAGCCGATCTCATGCTGTTGGTCGGTCAATTTGGCAAATCCGAGTTGCTCGGCCAGGTGATCGAATATCGATTTTTCCGAGGCGGTTATTGTCTCTCGTATAACATCATCCGCCGAATGCGAAAAATCACGATAATTATTAGCGAAACTGTACTCGTGATCCTCACCGAGATACTCCTGCCAGTCGATTTTCTCCTGGTTCTCGCGGTTCTCACGCTCCAGTTCCTCGATACTCTGAACCTTATCGGCCTCGCCCTCACGTTCGACTTCCTCTAACAGGGGATTATCGGAGAGCTTTTGACGGAGTATTTGTTCCAGGTTTAAAACAGGCTCCATCAATAATTTAAGTGACTGGATCAGATCGGGCCTGACTACCAGTGTTTGTCTTAAACCAACCTGTGGTATTATTTTTAGTTCTGCCATAACGTTAACTATTGCAACATGTTAGATGTTTACTTTCTATTTATACTATCGGCTGTAAACAAGCTGGTCTTGATGAATTTAACCCGCTGTTGCAGTCTTAATATTTATTATACGAAGAAACAGTATAATTGCAAGCAAAAACTGCTCCGAAAGTGTTAATAAATTGTAATTATTTTAGAAACAGTATCTTACGAGCCAAAAATAGCCTTGCTTTTAACTATCAGCGAACGTTATAGTCTATTATAACAGGTTGAAATACAAAATTGTCTGAAATGACATTATTTCAGGTTTAAACTGGATAAAATTAGCTAATTTAGCAAGGAATTGATATGGACAAGCCGCTTTCATGGGAGGAGTATTTCATGTCACTGGCATTGGTGACCTCGCTTAAATCGAAAGATCAATCAACGCAGGTCGGCGCAGTAATAGTAGACAACAAAACCCGCAAAGTCGTATCCTCAGGCTATAACGGTTTCCCGCGCTATCTGGATGATGATAAAGTGCCGACTAACCGTCCTGAAAAATACCTGTACGTGGTTCATGCCGAATTAAACGCTATACTTCACGCCGAGAGAAACCTGACCGGCTGCACGCTGTATGTGACAGTCTTTCCCTGCTCCGATTGCATGAAAGCTATGATTCAGACCGGGATAAAGCGGGTGGTATATCTTAATGAACTTGGCGGCGAGGACTGGGAGATGTCTAAAGCGGCCACGATGAAACTGGCGGAGTTAGCCAGGGTAGAGGTGCACAAATTCGAGGGCGATAACGAGATTATCGAGTATTTGCTGAGCAAGGTAAATATCCGCGGCCGGGCGTAAATCATGGATATCATTTTCCCGAAGTCACTCTCATCCGCCCCCGGGCTGTCATGCTCGTGAAAATCCTATTACACATGCGTCACCTATTCTGGCTCATTCATTTATTTGAAGGCCTAAGATATTTTTCAAATATTATTGGACGCCAAATCAATTCGCGTAGGTCAACACCCTGGGGACTTGATGTGTGATGGAATGAACTGAAGGTGCAATTAACGCGCTCGAAACCACAGAGATTTCAATCTACCAGGTTTATTCATAAATTTGCACGGGAAAGATTCGCTGAAATTCAATCGCCGCGGCCGGGATCGTTCCAGAAAAAGCGAATCAGGCCCTCGCTGGTACCTAGCCAGAAATAGTCGCCATCAGGTACCAGGGAGTTAACCGCGTTAGCCGGCAAGCCATCCTCGATAGTATATAGATAAGTATATTGATCACTTCTGCGGTATTTCCAAAGCCCGATATCGGTGGCGGCCCAGATATGTTTATCATCAGCGTAAACCTCGTTTATTTTCCAACCGGTGGAAAAACTATGCTCGGTAGCGATCGTTATCTCCTCCGTATCGGGATCGTATATGGCCACGCCGAACCTGGCCCCGAAATAGAGACTAATGCCATTTCCGAAAATATCATATACGCCGTATCCCAGATCGCCAATCGGGTTATCGATTGCATGGAATCGATTGGCCCGGGCGTCATATGAATAAACCTTTCGGTCGGTTGCGATATAGAGAACATCCTTAAATACGCATAAATCGTAAACAACCTGTCCGCGAAGGTACAAATCATCCGGCAGGGGCGCCCTGAAAGCCGAGTCGGGTACATTGCCGGTAGCGGGCAGTACGGTCAGGCCGTTATCCGTACCGATATACAGGTAACCGCCGTAATTTGCCAGCGAGTATATTTCAGTTGATGGCAGGTTGACATAGTTGCGGTAGGTGGTAAATCTATCACCTTTATCGATCCTGATAAGGCCAGTTGAGGTTCCCAGCCAGATATAGTCGCCTGCCTGTACTCCCGAGGTAATTTCGGTATTATCCAAACCGTAGACGAACTCGGATCTGTAGTAGTTCCATTCGTTTCGATACCTGTCGAAACGCGTAATGGCTTTATCGGAGACACCGAATTCGGTACCCATCCATAAATCATCACCGATCTCTATAACGCGGGAGATATTCTTATCATATAGGCCGAATCGTAAAATCGTATAATCGAAATGATCGGTGTTTATCACGGCCGCGCCCATACCCCAGGTACCTACGTACATCCTGTAGAAATCGCCGTCCTCGTAACCGACCGTTACCTTATATCGCCGGCCATCGGGATCGGTGATAACACCATTCGAATAATTATAGCGAAACGGCATGAACATATCCGAAAATCGGGAGGCTCGCCAGTCGTTCTTGATTTTTTCTGACGGGAAATCGCTATCATTATACCAGCTTTCGAAAGTGAGATTATACTTGCCGTTACCGCGATCGGTGCTGACCCATAGCTCGTTATACTGGATATCATAAACCAGCGCTTCGATATTACCGGAGGGTAAACCATCCGCGGTTGTTATAGGCGTAAGCCAGCTATCGGTCATGGTATCATAACGCGTAATGCCTCCGGTCGTGCCGAAATAAACAACCTGTTGATCGGCGGCTATCGAGGTGACATATCGAAATTCGCTGAAATTTACCCAGTCGCCCTGATCGTAGCGAACGGCGCGAGCACTACTTGTAGGTATCAGAATTATTATTAAAAGTACGAGTAGTAAACTAACAGCAACGACGGTTTTCATCGAAGAATTATAACAAAACGAAACACGATTGGCAATTGATTTGGCAATTCTCGGACTCCGTGGAACGTGTAGTTTAAACATCCTGGTATTATTAACTCCCGAGGATTCGGAATGTTGCCGGACTATCGAGATTTTCTAAATACATCAGGAGGAAACAACCGATTGAATGAAAAACATCGGACCGTAGTTATATCATCAAACGAAATCCTCTTGATAATAGTAAAATCCTAATGGCGGATTGAAACCAAATTTCTATCTATTTACACCACTGTCCGGCCTTTCCATCTCGTTGCGAAGCGCTGCTTGGCAACGTGGCTTTTTGGCCGGCAAAATGCGCATTCTACATGACACAAGCAGGTTTCCAGGCAGCGCTTGGAAACCAGGAAACTAAGCCTAACATCGACAGGGCGTGTCAGGATGCATGATACGCTGAATATATAATTGTATCGGAAAACATCTTTCACTAACAATTTCAGGAAGAAATTTAAAATTTATCGAAAAACACCGGACACTAGTGATATATTTATAAAACAATACGCCGTGCTATTTAGTTATTGAACCAGGAGGAAATAATATGGAATTTAGAATAGAGAAAGATACACTGGGCGAGGTTAAGGTACCCGCCAACGCTTATTACGGCGCACAAACGCGAAGAGCCGTGGAAAATTTCACTGTCAGCGGTATGACACTTCAACCCCAATTCGTGCTGGCACAAGCGATAATCAAACGCTCGGCGGCGCTGGCCAATAGCGATGCAGGTTGGCTTGATAAAGAACTCAAGGATGCCATCGTACAAGCAGCTGATGAGGTCATCGAGGGGAAACACGCATCACAATTCGTCGTGGATATTTACCAGGCGGGGGCTGGCACCTCGCAGAACATGAATGTTAATGAAGTGATAGCCAACCGCGCCAATGAGATATTGGGCGGCAAGCTCGGTGACAACCAGCCGGTCAATCCCAACGATCATGTTAACATGGGGCAGTCGACAAACGACACGATTCACACCGCAATTCATATCGCCGCCTACATGGAAATCGCGGATAAGTTATTACCGGCGGTTAAAAACCTTCAGAAGGCGCTCGAGCAAAAGTCAGCCGAGTTCGATCATGTCTTGAAGACCGGCAGAACTCATCTTCAGGATGCCGTACCGGTTCGCTTGGGGCAGGAGTTCGGCGCGTACGCCACCATGATGCGAAAAGACCACGCTCGTATCGCTCACGCTGCAGAGGGGCTTTTAGAACTGGCGATCGGTGGCAGCGCGGTAGGCACGGGATTGAACACCTCGCCCGACTATAAAAAGAATATCACCCACCATATATCGGAATTGACCGGCCATAAATTCACCGCCGCGAAAGATATGTTCGAGGCTATGATGAGTTTCGATTCAGTGGTGGAGCTATCCGGAGCGCTGCGTGTGCTGGCCACCGGCCTGAAAAAGATCGCTGATGATTTCCGGCTGCTCTCCTCGGGGCCTCGTACCGGGTTGGGCGAAATTACTTTACCCGCCGTACAACCGGGGTCCTCGATAATGCCCGGCAAAATTAATCCGGTCTTGCCTGAGATGCTCAACATGGTAAGTTACCAGGTGATGGGTAACGATACCACTATAGTCAACGCCGCCCAGGGCGGACAACTAGAGCTGAATGTCATGATGCCGGTAATCGCCTTTAATCTTATTCATGAGATACGGGTGTTAGCCGGTGGCATGGATAATTTCACCGAACGTTGCGTTAGGGGAATAGTAGCCAACGAGGATATCTGCCTGGCCTATGCCGAAAAAAGCCCGGCTCTTGCCACCGCTCTCAATCCGAGTATCGGCTATTACAAAGCCGCTGAGATTGCCAAGGAGGCGCTGGCCAAGGATGTCACTATCCGTGAATTAGTCAAATCCAAAAAGATTTTGGATGAGGCCAAAGCCGATGAAGTACTCGATATCAGGCGCATGACTGAGGGCGGTTGATATACCATTAAGAGGTAATATAAAGTAAAACTGTAGTGATATAATATCAGATATTTAGTGGTTTAATGTTTATATATAACTAAATATCCTCTTGTCGTTTTACGAATTACATTAAAATTGTAATAAATAGCTCATAAACACAACAATTCATCCGATAAAATGTATATTAAAGGATGAGCACAGGGGCGCTGTAGTTTACTTAATTGTGATGGTGAAATTGAAAAAGATAATTAAATTCGCGGTTTATTGCCTGATATATTTATTAGTGTTGCCATCGGGTTTAAGCGCCAGGCTATTGCATTTGATCTTCAAGTCTCAGGTTTTGTATCATCTGTTCGCGCAATTTTATAGCCTGTTCCCCGGTATAATCGGGACAGTCACGCGATCCTGCTATTACAAGCAAACATTGAGTCAATCGTATTTCGATTTGGATATCGGGTTCGGTAGCTACATATCGAAAATCGAGACCTCTATTGGCAGAAACGTGCTGATAACCGGCGGTACATCCCTGGGTAATGTAAAAGTCGGCGACCGTGCGGTGATTGCCAATCATGTTTCGATTCTTTCCGGTAAATACCAGCATAACTTCACCGATCCGAATAAACCGATACTGAGTCAAACAAATAAGTTCGAGCAATTGAATATCGGCGAGGATACATTTATCGGTGATCGCAGCGTCGTAATGGCTGATGTCGGCAGTAAATCGATAGTTGGAGCGGGCAGTATCGTTATCAAGGATATACCCGATAATGTCGTGGCCGCCGGCAATCCCGCCCGGGTACTCAAAAGCCGAATCGCTGATCCTCAGGATAATTTAACAACGGATAAACAGCCATCCGTCTAAGATAATCTTTACTATCGAACAAAACATTTAATATTTACTTATCGTTTATTGAAATGTATTATTGATCTCATTATAAAAACGAAAGGTGTGGGCAGTGCGACAGACAAACGTTGCTTTCATATTCCAGCCGGCGGATGACTTGAGGCGTTATATCGAAAACGCCTTAAGCGATCTCGAAAAAGTGAATCTCATATATGCAGGCGAGGAGTCCGAACGGGAATATCTGCGGATATGTGATGAGGCAGATATCATAGTCGGCTGGCGACCGAGCATGGAGCTATTGCGAAATTCCAAACGTTTCAACATGATGATATTCCCGGGCGCGGGCGCGCATAGTATCGCCGCCAAGATCGGGGAGCTAAACAGGCGGCCTAAACCTGTTCTGATAAACGGTCATGGCAACTCGTACCTGACAGCCCAGCACACGGTCGCGATGCTTCTGAGCCTGACAAACAAAATCATACCGCATCATAAGTGGATGATCGAGGGCAAGTGGCGCACCGGGGATGACGAAGGCGCGACCATTCCTCTACGGCATCGCCATGTTGGCCTGCTGGGATACGGCGCGATTGGCAGCACGGTGCACAAATTCCTCTCGGGATTCGATCTGGATTTTTCGGCTTTGCGCAATGACTGGAACAAGCAGGATACGCCAACACCGACAGAACTGGATAAATATAGCCGGTCCGAGCTTAACGAATTTCTAACCGCGATTGATATACTGATAATCGCCGTGCCGGTCACCTCCGAAACTGACAACCTGATAGGCGAAACCGAGATTAATTTACTGGGTGAAAATAGCTTGCTGGTAAATATAGCTCGTGGCCGGGTTGTCGATCAGGCGGCGTTATACGGCGCACTCGAGCAGCGCTATCTCGCCGGGGCCGCCATTGATGTCTGGTACGATTACGCGCCGGAGTCCGATGACAAAGGGCTTTTGTATCCCTACGATAAACGTCACCCGTTTCACGAGCTGGACAACGTGGTGTTATCACCTCATAGGGCGGCCTCGCCGTTTAACGATTTGGAGCGCTGGGATGAGGTAGTGGAAAATATCAAACGATACGCTAAGGGTCGCGATGATTTTCTGAATGTTGTTGATTTGGATAAGGGGTATTGATTAATTGCAAAAAGTACTTGACATTTTTTAAAAAATAGCGATAATGTAAGTAATCCACGTTTGTGGAGGTGGATGGTTGTATGGCCATCGCCCCCGTCAGGGGGTTTTTTTATGGAAGCAATTTCCTTCCGTAGCCATCGATTTTACCTGCAGGACTTCGATCATATTTAGAATCGTTTAGGATCTTTATTATTTTTTGACCGAATTTTTCTTGACTATATATAATCTTTTTGTTTTTGCTTAAAATCTCTTGTCTGCTTGGATGAGCGATTAAATCTGCTATTTGTAAAGCAGCAATATTGGAAGATTTAGGTTTAATTTTAAGCTGTTTACTAGTTAAAACCTTCGTAAATCTATCCTGAGCCACATAGTCAGTCCCCCTATTAAATAGCCTGAGGAAGGAATCTTTTAATCTTCTGTCCTCCCTACCACCCCTAGATTCAGCCATAACATCACCTACAGACCCACCACCTTCAAGAAAACGAATATATCTTTCTGTAAGATTAGCAAGACAATAATGATAAGGTTCATAATGCCAACGACTATATCTATTTAGATGCTCTAATTTATCTATAACGATCGTTATAACCTTAAAATCGATATCTTCGAATAATTGCAGCAAGTCGACATTAAAAGATTTTTCAATCTCGTGTTTTTTTAAACAATCAAAAGGTGGCTTTTTATTAATTATTTCCTTTCTGTGAAATATGATTGGTTCATCATATTCTATTGAAAAATATTTTCTTTTCAAATTATCTAATTTCGGCGTTAGTACATTTTTAGACTCCTTTAAATCAACGATTACCCCTGTTAATCCAAGATATCTATGCAATTCGTTTTCCGAGCTTTTTAAGTCTGAATTACCAGTTTCATCAATATACATACGATACTTAAGCATTGTAGAATTATAACATAATTAACCTATTATAGCAAATATTGTTTTATTAAAGGTGTTGGTTGGGTTTTATTGGCAAGCTTAACTTAGCATTAAATTCACTCGTGTCCGGCCTTTCCATCTCGTTGCGAAGCGCTGCTTCGCAACGTGGCTTGTTTGCCTGCAGAATACGCATTCTACATGACTCAAGAAGGTTTCCTAGCAGCGCTTGGAAACCAGGCAACTAAACCTAACATAAGCAGGACATGTCAGGATGCATGATACGCTGAATAAAATAATTATATCGGAAAATATCTTTCACTAACAATTCCAAAGAGAAATTTAAAAATTACCGAAAAACACCGAACACTAGTGCATTAAATTATTAACTCAATAAAATTAAGCTTAAACTCGTTTTCATCTTGCACTGCTTTAAATATTTTTCCTTTATAATTTTGTTTTTTCAACTCAAACAGAATATTAGATGTATTAGCTTTTGATATTCTGAGTCCGAGGTAAACTTCTTTTATTACATCAATTGGTAATTGTACTGTTCTTTGATAAAGAGGCTCGTTTTGATTTACAGCAAGTCTCCACTCTTGTTCATATTCCCATCCACTAAATTTAATTTCTAGTCTTTTAAAATATTCAAAAGGATTACCCATTTCAGTACTTGGAATGTTTTCTGGGTAATCGCTTTTGTATCTACATTCAAAATAATCTATATATTTAGTTTTAGGAGGAAATTCGCTGTAGAAATTCTTTATAAAATCACGTAACAAAGCTTTATCATACCCAATACAAACTCCTTTGTGTGAATTTGCATAATGTGACCACATAAGTAAGTTATCTTTAATTTTAGATAGAGAAAATATGCCAATATTGTTCATAAAATGAGAGTTCTGATTATTTGTGATTCTATTTAATGCGTTTTCATGATTCGTTTCAAATTCATGAATTTCAAAATATAATTTTTCTGCAGCAATGTTTAAATCTTTTTCAGTATGCTCGGGATATTTATTTATAAAGTCTTTATAATAAAGTTCTGTCCATTCATTCTGAGACCACAAATCATATCTTGACTTTACTGTACAATCATACGGATCATTAAAATCCGCGGGCGAGGATAAATAAACCTCAGGTGAAGTTATCAACCTCTTATGATATTCGTTATCCCAATCTGCATATTTATACAGAATATCAGGAGCAGGCTCTGATTCTGTTTCATTCTTTTCGGAAGTCACAATTACCCCTTGTTTATTTTCTGCTATCAGTTAACGTTTTGCACATGCGTCAGGAGGGAAAGCGAAGCGTCATCCTAACGCTGGAATTGCTCCACCACGGTCGAAACCACAGGGGTTTTGACCGACTCATCAGCCAAGCCTCTTCGCCCGCTTGTCCGTATCTATCACCTCGATATTCAATCCCATCTTGCCGAATACGAACGCTATGTTCTCGTTGTCGAACGCCTCTCCCGGCTGCGGCGGCGCGATTATCCGTAAACCTTTCGCCTTTAGCTCCACCAGTTGATCATCGAGGTCATCGCATTTGAAACACAGGTGATGAACGCCCTCACCGGTGGCAAGGAACTTGTTAAGAGGCGAGTCCTCCCCCGACGGCGAGATGAGTTTAATCTGCAGTGAGTTCGCTTTTTCCATGAACGCTACTTTAACTTTCTGACTGGTGTTAACCACGACCTCGGTGGCCTGAGTATAACCGAAAGCTCTCTCCCAATGCTCTATGCCTTTCTCGATCGATTTCACCGCAATGCCGATATGATCAATAACCATAATTACCTCACGCTTAAAATTATATTAGTTTTCTAAAATATGATTATAGGGGTTCGATTATGTTTCTACAAAGCAAAAACCCCTGGTAAACCAGGGGCTTTTGCATCCCATCTCATTACGTCTTAATTATTGGGCGTGTGTGTAATGCTTGGCGTAGTTAATCGAGTCGAGCTTTTTCTCGGCCAGACTATCCTCCACCGAGGCGTATAACTTCTCCCAATAATTGTAAGAAGCACCCTCGTAGATCTTGTTTTCCTCACCGGGACCGGGGTTTCTAATCTTGTTAAAACGTTCCTGTACGGCCTCGATAATATCGAGGAACGAAACCTCACTCTCGGGCTTGGCGAGTTTATAACCACCCTGGACTCCACGGTAGCTTCTTAAAATACCTCTTTGAGTAAGCTCTTTAAGAATCTTGGCTAAAAACTCTCTTGGTACCCTTTCGTTCTCGGCTATCTCGGTTATCGTACAGAGTTTGTTGCCCTTGTGCGATGCTACGTAGATAGCCGCTTTGATGGCGTAAATTGCTTTGTAAGAGATTTGCATTTTGCCCTCCTGTTTATACCATTACTCAGCAAAATTCCTTCACAAATTGAATTGATCTACTTACCTAATTTATAATATAATTCCAACAAATGCAAGTACATTGCTGGCTTTTAGATAAACGATTCAACGATTTGATAAGTTCTGTAAATGTTACAGAAAGTAAGGGGAATCCGTGATGAAGCAATCAATAATAACATTTGTGTTAATGTCTTTTGTGTTATTTTCTAACTGTTGTTTGTTCAACAAATCGTGCCCTCAGGATAAAAGTAAATCCGATCCCGGGTACGATTTGTTAGTTGAAAAAGATGCCGATGGTAAGACTTTTTCAGTCAAGTCCGGGGAGGTAGTCGCAGTGAGGCTAGAGTCAAATCCCTCCACCGGTTATGCCTGGGAAATCGTCGAAAACGATTCGGAAATTCTCACTTTAGTTGATAAGAGTTTTACGAGCCACAGGAAAGCGGAAAAAATGGTTGGAGTTGGCGGAACGGATACATTCTTTTTTAAGGCAGATAAAAAAGGAACCGCCAACGTAAAATTCGAATACCACAAAGCATTCCCGAGTGAAGGGGATACAACTGAATATTTCCAGTTTAAGATTACCGTGAAATAATTTTCGATTCATGATTAATTTTCGGTAATGGATCAACTTTCGGGATACGCTATATCACGACCCGTAAAAACCTGATAGGGATTCGAGACCGTTAAATAGATAAAGCCGGATCCAGCGAGGCAAGATCCGGCTAATAATCAGACTCAGGTAAGGGCCTGACTTAAGATGAGATAATTTCTTCCTTTATTTAAGCAACAGCATATTTCCGACACTCTCGGAATTATCCGTAACAACCTTATAGAAATAATATCCCGAGGGTCTGCCGTCGGAATTCCAGGAGGCGGTATGGTAACCCGCCTGATAGTAACTATCGACGAGTATCTCAAGTTGACGGCCGAGAATATCGTAAATTACCAGGTTAACATGCGAAGCGGTTGGTATACCGAATTCGATCGTGGTCGTACTATTGAACGGGTTGGGGTAGTTCCTCGCAATCAGCGTTTTGACCGGCAACTCGATTCCGGTGTCATCTATTCCTATCGTGGTCGATGTCCTGATACGAACGGCAACATCATTGACATACCCTGAACCCAGATCGGCCCAGGTGCCATCCCCGCCGCTTGAGCTTATATAGGTAGTAGCGGTTTCAATAGTGGCCTCGTCATCGGCGACTATCGGGTAAGCCGCGCTGCTGTTTTCGATTTTCACTTTCACATAGATAGCATCACCTGAGGTTAAAGATATCGGCGTTGCCAGGGCAACCGAATGATAACCGGGGGTGCTGAATGTCGAATTGTTCTGGCTGCCTAATAAGGTGGTCAGATCACTACCGTCGAAATCATCGTAAACCTCAATATCGAAATCAACAATAGCATCATTAGACCAGAACTCGACTCGTTTCAAATAGGTATTTTCACTCGGGGTAAATTTAGAGAGCGCGTAACCGATCGTAGCCGAGCCGTAGCCAAAGGTATTGGTCCAACCGCCCTCATCGTAAAAATAAATGTCTCCATTGTCATCGTAATTTTGCCAATCGCTCATATACGAGGAGTAATAGCCGATCAATGCCGAGCCGTATGCGATTGTGAAATAGCCGGCCTCTGCGCCATAGCCACAGGTGCCGCCCCAGCCAGTTCCCCAACTATTTTTCAC
Source organism: uncultured candidate division Zixibacteria bacterium (assembly GCA_963668625.2). Taxonomy (GTDB): domain Bacteria; phylum Zixibacteria; class MSB-5A5; order UBA10806; family 4484-95; genus JAAEQD01. Next base: position 156,201 of record CAXXKA010000008.1, read on the forward strand.
GATCCAGGCGCCTTGCCCGCCGCTGTGCGAAAGGGTGTCATCCCAACCGACGATCAACACGGCATGATTGGTTGCCGAAGCACCGGTATGATAAAGAGTGTATGAGCCGTCATAAGAGCCAAATTCCGAATTCCATGTCGGATCGGTGCCATCTCCGGCCCAGATAGAGGTGTACACCGCGCCGTATGTCTGAAGGGCGGTCTTTATATCATCGGTGGGCGCGACTGCTCCACCGCTAATGACTTCCCAGCCAAGCAGCGTTTTGATATAAGGGCAACTCGAATTACAACTAACATCACTGGCAACATACGGATCGCAAGTTTCCAGGACTGTACCATATTGGGAAAAGAAGCTAGCCATCTGGTAGAAATTACCGCCACCGCAACTGCCTTCGTAATAATTACACTCTTTGGCATTGTTTTCGGAAAAGTCGAAAGTCCCCGCGCCATCAACCAGCATTCTCGATTCGATATTGCCCAGGGCGGCGAAAGAGTAACAGGCTCCGCAAACGCTCTGATTACGGATAGCGGTTATATCGCCGGATTCACGCAAATCGAAACGGGAGGGAAAATCTAAAATCGACGTTTGCATATCGCGATCATAACCATCGATATGAGATAAATCCATTGGCGGCGGTATGAAACCCTTTCCCGGCTCAGGCTCCGATTGGATTTGTTCCAATCTTGGCCCCCGGGTCAATTCAGTCTGGTCGGCAAATACTGTGACTATACCGAACACCAATATTATAGCTAAAGTTAATCCGGTGAAAACGGAATTTTTATTCATTCTTTCCCTCCATCAATAAAGGTATTATTCTTTTATAGTATTAAAATCGGAGGCATATATCCGCGCTTTAAAACAAACGCCTTAAAATACAGCGAGTGTTTAACTAATCGCTAAAATTGAAACCACTAAACGCTTTAATCAATACTCACGGTATTGATATTAATAGACTTGTATATATTATTATAATTATATTAATAAGCCATTAGTGACTATATATAAACAAGTTAGTTATATTATTGAGGGGTTATGTTATTTATTGACTATTAGAAATTACCCTGTTATGTTATCTGCGGTTTTTGAGTGTTTCGGCATTATGCCGAATTAATATTTCCCAGCTTTTGGTAGGCCGGGTTAAGGATGACTAAGCCCTTAAAGAGTAAACAATCATCCTCAGAGTTTCTGCCTTACGGCAAGAAACACTACAGCGATTTAAAGCGCCGTAACATAATCAGGCTTTTACTTACCTATACCGCCCCCCTGGTCATCCTGACGATACTCTTTTATTTCCAATATAATTCGCTGATATCAGAAAGCCAGCGTCTTCACTTGAAATCCATAGCCGAGAACCAGGCCAACACGCTCGATTTGTTTTTAAGCGAACGCGTGGTTAACCTTTCCAACCTGATTTACGATCCACGGCTGCAACTGCCGCCCTCCTCGCGGGGGTATGCAGGAATTTCTAGAGCAGCTCAAGATGAATAGTGAGACATTCGTCGATATCGGTTTTTTCGATCAGGCTGGTGTGCAGGTTGCTTACGCCGGTCCTTTCCCCTCGCTGGAAAAGCGTAACTATAGCTCCGAGGAATGGTATGCATCATTAAAGGAAAGCGAGAATGATTATATCATCACCGATATTTATCTGGGTTTTCGTCAAGAGCCGCATTTCACGATTGCGGTTAACCGCGTTATCGATAAGAAGTACGTGGTGTTGAGGGCAACGTTAAGCCCGGATAAGATGTATGATTACATTCGTACCCTAAGCGGCGCTAACGAGGTTTTCACCTCTATCGTTAATGATGAGGGTTACTACCAGTTGGTTACCCCGCACATCGGTACGCTTCTGGATTCCTCCTCGCTTGTTCCTCCCAAGGAGCCGTCACTGGGCGCTGAAAAAATCAAGATCAAAAGGATATCGATTAACTATGCGTACTCGTGGCTAAGAAGCGCCTCCTGGGCATTGATAGTACAGTATTCGACCGGCCAGGAGACCGGAAGGTTTTGGAGTTTCGGTTTCATGATTATTTTTTCGGCGCTGGTGATTATCATTGTCACGTTTTTCATAATCATATCGCGCGCCAATAATATAGTTGCCATGCAGTTGGAGGCCGACCGTACGCGCGTACAGTTGGAGCATGCCGCCAAGCTGGCCTCGGTGGGAGAGCTGGCGGCGGGCATAGCCCACGAGATAAATAACCCGCTGGCGGTGATAAACGAAGAGGCCGGACTAATAAAGGATTTGATGAATCCTGAGTTTGGGGAGCAGCTCGGCCCGGAGGAGATGCAAGCGAGGCTTACCACTATTCAACAATCGGCATTCAGGGCTCGCGATATAACTCGTAAGTTGCTCGGGTTCGTTCGCAAAACCGATATTAATCTTCAGGTACGGGATGTACATAAAATAATAGATGCTGTCGTGGATGGTCTTCTGGGGCAGGAACTGGTAGTTTCCAACGTTGAAATCGTTAAAAAGTACGACCGCTCGCTGCCGCAAATAACCACGGATGACAATCAGCTTCAGCAGGTGTTTCTGAATATTATCAATAACGGTGTCGATGCTCTGCAAGGTAAATCCGGTCAAATAGTAATTGTGACTTTTCAAAGAGACAATATGTTGGCTATCGCCATTAAAGATACGGGATGCGGTATAACGCCCGAGAATTTGGAGAAAATATTCATGCCGTTCCATACCACCAAAGAAGTAGGTAAGGGAACCGGCCTGGGCTTATCGGTAAGCTATGGAATCATAAAAAGTCTGGGAGGCAAAATAGAGGTGGAAAGCGCCCCGGAGCATGGGACGACATTCACTATATCCCTTCCCATCAAATAATACGTGAAATGAATGAATAACGATCGGGATCAGTATCACTAAAGTATATCGGAGAATGAATGAATAAAAGAAAAGTAAAAGATTTGATGATACCGCTTTCGGAATACGCCGTAGTACCCGAAAACGCTACCCTGATGGAGGCCATAACCGAGCTCGATAAAGCTATCTTGAAACTGCCTCCCGGCCGTCAAAAGCATCGCGCGGTACTGGTTGCCGACAGCAACAAAAAAATCGTTGGTAAGATAGGGCATCAGGCCTTTCTCAAAGCGCTCGAGCCGAAATACAAAGTGCTGGGAGATCGGGAGACACTCGACCGTGTCGGTCTTCAGGATGAATTCGTCGAGTCGATGATGCAACACTACCAGTACTTCCAGGATGATTTATCGGATTTGTGTAGCCGCGCCTCTAACATGAAAGCCCGTGATGTCATGCATCATGTTTCCGAAAGTGTCGATGAGGATGACTCGCTGGCCGAGGGCGCGCATAAGCTTATCATCAATCATGCGCTTTCTATTCTGGTAATACGTGATGAGAAAGTCGTGGGCGTGCTAAGAATTTCAGATTTATTCGAGGAACTCACCAGTGAAATGAAGCGGCTCGCGGAAGCCGGTCAATAACCGAATGGAGCTTCAGGATGCCTAAAGTATTACTTGTAGATGATGAACATGAGTTTCGGCAGTCACTGGCCAAACGGTTAAATCTTCGCGGCTATGAAACCGTGGATGTTGACAATGGCGAGGACGCCATAAAACAAATCCGTCAGGAAAGCGAGATAGATATCGTTCTGCTCGATCGACAAATGCCCGGCATGGATGGCGAGCAGGCATTGAGAGAGATGAAAAGTTTCCGACCCGAACTCCAGATAATAATGCTAACAGCACACGGTTCGATGGAGTCGGCGATGGAAACCGGCCGTCTGGATGCATACTCCTATTTGCAGAAACCGGCCGAGTTCGAAGACCTGGTGAAAGAGATAGACAAAGCCCGCGAGGATAAAATTCACGCCATGGCCCGTCACGAAGTACCCCATGTGGAGAAAGGCTCGTTTTGGAAATGGCTGGCGGGTTCGCACAACTCCCGACCCGGGATAATAATGCTCGGTCTATTTCTATTCGCTCTGTTGGTATTCACTCCCGCGCCCGATCGTTTGATGACTCTCGTCTCCTCGCAAAAGACCGGCCAGATGAGTGATCCGAATATGGGATATCCCAGTTACGGCCAGATGAAGCAGGGCGATAATATCGCCGACTATTACAGCAGTAAATATAAGATCGGCAAAACGGTGATAGATGAAAACGGCAAGAAGACTTTCGAGGGCAAAACTCCCGCTCAAGTTGCCACCAAGGCCAAGGTGATGCTGGGAATATTAGTCATCGCCGCCTTGTTCTGGGCGACCGGAGCGGTGCCTGTCGGCATAACTGCGCTGGCCGTAGGTGTGATAATGTATTTCTTCGGTGTGTTAAAACCAGATGATATCGCCCAGGCCTATGCCAAGGATGCCGTGATATTCATATTCGGTGTGCTGGCGATATCCACCGCCATAAGCAAAACCGGTCTCGACCGTCGAATAGGTTTACTGCTTTTGGGGCCGGCCAAATCTCTTAAGCTTTTGCTCTTCTTATTCCTGCCCTTATTCGCGATGTCCTGTTCGTTCGTTTCCGAGCACGCTCTCATAGCTTTTATCATGCCGCTTTTCATGATGGTATACATAACCTCGATACGCGCTGTGGGTATCAAGCAGGATAAAGCCCTGGCAACGATGTTCGTGCTTTCGCTATGCTTCGTAGCCAATATTGGCGGGCCGGGCTCGCCGGCGGCAGGCGGCAGGAACGCGGTCATGCTAGGTATACTGACCGATTACGGTATCGCACCCTCGTTCGGAGAGTGGGTTCAGTACGGTTTGCCGTTCGTGCCGGTTATGGCGTTGGCTATCGCGGCTTATTTCTTCATAGTGTTTTCACGTAAGATAAAAGTCAAACAACTGGATGTCGCCTCGATCGTCAGGCACGCTTCGGAGAAAATCGGCCCGATGAACAAAAAAGAATATATCACCGCCGTGGGATTGATCGTGCTGATACTCCTCTGGATAACGGTTAGCGATAAGTTCGGTATGGGCGGCCCGGTGATATTGATACTCGTCGCGTTAAACATATTCCGCGTTATTCGCTGGCGAGATATCGCCGCTATCCCCTGGGATGTGGTAGCTCTTTACGCCAGCGCCAGCGCGCTCGGTAAAGGCTTGGCGGTAACCGGTGGAGCGCTTTATTTAGCCGATAGTTTCATCAGCATTCTGCCTGACTTTTTCACCAGCGGTGAGGGATTGGCGATAGCTACCAGCCTGTTTACCGGTATCACCACCAATTTCATGAGCGATGGCGCCACCGTATCTGCTATAGGACCCATCACCGTACCGATGGCGAAAATATCTGGGACGCATCCCTGGATGATCGGCTTCGCCACCGCTTTTGCCTCCTCGTTCGCTCACATGCTGATTATCGGTACGCCAAACAATGCAATCGCTTACGCTATGGCTAAAGACCCGGTCACCGGTGAGCAGCTCGTTACGCTGTCTGATTTCTTCAAGCATGGTTTCGCGGTGTTATTGCTGTCGTTCGCCGTGCTCTGGGGATGGGTATTTTTCGGCTACTGGAGAATAATTGGATTTTAAATAAAGGATGGAGCGCATGGAGAAGAAAATAAAACTTCTCATTGTTGATGACGAGGTGCAATTTCTGGAGTCGATCGCCAAGCGATTGGAGCTACGCGATTTCGAGGTCACTAAAGCGGCCAACGGCGAACAGGCAATTAAGGCGGCCGAGGATGACAAATTCGACCTCGTGCTTCTGGATTTGAAAATGCCGGGCATGGATGGTACTCAGGTGTTGGAGGTTTTAAAACGAGAGCACAAATTCCTCGAGGTCATCATCTTGACAGGTCATGGCTCGGTCGACTCGGCGGTCGAATCGACCAAACTGGGGGCGTTTAGCTACCTGCCGAAACCGTACGAGTTGGAGAAGCTGCTGGAAACTTTAAAGAATGCCTACAAAACCAGGATGGAGAAGAAATTCGTCGCCGACCAGGAACGGGCAGCCAAAATCGCAGATATGGCAACCGGCTCCAGCCCGCTGGCAATATTGCGCGAGCTGCGTAAGCTGGATGATGACGAGAAGTAATCGAAAGGATTGATATAGTATCATAGATGAAAATTAAAACGCCCTATCGGAAACGGTAGGGCGTTTTGATTTTTGACCTACTCCGGCTGTCATCTTTTTCCCCAAAGCCGTATAGGATTCAAATGTAAATAGAAGGCACCAAAAAGTTTTAATTCGTTCAATGGTATTGGAGTATCTGATTCATTCACAAACACGCAGCTAACTTCAGATAAGGGAGTTAACGGTGTATCTTCTTTGTTGTCGAAGTTATACCTGCTCCCATTATACCAAATTGAAAAATGCTTTGCCTTTTGTATTGTATATAGCAATTCTGTACTTTTAATTGTTGCATAAACTTTAGTTTTGTAAACCTTTTTTTCGCATTTTTTGAAATCTTTATATACATCATATGAGCTTGCTGTGGCATAAAAAAACCTGATATTGGATACTTCTCTATTGAGAGAATCAACACCCCAAAAAGTAATTGGCTCGTCATAGTATTCAAATTTCAAATCTCTAAGTGTTATTATTCTATTAATTGTTGTAGGATGTGAATCCATTGAGCCTGAGTTAAAATTAATTTCCGCTTCGTTATAGGCATATTTTAGTTTATCCAATACCTTCTTCAAGTAAACATTACTATGGTCATCATAGACTTTGTACATATAAAGTGTTGCTATTTCATCTGCTTCTAACTCAAATCCACGTGAATACCCGGCCAAAGCAATAGTATTTGATATATTAGTAATCGACTCAGCCAAAGCTAGCGATGTATGAACAGCATCTGCATCTTCGGTAGCTAAACCTACAACGACTCCGGTAGCTAATGTTCCAATGATTCCTAATACTTTATTATTCTCTGATTTTATCAGAGTTCTATACCCATGCCTTAACTCAACATGAGCAATTTCATGCGCTAATACTGCCTCTAATTCTCTTTCATCATCGCACAATTCTATCAGTCCTGAATGAACGAATATTGTACCGGCAGGCAAAGCAACAGCATTTGGATATGAATTGTCTACAGCAATAAAATTATATTCATAACCTCTTAATTTTAAAGGCCAATTATTTAATATTTTTTGTCCAATGTTCTTACAATAGTCCTGTAAGCTATCGTTAACAATTACCATATTATATTTTCTATATTCAGCAGCCGCTGATTGAGCCAATGCAATCTCTTCATCAATGTTAGGAATGTGTTTAACAGCTTTAAAACAAGATGTACAATATGAGTAATCTTCATAATTACTAAGATTACTTTCAGCGATATAAATAATGTTAGGCGATAAGTGATTACAGCCCCTCAGGTGAATTTTCTTTTTATGAGTATCTAACGCGAAATATTGATATTCTTTCTCAGTTTGATTTTTCTCGAATATTCTATCAAACAGAGATAGAATTACTTCCTTTGAAATTTTAGTCTCTTTAGGCGAAATAATACTAATTTTTTGTTTCCCTGTAACATTATTATCATATTCTATTTCGAATTTAGTATGATTACTGTTTATTTTAAATTTAGTTATTGATACCATTCTATCTTTTTTATAAAGAAAAACTCTTTTATCATCGAACTGAGCAAATACCATTGAGGTATCATATGGAGGATCTGGGTATATTATTCTTGAGTGGTTAATTATCTTCCTTAGCAGAAACTGTCTATTTTCGTAGTCTTCTTTATCTATATCTTGACAAAAAGCTAAAGCGTTGATTAAAACGCAAGTTAATACAATCAGGAAAGAAATTCTTATAGCATTAGATTTCATTTTTATCCCCTATTTTTATTATTAAAAAAGACGAGATATTACCAACGTGCTCTATCACTGGTTTGTCTTTTCGTTTTTCTATAATAATTCTAATTGCTTTTCGTATTATTACAAAAATATTTTATATAATTCCATTCTCAATATTTTGCATTAATAAAACTAGACCCATATTCCACTATAAAATACTCCCCTCCCCATACATGTCAAGAATTATATTCCTTAATAGGGTGATTAATATTGAATGCCGAACGTTTGACTAGGTCAAAACCGCAGGGGTTTTGACCTACTCGGCCTTTATATATCCCCGTTTTCCCGGGGATGACAGCCAATGATTCAACTATTTATATCACCCTCGCCACCAGCGCGGTGTAGTCATCCGAAAGAGGCACTTCACCAATAAAGCTGTTAACATCCGCCTCGAGCTTTTCAAGTATCTCCGATGTGGGAAGAGTCAGGTCGGCTATTATCAGCTTCTCGATTCTCTCCTCGCCATACATGTCCTCGATGGAGTTCTCCGCCTCGCTTACGCCATCGGTGTAAAGGAATACGATATCACCTTTAGCCAGTTTGACCGTTCCCTGTTCGTAGGGCATATTCGGAAGTGCGCCTAAAAGGAGCCCGCCGGCATCCAGAAGCTCTACCGGCTGATCCGCGCCACGGAACACCATAGGCAGGTTATGCCCGGCGTTGACATAGGTAAACAAGCTCTCCGAGGAATCGTACACGCCAACGAAAAACGTGATGAACTGCCCTGGCGGCGTGTTGCTGTGAATCAGGTTGTTTATGCGATAAACGATATCGGCTATCGATGCGCCCTCTTTGCCGCCGCCTGTTTTCGTACCCAAACCAACCGCGGTACGGAACGAGGCCTGAATGTTAGACATCATGAGCGCCGCCGCCGCGCCCTTGCCGGAGACATCCCCGATAGCAACCACCGTGCGATGCTCATCGATATTGATGACATCGTAATAGTCACCCGCGACCTCGAGACAGAACTTGCTCTGGGCGGCGATCTCCAGACCCGGCGTTTCGGGTATTTGTCCGGGTAGAAGTCCCTGCTGGACGGATCGTGCCATGCCCAGTTCTTTCTCCAGGCGGTTCTTCTCGATATTATCCTCCAGTAATTGAAGGTTCTCCGAGGCTACCCCAATCTGCGAGGCTAATGACATCAGGATGCTGCATTCCTCGGCGTTGTAATCATCACGCTCGGCTTTGAATCCCAGCCCGATAAAGCCTACGAGTTTCGAGCGAGTCTCCAGTGGCAGTACGAGCGCGATATTCTGCTGTTGCAACCAGGCTTTCTCCTCATCGGAAAGCTCCATGCGTTTGGACTGCAATACCTCATCCATCATTAAGGGGCATGTTTTGAGCCCGTACAGCGTGCGAATAAACGGTCTTTCCTGATCGAACGGCGCTTGAGTCATCTTACGCCAGTGATAGAATGTGCCATCCTGCTCGTTATACAAATAGGTATTAACCGCCTCGATTTTCAGCACATCTTTGAGATGGTTTTCCATATCGTTCCAGAATGAGGTTTTATCGGCATAGGTGACAGCCTGGCTCAAAAAATCACGAAGCATCTCCCGCAGGCGATTTCTTTCGGGGTACATCTTGCGCTCGGCGAACCCCTGAATCTTGCGCTGAGCCGGCGTGAAACCGATTGCCAGCAAGAGCGCCAACGCCAATGCCGGAGCTCGACTTTCTATGTTGAACGAATCGAGCAGGGTTTCGCTTATGAAATAAATAGCTACGTAGAATACAACCAATAGTAATACCGTGAGGAAAGCGAAACGTGTGCCCCGGCGAAGTTTACCCTCTACCTCCAGCAGACGGTATTTCCCGAAAGCGTATGCGAACGATATGGGAATCATCAGAAGAAGCAAGAAAATAAAACTGATAATGCCCAATATAACGGTGTAACCAAGACCGGCAAACCAGTCTTTAAAAACCAGCGCGATAAGCGCCATGAGAAATAAGCCCGACAACCCGGCGCCGGATCCCCATAGCACCAGTCTTGTCTGCCTTTTCTCTAATGGATCCTTTGCCTTAGCGTAATTTCTGGAAAGTATAATAAAACCACCCCATACCTGGGCCATTATCAATATAGTTGTTAAGGTTGCCCATATAGATGTTGGAAATACTATGGTTAAAGCCGCCACAATCACCACAGGCAGGTAAATTAATGTGAGATGTGATAGAAATGGATGCTTTTCAACTAACTTCAACGGTTTGGGAAACAAGAAATTAAGGTTTAACCAGAATGCGCCAAACAATATTGATATCGGCCTGATTACAGGTTGCAGGTAATCAAGTAATAATATATCCATGCCCCTCATACCATCAAAACTGATACTCACCGAGGCAGTTAGAAATCCGGCCATCGAGAAACTGAACAACGATAGCGCGTAAATAGCACCCGCGTTAGGTCGTTTGATAAATGCCCATAAACCAACCAACAGGAATCCAATAGCGCCTAAAAAACGTAAGGTTTCTATTATGATATTGGATAATTTATCAGTATTACTTGCCGGTCGAGTTTTCAACACTGCCGTCAATGTATCCTCACCGTGGACATAATCGAAAATAAGCTCGGTTCCAATAGGCATTCCACGATAAATGTTTCTCAATTCCAGCCTGAATCCGGTCGTGGTATCAATATCAGCTATAACCAAATCACCGGAATCGGGAATAGTAGAGTTAATATAATCGAGTGAATCAACATGATTAACGATGATCGTGCTGTCTTCGTTAATCGTGAAACTTGATTGGGGTACGCCTGAGGAAGACCAGACCATTATAGTTGATAAATCATCGACAATAAATAGAACCGTGGTAACTACAGATAATATTCCCACTGCAAGAACAATTATTTTCAATACTTTTTTAAGCATAATAAACTCTTTTGGTTTTATTTTTCGCTCTAACTTGACCAAACCAATATAGTTGACTTAGTTAATTTTGCCAATAAAAATAAAAGTGTTGCGCTATCTGCCGATCTTTCTTACTATCTGCAAAAATTACAGTTAGGAGAACGTAGATGAACATAGAGATAATAAAAGAGTTTTTAGGCCAGGTAGAGCTTCTGAAGCAATTCACGACCGAGGAGTTAGAAACATTCGCAAATGCCGTGGAGCCGCGGGAGTATGAGGCCAATTCACTTTTATTCGAGGAAAACAGTCCGCGCAAATCCCTTTATTTAATATACAAGGGAGAGATAGAATTATTCAAACGTACCGCGTTCGGCAAGGAAGAACGTCTGTCTTTTTTCAGTAAATACGATTTTCTGGGCGAAGGCGCTTTCATGGATGACTACCCTCATTCTACTTCAGCCAGAACACTTCTGAACACTACCGTATTGGCTATAAGCCGAGATGCCTTTCAGGGGTTAATCCAGACAAACCCGGCAATCGCCGGGAAAATACTTTCGGCGGTCGCTAAGGTTATCTCGAGGCGGATTCGTCAGGCCAGCACGCGCGTTACCAACATAGCCGCCCAGTATATATCGGGGCGAACCCGACAGGAACACGACCTTCTGGGTAACCGGGATGTTCCCTACGAATTTTATTACGGCGTGCAGACTCTTCGCGCTACCGAGAATTTCAATATCAGCGGTATATCGTTAACCCAGTTTCCTACGTTAATTGTGGCGCTGGCGATGGTAAAACTGGCTGCCGCAGAGGCTAATTTCGAGCTGGGGTCGTTGTCCAGCCCGATCAGGGATGCCATAGTGCAAGCCTGTAACGAGATCATAAACGGGCGGTATCACACACAATTCGTCGTCGATATGATACAGGGCGGAGCCGGCACCTCCACGAACATGAACGCTAACGAGGTTATCGCTAACAGGGCTTTGGAGATATTGGGCTACGAACGCGGTGACTATAAATACTGCCACCCCAACAACCATGTCAACCTGTCACAGTCTACCAATGACGCTTACCCGACCGCCTTGAAAATCGCCCTTATATATTCCAACGAAAAGTTGGTAAAAGTATTGAAGCAGTTATCCGATTCGTTTTATGATAAAGCGAAGGAGTTTGCCGAGATCATCAAGATGGGACGCACCCAGCTTCAGGATGCCGTACCGATGACACTGGGACAGGAGTTCGAGTCGTACGGTTCTACACTAGAGGAGGAGATTGAGCGTTTGAACACCAACGCCGAGTTGTTCCTCGAAATGAATATGGGGGGCACCGCTATCGGCACCGGTATCAATGCCGACCCCAATTACTCCAGGAAAGTGATCGAGCACCTCAAGGAGATTACCGGTCTCGAGGTCAGCCTGGCCCCGAACCTGGTCGAGGCAACTCAGGACACCGGGGCGTTCGTGATGTATTCCTCGGCTATCAAACGCCTGGCGGTTAAACTTTCGAAAATTTCCAACGATTTACGCCTTTTATCCTCGGGACCTCGGGCCGGTTTCAACGAGATAAACCTTCCTCCAATGCAACCTGGCTCCTCGATAATGCCCGGCAAGGTCAATCCGGTAATCCCCGAGGTGGTAAACCAGATTGCCTTTAAAGTAATCGGTAATGATCTAACCGTCACCCTGGCGGCGGAGGCCGGTCAACTCGAGCTTAATGTGATGGAGCCGGTGATCGCCCAGAGCACGTTCGAGTCAATCGAGATGTTGAAAAACGGTATGGCCACGTTGAAATATCGCTGCGTGGATGGTATAACCGCCAACGCGGAACATTGCCGGAAGGTGGTGCAGAACAGTATCGGGCTGGTGACGGCGCTTAATCCCGCGCTTGGCTATGAAACATGCTCATCACTGGCAAAAGAGGCGCTGGAAACCAACCGGGGCGTTTACGAACTGGTGATCGAGAGAAATCTGCTTTCCAAAGAGGAACTGGATAGACTTCTGGCGCCGGAGAATATGGTTTAACAAGCTATTAAATATGACAAAACATAGCTCAGGATGCCGTACCTTCCATCCTGAGCTATGTTTTAATTAGCAATCAGGTTACGCCTAATCGGGGCGTGCCTGCCAGCCGAATGACTGGCCCGCGTATTGACATACTCGGCACGTCATAAGAGCAGGCTAATCCCCTGCGGTATTGACTATCGACATGGATTAACTCAATATCATGTTGTAGTTGCGAATTCAACTTTAACGACTATAATGACGTAAAAATGTCAATTGTCACGGGGGTTTAGCCAGGCAGATTGCTTTTTGAAATTGCCGATGTCGAGAATTCCGACTACTCTTATCCAATGAGTTACATTTTTAACTGAATATAAAAAAGGAATGAATAATTATCGCATCACGCTTAAAGAATGACATTTTTAAAATATTATTCGTTTTCACCATTGTCCGGCCTTCCCATCTCGTTGCGAAGCGCTGCTTCGCAACGTGACTTTTGGGCCGGCAAAATGCGCATTCTACATGACACAAGAAGGTTTCCAGGCAGCGCTTGGAAACCAGGGAACTAAGCCTAACATAGGCAGGACATATCAGGATGCATGATACGCTGAATATATAATTATATCGGAAAAAATCTTTCACTAACAATTCCAAGGAGAATTTTAAAATTTACTGAAAAACACCGGACACTAGTGATTCGTTTTAGTTTTATATCTTTCCACCACATTCATGATTCGCAGTATTCCGTATCAAAGGCTTTAATATTCCTTAAGCGATAATCGTCTATTACTCAGGGCAAACTTCCACAGGGCCGGTGGCTTTTAAGATCAATAAAAAAGCAGGCCGAACAAAGACCTGCTTCGAAATTGAACTTGATAATATCATTAGCTTTATTTCAAAAACTTGCCGTTCTTGAAAAACATCTCGCCATCGGCGTACATAGCGCCTTTCTTGCGCAAGTCACAGATCATATCCCAGTGCAGCGCCGATTTGTTTTTACCGCCCGATTCGGGATAGGAGTTACCCAGCGCCATGTGGAAAGTGCCGCCGATCTTCTCATCATAAAGGATATTCTTGGTGAACTGTTGTATGCCGTAATTGGTACCGATCGCCACCTCGCCTAAGTATTTCGCGCCTTTGTCTATGTTGGTCATGGCGTGAAGGTAATCCTCGCCGGTGGCGGCATTGGCTTTTACCAGCTTACCGTTTTTGAACTCGAGGCGTACATCGGTAACCTCCCTGCCGCGATAAACAGCCGGGAACGAGAACCGGATATGGCCGTTGACCGAATTCTCCACCGGGGCGGTAAATACCTCGCCATCGGGGAAATTATTGTCACCGTCGCAATTAATCCATTTACGGCCGGCGACATTGAAAGTAATATCGGTATCCGGCGCTTCGAGACGGATCACTTTTTTACGCCTGACATACTTGATCACTTTCTCGTTCTGTTTCGACATCTTCTTCCACTCGGCTACCGGGTCCTTCTTATCGACCATGCAAGCCTTGAACACGAAATCCTCGTAATCCGCCAGGGACATGCTACCATCCTGGGCCGAGGCGTTGGTAGGATACTGTGTCAATACCCACGATAACTCACCCTCGGCGGAGCGCTTGGAGAATTTCTGGTTGATCTTACCGCGTGATCTGAACAGCATCGCTTGCCTCTGAGGGTCAACCCCGGAGAGAGCCTTAGTGTTCTGTGGCGACCTGATCACGATAAAAGCATCCAGCTTATTCACCTCCATGTTATCCATCGGCGAGATATATTGGATCTGGTCGGCGCTGGCGTTTTTGAAAAATATATCCTCGAATTCTTCGGAGTTCAAACGAACGTAAGGATATGCGCCTGCTTTAAGAACCTCGCGGTATACTTCTTTCAATAGCGGCAGTGATTCGATACCGCCGATTATTTTAACCAGTTGTTTACGTTTAATTTTGCAAGAATAGTGCACCAGCACCTGTGCCAGTTTAGTATTTCTAGGATCTACCATATTAAATTCCTTCCTCTAATATAATCTTAGTAATCAATAATAATCTTTTTACTCATACATGTCAATTAATGCTTGAAACAATTAGACTTATAGATCAATCTCCGGCTGATTTCGCTTGATTAGCATGGCGAGTATTATTATGATTATCATGGCGATATGTAAGTGAGGAACGCCCCGCTAAATTGAAAATAATACGTAATGATGGGCATGTCGAGAAAATAAGTAGCCGCGAAAGTTGACTTAAACTGAATAAAGGATACGACCCAAAACAACCCTAAGACCGGATGTATCCTCGCTGAAACTTCACGATGCCGCTTATTCGAGCTGCCCCAGGCAAAAGGAAATATCATGTTCGAATTTCAGGAAATAACACCATCGGGAATTGAGGCCATCGTTTACTACCTGGCTTTTCTGGCTGGTATGGGAATTTTCTCTTTTATCATTAGCAAATATATCAGGCTTTTAACTAAATTCAAGAAACTCGATTACACCGTTGATATCGGCGAGGGCGCGGCCCGGGTGTTCAGGTTCGTGTTCGGGCAAAAACGCCTCCTGGATGATCCATTCTCGGGCGGCGCGCATTTTCTGATATTCTGGGGTTTCCTGATCATCGCCTTCGGTACTCTAAACTTTTTCGGCAAAGGTTTCTGCGCCGATTTCCATATCCCTGTCTTATACGGCGCATTCAAAACCGAATTCCTGTTTCTGTTGGATCTATTCAGTGTACTGGTCATCGCCGGCGTCATAGGCGCGGTGGTAAAACGCTATGTTGTCCGGCCCGAACGTCTTTCGCAAAGCCCGGGAGCTCTTCTGATACTGGTACTGATATTCGGCCTGATGGTATTCGATTTGCTCTCCGACGGTTTCAACATGGTCTCCCAGCAGCTCGTAGTTAAAGGTAGTTTCGTCGGCAATTACCTGGCCTCCGTTTTCTGGGATATGCCTCAAAAAAGCGCGACTACCTGGGCGCATGTTTTCTGGTGGCTTCATTTCTTGTTTTTCATGATCATGCTCAATTATGTCCCCACCGGCAAACACATGCACGTATTCAGCTCGTTTTTCAACGTGTTCTTGACCAAGAAAGACGCCGGCACGAAACTCTCCACGCCCGACCTGGAGGATGACGATCTCGAATCGTTCGGTATTACCGTAGTCGAGGAGCATAATTGGAAAGACTTGCTCGATGCTTACTCGTGTACCGAGTGCGGGCGTTGTCAGGATGTTTGCCCGGCGTACAATACCGGCAAGCCTCTTTCACCGAAAAATATTACCATACAGCTTCGTAAGCACGCCGAGAAGAAAGCCCCGTATCTATACTCCGGCAAATCGGAGGAGTTCGAGGAGAGCCTCATCAAGGATGTTATCACCGAGGATGTCATCTGGTCATGTACCACCTGTTATGCTTGCCAGCGGGCCTGTCCGCTTTTCATAAAGCAGTTCACCAAGCTAATCGACTACCGCCGTTCACTCGTACTCAACGAGGGCGAGATATCCACGCAGGGAGCGTTGTGTTTGAAAAACCTGGAGAAATCCGGCGATCCCTGGGGGCTGGGACAGTCGGCGCGCGCCGATTGGTACAAGGGGCTCGATGTCAAACATATCTCTGATAATCCCGATGCCGAGTGGTTGTTCTGGGTCGGCTGCGCCGGGGCGCTCGATCAGCGCAATATCAAGGTCAGCCGGGATACCGTAAAGCTGATGAACGCCGCCGGTCTCGATTTCGCAATACTCGGCGCCGATGAGACCTGCACCGGTGACTCGGCTCGCAGGTTAGGCGAGGAGTACCTGTTCCAGACACTGGCGCAGGGCAATGTCGAGATGCTTAACGAGCTGAAAGTTAAAAAGATATTCACCAACTGCCCTCACTGTTTCAACACGCTTAAAAACGAGTATCCCGATTTCGGTGGTAATTTCGAGGTGGTTCATACGCATCAGTTATTAGAGCAGTTGATCCGTCAGGGAGATTTGCATATCAATACCGATAAAATCAAAAGCCGGGTGATGGTTGATAATACTAAGATCACTTTCCATGATTCCTGTTATCTTGGCCGTCATAACGATATGTACGAACCCTCTCGCATACTGATAAGCATGTTCGGTGACCTGATCGAGATGAAACGTTCGGGTGAGAACTCGTTCTGCTGCGGCGCTGGCGGCGGCAACATGTGGCTCGAGGAGCATATCGGCAAGCGGGTGAACGTGGAGCGCACCGAGGAGGCGTTGGAGACAGGCGCCGGCACGATAGGTGTAGCCTGCCCGTTCTGCATGACCATGTTCGAGGACGGCGTAAAGGCCAAGGACAAGGTAGAGACCAACCGAGTGCTGGAGATCACCGAGATACTGGCCGCGGGCGTGGATTGATATTCGAGTGATATTGAGTAGGCCAAAACCCCTGTGGTTTTGGCCTGTGTTGATGTAGATAGATAAGCGTCAGGATGTCGTACCTTCCATCCTGACGCAGGTGGTTTTGGTCAGATTCAAGTTTGAAAGCTATAGAGCTATCAACCCGGAGCTGTCAGGAATCCTTTCCTGACAGCTAACCGGTAGCGCGTATGTTAGCGCAGTTGAGCTTGAATATAAGCTAATGATATGGAAGCTAAAATTAAAATAATGCTAACAGTGGTTGACATGTCTGCGGGGGTGGAGCCGTCGGGAAAGGATTCCCAACGGCTCTGGGGGAAGGACTGCCTCCGCCCCACGGCTTAAGGTATAAAAGCAAATAGTAATTTCATTGAGCGGTTAGGAATCCTTTCCTGACCGCTAACCTGTAGCGCGTTTGTTAGCGCAGCAGAGATTGAATATAAGCTAATGATATGGAAGCTAAAATTAAAATAATGCTAACAGTGGTTGACATGTCTGCGGGGGCGTAGCCGTCGGGAAAGGATTCCCAACGGCTCTGGGGGAAGGACTGCCTCCGCCCCACGGCTTAAGGTATAAAAGCAAATAGTAATTTGAGGGTTAAGCAAACATGCGCAGTAGAGATAGAAAACATTACGAAGATCATGGTAATTTGTTTTTTATTACTTCAACGGTAGTAGGTTTTATGAACATTTTCAAGCAAAAGGAAGCCTGCGAAATATTCGTAAACTGCTTGCGTTTCTATCAGGATAGAGGTGATATGAAAATACTCGCATGGGTGCTTATGCCTAATCATTTTCATCTGATAATAAAAGTTGGCGATAGATCTAATATCTCTACCTTAATAGGAGGAATCAAAAGGTATTCCTCAAGATTATTAGGCAAACTGCTTCGGCAAAATAATGCTAAAGCCATATTAATGAAAATCAAAGAAGCAGCATTACTTGAATCTGGGAAAGGAGCATCCATTTGGAAACCGAGATTCGATAGCCTTGTGATAGTATCAGAAAGCATATTGAAACAGAAGATAGAATATATTCATTATAATCCAGTCCTAAAAGGATTTGTAGAATATCCTCATCAGTGGTATTATTCCAGTGCAACAGCTTATGATAATAGGCCAGGAATCGACTTAGTTACTGATGCTAAATGGGAGTGCCTTGGATACGGAGCGTAGCCGTCGGGAAAGGATTCCCAACGGCTCAAGGATGTTTTAATCAACCTCAACATGCCATACTTTCCATCCCGACATATGTGATGACAACCACAAAAAAAAACCGGCATAACCAGGGCTAATAAATTTTCACCTCGTTACCAAACTCCAGTTTGGTAATGCAATTGCCTGAGAAACTCCGTTTCGAGTTTAAGCATCGGTAGTAGCCTTAGCATCAGGATGTCGTACCTTCCATCCTGATGCATGTGGTACTTTTACTAAAATTGACCTCGTTACTCAATCAGATAGCTAATACGCAGAGATGATCAAAGAGCTGCGTCCGCCCAACGGTTCAAATAAGATTCTGATAAACAATCACAAAAAACCCCGGCATAACCGGGGCTAATAAATTTCCGTAAATCAAATCGGATTATTCACCCGACCAGGGATCGGTGAAGACATCCGTTGGCAGTACGCTGAAATCGAACAGTAAATCATCATCAAGATAATCATCGAACTCGGATATCAAACTCGTGCCCTCGCTGTAATTTGGGCCGAAAACCTGCTCGGAGCTGCCCGATTCGTTAACCTGCGAAAAATCATTCGGTAAATACTCGCGATATTTAAGCGCGAACTCGGTCTGATTGTTGCCGCCGCCTATGACACATCTGTACAGATCGGTCTCAGGATTGGCGTTGCCATACCAGCTGAGACGATATGCGAAGTCTCCCGTGGATGTTGAATACATATGAAACGCGTTTAAAAACTCCTCATCATTTTGGTCGGTATATTGATTATAAGCCAGACCTTTAAACACGAACGTGTTGTTTGTCAGATCGAGGCGGGAATAGCGAAGTTTGCATCTTACATGAGACTCTCCCGGAGCGCTGAGATTGTACTCTAGTATCAGTTGCTCGGTATCATTAACGGTTAAGCCGATTCGTATAACCTCACCCGGCTCATCCTCTATCTCCAGTTCGACCATGTAATCGACATCAACATTGGTACCGATAATCGCCTGGCATTCGGTCGGAATAGGCGTGGTAGCCGATATCTGGGCGACCGTGGCGGTATAGAACACTGTCATCGTATCGCCGTCCTCGTTGACAAATATCGAATCATCATAAGCGCCGGTAACGAGATCACCGTCATCATTTACCCTCAGGATGTTTTCCAGTAATTCGATGTTAAACTGAAACGATTCGACATTGTTATAGAGAGACTGTGGCTGTTCGCCGAATACCAGTTCCAACAAAGCCATATCGCCCTCGGTCCAAACAGAATCAACACCCGCGGGGGAGGCATCCGGCCCCTCATATTCCGGCGGCGCGACATCCTCAACCAATTCCGATAGATCTACCAGATCAAGCGTATTGTTTCCGTCATCCGGATTGGTGGAGTTATCACTACATCCAATAATAGATACGACAAGAAAGATTACTGCTGCTAAAATTATTGGGTATCCTGCCCTATGCATACCGGTTTCCTTTCATGTAGAGTTTACGATTGTTTTCTCCAGTATCGGATACAATTATTATGACTTTAAAACTCTTTGATACTGGAATTTATAATCTATGTAACAGGCAAAATAATATGGCTATTGCAAAGGAAGATTATATATGGGGATTATTGTCAGGAGGCTTTTAGCGTTAAGATGCTTTTTATTATATCTGGTTGAATGTTTAAACTGATTATTAAATTAGAGAAATCACTACTGTCCGGCCTTTCCATCTCGTTGCGAAGCGCTGCTTCGCAACGTGGCTTGTTTGCCGGCAGAATGCTTATTCTACATGACTCAAGAAGGTTTCCAAGCAGCGCTTGGAAACCAGGAAACTAAGCCTGACATCGACAGGACATATCAGAATGTATGATACGGTGAATGTTTAATTACATCGAAAAATATCTTTAGCTAACAATTCTAAGGAAAAATTTAAAATTTATCGAAAAACACCGGACACTAGTGTAGAGAAATATAAAATGATTTTCGGGAAAGCCATTTTGCATGCCAATCGCCTATTTCACAAGTTTTATCTCTTTCCCATTTTAGATTAGAGTGAATAATGTAATCAATTTCAGGTAATTCGCCTAATGCGCTCATTGCAGCTAATGTTGTAGATTGAACTCCTTTTCCCAAAGAAAGAACGCGTATGGAATTACTCAATAATGCACTCCTAATAGAAATGTTATAATTTAAATCACTACTGTCCGGTCTTTTCATCTCGTTGCGAAGCGCTGCTTCGCAACGTGGCTTGTTTGCCGGCAGAATGCGCATTCTACATGATTCAAGAAGGTTTCCAAGCAGCGCTTGGAAACCAGAAAACCAAGCCTAACATCGGCAGGATATGTCAGGATGAATGATACGCTGAATAAAATAATTATATCGGAAAATATTTTTCATTAACAATTCCAAGGAGAAATTTAAAATTTAACGAAAAACACCGGACACTAGTGAATTCAAATATTAAATAATCACTTACTTAGATTATAAAATTCCTCTTGAAGTTCATTGAAATTATGCTTCAGTTTAATATCTAATTCATCGGGATAAACATAATTTTTAAATCTTTCTACATCGCCTTGTAGCTTCCCTTCATAGGCAAGCCTAATAACGCGGAAATGTATTATAACTGCTGGTAATAAGCCTATTCCCTTTAATTTTACATCAGTAATTGTTGGATCTGGCACATAATCGAACATTAGAGTTTTATCATTTACTAAACCAGCATTACTTAAGATAATTTCTTCAATCGTTTTGCTTATTTCTACGATTTCATTTAGTAAAGTTTTATCAGTATCAGTAAGGACTACTTTCTCTTTTTTGTTATCGAAATCATAAAGTTGCTCTGGGTTTAAAACGAATGTTAAAGTTCTAAATCCTGGTGGCTTATCTCTACGGAATATTTTGAATAAACCTTTAGTTACCTCTAGATAAGAAATAACTGGTCCATAAAAATCGTTTAATCTCTTTGCTATACTCTTTTTTCTTTCTGACCTCTTTTTCTCCTTTAGAATTGATTTACTATGAAAATAATTCATTGTTACAGCAGTTATTGCTGACGCGGCTGGTATTATTATTGCTAATAACTTCGCATCCATATTTTTCTAACCTAATCAAATATGTTAGCCAATTTTGACTAATCATACATTATCATTTTATTAATGTAAAGTATTTCTTTCAACTTAAGCAACTGTCATCTTCCAAAACTGCCAGCAGCCTCTCGCAGCCTATAGTCTAATCCCTGTTCTCTTTTGGCTAAACGCCAATTTTTCTGAGCTGTCGGGAATACTTTCCTGACAACTAACCAGCAGCGCGTATGTCAGCGCAGCCGAGATCTAATTATACGCAAAGCCCAAGGAAACTAGAGCTACATAATGTTAATGGTGGTAGTATTGTTTATCGGAGCGTAGCCGTCGGGAAAGGATTCCCAACGGCTCTGGGAAAAAACATTTTTAAAGATTGTATTTTGTCTTCACCGATTTTTTATATATTATAGCTGCCTATGAATAATACACATGTCAAAAAAATTGCCGATGAGCTAAAGCTTAAACCGACACAGGTGGCCGCCACTGTCGAGTTACTCGATGATGACGCTACCGTGCCGTTTATCGCTCGTTATCGCAAAGAGGCCACCGGCAGCCTCGATGAGGTGCAGATAACCACGATCCGCGACCGCATAGGCCAGCTTCGCGAGCTGGATAAACGCCGCGAGGCCATATTAAAATCACTTACCGAACGCGAGCTTCTGACCGAGGAGCTGGAGGCTAAAATAAACGCCGCCGAAACCATGGCCGAGCTCGAGGATATATACCTTCCCTATAAACCCAAACGTCGCACCAGGGCCACTATCGCTCGCGAGAAAGGTCTCGAGCCGTTGGCCGAGCTGATATTCGCGCAGGAGGACGGCGTCGATCCGTTGGCTGAGTCCCAAGCCTATATCAATGAGGAAAAGGGCGTAGCGGATGAGGAAGCCGCCTTAGCCGGCTCGCGCGATATAATCGCCGAATGGGTGTCCGAGGATGCCGAAGTACGTTCGCGGATGCGCGAGATGTATGTTTCGAATGCTATCATCACCTCGACTGTTTCCGATAAGGAGCACGAGAATGCTTATAAGTACGAGGATTATTACGAGTGGGACGAGCCGTTGTTCGAGTCTGCCTCGCATCGCCTGCTGGCAATGAGGCGCGGAGAATCGGAGGGGATTCTTCGTTTGTCCATCGATGTTTCGCATGATGAGGCGATCGGGCTTTTGCAGCACTCGTTTTTGGATGGCGACAACGCCTGTTCCGAGCAAGTCAATCTCGCTATCGGGGATAGTTTCAAACGTCTTCTGGCGCCCTCGATGGAAACCGAGATGCGCACCGAATCGAAAAAGGAAGCCGATATCGAGGCTATTCGGGTGTTCGCCGCCAACCTTCGCGAGCTTCTGATGACCTCCCCGCTGGGTCGTAAGGATATGATCGCTATCGATCCTGGTTTCCGTACCGGCTGTAAGGTAGTGGCATTGGATAGCCAGGGAAAGCTCCTGGAAAACCTGACAATCTTCCCGTTCGGGTCCGATCATCAAAAACAATCCGCGGAATCGGATATCAAAGCGCTGGCGCGAAAGTACAAACCGAAAGTCATCGCTATAGGGAACGGCACTGCGGGGCGGGAGTCCGAAACGTTTATCCGCTCGCTCGAGCTTTCCGGTGTGGATGTCGAAATGGTCAACGAGGCCGGAGCCAGTGTCTACTCCGCCTCGGAGGTTGCCCGCGAGGAGTTCCCCAACCACGATGTCACCGTGCGTGGCGCGGTCAGCATCGGCCGCCGCTTGATGGATCCGCTGGCGGAGCTTGTGAAAATCGATCCGAAAGCAATCGGGGTGGGACAGTATCAACATGATGTCGACCAGATCATGCTAAAGCAGGGATTGGATGACACCGTGATTAGCTGTGTCAACTCGGTAGGCGTGGAATTGAACACGGCCAGCAAACAGCTTCTAACTTATGTCTCGGGACTGGGGCCATCATTAGCGCAGAAAATTATCGATCACCGCAACGAGAATGGACCGTTTAAAAATCGTGTGGCATTGAAAAAGGTAGCGCGCCTCGGGCCGAAAGCGTTCGAGCAAGCGGCCGGTTTCCTTCGCATAAGCGATTCCAATAATCCACTCGATAAAAGCGCGGTACATCCCGAAAGCTATCATGTGGTGGAGAAAATGGCTAAAGACTCCGGCTGCACGGTTGCCGATCTGATGGCTGACGCGGAAATACGCAGAAAGATTCACCTCGACAAATATGTCACCGATAAAGTCGGTTTGCCTACACTCGAGGATATCATCACCGAGCTGGCCAAGCCGGGACGAGATCCGCGAGCGGTATACGTGCCGTTCAAGTTCGAGGACTCGGTGCATGAGATAGGCGATCTCTCGCCAGGTATGATATTACCGGGCATCGTTACTAATGTCACCAATTTCGGCGCGTTCGTGGATGTCGGCGTACATCAGGACGGCCTTGTGCACATTAGCCAGTTGGCCAACCGGTTCGTGAAATCGCCAACCGATGTCGTGAAAGTACATCAGAGGGTACGGGTGAAAGTGCTGACAGTAGAGGTCGAGCGAAAACGAATAGCTCTTTCGATGAAGGAAGCCGAGTAGTTTAGAATAGCCGGGTCGGACGATCCGGCTTTTTGTATCGACACGGATATTACGGGAAAACGCTCAGGTGTATCGTTCAAATCACGGGCGATGGATAATTACCTGATAATACAATAGCCTCATGAGCAAGAAGTTATAAGGATATGAGATATTCCAATCGAACTCCATCGGTAAGTTATTACCATTCAATCGATCTTAAAAATCATCCCGATTGATATGAAAGATCATAATTATATTTCGCGCAACCAAATTAAGCTGAAATCGTACCATTAAATGGTAAATTGTCACTATCTGCCAACCCCGAGCAGCGAGGTGTTTAATGAAAAAGATGTTATTTATTGTTGCCCTCATTAGTATCTTTGCGATTCAAATAGCTTCGGCAACATCGAATGAACCGATTAACAACGGTTCGATGAAAATCACTATTAAGGATGATAAAGTAACCGTAAAACTCCGCGACCTGAACGGCAAATATAAGAGAATCTCTTTTGATAAAGATGATTTTTCTAATTTGGATAATTTCAAGAAAGAGTTCGAAATCGCCCGGGATCCGCGTTTCCAGGTTCGGGACGAGTTATTGATCGAAAATGGTAACATTATAATTGATGGTGAAACGATAGCTTACGAAGATATCACCAAAATACATGTATCCGGAGAATTTGATCAGGGAGTATCGCTTCACACCGAACTGCCTTTTTACCACAGATGCGAGATGACTTGTGACAAAGATATCCATGTCGATAGCGAATCCACCAAAGATCGTTTTGGGTTCGGAGGGCTGGTTGTCGAGGCCGGCGAAACGATCTACGGAGATGTGGTCGCGCTAACCGGTGATATTACTGTCTACGGCGAGGTTATGGGGGATGTCGTGTCGGTATTCGGGGATGTTGTCATGTATGACGGCGCTTTCGCGGCCGGGGATGTTGTCACGCCATTCGGCGAACTGGTAGAACGCGGCAGTATTCGTATCGACGGTAATTCGATGCCTCGCAGTAGAACCAGGATTATGGGACGAGATAGTGATGTAGATTTCGATTTGACGGCTCGTTACAACCGCGTCGAGGGGTTCACGCTGATAAGCGGCATTAAATACGAGGATTCTTACGGTGAACTGCCGGACTTTTATTTCAAAGGAGGTTATGCGTTCTCGCTCGAAAAGTGGGATCTCGAAGCCGGCCTTCGCCAGCAGTTCGGGAATGATTACGCGTTTTATTTCGGCGCCGATTTGTACCAGGGCGCCGCAACCTCGGACGAGTGGATGTTCAGCATACACGAAAACACTATCGCAAGCTTGATATTCAAAGAGGACTATCACGATTTCTACTATCGTAAAGGAATTAACCTCTATGCCGGGCAAACTCTCAGCGATGAGGTAACGTTCCAGCTAAACTACACCGCCGAGAATATCGACACGCTTACGAAAAACACAAATTCGGCCCTGTTCGGCGGCAAGAAAAATTTCCGCGAGAACTACTCGACAATCGATAATCCCTATGTTTTAAACTCGTTGGAGGGGGAACGTCAAACACTTGCCCTGTCATTTACCTGGGATAATCGTGATAGCGAGGAATGGACTCGTCGCGGCCAGTATGCCAATATTGTCCTGGAAACAGCCGGTGATGACGGCTATATCGGTGGTTTGGGCGGCGATCATTCCTATGACCGTATTAGCGCCACATTCGCCAACTATCTGCCGTTAAACCGTAAACAGCATCTCGGGCTGGTTTTGAAAGGCGGTTACTCTGAGGATAACCTGCCTTTAGATAAGTGGTTCTTCTTAGGAGGCCCGGGTAGCCTTCGCGGTTACGACTTCAAGGAGTACTACGGGAATAGGTATTTCCTGGCCAACCTTGATTACTATTTCGAGTTCTCCAACGATTTCTCGCTGGCAATATTCGGGGATATAGGCAAAGCCGGTACATCGCAGTATAGTTTCGAAAATAACGATTTCAAAAGCGATATCGGCGTGGGCATAATGTTCGAGGATGCTTTCCGTCTGGATATATCGCAACGTCTGGATGACCTGGATAAAAGCCCGGTCGTAATGGCCCGCTCGGTAATTCATTTTTAAAAGATAAATCTAAATAGAGAAGATTGAAAAAGGGCGTATTCAATACGCCCTTTTTACTTTCAGTAGGTCAAGTCCACTCGGGGCTTGACTAACCCGCGTACAGAGTAACAAACGAGAATTGCATAATATGCATAAGTTAAGATTCGCCGCGGGGAGAGGTTTTAACGACCCCGATTATATCCGTAGGGTGTCGATCTAAGATCGACCCGCTTGCGCGCTTGATCATGTAAAACGGGTATAGAATTCATCAGTATCGCGGGATGGTCTTAGACCATCCCCTACGAGTGAATTTGATGATAGGGGTGGCAATCAGATATTCCCACCTTAAGGAAACTAAGGCGGGCCCCACTATAATCATTGAATCATTTTATCCCAACAAAAAAAGCAACCCACCTTAATGGGTTGCCTTTCAAAGATTCTATTTCAAATCAGCGTATCTGTCGGATTGCCTTACTCAGCTGTAGCATCAGCAGCAGGGGTGAATGTTCTCTGCCCCATCTCACGATCGAGCATGAACACGCCATGACCGGCGTTGCCAACCAGCTTCAGATTCTGTACGATCTCATCGGCGTTTGACTCTTCCTCTACCTGCTCGGTTACGAACCATTCAAGGAATATCTGGGTGGCGCGGTCTTTCTCATCCACTGCCAGATGGTACAAATCATTGATACAGCCGGTGATATGCTGCTCGTGCTTGTAAGCCGCCTCGAACGCCTCGAGCGGTGACTCCCATTTCAACTGGGGCTCTTTTATACCATCAAGTTTCACGGTTCCGCCACGCTCGTTGATATAACTGAATATCTTCATGGCGTGAATCTGCTCCTCCTGATTCTGTATCATCATCCAATTGGCGAAACCTTTCAGGTTTATCGATTCGAACCAGGCGGACATCGACAGGTACAAATACGCTGAGAAAAGCTCTTCGTTTATCTGGCCGTTTAAGGCTTTTTCGATCTTTTCATTCAACATTTATCTACGCTCCTTCTACACGATTAGAATTTACGGTTTCGGTGTGTTGTCTTTTCATAGTAGAACCGTAAAACCACTAAGAAGGTTGCGAAATTATCCAAATAATGAACGTGATTTAATTTTCGCGCAACACGTACTCATCGTACTCGACCTCGAAACGAAGTTTATGCTTGGCCTCCTCCTGCGCCAGGCTGAAAAACATCGCCGAAAGATTTTCGTCATCGGTGGAATTAGCCAGATCGTTGTACAGGATATAGGCGTTTTTCTCGGCTTTCATGGCCAGGATAAGAGCATCCTGGTAATCGATAGTGGCATCTAAATCAACTTCCTCGAGGTGATCGCCAATCTTGAGATCCATGACTTTCTTTTCCGACTTGATCATCAGCTTGCCCTCTTTGACAGCCTGGAGTTTCGACTTATGGCCGGCTTCCTCTTTGGCAAACTGCTCGAAAATCTTCTTCATGTTTTCCTGTTTCATTCTTCCGGCCAAATCCAGGTAGAACTGACGGGCGTCTTCTTCCTTTTCTATGGCATAGTCCAAGATCGCGTCAACCGAATCGAACTTCATTACATCCTCCTAAGTAAATTTATGCCGGCCGTGGGGCCGAATCATTCATTATTATTTTATGCTTTCCATAGTCCGTGAAGGTTACAGAATTCACGGGCAACGACATTATCAGCTTTTATACAGAATGTAGCCTCGGGTGGTTCGCCGGGATTGAGGAATTTACGATAGGAAATGCCATCGGCGATAAGCTCGATCCACTCGATATAGTGTTTGTCCTCCATTGGATGAGCCACGCTGCCGATTTTGACCTTGTAGCCGTCGGCGGTTTTCTCTACAACCGGGACATGTTTTTCGGTAGCGGCGTCGGTTTCGCCCTCGTTTAGAAGTACCATCGGTTGGCCGCAGCACACCAGCTCACCGCCGGCCTCATGCACGACCTGCACCATATTGCCACAATTCAAGCATTTATAGATTTGTAATCTTTCAGTCATTTGGGCATCCTCCTTGGATTTATATATCCTCTTCAACCGCAAATTATAATCAAAAAGATCGCACAAAACAAAGATTTTCGCTGTTTTCGGGGATTTTTATTGTGTTAGGGGGATATAGATTGCGTAATATCAGGTATCAAGTTATTATGGATAGATATATTTTATTGACAATAATAGATTGGTATATATATTAAATTATAATAAGAGGAGTTGGGCTTATTTAAAAGCAGTAAGATTGGGGAGGATGATCTAATGTTTAGAAGTACTATTTATGGTGTTATTGTATTATTAATTGTTGTTGTCAATGTATTTGCACAAGAATTTCGTTGGACTGAACCAGTACCGGTCGATATTTTAAATACTCCTGCAAATGAGCGATATTTGTATTTATCTACCGATGGCAATATACTTCTCTGGAATGCCCAGGGGGCAATCTGCATGAGTAGATGGAATGGAGATTGGTGGGAACCGCGTGAGATCCTTCCTGAACCTGTTAATAGTGATGGCCTTGAAGAAGCAATTGCTATAACGCCTGATCATAGTTTTTTCTATTGGGTAAGCTGGCGCGAAGGCGGTATGGGCGGTTGGGATATCTGGCGTTGTAGTTGGGATGAAGAGACCAATATTTTTGGTGAGGCCGAATTACTTGGTGAAAATGTTAATAGTTATGCGTATGAGTGGAGCATAGGTTTTACCCCGGATGGAAAAAGAATGTATTTTTCCTCAAATACGCCCTATAAAAACGGTCAAAATGGTTATGGTAGTGATGATATTTGGTATTGTGACTGGGATTCTACTATTAACGATTGGGGACTCGCTTATAATGTTGGTATGTCTGTAAATACAAGCGGTGATGATTATAGTCCATATATAATCAGAAATGGTTCGATGTTGGATTATATTTTATTTTTTACCTCTAATGACCATCATGATTTACCTGAATACTATGGACATATCGATATATTTTATGCCGACTGGGATGGAAATAGTTGGAACCAGGTACATAATATTGGTGAACCTATAAATAGTCCCACATTTGATGGTGAGCAGTGTTTGACGCAATCTGGTTGCGTTATGTATTTTATCGCCCCCGAAAACAGAGATCCATCAGGAAATGGAGATATTTATGTTTCTTATAAGGTATCTTCTGCGATTAAGGAGGAGCAAACTGATACTACCAGTAAATTGAATATAAGGGTTTACCCTAATCCTTATAATAACAGTTGCAAAATACAAGTTGATAGTGACGAATTACTAAACAATTTGCAGCTTAGAATCTATGACATACAAGGAAAGGAGGTGAAGAATTTAGGAAAAAAATATTCCCAGAATACGAATGAAATCTTCTGGGATGGTACGAATAACGCGGGGGTTAAAATAAGTTCAGGGGTATATTTCATTAATTGCCTATTAAACGATACAGTAGTCGAAAAAAAGGCAATATCACTAATTAAATAACACCTATATAATACAGTAGATCAAGCCTACTTGGGGCTTGACTAACCCGCGTTTAGTAGCCCCGATCTGCCAGTTATTCACCGAAATCTCCATCAACGGGTAACCCACCAGCAGGGTGGGTAAATACAGAATTACCACAAAGCTGAATTACGTTATAACTTATATATCCAGCGTAAAGTTCTAATATCATTTATAAAACAATAACTATTAAATTGAGAATCCTCAGTTGATCTTACAGGCCCCCGTTTTATAGGTTTGTCTCAAGTGCTTTTGCATCATTGGCCATCAGCCATGCAAGATTACCCACCCTGCTGGTGGGCTACCCCAATCCCCTCCACCGCCTATTTTGCGGGGACATACAGAAACGACAGGGACGTAGGGACAAATAGGTAACCCACCAGCAGGGTGGGTAAATACAGAATTACCACAAAGCTGAATTACGTTATAACTTATATATCCAGCGTAAAGTTCTAATATCATTTATAAAACAATAACTATTAAATTGAGAATCCTCAGTTGATCCTACAGGCCCCCGGCTGATAGGTTTGTCTGTAGTGCTTTTGCATCATTGGCCATCAGCAATGCAAGATTACCCACCCAACTGGTGGGTTACCCCATCCCCTCCGCCGCCTATTTTGCGGGGACATACAGAAACGACAGGGACGTAGGGACAACCACACCAGTGCTGTCCGGGAGATAGGCAAAATGCCACCGGCGTCTACAACAGATAATCCACCTGAAGGGTGGGTAGATACAGAATTATCGCAAAGCTGGTTTGCGCAATCTTATACATTTTGAGGGCAAGACTCTAATATCCTTCATAAAACGAAAACTATTAAATAGATAACAGGTAACCCAGTAACCGTAAGTCAAGCCTACTAGAGGCTCGACTAATCCGCGCACGATTGCTACGATCTATTAACAGGTAATCCACCAGCAGGGTGGGTAGATACATAAATACCACAAAGCTGAATTGTGCTATCACATACATATCTACCGCAAAGTTTTAATATGATTTATAAAGCAATAACTACTAAATCGATAATCCTCAGTTGATCTTACAAGTCCCCGTTTTATAGGTTTGTCTCAAGTGCTTTTGCATCATTGGCCATCAGCCATGCAAGATTACCCACCCTGCTGGTGGGCTACCCCAATCCCCTCCACCGCCTATTTTGCGGGGACATACAGAAACGACAGGGACGTAGGGACAAATAGGTAACCCACCAGTAGGGTGGGTAAATACTGAATTACCGCAAAGCTGAATTACGTTATAACTTATATATCCAGCGTAAAGTTCTAATATCATTTATAAAACAATAACTATTAAATTGAGAATCCTCAGTTGATCTTACAGGCCACCGGTTGATAGGTTTGTCTTTAGTGCTTTTGCATCATTGGCCATCAGCCATGCAAGATTACCCACCCTGCTGGTGGGCTACCCCAATCCCCTCCACCGCCTATTTTGCGGGGACATACAGAAACGACAGGGACGTAGGGACAAATAGGTAACCCACCTGAAGGGTGGGTAGATACAGAATTATCGCAAAGCTGGTTTGCGCAATCTTATACATTTTGAGGGCAAGACTCTAATATCCTTCATAAAACGAAAACTATTAAATAGATAACAGGTAACCCAGTAACCGTAAGTCAAGCCTACTAGAGGCTCGACTAATCCGCGCACGATTGCTACGATCTATTAACAGGTAACCCACCAGCAGGGTGGGTAGATACATAAATACCACAAATCTGAATTGTGCTATCACATACATATCTACCGCAAAGTTTTAATATGATTTATAAAGCAATAACTACTAAATTGATAATCCTCAGTTGATCTTACAAGTCCCCGTTTTATAGGTTTGTCTCAAGTGCTTTTACATCATCAACAATCAGCCATGCCGGCTTACCCACCCTGATATGGAAGGACCTTGTCAAATCCTTTAGTATTGTTTCTTGCTAATTTGTTACATTTTATTAATGCCATAGTTAGAGTTATAGGCGACGGTTAATCAACCTGATATCCGCGGATTGGTTACCGCATGTTAACTTTTCGTCGGGGGGGCTGTCTCAAACTACTGGCTCAGGTTCAAAGACATTTAATCTTCTACTGAATAGGGTGGTCGAGAATTCCCCTTGACCTAACTCTAACTATGGCCATCCTTGTTTAAAATCTACTGCATCATTGACCAGATAAACCCAACTAATTCACGAGCAACTGCTACTATTGCTTTACTGGAGGATTTACGATTAGCTATTTTCCAATATTTTTTATACAAACGTCGTTGAGCTTTCCAGGATATGGCTACTGCTATAGTTAGCTGATTTTTTTGACGAATCTTGAGTTGTTTGCCGGCAGAATGCGCATTCTACATGACTCAAGAAGGTTTCCAGGCAGTGCTTGGAAACCAGGAAACTAAGCCTAACATCGACAGGGCATGTCAGGATGCATGATACGCTGAATATATAATTAATCGGAAAATATCTTTCGCTAACAATTTCAGGAAGAAATTTAAAATTTATCGAAAAACACCGGACACTAGTGAAGATTAATTTTAAATGATAAAGACTAATAAAAGTGTTACCCATGCCGCCGGTCTGATCTGTTACCTATGTGCCAGAACATTCAGTTTATTGAACCACAGCTTGGTCTGTTCAAAAAGAAGGCAATAAATTGACATAGAATACGATATCGAAAAGAGTTGCGAGGTAAGGGGCTGTTTATTAACTTAGTGCACGCTTTAGTTCACTTTGTTGTAATGCGTACACTAATTTGAGGAAGGTAGAAATGCAAGTTCCGATTCTGCAGAGTACTTACAAGATTCTGAATGAGAAGATTACTGAAACCAAGAAGGAGATCAAACAGAACTCGAAAGACATTGGCGCAGCCGCCGAGCTTGGTGATCTTAAGGAGAATGCCGAATATCATGCTGCCAAGGAAAAACAGGTGCTGCTCATGGAACGCATGCAACGGCTCAAAAGCTACCTGAATTTCTTGAGAGTCGACCTGAGCGACAGCGTGCCTAAAACAGTCTCATTCGGATGCTCGGTAACTGTTGTTGATACAATAACAAAGGAATCACACACGTACAACCTCATCGGACCAGCCGAATACGAGCTCGAACTGTATCCTGACATGGTAACAATTGGCGCACCTGTGGCAAAATTGCTGGTGACGAAAAAGGTCGGTGATATTGTGAATTTCAAGTTTGGGAGTATTGACTGGACAGGTGAAATAACTGAAATTTGCGTTCTTAAGTAAGCGTTGCTCAGAAACGTCCCCTAGATGCGTACTGGCATCCGGAGCCAGTCCAGATTCTGTTGCCATGTTTCATTGCCAACCGGCGAGCAACCGTTCTAAGACCATCAGAGCCACAGTTCAGGTAGTCTTCAGTCATATACTTATCACCTATACGGTCGAAAAGACGAGCGAGTTGTTCGTCTGATTCAGAAATCCCGAGCTTCACCGCAAGATTGAGAATGAGGACACGCATGTCTCGCTGATACAGTACCTATGACCCCAGTTCGGCAAGTCATGATTCCCACGATCCTGTCGATCCAAACGGATGAAAGACATTGCGAACCTCCTGCGCGAGACGTAACCAGGAGCGAGCATTGTCATGTCTCTCCATTCGCTTAGCGAACTTCAAGATTTAATAAACTCAACTATATTTAGCCCTCAAGGGCCTACCGAGCTAAATAGGCATTTGTGATGAAATCTCATCCGCGTATCAACAATACGGTAACAATCACGGTATATATGTGGTATTTAGGGTGGTTTCTGATGACTAAAAGTGGAGGCCAGATTCACCGTAACACGCTTCCAGATAATAGAATAAGATAAATATCAACAAGTTAGTAAAATATCGCCGATAGCAATTATAATCCTCGTGTCCGGGGTTCAAGTCCCTGTTACGCTATATTGGAACTCTCCAAACAACGATAAGCCTCAAATAACCAAACGTATAATATCTCTTTGATTCTATAATAAGTAATAAAACACTCAACAATGATAATTAGGTTGACTATATGAATTTAAAGATTATACTTGCCAAGTTTCAATGTTTTCCGGGCAGAGAAATATCTGTCTGGTTGATACGTGATTATTCCCTGCAAGTTTAATCCGTAGATTTTTATAATATTTTTACTTTGCAGATATCTCTGCCGTTGAAAGGTGTATTGGAAAATGACCGATATCGCTCGCATCAGGAACCTTGCTAATTTTGCTCATATTTATCACGATAAAACGACACTCATCGATTCTGTTTTTAAAGCTACTCGAACTTTCCGAAAAACCAATAAGTTACCGATCAACTAATGGACAGCAATGTATTGGAACGTGAACGCGGTATAACGCGGGTTGAAACCGATGAAATATCTGCCGAAAATATTGCCCGGTTAGCCGGGCCGCCGGAGATTAGTATCGGCGATACTTTCTCTAAAAGAGAAGATCCCAATAAAGCGCATAAACCTCTTGAGATTGAAGAATCTACTCTTTCGATTTTCCCCCCTGTTATTAATGGCTCATTCTCAGGGCAAGATGGCAAAGCAATTATGCTCCGTCAGTTAAAAGAAAGACTTGAGAGAGGACTTCGCGTAAATGCAACTCTTCTAATGGAAGATACCGGCGTCAAATTCGTTGTTCCGCGTAAAATGACATTCGGGCAGGCAATGGAGTGGATCAGAGATGACGAGTTAGTTGAAGTGACTCCAAAATGTATTCGTATTAGAAAAACAATATTAGATATAGACGATCGAAAGCACGCCGAGAAAAAGCAGCTTTCCCCGGGTGATACCTCAAAAGATTCGCGAAAACGACTTTATGTATAGTTGTTTTACAGCCTATATTTTCTTTGACAATTATCGTTTTAGAGATTTATTGTCAAGGCAGCCGGTCTCCCCCATTAACCTTAAACTTCAGAGATAGTGATTTGAATTCAAATAAACAATTACAATCGACTACAGTGAAAAGCAACAGAATGAAACTTGACGAATCAATCCGGAGATCTACTAACGGATTTTGTGATCTGGGTATTAACCGTAGATTAATAACGTTGATCGATAAACTTAATTTCGAAAATCCAACTCCAATCCAAGAAGAATCTATACCGGCCGGTATTCGAGGCGACGATATAATCGCTAATGCTCGCACAGGTTCCGGCAAAACTCTGGCATTTGGAATTCCGATGATACAGCGCTTGTTGGAAAACAAAAAAGGAAAGGGGCTTATTATAGTCCCGACTCGCGAACTGGCGATTCAAGTGGCAAAATCACTCCAACCTATTATCCGTTCCTTAAATATCCGCACGGTAGTTCTGATTGGTGGAGTTTCAATATCTTTACAACGGAATACGCTTGAGAAAAATCCGCGTATTATCATAGCCACCCCGGGGCGCTTAAAGGATCACATCCAAAGAAAGACTGTCAATCTTTCCAATATAGATGTGTTTGTGTTGGATGAAGCTGATCGTATGCTTGATATGGGTTTTATTCCTGATATCAAGAAAATAATGGAATCTCTTCCCGAAAACCGTCAAACATTACTGTTCTCGGCAACTATACCGAAAGATGTTGAAGCCATTGCCGAGGAATTCATGAAATTTCCGACCCGAATCGCAGTGGACAGTTCCGGCACAGTACCAACCGAAGTTAGTCAGGAAATGTTTATCATTAGAGATCAGGATAAAACCCCGCTCCTGGTGGCACATCTAAAATTGTTTTCGGGGCCGGTTCTTGTTTTTACCAGAACCAGAAGGAAAGCTCATAAATTGACAGCGAAAGTAAGCGGTTTTGGGTTCACCGCCGCTGAAATCCATTCCAATCGAAGCCTCGCCCAGAGGCATACTGCTCTGGAAGGATTTAAACGGGGGAAATATCAGGTTCTTATTGCTACCGATATTGCAGCTCGTGGTATTGATGTAGCAGGGATCGCTCTGGTGGTAAACTACGATATGCCGGCGAACTCTGAAGATTATATCCACCGTATCGGTCGTACCGGCCGTGCCGGAAAAGTTGGCTGTGCTATTTCCTATGTTACAAACGGTGAAAAGAGATCTGTTATAAATCTAGAAAGATTCCTGAATACTAAATTAATTATTTCGACTCCGCCGGCCCTGGCCTCCGAGAAACTTTTCATAGAGAAAACTGATCAAATGAATTCGAGAAGCAAACCTTCCAACGATGAAAAACTTTCGAAACCAAATTCATCAAATAGTAGCTCTTCAAGA
The DNA here is from genome assembly GCA_963668625.2 of uncultured candidate division Zixibacteria bacterium. GTDB lineage: Bacteria > Zixibacteria > MSB-5A5 > UBA10806 > 4484-95 > JAAEQD01. Next base: position 191,681 of record CAXXKA010000008.1, read on the forward strand.
CACCGGGGCTACTCAAAGTTCAATTCCAATAACAACTCTTCGAACGGGAATAAATCAAGGCCGAAAAGATTCAAAAAAACGAATTCAAAACGTAAAAAATCAAAATGCAATGCCTGAAACTAGTTAATCACGATCGATATATTTTGAAATGCCCCCCTTTGTCCGGACCAAAAAGGTTAGAATATCTGGCAAGATGGTGATATGATTGTAGCTAAGGAGAGAATCTTGCCATGAGGAAGAAACGGAGTTTTTCAAAGGAATTTAAGAGATCGATGAGTGGAATAACGGATAACCGCCAGAACATTCTAACCCTGAATGTCCTAAATTAGGGGTGGAATCCGGATAGTAATTCCTGCTTAATATTGGATTTCTATCAAGCGTGACAGTTTTAATAGAAAAGATATCCCTGAGAATAATATGTTCTTAGATTGTGTATAGCTTATTATATGCATAACTCGATGAGGTATCAAGCATCAGTGGTAGATTTGAGTGGTATCTGTATTTTGAACGCTGGCCGGTTAAGTCCCAAGTAAACTTGACTAACGAACTAGATCATCACCCGCCTGATTTTCCCGCCATCTTTAAACACCCAATACGCGTTGGCCGTGCTATCTGATTTAATCGCCTCGATTTGGTCCTCGACTATTTTCACGCAGGCGTTATCCTCAATGGCGATACCCAGGATATTCTTTTTGGCCACGAGCCGATCGAAATATTTCTTGCGGCCTACCTGCGAATCGTAATGTGGCGTGCAGGCGTAATCGAGGAAACCCAGGCCGCGGACATTTGTCCAGCGCGGGTAGTAAGCATCTGAAAGCCCCCAGCTAAACCAGCAGTTGGCGCCGGCGGAAAGACCGGCCATCACCTTGCCGCTTTTCCACGCCCGTTGAAGGCATCTGTCGACATCGTAAATACGCCACATCCTCATCATGGCCGGGGTCGATCCGCCTCCCACATAGACGAAATCGCAGCGGTCAATCTGACGGCGTACCGAGGCTTTCGAGCGCTGCTTGCCGTAGAGAAACAGGAAATCAGCCTTGCAGCCAAGCGCCCTCTCATAGATAGTCTCGAACGCCTCGCAATATTCGGGATCCCCCTCCGAGGCGGTAGGGATAAACAGCGCCTTTAATCTGCGCCGTCGGTTTTTACGCAGCTTATCGGCGGTAAGCACGATTTGCTCATCGATCGGGTAAGTTTCGTAATCATCAAGCTCCCCGCCGCCGATAGCGAATATGGTTTTGGACGAGTTACTCATGATGGGGATTATACTGTCAGGATGATGGCGAGGTCAATGATATCATAGGGGAGGGGTGCGGCGTTGATCGTGTTGATTGCAGCCTAATGATTCTTTCATTGAGCGTCAAGACCGCAGGGGTTTTGGCCTACTCCAACGGCCGCCATACAGAATTAATCACCCCACGATAGAATATAATTCTTGACATGTGTGGTGAGGGGAGTATTTTATGGGGGAGATTGGGTATGACAGCTCAATTATTTGAAGTTTTGGACATTCATGACCGGGGGAATAATGTTTATTTCGCAAATTAAAATAAATAACTTTAGAAACTTTAAAAATGAAGTCGTAATAGATTTTAATCCAGGAATCAATGTTATAATAGGTGAAAATAATTCAGGTAAATCAAACCTTCTTAAAGCACTTTCACTACTGTTTGATTCTAATTCTACAAAGCGATTAGATGTTGACGATTTTAACAAAAACACTTCAATTGAATGCTTAAAAAGAGAACCACCTAAAGTAACAATAACAGCTTTAATTGATGAATCACAAAATGAAGAAAAATACTCAGATGATTTAGTTACGGTATCAACGTGGTTAATTCAATTAGAAAAGCCTTATAAAGCTCAGATAACATATATATTTTCACTCCCAGAGAAGGAACATGATGATTATAGAACATCCATGAATAAGAGCAATGGTAATGATATTGAAGATTATTGGAGATTAATTAAATATAAGTTTATTAGAAAATATATATATAAACTATATGTTGGTAATCCTGAATTTGAGAATGTATTGGACTCAGATTCTATAAGTAAATTTGATTTCCAATTTTTAGATGCCATTAGAGATGTTGAAAGAGATTTATTTACAGGAAAAAATACTCTTCTTAGAGAAGTATTAGATTTCTTTATGGACTATGATATTAAAATATCCGGCAAAGATAATAGCGAGCAACAAGAAGAGATTGATAAGAGAAAGAATGAATTTTCGGAAAATGCTAAAGTCCTAGTAGATAAACTAAAGAAACGTATGGTTGATGGTAAAAATGAAATGCTTGAATATGCCAGCTCAACAGGTGCTTCTATAAGTAACTCGATGTTAGATTTTGACGGTCATATTCTTGACACAGAATTGTACTCTGCATTAAAACTAATATTAGAATATGAAACAGGGATAAAGATACCAGCTTCAAGAAATGGCTTAGGATATAACAATTTAATTTATATATCATTATTATTAGCCAAAATGCAAAAAGACGCTAGAGGGGATTATTTAGGTAGTAATGCTAAAATATTCCCTATTCTGGCTATCGAGGAACCAGAGGCACATTTACATCCATCGATGCAATACAAGTTTTTGAAGTTTCTAAAAGATAATCAGAAAGATAAGGCAAGGCAGATATTTATAACTACTCATTCGCCCAATATAGCATCTGCAGTTGATTTAGATGAGATACTAATATTGCAATCCAAAGATAATGAAAACATAAAAGTATCATATCCTGGTTTAGTGTTGTCTGGGGATGAGAATAAATCGTCAAAGGCTTATGTTAGAAGATTCCTTGATGTTACAAAATCTGATATGCTTTTCGCAAAAAGAATTATATTTGTTGAGGGGATTGCAGAACAATTATTAGTATCGATATTTGCAAAGATACAGGGTATTAATATTGAAGATAAACATATTGCTATAATTAATGTAGGTGGAAGATATTTTGACCATTTTTTAAAATTATTTTGTAACCATGATAATGGTATTTATAAAAAAGTAGCATGCTTAACTGATTTAGATCCAATGATGAGGAAAGACGGTGGAAGCTTTGAGGCTTGTTATCCTTTTGAATTAAATACTGAAGATGGTTGTGAATATAAATCTTATTCAAATGATTTAGTTGATAAGGATTTCCCTGGTGGAAATGTACGAGTATTTAGTCAAGAAAAAGGAAGAGGGAAAACATTTGAATATGAATTGGTTTTAGCTAATCCTTGTTGTGATTTCCTAATAACTGATAGTTTACATAATAGCGCAGAAATTGCTGATTTGATGAATTCATATAATGATGATAAATCAATAATGGAAATGCTAGAAATATTGAGTGATACCGGTGTTGAAAGCAAACGTATTAGAGATGGTATGTTAAAATTAAAAACTGGTGATTGGGAGGAAGGTGAAATAAAAAAGCATCTTATTGCTGCGCGTTACTTAAATTCTGTCAACAAGGGTGAAAACGCTCTTGAGATTGCAAGCAAATTAGAAGAGAAACTAGGCAATCTCAAGGAAGGAGAAAACGTGGCATTTAACGTACCCAACTATATAAAAGACGCTCTATTATGGATAACGGAATAGATACAATAACTCTTAAAGACTCCGATGAATTGCTTAATGATATTGAGCATCATTTTAAGCTTATTGCCGGCCCCGGTGCGGGTAAAACGCGTTGGTTGACTAATCATATAAAAAATGTCCTTCATAATTCTAAAAGGTTAAAAAAATGTAGGAAAATTGCTTCTATTACATATACAAATGTCGGGGTTAATACAATTCGTGAGAGGCTTGGCGAAGTATCCGAGCATGTTGAAGTAGCTACTATTCATAGTTTCCTTTATAAACACATTGTCAAACCTTACATATTTTTACTTGCTGATGAATATAATATTAATGTTGCCCTAATTGATGGCCATGATGAACATATCGTTCGAATTAAAAAAGTAAAAGAATGGATAAGTAATAATATTAGACAACTCCGATACCTTTATAAGGATTTAGATTTAACTAAACAACACTTAGCCAATTTATCTTGGTATTATGAAGAAGATGATTGTTTATTAAAGGTGAGAGATCATAAGGACTATAATAAACGATTCAAATTGGATGATGGAAGCCAATTGCCTTTTATTTTAGATTATAAAAAGCATCAGCAAATATATTTTCAGTATAAACAAACTTACTGGGGAGATGGCATTATAGACCATGAAGATGTGCTCTTTTTTAGTTTTCAATTAATTAATAGATTTGAGGAAGTTAGAAGGATATTGAGGTCAAAGTTCCCTTATTTTTTTTTAGATGAATTTCAGGATACGCATCCGATTCAGACTAGCATAATATATAGATTAGCTGAAGATGAAACTATTATAGGTGTTATTGGAGACGATGCTCAGTCTATATACGGTTTTCAGGGTGCTGATCTTGAACAGTTCAGGAATTTTTCTTTGCCAAGTATTAAGATTTATAAAATAGAAAATAATCATCGAAGCACAAATGATATAATAAAAGTACTAAATCATATGAGGGATGATCTTGTACAAAAAAACATTGAAGATAAAACCGGAAGAAGGCCAACCTTAGTTATAGGAGAAATTCCAAGAACGATCAAGAGAGTTGAAAAATTAGTAAATAATGATCTATTTAGTCTAAGTTATGCCAACGTCACCGCAAATGAAATGAAATATGGAATAAACAGGCCGACAGGCGGTGGTATTTATGATATTTTTAATGATAGTAATTATTCTAGAATGAAATTAATGATAGCGGCTATTAATGCTGTGGAATATGCAAGATATAATCAATTTCGAGATTCGATTAAATCATTATCTAATCGTTTAAAAATTCAAGATAAATTTAAAAGGAATAGCTTAGCTTTATCAATAGTGAAAGCATTATTAAATGAGTATAACTCTTTCAGATCTGTCAAGCTTATTAGTTTTTATAATATTTTTAAAGATACATATGAAAAGTATTCAATTGATAAAGTGCCATCTCTTAGAAACAATACAAAGCCATATGAATTTTATAATTCCATTACTTATAAAGAAGTCGCTTTGTACGTTAGATTCAATGAAGAAGAAAGCAGGCATAGAACTATCCATAAATCAAAAGGTGAAAATCTGAAAAATGTTTTAGTTGTGGTTAGAGGTAAGTTTGGGAGAGAATTCGATGAAACAGATGATTTAAGCTTTCTTTTAGTGCCTAACTTAAACGACGAAAATCATCGAGTCTATTACGTCGCCATGAGCCGAGCTGAGGAAAATTTATTTATTAATGTTCCTTCTTTAACGGATGGTAGTAAAGAAAAGCTTCGGGAAATAGGATTCGATATAATGGATATTGGTCAAACAGGTTAACCGCCCCCCATAAAAAACCCCAACCGCAATCTTGCTTTTCTCCCCGAAATCTGTTATATATCACCCCTTAAATGACGATATCAACTTAAACTGGAAAAACTTATGGATTATTACAAACGAATCAAAATCGCCCAAATTCTCAAACAGGCCGATAAGGCCGTCGATGATGCCATCGTTTTAGGCTGGGTGCGCACCCGGGCCGATAAACCCAATATGACCTTTTTGCAGGTCAATGATGGCAGCACACTTAATAATCTGCAGATATTCGTGGAAAATCCCGAACGGTTCGCTGATATCGAGAAGATGAAAACCGGCAGCTCGATCCGCGCCCAGGGCAAACTCGTGCCCGCCCCGGATCGTCCGCATAAGATAGAACTTCACCCGGAAAGCCTGACATTATTAGGCGAGTGCCCCTCCGATTACCCGATGCAGAAGAAACGTCACTCGTTCGAGTACCTTCGCGAGATAGCTCATCTGAGGCCCCGCTCCAACACGTTTGGGGTGATCAACCGGTTCCGCTCCAAGATGGCTTACGCGGTGCATAAATTTTTCCAGGACAGGGATTTTTACTACATCCACTCGCCCATAATCACGGCCACTGATGCCGAGGGCGCCGGCGAGACATTCCGGGTAACCTCGCTTGATATGAAGAACCTGCCCATGGCCGAGGGCGCTATCGATTACAACGAGGACTTTTTCGGCATGGAGACATTCCTGTCGGTATCGGGACAGCTCGAGGCCGAGATACTGGCTACGGCAATCGGGGATGTTTACACGTTCGCGCCCACTTTCCGCGCCGAGAACTCCAACACCAGCCGTCACCTGAGCGAGTTCTGGATGATCGAGCCGGAGATGGCGTTCTGCGACCTGTTCGAGGATATGACCTTAGCCGGTGAGTTCCTCAAGTACCTGTTCCAGTTCGGACTCGAGAACTGTGCCGAGGAGATGGCGTTTTTCGACAAGTGGATTGACAAGGACCACATCCGGATAAAGACCCTGGAGAAAGTGATCAACACCGATTTCATCCAGTGCGAATACGGCGAGGCGGTGGATATACTGATGAAGGCCAAAAAGAAATTCGAGTTCCCGGTTAGCTGGGGAACCGATTTGCAGTCCGAACACGAGCGATATCTGTGCGAGGAGTATTTCAACGCGCCGGTGATGGTGTACAACTATCCCCGCGATATCAAGGCGTTCTACATGCGCGTAAACGATGATGAGAAAACCGTAGCGGCCGTGGATGTCCTGGTGCCGCTGGTGGGCGAGATTATCGGTGGCTCCCAGCGCGAGGAGCGTTTCGATGTGTTGGAGAGCCAGATCGAGAAGTTCAATATCCGCAAGGACACGGTTGACTGGTATCTCGATTTGCGTCGATTCGGCACGGTACCGCATGCCGGTTTCGGGCTGGGGTTTGCGCGGGTACTGATGTATATGTCGGGGATGACCAATATCCGTGATGTCATCCCGTTCCCGAGAGTGCCCCGCTGGGCCAAGTTTTAGGGGTAAAGTATTGTCAAAAAATCCATAAAAAGAATTATCTTAAAGCTTAACTTTGCTTAACGAAAACAAAGCGAAAGATAACGCGACTATAGTGACAATAAATAGAATTAATAATTGCAGCAGATAGTCGGCAGGAAGGTTATTCAAATAACATCCGCGGAATAAATTGCAGATATAAGTCAGCGGATTAATTAGCGCTATCCAGCGAATAACTGCCGGCATCCTGTCGATCCCATAATACATCGAACTGGCAAATGTCAACGGTAGGGATACCAGGGTTATCACTACCGCCCGCACATCCTCGCGAGGCAAGTATATACCACCGATCATGCCCAGTGAAAACCAGATACCCGCGCCTAAAATTAGTGTTATGATAAAAATAGCACTATTAAATAAAGTAACTTCAGGCAAGTTTTTAGCTAGTATGACAGCAATCATCATTATGAGTAATATCTTTATCAGGGTCAGACAAAACTGAAAAATGTATTTGCCCCAGAAATACCCCGTTAACGAGGCTTTAGACATAGCGATAACCGATAATATACCCGTGCGTGAATCCAGCGATAAAAAAGAAAAACTGGTACCGAAAAGGAAAAAAGTCATATAACCGAACAAGCCAGGAGCAAAAAATTCTATATAGCTGACTTGCGAATCAGCCATGGCTATTTTGCCGATATTTCCCGATAGCGCCGTGGCAAATAACAATATCATAAATACCGGCGTCGCAAAATGCGAAACGGCGCCGAATATGCTGCTAAAAGTAACTTTTATTTCCCGCCAAATTATAGCATTCATGATTACTCTCCCTTAACCGCTCTGAACACATCTATAAGCGATGGTTTTTCTACATTCACTCCCGTTATAGCGCCAAATTCACCAAGCTTGCTTAGAAGAGGTCGAAGATCAAAATTAACATCATCCACATGAATTGTGACACAACCATTTTTATGGCTGATCGGATAACCTAATTTTTGCATCAATGATTCATCTATCGATTGTTCGAAAGTGACTTTGATTTGCCGGCCTGCAGCCTGGTTTTTTAATTGATCGGGTGTGCCGATTTTAATAAGTTTCCCCTGCTGGAGAAAGCCAATCCTATCCGCTAAGCTCTCAGCCTCAGCCATATCATTCGTACATAGAATGACTGTCCATTTATTCTCTCGTGTATACTTTTTTATCATATCCCAAATTTTAAACTTACCGACAACATCAACACCCAGGGTAGGTTCATCAAAAATTACTACCGGTCTATCCGATAGAAAGCAGCGGGCAAGCTGCAATCTTCTCACCTGGCCACCTGATAGAGTCATTACATTAGCATATTTTTTTTCGGCTAAATCGAATTCACTTAATATCTCATCAGCCAGTTTATGCCATTTTTTCATATCTATTTGTTCGAGTCTGGCATAGAACTTAAGATTATCATAAACCGAAAGGAAAGCATCAATGGCGGCCCCCTGTGACATCAGAGTGATTGCCCGGCGAATATCTTTATAGTCGCGGATTAAATCCTTTCCCAATATCGTGGCGTTTCCGGATGTGGGCTTTTGCAACGTAGTTAATAAATTAACGGTTGTGGATTTACCGGCGCCATTGGCTCCCAGAAAAGTGAATATCTCTCCCTGTTCGATACTTATAGATAGGTCATTAATAGCCTGGATTTTACCATAGTGTTTGCATAGATGCTCGGTTTTAATTACTATCACGTTAGTCTCCTTCAGGCCACGGGATCGGCTTTAGGGCAGATAGGATTGGTTTGATATATAGTACCAAAAGCTTTCCATGCATCTCTTGAACACCAGCCATTCTTAATAACGCATAAATCATAATGTTCACAATCGTAACAAATGGTTCCCTGGAACAATGAACGATCGGGTGCAAAAAAGCCTTTGAATCTTTGAGAATTCCAAATTTCTGATAATGTTTGTCGGGAAGTATCACCTAGTACGTATTCATCTTCGCATGGTAATTGTTCACAAGGAATTACCTTGCAATTTGGTAATATTACCATACCCGTCCTTCCTGCTGAACAAGCTCCTCTATTAGCAAATCGTTTTATTTCTTCTTCCTTTGTTTTCGATTTGCTATTTTCAATAGATTCACCAGTGCCGGATAAATGTAAATAAATATCGGGGTGTTTGCTTACAAAATTATCAACGAATTCCCTTAACTTAGTTTCTTGAGATTCTAACAGGAACAATTCATCTGAATGCTTATATGCTGATCTAAAATATCTGCTCAGGCGCATTACCTTTACTCCAATGTTGTAAAGTTCACACACCAATTCGGGTACATTCTCAGCATTCAGACAGGTAACAATGGTGTTGGTCGAGACCTCAATTTCATTTTTCTGTAATCTCTTTATTGTATCAAATGCTTTTGCAGCATACATAGAAACACCTGTCATTATTTTTGCAAGCTCATTTTCAAAGGCATCAATGCTGATTTGAATACTGCGCAAGCCTATATTTTTCAATCGTGAGATAGTATTATCGGTTAAAAATTGTTTTGTTGACAACTGCAAATCTATTTTTGCTTCAACAATCATCTGAATAATATCTATTATATTTTTATGAACAAAAGGATCTCCACCCGATAAGGTTATCACTACTACCTTATTAGTCTTAGCCTGCTCGATAATTTTTGCAATATGCTTGAACTCCATTTCACCAAGGTGACATGATGATTCATCCTGCGCATAGCAATATATGCAATTTCTCCCCCCGCATTTCTGTGTTATGCACAATACCAAACTTAATGGGAACTCTAAACAGAAATTATCTAAATTTATTTGTTTTTCGGTATAATAAAATCAAAGGGGTTGTCACTCCTAATAATATCGTTAACTTCTATCAAGTATTCTTTCCACTCTGTTTGAAGGCGATTTAGAAACTCTATCGCTTCTTGTTCTGTTATAGAAAACAAATATTCTACGATTTTCCTAATATCATCAATACTGTTAGCCCCATTAAAATGAGATAAAACAATAGCCGTATTGGGATGTATTGTCTTCATGTCTTTATAATCAAATGAGTCCTCGTTATATTTCACAAATGCAATATTAGTTCTACATCTATACAACTTGCAGCTAGGGTCCAAGGCAAGCATTTTTACAGGTCAAGCACGTCATTTCACAACCGATCGAACATCCAATACCATAAGAAATTGCAATGCCTTCAATTGTATTTTTGGAAATTAGACCTGCATTATCCATTGCTGTTTTAAGATCTGTTAGTGACATTTTCCCTTCCTTTTCATGCAATTTAATATTCAGTAAACGTTATCTGAAATAATTTAATTAACAAAAGGGGCGGGCCTCGTTTACGCTCCAAACTATAACCACATAAATAAGGTAGCATTTATTAATGCCTTTATTTGTCTATTAATTAAAACGCTTAATGTATATTAAAATCCATTTATATTCTCGTGCATTGCAATAGGAGTTTTAGTGATCTGATTACGTTATACATTTGAACCATTTTTAGGATAAAAACAGTTGTAATAAATGTGTTTGTATAATATTCTTTTGTCAAAATATCCCTTTCTAAATACGAAGGTTTTATGTGATTAATTACATCTATTAGATCTATAAGTCAATAATTATAAATATGGTAATATATGCGTAAACAAAAATACTTATATATATATATAAAGCAATATTGCTCATTAGGTTAACTTGTTTATCATGCTCCTTGATTCGGGGTCAAAGATTTAATGGATAGTATTACGGTTCAGGTTAAAAATATACAAGGACAGGACAATTCACTTGCTACTCCACTGGCCCATTGCACTGGCAAACCAAATGGCAATGTCAATTTTAACGTGAGCAAAATGCAAAATAGTTTGCGTTAAGCGATGATTTGAATATATTAGAGATTCGATATTGGGGCGGTTAGCTCAGCCTTATAGAGCACCCCGACTTGTAGTCGGAAGGGCCGCATTGAAAATTAGATAGTTACTTTGGGCGGTTAGCTCAGTTGGTTAGAGCACCTGCCTTACACGCAGGGGGCCGCAGGTTCGAGTCCCGCACCGCCCATTTGTCCCGCAACGACTTACGAGGATTTAGCCAACCTCAAAAAACGCACTATGCCGATTTTATGCCAGGGATTTGGCATATTTAATCTTAGCTGATCACTATTGGCCCAATTTATAAGGTTCAAATTGGTGCAAAAAACACTACTGATATATCGCTATCGTTACCTTATTGTTGACGTGAGTGTTTCCTTTATAAGTAATATTGAATAATTAACACAGTGAGTTCTGAACGGCTACAATAAAAGTACAGGCTTTAGTTTGATTTTATCAAAACTGTCTCTTAGATTTTTGCTAAATCTGTCGAAAGGGTTCTGAAGACGTACACTCCTTAAAAATTAGGTTTTAGCTTGAATCTAAGTTTTTTAGAAGTTATATTTTTAACAATTCGAAAAAAACGATGGAGCGTGTTTGTGGTTTCTAAAAAGAAAGCTTATGTTCGGTCTTTTAAGATGATTTATATTCGACTTGCCAATGACGTTCACCGAAAGCTGAAAATGGAAACCGTAAAGCAAGCGACTACTATTCAGAAGTGGGTAGCTAAACTCATTGAAGAAAAATTATCATAAGGAGTGAAGACAAATTTTAAATTTAGGAGAATAGACCATGCGTATTTTGCAAAAAACAGTGCAATCGTTTTCTATTCTGTTACTCACGTTTTTTTTCATCCAATTTTTTCTTATTGGATGCGGTGAAAGAGATAATTCAGTCAATGTGGGTGTGATTCTTCCCCTAACCGGTGGTGCTGGGAAATACGGTATTGATGCCAAAGAAGGAATTGAACTAGCGGTTAGTTTAACAAAACCTAGAGGAGAATTAGCCGGCAAAACCATAAAACTTGCAATTGAAGACGATCAAACATCTCCATCACAAACCGTCAGTGCGTTTCAAAAACTTATTGCCTCTATAAAACCATCTGCTGTAATTGGGGGGATGACAAGCACTAGTGCTCTTGCAGCAGCCCCGATTGCTGAGCAAAATGGAGTAGTTTTTTTGTCTCCCTCAGCGTCAACTCCTGATCTTACAGATGCGGGCGATTTTATATTTCGAAACGAACTATCGGATGCTATTGGAGGAATTGAACAAGCAGTTTTTGCTAGAGATTCTTTAGATTTATTTAAAGTAGCTATTTTGTACATAAACAACGACTACGGTATTGGAGTAAAAAATGCTTTTACTAACACTTTCAAGAGCTATGGTGGCAGCATTGTTTGTAGTGAGCCATTTGAAGCCGATGCTCAGGATTTTAGATTTGTACTGACCAAAATAATCGCAAGCAAGCCACAAGCACTATTTTTCATCGCATATAAAGAATCAATACCTATTCTTAGGCAATTAAAAGAACTTGGAGCCAAATTTAAATTACTAAGCACGCCAGTTTTTGAAGATCGTGATGTATTAAATCAACTTGGTGACCTAGCGGATGGAGTTATCTATGTATACTACGGTGGTTTTTCCGTGGACGCGGACAACCAATTAGTTAAGAATTTTGTAGACAAATTTAAAAACGCGTACGGACGTGAACCAGGCTACTATGCTGCACTAGGATTTGATGCGATGAATTTACTAATTAATGCGATGGAGAATGGTGGTCTTTCAAGTGAGGAAATACGTGATGCTTTATACAAGATAAAGGATTATAGGGGGGTAACAGGTTTAACGAGTTTCACAAAGGATGGAGATGTTGAAAAACCAGTGATTTTTAAAGATGTGGAAAACGGGCAGTTTGGGATTTGGCAACGGAATAACGAAAATGAGTGATAAGGTAAAGCGTTGGATATTTTGGGCAGCCGCTACAATTATATCAATTCTTGTCTCTTCGGCACTTGTCGCAAATGTGCTTGATCCAACCTTGGAGGATATATTAAGGAACTGGCTTGGTAAGGATTCTGTAGAAATCCCATTTTGGGTCGAATTATTAGAAACAATAGTGGTCGCCACTCTTACATTCCTTAGCTTAATATATCTAAGTAGTATAGCATATTTAAATCTTCGCGGTGTTCATGAAGAGGTGTTAAAAGAGTTAATGACTAAAACCATTGAAGATGATTTAAGGCGAGTCCACTTAGAAGTAATGAGAGATACTATCAATGATTTAATTAATAAGGGTTTACGAACAGTACATGAGCAAATATTAAATGACACATTTAATGTCCAGGTAGCGAATAAGCTTAAGATTGTAATGAGTGCTTTAATGGAAGAATTGGCTAGGACCTCCGAGGCAGAAACATATTTTGCATATCATACGCTACTTAAACATACAACCGGAATGCGTAATTTAATAAATAGGATTGTAGATCTTCCGTGTCATCCTACGACAATGAGTGTACTGATTGATGATTATGGGAAGAAGGCCAATCAGTCCAAATTCCTGGTAGATTTTCCCACATTTCTTAAACTCGGAGAGACTCTGGTAGGGGTTTCCAAAAAGATGTGTTTTGTAAATACTACGCCACCATATGAGTGGTGGTATCTTAATCAATCTGGCCGAATAACTGAAACAACCGAGGCAATTAAATCCTATAGGAATTGTATAGGTGAAAAGCTCACTGCAGGTGCTCAAGTAGGTAGAATTACCTTATTGAGGCATGAGGAAGCACTTACGTCGTTTTTAAAGTATGAACTTGAAGGATATCATCAACGACGCGGAATAAATATCTTTGGGTCAGATCTTGATGACGAATCTGCCCTACCGGTCGTAGAATGGTTTCAGATTATTTTAAGGACTATTCAAACGCGTTTACAGTCGACAAAGGCGTACGCTGACGAAACACTGAAGAAAATTGAATCGGCCAAAAGTTCTAAAGAAAAGCTGATAAAATTACTCGACCATATAAATCCAGATAGAAAAAAGTTTACTGGCGAGTTTGAACAGTTGTCAAAAGAATGTTCAGATCTAGTTATGGCTGATTTTAGTCCTTTGCATTCACCCGAGAATGATGGTATTTATGTAATAAAACAACATCTAACTGAAGGTATGCAAGATGATTTTGAATCAGTTATGAGAGAAGAGGGTATTTTCTACGACAATAATGACAGAGCGTATTTGCTTAGGATGGAAGAAGCAAATAGCGTAAATGTACTAATAGCAACTGTCAAAACGCTTTCAGAATCAGATTTGGGAAAAACAAATTTTAAAAGAATTCTGGATAACTTTGTTAACGCAGTTGGACAATCTCAGGCAGTTGGTTATTTTAGGAGTACTGCAAAGGCTTATTAATATGGATAAAGAGCATCCCTATCGCAATACGATGGTCATAGTTTCTGGAGTCGGCTGTCGTAAAGCGGAACGTATTTTCGATCAAAAGACACATGATCCAATTCTATTGGATGGCATAACATATAAAATGAACATCGGGGCATCGATAGCAAAACTCTTGGCTGTGGCTGGTGCAAGAATATTCATGTTGGCAAGAAATGAAGCTTCATTAGAGGCCGTGCATAATCATATTGTTAAATTAGAAGGTGTTGATAGCTCGAATTTAACATATTGTGCGATAGACTTACTTGAAAAGAAGCGAGTTTATAAGCTCTTAGAAGGCGTTTCTTCTTCAGAAAGGATCTGGCTAGTTCATAGCGTTGGGCTAGGTTCGGAAAATTATAGTGATACGCATGGGAATCCATATTTACCATTTCATGAGTTAAATTCGGACTTATTATCGCTTGAATATGAATTGCCAGTTAAAAGTCTTCTACATTTGATCGCGCCATTAAAACGTAGGTTTGACAATCAAGATTGTTCAAAATTAGTTGTAGTTTCCTCAATGAGTGGTATCAGACCATATATATATGGTTTTTCTCATGCTGCTGCTAAGGCCGGGCTACACCACGCCATCAGAAGTCTTGGTCTAGAGCTGTCTTATTCAAATCCTAGAATACATGTATCAGAAATTCTTCCGGGCATAGTGGATACTGGATTATATGATTCGCCTGAAGTAATAGATGCCGTTTCTCATATTGCCGAATCTTTTGGATATACAGGCTCAAGGAAGTTGACTGAGCATAATTTCCCGTTAATGTCGCCAAAAGATGTAGCATCTGCCATTCACTATTGTTTGACTACTAAATCTCACGTGTTGTCAATGAATCTTATCCCTCCAGGACAATTCGTTAATCAGGGCGCATGATGATATGATTGACCAGCCTAGTTTAATAAGTAGTGCGATAGTATATGGAATTATTGCAGGGAGTATATATGTTTTAGTTGCCCTTGGGTTTACTATTATTTATCGGACAGTGAAGTTTTTTCATTTCGCCCATGGAGCGGTTTATGCAGTGGGGGCATATGCAGCCTATAGTCTTATCATCGGGCTTGAGTGGAATCCAATCCTGAGTTTTTTTTTGCCATTTTAATTTCAAGTATCGTTGGAGTATTAATTGATCGAGCGGTTTACCTTCCTCTCCGTAAACGCAAAGCATCGAATCTTGTATACTTACTGGCTTCGTTTGGTATCTTTATATTCATACAAAATGTCTTCCAATTGCTTTATGGCGCGCAGATATTATCCATCCGTACCGGTGAGGTGAAAGTCGGGCACAGCGTATTCGGAGCGATTATAACCGATATACAGATACTCATACTTGTGGTCAGCTTAGTCTTATCATCAGGCTTGTGGATCTATATCAAATACACCAAGCTCGGCAAAGCCATGCGCGCAGTTGCCGATGATCCTGTGGCGGCACGCGTTGTCGGGATAAACTCCGAGCGTGTTATTTCATGGTCTTTTGCTATTGGTTCTATGTTAGCAGGAGCTGCCGGAGTTTTAATCGCTTACGAGACAAACCTTGAGCCGACCATGGGTATGAATGCAATACTTAAAGGAATAATTGCTTCAATAGTAGGCGGTATCGGTTCAATACCAGGGGCTATGTTGGGTGGGTTCTTTCTAGGACTGGCTGAGAACCTCGGAATCTGGAAAATACAAGCGGGCTGGAAAGATGCAATAGCTTTCGCCATACTAATTATATTTTTGCTTTTTAGGCCAGGCGGAATTATGGGTGTAAACATTCACAAAGATAGGCTTTAGCTGTGGAATATATTGTTCATATACTGATAATAACAGGCATTTACATTATCCTTACTCTGAGCCTGAACCTCGTTGTAGGTTATACGGGGATGCCTGCGCTCGGTCACGCTGCCTTTACTTGCATGGGTGCTTACACGTCATCATTACTTGCATTAAACTATGGCATCACTCCCTGGCTTGGATTAGTTGTAGGAGCCATATTTGCATCTATATTGGGAATAATAATAAGCTTGCCCTCAATACGCCTAAAGGGCGATTACTTTGCTTTAGCGACTTTCGGTTTGGGCATAATAGTATACTCTATATCTAAAAACTGGGTAGGGCTAACAAGAGGGCCATTAGGCTTACCTGGCATACCGGGATTCAGTATATTCGGATTTGAATTGTCCAGTGTCTGGACATATATCTTGCTGGTCGTAGTATTTATTGCAATCACCTACATAATAATGCGAAATATAGTCAACTCACCATTCGGCAGAATATTGAAAGGCATACGCGAGGATGAAGTAGCTTCACAAGCTATGGGAAAAGATGTAAATCGCTACCGAGTTATTGTATTTATTGTGAGTGCGTTTTTTGCGGGTATTGCTGGAAGCTTATACGCTCATTATATCACGTTCATCGATCCCTCAAGTTTCACAGTGATGGAGTCAATCACTATACTCCTGATGGTAGTATTTGGTGGTATGGCAAGCTTAGGTGGATCTTTCGTCGGTGCAGCGATACTTGTAATATTCCCTGAATTGCTTCGTTTTCTGGGAATGCCTAGTTCAGTAGCGGCTCCGCTCCGTCAGATGATATATGGCTTGCTGTTGATTCTACTGATGATTAAAAGGCCTCAGGGGATATTGGGGAAGTACAGGTTTAGATAAAAGTATGCCGTTACTAGAACTAAAAAATATCAAAAAAGATTTTGATGGCGTAAGAGCTGTCGATAAACTCTCAATGGAGATTTCCTGCGGAGAGCTTGTTGCATTAATAGGTCCTAACGGTGCTGGCAAAACTACTGCTTTTAATATTATTACCGGGTTTATTAAAGCAAATGAAGGAAAAATAACTTACAATAACGTAGATATAACAAGTAATCCACCACATCAAATAGCATTGTCCGGAATCGGGAGAACATTCCAAAATATCAGACTCTTCCCGCAACTTACGGTGCTTGATAATGTGCTACTTGCTTTAAAGTACAAGTCGGGTGACTCATTATTTAGTGCTATCTTGCAAACTCGAAACATGAAATCAGAAGAAAAATCAAATATAGAAAAAGCAATGGAATTACTAGATTTTGTCAATATTGCAGAAAAGCGGGATCAATTAGCTCAGAACATGTCTCATGGCCAGAGACGTCTCTTAGAAATAGCAAGAGCCATGGCTTTAGATCCACAGCTATTACTATTAGATGAGCCGATGTCCGGGTTATCGCCAACGATGATCATCGAAATGAAGAATATCATCCAGGAATTAGAATCCAAAGGAAAAACTATTCTTTTTATTGAGCATAATATGGATGTGGTAATGAATCTGGCTAAAAGAATTATTGTACTTAACCATGGAAAAAAGATTGCGGATGGAATGCCTGATGAGATTAGGTCAAATACTGAGGTAATAAACGCCTATCTAGGGCGGAGGTCCAATGGCGCTGCTTGATGTTAATAACCTTGATGTGTATTATGGCAAGGTAAAAGCGTTAGAAAATGCGTCCTTCTTTGTTGAAAAATCAGAGATTGTAGCGATGATTGGCCCGAATGGCGCAGGTAAATCTACGGCATTAAAAGCTATAGCATCACTATTAGATAATTACGATGGATCAATTAGCTCGGGAAGTATTAGTTTCAATGGAAAAAATATAAAGGATTTAAGAACAGATCAATTAGTTAAACTTGGTATTGCCATTGTGCCGGAAGGTAGACGAGTTTTTCATTCGCTGACCGTTAAAGAGAATTTAGAAATGGGCGGAATCAGCGTTGATTCTAAAGATAAACTTGAAAAACAGCTAGAGAAAGTCGTGAGTCTTTTCCCCGTGTTGAAGGATCGCTTTAAGCAAAAGGGGGGCACATTATCCGGAGGAGAACAGCAAATGTTGGCACTTGGCAGAGCGTTGATGTTGAATCCAGGTTTGCTTTTGGCTGATGAACCATCATTAGGTTTATCACCGAATTATATAGAAGCTATATTTGACAAGTTAACGGAAATAATTAAAACAGGAACAGCTATATTATTGGTAGAGCAAAACGCACGCAAAGCCCTCGAAATAGCTCACCGCGGATATCTATTTGGTATTGGTAAAATAATAAAAGATGATTCTTGCGAAAACCTTAAGAAAGATGAACAGGTGCAGAAAGCCTATTTAGGTGGCTAGGAAATTCACTTCAGATCCTTCTGCCCACATGTACGTCTTCAGAACCTTTTTGACAGATTGGATCAAACTTTTTAAATGATAGATTAGGTATTAGTACATGAATACTGAACACAAGTTAGACAATCATATAGCTAAAATCGACGATGAAGTTGTAGCAACTCTATACAGAAGATTAGTAGATTATGTTGCAAGAAAATTACCAGAATCAGAAATTAATTTTAATAGCGAATACACTTACTTTAAATATAACGGAAAAAGATTCTTAAGATTCTTTGCGCAAAAAAGCAAAATGGCTATAGACGTATTCGGTGATTACTATCAATATCCAAAAACTAAAACTATTAAACGGGGATCCAAATTTAAAACTGGTGAAATAAATTTTCACATTTATTCAACATCTTCATTTAAAGAGATAACTAAAATAATTGATTGCTCTTATAACCTTCAGATATCTAAGGAAAACAAAAATAAAAGTGATAAGATTATATTTTTTAATATCGGATGGATGAAATATTATCAAGGATTATCATCAGATTTTGACGATGATATCAAGTTTGGCGGAGCTTTTGTAGATAAAAATAGTTTTGGCCACGAAATATACAATTTTCAACCTCATTCAGGAAAGCTATATGGGTATGTACAACCTGTATATAAAAAAAGCCATGAAATGGGGACAATCAACATAAATCGACTAAGTGGTGTTAGATCAAACAAAAAAATTAAAGATGTATTAGTCGTTTTCGTAGCAAAATCACCAATTACAGAATCCAGAAGGATCGTAGGGTGGTATAAAAATGCTACAGTTTATAGAAATTATCAAGAACCTCCTCCAAATTCAAACAGGATTTATAATGGTGAAAAAATAGGGTATTATACTGAAGCCAATTTAGCTGACTGTAGACTACTTAAAGATGAACAGCGAGAGAACTCTAATATATTGATACCAGCTGGAAAAGGTCAAAAAGGAATGGGGCGTTCTAATGTATGGTATGCCGATAAAGAAACCAATAAGCCGCTAGTGAAAAGCGTTTTAAAATTTATTAATAATTATTCAGGAGAGAAAGAAACTGATCTTGAGTATCAAGAAAGAATACTAAAGGCTAAACCATTAAAGTTACCTTCAGGACCTATTTCCCGCCCAGCTCGATCAGGCGGAATCAATAAACAATGGAAGAAGGATGCTTCAATTGCAAAAGGAGTTCTGAATAAATATAAATTCAAATGTGAAGTTGATAAAAAGCATATAACATTCATTTCTAAATCGACTAAAAATAACTATGTTGAGGCACATCATTTAATTCCTATGAGTGCGCAGGATGATTTTTATTACAGTTTAGATGTACCTGGAAATATTATTTCACTATGTCCGATTTGTCATCGCTTAGTACATTTTGCTACGAAAAGTAAAAAACAAAAAATACTTCAATTTCTCTTTAAAAAAAGGATTGATGAAATCAAGGCGCATGGACTAGAAATAACATATGAAAAATTGACTAGTTATTACTAACTTGTCAATTGGGTGGATAGTAATGCCGGATCATATTAAATTAGTTTATTATTCAGCATATAATATCATGGGAATATCACCAAGATAAAGCACCCTGCTAACCAAGCCTATAGCCAGATCTGCTCCTATCTCTGTTTCTTATTAAATACCAAAAAGTTATACGTACAAACAAATCAAATGTATTAATAATATGTCAATATTATGCCGTTGATTAATTATAATTAGTCATCATATCACAACCCAAATGTTCGGTAAGTAGAAATTCTCTTTTCGACACCAGAGAGCACCAGAAAGCACCACAGATATACCGCTGATGTTACCATATTGTTGACGCGAATAAAGTTAGGTCTTTATATATTTCCAAAGTTACAGAAATCACAGTGTCTGGTGTTTTCCTTTAAATTTTGTTATTTGATCAAGTTTTTTTAGAAATAGGTGTATGCCAAATAGGAAATGGGCGATAGCGTTAACCTTAGTTATTATTTATGGATACATCTGCCGAATTTAGTGCAACATAATTAATATATCACTACTGTCCCAACGTTAGTTGAATAGTTTCAATTGGTTAGGGATTTCGGTTATAATTTCTTCCGTATCAATATCGCTAAGTCCTTGTTCTATAGGGATTTTCTCAAACAGGGTAACGCTTAAAATCTGTAGAATTTGATATAAGCTCGCTCTAAGATTTAAACGTTTCTTCACTATCGCTACCAGCACATAGATGCTGATTGCTATCCATATCTGAGTCTTGACTGCATTGTCTGATAGCCCGAAAAACTTCTTTATCCTGAGATGGCTTTTAATCCATTTGAAGAACAGTTCCACCTGCCAACGACAGCGATATAGTTCAGCAATTGTTATTGCCGGTAAATCAAAGTTATTGGTCAGAAAGATAAAGCGTTTGTTCAATATCTGATCAATATAACTTATGCGTCTGAGCTTCTCAGGATAATCTAATCCGGCATAATAACCTTTAAGCATAACCGTCTGGTCACTTCTTATTCCGGCTTTTACATTCTTGGGATGAGAGTAAAGGCGTCTGTAGTTGAAGTTCTTCTTGGCACGAGTTACAAAAAATGCCAGAGATTTGTGAATGCCGTATAGACGAGCATAATCTATATAAGCCTTGTCCAGAATATAAATCGCGCCGGCTTCCACCATCAGATTATCCAGGATATTTACATCATGAACCTTTCCGGGAGTAACAATTACCATGCTGGGTATATTGCCGCGCAAATCCAGAAGAGTGTGCATCTTTATAGCTCCCTTCCTTCGCCTGAATTCAGCCCAGGGGAAAAGAGACAAACACAAATCGATGGTAGTCGAATCGAGAGCATAAACAGTCTGCTCCAATTCCACTCCGAAAGGCTCGTTAACATACAACCCTCTGGCCGTGCTGATAAGTGTCCTGGTAAAATCCTCATAAATGCGATAATCCCTCACCTCATTGGCATGAGCTAGAGTATTGCGTGATACTTTGCCTCTGATACCCATATGATAAAGCTTAACATGAGCCGCCCTCAGGCAAGCCTCGATATCCCGCAGACTCTCTCGGTAAGTAAGCTGAGCAAAAGCCATGCAAAGATATTGGTCCCAGCAGGAAAAGCTTTTGATCTTGTAATTGCCCCGGTAACGTCCCACACATTTGAGAAATTCGTATCTCGGGACAAAGTCCATAAGCTGCGATAAAAGAATCTTGCCTGAATGCATCAGCCATCTCCTTCCGAGTTCCCCCCTCGGAAGTATGGCTAAATCGGCTTTCCAAGTTCAAATCGAAAAATTCTATTTTTTGCTAAAATCCCTTGCCAGTTATCTACTTACAGCAACTCAAAAACAAAACGTTGGGACAGTAATGTTAATATATATTATTTAACCCAATACTCTATAAAAAATTTGACTAATCTTTATTCTACTAGCTATAATATTAAAGATTGGGAATGGAGCGAATATCTTGAGATGTTAACTTATTTTGGTCAGCAATCCCAAAAGGTTTTCGAGAATTTTAGACATTAAGTATTTTATGGATTTATTTGCCTGAAATAAAGGCGTGATCTGGAAAGGTGTTTTATAATTAATAGTAGTATATTATTCTCAACAAATTTATTTATGGCAGTATGCCCTAAAATACCCCATAAGCAAAATAGCTTAAACTCAAATGTAGATCTATATAGGTTTTCTATAACCAATATAGATGCTGTAGGCTGAAATGCAGAAGAAAGTAATAATTTTTCAAAGGTGGATTAAAATGATAGAATGTAGAATGTATAGATACTTGCATTTTTATATTTTTATTATATTAATAGCCAGTGCTTTTGTTTGCTTGGCAGGTGAACGAGAAGAAATAGACTGCTCGAAGAAAGCACTCCGTTGCAACCCAGGGGAAAAAATCGATAATTTGCTATCTTCGCAAATTAGACGCCTCAACGGTGCGATGAACGCGAACATATTAATAGAATTTTTAGCCTACGACCATTTGAATTATTTCCAAACCCCAGAGTATCTCAATGTCCTGAATGATGAACTAAATACACATCCTAATTTTTCAGCTTTTTTGATTGTGCCCCCACCAGAAGAAAAAGCTGAAACTCTAGCAGTTAATCGATTCGTCGAAAAATTACCGATTGGCAAACTTCAAGTTATTATTGATACCTTGAATTACGCAAATTTCTTGGGTTTAGAACGCAATTGCTATATGGCTGTGTTAGTTGACTCCGAAGATGTGGTACAATTTATTAGTAGTATAACTTTGCACAACAAAACGCTTAGTCAATTGGCTAATACTTACGGAGGAGCTGTATCTAATTTAGATGCGGTGGTTGACACACTCGATATACTCTTTGGGGTGGGAAAGATAGTACCTGATCTTGATATGACTGCTTTAAGTAGCATGGATAGGATTAATCTGGCAGATTTTAATGATAAGGAATGCACGTGCTTTTTATTTAGTGCAGCTTGCAGTAAATGTCAAATACGTTCATTTTTATTCAAGCTCTCTCATCTACAGCCAAAATTAGTAAGTGAGGGAAATAGGAAATTGCTTTGCTTAATCGATGGTTCGCTAGAAGAAAACGAATTGGTTGATTATGTTGAATCGTTTGATATCAATGTACCGGTGTTTATAACTTATCAATTTGATAACGTGCCCAGTAGACACTTTGGCGCTGATGAAGAAGAAACCAATTCTAAAGTTATAAAATGGGATGAGAGAGGCGTTATTTACGATAGCGAAAATATTGAAGCTTATTTCGAACGTTTGGAAGGAAAACAATAACTAATTAAGGGACTTTTATGTATAGGTACAATACGCTTATAAACGCAATTTTGATTTCTATGATTTGTATGCCTTGTAGTATCACTCTCGCGGTAGATCGTATTATTCCTGTTGATACTCTTTATTATGATGTAACATTCGGCCAAGGAAAAGATATTAGTTTGAATCACCCTGACGCATTTACCGCTTTGCCCGATGGAAGTGTTTTAGTTTCAGATGATGAAGAGAACAGATTAGTACATTTTTCATCTGATGGAGAATTCCTCGGGACGTTCGGAACATTGGGATCAGGTGAAAACCAATTCTACAATCCCACTGATATCATTTGTAACTCCGAAACAATATTTATCGCAGACCGAGGCAATCAGAGAATAGCTATGTTGTCTTGTGATTTAAGCTGGAAAGGAGCTATCGATGTGGAAATATACCCTGACGTAATAGCCCTTTCATCGGACAGTACGATATTTGTTGGTTCCCGATATCAATTACCTGACGGAAATTTACTAATGCAATATGATCTTAAAGGTCATTTATTAGGTTCCTGCGGAACTCCTTTTGGCACGGAAGAAGATCCATTCGGTTGCAGGACTGCTATTAATATTCTAACGGCATCAATGGTAGGTCAGGATCATTTATTTATGTGCTTTAAGGGATTGGCTTATTGTAAATGCTGCAAACACGAAGACGAGGAATGGCAAATTAAATATGATATTGATATAGTCAGGACAGCATTTTATGAAAACTATTTTCCTTCAAAGACTTTATTCAGCATTAGTGGACGAAATAAGGTTGAAGATTTCGTTGATGATTTAAGGGATAAATATAGTATTGATCATGCGGTTAATGTTGTCTTATTTATTCAAGATATTATTGGGGTTGACGATCGCATGTTAGCCGTTGTTTTTAACACAATACATGAATATTCGAATTCGGGAGAATTATTAAAGCGATCGATTATTCTGGACGGTGATGGCGAGCAGATTTCCTTTGAGCGAATTGCGATGGGACTTAATAACCAATTATTCGTTATGTCAAAATATCATTCATCCAGCTGCTGGAGGGTTAACTATAATTTTCAACAAAATTACATGGAGGAAAACCATGAAAAGTAATTCCATGACGGTTATTGCCGTCGCTTTGTTACTGGTTCTCGGTATGGCCTTTACCGCAATTGCTGACGGAATACCAATGTGCAGTTGCTCTAGGACATGTAGTTCCGGTTGGTCTTTGAGTTGCTCTTTAACTGGACCATGTCCCTGTGACAGCGGGTGTAAATCTTACGAGGGGGCTTGGTGCACTTGCGGTAATCTGCCAGTTGGTTCCTAATTTCAGCATGAATTAAAATCGGGGATCCGGGGGTGGAATATCCTTTTGCCGGATCCCCCTTGAGTGAACTTTTAGTTTAAACGAGGTTAAAATTACTGGTGAGAAGAGATAATGGTAATATATCAACGTTACTAACAATGACTCTCTGGCGTATTTACCGAAATATTTGGAATCTTAAAATCGCAATGGCTATAATTGCCTCGATAGCTCTCGGTATAGGGCACGGATATTTAGATGGGCTTCGGTTTTCTCAGGTTAGAAATGAGTATGTCAATCTCCAGAAATCAAATGAAGCCAATTTTGAAAAAGCTGCGACTTATTCGCAAATACTGCCATCAGTAGTAGCCCGGCCTAACCCAAATAGCATAATATGTGGTAATGCAAGAGATCTTGTGGTCGGAGCAGCTGTTTTACGTGGGATATTAGGGCAACCTATTTTTTATAATCCCTATACTTTAGATAATCCCTACCTTTATTTTGCCGTTTCAGGAGGATTCGGAGGCTCAATATTGCTTTTACATGCGCTTTTTGCGCTTGCGTTAACTTACAACTCCGTATCCACTGATACCAGAATTAGTGCAGTTCGTCTCCTTTTTTCATTTGGAATTAGCCGTCTTGCTTATCTTTTTGCCGAGTGGCTTGCGGCTGTAGTCACCATGTTAATCCCCCTGGTTATAGGATTAATCGTGTTTATAGTTGCCGCTGGTACGGCTGGCGCTGAAATCAAGATATTCTCAACTCCAATAGTAGGACTGATATTGTTATCTTTGTGTATTACATCAGCATACGCGTGGTTAGGGTTATGGTTATCGGCAAGCATGAAATCGTCTCATTCCGCCCTTACCCTTGCTGTCGTGATCTGGGCTTGTACTACCTGGTTACTACCTTCGTTAGCATCCGAAACCGCTCGCTTAATTCAACCAATAAACAATGATATAAATGCTAAACTTGAAGGGCCTTCATTTCAAGATTCCATCATTGTGGCTTCCTTGCCAACAAAACCCTCAGAAGGTGTTGACAACTGGACTGCAAGTAGTGTACAATTTACGATTGAGGGATATTATAGCAAGCAATCACTGAATATACAACAGAGAAATATGCTAACGGAACAATTCAAGGTATATGAGATACTGTGCATCTCTTCTCCAATTGCATATTCGCAACTTTCATTAGCATCGATTTGTGAAGCGGGAGAAAATGGCGCTAGGGACTTTATTAAATATTGTCTCTTACAAAATGATTTTTTGTATCAATGGCAGCGTGAGCATATTAAACGTGACCCGCAAAGATTTTTCGTAAAGACGGGTACTGACGATCCCTTGGATCTAAATGGCTTGGAGAATATTCAACATTACGCTTCAACCAGTTCACCTGTAAGAACGTTTGTTGTCTCGTTTTTGCCTTTAATAATATGGAATACCATATTAGCTATTGGATCTATAATTTCTTTCAATAAAAAATCACTGGTGCAGACTCAATGATTAGCATTATTGCCTGGCATAGTTTTCGCGGAAAAAAAGCGACTGGATTATTCAAGTATTATATTTTGGGCCTTTTTCTGCTATTCCTTGTTTGTTCTATTAGTTTTATATTTGATATTTGGAGAAACCAAAAGGAGTATAATCAAAATTTACTGAAACTAAGAAGCAAATCAACACTGGAACGTACCTATGCCATATTACCGATGAGTACCTTAGCTTTTATTTCAGCTTCAAATGATGCGATTTTACCATCTTGGCTAGAAGTATTACCCTATGAGGTCGTCGACAATGGTGGAAAATCCGAACCTGGCAGTTATTTGATTAGTGGAGGATCGATAGACTGGTGTTTCATAATAGGCATTTGGTCAAGCCTGGCGGCAATTCTTTTTTCATCAAATTCCGTGTCTAACCGTAGAACAAGCAGAATATTGCGTCTCTATTGGTCATATCCGATATCAAGAGGTCAGTATTTCTGGGGGAATTTTGCGGGCCAATTTTTTTCAGCATATTTGCCGCTACTTATTTTTGCGAGTTTGAGCCTGTTGGTTAACATGGTTTTTCTCATGGTTGGAGGTATTCAATTTAATATTATAGATTCGGTTTTAAAGGCAATAATAGTAATAATTTCTGCTATACCATACTTGGGTTTTTTTATACTAGTTGGTTGGCTTACCTCATTGTTATGGGAATCAAAGTCGGCCTCGATTTTAGGTAGTTTAACGATCTGGGTAATACTTGTATGGATGTGGCCGATTTTGGGAATGATGATAGGAGGTTTTGTACAACCTCTTGAACATTATGAAGATGCAAAACTTAAGTGGAGTAAAATCGAAAATGAATCTCTAGGATCGCTTTCAACTCGGCCTTTAATGAAGATTGTTGACAGCTATGCAAATAGTAATGAGAAACTAAAACAAATAAAGTTACTTGAAACTGATATAGAGCGAGAGGCAGAGGCTGAAATCCAGCGAGCCGATGATAAAGCTCGATCTATACGTAAAAATTATTATTTTAAAAGAAAAAGCCAAACTGAGGCAGCGATATCATTGATTATTATCTCGCCGTATGGTCTATGGAAGAATATGGTTGATATTCTCGTTCCAGCGAATTTTAATCGTTACCACGAGTTTGCCAGACAGGCTAATGAATATTCCAGGGAGTTTGGCATTTTTTCGGATGATTTTAAAAAACAGGTTATCAACAAAGCTCAATACACCACTATTGCTAGCACTTCATATAGAGGATATACTATGGAATACCGAGCTAAGCCTGTCTTTAATCATATTGTTTTACCAGAGTCTGCCCCCAAATATTTCTGGATTACACCATCTCTAGTAAGTCTGTTACATATCTGGTCTATAAGGTTTGGGTTCATGTGTGCATATTTCTTGACGATATATATATTTATAATGCTGTTATTTCGAAAATGCAGTTTGGCTTGACGAGGTACTATGGTTAAGGGATTTTGGAAAGAGAAATTTAGCAAGATAGCAGTGATAAAGCCCAAATACAGTTATTTTACAGCTATATGTTTTATAGCTTTATATTGGATTATCTTATGGGGAAGTTCTATAGCGCAGATAATTTATAATCCTAATGATGAAAGGTTTCGGCAATTAGCACTGGAAAAATGCGTCTGGACCTATCGTGAAAATCGCGATGTTTACAATCGAGCAATCAGATTAAAAGATAAAGATTTGATTTCGGATGCGGAGTATATATCTATTGAGCGAGAATATAAAATCGCCGAAATCGAACTTAAACAGGCGCTGCTGGCTCTAACTCAGGAAGCACCTCATATTGCAGTTGAGCGGGCTATTACTCACCGCGATTCTGCCGGCCGGATAACAATAGAGATTGTCTTAAAAAATTTAAGCCAGGTCTCGGAATCCATTGAAATAGATTCGTTATTTTCCGAAATTGCCGGAGATATTTCGATAAATGATATTTCTACCTTGAGAAATGTATTTGTTTCTTTAAAAGACAATGGGGTAATTATTGCTTTACCATATGAGCGCAGAATTGATATTCTATATCCAGGTGATTCCGTTAGTCTTGAGTTCGAACTTCTAAGGGATTTAGAACAGGTTGAGGTATACGCCCAGTACTCAGGCAAAATGGAAACGAAACAAATACTCATCCAGAAAGGTACCGGCACGGCGGCGCTCCAAATAAGTTCATCACCTATGGCCCAAGAAGCTGCATATGCTTCAACTGCCTCGTATCTTATGCAATTTGATAGGGGAACAGATGAAGCGATAGGGTATGACCTTCGTATTGAAGGTTTGCCAGAGTTGTTTCAGGCGAATTTCATCGATGTCGCGACTCAAGCTAGGGTATCGAAACTCATCTTTAGCCCTGCAAGTTTAAGCCATCAGCTTACGTTGGAAGTTCACTTGCCGGATCGTAAAACCGAAACGGGACCAGCTGCCGATTCGTTGCTCCGTTTTACTGTGGCGGCAGTATCAACTATCGATGAAAACAGGCAAAGCCGCATCGAATTAGAATTGGTACCTATAGGAATAGGCGAAATTACTTTGCGTGCTGATAACTGGCAATATAACGGGACTATTAAACAACCTCCAATCTTGAACATTGTAGCTCGTAATACAGGTTCTGTTGAGCTTAAGGATATTCGTTGGGATGTAGACATGCCGGCGGGGTGGCAGGCAGATATCAAGCCGCCCAATATCGAAATACTGAAACCGGGTGATGAAGTTATATCTCAGATTTCTATCATTCTTCCTCCCGATGAGTTTCAAGGAGATTATGAAATTAATATTCGAGCCTTTACTATATATGCCGGTCGCCATATCGACAGTGGCAGGAAAACATTTCGTATAGAATTGCATTCCACAAGTAATAGGGTAATTATTTGGGTTATACTATTGGGGATAATAATTATATCAGCCGCTGCTTGGTTAGGCATTCGGATTAATAAAAGGTAAGAGGTATATATGTTACGAGCTAGTTCAATTAACATGAAATATCCTGGAGGTGCTCAAGCTTTAGATAATGTTTCTTTGACAGTGCCTAATGGTCATATTTATTGTTTATTGGGCTCAAATGGAGCCGGGAAATCTACTTTGATTCATCTTTTTCTAGATTTTATCAGGCCTGATTCTGGGAACACATATGTTGACGATATACTAGTCCAGGAAAATCCTGTATTAGCAAGACATAATCTTGCTTATCTTCCCGATCAAGTGGAGTTGTTCGAAGAGATGTCTGGCGCAGACAATCTGACGTTTTTTTGCAGGATTGCGAAACAAAATATAAACTCCAATCAAATAACTAATTTGTTCGATGCTGTCAATTTAGA
This sequence comes from uncultured candidate division Zixibacteria bacterium, assembly GCA_963668625.2. Lineage (GTDB taxonomy): Bacteria > Zixibacteria > MSB-5A5 > UBA10806 > 4484-95 > JAAEQD01. The sequence goes on from CAXXKA010000008.1 coordinate 220,873, forward strand.
GCCGCATTGGAGCACAAAAAAAGTTGGGACCTATTCTCGAGGAATGAGGCAAAAACTTGGCCTGGCGATTCTGATAGGAAGAAATGCAGGATCATTTTTGATGGATGAACCGACACTGGGTCTTGATCCACAATCAAGTCGAGATTTAGTTGAGGTTATTTTAAAATTAAAATCGGAAAATTCATCTGTTTTGGTTTCAACACATGATCTATTGCGAGCCCAACAAATTGCGGATACAATAGGAATATTAAAAAAAGGGAAACTTATAACCGAAATAAGTAAATCTGATATAGCTAAAATTGATTTGGAAAAAGTATATTTGGAATATCTGGATTATTGTGAAAAGGATACGCCTGTATAAAATAGTTAATACAATTTAAAGCCAGATATAGAATATAACGCCGGTAGGGGGTTGGATAAACAATTTCAGGAAATGTTTATTTCGATAATTAGCTGGTCAATAATCCTCTTAATATCATAGCACTTAGCTTCCCCCCATTGTTTGGACAGTAATTTAGCTAAAATAAGGTGGAATTTCTAAGTATTAGTCCATTATTTTTCTGTTTAATCGATTCCTTTTTTGAATTTAAATTATAAACCTCATAAGGCGTCTTGCCGTTTAAGGCCTGATGGAAACGTTCGGTGTTGTAGAATTCGAAATACCTCTTCAAACCGAGGTAAGCCTCCGCCGGCGTCTGGTAATCGTGAATGTATACCTCCTCGTACTTGACCGATCTCCACAGACGCTCGACAAAAATATTGTCAAGATACCGACCGCGACCGTCCATGCTGATAGCGATCCGCTTGTCTTGCAGTACACCGGTGAAATCCTTGTCGGTAAACTGTGTTCCCTGATCGCTGTTGAATATCTCCGGCTGTTTGCCATCCAACGATTCCTCCAATGCCTCCACGCAGAAAGAGCTCTCAAGAGTATTGGACAAACGCCAGGCAAGAACGTAACGCGAGAACCAATCAATCACTGCCGCCAGATAGAGAAAGCCCCGGCTAAGACGAATATACGTGATATCGGCGCTCCAGACCTGGTCAACATGATCAATCAGGACATCGCGTAAAAGATACGGATATATCTTGTTAGACGGACAAGGCTTGCTCGTATTTGGAACAGCTTGAAGACCCATAATCCTCATCAGACGTTCAACCCGCTTGTGATTTATATCATATCCCTGAGACTTTAGACAGAGTGTCATCTTAGGACTGCCGTAAAACGGGGTCCTGGTATATTGCTCGTCAAGCAGACGCATAAGTGTCAGGTTCAAATCGCTTTCCCCAGTAGGCCGGTAGTAGTAGCTTGAACGGGGAAGCCCCAAAAGCTGGCACTGACGGCTAATTGAAATGTCCGGGTTTGATCGTTCCACCAGATTCCTCAAATCCTCAGGCGAGACGCCCGCTCCTTTTTTTTAGAAATGCCAACTCCACCTGAAGCTTGCCAATCTCCTGATAGAGAGCATCCATCCTGGCTTGCTCATCCTCCCGCAACTTGGCCTTGCCGTTAGAAAAGGCTTCCGGGAGAGACTGTAAAGCCTGCTTCTTCCACATACCAACCTGATTAGGGTGTACTTCGTATTCCGAGGCTATCTGATTAACGGTCTTCTGACCGCGAATGGCCTCTATGGCTACTTTTGCTTTAAGCTCCCCGCTGTATCGACTTCGCTTCATCAATTACCCTTTCTGGACATTTCTACTAATTTAATACCACCTTAAACAATTGTCCAGTTTTTGGGGGAAAGCTCAATCCGTTATTATATTATGACGACTATCAGTGGTAACATGATCAAGATAATAGAAACCCTCACCCTTACGGTCACGACACATGTAACCGCTGTCGGGATCAGTCAAGCTACGCTTAATATGACGGTTCTCAGGTATCTCCTCTTTTGGCTTTAAAGGCTTCTTGTCGTGTGCCAGACGCTCCTCGTTGACTGCCGCCTCAAGCTCCTCCAGATAATCACGGGGAGCCTGTTCAACCTCAACAATCTCCCGACGGTTACGATTGGCCGAGGCTTTCAAATGAGTCGAATCAGTGAACAGATATTTGCCACCAACCAGACCTCTGGCAATAGCCTGACGAACGATCTCATCAAACACCTCCCGGAAAACATCGCTGTCGGTGAAACGCCGCCGACGGTTCTGGCTGATAGTCGAATGATCAGGAACCGGATCAGTCAATCCCAAACCTAAAAACCAGCGATAAGCAACATTCACCTTGATATCCCGCTCCAGTTGACGCTCTGAACGAATGCCATACAAATAACCAATCAACATCATCTTAAATAACACCACCGGATCAAGACCGGGACGACCTTTATCCGAGTATAAATCCTTCACCTTCTCGTAAATAAATGAAAACTTAACGCTCTTCTCCACCTTCCGAAGAAGATGATCTTTGGGCACTAAATCCTCGATGCATACAAACTCACTTTTACTCTGTGAACTATCATTACGCGTAAACATCTAGCCACCTCCGATAATCACCTGAACTATAATATTCCTATTAAAAGGGATAATATCAATACGAGTAAATTAAAAAGGCTGTCGACATGACTTTGTCAACAGCCTGAAAGGCGGCCTGTTGAGGCCGCCTCCAGTAGATCAAGGTCAAAGTGTTAGAGCACTTTTAAAGAAGTAGTAGCTGAGTTTAATTACTCGAATCAAGGAGTTCATTCACAATTCGGCCAACCATCGGGAGCCTCGGCCGGTAAATCACCGCTGCTTTGCCAGGTTGGTTCATAGTCAGGGCAGAAATGCAATTCGTTCGCGCCTCGGAAATACTGAACCAGGTAGGTGACATCCGCACCGATTACCGAACAATCTCCGTTAGCATCAGCCGAGTTATAGAAACCACCGACCAGACACGGTGCGGCAATAGCCCGGAAATAGTTCACCAGGTAGGTTACATCAGCGCCGATTACATTCGGCGGCCACGAGCCGGCAGCCATGTTGGCATCACCGGGGAGGTATTCGTATCCTGGATTACCAGTGGCAATGCCGGTCACATGTATAGTATAATCGCCCATAGCTCCAATAGCCATTTTTATTGGATACCAATATTCACCAGCGGGCAGATCGTTCCACATAAAAAGCATGTTTTCATCTTCGCACAAGGATGTGGTATCATTGAATATTCTATCCTCTCCACACGGGCAGCTATCAATTAAATAGCCAGCAAATGAATTAAACCGCGGATCAGTATCGCAATAATCAATTGTCACCTGCATTGTTTGTGAAGTTGTAAATTTAATCCAAGATTCGGCGAAACCAATTGCAGAACAATCGTTCGTTGATCCGAGATTATTTCCTGTTATCGTAACTGGATTTTCAGAAACGAGAGTACCGGCATCAGTAGCGTTTTCACAATCATCATTTGCCGGTGGTGGCGGGCAGGTGACTCCTGTAATATTCAGTACGTAATCACCATTAAGGCTGCTGTTATTGAAAATCGGATAGTAGTAAGTTCCCACCGGTAATCCTAACCAGGTCAATTTCGTATTATCATCAGGGCAGCTCTCACTGGAATTATTGTCTATAGATTCATCACACGGGCATGATTGATACAAAGCCAAGTTCACATCGTAGTATTCAGCAGGTGGTGTAGTACCGCAGTAATCGATAGTGACATCCATGCGCTCATTGAGCGAGAATTTGACCCAAACCTCCGGATCATAATGATTATAGCAATCCTGAGTAGCGTTTTCATTATTGCCTGTAAGCTGCACACTAACGCCGCTCTGTAAAGTCCCGGCATCCGTGGCATCTTCGCAATTATCATTTTCAAGTGGTGGCGGCGCTTCGCCTATAGTTAGCAAACCATCTCCGGCAACGCCGTTTCTCCCGCCAACTTCAATTAGGTATTGATTTCCTAGCTCAACAGAAAAATCAATCCTTGAATCTGAGGTACAACCTAACTCGGCAGGCAAAGGTGAGCATGATGCGCCATCATACACAGCCATTTGATCTCTATACTCAGCGTCAATTGATAGCCTGGCATTCCCCGTGAAAGTAGCCGTATAAACATACCATACATTTGGCGAACTCATACAATAGCCTTCACCATCAAATGTAGCCCCGCGAGTTGTGTATTCAAGTTCGTCAACCTCGCCAACGGCTAAGGCGTTTACACACTCATCATTTGCCGGCGGAGGTGGACATTCCTGGCCGGTTATACGAATAGTGTATTCCTCACTGTAAAGGGCATTGGTAAGAACCGGATAATAATACGTTCCTGCAACAAGGCTTTCCCAGGTGTAGGACGGATTATAATTGCCGCAATCGCTTCGCTGATTGACATAGTATTGGTTATCGCAGGGACATGAACCATATATGAACTCGGAAACGTTAGAATTGACATTTTCCGGATCAGCGCAGAAATCAATAGTAACGTCCATACATTCGGCTATCGTAAACTTAACCCAGACCTCGGGATCATAATGATTATAACAATCCTGAGTAGCACTTGTTACGGAACCGGTTATCAGGACAGTAGAATCTGCCAGAAGTGTTCCGGCATCAGTGGCATTCGCGCAATCATCATTGGGCGCGGGCGGCGGAGCTTCACCTATTGTCAGGAAGCCATCACCAACAGAGCTATATTGTCCACCGACTTCTATCAGGTACTGCTGTCCCATAATAACATCAAACTCAAACTGAGATTGAGATGTACAGCATAGCTGAGTGGGTAAGGGAGAGCAGGCATAACCATCATAAACCGCGAACTTTTTTTGATAGCCGGCTTCGATGCTTAACCTGGCTCTACCTGAGAAAGTAGGAGTATAAATATACCAGATATTCGGCGAACTTATACAACTACTTTCGCCATCGAATGACGCACCACGCGTGGTAAAAGCTAATTCGGATATCTCTCCAATAGCGCCGGCATTGGCACAATCATCATTAAACGGCGGTGGCGGACAATCTTCACCGGTTATATTGACTATATAATTCTCGCCCATCATCCCCATTGCATCGATATAGTAATAGTAAGTACCTGCGGCAAGATTGTACCAGGTATAAATCGGATTGTAATTATTACATTGATCCATAGCGATTGTCTGATGTTCTCCAAGGCAGGGACAATCATCATATACGATATTCGATGACATCATTATGTTATCAGGGCTATCGCAGAAATCAATGGTAACATCCATGCAATCAGCAATCGTGAATTTAACCCAGACCTCATTTGTCATACACTCTGGAGTTGCATCAACAACAGATCCTGACAATTGCTCGGTAACACCTGAAGTTAACGTACCGGCGTCTGTTGCATTGACACAATCATCATTTACAGGCGGATCAGCGAACGTCGCAACTGCAAAAACGGAGCATATTGCTGCTGTTAATATTAAGAGTAATTGTCTTTTCATAGCCTCTCTCCCTATCCGTATTGCCAGGATCCCGCAATTCTATTTCTGGCACTACAAGGAAATTGTTTTTTCTGCATTAATTCGTTAAGCTTGCTTAGTACCGGGAATACATTCCCGATAGTTCGTTCCTTTGCCGTCAGATAGTTTTAATCTGACGGCTTTTCATTACCTGACTTACCTGTTGTTAAAATTTGCTGTTAAAACTAAAATTATCAGTTTCCTTGAAAACTTACTATTTCAAAAGAAGCATTTGGTTGCTTATGGTAATGTCCGAGGTTTCGATACGATAGAAATACATACCCGAACTAACGACCTCACCGGAATTATCCGTGCCGTTCCAGGTCAAATGATGAGTTCCAGCAGATAACGTACCGTTATAAAGCGTATTCACCCTGCGGCCCATGATATCGTAAATCGAAAGTACAATATCATCTTTTTGTTTTAGAGAGAACTGTATCGTGGTAGTAGCGTTGAATGGATTGGGATAGTTCTGCGCTAACGATACCATCACCGGTAATTTCTCCGTATCATCATCTACCGAAACAGTAGCGGCTTCCAGTTTGGCAATGAACACCTTACTGCGATCGTCCTCGTTCCAATATCCGCTACTATTATCCCACATTTGCGAGGAGACAAAGCCGGAGATCAGATAATTGCCATCATCAGCGAACTGCAAATCCCAAATTTCAATTGCCAGACTTCCCCATGAACTGTTAAGTTCCGGGAAATCATCTACATAAACCCGGGTGTAGGAACTGCCATCGTTGTTAACCTTCATAAGTATGGGCTCATAATGACGAGCGCCAACCATTGGATTCTCGGGAACAGGTTCATGAGCATATTGCTTGTTTCCGACTGAGATATATCCACTACCATCGGGGATTTCGCGCGCCGCGAAACAATAGGCAGCGGTATCCGGTACTCGGCCACCGCCGAGATAATCGGTATAGTTAAATATTACCTCATTAAACTCGGAATCATATTTCATAACCGTATGGCAGGAGGAACGATCATATTCCCTGCCAAAATAGCGGCCGCCGATAAGATACTCACCATCGGATGTGATATGTATATCGTTAAACTCAGTCTCTTGCCTGCCGCAGACATTCGTCCAAACCGTATCACCATTGGCATCCAGTTTCATTATGACTCCCCAGTCAGAGATATCATGTTCATCAGGATCAACATACTTGGTTTCTGCTCCGAGAATGAAACCGCCATCATCGGTGTTATCTGCGGCAAGGATAATGAAATACTCATGATCCGGCAACGGTGAACAGTAATCTCTACACCAGACTTCGTCACCATCGGCATCGGCTTTTATGACAAATCCGGCTTCAGTATCGTTGTGCCCGTTGTAGCCAAATATAGCGTATCCGTCATCACCCGTATTAAGCAATTCATGTACGCGATAGACAGTGCTTTCTCCATAATAATTCGTCCAAACGGTATCACCATAGGTATCTACTTTGTAAAGAAAAGCACCTTTGGAAAGTAATTGTCCATATTGATTTGTATAAAAGGCGAAACCAGCCAATACATAACCGCCATCTGAGGTTAAAACAACATCCCGGCCATAATATTCAAATGGAAGTTCCCAGCCGTACTGGCGCACCCACATCGTATCGAGGTTCTCATCAACTTTGATAAGCATCGCTTTTGGAGGTTCACCGTCATTATCATAACAAACATTACCGGCAAAAATATAACCACCATCGGGAGTTTGTTTCATCGAGTAGCATTCGTATTGGTCGATATCATCACCCTGGGAAAAATTATAAGTGTTGTACCAGATCACATCACCGAATTCGGCTTTGGCCGCTCCCGGTATCATCAACAACATCAGCAAAAATAATGATACTAAACCGATGCTTTTAATTGCCGTACCTGATTTTTTCTTTTGGTTTATCATTACGATTACTCCTTTGATTATTGTTACTTGCATTGAATTATTATTTTTACCATAATCGCTGATAAATTACTCCTTATCAACTAGCAATTTACCTCCCCTACTTCTTCAATCCTAATCTCATTATATACTCATCATAATCTTCAGCTTGATTCCACAACGTCTCGAACAGAATTTTAAGAGATTTTGCCATCACCGGGTGACGAACGATTTGCGAGGTCGATTGAGGATTTCTCGGGACAGGATCGGATAATGAAAATATCGCGGCTTTTTCATCGAATATCGCCATTTTCATCGGCAACTCTTTCATGATCTTAATCCTCTCGCCGGACACGGCATATTTATCTATGATATTTTCGAATAAAAACTTGTTTTCCGCTTCATCGGGTGATGGTTCATATATACATCTTACGACAAGACCCTTTTTAATAGCATTGGTACCGAATTTTACCTGTTGGTTTATTAAATTCTTACGTTTGAAATAAGTACCGGCCCTGTGCTTGACTAAAGATAATATCTCGGTCTCACTCTCATTTACGAGCTGTTTGAATTTTCTTTCAACTTGAGTCGTATTTTTTAAAACTTCTATATAGTCAAGAACAAAATCCTTATCTTTATTTTCTTCATAGATTGGAGAAAGATTTTCAATTAACTTATCAACGTTCTTGATTTTTAATGTTAGGTTTTCTTTCTCCCGTTTTATGGTTAATTCGAGTTTATCTTTTTCTTTTTCAATCTCCTGCTCTAATTTTTCTCTTTTCAGCTTTATCTTTTCCTCCCCAATTCTCAGGAGAACGTCTTTAAGCTGCAAGGGGTCAACCGCAGAAAATAGTTTCTTTTTGCCTTTCACCACCTGGCATAATCCCTTATCCTCAAGTGATTTCAAATCATCATAAACACGCGTGCGAGGGATGTTGGCCAAACGGGCAATCTCAGTTGCCGATAGTTGCTTTTTTTGAAGAAGTGAGGTATATATCCCGACTTCGTAATTAGTGAGTCCTAATCCAACCAGACTACCAATTTCGAACTCATTAGCCATTTCTTTTCTCTTTTCGCTTTAGTTAATCCGATGTCAGCATTTTTGTCGTACCCTTAATATTTTTATTCAGGTACGAATATAATATAGACAGAAATACTATTGTGTCAAGTAAAAACTATAACACGTTAATATACAATTAGTTCGGCGGCAGCCACAATCAAGACATGCTTAGGTCATACATATTTTAACCTATTTAAATATCATAAAATAGGCGGCCCTTTTCAGAGCCGCCTTTCGTAGATCAAGGTCAAAGTGTTAGAGCACTTTCAAGAAGTAGTAGCTGAGTTTAATTACTCGAATCAGGAGTTCATTCACAATTAGGCCAACCATCGGGAGCCTCGGCCGGTAAATCGCCGCTGCTTTGCCAGGTTGGCTCATAATCCGGGCAGAAATGTAATTCGTTCGCGCCCCGGAAATATTGCACCAGGTAAGTGACATCAGCGCCGATTACCGAACAATCACCGTTAGCATCAGCCGAATTATAGAAACCACCGACCAGACACGGTGCGGCGATAGCCCGGAAATAGTTCACCAGGTAGGTGACATCCGCGCCGATTACATTCGGCGGCCACGAGCCGGCAGCCATGTTGGCATCACCGGGGAGGTAGTCGTAGGTAGTAGTGATGTTACAGCCAGACCAACCGGTCTCTTCAACATAGTCGCCGCAAGTTGATCTAGGTCCCATCCAAGTACCCTGCATCATTACTATACAGTCAAACTCCCATACATCATTATAACAGGTCATGCCGTTATCAAGGCAGCAAGCTCCGGTAGACGGTCCAGAGTTACATCCGGAATAGCCGTTCTCGAAATCGAATTCGCCGCATTCAGAATCCGCGTTCATCCAGGTGCCGTCGAGGATTACACAACTATCTTCTTCAATTTCGAAACAGGTCATGCCTTCATTAAGACAGCAAGCACCCGTAGGCGGTGTTACGGTACATCCGGAATAGCCGGTCTCCTCATCATATTCACCGCATTCGGAATCAGCGCCCATCCAGGTACCACGCAACATTACCAAACACTCGTTTTCTTCCACATCATTATAGCAGGTCATGCCGTTATCAAGGCAGCAAGCGCCCGTAGGTGGCGTTGAGTTACATCCGGGATAACCGTTCTCAGGATCATATTCACCGCATTCGGAATCAGCGCCCATCCAGGTGCCACGCATTATCCCTATACACTCGTTTTCTTCCATATCATTATAGCAGGTCATGCCGTTATCAAGGCAGCAAGCGCCGGTAGGTGGTGTTGAGTTACATCCGGGATAACCGTTCTCAGGATCATATTCACCGCATTCGGAATCAGCGCCCATCCAGGTGCCACGCATTATCCCTATACACTCGTTTTCTTCCATATCATTGTAACAGGTCATGCCATCATCTAGGCAGCAAGCGCCCGTAGGCGGTGTTATTGTACATCCGGAATAGCCGTTCTCCTCATCATATTCACCGCACTCGGAATCAGCGCCCATCCAGGCGCCGTTAAGGATTACACAACTATCTCTTTCAACTTCGTAACAGGTCATGCCTTCTTCAAGGCAGCAAGCGCCGGTAGGTGGTGTTGAGTTACATCCGGGATAACCATTCTCAGGATCATATTCACCGCATTCGGAATCAGCGCCCATCCAGGTGCCCCTTAGAATATTTATGCAGTAATCTTCGGTGACAGCATTAGAACAATCCCAACCATCATCCATACAACAGGCACCAGTTGATTTTTGCCCGAATTGAATGGTTATATCCGATTCGAGGATTCCCCCGGCGTTTGCCTTGATAATACCTTCATTTGGCGTCATATCAGCAATTACCACGGCAATACCGAAAAACCACAAGACACACACCAATAACAATAGTATTTTATTGCACATACTATCCTCCTTAAATTAATAAGTCTGGTTAATCGTTCTGTTTTTAATAGTTTCCTGATCAAGGCCGGCTAACTTTAACCTGATTTCCGCAGCATGCCTTGATGAGATTAAAAATTGACTTTTCTTAGACCTGATCGCCTCTTTTTGGGTTTTTAAGTTTTAGTTTGCTTATTGGTTCTCAATATATGTTTCTTGCCATTTTTTATTCTGCCCTTTTTCAAGCGGCAGCTTGGAATAAGTGCGCCGCCAACCTGCCGCCTTTACACTTTATCTTTAAGATAAAACCTTAAATATTTTTGTGTTGGATCGTTACTTCAATAATATCATCTTCCTTGTTTCCGAGATTTGAGGAGTAGTGATTTTATACAAGTATACACCTGATGATATATTGTTACCGTTGTTATTGCGGCCATTCCATATTAAGGAATGCTGACCAACCGGCATTGCTTCGATTGTTTTTGAATACACAAGCTGCCCCATAATGTTGTAGACATCAAAATCAACATCACATTGCCGGGGCAGGTCAAACGATATCCGGGTAGTGGCATTAAACGGATTAGGATAATTCTGGGATAATGCAATACGGGACGGAACGGGTGAAGGTTCCGATGGTATATCGTTAACGCTCTCACCATAAACGGATATGCCTCCTTGCCAATGTCCCATATATTTTAAACTGTTGGTAGGATCTATCGTAAGGCATGTAATGTTTTCATCGCTTAAACCGGAGTTATTCATATGATAGGTATACCAGTTATTATCACTAAAACTCGCTAATCCTTTGAGTGTACCTACCCACATTGTGTCATTATAAAATTCTATTGCTTTAATACGAGGATCCGGAATATCTGAGTTACCCGGGTGGTAAACAATTAAACTATCCCCATTAAAACAACCCAATCCACCAGACGACGCTCCTATCCAGAGATCACCATCCGGCGCAAAAGCCAGACATTCGATGGATATTTCATGAACAATATCAGAATACTCCTGCCAATTAGTGCCGTCAAAAGAAGCTAATCCCATATAAGTTCCAAACCAGACCGTTCCATGAGCATCTATCGCAGTTGTATACACTTCATTACTGGGTAAAGCGGAATTTTCAGTATTGTAAATAGTCCAGTTCGTGTCATCAAAGTAGGCTACTCCGTTGTTTGTGGTTATCCATTTCGAACCATCTGTATCGACTATAATACAGAAAACATTTTCAGAAGGCAGCGGCGAGTTCGAAGATGTAAAATGAGTAATATTTAAACCCTCCATTTTTGTTAAACCGCCTGAGCCGTCCCACGAACTGGTTGAGCCAATCCAGGTAATATTGTCATCTTCAAAGGCAATCGTTTTTACAGAGTTAGCGCCATTAGCCAAAATTGAATCAGGGAAAATTACCCATTCGTCATTATTATTGAATTTAGCAAGGCCATCAGCAGTACCCGCCCAGATCCATCCATTATGATATTCAATCGCGTTCATCCCATTGGAAGGTAAGGAAGGACAGATACTGGTATTGTAAGATTCCCATTCCGTATCGCCGTCAAAACTAACAACACCGCAACTTTTCGTGCCGATTAATATTTTACCATTAGCGGAACAGGTAATAGAGAAAATCTGGTTATCAGTTAATCCTGAATTAGATGTGTTATACACTTCGTAATTCTCGCCATCAAAGCTGCCTATACCATTATGCATCATACCCATCCACTTTACATTATCATCATCAACATCCAGGCAATAAATCGTTCTAGGTATTCCGTAGCCATCGGCGTACGATGTAAAGGAGGATCCATCGAAAGAATACAAAATTGAATTTCCCCCACGACCACCGATTAACCATAATAATGATTCACTATCTAGGGCAATTGAACTAAATCCGCCGAATTGGCTGAAGTTTGTCCAGTTGGTTCCATCGTAACGTGTTAATCCTTGATCCGATGCAACCCAGACAACATTTCCCGGTTGTGTTCTAATAGAATTTATTACACCGTTCAGTATTACAGAGTATGAAGAATCAAATACTTCCCAATCGGTACCATCGTAAGTAAAAACGCTTTTACGTTCGGTTCCGATCCAGAGATTTCCGTTTTCGTCAACATCAAGGCAAGTTATTCTATCACCATAAGTAATTGGCGAATTCTCCGGGGTAAACACGGTCCAATCAGAATCATCATAGCGAATTAAGGCAGTCACTAATGAATCTCCTCCAGAAGCTACCCGGTAACTCGAGGCAAACCACTTTACCCCGGAATCATCAACTGCAATATCAATGACCCTGTTATATTTAACCGGCGAGTTAGCTGCATTATAAAATTCCGTTTCGTGGGTGATACTGTTAATCTTAACCAGGCCTACTGATGTGCCGGCCCAGATAATATCGCCATCAACCGCCTGGCAATCTATATAGTCCCCATTCGTGTATTGCCGCCAATCGGGATATTGACCCATAACAGTATTTGGGCTAAGACTAAAAACGATGATAAGCGATAATAAACTCCAAAACACCTTCATGATTCCTCCTGCCGTTTGTTGCAGTGCGCCTAAGTTATTTTTAATCTACATATTTATTATTTTTTTTGTCTTGCATGTCTTTTAATGCCTTATCTTTATCGAGGTAGTATTTGCGACCATCGAGCATGTAATAATCAATACCTTTTTTCCAATAAGCCTCGAACATTTCTTTTTGCGATTCAGCCATGGCTTGATGTTTTATCACGAGGCTGGTTAATGCAAGCTCTCCTAAAATCGGGTATTCAAGCGTAATTAAAACAGTCTTATCATCGAAAATACCAATTTTCATTGGGAGATTTTTGCTTAATCTAACTTCTTCATATTCGGGTTCATATTGCTTATTAATAAATCTCAACAAATCGTCCAGTTCAGATTTTTTAGTAGGCAATTGATGAATGCTTTTCAGTTTTACACCTCGTTGCAAGGCCTCCGTAAAAGCATTGTCTAATTCTTTTATTAATTTCTTGCCAACGGTAGCAAACGGAGGCTTGGAAAATCCCAAGATTTCTGATTTAGCCTCATTGCAAAGCTGGATTTTTCTGCGATGGATTTGATCTTTACTTTTAAGGATTTCGACATAATCAAGGGGATTATCATTGCCTCGACTATTTTTATAGAGAGTCCCCAGTTCCTTGATTACCACAGCTATATCTTCACCAAGATGAAATTCTCTTTTAGATATTTCCTTCTTTTTTTCCTCCAGTTCTTGAAGATCGTTTTCGACAGAATTTTTAAATTCTATCAATGCCCGATCTTTTAAGAAACGCGGATCTGAGGCTGAATAAAGTTTTATATTGCCCGGAATCGAAACGACCAGTCCTTTGATCAACAGTTTATCCAATGCCTTATAGGTGTTTTGCCGCGGAACCCCACTTATTTTTGAAGTCTCGCTAGCTGTTAATGAATCCTTCTTAAATAGTGCGATATAACATTTGGCTTCATTTTCAGTAAGGTTTAACTTTTCTATTGTTTTTAAAATTTCTCTTTCATTCATTTTGAATTCCTGTCGTCATGTTTTACGGCTTGCTTTGTGATGACAGTTAAAATATAGAGTTTTTACAATAAAAGTCAAGGAAATACTTATTAATTATTATAACATAATAAGTTACAGCATAATATTCAAATAGGATTAACCAGATTTGACATATTTTCAGCAGATTATTTTAAGCTAAAAAGGCGGCCCGTTAAGGCCGCCTATCGTAGATCAAGGTCAAAGTGTTAGAGCACTTTCAAGAAGTAGTAGCTGAGTTTAATTACTCGAATCAAGGAGTTCATTCACAATTTGGCCAGCCATCGGGAGCCTCGGCCGGTAAATCGCCGCTGCTTTGCCAGGATGGCTCATAATCCGGGCAGAAATGTAATTCGTTCGCGCCTCGGAAATATTGTACCAGGTAAGTGACATCAGCGCCGATTACCGAACAATCACCGTTAGCATCAGCCGAGTTATAGAAACCACCGACCAGACATGGCGCGGCGATAGCCCGGAAATAGTTCACCAGGTAGGTGACATCAGCGCCGATTACATTCGGCGGCCACGAGCCGGCAGCCATGTTGGCATCACCGGGGAGGTAGTCATAAATACTCGGTTCTTCGCAGATATCAGCTATCTCATTGCCATCATCATCATAGCAGGTCTCGCCCGGGTAGAAAGTAGAGGATGAGTATTGGCTGCATTCTTCTTCATCCTGAGTTTCTACGCACATATTAGTTGAGCCCGCCCAATAGCAGCAAGCTCCACTTTGCGAACCGCCTTCGCAGATATCAGCTATCTCGTTACCGTCATCATCATAGCAGGTCTCGCCCGGGTAGAAAGTTGAGGATGAGTATTGACTGCATTCTTCTTCATCCTGAGTTTCTACGCACATATTAGTTGAGCCCGCCCAATAGCAGCAAGCTCCACTTTGCGAACCGCCTTCGCAGATATCAGCTATCTCGTTACCGTCATCATCATAGCAGGTCTCGCCCGGGTAGAAAGTAGAGGATGAGTATTGGCTGCATTCTTCCTCATCCTGAGTTTCTACGCACATATTAGTTGAGCCCGCCCAATAGCAGCAAGCTCCACTTTGCGAACCGCCTTCGCAGATATCAGCTATTTCATTGCCATCATCATCATAGCAGGTCTCGCCCGGGTAGAAAGTAGAGGATGAGTATTGGCTGCATTCTTCCTCATCCTGAGTTTCTACGCACATATTAGTTGAGCCCGCCCAATAGCAGCAAGCTCCACTTTGCGAACCGCCTTCGCAGATATCAGCTATCTCATTGCCATCATCATCATAGCAAGTTTCATTCGGGTAGAATGTTGAGGATGAGTATTGACTGCATTCTTCTTCATCCTCGGTTTCGGTGCACATCATATATGGTCCGGACATATAGCAGCAAGCTCCACCTACCGGCGGCGGCTCGCAGATATCGGCTGTCTCGTTGCCGTTATTATCGGCGCATGTCTCACCGTAATAGAAATCGCCTAAATATATTTCCTCGCATTGTTCCATATCTATAACGAGGCATTTAGTCTCATAACCATCCAGGTAGCAACAGGCGCCTTCCTCTTGCATTTGTTCGCAAATATCGGCTATATCATTACTGTCGTCATCATCGCAGGTAGCTCCGGGATGAAATGTGCCTCCCGGATACTGGTCGCATTCGGACTGATCTGCGGCAGACGTACAATTGGTGGTGATACCGGATACATAGCAGCACGCGCCCGGTTGATCGGTAACGCTTTCCAAACAAAAAGCATGATCGTAAGGCGTCTGATTCCAATATCCGCCGTCTGTCTCAAAAACAACGGAGTTACCTTCGCCGGCATCCTGCCACATAAACCAACATTCTTCCTCGATTTCGGCGTTACCGACTATCGATATCCAGCCATCGCTTAAATTCAAAGGTGGATTTATTGTTGCTTTATATTTCCGCTGATAATAATCTGAGTAGATCTGACCGGTTTCTTCAACGGATGCGGTTACCTTATAAACCGCCTCGATAGCCCCGGGGAAGTCCGGCCAGCCTGGATCATAACTGCGAAATACGATCCAGAAAGTGGAAGGCAGACAATTACTTGGTAACATACCCTCAAGGCTGTTATAGCCAGTCGTGCCCCACCAGGAAACTTGCTGTATCGTTCCGGTAACTCCCGTAAAGTTATCGAATATAAGAAATCCAGCATTAATATTCGATGACAGAAACTCCACCGAGGCCGAATCAACTGACGGATCCTGACCAAATATTGCAAATTCGCTGCAGGTTTGATCCTGGATATCATAAAAGGCAGCTCCCGGATCGGCAAAAGCAGCACCCACTAAAACACAGTATATAGCCACAACCAGCGGCATTAACGAGCGTTTCTTCATGTTCATGTTCATCTCCAAACCTGTAAATACTACTAATCTTTTCATGATTCTCATATTACAGGGCAGTTTTCTTGATTCTTTTTCCAAATCTTTTATATTGCTTTACTTCGGGAACATCCTCCCGATTTTTCCAAGAGAGCCGTCAGGTGAGTAATCATCTAACGGCTTTTTACTTTACCTGATTTTCCCAGTTATCAAATGAACGGTTAAACGAATACTAATTATTAAGTTTTCTAATACTATTTTAAAAGCACCATGCTCTTGCTGGATATACCATCAGCGCTTTTAAGACGATAAAAATAAATACCTGATGAGACAACATCTCCAGACTTACCTGTTCCATCCCAGATTACGCTGTACGTACCGGCAGCGAGGTTGCCATCGTAAACCGTTTTAACTAATCGCCCGCTGATATCGTAAATCTCAAGGGTAATATCGCCGGTGTTTCTTAAAACAAAATTTATCGAGGTGGTAGCATTGAATGGATTAGGATAGTTTTGTAAAAGCGAGGTTCGTTCGGGAATAAGATTCTCATGAGGATTATCGATACCTACCATCGTGGAATCGAAATATAAGCAAAAAGACAGGTCATACGGGATAGATTGCCATACCCCGACACTATCATCATATGTAGCTCCTGAACCGTCATGAGCATCCTGCCAGAAGAAATAACAACCATCATTATCATTACCGCGGATTATCATCCAGCCGCTGCTCATCGGGATCGGTGGAATCAGGCCTGCCTCAAATTTATACTCGTCTATACCATCAAACGAAACGGCCGTTGCTACGGGAGTTGTCGTAACATCATAGATGGACACCGTATCGCCCGGTATTGTCGGGTGACTGAGATTGTTTCTGCATAAAATTATTTGGAAATCATGCGATTGAGCGCCGCAGTTGGATAAATCTTCATCCAGAAGGCCGCCCCACCATGATATCTTATTGAACTCCTCACTTAAGCCGGTGAACCTGTCGGAGGAAGCGGCTCCGCTACCAGCCTCAGAACCATAAAAATGGGCAAACTCACCGTTTTCTGATGGATTTTGTCCGAAAAGAGCATCGCTTTTGCACGCCTGTATTGTTGTACCGCTAATAGTCAAAACGTAACCGATTGGATTACCGGTGTATGATGCGATCGGATAATAATAAGTGCCCGGATCGAGATCATACCATTCGGCGTAATATTCAAAATATTCATTGCCGCCCGCATCGCACTCATCAAAATCCTGGCTCGATGGTCCTACGATATCGAAATCACATGGACATGACTTATTCAAATAGCTGTACCACATGCAGAATACGCTATCGGGGTAAGAACCGGAACCACAGAAATCGATTTTAATATCCATTGTTTCTTCAGTAGTGAATTTGACCCAGATTTCAGGCAACCAATCACTGTTTATCCCGCAGTCAATTGTGGCTCCGCTATTGGTTGGCCCGCTTAAGACCACTTCTGAACCTGATTCAATAACTCCGGCGTCAAAGGCATTTTCGCAATCATCATTCTCCGGCGCCTCGGGAGTCTCCCAGACACTTAAAAATCCGGTACCCGTGGGTCTATTTGACTCACCTGCAATTTCAATCAAGTACTGTTGGCCTTCAACCACATCAAAAGTTACCTGCGGGAAGATGGCATTGTAATCCAAGCAGTGGTCGATGAGAAAATAGTCCGGGGAACTGATAGTCAACAGGTATTCGCCTTCATTTGTATAATATGGAAAATAATTATTACCTCCAGAAACTATGACATAATAGGTCTCCGCGCTGACAACGGGAAAATTATAGATACTTGAGTGATTATATTCGGCGCAATCACGGTTATCACTGCAAGCGAGCTGAAATCCCTCATCATCCATAATCGCCAGTGCGGTATTGAAATCCACATCCGAACCGCAAAGCGAGAAGGTCACGTAGCCGTCAAAGGTGGCGGTATAGGAATACACGGCATCGGGGGCTTCTTCGTTAGGATAAACACAATCTAAGAAATAGTCGTGCTGGAATCCAACAGTCGAGCCGCTATAAGCAAGAGGCAGCATACCCGTAATAGGCACAGCGGTTTCGATCGTTTCGCCGCCGGCAATTTCCTGTATGGTAGGTTCCACTCCGGGAACGGGGCATACCGAGCCATCGTAAACGGCCATCATGGGGTTTACCGGATTTTCCCATTCAGGATCGAATAGATTGGCCTGTACTGATCCGGTTATCGTAGCGGTATAAAGGAACCATATATTCGGCGAGTTTATAAACGTGCCGGGGCCATCGAAAGTAGACTCTCTATTATCCCACGGTTCGTTGTAAAAAAAACCGCTCACCTCAGTGGCATTCATGCAATCATCATTAGGTGGTACATCCAACGCCATTCCGGGATCAGCTTCGGCCCATTCCGTTTTTTTCATCTCCCTGTAGACAACCCTCCCATCAACGCTTCTAATTAGCCGATAAGTATCGGTTTCGCTAATAACTACACCGTATTCGCCAATAATCGAGGCTTTGTCCAAAGGCGTCAGCCCGTTTACGCCTGATTCGGCATATAGCGGACATGACGCGGCTAAGATCATCAATAATAGCAATGCTCTTTTCATAACTTCCTCCAGTTGCACGTTTTACACTTATAATTTATTGATATTGATTTTCCTGATTCACTTTTTAATGGTTGCATTTATTACTCTTTTTTAGAAAGATAATATTTGCGTCCGTCAAGAATGTAATGGTCGATTGCGTCGTTCCAATAAGCCTCAAACATTCTCTTGAATCCCCGACTATAAATAGGATGATCAATAACTAATCCGGTCAGTATAAACTCACCTAATACTTGATGTTCGAGAACAAAGAGCGTAGTTGAGCCATCAAAAATACCCCCTTTCACAGGCAAATTTTCGATTAGCCTCAATTCTTCATAATCCGGCTCGAAAGCCCTGTTAATATCTTTATACATTTGAATCCTGCTGGCCTCATCGGGCGGCAATTCATGTATAATTCTTAATTTCACATTACGTAGATGAGCAGCTTCGTTTAATACTTTATATTGCTCTTTCTTCAAGTTTGGTGAATCGTAAACAAGAGGGGTTCTGGCAAATCCAAGTATTTCCGATTTGGCGTTTACGCATAACTGAATATACCGGCGATAAATTTGGTCAGGATTTCTGAGTATTTCTATATTGTCGACAGAATTTCCATCGTAGGCCTCATTGTCACGCTTGGAATCGAATTCTCTTTTTAAAATTAAAACCGCTTTGCTGATTTCTTTTTTTTGCTCTTTATATTCCGTGTCTATTCTGTTTTCCAATTTATCCTGAAGGACTATGGGGCTGGCTGCACTATATCTTTTTACTTTGCCGGGTTTCAAGACAGCTAATCCTTCAACCATCAACGACTCAAGGACATCATAAATACGTGTCCTCGGTACGCGTGAGATTCTAGCAATTTCGCTTACAGTCAGGGATTCCCTTTCTAAGAGTGCCAAATAAGTTCTGGCTTCATAGCTGCTAAGGCCTAACGTCTTTGTTCCCTCAAGTATCTGGACTATATTGTTCTTCATTAAAACTCTTCTTTTATTTAAGATTACATTTATTTTTCTTATTACTGTAACCTCTATAGAGGTAGTGACAATATACAGAACATTTTTCACTTGTCAAGAAAAATGCTATAATTAGTTATAATACTGTTAGTTACGCCGGCTAAGGAAATATTGAATTTAGGTCTTATTTGTCATTCGGAATATAATTGGAGTAAAAAAGGCGGCCCTATGCAGAGCCGCCTGCGGTAGATCAAGGTCAAAGTGTTAGAGCACTTTTCAAGAAGTAGTAGCTGAGTTTAATTACTCGAATCAAGGAGTTCATTCACAATTCGGCCAGCCATCGGGAGCCTCGGGCGGTAAATCACCGCTGCTTTGCCAGGTTGGCTCATAGTCCGGGCAGAAATGTAATTCGTTCGCGCCTCGGAAATATTGCACCAGGTAGGTAACGTCAGCGCCGATTACCGAACAATCTCCGTTAGCATCAGCCGAGTTATAGAAACCACCGACCAGACATGGCGCGGCGATAGCCCGGAAATAGTTCACCAGGTAGGTGACATCCGCGCCGATTACATTCGGCGGCCACGAGCCGGCAGCCATGTTGGCGTCACCGGGGAGGTATTGGAAGCCCTGTTGCGGTTCGCAGACATCGGAAATACTGTTGCCGTTGTTATCACTGCAATCAGCTCCTGCGCCTTTCCAATCACCATTATATTCGGTTTGACATTCGCCTTCGGTCATAATCCAACAGCTATAGCCATCGTTCCAGCAACAGGCACCTAACGGATCCCCGTCACAACCGGACCAGCCGAATTCCTCATCGAATTCGCCGCAATCCGTATAGTCACCCATGTAATTACCATAGCACTCAGCTTCGGTCGTTACGCTACAATAGTAGCCATTATTGTAACAACAGGCACCGGTCGGGATCTCTTCGCAGGCCTCGGGAATATCGTCTTCATCTTCCGGATCTTCGTAGCAATCGGTGCCCGCGCCTTTGTACTCACCACCAGCCAACTGACAATCAAGTGCGTTAAGCAGATCACATGAATCATCACCATAGCAACAAGCGCCAGGGACATCCTCACAGAGATCATTGATATTGTTATTGTTGTTGTCAATATGAATACAGTAAGTACCATCACCCAGATAAGTACCTTCCCAGGAATTACAATATTCTACGGTTCCATCGAAACAGACAATGTCCTCTGATTCCGGGTCTACAAGACAGCAGGCGCCGTAAACCGGTTCTTCACAGATCTCGGCGATTTCGTCTTCGTCCTCAGGGTCATCATAACAATCAGTGCCAATACCTCTGAACTCTCCGTTATACTCTTCACCTTCACACTCCCATTCGGGAACGTAAGCGCACTCGTTTTCTCCATAACAGCAAGCGCCGGGCAGATCATCACAAATACCTTCGTAACACTGGGTTCCATCGCCCAAGTATATTCCTTCCCAGCTGATGCAGTCATCTTCAGTCACTTCATCCTGGCATTCCCCCCATGACATACAACAGGCGCCGGCCGGGATTACTTCGCAAACCTCAGCGATATCGTCTTCATCCTCCGGGTCATCATAACAATCAGTGCCCGCGCCTTTAAATTCGCCACCGGCCAACTGACAATCAAGTGCGTTAAGCAGGCCACATGAATCATCACCATAGCAACAAGCGCCAGGGACATCCTCACAGAGATCATTGATATTGTTATTGTTGTTGTCAATATGAATGCAGTAAGTACCATCACCCAGATAAGTACCTTCCCAGATATTGCAATCTTCTACGGTTCCATCTAAACAGACAATGTCCTCTGATTCCGGGTCTACAAGACAGCAGGCGCCGTAAACCGGTTCTTCACAGATCTCGGCGATTTCGTCTTCGTCCTCAGGATCATCATAACAATCAGTGCCAATACCTCTGAACTCTCCGTTATACTCTTCACCTTCACACTCCCATTCGGGAACGTAAGCGCACTCGTTTTCTCCATAACAGCAAGCGCCGGGCAGATCATCACAAATACCCTCGTAACACTGGGTTCCATCGCCCAAGTATATTCCTTCCCAGCTGATGCAGTCATCTTCAGTCACTTCATCCTGGCATTCCCCCCATGACATACAACAGGCGCCGGCCGGGATTACTTCGCAAACCTCAGCGATATCGTCTTCATCCTCCGGGTCATCATAACAATCAGTGCCCGCGCCTTTGTACTCACCACCAGCCAACTGACAATCAAGTGCGTTAAGCAGATCACATGAATCATCACCATAGCAACAAGCGCCAGGGACATCCTCACAGAGATCATTGATATTGTTATTGTTGTTGTCAATATGAATACAGTAAGTACCATCACCCAGATAAGTACCTTCCCAGGAATTACAATCTTCTACGGTTCCATCTAAACAGACAATGTCCTCTGATTCCGGGTCTACAAGACAGCAGGCGCCGTAAGTCTGTGCTAATCCCGGGACAGCCATCAGACAAACATATAAAGCTGCTGATATTAACATCACTATTTTTTTAAACATCTTTTCTCAGTCTCCATTTTTTGTGAAAATACGATTACAATAAAATGAAACTAATTTGTTTTCGCTTACATTGTATATGTAACAATGGTCCTGCGTTTTGTTTTTCCTGACTTCCAATTTTAATTTTTCAAATAACATCACTAGTGTCCGGTGTTTTTCGTTAAATTTTAAATTTCTCCTTGGAATTGTTAATGAAAAATATTTTCCGATATAATTATTTTATTCAGCGTATCATTCATCCTGACATATCCTGCCGATGTTAGGCTTGGTTTTCTGGTTTCCAAGCGCTGCTTGGAAACCTTCTTGAATCATGTAGAATGCGCATTCTGCCGGCAAACAAGCCACGTTGCGAAGCAGCGCTTCGCAACGAGATGAAAAGACCGGACAGTAGTGAAATAACATCTTAAATGAATTTAGTTTTTATTTTTATTTACACTATCTTAAACCGACTTCCTCGTTTACTCTATTTCAAAAACAACATTTTTTTAGTTTCCGTAAATTCGCTCGTTTGTATCTTGTAAAAATAAATTCCCGATGATACATTACCGGCATTCCAGATAACTTCGTGATAACCCGCTGCCTGTTTTTCATTGACTAACGTTTCAATCTTACGACCCAAGAGATTGTAAACCTCGATAGTCACATCAGATGTCTGCGCCAGATTATATTTTATAGCCGTTCTAGCATTGAACGGATTTGGATAGTTTTGAGACAACTCGAATGTTGCGGGTAAACCAGACGGATCATCATCAATTGCAACAAGTGAGTCATTAAACTCGAGGCAGAAAGCAAGCTCCTCATCTAACCGAGTCCATCGCTGCTCGACTAAATCATACTGTATACCATTCCCTGAAAAGCCGGAATTTTGCCACTGGAAGTGACAGTCGTGTGTTCCATAATCCTCTATGATAATCCAGCCTCTTTCTAAATAAAAATTCCGATCCAATGGCGCCGTGAATTTATAATGAGGTAATCGCCATTCGTAGTATTCATGGCCGGTTCTCTCAGCCGAAGCAGTAACATCAAAAATCTCCACAGTATCTCCGGGCAAAAATGGGTTGTTGGGGTTATATTCACAGAAAATTATTTTAAACGGATAAGAATACGAATCAAACTCACAGGGAGAATCGGCGGTATCAGCATCTATATACATTCCCCACCAGGAAACTTGATTTATAGAATCGGATAAACCCTCAAAATCATCTGCACCTAAAAAACCGGCTTGAATATCAGATAAACAAAATTCCCAATGACCATACATCGTCGTAGGGTCTTGTCCCAGTATAGTGGATTCGCTGCAAGACTGCGGCAGAAGGCCGGTCACATTAATAACATAAGTTCCCTCGAACCTGTAATCTACCGTCATAGGATACAGATAAGTACCTGGTGGAAGTGCCGGCCAATCAAAAAGTAAAGTCATATTAGGACAATCGTCCGACATTGCATTTGGATCCAGTTGGCCTACTATCCACGGTGAATCAGAGCATGGGCAATCCTCGGTAAAACCATCCGTCATCCTAAGATAGTGAACAATATTGGTATTACCGCAGTAATCAAGCTGAACATCCATAGTATCTTCAAGTGTAAACTTGATCCAAACATGCCGTCTCGGCAGATCACGGTGTAAGGACGGACAATCAGTGAGAGCACCCGTATTATCGCCCATGAATTGTACGGTTTCATTCGGCCTTAGTATCCCGCCATCAATTGCATTTTCGCAGTTTTCGTTTGCCGGAGTCGGAACGGGCACGATAGTTAGTTTACCTTCAGTTTGAGTTCCTTCATGTCCAATTTCGATCAAGTATTGTTGTCCCGCGATCGCGTCAAAAATAAGTCCCGGGCTCTCTGAGTATTCACTACTTATATTTATAGGATTATAGTCGGGAGTGAAGACCTTCAAAGTATAATCGCCATGATCTATTGGATAATTTGCGCCTGAAACAATTATGTAATAAGTTTCATCCGCAAAAACAGGAATATTATAAGCCGCTACTCCGCGCACGCCAACCTCTGAATCGTAGTAATTGGCATAATTTTGACAGGCTAATTCTTCACCATCGGGACCCAGGATTTGCACGGCCGTAAAATATTGATTTTCAAAATCATTTAAAACCGAGGGGCAAAGGATAATGGCGAGTAAATCATCGGCGGTAGCAGTATATGAATAGACGACGTCGGGAGCAGATGACCACGGAGAACAGGATGAAGTATAGTCGCCAACATATCCATCGGTTGTGCCGGTGTGAACTACCGGTAGAGGATCGGAAATCGGCGAAGCCGTTTCTATCGTTTCGCCGCCCTGATACTCTACAGGGGCTGGAAAGGTTTCAAACACGGGGCAATCGGAACCGTCATATATCGCAAATGAATTTCGGCTTTGCCTTCCATATATAAGGCTATCGGTTATAACCTGAACCCGGCTGGTAGTTGAGGCAGTATACAGATACCAAATATCAGGTAGGGTTATGAAATCGCTGCCGCCGAGCGTGGCTTCTCCAAAACTGATTGGTAGATCCTGCACATCGCCAATCTCAATAGCGTTAATACAATCATCATTAACGGGAACATCCAAAATAGTACCGCTTTTAACAGGTGGAGGCGGCAGGGAATTACCTGAACGCAATATATATCCATCTGGTTCTCTCTCTATAATTACTGGTTGATCCGAATAAC
The DNA here is from genome assembly GCA_963668625.2 of uncultured candidate division Zixibacteria bacterium. GTDB lineage: Bacteria > Zixibacteria > MSB-5A5 > UBA10806 > 4484-95 > JAAEQD01. The sequence continues at coordinate 245,643 of CAXXKA010000008.1, forward strand.
CGTCGGATATATATATCAGGGTATCTTTTTGAACTACATCCGACTCGGAAATTCCGAGTTTATCAGATGCTCCGGCAATTAAAACCAAAGTAATTGCCAGGGTTAGTGACATCAGTAAAATCTTTTTCATATTTTCCTCCTGCTGAAAAGTTTACAAATTTACTGGAATTATCTAAATCATCTAAAATGCTGCTATTTGATCCTGATAGTATCTACGTCTTATCATCTTGTTTAACTTTAATATCCTCCGACTCGTATAAATAATATTTTTTGTTATCGACGACGTAATAATCCCTGGCTTTCTCCCAGACCGATTCAAACAACAACTTAAAACTTTTAGCCATTGCTTCATGTTTAGTAACAAGCATCGTTAATGATGTTTTCGTTTTAATGGGATCCTCAAGAGCGAAGAAACAAACCTCTTGATCAAACACAAATAATTTAACGGGAAGTTCATCGACGAATCTAGTGTCGAGATCCCTTGTGCGCCCTTCAATGAATTCTTCAGTAGAACTCAGCTCATCATTAAAATAGCTCATTATTAATTCTTCAGTTGGCATTTGAACAACAGCCCGGGGGATAACGTTTCTATTAAAGGCAGCAATCTGAGTCTTCCTTTGCTCAACTATTTGTTCACTTGTAGCATAAGTAAACGGCGGTTTAGTGAATCCTAAGACCTCAGTTTGGGCTTTGGAAAATAATTCGATGAATTTGCGGTGAATTTGGTTTGGGTTTTTAATAATTTCTATGTAATCAAGCGGGCCGGTAACCTTGTTTTCCTCAGGATAAATATCCACCAGCTTTTTTTTCAAAGTCAGAGTGATTTTCTGAATATTCTCTTCTTTGTTATCCCACTCTCTTCTCCCGCTGGCAATTAAATTTTCTCTGAGTGAATCAATATTGATTGCGCTGTATTTCTTCAATTTGCCGGGCTTATAACTTGCTATTCCTTTTTTGACCAGAGTATCGAGGACATCGTAGATTCTACCTCTCGGCACCCCTGATATCTTACTCACATCGGCCGTGTTCAGTGAGCTTCTCTCTAACAGAGCAAGATACGCCTTGGCCTCGTAAACACTCAATCCAAGCTCATTTAGATATTTAATCAATGAATCTTGCGCTTTCATAAGCATCTTTCACTTAGGTTTTCATTCGCTTTATTCATACTTTTATTGAAGGTCTCAACTTTTATTAACCACTATATAGTGGTGAATATATAAAATGACGGAATAATGTCAAGTAATAATTCATAACTGTATGTACTACTATGTATTACGGGACACTGCTACATGAAGGGAAACTGAATATAATGTATATTAGAGCATCATCAACACAAAAAAGGCGGCCTTTCGACCGCCTTATCGTTACCCGTAAAGTAGAGCAATTAGTATTATGCTGAATCGGAATTGATATCCCGTTCAGAGCAAGATGGGCTATTCACAGTTTGGCCAACCGGAGGGAGCATCAATTGGTAAATCCTCAGGTGTCGGCCAGGCAGTTTCGTAATCCGGGCAATATTGAAGATCACCAGCGCCTCGGAAATATTGCACCAGATAGGTAACATCAGCACCGATTACTGAACAGTCTCCGTTAGCATCAGCCGAATTATAGAAACCACCGACCAGACATGGCGCGGCGATAGCCCGGAAATAGTTCACCAGGTAGGTGACATCCGCGCCGATTACATTCGGCGGCCACGAGCCGGCAGCCATGTTGGCATCACCGGGGAGGTATTCGTAAGTGTTGCCGTTAGTTGTACCAAACAGGCAGAAAGCGAGATCGCCATAGACTTCGGATATTGTCCAGGCGCCATCGTCAATTTTATAGTAAGCGGTGGAACCGGTTTGAGAATCCGTGGTCAGCCAGTATGTCGGGGATGACTCTGTTCTGCAGGCCAGGGAATAGGTGCCCGCCGGCAATTCGATATCGAGATTATCTAATTGATAGGCATAGACAATGAAACCCTCACCGTACTCATACCCGGTTGATACTCTAGTACAGGCCGCGCCGGTACTTTCATAAAGCACCTCACCCGGTACACCACCGTCATTAGCAATGATTTGATAATCGGCGGCATCATTGAAATACGGTTCATTATAATTACTGGCTGCGCAGATAAATTTTACACTTTGCAGCGTGATATCCTCCGTGATAGTGAAATCATCGCAGGCATAGTATTCACCCCCATATTCAGTATCACGAAAAGATTCAACAGCACCTTCATAGTTAGGACCGCCATTTGTGTAGTAGGAGTCTTCGCAAGGATCAGGAATCCTGTCGATATCAAGAGTATAGCTCCCGCATTCAAAACCAGAGTAACTATCAATGGTTAGATAGTATATACCTGCCTCAAGTCCCGATACGAAAAGTTTATGATGCCCATTACCGCAATCAGCATCAATATAATTGATATCGTTTTCGCAGATTGAGGCGCCGAGATACACAGCGGACATCCACTGAGAAGCGCTATTGCAGAGAGAAAAATACCAATTGCCGGTAGTAGGGATAGTTACCTCATAAATCTGGTCTTCACCTTCATACTGAAGATAACAATCGTTGCCGGCACCGCATGTTGTACTCATTCCGGAGTAAGGCGCTGTAATAACAAAGTCCGGGTCCGGTGGTTCGGGGCAATCCACACCCGTAACATTTACTGTGTATGGTCCGCCTATACCGTTTGTTGCCCAAACTGGATAGTAGTAAGTTCCCGGTTGAATATCGTACCAGACGAAAACGGGATTATTGTTTTCGCAACTGGATGATTGTGATGGAAACAAATAATTATAACAATCGCAGTCGGTGTGCAAATTTTGAGAAGCTTGCCAAATACTACTATTATCATCACAGTAATCTATAGTAACGTTCATACAGGATTCAACCGTGAATTGTATCCAAACCTCTGAAAACATATTAACATCACAATCCAGCGTCGCGCCGGTGCTGTTACCTGTATACTGAACCGGAACACCTGATTGAAGCGTACCACCATCATCGGCATCCGTACAGTCATCATTAGAAGGGGTATCAGGCGCTTCATTTATTGTTAGTCTACCATTGCCTGATGAACCATCCTGGCTACCGATCTCTATCAGGTATTGCTGACCTGTCACAACATCAATATCGAATCGTGTTTCACTGGTACAGCCAAGTTCTGTTGGTAATGGTGAGCAGCTATAGCCATCATAAACCGCCATTTGGATATTGAACATAGTTTCGCTGAGCTCTATAAGAGCGGTACCGGTAAATGATGGTGTGTAAACGAACCAGATATTCGGCCCCTCGCTAATGCAGTTGCCGCTGCCATCGTATACCGCGCCGCGAGTGGAAAAATCTAATTCCGAGACCTCGCCTATAGCAGCAGCGTCACCGCAATCATCGTTATCGGGAAGTAAGGGGCAGTCTGTACCGGTAACATTTACAGTATAATCCCCCTCGGAAATTATAGGATAGTAATACGTACCGGCTTCCAAGTTATACCAGGTCAATGAGGGATTTCCCATCATGCCACAGTAAGTTAAATTATTATTTTCAAGTGCGCCACCGCAGGGGCATTCGCTATACAACTGATTGATGTAACTATAAACCATATTCATATCATCACAGTAGTCAATCGTAACATCCATACAGGAGGTGATCGTAAATTTAATCCAGACCTCAGGATTCCAGAGTTCCCCACAGTCTTGCGTCGCACTAATTGCACTACCACTGAGTTGTTCACTCTGATCGGCGACAAGGGTACCGGCATCCGTAGCGTCTTCGCAATCATCATTTTCCGGAGGCGGCGGGCAGTCAACGCCGGTAATGTTGACTACGTAGGAACCGGCTTTCCCGTCATTGTCTTCTATGGAATAATAGTATGTGCCTGCTTGCAAACCATTCCAGGTTAGCGATGGGCTATCATTTGAAGAGCAGATACCCCATTCGCTGGCATATGATGCGTTGTTACAGGGACATCCACCATATACTATCGATGATGAACTAGTTGGATTGCTAGGATCATCGCAGAAATCGATAGTAACATCCATGCAGGATTCGATAGTGAATTTAACCCAGACCTCAGGCACAGAATCCTCTCCACAATCATCTGTGGCATCTATTGTAGTTCCACTAAGTTGTTCAGTTTCACCAGCCACAAGAGTTCCGGCGTCGGTCGCGTAGGCGCAGTCATCATTGGGTGGCGGATCCGCTAATACACCAACAGGCAATAAACAACACAAGGTTAAAATCAACGTTAGAATTAAAGCTTTTTTCATGTTTGATCTCCTTAAGAAATTAAGGACTTGATTACTTCCAATTTAGTTGTTAGTTTTAATGAAGCGTCGGAATTAAAATCCCGCCGCGATTCTTTTGGGCTGTCAGGTGAACTCACCTGACAGTTTTTTTGCCTGATTTTCCTGGTTAATTTGTTTTCATCTTATAAATTAAATTACTTTAAAATTGATTCAGTACCGAACATCCCGGGTTTGTAGGTTAAGGGACTAACGCTATATTTAGTAGCGATAGTCCCGTTTTTTAGTTATTCGAAATACTTGTTTGTTTCCTTTTTTACTTCACTTAAACGTTTCTTTAAAAACCTGATGATTTAAAATTATATCCCACTATTTTATCAGCAGCATTTTTTGGGTCTCAGTAAATTCGCCGGCTTGTATCTTATAGAAATAGATACCGGATGAAACATCCGAGGCATCCCAAATTGCGGAATGGCGACCGGCACCCAGTCGTCCCGATACTAAATTGTCAACCTCCTGCCCTAGCATATTGTAAATGACTAACTCGACATCGCTATCATGAGGTAAAGCGAACTCGATTAATGTCTGGGCGTTGAACGGATTGGGATAGTTATGAGCCAGGTTGTAGCTTGTCGGCAATTCATTACCGTGATCATCGAATATACCGGTCTGAAGGTCGAGGGTAACCGGCACGCTGATCGGATCGAGAGCTATGTTCACATCATTGGAGGCGATATAAAGGTTACCCTGGTAAATCCTCGGATCAAGACTGGTAGCATCCAGGTTGATATCGACTGTAATCTGGCTTCCGGCCGGAACGGTTCCACTTGCAGGCTCGGCATAAAGCCATGGCATCTGAATCAGTGTGGCCAGGCCGCTATATGCATAGTTATCACAGTATGCTACCTGCGAGGCGATTTCTCCGGTTCCATTTTGTATACCTGTGATCATTGAGGCCACCGGACCTTGCATGTCTTCATACTGGAAAAGTATCCGGCCGTCAGAGTATAGAATTACTTGGAATGTGTAGTATGGGCCGAAATTAATCAAATCCATGTAATTAAGGTCACTCCAGGTAATCACGGCCATATCGTCGTCAGCATACCAGGTGATCTTGGATGATTCGTTAACATTTAAGTTGAAATCTGACCAGAAAGGGGCTACTACATTTTTAGGCAAATCTTCGTTAGGGATCCCCGGAAGCAGCCCACCTGAGCCGCGAGGGTATAGCTCGCTGTCGGTAAAAGAGATATAACCTGTTGAGGAGACATATAAAGAATTGAACATTTGACCATAGAAAGGAAATTCAAACTCCAGTTGAAGCGGCCCTGTTATTTCGAGAGTATTTAAATTTAACTCCTGATGTAAGGCAGGGCTTACCCAGCTGTACTCAGGACCATGAATTTCATCCGAATCGATCCAGACATAACCGAATTCATCAGGACCGTTGTAACCCATTACCCTCGGGAGATCGTCTGCGTTATAAGACAGGGATGTTTGACCTGCGCTCAGGTTCGGCCGTTCAAGATAATCAACATCGGCAGCTCTTCTTTCAAGGTTGATATTATTTATAGTAGTCGGCATTATGGTAAAGTCGACATCGAGATCACCGTCATTGGTCAGGGTAAGCTGGGTCGTATATATATCACCCGAGGTAGTATCCATCTGAATAGATTCTCTGTCGACAACCAATTGCCCGCCGGAGGCCGGAGTAGCTGAAACCTCAATGGCGGGTTCTGATTCAACAATCTCATCGCCGGTGTCATAAGCAGCAGTTACAGCATAGTAGTAAGTTGTGCCGTTACTAACATCTTCATCGTTATATGAAGTCTCGGTCGTTTGTTCAACAATCCGGTTGCTTTCAGTAATGTCTACATTTGGTTGGGTATCACGGTAGATATTGTAGCCTAAGAAGTCAGCCTCCAGGGTTGAGGCAATAAGCGGATTTTCAGGATCAGGATCATTGATAGTCAGAACAGTATTAATGGTGTGGGTTCTGATACTGGCACGGATCATCATATCTCCCTGGTCCGCGTACGCACCTGGTTCATGGTGCCAGATGTCCGCTTCATCGCGCCACCACATCTTTGCGATATGATTTGCCCTTCTATCCTGGCCGAGGAAATCATAATTGAATTGGCTATCACTGATGTTATTAAACGAAACCCAAAACTTTTCAGTCTCAATTATAATGGGCGGATCGAAAACATGAAAAATCCATTCACCGTAATTAGCGATATCGGTAATATCGGCAAGCATGTTACCGGGAGAACCATCACCGGCATCATCGAAAACTTTAATCTGTACCGAATCGTGAACAGGGTAAACCATTTCTCCCCAGCCGGCATCGCCTGCAGTGGGAACATGAACGAAAACCGTACAAACCTGAATAGGAGGCAAGGCTTCGAATTCCATAGCATGCAAATTATCCGAATCATAAAATCCCGCTCCACAGTTACCATCATCATAGGCCAGCAATGTACATGGAGGGGTTCCCGGTTCATACCAGTGCAAGGGTACAACATTATTCTGGTCGTTTGCCGTACTCAATTCGATTGGCGGCAGGAATTCAGCCCATACCTCAAAATCAACTGTCAGCGTGTCGTTGAAATTGTTTTCATCCGTAACGAGAGAACTTACAGCCGTTAAGATATATGTGCCTTGAGTAATGGGGGCGTATTCGGGAAATGTAATATCAGTTATGGCGTTAGACTCCAGATCGTTGATGATTTGGGTTTCAGCATACACAATGGCATCGTTAAACGATATTGTTAAACTCACATCGAAAGAAGCCGACTGGGCGCCCATGTTGTCAAATGTAACTACCGGCGCAAACGGTTCGGATACCTGCAACACGCCGATCGGCGCCGTAAATGCCCTCGGCATCACATCATAATCTAAAAGAGGTTCAGGGTAAATAAGGATGGCCATATTGTCATGAATGTATTCTTCCCAATATGCTATTTCCAGGCCATCAGTACCATCGATATTTTCAATGCCAATAGTTGATTGCTCGAGATGTCCGAATTCACCGGGATCCATAGAACCGTATTGGAGAAGGATTTTACCATCAGGATAGAGTATAGCCTGAAAATTAAGCGCGCCGTTGTGCCAAAATAGAGGCACGCCTTCATATGACACTATAAAACGATTGCCGGGCTCATCATAGTAATAGTAGATATGCCCATAACCTTCCATATCGTAAGGAGATATCCCCAGGTTATTCCATAAAATAGCAATAAAATTATTAGGAGATCTATTGTACGGAATCATCATATTAACCGGGGAAAATATATCAGTATCAAAAACCAGACATCCATCCTCGACAATGCCAACAGTTTCATAAGTATTGTTATAGAAAGGAAAACTAAAACCGATATAATACGGTCCATTGTATTCATCCACCTGGGTTATAATTTCTGTTCCTATTTCAGAAATATCAACCCATTCATATTCCGGTCCCCACGATTCGTCGGAATCAATCCAGCGATAGCCGAATAAATCTGGGCCGTTAAAATCATTAACTACCGGTAAATCTGTCGATTCTTGAACGACAACGTTCTCACCAGCCAAAGCGCCTGATATTGCCAGTACAACAATAATTAAGGCGGTTACCAAAAGCTTTCCTGATTTACTCATAATTCCTTCACTTTACATTTTGTTGGTTATTCCTATTTTCCTCCGTTTTGTCAACTTTCTCCATTTTCCTCCATGTAGCTGTATCAGTATTTGTATTTATTTAGTCACAGTTATTATCGATTATTTTATCCTAAACTCCTTTTCTCTTTGACTCCTTAATGCCTCCTTTTAAGCATGGAAAACATCCATCGGGGTGGCCTTTTCCCAAAAGGATTCAAACAGATTAACAAAGGTGTTTGCTAAATCAGGATGCTCGGTTATTAGACAGGTTACCGATGATTTCCCCGCAACGGGATCGACAAGCTTATAAAGTACTTTTTTCCGGTCAAAAACCTGCATTCCGATGGGCAAATTATCGATTTCTCGATCTTTAATATTGCCATAGGAATAATCGAGCTTTTTCGCGAGGGGAAGATACTCGTTCTTGGCAGTTGAATCCCAGATATTGCGTGAAATAACACCTCTTTGAGTTGCTTCATCGTTTACTTTTTTTAATTCCTCCACTATCGCTTTAGGTGCTTTTTTAAAAATAAATGGAGGTTTTGTAAACTCTAAAACTTCCTTTTGAGCCTCATTGCTCAGCTCAATGAATTTGCGAAGAATTTGAAGTGGGTCCTTAAGAACTATCATGTATTCAAGAGGACTGCTGTTAGCGCGGTTCGTTTTATAAAGTGATTTGAGATCGCTAATCATGTTATCCCGCTCTCCCTGGATCGATTTTTTATTTTTCATAATTAGCTTTCTCTTATTATCCAGTTCCTTCAGCTCGGTTTCCAGAGGATCATCAATAACCTCAATTGACTTCTCCCAGAGCAGATTGGGATCTGCGACCGTGTACCTTTTTATTTCTCCGGGGATCAACACACTCAATCCCTTGGCCATAAGCTTGGCAACAGCCTCATAAGCGCTAGGCCTCGGTATTCCGGCCAGTTTCGATATCTCGCTGACAGTCAGCGATTCCCTTTCAAACAGTCCCAGATAACATTTGGCTTCGTATTCGGTAAACCCCATTTTCTTTATCATTTCTATGTACGATGAGCGGTTCATTAATATTTCTCCTATCTTATTGTAGGTGTAGCTCTATTAAGCCTACAGCTACAGTATATTAAAATATTTCAATTTGTCAAGAAAAAGTTAATACTTGTTTGTAGTTAGCATTATTTAACTAAAGTCTTAATTGACTTGCCATTATGAAAAATAGACAGAGGTTTTCGGCGAAATAAAGCTAATTTATTGCAGCAAATGGAGTTTCTTTGGAGTAGCGTAATCCCGCATAATAGACCTCATAATTTATATATCATAATGTATAACCCTCTCGGCTTTTAAGCTTTCCGGCATGGATGGGGGTGCTTGTTGTTGAGTTTAAGCCGCTTGAGATTGGAAATCCATTCGTGGTAGCCCTCGTTTTGTTCGGTCAATTCTTCAATGAGCTTACCCGCTATAATTAGATGTCAGAGGACCGGCATTCATAAAGTTAATATTTGCCACAGACCGAGGTTGCTCTCCGATAACGGTCAGTGCTATCTCTCCGGGCAGCTCAAGGATTATCTCGACGGCCACCACATGGAGTATACCCGAGGCGCTCCTTATCATCCCCAGACACAGGGCAAGATCGAGCGGTACCATCGCACCATGAAGAACCTGATCAAGCTTCAGCATTATTACCTGCCGGGCGAGTTGGAACATGAGATCGAGCGGTTCGTGGAGTACTACAACAACCAGCGATACCATGAATCACTGGATAATTTAACACCTGCCGATGTTTACTATGGTAGGGATTTAGATATATTAAGTAAGCGAGATGAGATAAAAAAGAGGACGTTAAGTCTTAGAAAACAACAAAATATGCGAAAGCGGGTTTTAGCTTGATATTATCAAAACTGTCTCTTAGATTTTGCCTAAATCTGTCAAAAAGTTTCTGAAGACGTACACCAATCTCTATCACCGGTAATTTTCGTTCCAATCGCAACATCAATCCCTCTGCACCAATACGGACCATCAAGGCTTTGCCATCGGCTATTCTCAGACTGTGCATATGCAGCCATAGAAATAAATGCAATAAATAATATAACCGTTACAATTCTTTTCGGCATTCTCTCACTCCTTGAATATAATTACTGATAGTTGTTATTTAACAAATATGAGTTTACTCTTAATAAAGCCGTCACCTGTTTTTGCCTTTAAAATATACATCCCCGATGTGATTTTTTCACCATATTCATTATTTCCATCCCAGGTTATGCTTCCCCCATTATAGTTCTCCGAAATAAATGTTTTAACCAGACGACCTGTTATGTCGTATATTTCTATTTCACCTCCCTCTATGTTTTGATATTTAATCACCGTCGTTGAATTGAACGGATTGGGATATGAATATAATGTTTCTAATTTTAAAGGTACGCGTACGTCAGAATCAATACTAACATCCCCATCACTTCTTGTAAAATATATACCATTATAAATGTCATTGTCCGGATCCCATCTGTGATCAGCCCAAATAACATAAGAAACCCCGTTCATGTAAGCTACCTTCGGCTCAAAGATTTCATTAGAATAATTATTTAGCCGGATTTCATCTGACCAGGATTCGCCGTTATCTACACTGTGTAAAAAACCAACATCTTTTATTATTAATGAGCCATAGCGCCTGACAACATTTATCGTATCAAAATACCAAAATACATCATTGTCACTGGATGCATCATCATAAGTTAGTTCCTGTTCATCGTTCCAGCTTTCGCCATAATCATTACTTGTTCTAATGGAAATATCCCCGTAAAATATATCCGATGAATACTTATAATCAACCCAGCAAACAGCGATATCACCCCGTTCATTGATTGTAAGGCTGGGCCAACGAGAAAATTCATCATCCAATGCACTTAAAGCGATATTACTGCTCCAGGTAAAACCATTATCGATGCTTCTCGTATAATACACTTCTTCGCTAATCTGTTCAATCAACCTGCCGTACCAAACAAAATGAATAGTATTGCCATATGCCTGCATTGCAGCACTACTTATTCCTGTAACTATATCGGTAAACATAATTTCAGGTTCCGACCAATTACTTAAAGACCAATCGCTCTTAATAATATAACAGGATATTTGATTATCTATTTCGCCAAAAAAGATTATATTTATTAATGAATCGTTTGCCGACACGGCTACCTTTGAAAAATTTCGCCAGTTAGGAAATAAAGCATATGACGGCTCCGACCAGGATGTTCCCCTATCGTAAGAAACGGAATAGCCAATATTGGCATAATAATATCCAGTGTTGAAAAGGTTCCTCCAAAAAGCGATAAGTAATGAATCGTTTGCGATTATTTGTGGGCTTGTAGTCCCATTTGTAACAGCGGTATCCGAGATTATCTGCGAAGCCGTCCAATAATCGCCTTTCTCGGTACCTCTTATATAGCGAATTTTATCGCCATCGGTTATATCACTGTAGATGACGTGAAGAGTGTCGTTTACTATAATAAGTTGAGTGTCATAACTGCTTGCCGACTCCGATATTCGAACTTCAGGAAGCCATTCAGCATAGCTAATAGAATAGAATATTAAAGCAATTTGAATTACAAATTTAATCCTTTTCAAATATCACTTCTCCTGCTTGATATACCAAAAGCACAATAAATATAATACCAGGTCTAGAAAACACAAGTTATAATAATATTAGAATAATAAGCAAAGTAACCTTTCAGAACTACCGCTCTAAAAGGCATCTAAGTTAACAGAGCACGGATCCACGTCAACAATACGATAACAACAGCACTTGTTTTGTAGCGTTTTCGAGTACTTAAATGAGAATTTCATGTTTGGTATTTCTAAGCTAAGATTTATTATGACTATTTGTGATTAATTAGTGGCATATTATTGACATATTTTAAATTTTATAGACTTAACTTGGCGTATAACTTGTTGATATCCAACAAGAAACAGAGGTGGTCGCAGATCTGGCTATAGGCTTGATAAGCGGGGGCTATTGATGAAATTGCTAATTTTAGAAGCTAAGTCTTAACTATTAGCGTTATTGGTTTTACGAGTCAATCCCAAAGTTAGTTGAAATTTGATTTATTTGATATCAGCTCACTTTTCTGCTCAGGCAGCTATTATCTCCTTTCTGCCGGTTATAGGAATTATCACCTGTAATGCTGCCCGTAAAGTCTTCAGTTTTAGTGATGGCGTAAAATCAACGCCCCGGAAATGGTAAAAGATGTGATTGCTGGAGTTAAATTTGAAAATGGAATTAGAATCAAATCAAAAAACAAAGAAAGGCCGCTGCTTGATAAATAAATTTACACAACTATTAACAATGACTCGCTAATAGCCGTTTAGAGTCTTCATATATTACCTGGCACTACTATATTACGACACTAATGAACTGCCTTCAAATGAATTTCAAATATATGAGAAATCGCTGAAAACTTATGATTATTTATCCTTCTTTTCTTCCTTTAATTTTCGTTTTTCCTTGGGAGTGTGTTTGGGTTTTTTCTTTTGCTCTTTATTTCCTTTATCTCTTTTCCCTTTTTCTGCCATTTTATCCTCTCCTTGCTTGCGACTTACTCGTACTATTCAAGCTATCCTCGACACTTAAAAAGCTGACGCTACGCGGATAACATAAATTTGCCATATTACCATTGTACATTTTGAAGCAATAAATGACAAGTTGAATTTGTATATATTGACACTGATACACGGTGTTTTACGGTGAATCGTATAATTTCGCCGGGAATCGTTGACTAAAATTATTTTACGATATGATCATTTGGCAAGCGTGTCAGATGTCGTTTCGCTTTAATCCAGACACATCCCGGTGATGTCAGGTGTAACTATATTAATGTAGCTAATCCCAGCCCGGTAGCTGAGGATGGAAAATACGACACCCTGAGGCGCACCTAAACCATAGACCTGACACTAGTAATATAATGAAAGTAATTATCGTCGCTACCCCCCCGCTAACCGCTGCAAACAGCTACAAATAGATTCATGAATAAAAAAATCAGTCTATTGGGGAACCAAATAAAACTCAGAAAGGTTATGAGACAAGAATTGACAGATAAGTTGATAATACAACCGGAAATTATCCGAAAATAAAAGAGAAAATGAACACCGAACCTAAACCCAGTCAATTTATTATTACTTGCATAATTTTCTATTATAAGATATAAGTAAACCATAATTGACAGGTGATTCCGGTTCGGTAAAATATTTAAAACTTATTAAGCAAGAAATGAACGCTTTAATTTTAAATCTGGTACAGCTTACCAAGCCCTCGATAATGCTTCTGATTTTAGCAGCAGGTATTACCTCATTATTTATTGAGGGCAATATGATATCAGATCCAGCGAAAGTGGCCGTTTTTCTGCTTGCCTTGTTTTTAACCGGGGGCAGCGCTAACGCCCTGAATCAGTATTTCGAGAGGGATATTGATGCCAAGATGGTGCGAACCTCCGGACGCAGGCCGTTGCCGCTCAAAAAGTTATCTAATATGCAAGCCCTGGTTTTCTCGGTCTCGATCGGTGTGCTTGGGGTCTTGATGCTCGGCTTTGCTTTCAACTGGCTGACCGCGTTCCTGTCGGTTTCGACCATATTATTTTATGGCCTGTTTTACACCTTGTGGTTAAAGCCCAGTACCAGCATGAATATCGTTATTGGCGGTATTGCCGGCGCGATGGCCCCCGTGGGAGCCTGGACCGCGGCAACCGGTAAGATGGCATTAATGCCGTGGCTGTTATTCCTTATCATATTTTTCTGGACACCGCCACACTTCTGGTCGCTGGCGCTGTGTTTCAAGGATGATTACCGTAAAGCGAAGCTGCCGATGCTGCCTGTCGTAAGAGGCGATGATTCGACGCTCACACAGATATACTATTATACTTTAGCCCTGGTAGCAATTAGCCTGACACCTCTATTCGTTGATTTTGGCTGGTTGTATTTCGTTTCGGCCTCGGCGTTGGGAGTGGTTTTTATAAGGAAAGCATATCTTGCCAGGAAGACGAAAAGCAAAGACCTTGCCTGGGGTTTGTTCAGGTATTCGATCATATACTTGTTCTCATTGTTCATAGTGCTGATAATTGAAACTTTTGTTTAAGAATTATGCAAAAGGGGAATCCGATTGGCTCAGTTATTTCCTAAATGGACGAATAAAATTCCGACTTATGTGGCCGTTGGCTCTGTTTCAGTGACCGTTTTCGTAATCGCTTTCATATGGTACTATTTTTCGCCCTGGTACACGGATGTCGGCTATCAACCGAAACAACCTGTCCCTTTCAGCCATAAACTTCATGCTGATGATTTAGGTCTGGATTGCCGGTACTGTCACAATTTCGTGGAGGTTTCCGCGCACGCCAATGTGCCGCCGACCCAGACATGCATGAATTGCCATAAGCTGATACTACCCGAAAGCGAGAAATTACTGCCGATACGGGAAAGCTGGAGCAAGAAAATTCCGATGGAGTGGATTCGTATACATAAAGTGCCAGACTACGCTTATTTCAATCATAGCGCGCATTTGAATGCCGGGATTGGCTGTGCGAGCTGCCATGGCAATATCGCCCGGATGGAGGTGGTTACGCAACAGAAACCACTTTCGATGGGCTGGTGTCTGGATTGCCATCGCGACCCGAGAATGCACATCCGGCCCCGATCGGAGCTGACTAATATGCAGTGGCTGCCGCCGGAGAATCAGCTCGAATTCGCCGAAAAGCAGATGAAAGAAAAAAATATCAATCCCACGATACAATGTTCAGGATGTCATCGATGAGTAAAGATAATAATAATACGGGGAGAAAATACTGGCTAAGCCTGGAGCAGTTCAAGGATTCGCGCGAATATCGTAAAACGCTCTTGAAACGCTACCACGAAAATAACGAGGAAATGCCCAGCCAGATGAGCCGCCGCAATTTCTTGACCTTAATGGGCGCCTCTATGGCAATGGCCTCGTTGGCGGGATGCCGCCGGCCGGTCGAGAAGATAATACCATACGTGGTGCAGCCCGAGGAGGTTGTTCCGGGTGTGCCGACATATTACGCCACCTCGATGCCTTTCGGCAATTCGGCGTTCGGGCTTATCGTGGAAACGCACGAGGGCAGGCCCACCAAAATCGAGGGTAACCCCGATCACGACTCTACGATGGGAACCTCAAACTCACTGATACAGGCTTCGATACTCGGTTTATACGATCCGGACCGCGCGAAAATTGTCAGGCACGATCAAACCGATGATAATTACGATAATTTCGTTACATTCTGGCGAGGTCAAATAGATAAATACAAATCGAATAAAGGTAAGGGGTTGGCTTTTCTTTCCGAGCAATTCAGCTCGCCCACCCTGTCTTATCATAAAAAGGAAATTAAAAAAGCTTATCCGGATGCCAGGTGGGTATCTTGGGAACCCGTTAGTGATGAGAATATTTTCAGGGCGATAGAAAATTTAACCGGCAAGCAACTCAGGCCCGATTTCAAAACCGGTTCCGCGGATGTCATCCTGTCGCTCGATTCCGATTTTCTGCACTCCGAGAGCGAAAATATAAAGGCAGCGCGAGGCTTTGCCGATGGCCGTCGCATGAAAAGCGGTAAAGATAAAATGAACCGCCTTTATGTAGTAGAGAACGCATTTTCGATAACCGGCGGCATGGCCGACCATCGCCTGAGAAAAAGAAGCGGCGAGATCGGCGAGTTCACGCTGGCCCTGGCCGAGCAACTCAAACGACAGGGACTCGGCCTCCCCGATCTGCCTGAAAATAATAATCCCGATAAGGATGATAAATGGCTCGAGGCCCTGGCTAAAGATTTGATTTCCGCTAAAGGTAAAAGCCTGGTGGTTGCGGGTAGACGTCAACCGGTATGGGTGCACGAACTCGTGTTCGTGATAAACGAAGCTCTGGGGAATTTCGGAAGAACTATCGTTTTCCATAAAATAGATGATTCGGTTTTATCAAGCACGAACGACATGCGCGAACTCGCCAGGGCCATGCATGACGGCAAAGTCGGTACGCTGGTTATACTGGGTGGTAATCCGGTTTATGATGCCCCGGTTGATATAGAGTTCGAGAAGGCGCTCGGTAGGGTCGAGAACACGGTTCATTTCAGTGGCTATCTCGATGAGACCTCCAGACTGGTTGGCTGGCATATCCCTAAAGCGCATTATCTCGAAAGCTGGGGGGATGTTCGCTCGGATGACGGTACTACCGGCGTAATTCAGCCGATGATCGAACCGTTGTTCGGTGGTAAGGCCGATGCCGAGTTTTACGCTTTGCTCTCCACCGGTCGCGATAAGCGCGGTTACGAAATAGTGCGCGAAACCTGGAAGAAAATGCTGTCAGGCGGCGATTTCGAGAAGAAGTGGCGACGGATTCTTCACGATGGCTTGCATAAAAATTCGACCTCGCCTGAGGTAAATGCTAAAATCAATAAAAATAGAATAAGAAAAGATACTTATAATGCTGAAAGTAAACCTGCCTCAATCGATAATCTCGAGGTGAATTTCTATCCCTCGCAGGTTTATGACGGCAGATTCGCCAATAACGGTTGGCTTCAGGAACTGCCCGATCCCGTGAGCAAAATATCCTGGGATAACGCGGCCCTGATAAATCCCAGGACTGCGAAAGAACTGGGGCTTTCCAACGCCGACATGATAGATCTCGAATTCGACGGCCGGAAATTAAACCTGCCGATCTGGATCGTGCCCGGGCAGGCGAATTACACGGTTGGTTTGTATATGGGGTATGGCCGTGAGCGGGCGGGCAATGTCGGTAATAAGGTAGGATTCGATACGTATAGGATTCGAACCTCCGGCTCGGATTATTTCGGTTCGGGCGCGAAAGCTATCGGCACCGGCGTGAAATACAAGATAGCCAATACGCAGGATCATAACAGCATGGAGGGACGCCCACTCATCCGCGAGGCGACGCTCGAGGAATATCGTGTTAATCCCGAGTTCGCCGAGGAGATGGTCGAGCATCCCCCGTTGAAATCGATCTATGCCGACCACGACTACAGCAAAGGATATCAATGGGGTATGGTGATCGATTTGAATACCTGTATCGGCTGTAACGCTTGCACTATCGCCTGCCAGAGCGAGAACAATATCCCGATCGTTGGCAAAGAGCAAGTTGCTAACGGCCGCGAGATGCATTGGATTCGTAACGACAGATATTACTCGGGTGATGTCGACGAGCCGGAGATGGTCCACATGCCGGTTGCCTGTCAGCATTGCGAGAACGCTCCTTGCGAATCGGTTTGCCCGGTAGCGGCAACGTCTCACGATAAAGAGGGGCTTAACGTGATGACCTACAACCGATGCATAGGAACTCGCTACTGTTCCAATAACTGCCCGTACAAAGTCAGGCGATTCAATTTCTTCAATTACACGAAAGATAAAAACGAAGTAGAGAAGATGAGCCAGAACCCGGATGTCACGGTCAGGTCGCGCGGTGTGATGGAGAAATGCACGTTCTGTATACAGCGAATAAATCGCGCCAAACAGAAAGCTAAAACCGAGGGCCGTCAGGTGGCTGATAACGAATTCCAGACAGCCTGTCAGCAGGCCTGCCCGACCCAGGCTATACAATTCGGGAATATCAACAATCCCGAAAGCGAAGTATCGAAACAGAAACGTATCGACCGCAATTACGAACTCCTGGGCGAGTTGAACGTTCGTCCGCGTAATTCGTATCTGGCGAAAATCAGGAACCCGAATCCGGAATTGATAGATTATAAGACGATGGAAAGTTAATGATGGAATTGCTGATAAGAATGTTTGCATATATCGCCGGAAATCCTTTCCCGGCAAAATACCGTTTGATAAAAGTGGCAGGTAAAGATTCCTACCACCTCAGGCATTTTTTCAACGATTCCGATAAAATTTCACGATCGAGATAACATGAGCAGCCAATCTCAAAACATAGAAACAGCCGAGTCCCTGGACCCGCCGCTTCTTGGCGGCAAGCAAACATTCGCCGGCATTACCGATAAAATCAGCGGCATTACCGAACGTAAAACGCCGCCGGTGTGGTACCTGGCATTCGGCGCGGCTTTCTCGCTTCTGCTGGTACTGTTCGGCTCTATCGGCTACCTGGTATGGGAGGGAGTCGGTATCTGGGGGTTGAACAATCCCGTAGGCTGGGGCTGGGCGATTATCAATTTCGTCTGGTGGGTCGGTATCGGCCACGCCGGTACGTTGATCTCGGCGGTACTGTTTCTTCTGAGACAGCGCTGGCGTACCTCGATAAACCGTTTTGCCGAGGCGATGACGTTATTCGCGGTCTCCTGCGCTTTGATTTTTCCGGCAATTCATGTCGGCAGGATCTGGATCGTATATTATATGTTCCCCCTGCCCAACCAGATGGGTATGTGGCCGAATTTCCGTTCGCCCCTTCTCTGGGACGTTTTCGCGGTAAGTACCTATTTCGCGGCCTCGCTATTGTTCTGGTTTACGGGCTTGATTCCCGACCTGGCGACAATGCGCGACCGGGCCGTATCCAAAACGAAAAAGATCATCCTGGGCATACTCGCTCTGGGCTGGCGCGGCGGCAACAGACAATGGCGGCACTACGAACTGGCTTATTTGATATTGGCCGGTATCTCCACGCCGCTGGTGCTATCGGTTCATAGCGTGGTCAGTACCGACTTTGCCATAAGCATACTGCCGGGCTGGCACACTACGATATTCCCGCCCTATTTCGTGGCCGGTGCGATATTCTCCGGTTTCGCGATGGTAGTCACGCTTTCGATTATCGCCCGTAAGATTTATAAATTGGATGATATCATCACGGTAAGCCATCTGGAGAAAATGAACAAGATCATGCTGGCAACCGGTATGATGGTTGGTTACGCTTACAGCATGGAATTTTTCATCGCCTGGTACAGCGGTAATATTTACGAGCAATTCGCGTTTATCAACAGGGCGTTCGGAAATTACGCCTGGGCGTACTGGATCATGATATCGTGCAACGTACTGGTGCCGCAAATATTTTGGATAAAGAAATGGCGCAGGAGTATTAAGGTAATGTTTATCGCCAGCATACTGATAAATATCGGCATGTGGTTCGAGCGCTTCGTGATCGTGGTAACCTCCCTGTCGCGCGATTTTTTACCGGCCAACTGGGACTATTACAAACCGACTATATGGGATATCAGCACCTTCATCGGTTCGTTCGGATTGTTTTTCACGCTGTTCTTACTGTTTATCAGGTTCCTGCCTATGGTTTCGATGTCGGAGATTAAAAGCGTATTGCCGGAAGCCGATCCTCATCACGCCGGAGGAGGTCATTAATGCCTGATGTCACTAATTCCAAAACACTGGGCATGCTCGGTCAATTCGATGGTACCGCTGAATTGATGAGGGCCGCGAAGAAGTTTCACGAGGCCGGTTATAAAAAGTACGACTGCCATTCACCGTTTCCGATTCACGGCATGGATCAGGCGATGGGTTTGAAACGTTCCCCGTTAGGCTGGATAGTCGGATTGGCGGCAATTATCGGCACTACTGGAGCGCTGGCGTTGCAGTGGTGGACCAGTACGATCGATTACCCGCTGGTTATTTCGGGCAAGCCGTTTTTCAGCTACCAGGCGTACACGCCGATTACTTTCGCGCTGGGCGTGCTGCTCTCGGCGGTCGCGGCGTTGGTAGGCATGCTGGCCTTGAACGGTCTGCCGAGGTTCAATCATCCCGTATTCAACTCCGATCGGTTCGCCGAGGCCACCGACGACGGTTTCTTCATTACGGTGGAATCGGGTGATCCGTTATTCGATGCGAACGATACCAGATCGTTTTTCGAATCACTGGGTGGAAAGAATATCGAAATTCTCGAGGAGCAATGAGAACAATTAAAGATCATAAACGATTGAAGCGAGCGTCCGTAATATTTCTCGTACTCACGCTAGCTATAGTGGCGGGCTGTACGAGGGAACAACCCTCGGATAAACCGCCGATACATCTGAACCCCAACATGGACAGCCAGCCGAAATACAAAGCTCAATCGGAAAGCGAATTTTTCGAGGATCGCGCTACCATGCGCACCCCCGTTGCCGGAACGGTTGCCCGGGATGACCTTCGCGAAGATGACAGGTACTACAAAGGTAAGAATCCCGATGGCTCTTTCGTGAGTAAAGCGCCGGTTACCGTAAACAGCCAGCTACTCGACAGAGGCCGGGAGCGTTTCGATATTTATTGCTCACCGTGTCACAGCCGTGTCGGGGATGGCCGAGGTATCATGGTCGATCGCGGGTACGTACCGCCGCCGACTTTCCATTCCGAGAGAATCAGGGAGATGCCTGCCGGCGAGATATTCGGGGTAATCACCAACGGTATTCGCAATATGCCGAGCTACCGTCACCAGATACCCCCCGATGACCGTTGGGCGATTATCGCTTATTTGAGAGCCTTACAGAGAAGCCGTAACGCGACCATGGATGATATTCCTATCGAATTGAGGGAGACCGTAAAATAACGTGGCTATTAAACTTAATAACGAAACATATAAGCTGACCGAAGGCGGTAATCTCGGCAAGATATCGCTGACAATCGGCATAGTCGGGCTGGCGCTTAGTTTGCTGGGTTACTTCATGGATTCCAAGCAGTTTTTCCATTCCTACTTGACCGCTTTCATGTTCTGGACTTCAATCGGTCTGGGCGGGCTGTTTTTCGTGATGATTCATCACTTGACCTCGGCTACCTGGAGTATCGTACTGAGACGGCTTTTCGAAAATATCATGTGCGCCCTACCGGTCATGGCAGTACTTGCTCTTCCCATAATAGCGGGGATCGGCGACCTGTATCACTGGAGCCATCACGATGCCGTCGCCTCCGATCATTTATTGCAAGACAAGGCTCCTTACCTGAATACTACTTTCTTTATTATAAGGATGGTTGGTTATTTCTTAATCTGGTTCGTGCTCGCGCGACTATTATATAAAACATCCCTGGAACAAGATACGGGAAGCAACAAGGCTCATATCGCTAAGATGAGAAAGATCAGCGCGCCGGGCATTATCCTGTTTGCCTTTACCCTGACATTCGCCTCGTTCGATTGGCTCATGTCATTGGATGCTCATTGGTATTCGACGATATTCGGCGCTTACGTGTTCGCCGGCGGCGTTGTTTCCATGTTCAGTTTCACCGTTCTTTTCGTGATGTATTTCAAGCGCAATGGTATACTGGGCAAAGAGGTGACAGTCGAGCATTATCATGATCTGGGAAAATTGATATTCACTTTCGTAGTGTTCTGGGGATACATGGCGTTCTCGCAATATTTCCTGATCTGGTACGGTAATATCCCCGAGGAGACTGTCTGGTTTTTACATCGCTGGCAAGGCTCTTGGAAGATATTCACCCTGCTGATAGTATTCGGGCATTTCGGTGTGCCGTTTTTCGGGCTGTTCCCGCAGGACGCCAAGAAAAACAAAATCGTGCTTACTACCATGGCGTTGTGGGTGCTGCTGATGCACTGGGTGGATTTGTACTGGCTGGTCATGCCATCACTATATCACGAGGGAGCGCATCTCTCCTGGATGGATTTAACGACGATGCTTGGCGTTGGGGGTGTGTATGTCTGGGTATTCTGGCGCAAAGTAATTTCGCAACCGCTTCTGCCGGTTAACGATCCGAGGCTGCGAAATTCCATGAATTTCGTTAATCACTGATTGGATGAGACTGATATGACCGATAAAATAGAATCGAATGAAAACCACGATAGCCGGGCCGGTTACGAGAAGCGGGATATCAACGCCGTTAAAGTGCTGATACTGGGCGCTATCGGCGCGGTCGTGATTATTATACTATTGGTGATAATGTATCAATACTTCGCCTCATCATCTCGCAAGATGGTCGAGGATGTGGTATTGAAACCTCAATCGGTGGCAATCCGCGAACTTCGCGCCCGAGAGACCGAGGAGCTAAACAGCTACAAACTTCTGGATGCCGAAAAGGGAATTTACAGAATCCCCATTGACAGGGCTATGCAGCTTATCGCCGATGAGGCGTACCAGGAGAGAAAGAGTAACTAAACGGGGGGATAATCAGTATCGTCATGAAAAATACAATGAATAATCAGATCAATATAATAGCCATCACATTGGCGTTACTCACGCTATTGGGCGCCTCCGAATTATCCGCTCAGACGGTCAAGGAGGACCCGGAAGAGCTTCGCGATATCGATGTCAAGGAGCATCTGAATGAATTTATTCCCCTGGACTTGCAGTTTACCGATGACAGGGGCGAGCAAATCGAGCTGAGTAAATATTTCGGCAACGATAAGCCGGTGATATTGATCCTCGGCTATTATTCCTGCCCGATGCTGTGTAACCTGATAATGAACGGTGTCAGCGAGGCCATGAAAGAGTTGGCCTGGCAACCCGGTAAAGAGTTTCAGATTGTCAGTGTCACGATCGACCCGACGGAAACCCCGGTATTGGCTGCGGCCAAGAAAGCTAATTATATAAAAGAAATCGGTAAGCCGGGAATCGAAAACGGCTGGGATTTCCTGACCGGCCCGGAGGCAAACTCGCGGACGTTGGCGGATGCCGTCGGATTCGAATATTATTATGATGAGAAACAGGAGATGTACGCGCACCCGGCCGTACTCGTAATACTGACGCCGGAGGGCAAGATATCTCGTTACCTGTATGGCATAGAATATCCCGAACGTGATTTACGTTTCGCGTTGTTGGAAGCCTCCGAGGGTAAAGTCGGTAACACGTTGGATAAGATCGTGCTGTATTGTTATCACTACGATCCCGACGCCGGAAGTTATGTGGTGTTCGCCGGTAATGTCATGCGCCTGGGCGGATTTATCACATTGATACTTTTCGGGGTATTTTTGATGGGGCTGTGGCTGAAAGAACGTCGCAAGAAAGGCGCGACCTCGGTAGCAGCGTCATGATCATGTTATTAATACTAAAGCGAAGATAATTAGTGAGGTGATGGGAAGCCTTTCCCGCCACCGTATCTAATTTGTAGAGATTGATTCAATGTAAAACGATCGAAAACGAATGTAAGTGAGAATGGATACTACCGGAACATTATTCATGCCTCCGGGCGGCTCTACTATAGCCGGCGAGGTTGACGCGTTATTCTATTTCATGGTTTACGCCTCGATAGCGTTATTCGCGATCGTGGTGTTCGGTATGATATTTTTCAGCCTGAGATACCGCCATAAAAGCCAGGAACAGGATTCTACCACACCGGGGATAACGCATAACACCAAACTGGAATTACTCTGGTCCGTCATACCGACCATAATGGTTATCATCGTGTTCTTCTGGGGGTTCAATGTCTACCTGAAAATGAACGTAGTCCCTAAAGATGCTATAGAGATAAAAGTAACGGGTCAGAAATGGTTCTGGACATTCGATTATCCCGAGGGTATCAACATGGTTAACGAGCTTGTGGTACCGGTGGGCAAACCGATTAAGCTGCTCATGTCCTCCAGGGATGTTATACATAGTTTTTTCGTACCTGATTTCAGAATCAAGATGGACGTGTTACCCAATCGCTATACTATCACCTGGTTCGAGGCCACCGGAATCGGCGAGCATAACCTGTTCTGCGCGGAATTCTGCGGCGACAGCCATTCGGATATGATAGGCAAGGTCAAGGTGGTCTCCGAGCGAGAATACGATGCCTGGCTTGAAACCGGCGCCGGTGGCGGCGAGGATATGCCCGCCGATAAGCTCGGAGAGAAACTCTTTCGAACGAGAGCGTGTTATACCTGTCATAGCGTCGAGGGTAAGGCCGCGGTCGGGCCTCACCTGAATGGTGTGTTCGGTAAATCGGTGCGATTGAAAGACGGCAAAACCGTAACCGTGGATGAGAACTACATTCGCGAATCGGTGCTCGAGCCGCAGGCATCCATCGTGGATGGTTTCCAGCCGGTGATGCCGACATACCAGGGTATCTTGAATGACCGTCAAATCGATGCCTTGATTGCATACATAAAATCTTTAAAGTAGGTTGGTGATCAAAAATGAATACCATCCCGGAAACGAATTATTTAAACGCCGATAAAGGTATCAGGTCGTGGATATTTTCCCTCGATCACAAACGTATCGGGGTATTGTACCTGTTCAGTATCATGGCGGCGTTCTTTATCGGTGGTATGTTCGCCCTGATGATCAGGCTGGAGCTACTAGGCCCCGGCAAGGATTTCATCGAGGCTAAAACATACAACCAGGTATTCACTCTTCACGGGGCAGTGATGATATTCCTGTTTATCATCCCCTCGATTCCCGCGGCGCTGGGTAATTTCCTTTTGCCGCAGATGATCGGTGCCAAAGATGTGGCGTTTCCTAAACTAAACCTGGCCAGTTGGTGGATATACATTTTCGGATCGGTGTTCGCGGTTTACTCGATCGCTTCGGGCTCCGTCGATACCGGTTGGACATTTTACACGCCGTACAGTACGGAAACAACGAGCTCGGTGGTCTCGATGACGCTGGGGGTGTTTATCCTCGGTTTCTCCTCGATATTTACCGGGCTGAATTTCATAGTCACGATTCATAAGATGAGAACGCCGGGACAGACCTGGTTTCAGCTCCCGTTATTCGTGTGGGGCCTGTATGCCACCGCTATCATTCAGGTGCTGGCAACGCCGGTTCTGGGTATCACGCTGCTGCTTCTTATACTCGAACGAGTCGTAGGAATCGGCATATTCGATCCGGCCATGGGTGGCGATCCGGTGCTGTATCAGCATTTCTTCTGGTTCTATTCCCATCCGGCGGTGTATATAATGATACTTCCGGGCATGGGTATTATCAGCGAATTGATTTCGACTTTTTCAAAAAAGAAAATATTCGGCTATAAGGCAATTGCCTATTCCAGCCTGGCCATCGCATTCATAAGTTTCCTGGTCTGGGGGCATCACATGTTCGTCAGCGGTCAATCGCAACTGGCGGCGATGATATTCTCGTTCCTGACATTCCTCGTCGGCATACCCTCGGGTATAAAGGTGTTCAACTGGCTGGCAACTCTTTATAAAGGCCATATCACTTTTGAAACCCCGATGCTGTACGCCCTGTCGTTTTTATTCCTGTTTACCATCGGCGGGCTTACCGGCATATTCCTGGGCGCGCTGGCCACGGATGTTCATCTACACGACACTTATTTCGTAGTGGCTCATTTTCATTACGTGATGGTAGGCGGTACGGTGATGGCTTTCCTGGGCGGAATACATTACTGGTGGCCGAAAATCTGGGGCCGGATGTATAACGAGACATTGGCGAAAATCGCAGCGGCCTTCGTATTCGTAGGTTTTAACATGACATTTTTTACGCAATTTATTCTAGGCTCTAAAGGCATGCCGCGTCGCTATTACAACTACCTGGATCAATTCCAGCCGTTGCATGGTTTCAGCTCAATTGGCTCGATGGTAATGGCCGTTGGTTTCTTCCTTATGGCTTTCTATTTGATTCACGCTATTTTCAAAGGCAAGGTCGCGGGAAACAATCCCTGGGGAGCGTTAACCATGGAGTGGGAAACCACCTCACCTCCGCCGAAAGAGAATTTCTTGCAAACCCCGACTTTCAAACACGGGCCATACGATTACGATAAGATAGTACCCGAAAGGACATTCAAACGGTGACAGACGATCACGCCGTAAATCATCCCAGGAATCTGGCTCATCACTTTAGCGAGCCCCAGCAGCAGCGCGAATCCGCCAAGCTGGGAATGTGGATATTCCTGCTTACGGAGATTCTTCTGTTCGGCGGCCTGTTCGTGGCTTATTCGATTTATCGTGTCTGGCAGCCGGATATGTTCGTGAACGCGCATAAGTTTCTTAATGTGTACATGGGTACGCTGAACACAATAGTACTTATTTCAAGCTCGGTAACCATGGCCCTGGCTATCAGGTATATCCAGCTTGATGATCGTAAAAAAGCGATAATGTTTCTCGTTAGTACGCTGGTACTGGCGGGCGTGTTTTTAGTAGTGAAATATTTCGAATACAGTCACAAGTTTCATCTCGGACAGCTTCCCGGTAAATATTACACTTTCTCGGGTGTCAAAGGCGACAACCCGCACATATTTTTCAGCATTTATTTCATGATGACCGGGCTTCACGGTATACACGTACTGGCGGGTATGGGGACGATCATCTGGATTTTAAAAAGGACGATACGCGGTGATTTCTCCCCGGAATATTTTACGCCAATGGAGTTGACCGGGTTGTACTGGCATTTAGTGGATTTGATCTGGATATACCTGTTTCCGTTACTTTACCTGATAGGTTGATATGACGGCGAATCATGTATCTAAAATAGAAGCTCACGTAATACCGCTTAAGACTTACCTGACGGTGGGTTTTGCGCTGATAGTGTTGACCGCTATCACGGTGGGAGTATCGTTTATCGACCTGGGCGGTTGGAATGCTATCGTAGCGGTTGTTATCGCCTCGGTCAAGGCGACGCTGGTGGCGTTCATATTCATGCATCTCTGGTATGATAAGAAAATATTCCTGATAATATTCTTAGTAGCTATGACATTTTTAACTATCTTCATCGGCTTAACGATGTTCGATACGGTCGATCGCGGCCGTATACATTTCGAATCGGAGAGGCCGATCGAGCATAATGCGAAAATGTATAACGACATGTCACCCGATTCTAGCATCGAAAGCCCCGACTCGTTGACGCATGAGTCGGAACATCATTAGAACAACTAATAGCGTTGAAAATTGAATAGATCTGTAGTAAATACGAGTAGCACGGTTTAACAAGGGATGGTGTAGGATATGAAACCGTTTAGATTATTCGCTATTTTCGCTACGCTGGCGACATACTTCCTGATATTCGTCGGCGGACTGGTTCGGGTTTCCGGGGCCGGTTTGGGATGCCCCGACTGGCCGAGGTGTTTCGGTAGGTGGATACCGCCTTTAAGCGTAAGTCAACTGCCGGCCGATATCGATCCTAACCTGTTTAATTTCACTTTAGCCTGGATAGAATATATAAACCGGCTCATTGGAGTTGCTGTCGGTATCCTGATCGCCATAGTCGCGATCTGGGCGCTAATCAAATTTTTCAGGATGCCGAAAATCGTCATTCCCTCGGTAGTCGCCGGCTTGCTGGTTGCTTTCCAGGGATGGCACGGCAGCCGCGTTATCGCCACCGAACTCGAGCCGCTCGTCGTATCCGTGCATATGGTTATCGCGCTGGTGATCGTCAGCTTAATGATTTACGTATCGCAGCAGGTTTACTATCTGGAACGAACCGATTCCGAGAAGCAATCGAAATATCCGGCACGAATGAAAACGTGGATGGGTATACTATGGGTGCTGGCAATAATTCAGGTGATAATGGGCACGCAATTCAGGGAGGCATTAGAGATATTGACCGAGCGGTTCCCGCTGCTGTCGGGATCCTCATTGTTGGCGCAGGCCGGCGCGATCAAACTCCTTCACCCTGTAGTCGGGATCGTGTTTGCCGTTCTTACTTTGTACGTAGCTTATTCGATATTGAATAGAAGCGTGAAACCCTCCTCGTTGAACTGGCAAAGCGCCTGGACTATGTCGGGGCTGGTGATAATTCAGCTCGTTCTGGGGGGAGTCATGCTGTCTCTGGGAGTCTCTCCGGTTTTTCAGGTGATCCATTTATGGGTAGCCGGCCTGACCGTGGGAATTATCCTGATATCATTCACGGCTCTGGGCAGAAATCAGGAGGCTTGAATGGAAGCCGAAAAATCATATCCCAAAATGCTTATCTGGGCTGTTGCCGCTATGCTATTGCTGGGGTTGACAGCTACCCTGGTTGTCAACGCCGCCAACCGGGCGCGCTCGAGGATACCCGTCTGGGGTGAGCTATCGGAGTTCGAGTTTATCGATGCTTATACCGGTAAGCCCTGGGGATTACAACAGATGCAGGGTAAGCTTAGCGTGGTCGATTTCATTTTCACCAACTGCGAAAGTGTTTGCCCGGTGATGGCTATCAATATGACCGACCTGTACGATCTGTACGCGCATTCCGATAAAGTGCAGTTCGTCTCGATCTCCGTCGACCCGGTGCGTGATTCATTGGCGGTCTTAAGGAATTACGCCGATGGCTTAGGGGTCAATGATGGTCGCTGGATATTCTTGAACGCCCCGTTAGAGCAGGTAACCGAGCTATGCGAAAAACAGTTCATGCTGCCTGCCGAATCGCTGCCCATGGGTCATACCACCAAGTTCATACTGGTAGATCAATTCGGTCGCATACGAAGCTACCATGAGGGTATAAACAGCGAAAGTATGACCGGACTGAAAAATAATATCAGGCAATTGGCGGGAGAATTGGAATGAACATAAGCGATCTGCCGACACTGAACGCCATACTCAATTTCATAAGCGCGGTACTGCTTGGTATCGGTTACACGTTTATCAAAAGGAACGATCCTGTCAGGCATAAGAAAATTATGATATCGGCCCTGGTCTCATCCGCGTTATTTTTGATATCATACCTGATTTACCATCGGGCGGTGGGTTCGGTGCCGTATCCCTATCATGACTGGACGCGGCCCGTGTATTTTATCATACTGATTCCGCATGTAATTTTAGCCGGTTTGATGGTACCTTTTATACTTGCCGCAGTCTGGTTCGCCTTTAAACAGCGATTCAATAAGCATATAAAGCTGGTCAAATGGGTGTGGCCGGTGTGGATGTTCGTTTCGGTGAGCGGCATCGTTATCTATCTAATGTTGTATCTTTTATAGATTTAGCATAAGCTGTAAGACTTTTTATTTTTCGCTTTGAAATCGCGTTATAATAATTATGCAATTAGTACTTGATAAGTGTTCATTTAGTTGTATTTTAAATCAGAGACAAACTTCCTCGATTATCGTGAAAAGATTTGAAATGTTTTAAAATTCAAGGGATAGTAAGATGGCTTTTATCAGGCATTCATTTTTTACGTTATTGATAATATTGCTGACCATTAATCAGTCGTTAGCCGAAACTCCCGAGGAAGCTTTCGTTTTCGTATCGCCCCTGCCTGGTTCAGATTTACATCTCAGGGAAACTACTCTAATTTTCAGGACCGGCCTATATTTTACCAGCGACGATTATTCTCATCTGGAGGAGGTTTCAATAGTTGGAGATTATTATGGTGATTATGATTTTAATGTTATCCCTTCAGATGACGATTTCACCGTAATTCTCGATCCGGTCAGGATTTTCCGTCTCAGCGAAACCATAACGGTTACATTCGACAGCGTGCGTGTTGGGACCATGATCGTTGATGGCTCATATAGTTTTACTATTTCCTCGGATTATGCGCGCGAGGTTAGCGAGGGTATGAAATTGCTTCTGAAAGACGAAGTTTATGGCGAGCAGAAATCGAACCATGATATCCCATTAGAATCAGATCTGATATTGGACAGGGATAGTTCGTTGCCTTCCGATTTACCATTGATGGCCTTGTTAGAAAATGACAATCCCGATTCCGGCTACGTGTTTTTAGCCAATCAAGGGAGAGATATCATAACGCCATACTTATTAATATTGGACAACGATGCTAACCCGGTTTTCTATAAAAAGCTTTCTACCTATGCCTGGGATTTCAAGAAACAATCCAATGGGTTATTAACCTACATTCTGGATGCTACCCCGTATTTCTATATCATGGATTCGACTTATTCTATCATAGATTCGGTTCGGGCGATGAACGGCTATTTTACCGATGAGCATGATTTTCAGATTTTGGATAGCGGACATTACCTCATCGCGGCATACGATATACAGAGAGTCGAGGATCCGGGTAGCCCTACTGCGATTGAGGTTGAAATCGCCGGTTACGTGATTCAGGAATTGGACAGCAATAAAAACGTTGTATTTCAATGGCGAAGCTGGGACTATCTCGATATGGGGCACTCGAGTTTAACCACCGATGATAGTCGATATAACGATCCGGTGCATGGTAATACGCTCGAGCTTGATAGCGACGGTAATCTTCTTACCTGTTTCCGTAACATGGAGCAGTTCGCGAAAATCGATATGGTAACCGGGGAATTCATTTGGAGATTAGGCGGCGGTAACAGTGATTTCGAGGTAATCGGCTATCC
This sequence comes from uncultured candidate division Zixibacteria bacterium, assembly GCA_963668625.2. GTDB lineage: Bacteria > Zixibacteria > MSB-5A5 > UBA10806 > 4484-95 > JAAEQD01. Next base: position 275,543 of record CAXXKA010000008.1, read on the forward strand.
GCAGGGCTGGTCACGCCCTCATGATATCAGGCGATTGGACAACGGACATATTACCATTTACGATAACGCCCGCCTGCAACCGTCCCAATACAGTAACTCAGGTCCTGTCGAATTCGAGTTGGATACGCTGGCAATGACCTGTACGGCCACCTGGGCTTATAAAAAATCTGAGCGTGTATACGGCCCGTTTATGGGTAACACGCAGCGTCTCCCCAACGGTAACACGATGATAGGCTGGGGAGGGCGAGCTCGATTGACGGCCACCGAGTGTCGCGTTGACAGCAGTGTCGCCTGGGAATTGACTTTCTCTTTATGGGATGACCATCGCGTTTTCTCGTACAGGTCATTCCGATTTCCCTGGCATGGAATTGCCGCCAGGCCGGAATTGACAGCCGAAGTAACCGACAGCTCCGTTCATCTGATATTCTATAAATTCGGCGATACGAATGTTGCTTACTATAAAATTTATCTCGACTACCAACAAGGGCCGACGGTATTTTACGATTCATGCTTTGCCAATTTCACAGATATCACCAGGATTCCCGGAGGAAAAGCATACATAAGAGTGACTGCTGTTGATAACTCAGGAATCGAGAGTGATTACTCCAATGAGGAATCAGTGCTGGTGGATTTCGTCAATACATATTTGCCCGGTGATGTCAATATGCACGCTGGACTCTGGCCGCCATCAGTAAATGGTAGTGATGTCACATACCTGGTAAACTATTTCCGTGGCTTGCCATTATCAGTACCATGCCTTTACGGGGATTTCTTTTGCTCGGCTGACGCCAACGGCGACTGCGAGGTTATCGGTGCTGATGTCACCTATATGGTTAACTATTTCCTGGGACGCAACGCTTTGAGATTTTGCCCTGATTACCCGCCGGTATGGGAAACGCAGGATGAGGTACCGGCACAGGAGTATATTGGCTGGCCGCCCTGCGAATAATGAGATTCCATTTTCAATTTCGAGAATAGTATATTATATTCAAACATGTCATCGATTTTAGCAACACTGTGCTACCTTCGTAAAGGTAGGCAAACCCTGATGCTTCACCGGGTGAAAAAAGAGAACGATATGCACGAGGGCAAATACAACGGCCTGGGCGGCAAGTTCGAACCCGGCGAATCGCCCGAGCAATGCGCTATACGCGAGGTGGAGGAGGAATCGGGTCTGACCATGATCGAGCCGGTCATGCGTGGTTTTATCACGTTCCCCAATTTCGATGGTACCAACGACTGGTACGTGTTCATATTCACCGCAGATAAATCCGAGGGCGAGATGATAGTCTCCAACGAGGGCAACCTGGAGTGGATAGACAACGATAAACTTCTGGATTTGAACCTCTGGGACGGTGATAAAATCTTTCTCAAGTGGCTTGGTGATGATAAATATTTCTCGGCCAAATTCATTTACGATAACGGCGAGTTGATAAGCCATTCGGTGGAGTTTTATTAAGAGGATGTTGTTAGTAAAGTAGGTCAAGCCAACCTGGGGCTTGCCTGCCTATCTGTGGACTAACCAGCCTCCGATGTTGATAATACATTGTGACCTGCAGGCGTCCCTGCCTGCCGCTATATAAAACATCACAGGAGAAACATCGATGAAAATAAAAATACTGATCATTCTTCTGATGATATTATTGCCAACAGCCCTCCCCGCTCAAACATACGGCTGGATGGATTTGAGTGATAATCTGCCCGATCATTCCGGATCACCAGGAATTAACAGTGTGTTTTTTGTAGGTGAAAAGGGCTGGTTAACGACATGCACTGCAACAGTTATATTTTATACCGATAATGCCGGGCAATCGTTCGAGATACAAGAAATGCCGACAAGCATAAATGAAGTTTATATGTTGGATGAAAACCGTGGATTTGCCGCCGGGAGCAGTGGCGCTGTTTTCTATACCGAGAACTCCGGGGCTAATTGGAATCTAATAAGTTTATCTTTCCCGTCTAATGTGAGGGGTATAGATTTCCCCCCGGGCTCCGAGGTCGGATTTATTTGCGGCGATAACGGCTGGGTGGCTAAAGTATGTGCCGATAGTGTATACGAGCTTGCAGATCTCGCCGTGGCCGGAATGACCGCGATTTCCTGCCCCGAATCGATAAACCAGGCCTGGGTATGTGGCGGTTCGATAATCCGTCACTATTTAAACGGTGAATGGCTGGCCGATCAAAGCGCGACGCTGGGATACTGGGCAACCTTACACATGTACGATAATTCTTTCGGCTGGGCCGGGGGTGATGGCGGAATGATAATACATACCGAGAATGGGTATAATTGGGTACGGCAAGATAATCCGGATACTTTAGAATCTGTTGTATCCAACATTTTTAGCCTCGACTCATTACAGGCGTACGCGGTCAGTCATATAGTTCTTCACACCACGGATGGCGGAGTCACCTGGGTGGAGGAAGCGCAAAACATAGATTACCATCATTTTCTAATTGACGTATTCGCGGTTGATGAGCATAATGTTTACGTAGTTGGGCAGGAGAACACATTCATGAAATATGGTGAACTGACGGGCATAGAGGAAACCACACCACTGCCATCAGGGATAAGCCTTCACCAGAACTACCCCAATCCGTTCAATGCTAAAACATCCATAAGATTCGACCTGGATATACAGTCTCAGGTAACACTCGATATATACAACGTACTGGGCGAGAGAGTATCCACACTTGCTGATGGTATCTACCCGGCCGGCAATCACACAATCTCGTTTGATGCCTCCCCCTATGCCAGCGGCGTATATTTCTACAAGCTCGATACGGGGGGGTACATCGAGACTAAGACGATGCTGTTTATAAAATAAATTTGTCCCTACATTGAAAACCAACTGTCATTCCCGAGAAATCCCCGTAAGGGGTGCCTACGGCATAGGAATCTCCCGGCATGGGCAGACAGGTTACCAGATTCCTGTTTTCGCGCGAATGATATTTTGTCTTTTGATTTAGGGGTGAAGTTCACTTTAACCTGATGTCAACCGGATGTTAAATTCAATCATTCTGGCAAATTCAGGGTACAGCGAGCTCCACCCAATTATAAGCGATCACTCATTTCATAGAACTGATAAATAAACTCTTTAAACAGCCATAAACCGTAACTTATACTTGTCAAAATCAGTATTTTTATTATCTTATTTAAAACTATTAGATATTAATAATCTAAAAGGAAGGGGTAATTATATGAAACTCAGAATGATCTTAATAATAGCATTAATGATTCAATCGACAATATCATCGCGCGCCCAGACACCGTTCGAGGAGATACCCGACTGGCTGTCGGTGGAGGACTACGCCTATGGAACCGGCTGCGAGTTCGGCGATCTTGACGGGGACGGCTATCTCGACCTGATCGTCTCCAATGGCAATGATATGCTTATGGCGCCCAATTTCGTATATATCAACTTCGATGGCGTGATTAATAACGAGGTCACGTTCATGTCCTGGGATTCGCTGTATTCGGGGCATTGCGAATTCGGCGATATCAACAATGACGGTTACCCCGAGATTATGGTGGCCAACTATATCTCACCTGACTGGCGTCCCGGCTCGGTACAGATATATCCTAACGATGGCGGTATTCCCGAGGGCCTGCCCAGTTGGATGCCGGATGATTCGATTTACACCTTCCGCTCATCTTTTGGCGATCCCGACGGCGATGGCGATCTCGACCTGGCAGTGGCAACCGGCGAGGCCTATCATCACGAGTACCGTCAGAATATGATATTTTTCAACCATGATGGCGTACTCGAAGCTACTCCCGGCTGGATATCAGAGGATTACGATTGCGCCTATGATGTGCAATTCGTGGATATCGACGGTGACGCCGATCAGGATCTGGCTATACTTACCTCCGGTGGGCCCGTGAAAATCTATTATAACGAGCAGGGCACGATTCAAACGCTGCCCGGCTGGGTCTCTGAGGATGACGACAACGGCAACTCATTCGATTTCGCCGACTTGAACGGTGATGGTTTTCTCGATATGGGCGTAGCCAACAACACCCAGCTTGACGGCTCGGGATATTTCAATATTTACTACTCGATAAGCGGCGGCCTGCCCACCTCCCCCGACTGGCAGTCCTCCACCACCGGTTATGGCTCCGAGGCGGTGTTCTGCGATATCGATGGTGACGGCGACCAGGATTTCATTACCGGTAGATGGTTCGAGCTTATCTATATCTATCTCAACAACGATGGCGTGTTCAACACCGAGCCCGACTGGCAATGCGACAGCGACTACGAACTTGTGGTAGAAAATATAGCCTTCGCCGATATCGACTACGCTGAGGAGGATCTGACTATCGAGACATTCTTAAGCTACGGCGTGCGCAAACTGTTTTACTTAAGCGATAGATACATTCAGAATATCGAATTTATCCGTGTGGATGGCGAGATACTGCCAATATCCGAGTACTGCTATAACATTCAGGACTGCTGGATATCGCTTAAGGATACGCCTGTCACCTCGGCAACTGTTTACTACCGCACCTCCGAGACCAAGGACATGGCGGTATCAAACTGGGATGGCTCTACTTACATATTCTACAATACGGGGCAAACGGGTATATATAATGGTTTCGTGCAAACCCCAAAAGCGGTAAGCCTTCACCAGGCATACCCCAACCCGTTTAACGCTAGAACCAGCATCTCGTTTTCTCTGGAATATCCAGGGCAGGTTAGTTTGAGCATATATGATTTAAACGGAAGATTCGTTAATATGCTGACTGATACGTATTACCCGGCAGGCAACCACAGCTTAACCTGGGATGCCTCCCCCTACGCCAGCGGTATATATTTCTATAAACTCGATACAGGAGATTACACCGAGACTAAGAAGATGTTGTTGATAAAGTAGGTCAAGCCTACTTGGGGCTTGACTAACCCGCGCTGATATTGAAAATAGCGTTGTGGCTGGCAGACGTCTCCGTCTGCCGCATAGAAATAACATCGCAGGAGAACACCGATGAAAACAAAAACGCTAATTACCCTACTGATACTATCACTACCCATAACCCTCCTCGCCCAAACCTACGGCTGGATGAATTTGAGCGACAGGATTAACTCCGAGATAGGAGTTGCCCTGCTCGAGGATGTTCAATTCATCGGGCAGGAGGGATGGATCGCCTCATGGAATTACTCCGGAGGCGCGGGCGAGATATTCCACACAACCGATGGCGGCCGCACGTTCGAGATACAGACTACGATGTGCGCGACGCGGACTATTTGGATGTTAAGCAATACAGTTGGATATTGCGCCGGAGTATCGGGAATAGTGCTAAAAACCATCGATGGCGGAGATACCTGGAATTACCATGGAACAACCGGCGCTAATAGTATCATGGATATATGCTTTCCACCAGGCAGCGATACCGGCTTTTATTGCGGCACTAACGGGGCAAACGGAAGAATTACCGAGGATGGAGTCATAATCGATACAGTATATACCCCGTATGATCTGGAATCATTATCATTCGCTTTCCCTGATGAGGGTTATTGCTGCGGAGAATGGGGCATTTATCACTATCTTGACGGCGCCTGGTGCAGGGATCAGTATTATAGGCATGAGTATCATATGGGTATTCATTTTCAAGAGGGAACTACGTTGGGTTGGATTGCCTGTGATGATGGTAATATCGATCATACGACAGATGGCTATGATTGGTACATGCAACCTTCACCAGATTCCAACGATATATCGCTTATAAGTGTATGCTTTATTGATACGAGTCAGGGATGGACAGCGGGCTGGGGTGGTTTAATTTTGCATACTACCAATGGTGGCCAGGACTGGGAGCGAGTGGCGGATGGCTTAACCGATAACTCTTTTACGACCATATTCGCGGTAAGCAGCACGGAGGTTTACGCGGTAGGCGTGAATGGTACATTCCTCAAGTACGGAGATATGACAGGTATTGATGATAACAAACAGTTGCCCGCACGTGTAAGCCTTCACCAGAACTACCCCAACCCGTTCAACGTTTCAACCTCTATACGATTTGAATTGAATAGACAGTCGCAAATAACGCTCGATATTTATAATGTGCTTGGCAGTAAGATAACTACGATCACCAATGGCATCTACCCGGCTGGCAATCACGCTGTCTCGTTTGATGCCTCCCCCTACGCCAGCGGCATATATTTCTATAAGCTCGATACAGGAGATTACACAGAGACTAAGAAGATGTTGCTGATAAAGTAGGTCAAGCCTACTTGGGGCTTGACTAACCCGCGCCTGATATTGAAAATAACATCGTGGCTGGAAGACGTCCTTGTCTGCTGCAGTAAATGACATCTCAGGAGAAAAACGGATGAAAAAACAGATACTACTTATCATGCTGATCCTTTCGCTCCCCATGAACCTCCTCGCTCAAACCTGTGGCTGGATGGATTTGAGCGATAATATACCCTCTGTGAATGAAATCGCGCCTTTGTTAGATGTTGATGTTATTGGTGATGAGGTATGGATTACAAGTAGTGGTGAAAACAGGATTTATTATAGTGATGGCGGCGGCTCAACCGAGTTCTCCTACATTGAAACCCCCTTCGAGCCATACTCGATCTATATGTTGACGCCGTTAGTCGGATACTGCGGCAGCGACGGGGCGGTTTATCGCACCAATGATGGTTGGCAAACATGGGGACTACTTTTCCCATTGGCGGGATCATGGGTTACCTGTATTGATTTTCCATCCAATAGTGAACCCGGTTTTTTGAGCACTCTTGGTGGAAATACATATTTAGTAGATTCCACCGGTTTAACGGAAGTACCTATCGATGTGAGCGTGTCATTGTATAGTATATGTTTTCCTGAGTCATCCGATTTAGGCTGGGTTTGCGGCGAGGATATCTTATTCCAATTCATAGATAGCGTATGGATTGGAAGGGGAACGCCATTATGGGGCGTTAGCGGAGTTTGTTTTATAGATAATCTTAATGGTTGGGTCGTGGGGTATGATCTTCAAGGTAACGGGCAAATAGCGCATACATCAAATGGATTGAATTTTACTCTGCAAACCGATCCTAATCCCGAATTGGCGTGCCTTACAGATGTTGCTTTCTGTGATGATGGTTTGAACGGCTGGGCAATCGGTAATCGAGGTAAAATTCTTCACACGACAAACGGCGGTGAGACCTGGGTGCAGGAGGCTGAAGATATTAGCGAGAGGCTATTGAATGATATAGTAGCAGTTGATGAGCACACCGCATACATTGCCGGGGGGTATAACACATTCCTGAAATACGGCGAGCTTACCAGTGTTGATTATAAGCAACCGTTGCCCTCGCGGGTAAGCCTTCACCAGAACTACCCCAACCCGTTCAACGCTACAACATCCATACGATTTGAATTACCAGAGCAAATGGATGTCACATTACTGATATATAACCTGCTCGGGGTAAAGGTCGCAACACTCGCGAACGATAGTTACCCAGCCGGTGGCCATATCATCAATTGGGATGCCTCCCCATACGCCAGCGGCATATATTTCTATAAACTCGATACAGGAGATTACACCGAGACTAAGAAGATGTTACTGATTAAATAAAAAAACTGTCATTCCCACAAAAGTGGGAAACTCCCGGCATTAGCAAACTGACAAACAGACCCCCGTTTTCACGGGAATGACATTCTTACTGCTTGTAGGGGCAAAGTTAACTTTACCCTGATAAGATCGGCCACACTGCTTGAAATATGCATAACATCAATTACAAGCATTCTGCCAAACCCAGGGTAGAGCGAGTTCTACCCCTACAACGCCGTGATTGACAGAGTCCCATGCTTTCAATCCCAATGAATATTATAGTTGACAAACAGTCGCCGCACACTATATTTACATTATTGGGAGAGTTTCTAATTTCAATACAATTTATCATTTAACTCTATAAAGCGAGGTGCGTAATGAAAACTAACGTGTCAATAATGATTGTGGCGCTTCTATGTTTCATGCTTGTCTTTAACGAATCAACCTCTGCCAGCACCATTAACATCCCAGCTGATTACCCGCATATACAGGATGGAATCGACGCCGCCAATGATGGTGATACTATTCTGGTAAATCCCGGCATTTACCTGGAAAATATCAATATCATGAAAGACCATATCGTGCTGGGCTCATTGTTTATTGTTACCGGTGATGAGTCCTATATTGATGAAACGATCATCGATGGTGATTCGCTGGGGACTGTTATAAGAATGGGGGCCTACTTGAATGGAGCCGATGATGTTGTGATTGCTGGATTTACGATTAAAAATGGCAATGGCGGCGGAATAAAATGTATCGGATCGTGTGAGATATCGAATAATATAATTCGCAATAACAGATCCCGTAAGGCGGGCGGGATTTATATCTATGGTAATGGCCTGATCATAAATAACCTGATCACTAAAAATCATGCCGGGGATGTCGGAGGTGGTATCGTATCGTATGGCGGTTCAAGTATCATCAGAAACAACATTATCTCCCGCAATATCTCCGACCATACTACCGGCGGCGTACATATCGAGGATTCATATTATGTAACAGTCGAGAGCAATATAATTATCGGAAATACCTCCGGAGGTAATGGAGGTGGCTTGATATTCTACACTGATAATACTCATTGCATCGTCAACAACAACCTGATCGCGAAAAATAGCTCGTCGGAAAATGCAGCCATGTCGTTTGCTTATGGAGATTACTATATGGCCAATAATACGATTGCCGATAACAGTGGTTCCGAATGCGGAATGCGCATTTGTGGCTTTGGTACCACAGTCGAAATGGTCAATAATATTCTCTGGAATAACGGCGGTACTGAAGTTTATGCCGGTGATGGTACACAGACACTTTTCTCGTACTGCGATATTAGAGGAGGGTATTATGGCGAAGAGAATATCAATCTTAATCCGATGTTTTGTGATGTCGAAAATAACGATTACAACTTGATGGAGGAATCGCCGTGTATCGGTACCGGCTATGAGGAGTCCAACATGGGAGCCTGCCCGGTTGGCTGCGAAAATATGGATATAGCAGATGACCCGGAGGGATTACCCACAGTCAGTAGCCTTCACCAGAACTACCCCAACCCATTCAACGCCACCACAAAAATAGAATTCAGCTTAGATCAAAGTCTGTACGTAAATCTCGAAATTTACAATATCCTGGGCGAGAGGATAAGCACGCCGGTAAATAATTACTTGGAAAAAGGTAACCATAGTATTATATTATTGTCAACAAACTTACCCACCGGGGTGTATTTCTACAAGTTAAGAGCGGGAGAGTATAGTCAAACGAGGCGTATGTTATTACTGAAATAATAGCGCGTATAACCGGGCTGTAAACAGCCGATTCGAAGGAGCGCTGTATGAGGACGTTAAAATATCTCCTGGCTCTTACAATGATTTTCATACTATCTCAACCTCTATTCGCTCAAATGGCCGACACTGTCTGGACTAAACGATTCGGCGGCAACAGGTGGGATGAGGGCTCCTCCGTCCGCAGGCTTGATGACGGCGGATATATCATAACCGGCTACTCGGCCTCTTTCGGTGATGCTCTCGGTGATTTCTACGTGGTTCGCACCGACTACCACGGCAATACAATTTGGGAAAACACCTATGGCGGCAATGATTGGGACTGGGCCTACTGCCTGGCTACCGCGCCCGCGGGAGGTTTCGTTACAGTAGGTTATTCGCAGTCTTTTGGCGAGGGAATCGGCACAATATATTTTATCAAAATTAACGGCGGCGGCCAGATCGAATGGACGAAAACTTACGGCAGCCAGTTTAACGATGACGCCCGATGCGTACAACGAACCAAGCAACACGGTATCGGTAACGGTTACATTATCTGCGGCTGGACTCATCACCCGGAATATATGCGCGATGTTTACCTGATACGAACCGACTACGACGGCGACACACTCTGGACGAAACGTTACGGCGAGGACAATGACGAGTTAGGTTACTGGGTATCGCAGACACCCGATTACGGCTATGTCGTTACGGGAGCTGTAAGGTATAACGATAATCTCTGCACCGATATGTACCTTCTGAAAACCGACCCTTATGGTAATACGCTCTGGTCGCGAAATTACGGCGGAGAGAATTACGAATGCGCATACCAGGTGATTCAGGACTACCATAGCGGCGGCTACGTATTGATAGGTGAATCCAAATCATTCGGCACTGGTGACTATGATATATATATGGTAAAAACGGATGCCGAGGGTGATACGGTCTGGACCAGAACATACGGCGGCCCCGGTGATGAGCACGGCTATAAAGTTTTATACGAACCGGATGGCTATGTCATCGTGGGATCAACTGAATCTTACGGCGCCGGTGATTTCGATATCTGGTTGATAAAAACCGATGTTGATGGTAACGCTATCGGTGCACGAACATACGGCGGCCGCGGGTTCGATTATGGTTTCTCGGTTATCAAAACTGATAATAACGAATACCTGATAACAGGAACCACCGGATCATTCAGCAGTAACGGCACTTTTGATGCCTACCTGCTCAAAGTCCACCCCGACTTCACGGTAGGTATCGATGATGATAATATGACCATTCCGGATGATATCGGCTTATCGCAAAACTATCCCAATCCGTTCAACGCTAAAACATCCATAAGATTTGAATTAACTAAACAGTCGCAAATAACGCTTGATATATACGACGTTCTTGGAAATAAAATAACTACGTTAGCTAATGACATCTACCCGGCGGGCAATCATAATATCTCGTTTGATGCCTTCCGCTACGCCAGCGGTATATATTTCTATAAACTCGATACGGGAGACTACACCGAGACCAAGAAGATGTTGCTGATAAAATAACGGCGGATATCCCTGTCTACCGCATAGGACAATATCGAAAAAAAACCCTATGGAATAATCCAAACAATTCATTGTATATATCATGCTGAAACTAAACGTAACGGAGGTGTAAATACATGAGAATAATCATTATTTCATTCTTACTGCTATCACTGATGATCGGAGGATGCCAAACCGTGGATAAACAAATTGATATCGCGGCTGAAAAAGCCATCATAGAAAAAGTAATTAAAAACAATATCGCCTGGGCTGTTACTAAAGACACTACCCTGCTATACAGCACGGTTGCCCAGGATGAGGACCTGTTTTATTTCAGCCCATCGGATAACGGCACTATATCCGGGTTTGAGGCTTTTAAACAGCTTACCGAGGGCTTTTTCATGCATCCTGATTTCAAGGGTGTAGATTCCAACACTCGCGAGATGGTCATCCATATTTCGCAATCAGGGGATGCCGCCTGGTGGCATTGCCGTCTGGATGATTTTAACGAGTGGAAAGGTCAACCGGCAAACTGGGAGGATTATCGCTGGTCGGGCGTACTGGAAAAACGCGAAGGCAAGTGGGTGATAGTCCAGATGCATTTCTCCAGGGCAACCGACAAAGCCGAGTAGAAATATCAAGATCATGTGGCCGGTAAACGGGGAGAGGCTATCCCATAATCAGGCAGATCACCTTATTGCCTGCTCCTCCCAAAGACAACCATAATAAGATGTTGAGCCATTAACAAGTAAGCGGTTTATTGTTTTCAGCTAAACCGAATCATTTATATACGAGACGCTTTGGGGGCTGATCTCGCTAATCCGTTGCATTCCTTAAATCTAATTTAATAAGGGCACGCAGAGACGTGCGTTGCCCACATCAACGGAATTTGAGGTGAGGACGTATCGAAATACGCTTCCGGCGGGCAACTTATCTATTTTGTAGATAACTCTGCAACAGTAAAAAACGTCATTCCAGTTACTCTTATTCGGGCATATTGACAAATATTATTTATGATTTATATTATCATTGAGAGAACAAACCGCCGGGAATGTTATCATTTTAAAACTTAAACGTTAGATGAGGTGTTGTATGAGTTGTAAATCTATAGGAAAATTAGCGATCTTTTTTGTTCTAGCCGTTTTCTCGGCAGCCCTGGCCGATATCAATTGGACAGAACATGTCATCGATGATGACTTTGAGGATGCCTGGGGCGTTTACATATGCGATTTCGATAATGACGGCGATATGGATATCATCGGTTGCTCAAAAGAGGATGGCATAGCCGGTTACGAAAACGATGGCATGCAGAATTTCGAAAAAGTCGTACAGGATAATACTATCGGCAGCATTAACGCCATTGAGGCCGTCGATTTCGATGGCGACGGCTTACTCGATATCCTGGCCGCCGGCGAAGGGCACAGTAATGATGGTATCGTTGCCTGGTACCACAACAATGACTCATTGAGTTTCACTCGTTATGATATAACTACCGACCTGGAGTATTGCCAGCACGCCGAGGCAAAAGATATCGACAGCGACGGTGATATCGATATCCTGGCATGCGGTAGCTGGAGTTACGAGATAGTCTGGTTCGAAAACGACGGCGAACAGGTTTTCACCCGTCACAGCATTATTGATGATTATGGCTATTCATATTTCGCAACAGCCGTTGATTTCGATTTAGATGAAGATATCGATATAGTAGCCGCCGGGGCGTACGAGGATATTACCTGGTTCGAAAACGATGGTGACGAAAATTTTACAGCCCACGATATATCCGACCTCGATACCTGTTTCTCGGCCTCGCTGGCAATCGCTGATTTGAATAATGATGGTGATCTGGATATAATTGCTCCTGATCTCTGGCAAGATAAGGTATTCGCTTTCATCAATCTCGGCGGTATGACATTCTCGATGTATACTATCGACCACTCTTATAACGGCGTCTATGATGTCGCCGTGGCGGATATCAATAACGATGGTTTTCTGGACATTACGGGAGCAGCCTGGGATGATGCAATGGTGTCATGGTGGGAAAATATCAGCGATAGCGGATATGTCCGTCACGACCTGACCGATGAATACCCACGCGCCAGACGAGCCAGACCGGCGGATATCAATGGCGACGGCGCTCTTGATATCGTAGCAACCTGCCAGCAGGGAGATAAACTCGCCTGGTGGGAAAACGACCTGTATACCTCCATCCCTGCTGATGATAATAAATTGCCCGAGAACGTATCTCTTCTAAGCGCCTACCCGAATCCATTTAACGCCACCACTACCATCTCATTCGATTTGAATAATCCTCAACAGACACGATTGGATATTTACGATATTCAGGGCAGAAAAATAACCACCCTTCTAAATGAGTACAAACAGGCCGGGCATTATAATGTACATTTCGATGCTTCCGAATATGCCAGCGGTGTTTATCTATATCGCTTACAGGCAGGTGATTATTCCGAATCGAAAAGAGTGGTGCTGCTGAAATAGATATAAGATTTATCAAAAAAGTTAACGGTAGGGGTTCATTATTTTGAACCCCTTTCTATTTATATCATCCCGATCAAACAGGTGTTCGACATACGAAAAGACATGTCATGCCGTGCCTTTATGTTTGGTATTTGATTTCCCTCTTGAATGAAATTACAATCTATCATACCAGCCGGGCGGCCTGAACCCCATATTCCCGAACAATCCTTTATATTTTGCATATCATACAATAATGTTTATATTGATATTCAAAATATGCCGAACCGGCTGAATGTATCGGCATTAATTTAACAGAGAGGTCAATAGCAAAGCCCGAATCAATATTTAGAAATAGAGCGTTTTGCCGAATATGTTAATGTCTCGAGCAGGTTGAGCAGTCGGCATTATTTAAATGAGGTAACACGAGATGTCAAAAAATTTCGCCTTAATAGGATGCGGCGGTTATGTCGCCCCTCGCCACATGAAAGCTATAAAAGATACTGGAAATACCCTGGTTGCCGCCATCGATCCGTTCGATTCTGTAGGCATACTCGACAGATATTTTACCGATGTGCGTTTTTTCACCGAATTCGAACGCTTCGACCGTCATATTGATAAATTGCGACGTAAAAACGAGGGCTCCCAGGTTCACTACGTATCTATCTGCTCGCCTAATTTCCTTCATGACGCACACGCACGTTTCGCCCTTCGTATAGGCTCGAGCGCAATCTGTGAAAAGCCAATGGTGCTCAATCCCTGGAATATCGATGCTCTTCAGGAGCTCGAGGCCGAAAGTGAAGGAAAAATCAAAACGGTCTTACAGCTTCGGGTTCATCCCTCTATTATCAAACTAAAAGCCGAGTTGGAAAAAGCGAAATCCACTAAGAAAAAAGAGGTAGTTCTAACTTATATCACCTCACGCGGCCCCTGGTACCTGCAGTCATGGAAAGGTCAAATTGAAAAATCAGGCGGATTGGCAACCAATATCGGTATTCATTTCTTCGATATGTTGCTCTGGCTATTCGGTAAGGTGGAGCATAAAGAGGTGCATCACGATTCCCCTTTGAAAACCGGCGGCTATCTCGATTTAGAGGGAGCTAACGTAAAATGGTATCTATCTATCGATAGAAATGACCTGCCCAAAGAGGCAACCGATAAAGGCCAACCGACATTCAGGTCTATCACCATTGATGGCGAAGAGTTGGAGTTCTCGGGCGGATTTACCGATTTGCACACCGTTGTCTACAAAGATATTCTCAACGGTAAAGGTTATGGTCTGGATGCGGTTAAGCCCTCGATAACTTTAGCCCACGATATCAGGAATGCCAAGGCTACCGGGATAAGCCCGAACTCCCATAGTTTTTTACAGAAGCTATAGGCTAAGTTATTTCCAATAAATTATTTATCCGGTTTAACAGGCATTAACCCGGCCTGTTCAGGTAAACCATTAATATCATGATAATGTTGACAAAATATAGAATTATTATATATTACTATAACGATAACCCAAAGTATCGGGCAGGGAGTAATAATATAGTTAATTGGTAATCATCGGAGGTTTTATGTTGCCTGCAGGTAACCGTTTTTTAGGATTTATCATTATCATAATACTAATTACCAGCGCTACGCTATACGGCAGGTTGCGATATATACCGGATGATTATACGAATATTCAAACCGCAATCAATGATTCCGGCGGCGGCGATACTCTTATTGTGCGTCCCGGCACTTATTACGAAAATATCAATTTCAACGGGCAAAACCTGGTATTGGCCTCGGAGATGCTTCTAACCGGTGACTACAACTATATCGAAACCACTATCCTCGATGGCGACTCCTCGGATGCTGTTTTAACATTTGCCAACGGCGAGGGGCCATCATCTCTGGTATACGGCTTTACCATTCAACACGGCAAATCACATGATGGCGCCGGTGTTTTCTGTGATGGCGCCAGCCCGATTATCGCTTACAACATAATTCGCAATAATTATGCCTACCGTCCCACTGGCGGCGGTAATGGTGGCGGAGTATATTGCTCGTACTCCAACGCTATTATCATGAACAATCTGATAGCGCACAATCAATGCTCGGGAGTCTATGGCGGATTCGGCGCCGGTATAGCCAGCAGAAACGCCGTTCCGATCATAATTAACAATACGATAACCCGTAATTTATCGAATCAACTCGGTGGCGGTTTATTCTCGACATATTCCAACCCGGTAGTTACCAACTGTATTTTCTGGAACAATGAGGCGGTAGATGAGGGCAACGAACTGTATATACACGAAAGCGATTTCTCTATCACCTACAGCGATATTTTCGCCGGCTATGCCGGACAGGGCAATATTAATTCCAACCCTGAATTCCGCGATCCGGCTAACGATGACTTCCGCCTGATGTCTACCGAATATGGTTATTCTTACGATTCACCATGCATCGATACGGGCAATCCATTGTTCAAGGATCACATTCTTAGCG
The DNA here is from genome assembly GCA_963668625.2 of uncultured candidate division Zixibacteria bacterium. Taxonomy (GTDB): domain Bacteria; phylum Zixibacteria; class MSB-5A5; order UBA10806; family 4484-95; genus JAAEQD01. The sequence goes on from CAXXKA010000008.1 coordinate 291,313, forward strand.
AACTATGGGGGCTGGGCACGGTAACCAGCGATATGGGCGCGTTTGGTGGTGGTGATTCCACCGGCACCGATATTTTCGGGGAAATACGGAGTATCCCCGATAAAATCGCTTTAAATCAGAATTATCCGAATCCTTTTAATCCGGTTACGAAAATAGATTTTAATTTGAACGAACCTCAACATGTAATACTTAAAGTCTTCAATCTATTGGGCCAGGAAATAGAGTCGCTCATTGATAATACTCTTGAGGCCGGTTCGCACTCTGTTACATTTGACGCCTCAAAGCTTTCCAGCGGTGTATACTATTACACCCTGAAAACGAATGACAGAGTCGAATCGAGAAGTATGGTGTTGATGAAATAGAATCATCTACCCGGCTATACGACATCAATTATAGTTTGCTATATTTATTGTCGATAATATATATAGTATAATTGCAAGGGGAGAAAATCATGGGAAGACTTAGATTAAAATTGAGTGTTGTTTTATGCCTGATAATTATCGGGCTTTTTAGCAGTTCACTTTCCGCTCAACCGCTGATTGCAGATCATACCCTGACCGGCTACTGGTCCGAAATACCGACCTCGGTTATTGATCGAATATCTAATGATTTCGAGATCTATTACTGGCATACCTCTCATGGCGGCCAGATTATTTCGGGCTTGACCGAGGTAAGCGATCTGGATGACAGATTTCCGGATTTAAACTATTACCCGTACGAAATCATCAGTGAGATCGGCGATGACCTCGGCTACGATGGCGATACCACCTGGGCGGGACCTACCCGAACATTCTTGAACAGCCATCCCAATTGTAATATGGTGATGTATAGCTGGTGCGGCGGCGTATCGTATAACAGCGAATCGGGTATTAACGTCTATCTCAATAAAATGACCGAACTGGAGAGCCAGTATCCAGGCGTAACATTCGTTTACATGACCGGCCATCTCGATGGTGGCGGGCCATCCGGCAACCTGTACGTTCGCAACAACCAAATCCGCCAATACTGTAACGCCAATAACAAAGTGCTTTTCGATTTCGCGGATATCGAGTCATACGATCCCGATGGCAATTACTACCCCAATGCCAGTGACGCTTGCGAATGGTGTTCGAGCTGGTGTACCGATAACGGTCACGATTGCCTGGATGATTGCTACTGCGCTCATTCGCATTGTTTCAATTGCCGGCGTAAAGCCCAAACCTGGTGGGTGATGACCGCCCTTATCGCGGGATGGACAATAACGGATATCGAAACCGAAACCACCAACCTTCCGGGGAAAACTCATATATCACAGAATTACCCTAATCCATTCAACGAATCGACCATTATAAAGTACGAGTTGATGAGCCAATCGGATATACTGATAGAAATTTTCACGGTGGATGGCCGTCTGGTTAAAACACTTGTCGATGGCAACAAACCGGCCGGAAGTTACCAGGTGATGTGGAATGCGTCCGAAAATTCGGCAGGAGTATACCTGGCAAAAATAACGACCTCGGATTACGCTGAAAAAATAAAAATGATATTACTAAAATAGTAAACTACCACCGATTAAAGGACCGGCGGCTTTTATCCTGACTACTTAAATCGGCTGGTACTGGCTGCAAAACTCCGATTTTGCGGCCCACCGTATTTGAAAAACTTCGGTTTGAATTTCTTCCATATTCCAGAACAAAATCTAAATACGGTTTGGCATGGCTTACTCTAAAGGTTATAGCAGCAAGATAAAAGGCTGTACTGGATTACCGCCTCCTTGATTGTTGAAAAATCCCGTATCATAGTCGCTGGTGTGACGAGGTCTTTTGTTTATCCTTTTCCGGCAACATACTGCATGAAAACCGGTGTCAGGAAATGATTCCTGCCACCTGAGCGAGGTTTTTCGACAACCTCCTCCGCGTCAATGACAGATATACTATAGTACTGCTATTGGGAGAATCAGCCGTTGCTACTGATAACCTGCCTGCTTTTTGAGAATGCTTCGCTTTAAACGCGCACGCCGGTGTAACCGAGCGATCGTTAGTTTTTAACCTCGACACCACCCATAATCGCGATACCTTTAACAATAAGTTTCTTAGTCGCCATGCCCGAGTCTTCGCCGGATTTCTGTTCCCGTGATTGAATGGTCTTATCGCTCATACCGCCCATTATCGGCAAACCGTTAAATACCACACTCCAGTGCTTGGGGACTACAATATCAACGCCACCCATAAAAGCGAATACATCGATGATCAGGGTATCGCCCTGCATTTCGGCGTTCGTTAGGTTGATCGTGCCGCCACCCATGATTGTCGTAGCGCTGCCGCCGATTAACTCTCTGGATCTGTAATTATACTCGCCACCCCCTATAACGGCGCTGAAATTGATAATGTTACTTTCGATACCGCCCGTTTTTCGTCCCGGACAAAACGCCTGCCTTATGATAGCAGCGCCGACGAGGATCAAGAGAATCGGCCACAACTGTCTAAAACCTATATCGAGAATGTCGAGTGCAGCCAGTTGAAATATTACGCCGATAGCCAGAATTATCAATCCGCCATAGGTATTTCGATACTCGGCAGGCTGCATCAACTTGCCCAGGCCGATAATAATGAATATCAGTGGCCAAAAATCCCAGAAATCTATGCCCGTATCGAAACCAAAGCTATTTAGCAAACCGATAAGGCCTACCAGGATGATAAACAATCCAAGGATAGTTTTATAATTGAATATACTTTTAGTGCCAGCGCTCATCTGCTCCTCCTATATTGAATACAATATTCTCGCAGTTAGAATCGGTAATCAAACCCAACTATATACATTATACGGCTAAATATCAAATCAGATTCGTATTTCTTCGATCCTGATGATTTTTTCCTCTATATACGAGTAAAACTGATCCAGCTCCAGTAAGTCAAGCGCCATCCAATTAGCGAATTTGCTTTTAGAAAAACCGGTGACAAACATCACGCAGTCACATTCGTTAATTCGCTCGGGATCGATGACGGGTAAATTGTTCTTTTGGGAGGAAATCCTTTCATAAATCAATCGTCGAATTTCCGGTTTGAGATTGCTTAAATCAGCGGCGTTCACATCACTTTCGACTCGTATATCCTCGGAGCAGGTACATGTTATTCTGGCAGCTATCAAAACCTTCTCAACTCCGTTATTATTGCTTTTGTCTTTCAGGGACACTGGAGCAATCATGAACATGGGATGCTGGATCAAGCTTTGACATTGCTTGCAGTAACGTTTATTAGTATCAGTCACATATTATCCTGTTTTAGAAGTCAGACTACTGGCAATTTCTTTAACATATGAGATATCGGCATCGGTTCCTTAATTAGTAATGAAACGCTATATTTTTATTTCCCAAAATGCGAAAAGCCCGTCAGGGGGGCTAGACGGGCTCTTGTCACAAAGCAGTACTTTTATCGCCTGATATTATTTAGAATATCAATATGAATAATTTATGATAGTATCATGAAAATCATGTTAAAATCATAGACGGGATAAATGGAAAACAACTATTTATTTCCCATATTAGCTTTATTTTCCGAGGTTGACCTTTCACCCTGCTTACTTTTAATGAACAGGGCAAGGTCTTTATCCATGGTGATTATATGTTTCACTACCCATTCCATCATAGAATTCAGGGTATCCACGGTAACTGGAAAACCTGCCCCCTTCTTTTGAAGCGTATCTATCAGATCATCTATCTCATTAATAAAACGATCATGTTCACGTTTCTGAGCTTGATAATTGGGATAGCCAACCTCCAACTGGAGACTCTCTTCATCCGCGAAATGGAATTTTACGTATTGTTGCAAGAACAACAGGGTATTAAGTACGTTTTCATTAGCTTTACCATGTTTCGCAGCTCTCCAGAAATTATCTAGTTTGCTAAACCACTCACGATGCTGATCGTCTATTCTATCGTTACCGGTCAATAAATCCTGAGTAAAATTAATCTCCATAAATTACCTCTAAATCCTTTAAATTACGCCCAGTAAAAACTTTATTATGTTAATCGGTTACTAAATTGTCATAGTTAATACATTCGAATCGAATACTTATAAACGAAACAATCCAAGTCGTTGTACTAACTGTTAATACTATATCGTAAAATGCTAACAGTATTAAGTTTTGACAATCATACGTAGTTCTGATTATAGTAATGGTGTTGGCGTTGCAAGCAAAGGAGGAGACATGCCTGCTAAAGTCAAACTTGATTGGAGCAAGTTCATCTTGAAGATCGAAATAAAGGCATCACCCTCACGGGTATTTAAAGCCTGGACGGATGCGGATGAGATAAACAAGTGGTTTACCGTTAAAACCGAATTCGAGCCGGTTAAAGGCGGCAAAATTTATTTCGAATGGTTGGCGGGAGATAAATTCGAAACCGAATTGCTGGCAATAAAGAAAAACGAGCGGATATTGTTCCCGTTCGGAAAAAAGGGTGAAAAAGTAGAGGTAAGGTTAAAAAAGGATGGCCGTAACACCATACTTACACTCAAACAATACGATATGAAAACCACCCCCGAGGCCAAATGGGCCATGCATAAAGGCTGCGAGGTGGGCTGGACTTTCTTCTTAGCCAACCTGAAAGCTTATCTTGAACACGGTGTTGACCTCCGTGGAAAAAACAAAAAAAGAAGCTACAAACAGGGCTACTTGACGAGTTGATACGATATGCCTACAGTAACCTCACTGGAAAAAATAAGACGCCTGAAAGGCTGGTTCGAGCTCACCCTGGATAAGCTATCCTCGTTTCCGGTTAATGATGAGTTAATTGTCAAATACAGGATCAAGACCGGTGCGCGGTTTTTACCACATGAGATAAAAGAAATACGCGAGAAAGGCGAATACCTGTATACTAAAAGAAAAGCTTTCGATATTTTATCCCGAAGGCGGTATTCCGAAAGAGATATTCGCGAAAAACTCAGAAAAACGCTCGATAAAAGTAATTTTATCGATAAAGTAATTTCAGAGTTAAAAGACCTGAAATTCATCGACGATCTCGAATATGCCAAAGCCCTGATTCACTCGCTGGGCGTCACCGGAAAAAGAAGTGTTCGCTATATACGCGATAAACTCTACCATAAAGGCATTCGGGATGAAATAATAGAAAAGGCTATCGAAAGCGAGCTCGAAAACTACGATGAAACGGAAATAGCTTATACTCTCGCGCGGAAAAAACACGCCACATTAACGAAACTTCCCATGTTAAAAGCGAAAAAAAGAGTAGCCGACTTTCTCAAGGGACGGGGATTCAGCTGGGAGGATATAAGATACGCCCTTGACAGGGTATTCACGGAGGATGAGTAATATGGCGTTCTATGATGCTGACGATGCCGCGATCTACTATGAACAAACCGGCGATGGTAAACCCGTATTATTGATGCATGGTTATGCGTTGAACAGCCTGATGTGGAAATATCAGCAACAGGCGATCAGCGAAAATTTCAGGATGATAACAGTCGACCTCCGTGGTTTCGGCCAATCCTCCTGTGGTGGCAAATGGTCCGGCAATATCATGGCGGATGATATATCGGGGCTGATAAACGAACTGGATATCGAAGAAGCGACGATCGTTGGCTTTTCGATGAGCGGCCCGGCGGCGTTTCGTCTGGCGTTGAAACATCCCGATAGAATTGCAAAACTGGTAATGGTCTCCTCCATACTACCCTCGGCCGGCAGACCACGAGAGACGAAAGAGGCAAAATCACATAAAAAGGAGCTGGATATACTCACCCTGCGCGGCGTGGATGCCTGGGCGGATGCCATGGGGATTCGTAAAGGGCCGCTTGTAGGCAACATATTCAAACGCAATCCGGACTCCCGCGAAACCTGGGAGAAAATGTTATCCCGGCATAATCCGGATTTCCTGCGCTGTATGATGGAAGCTCGTCAAGCCTCGAATCCCTCGGAAAACTGGCGGGCGCGTCTGGCCGAGGTAACTCAGCCAACGTTAATAATAGCCGGCGCGCAGGATGAAAGGTTTATCGATGCCTCCAGTTATATGGAACGTCAGATACCAAACGCCAGATTGGAAATCATCAGCGGAGCCGGTCATATGGTAAATTTGGAAAAACCGGATGAATTCAATGCGGCATTGCTATCGTTTCTTAATGAATGAGGATACTTTTTACGCTTCCTAAAACGATACGCTTTTGCCAGAATGCGAAGCTTACCATGTTTAGTGCTGCCGGTAATCCAATTATTCGGACTATCTCGACAAAGAGATCACCACAGGAAAACGTTATCAGCGATCGCTCGCAATGGCTTTTCAACTATACTCTGAGTTTTATAAACCAGTACGTTCATCTCGAATAAATTCCATAAAAAACGGGATGCCAACCGACACCCCGTTCATAAATCAGCTACTTCGGCCGGATATTTAAAACTCGCCGAATTTCAGTGCGACATACCCCATTGGCCCGGATAAATCCTCGTCCTCCAGATCGACAAGCTCGGCTCCTGAGGTGTACAAATACGATGCCCCCAGCTCACATCGTATATGACGAGCGATATTGATCTCGAATCCGAGATTGGGCTCCAGGGCAAAAAACGCGTCGCCGTTCGAGCCGGTCCAACCCTCATCTTCATCATCATCCTTAAATTGATGTCCAACACCACCGGCGCCGATCAGTACACCGGCATTCAGGTGAATGATGTTGAAAGGTTGATAAATATACTCGAGCATCAAACCGCCATAGCCGACCGCAATCTGACGGGTGCGGCTGGTATCCGTACCTATTCGAGTTTCTTTGATATCATTGACCAAACCATAACCGGCTGCCCCTACGACCAGGCCATGATTGATAACCCAACCGCCTTTACCGCCTAGCCAAACAGCCGTTTCGCCATCAATATCACTTATTTTCACTACCGGCCCACCGTAGCCACCGCTTTTGATTTCGCCGGAGAAAATACTTTGCATCTCCTGCGCCATCAACGGAGAACCGACCATGACAATTAATAATAGAATGAATATTGATTTCCTCACTTAACTCTCCTTTCCATTTCCGTCTCAATTCGCTGCTCGTAGCCTGTAACACGTAATACTCGCCAACAGGTACGACCGATAATGGTATTTGTTTCCTTGAATTTGAGATTTTTCGAATAAAAAAAGGTTGACGATTTACGGCGCCAACCTAATTTTGCTTCATCCTGAGATAAAACTATTTTTTTCTTCTAGTAGCTTTTTTCTTGGTGGTTTTCTTCTTGGCTACTTTTTTCTTGGCCACTTTCTTCTTGGTGGCTTTTTTCTTGGTGGCTTTCTTTTTAGTAGCTTTCTTCTTGGTGGTTTTCTTCTTGGCTACTTTTTTCTTAGTGGCTTTCTTTTTAGTAGCTTTCTTCTTGGTAGTTTTCTTCTTGGCTACTTTTTTCTTAGTGGCTTTCTTTTTGGTAGTTTTCTTCTTGGCCACTTTTTTCTTAGCTACTTTTTTCTTAGCTACTTTCTTTTTCGCCACTTTTTTCTTAGTCACTTTCTTCTTAGTCACTTTCTTCTTAGTGGCTTTCTTTTTTGCTGTTTTTTTCTTTGCAGGCATAACACCCCTCCAGGTTTAGTTTAAGTCAATATTTCTAAACATTGCTTTTTTACGTTAGATAACCGTTCGTGTCAAGTATCAAATACCACTTTTTGTAAAAAAAATTTCGCATCAGTTTTTTAAAAACCCTCTTTTTGTTAAATCTAATAATGTTATCGTTACCCAACGCCAAAAAGTGAACAAACTATTTGCATTTTTTTTCAGTTTTAAATATTAAATTTTAGACACGAGAACTTATCGAGGATGTGCCGAATAGTAATAATGACGATCGAATGAAACGAGAGTTGTTTAAAATGTGTGATGTCTCGACTGAAATAGAAGTAAGGATGGATGCAATTATTGTTATGATAATACCTCTTTCTGCCTTAGTCAGGATCAATGAATATCGATTCGACGCCGAATGCTTCGTGGTAACCGCCTTCCTTCCTGAAAGAGGTACGCCGGTCGTCTGTAAGGGTACTATCGAATGTCTTAATCTTAAAGGCAACGAGTTTCTCGATACGGTTGCGATGAGTTCATTGATAACTCTTAAAACAGTAATCGCCTGGCAAACAGAGTGGTTTATTCATCCTTTACCGGCGAAATACCCGAAGAACACCGCACGATGGAAAGGATTCCTGCCCGTTCGACAAGTTTTTCAACGATGCCAAATCAATAGTGATATCAATTTGAAAGAGGCTGTCTCTGCAACTATAGCCATTATCGGTTCGATAGGCGAACGGTTCGTGGCAATTCCCTCTGGAGATTCCGATATACCATATGATATGATTAAAACTCTCAATGGCGAATACGACGCTGGAATGTCGGAGGTTTCGGTATGATGGGGGATGTAATAGCCGAGGCGCGCTCGCTGATCATGGCCCCGGGAAATACGTCTGGCAAGGATACCGAGGCCGAAAATGTCCGCCGGCTCAAAGTTAGCCTTCAGGAACTTGTATGCAACGCCAACATGTTTTTAAAGGAAAACAATGACTCGGTCAACAATACCATCGATAACTTAGCGGTAAGCGTCATTGAATCAGGGACGTTTCTTGATGTCAATGAGGTATTATCGAATAAAATTGAGGTCAATTCGGCGGAAGTCTCTCGATCAGCTACCGAATTAACCGATAGGATTAGCCGGATCACCTTGCGAATCGAAAAGGGGGAAGGTACATTGGACAAATCAATCGCTGACGATCCTTTAGATTTAGATTTACGTGACACGATAAACATTCTTGATTCATCGATCACCGATTTCAAGAAAAAACCAGGTAGATACATGAAAGTGAGTATATTTTGATAAACTTCGTATTTGGTATACACAACCATCAACCGGTGGGCAACTTCGATTTCGTAATCGAGGACGCTTATAAGAAATGTTATTTACCTTTCGTCAAGACTCTCGTTGAATTCCCCTCGATAAAGGTAACTCTTCACAACACCGGCATACTCTGGGATTGGATAGAGCAGAACCATCCCGAATATTTCGATTATATCGAAAAATTACTGAAAGCCGGGCAACTAGAACTTCTAAGCGGAGGATTTTACGAACCGATACTACCGGTTATCATGGATGACCACAAGAAAGGCCAGATAAACAAGCTTTCCGAGTACATCCGCGAGAAATTCAAATTTACGCCTCGCGGTATGTGGCTGGCCGAACGAGTCTGGGAACCGCATCTTGCCGGGGTATTCGCCGACTGCGGTATCGAATATACCATCCTGGATGACACTCATTTCAGATGGGCCGGGCTTACCGAGGAACAACTTGACAGTTACTTTATCACCGAGGAACAGCATAAAAAGATGGCGCTGTTCCCCATTTCCAAGCTCCTGCGATACGCCATCCCCTTCAAAACGGTTGATAAAGTCATCGAGGCTTTCGGCGTAATGAGCGAGAATCATGACGGGAAACTGGCAGTATACGCTGATGACGGTGAGAAATTCGGCAGTTGGCCGGATACGTATAAGCTTTGCTACGAGAAAAACTGGTTACCAGACTTCTTCGAGGCTATATCCGAGAATTCGGATTGGATCAAGATGAAATTCTTCTCAGAGGCAATGGATGAGGTGCCACCGAACGGCCGTATATACCTTCCGACAGCCTCGTACGCCGAGATGGGGCAGTGGTCGATGCCCTCCAAAGGATTCGTACAATACGAGGAGTTGGAAAAACATTTCAAAGAACATGATCTCTGGGAAAGCCACGGGTACCTGGTCCGGGGCGGATTCTGGCGGAATTTCCTAACTAAGTATCCAGAGTCGAACAATATGCACAAAAAGATGTATCGGGTTGCCGCCAAGATAGAATCGATAGCCGAACCGTCATCTACCCAGAAACCCAGGCTCGAAGAGGCCACCGATCTGCTATACCAGGGGCAATGCAATTGTCCGTACTGGCATGGCGTTTTCGGAGGGTTATATCTTAACCATCTGCGTTACGCCACGTACAATCGCTTCATCCGGGCCGAGGCTATTGTCGATGAAATCGGTGGACTGCCGAAATCAGGAAAGATCGATATCACTGACTTCACCGATGACGGTTATAACGAGGCGCTGATAGAAACTCGTGATATTAACGCCTACCTTACGCCCCAGTATGGCGGCGCAATGTTCGAATTGGATTTGAAGCGCAAAGGTTATAATCTTCTGGATACTATGACACGCCGCCTCGAGGGGTATCATAAGAAACTTACTGAGGTTCAGGATGAAAACACAAACACCGGCCAATCGATTCACGACCGCATTGAATCGAAAGAGGAAAACCTGGATAAATACCTGATATACGATTGGCATAGGCGTTTGTCTTTTGTCGATCATATCATGCCGCATCAGGTTGAAATGGAGAGTTTCGCTAAAAACGATTACCAGGAAATGGGTGATTTCATTTTAGAACCTTTCGAACTGGAGACCAAGAAATCAACCAACAAGATTACGGCCGTATTAAAGCGTGACGGCCATCTATATCATCCCCGGAAAATTTATAACCTTTCCCTGGAAAAAACGATATCGGTTGGCAACAAAGAGGCTCTCCTCGAGGCGAACTACAGACTGGAGAACAACTCCGATAACGCTCTCTCGTTCGTACTTGGAATCGAATTCAACTGGGCCATGCTCGGCGGGGATGCTCCGGATAGGTACTATTATATAAAAGGACAAAAACTGGAAAATAACCGCTGTAATAGTCGCGGCGAAACAGGCAATGTCGCTGAGTTCGGCTTGAAAGACGACTACCATAAACTCGATATAAACTATAATCTATCTCAACCATGCCGCTTGTGGCGCTACCCTATTGAAACGGTCAGTTTATCGGAATACGGTTTCGAGCGCGTCTACCAATCCTCGCTAACCTGTTTGTGTTTCGATATCAAGCTCGAACCGGGCAAAAGCAAAGATTTAGGCATAGTGATCAAGTTTTTGGATATTTAGACTTAAAAGCGACTAATCAATGCAGTAATTGTGAGGGTCTGAGCGACCGAGCAATAAGTCAATGAGGCTTCCAATCAATTGTTGAAGCAACATCAGGTATTATAGGGGCGTTCGATCGAACTCCCCTACCGTTTTAATGCGGATTCCTTAAGCAGTTAATTACTCCTGCTCGCCTTCTGCAATTATCTCATTAATCTTTTCCCACATATCCTTATAATGGCTGCCCTTCCAATAAATACGCTTACACGAGGGACATCTCCGGAAACTATCCTGCGTTTTGAGAATATAGGGAAATACCTTATCCTCGATTTCAGCGGGGGGTACTATCTCACAAACATCGTTGCATTCCAAACATCTGGTGAACAGCTTTTCTCGAGCTGGGTATAACTGGAAATTGCTGATAACCTGCCTGATCTGGTTTTCCGGCGAATCGCTCTCGATAGACAAATACCGCTCCGCACTGATTCGCTTAATCAAGCGGGTGTCTCGAGTCAGCACGATCCGCCCCTGCGAAAGCATTACGCCCAGTAGATGATTATCCTCGATTGAGGATTCGTAATATGTATCGTATCCCAGCATGCGTAGGTATCGGGCAAGCTTTCCGAGATTATCATCACATAAGAAAAGCATACCGAAATTTAACAAAGGTTAAGGCCACTGTCAATATTCTCGATGATTATTTACACATGTGTTAAAAAGTAGCGCGTATTAATCGGCGATCGGGGGATTTTGCCTGACCAGAAGTGGGAATTCTTTCTTACACGCATAACCAAAGCCATTACGAATCAAGCACGAAAAACATATGAATTGACAACCGGGTGATTTTTACATACCATTAATACATGGTGGAGAAACCCGAAATCCTTATAATCGATGCTGATAAGCAAGTCGTCGAATCATTAAGCGGTCTATTCAAAAATAAAGGCTATAAGCCATTTGGCGTATACACGGGCCAGAAAGGTCTCGAGCTTGCTTTAAACGATGTTTTCGAATTGATACTGCTGGATAGCGTGTTGCCAGATTTGGACAGCCTGGAGTTGGTAAAACGCATAAAAGGTTTGAAAGTTTCAGCTCCGGTTATTGTGCTTACAACACCTGAGAATAAGCACAAAGCTATTGATATAGCTAAAAACGGCGCAGTCAATATACTATTCAAGCCTCTTATAGATGACCTGGTTATCGAATCCTCGAATATCGCTATAAATCAACTGAAAAACAGTCGAGATATCGAAAAGCTCAGGCACTCCATCTCCGAGCATTTTACGGTTTTAGGCCATTCGGAGGTAATCGAGAAATTCCGGGAAAAATTAAAACGTATAGCAGGCTCCAACTCCCGGGCTTTGTTTTTCGGTGAATCGGGCTCAGGTAAAGAGGCCGCCGCCCGGTATGTTCATTACACCTCCAGCCGCTCTACCGAGCCTTTCCATGGCATCAACTGTCTCGAGGCCGCCGGGAACCGGGCCGATAAGAAACATCACCTCGAATGCGATTTATTCGGCTATGAGCGGGACGCTTTCGTAGGCGCGAGTACAACCACCAAGGGCCGGTTTGAGATGGCCGAGGGCGGTACGGTTTATCTGAACGAGGTAGGCTCGCTTACCCCGGATCTCCAATCGAAACTTCTACGCATGATAGAGACGGGTAGTATCACCCGCATGGGCGCGACCTCGGATATAAAAGTTGATTTGCGCATATTGGCAGGTACCACTATCGATCTGGAGGCCGAGGTTAAAGCCGGTAGATTCAGGGAGGATCTGTATTTCCGCTTGAATGTCATACCGACAGCCGTCCCGCCGCTTCGTGACTACAAGTCTGATATTCCGTTTATCTCCAGGAAAATCCTGGATAATAGCGGGCAGATACGCAAGCGATTCGAGATGGCGGCTTTATCGTATCTAAAAGAGTATGATTGGCCGGGCAATATCAGGCAGCTTGATGAGATAGTCACTAAAGCCGCGAAATTATCCTCGGGTGACATCATAACTGTCGGGGATGTTAAAAGCTCGTTCGAGCCGGGGGCGCAGAGGTCAAAAGCCATCCCGGAATCACGATCATCACACCCCGAACTATTATCCGGGGACCTGTTTAAGCCTGAGCTGTCATATCGCGATCATGTGCTGGATTTCGAATTTCGATTGCTCCAGGAGGTGCTCGATAGGTGCAAGGGTAACATAACTAAGGCTGCCGAGATGTTTAAAACCGACAGGGGTAATCTATCCAAGAAAATAAAAAAGCTCGGTATTAAAGATTCTCACTAATTCTCCTTTCGATTCTCAGTCGATATTCATATATTTTATCCAAATGAGAATATTTTTATGAGATAGAGGCATTATGGAATTCCTGAAAAAGAATTGGCCGCTAATAGCAAGTATCACAGTGCTATGGCTTATCGTAATCGTAATTTCTATCTATTCGGCGAATATCAATGACGGCAAATTTATTTATATCCTGGATGATCCTTACATCCATATGTCCATCGCAAAGAACATGGCCACTGATGGCAACTGGGGAGTAAATCCCGATCAGTTCTCGTCCTCATCATCCTCACCGCTATGGACATTACTATTGGCCGGGCTTTTTAAACTTATGGGAGTGAACGAAATCATTCCACTAATAATCAACATCCTGGCAGCTACCTCGATACTGATTCTAGCGCATATCTTCCTTCTCGGAAATGGTCTGGACAGACGTCTCATACTATTAACGCTGTTGATATTGCTCTGGGCAACCCCTTTGCCGTCCCTGATTTTCACCGGCCTCGAACATACGCTTTACGCCCTGATAGCTCTTATATTTCTACTGAAAAGCTCGTGCTATCTGGCAAGATTAAGATATACTGATAGTGAACTCCCGCCGGTCGGCTCGTCTCCCTCGTTTTACGGGCTGTTAATACTTTCGGCTCTTTTAAGCGCCGTTCGCTATGAGGGATTGTTAATGATTTTTGTCGTATGCGTGTATCTTTTCGTTCTTGGAAAACTATGGCGTGCGATCGCGCTGGGATTGACCTCCTTAATACCTGCGACTATCATGGGAGTAATAGCAACCTCGCATGGATGGTACTTCTTGCCTAATTCGGTGTTACTCAAAGGTGGCTTTCCCGATTTCAGTTCTTTTCGAGGCGTTGTCACATTTCTGGCCCAGGATGTTATTCGCCTGTTTGATATTCATGCCCTGTTAATCCTGGTAATAATGGCATTAGCATTATATCTAGCAAACCGCTTTACCGGACGAATCAAGCCGGGCTATCATATTCAGGCGCTGGTTATATTCATGTTTACCGTCTGGTTTCACCTTCAATTTGCCGATATTGGCTGGTATTTCCGTTACGAAGCTTACCTGATCACGTTGGGAATATTAGCGGTTATGATAACCTTGCCCAATATTAGGATAGATTTCAGCCTGAACGGTAGCGCCATTCGCAAACCATCCTCGATTATAGCCCTGACGGCGCTGGCAATACTGATTATAAGCCCCTTTTTCATAAGGGGCGGTTACTCGATATATTTTATGCGCACCTGTACCCACAATATCTATAGCCAGCAATACCAGATGGGGCTTTTTCTAGAGCGCTACTATAATAACCTGCCCGTGGTACTCAACGATATCGGCGCAGCCAGTTTCCTTTCCCGTACTAAAGTTGTCGATATCTGGGGGCTGGCGGACAAAGATGTTGCAGCCTCGATTTTTAAAAAACAGTACACGATAGAATCGATCGATAGTCTCGCTCGAGCTCGCGGCGCTCGGCTCGCACTGGTTTATGAAAATATTAATCGCATGTACAATGCCGGAGGAATACCCCCGAGCTGGCAGAAAGCTGGCTCCTGGACTATTCCGAATAATTCCGCCTGCTATAACGAGACGGTAACGTTTTACGCCATAGACAACACGGCTAAGACGGAAATCCAAAATCAGCTGATAGAGTATGCCCCGAAATTACCCCCGGATGTCAACTGGCAAATAATGAATAATGAATAGTGAATAAATTAGAAAAAAATTCTGCCTGATCGTATACGACTACGTATAGAAATGTAAAACGTAACATAATACCAGTTAGAAGAGGTGTATATCATGATAAAAAGTAGCGATCTTTTTTCCCGGACATTACCTCAGAGTATCGGTGGCAAGATAGTTAATTTTCCGCTCATGAGAATTCTAATTTCCTTATTGTTTATCGCGCCTGTTTTTATTCTTCATAATTTGGCCGATAAATTAATCAAACAAATACCTGATCCCACGTCGGAATGGGTGCGACATTTTGAATCACTGATAATGATAATCCTGTTTATTATCGCCTATACCATGTACACGAAATATATCGAAAATAGATCAGCGCACGAGTTTTCCTCAACCGGAGCGGTTCGGGAATTCGGTATCGGGTGTGCATTCGGAATGGGATTGATAGCTCTGGTGGTTGGCGTGCTGATCATTCCCGGCTATATCAGGTTTTCGGGAGCTAATAGCCCGCTCATTTTGCTTTCCGGCTTTTTCATGTTCGGCATACTCGCCTTTATCGAGGAGTTGCTATTCAGGCTGATACTTTTCAGATTGTTCGAGGAACTGCTTGGCAGTTGGATATCCATTATTCTGGTAGCGTTGCTTTTCGGAATAGCACATCTTGGAAACGAAAATGCCAGCATATTCAATTCTCTGGCAATAGCTCTCGAGGCCGGTATACTGATAGCTGCAGCTTTCATGCTAACCCGTCGGATATGGCTGATATTCGGCCTTCACCTGGGCTGGAACTATATGCAATCAGGCGTTTTCGGCATTACCGTATCCGGTGAGGCCATCGATGGATTCCTGGTGCCACAAGTAGCCGGACCGAGAATTCTAACCGGAGGTGAATTCGGTGTGGAGGGTTCGCTAATCGCTGTAATCATATGTATGGCGGCTGGTATATATCTATCATATAGAGCACTCAATGCCGGACAGGTAGTTAAGCCCCTATGGCGTCGCAATAAAACTGATTTTAATATCGAGCAAAGCTTGACAGAATAAGCAGTTATATCTTAAAGCTACCGCATTAAACATCATTCTTTACTATCAGTATTAAATCGCGTATATTCTTGCTGAATTTTAGGGAAACTGGGTAATTCAGCCCGGATTCCGTTTTTAGATGTAATAATAAAACAAGCACAAAACTACCAAGGAGGAGTTTGTGAAATATATCCCGGAACCATTCAAGATTAAAACGGTCGAACCAATCAGAATGACAACGCTCAAGGAGCGCCAAAAAGCTATTGAGGAAGCCGGTTATAATACGTTTTTGCTGAAAAGCGAGGATGTTTATATCGATCTTCTGACCGACTCGGGTACCTCGGCTATGAGCGACGCGCAATGGGCGGCTATGCAAATGGGTGATGAGGCCTATGCTGGCAGCAAGAATTTCTACGATGTCGAAAACACGGTTCGGGAGGTTTTTGGCTATAAACATTTCGTTCCCACACATCAGGGCCGAGCGGCCGAGCATATCATGTCACAACTGCTTATCAAGGATGGCGATTACGTGCCGGGAAACATGTATTTCACCACCACCAGGCTTCACCAGGAGATAGCAGGTGGTAAATTCGTGGATGTCATAGTGGATGAGGCGCATGATCCCTCCAGCACATTCCCGTTTAAAGGCAATGTCAGTATCGAGAAAATGCAGCGGTTAGTTGATGAGGTAGGCGCGGACAAGATTCCTTACCTGAGTTACGAGACATGCGTGAATATGGCCGGAGGTCAGCCTGTTTCGATGGCAAATGTTCGCGAAGTACGCAAATTCTGCGATAAATACAATATCAAAGTCATGCTCGATAACACTCGCACTATCGAAAACGCTTATTTCATCCAGAAACGCGAGGAAGGCTACGCTAATAAGTCGGTCAAAGAGATTGTCAAAGAAATCTGCTCCTATACCGATGGTTGCACCTGTTCCTCCAAGAAAGATTGTCTGGTAAATATCGGCGGTTTTCTGGCCATGAATGATGAGAATTTTTTCATTGATGCCCGGGCGATGGTGGTAATATACGAGGGTCTTCACACCTACGGCGGAATGAGTGGCCGCGATATGGCGGCGCTGGCTCAGGGTATCCGCGAGTCGGTGGCAACCGATGATTATATCAAATATCGTGTCGAGCAGACTAACTACCTCGGCGAGCTCCTGGTTGAGGCCGGTATTCCGCATGTGGTACCGCACGGCGGGCATGCCATCTTCCTGGATGCCAAAGAATTTCTGCCGAATATCCCGCAGGAGAAATTGACCGCGCAGGCGTTGGCGGCGGCCCTTTATGTCGAAACCGGCGTACGCGCGATGGAACGCGGCGTGGTATCGGCGGGACGTGACCCAGAAACCGGCGAGAACCGTCACCCGAAACTCGAGTTGGTTCGCCTGACAATCCCGAGACGAGTTTACACGCAAAGCCACATGGACTACACTGCCGAGGGTATAGTCAACCTGTACCAGAAACGTGACTCAGTCAAAGGCTTGAAATTCGTCTTCGAGCCCAAGCAGCTGAGGTTCTTCCAGGCCCGTTTCGAGCCGGTTAGTTAGGAATAATAGAACACGTTTTAACATTTCAAATAACGGTGCCCATCCCCGCTATAAAGCGGGGGTGGGATACTATGAATTTCAAACCAGGTTAATGAACGCTTCCATCTATCTAAATTGCGTACAACCATAATTACCACATAACCCATTACTATATATATCAATATTCACTATTTGGTCTCGCTCCCCTTAACATATCGCTCATTATTTCGGCTCTTTATTGAAGCCCTCGCAATATAATTACGATAATGTTTATAGGGATATTAATTCCTGTCAAATTTTAAATGAGAGTAATATGATAAAAACCGAAAGAACCGCAGATAATCAGCTGAGCCCGGCGCTGGCTAAACTCGGGGAAAACATCGAAATATCTTTTACGGATGATAATACTATCCAATTCGTCATGTCATCCGAACATAAGGCGGATAATATCTTCTCCCCGGATATTATCCAAAAAATATTCGCCCAACTAATTCTCCGAGCCAACGGCTTTTTTACGAAAGAAATGTCGTTACAACTTCAGAACCCGGCCAACCTGCATATCGTAAAAGAGGAGTCATTCGAGACTAAACCGATTTCCTCATGGATAATCATATCGGGTGCGTTCAAAGGGCTCTTCATTTTCAGTTATGAGAACAAACTGGCCGAGTACGTGCTCAACAGGTTCATAACCGATCAAATCGGTGAGGATGAATACCATGAGCTACTGCAGGATATGATCTCCGAGATTACCAATATCATTTCTGGAGGCGCCTCCGACCTGATACACGATTCCATGGGGAACTCGATTCTGGAAGTACCGGTGACCGTAGTGGACAATAAGCTAAAATGCCTTTGTGACCAGGCCGAGTTTATGTCATACCACGGGCTCACCAACAGGGGATATTTCGAAATCACCACGATGGTTTCGAATACTTAAAGCGAATATAATTATTTCGATAAGGAGTTAAAGATGGCGACCGTGTTAGTCGTTGATGATTCTAAAGTGATGCGACGAAGTATAAAATCCGTTATCGCCCAGGCCGGACACAAGGTTATAGGTGAGGCCGAAAACGGTCAATTGGCTTATGAAGCATACTCTGAACTAAAACCGGATGTTGTTACTATGGATGTCGCCATGCCGGTTATGGATGGTGTCGAGGCTGCTCAGAGAATACTCAAATCCTTTCCCGAGGCTAATATCATTATGGTAAGCGCCCAGAACCAGGAGGATTTAATCATCCAGGCGGCTAAGGCCGGCATAAAAAACTATTTCCTAAAACCACTACAAGCCGAAAAAGTCAAACAAATTCTAGATAGTATCGCCGAACTAACCTAGCCATGCAAAACAGGTAACAGGCGATACTATAGACTGATAATTTCTCATATAATACTATCAAGTAGCCTTTAACTGATTAATATTACCACCCACTACCAGGATTCACAATAATTCCCGAGAGAGACAAACACTTTATATAAAGATTATTAATATCCTATAATTTGGTATTCGGCTGAATCTCAGATCAGATTGGTAATTACCATTCAGAAACAATTACTTTAAGAAATTGGCACTTAATTTTGGAATAATTGCATGTTGGCAACAATACTATTTATTATATAGTAAAATGAATAATTATTACTTAATTACGATGAGTAACTTGAAAGAATGAGGTATCGCTGAATGAAGTATGTAGTCACCGGCGGGGCAGGGTTTCTGGGAATCAATCTGGTACGTTATTTATTAGCTAAAGAGCAGCATGTAACATCGCTGGATATACAGCCGTTTACTTACTCGGACTGTAAGGATAAAATAAGGGTAATAGATGGAGATATTCGTAATCGGGATGATGTTCGCAAGGCTTATAGGGATGCCGATATTGTAGTGCACTCCGCAGCCGCTTTACCGCTGTATAAACCCGAGGATATATATTCAACCAATATTGAGGGAACGAGGATAGTTTTCGATGAGGCTATGAAACTCGGCGTTAAGCGGGTAATTCATATTTCATCCACCTCTGTTTATGGCATTCCCGACCATCACCCCCTGGTAGAAACAGACCAAATGTACTGTGTCGGTCCCTACGGCGAAACCAAGGTGGAGGCCGAAAGAATCGCATTAGAATATCGGGAAAAGGGTTTATGCTTACCAATTATCCGTCCCAAATCGTTTATCGGTCCGGAGAGACTCGGAGTTTTCGCCATTTTCTACGAATGGGCTAGAGATGGTCATGGCTTCCCGATTCTCGGTAAGGGAAATAATCTTTATCAATACCTCGATGTCGAGGATTTGTGCGATGCTATATGGGCAACCGCGACACTGCCCGCGAATGTCGTGAACGATACGTTTAATATTGGCGCTAAAGTATACGGCACACCGAGAACCGATTTTCAGGCGGTGTTGGATCATGCCGGTCATGGTAAGAAAGTCGTATCCATACCGGAGGCTCCGGCAATAGCGGCATTAAGAATGTTGGAATTTCTTCACCTCTCGCCGCTTTATAAATGGATATATGAAACAGCCGGTAAAGAATCGTTCGTTTCAATCGAAAAAGCCGAAAAGGTGCTGGGCTATGCCCCCAAATACTCAAATCAGGATGCCTTAATCAGAAATTACGAGTGGTATATTCAAAATTGCGATTCTCTGGGAAGCGGCTCAGGTGTAACACATCGTATACCCTGGGGACAGGGAGCTTTAAAACTGGCTAAAAATTTCTTCTAAGGTTAGTGATACCCTGCCTGAAATAGTCAGGATTAAAATATCAAGAACGCTATCATAAATCAAACATTCCCGATAAATATCGGGAACGTTTATTGTGCTTCCGGTAACTTATTTACCCGACTGAAGCCAACCGATATCTAAAACTCATATAATTATACTGGAACAATCATGTTATAAATAGTAGTATTAGGTAATGTACACATAACACCAGCAATAACTCAGGAGTGAGCTATGCAATACTATAGAAAATACCTCTTTTTATCGTTACCGGTTATTTTAGTTATAATAGCCTGCTCGACCGTTCCGATGACCGGCAGGAAACAGCTAAATATCATCCCGGAATCGCAGATCAACTCCATGAGCTTCAACCAGTATGATGAGTTCATCAACACGCATAAGTTAAGCGACAACCAAGCTCAAACAGACATGGTCAAGCGGGTAGGACAAAAGATCCAGGCGGCGGTAGAGCAATATTTCGCACAGGAGGGAATGTCCTCGAAACTTCGCAATTACCGGTGGGAGTTCAACCTGGTCGAGGATTCGCTGGTAAACGCCTGGTGCATGCCCGGTGGTAAGGTAGTTGTCTATACCGGTATTCTACCGCTAACACGCGATGAGAAGGGGTTGGCCGTAGTCATGGGACACGAGATCGCCCACGCAATCGCCCAGCATGGCAGCGAACGTATGAGTCAGGGGCTGGTTACGGAGTTCGGCGGCATGGCTCTTTCAAAAGCTATCGAGGATAAACCCGAGGAGACACGGAACCTGTATATGTCGGCATTCGGTTTGGGCGCTCAACTGGGTGTACTTCTGCCCTATAGCCGTCTTCATGAAAGCGAAGCAGATCATCTGGGGCTTATTTTCATGGCGATGGCCGGTTACGACCCACATGTTGCGGTGGATTTCTGGTCTCGTATGGCCGAGATGAAAGACGGCGCAGCGCCACCGGAATTTTTAAGCACACATCCCTCGGATCAGACCAGGATAAATGATATAAAAAACCTTCTGCCCGAGGCTATGACATACTACGAGAATTAAGCTGATAGAGAAAACGACAGCCTTGAAAAAATTTCAACAGGAGTAACCGATGCGATATATCGCAACTATTATGATCCTGGCTTTCGCGGTACTGATAACCAGGGAGTCACCGGGGACAACATTCTGCCCGATATCAACGACCTTTCATGGTTAGAGGGAAATTGGCGCGGAGATTTCGAGGGTAATCCATTCGAATGTTATTATACCTCTCCGAAGGGCGGGGAAATTCTGAGTGTAAGCAAAGAATTCCATGAGGATAAACCTTGTTTCATAGAATTCGAGAAATTCTCGCAATCGAATAACACTATAATCATGACACCTTACCCGGCCGGTAAGCAAAGTGTTAATTTTACACTTACCGATTACGACCGCTCGATTAAATCAGCCAAGTTCGTAAATCGCGAGCACGATTTCCCGACTGAGATTATCTACGAGATAACATCCGGTGGTAAAATGAAAATCACCGTAGCAGGAGATCATGCTGGCAAACGTATGGAGTTAATAGTTAGTCTCGAAAAAGAAAAATAGAATTACTGTTTTCATGATAATTGATCCCGCAACGGAATAGTTCCGACAACAATATCTCTATCATATAACCAGTATCCCGTTTATAAATACACGGTCATGACTTACGCCTGGCATAAATGGCAACGATTTTGTATTAACCGATTAGAAATTCATATAAGCTTATATGCATCTCATTATTCGCAAAAAACAATCCTCTCGTACTCAAGCGCTTCTCAACGAGAAGGTAAATCAGGGACACTAATGATATCGCATATAAGAAAACATCGCGAGATATTAACTCGCGATGAATCATAATCATAATATTAGTAATTCTCGAAAAAACTTAGCGGAAACTCCGCATCTATCAATCCTCGATATCAGTCGATAATTTAAAACGCAATATCCTGTTATTACCACTATCGGAAATATACACGGTTCGTCTATCGGCGAAATAATCGTAGGCTATTCCGCGAGGATGGTTCATATATCCCTCGCTGACCATTGTGGAATCACCGAGCACACCCCAGGATTCCAGGAAATCACCGCCGGGGCCGAATTTGTAGGCGCATAATGAATCGCCGGAGACCGTATCGGGTGAGCAGACAATATAGATATTGCCGGAGGGATCGACAGTGGCCGCGTTAGGCCGTATATCCAAATTCTCATCAAGATACAAATCTACTTCAGGGCCGGGAGTAATCGCCGCCTGGAAATATTGAACATGATAATATGAGTTAATATACCAGCTAAGTAACTGGGTTTTGAAACTCGAGGAATCCTGCGTCGACAGGAGAAACAAACCGTCGCTTTTTAAAAACGCGGTAATCCCATTAGGATGGTCGGTATAGCTCACTCCGGTACCGTAATCAACGATCGGATTATGTGCCGTATCGGGCACATTCGGATCGGCGCCGGCTATCGCGAATTCGGAAGCGACCATGTAGTCGCTATCGTATTCGAGATCGGCAAAACCGAAAAACATATAAACCTGACCGGTACCATCGAGAAGGCTATCGTAGCCACAGGCTAAATATGTTTTGTCATCGGTAGGCATATCGCTGATATCGGTGAATATGAAATTGTCGGTTATCATTGAATCCGCCGTCGGATTATCAGCCGTAAAACAGATCACCGGCTCACCGTCACCGCCGGGGCCGACATCTATTTTGTAAATATCGCTGGTGCCGTTCACTACCAGCAAATGAAGAACCTCGTTCTGGCTAATGCCAGTCGGATGAGGAACATCATAGGTATCGTGGATGGTACCCGCGGCATCCAGACGTACGATTCGATTGTTACCGGTGTCGCAAACATACAGATACGTATCCAGTCCGATCAGCATATTGCCCGGGTTCAAGAAACTATAACCATTGTCATCATCCCATGGCGGATTAAGCTGTATGAAAGTCGTATCGGAGAGCCCGGCTAAAACATCCTGAAGCTTTATGCCGATCTGAACCGACTGTGCGCCCGAGGGAGGCGTTATCGAGGCAGTCAGAAGTTGCCATTCGCTGGAATTAGCGGAAATCGCGGCCCCACTCGGGGTATCATTATCCCAATAATACATCAACTGCGCCTGACCGCCTTCATCGTTATCGTATACGTAAATACTACATGTATAAGTCATCTCATCATCAACCGGTATGGGATCACTTTTGATAGTCAGGTCGGATTCGGAAATCCAGTATAACTGCGCGCTGTAATCACCGCCATTAACAATTGCTTCTTCCCTGTTGGCGAACAAAGAATCGGATGATAGCTCCCAATCCGACAGTTCATAATAAGTAGTGCTATCGACTGTTTCCTCCACCCAGGTTTCCATATCGCCGTTACTAATTAGCTGTTCATAGTTCTGGGTATTGGGATTAATCCCCCATAAAACGGCGTCATCGATATAAACAGCAGCGCTTTCGAATCTAGTTTCCTGAGGACGGGATATTTTCTCTCCACAAGAAAGGATTAAAAACACGATCATCATAACCGATACTAATGCTAAAACGTATTTCATCGAACTAATACTCCAATACCACCGAGAAAATGTTAGTGCCGCCGAGATCTTTCATGTCGGTATAAGCGAAATCCAGAAGCGCGTTAAAACCCGAGGCGTTTATTTTAAGCCCGGCGCCCAGCGAGAAATTTTCGACCGAGGAGTTGAACAGGTAACCGCCCCTGAGAAAGAGCATATCCTGGTAGCCGTATTCGACACCCATCGCGATATTTTCGGCGTTGTCTGTTGGATGGTTTAACTGTGTCGCCCAGGTAAGCTTTCCGTTGTCGGTCGTCAGCGGATCGAAAGCCGCCGAAAGCTTGAACACGGTTGGCGAGGAGAACGACTGGTAATCTTTCTCGATCCACTCACCGGATACTGTTTTATACCGGAAAGAACCTTCAGGCTTAATCCTGCCCCCGAAATTCGACATATTAATAGCGAAACGAGTTGCGTAAAAATCGGTCTGATACAGAGTGCCGAGATCGAACATCAAGGCGCGCATCTTCAAATCGTCCAAGTTTTCCTGCGCGAATTTGATAGTAAGCCCGCAGGAGAAATATTCCGTAAGTCTGATAGCGTATGTCAACCCGGCCGCAAAATCGGAATAGTCGAACATCTCGCCATTACCGGTCGGATTGTACTCGTCGGTCATCTCGAACGAGTCGGTTCCCAGGGTAATCAAGTAGGCTCCCAGCACATTCGAGTCATCCAGATGTTTGGTAACCCCGAAAAAACTATGCTTGAACTCTACTACCCATTGACGGTAGGCGAATCCGAAACCATCCCTGTCATTGAAAGCGATACCGGCGGGATTGTGGTACAGTGCGAAAGCATCCGTAGCCGTTGCGGTGTAGGCTCCAGCCAGGGAGGCCGCCCTGGCGCCAACCCCGATTTTCAAAAATGTCATGGCTGAGGTGCCGGAACGCTCCTCGCCCAGGCTGGGGAAAATGTTGCCGGCGTTTGCTGATGAGATAGCCATGATAATCAGCAGTACAGTTATAATTCTCGTAACTTTTACCATGCTATTGATATCCCCAGTTTGATATTACGCGGCGCCAAGTATCTGGCCGGATCGAACGGGTAAGGATAGGTCGGAGAGATATCCGGGTTTATCGGATCGTTCCAGCTTGGCAGAACTTCATCTCCATACTCGTAAGCCGTGCCGGTTAGCGGATTAATTATCTTGGAATTATTTTCGTTAGTAAGATTCGTAATTTCGAGGAACAACGAATATTTCAAACCGAAGGCCTCGAAATGTTTCTTTACGCTCATGTCTATCCAGCGCCAATCCTCGGCTGTTTTGCTATAAGGATCGTTGTTGTTCTTGATATATTCCGGTTCCTGGCCGACCTTCTCGATCTTCGTATAGGTGGTATACCTCTTACCGGACTGCCAGAAAAAGCGAAGGTACAGATTCCATTTATCGGGAAGATTGAACACTCCGAAATGATAACGGTCTCCCTCATTGGCGAACAGGGAAACATCAGCGGATAGACGGAGCGGCCTGTCCCAGGAAAGGTAATTCTCTTTAATCGATTTCTCCTCGAGCTCGCCCTTGGCCACCAGAAGCTCATCCTTGGGAGAGGAACTCTTACCGGTTGCCACCGAGTACGATCCCTGCAGGATGATATTCATCAACTTGCTGGCGCGTTTCTTGTACTCTATCTCGATACCGCGTGAACGAGCATAGTCGAGATTGAAATACATCTGGAAACTCTGGTTGGCATACCTGCCGCCCTGCGAGATACTGAACGAAGCGATATAATCGAAAATATCTTTGTAATAAGTCGTTACCGAAAGAACGTCATTGGTGGTTATCTCGTAGCGCATACCCAACTCGTACGATACGGTCGTCTCCGGATTCAAATTAGGGTTGCCGAACAACGGGTAGGATGAGTTCGTACTGACCGAGGATAGCTTGGCATAAACTCTCTGCGGCTGTGGTAATTTCGAGAAATGGCCGTACGAATAAAAAAGCATCACATTATCCAAAACCGGGTGGGAAATACCCAGCCTGGGGGAGAGATGGCTTTTACCGCGATGGCCGAAGAAATCGAAGGTATCGTTAATGTACGATTGTTTCAAATTATCCGATATTATCTCGGACTTCTGGTCGATCACCAGATCATCCACATAATCTCCGGGGAGCCACCAATCAAAGCGAAGACCCAGGTTTATGATAAGACCGAACGACGTGATCTTGTCCTGAACGTATACCGCACCGGTGTTCGGGTACACTTTATATATATCATGGTCGAGCCCAAGACCGTCCTGGCCGATACCTGGCTTGTTAATATCCACCATCTGGATTTGCTGCAGGTTAGACTCGAAACCGGCCTTAGCTACGTGCTTATCGCCGATACTCAGGTTGGCGTCGTACTTGAAAGTAAACTGTTCGAAATAATAGTCGCGCCACTCTTCGGCTTCACCGTAATCATAGAAACCATCACCGGTGGTTATTTCATAATGCGAATCGTCTATACCATCGTTGGGGTTGGAATCCGGTACAAAGAAATAGTTAATCGGTAATATGTCGATGGGCTCCTCGAGATAGTCATCCCAGTTATTATCACCGACCGCATTACGCATCTGGGTGAAAAAGCGAGAAAGCCTGAATTCATGGAAAAATCTCGGGCTGGTCGTATGTGAAAAGAGCAAGCTTTGTTGATTGGAAACCCTGGTACGCGTGCTATAATCCTCAAGAATATTTTGATACTGGAAAGGGTACGAATCGAAATCGGGATTAGGGTTTTCGAAATCATTGGAATCGAATCCCTGGTTTATGCTGGCCGATCCCTTGAACGTTCCCACCAATTTCATTCTGGGGTTAAAGCGATGAGTAAGCTTAAACAGCCCCGAATACTGGTTAGCTTCTCGCGGGGCGAATTGAGTCCCACCGAAAAGCGAGGAACGCAGATTATGCGTGTGAGGCAGATAAGTATCTGAAAGGTTCGAATAAGCTGAAAGGAAAAACGATGTTTTTTTCGAAAGTATAATCGGCCCGGAAAGCTGTAACTCGGTAACATCCGAATTGAAATTTGAGGCGTCGAATATTCCGAAATCATCCGTCTTGTAAGAAAGCTTACCGGAATAATTCTCTACCGAGCCCTCTTTGGTTTTAACCTGAACGACACCCGACATAGCCTGGCCGTATTCGGCGTTAAATCCGCCGGTTAACACCTCGAACTCCTCGATAGCGCCGGCCGTGACTGTCAGTCCGCCGGTACCGCCGGTGTACGGATCTTGAATCGAGATGCCGTCCACGAGATACGAGTTCTCGTACGATCGCCCGCCTCGAATATGTATATCATTTCCGATAGCCACGACACCGGCCTGATTTTTCACCAGGTCGGCCACATTTTCAACCACCAACTCATCGATTTGCCTCGCACCCAATGTCGTACCGCTCTCGGTTTGTTCGATATCCATAAGGGGCTTCTCGCCGAGCACGACAACGCTGTCGCCGGCTATGAACGTTTCGGTTAGTTGAAAATCTATCACCAGCGTATCGTCATCGGCAACCTTCACACCTGTGCGAAGAATCGGTGTATAGCCGATCAATCGGGCCTCGATATTGTAAGTCCCGCCCTTCATATTTTTAATCTTGTAGCGACCGGCGAAATCGGTCTTGGCGCCATAGTAAGTACCTTTAACCATCACCGTAACACCGATAAGCTCTTCGCCGTTTGCCGAATCGGTGACAACACCCATGATGACCGTATTCTCGGCCCTGGATATTTGGAATGTACTTACGATGAATACTAATATGCAGGGTATTAAAAGTAGAAATCTTTTACTCATCGGCAAACTCGTTTTGCAATATATGTGTAAATATCTGACGGAAACCGTCATTAACGTTACAATCGAAAACAGGGAAACTGAAAAACACCAGCCTGGCAGGCTCCTGTGTCGAGGCATCTGGATCGTAGGGGAATCGTACAGCCATAGTATCGCCAATAGCGCCGGCATCATTAGCCGCCCCGATCTGGTAAATCGCGGCGATACCATCACCAATTAATCCCTCGGGTTTTGCCGGGGCAAATGAAAAGTCATGAGATATCGACTGTGTCGTTCTCAATTCGTAAGGATATCCATCCATGAGATTAAGAGAATCCGGCTGGACGAATAAAGTCGGCCTGAAAACGTCGGTGTCATAAATAGAATCAACAGGCATAAACGGATATATGATCGTATCCGAAGTCGAATAATCAGTATTTAAAAATACGTGACCGCCCGAGTTGATGAAGTTCGTAATGCCTGTTGCGGTTCGATCGAAATTCCTCGCGGTACCGGCGTTGTAAACCAGTATATCGAAATCCCTCAAACCATGCTCGAAATCCTGACTGTAGTAAATCGGCCGATCCGTAAAATCAAGAGAGGTAAATTCAATACCGAGATCGTTCATGACAGCGGAAAACATCGTATCAGCCAGGATAGACTGGTACGAGTTGTCATCAACATACAGTACCTCGCCATGAGGCTCGAGTACCTGCCATACGCCGGTAGTCTCCGGGTAGTACACGACATCGCTGTAAGCTCCCGCGATATCCTGACATCTGAGGAACACTCGATAGTAACCTGAATCGAGTTCCTCGAACGTATGGGTAAATGTCAGCGAATCGAGCCTTAGCCAATCGGACTCCAATGAGTCCTTTTCGTGCACCCATTGAATCGAGGAATCCATAAGGCATATCTCGTATCCTGAAATCGACTCGTCGCCGTCGGGATCGCTCGAGATCCAGGTGAACGTATGATATCCCAGCGTAACCGAGTGCTCGGAGGCATACTCGTTTATGAACGTGGCCGGGAAATTCACTGTCGGCGCGGAGTTTATTATCGGGAAAGTCAGAGATGAAGGCGAGGGGTCAATTGCCGAATCCGAATCCATCGCTCTGACGTAAAACGTGAACAGATCGACTAACGTATCGATCTCCACGTAGAACGTGTCCATAACATCCTCGGTGAATGACCAGGCGCCGTCGACCGTGGTATCATCCCATGCCCACTCGTAACCTATCACTTCACCGTCAGGATCATCGCCATACCAGTGCAACACCAGCATACTCGCCGAGGTGTCGGGCATGGCCGTGGAATCGATAACTCCGAGAGAGTCACCGATTGCCAAAAATAGATGAGTATCGGGCGGCCTGTTAGGATTCGGATTCGATACTTTCTTATCCGTACAGGCCGCCAGACCCATCATTATCGCCAGTAGAAAAATTATTAATTTCTTCAATTTCTATCGCAAATATTCTTGTTACTTCAACAACATCATTTGCTTGCTGTCAACGAAATCACCTGCTTCGATTCGGTAGAAATATACACCGGATGCTACCGAATTGCCAAAACTATCTTCGCCATGCCAGGTGATACTGTGATTACCGACCGCGACATCGCTCTGGTAAACCTCGTAGACTTTTCTGCCCAGTACGTCATATATCGAAAGCTCGACATCACACTGCTCGGCCAGAGAGAACATGATCGCGGTGCTCGGGTTGAACGGGTTAGGGTAGTTCTGGCTCAAAGCGGTCTGCACAGGCAAGGCAACCTCGTCATCAACATCACCGGCATCCTGGAAATCAGCATACATTCTCGGCATGAGCTGATAGTCATCGTTAGGCGGATTGTTGTATGAATACTGACCGAGGCAACCGGTAATCTGCTGCGGTACTGTCGGCATAGGTTGGCCGGGGATATCAGTACCGTAATCGATTCTCATCATAAGATCACCGGTACCGTCATTTATAGTCATGGTGGCGGACTCACCACCGGCAGGCCACGGATCGGGATCAGCGGTAATGATGCAGGGTGAAAGCACAACCACGCGGCCCTCGTACAATTCACCATTACCCTCGTTAAGCTGGGCACAGGTAACGGACACAGGATCGACTATTCCTTCGGCTTCGCCAAAATTAGTAATCCTGTCGACCTCGCTGACCTCGAGTTGGTTTTTGCCGTAATACTGGGCAATAACGCCGGTAGCCTGAACCGAATCGCCGATCGATATAGTAGCCTCATCGCTAAACAGTATTACATCGATACCGGCATCGTCCATCTGCATGAAGAAATCGGTGCGTCCGCTGCCGAAATTGTAACTGGTAGCGATACCTGTCAGGATAGCCGCGGAATCGAGCATATCGGGAATGAAATTTTCATCGGCATCGACTATGGCCTCGGCTATAGTCATCTCCCTCGGATTGAGTATCACGTAGGTTTTGAAATTCCACGGAGCCTCGGATGGCTCGGTACGTTCATTACCCTCATCATCATCAGCCCAGATATAGAAATCTATACGAGTACCGGCCGGTAACGGAGGTATGTTATAGAAAAAGTCGTTATCCGATCCCTCGGACATACGCACGTTTATCCAGCTTCCCAGGTTGAGCCTGTAATACAAACGAACGATATTTACTTCACCGTCAGGATCGAACACGTTGGCCGAAATATTAACCGCATCATTCTCAAAGGGGTGATCGGGATACCATTCAATATTACCGATAATCGGCGCTCCGGACGGGAACGCGATATCCCTCATGTAACGCGGCTGCAAGTTGTAGTTATCGAAACGATGATAAACCACGCCGTTGACATACTCGAACTGCGTACCGACCGTAGGCAGGTAAGCGATGGAATCGGATGCCTCGCGTACCATAAACTGATGACCGGTGGAGTCGTGACATACCCAGGTAGCTGAGCTGGAATACACAACCAGCGAATCCACGGTTACGTCATAAACCCTGATATAACAACCCTCGAACTGCTCGGCCAAAGAATCAGCCCCGCCGGTCGAGTCGATAAGATCGGCCGTCACTACTATCGGCTCCGGTTCCGGATTACCGAACGAGTGGAAATCCCAGGTTCCCGGCACGATGAACAATTCGGTCATATTGCATGTCCATGGTGGGTCGTAGCTTGGAGAGTACCCGTATTCGCTAACCAAAGCGTCGACCGTAATCGAATCGCCCGGAATCAGGGTCGGGAAATTATCCGGTGAGGGATTGTAAGCCATAACACCGGAAAACGGGCCGCCCTCGGCCATCTCCATGTAAAAAGTTACGCCGTCACCTGCGTAATACAGGCCGGTACCAGCCGTGACAATACCGCCCACATGAACGGTGTCACCCTCGTAATGTGAGCTATCCTCTCCAACAGGAACTTCCTGTATATCTCTAATGCTAACTTCAGGGTATTGCGCGAAACTGAATGCCGCCAATACCAGCACGCCAAGCATGGCCATAACCATAGCTTTGTTCATCTTGTACTCCTTTTCATTTAATGATAACTATCTTTCCTCGTTGTACATCCCCCGAAACATCGTTCTTTACCGTATATAAATACATACCAGTTGCCAATGCTTGGTCAGCCTCCGAGACAACATCCCAGCTATGCATACCGCCGGAAAATTCTATGTCGCCCTCGGCGAAATCCTCATACCAGGCTATATCATCGCCGTTATACGTATCTGAGTCATGAGAAAACGCATCGACGATTTCGCCCGCCAGAGTGTAAATCGTTACTGTACACTTATTGGGAAGATTATAAAAATGTATCATTCTTTGACGTTCCTTCGGGCCATCGGCGCTTCGACCATCCCAGCTCGCGAAAGAACGATAGGGATTAGGAAACACTCCGACCTTAGCATCCGCAGCAGCAGCCTCGGGGCCGGGAAACACTCTATTATAGTTAACCAGCGGACTCGATTCGAGGCTCTCGAGGTTATTAGCCGGATCGCCCGTATCGAATGCTGTTACGGAATAAATATACTGCCAACCGTTCAATAAATCATTATTGGTTAATTTATAATACATCGAATCGCCATCGATTACTACTGGCATATCCAGCCTGACATACTCCAGGCCGGTATTAAACCCGATTGAATCAACCAGGTCGAACTGGCCTATCATCTGCAACAGGTCTTTCAATCCCTGGCTTTGATTATCCTGAGTAATCCGGGCGCGATAAATTCGATACCCTTCGAAATCAGCTCTGCCCAAAACCGGGTCGACATAAGATTCAGGCGAGTTATCCCAATAAACCTCAACCGTATTATCCAGGGCCCGTACTTTCATGGTAGGCGGCGGCGGGGCAGAGGGTAAAATATACCTATCTATGATTC
This sequence comes from uncultured candidate division Zixibacteria bacterium, assembly GCA_963668625.2. Lineage (GTDB taxonomy): Bacteria > Zixibacteria > MSB-5A5 > UBA10806 > 4484-95 > JAAEQD01. Next base: position 323,134 of record CAXXKA010000008.1, read on the forward strand.
CATTAGGCGGCGTTCCTCCGGGCCCCTCCTGATCCTCGCCGGGATCGAGAATACCATTAGAATTTTTATCTTCACCGTCATAAGCGATCTGCGCCCATCTGGCGTTATTTACGAGATTCGTTTTTGATAATTCGGTATCATCGCCGATCGGATCGGGGCCGAATTTAGACGCGCACACCAGGGCGAACACGACCTGCATGGTTGAATCGGGCATTAAGGTCGGAAACGGCCCGGTCGATATCAACATAGTCCAGTTGCTCGAGGCGTAGCAGTCGGCCGACCAACCGCTGCGAGGTGTATCGTTAAAGCCGTTGGAAAGTCTATCGTAACGAGTGTTATCGCTTACCGGAGCGATAAACCACAAATTCGGATCACTGGAGTTATTCCATTTCCAGATATTATAATTGACTGCCGCCGAGTCGGTATACAGTATCCGGTTATCGAACTCATCCCGATAAGCGGGCGGTGTACTACCGAGCACCCTGCAGCCAATGTAACTTTCAGCGAAACCGTCATCGCCATCGTTTTCGTATGAATAACCCATTGCCATACTATCGATAAAATTACAGGGATCATCATAGAAACTCCAACTCCTGTTTGGGCCGCTAAAAGGAGTCAACTCGGCATTTCCTATAGTGGGCTCGTACCAGTAACCAACCCAGATATCGTCAATAGGTGAGTCGCTATTATTGGTTATATCAAATGAAAAAATCACGAAAGCATCGGCAAACGGTAAACTCCAGGAGTATGTCTCCTGATGCACGTCGATACCGAATGGATCATGGTTGGGAATTTCAGATTGGTTACCGTAGGCATCCACGACGAATCTGGAGGAGTCGGAGAAATCACAAATAAAATCCTGATGGCTTATCGCCTCGGGGTGGAAAAAACGAGAGCTTGTCAAGCTGGAGCGCTCTTCTATCTGGTAGATAACCGAGCCGGTATCGCGAGTGGTAAATTCGAATCCCTCGGTGCCCTCCGCTTCCGGGTATGCATCAACGGCGCCCGTTGAAACTTTACGTTGACCGTTTTGCTCTCCACCGAACCACAGGCCTCCCATCCACAAATGCTCTATACTGGAGCCGATGGGATATTCACACGAGGGCTGATCATCTTTTTGAAAAGCCGTACCGTAGACCCCGTAGTTGGTGATTGTTAGGCTAATATCCCCAATTGTGGTATAGTGTGTATCGTCATCAAGGGCTATTGATGAGTAACCTGCTATAACCATCGATAATACCGCAATGCTCATGATGATGAGACTTTTTATATTTCTTTTTTCGGATGATTTCATTACTACCGCTTTTTGATCTTTTATTAAAAAAAACTACTTCCAGTTGACTGCTATTTTTTACCTGTATTCATTAGTAATATATAAATTATTTCTTACATTAAAAGCATTATTTTACACTATTTTTGTTATTATTCCGTTAACTATTTTAGACTTAAAATTAACACTCGTATCAAAAAAAACGGTCGCCCCGCATAAGCGGAACGACCGTCAAGAAAAACCTACTTACTTCGATATGTTGAGGTTGTTATTCTGTTTAATCTGAGAGGAGGAGGTAGAGGTGGTAGAGTTATCGCAATTCGGCCAACCGGCAGGCGCGGTCGCGGGAAGCTCTTCCGGAGTGGTCCACTCGGGAGTGTAATCTTCCTCGTCGCCAACATCATCGCCGCAATACTTGAGCGTATTAGCGCCACGGAAGTATTGGACGAGATAAGTCACGTCAGCACCGATTACAGAGCAATCGCCGTTAGCATCCGCCGAGGCATAAAATCCATCAAGCAAACACGGAGTCGATATGCCGCGGAAGTAGTTTACCAGGTAAGTAACGTCAGCGCCGATAACGTTCGGCGGCCAGGCAGTAACAGCGTACATATTGGCATCACCGGGTAGATATTCGTAATTATCTCCGCCTTCCTCACAGTTGAGGCCGGTATCGAAATCATCATTGGAGCGAGGCTGAACTCTCCAGTAGCCCCAGCGCCAGCGTACCACACCGGTTAAACCATCAATGCGCTGACCAACTTCAACGGAATCGAAATTGGTATATTTGCCGTCGAAAGCGATCGTGTCGGCATTGTCCGTCAGGGACATGATAAGTACACGAGCAGTGTCGTTGCTGGTTTCCATCGATACGATTTCGAGAGAATCGCACAACTGGACCAGGACGCCCTCGAAATTCTCGCGATAGGCATCTAAGGTGTTGTACTGGAAATCGCCGGCATCATATGTCTTGTAGGTCGGCTCAGCGACGCCACTGCCAACTATAGTAACATTTTTGAAATCATCAATATTGGAGATCTCGGTAGCGCCGTAATATTCGGTTACCTGACCCGTCAGGATAACGGTATCACCTTCAACGGGGCGATCCATACTTGCATCCCAATACTGATAGCTGCCATAGCAAAGTACACCGTTATTAGTAGTGCCGCTAAGGTCGCTGATATAGATATTATTGTACGTGAAAGCGGTCGTATCGGCAATGATACAGCCTCTCATGGTAATGATAGCATCGAGCAGATCACTCGGGTAGGTATTGTCTACACCAGGATCGGTGGTTGTCTGTACCATGTTGATAGGGGTAAAGCCCTGATAGAACGGGGTGCTCACGGGTGTAGTAATACCAATACCTGAGCTATCCGTGACGTTAGCCACGGTTACCTCATCGAGAATACCGTTACCCATCGCCGGGCTGAGTGTCAGGAATACTCTGACAAGATCGGCATCCAGCGCGGCAGCCGTAACCGACAGGCCACTGGTAATAGTATAGTTACCCGGGGTTTCGGCGGAACCCTGATCCAGGGCGCGATCGAACATCACGCACAGGGTCGACTGATCGATCGGGAAGGAAGCGGTAACTGTCGGAGGAGGCACGATGTTAACCTGAAGGTCGGAATCCATACGCGGTTGAAGTTTAAGACGATCGTCGTACTGGTCGTAAGTAACTATACCGATGACATAATCGTATACGAGGTCGGTTGACGGCGGGTAAGCCGAGAGAGTCATGTCATAGATATCGGGTCCGAGAAGTACGGAATCAGCGCCGGAACCGGAATCGGTGATCCACCATTTGCCATAACCGGGTGAACTACCAACGGTGACATCCTCGATCTGAACGAGAACACCCTCGTAAGCCTCACCGGTGAAACTGCAGTCGCCAAGCGGCAGCAGGTCACTTATGGAGATGACGAGCGGATCAGGTACGGGAGTATTCGTGCCGAGCAGGGTGTATTCGACTAACGAATCGAGTTCGGTTATACCGACATACTCACTGACAGTGGCGCGAACCTGATAGTAATCGCCGATAGCGGCGGTTTCAAGGTCGACTTCCTGAGTGGCCGAGGTCAGATCATACCAGAGTATACCCTCATAGGTAGTACCTTCGGGATCCTGAATGAACAGACCGGTGCCCGAACCCTGGTTATCGACAGCGGTAACGACGCCGCAAACCTCGACAATACCGGAATCGACAAAGGTTGACGGGTAGCAGTTATCGAGAATGTTATCGAAAGGATCGAACGAGTTCTGTATCTCGAAAATAGTGTTCGTAGCGGTACATTCGATAGCTTCCGTCTGGAAATCAGCAGCACTTCTGGGCTCGAGCCTGTTAGCGCTATAAGCATATTTATGAACACCGGTGATAGTGTAATATTCTTCACCGGTAGCAATCGGGAGAGAATCCAGCAGGTCGTCATCAACCAGGAATGTATCATTGCTGGCGTCAAAAGCCCAGTAACTGCCATGATCGGCTACTTCACCAATGGTAACATTGCTGACTACGACAAGCATATTCTCATAAGCCTCGTCGGCTTCATCACAAGCATCGGTAATATCCGAGCCATCAACCAGAATCGGTGTAACGACATTGCCGCTGGAAACCAGGGTAACATCCGTCACGTTAGTAAGCTCGGTTAAACCGTAGTACTCGGTAACATCAGCGGTAATCTCAACCAGATCACCAACCGCGAAACTTGAGAGATCATAAGAACCGGCATAAACCCAGATACCACCGTAGGTGGAAGCAGCAGGGTCCTGCAGGGACATGGCACTACCCAGAATGCCGGTAATAATACCTGTGGTGGTAATATCAGTCTCACCGCTGTGCGGACCATCATAACAATCACCACCGGTGGCAGGGTAGTTTAATTCGTTGATCGTGTAATCAACGGTGGTACCACCATCATCGATATCCGAAGAAAATCTCGGGTATACCCGGTATTTATCGTAGTAATAATGAACAATACCTACAATGTAGTCGTAAGTTTGACCCTGCACCAGATCAACTGGATTATCCGTGCCATATTTATGCATCTGGTCGTCCACAGCGCAAGAATCAGAAGCGCCGGCGGTTTTAACCCAGGCCACATTATCAGCATCGGGACCAACGACACAGGTTACATTTTCCAATTTGACCAGTACGCCTTCATAAGCCTCTGTCGAACCGTTACAATCAGCGTTAAGATTATCTGAAGTAACCGTGGTAGTGCAAACTGAATTACCCGTAGAATTGGTCGTTACCGACACGACACTGGAAAGCTGAGAACAGCCGTAGTATTCGGCAACCGAACCAATTACCGTGACATTATCGCCTATGCTCAGGCTATAATTATCATCATAAACATAAATACCGTTCCAATCGGTGGTGGTACAATCTTGAATGTAGAAATCAGGATAAGAACCCTGATTAATACCGGTAACCGTACCGGTAACTGAGATATTTTCAGACAAGCGAGGTGAATCATAGCAATTGCCATTAGCCTCAATCGTGTACTGAACATCATAGATTGACACTTCCTCGGGACCGCCGGCAACCAGATTGAATGAACAATCATCCACATAAACTGTAGCATCGCCGTCCCAATTGTCGGAATCATCATAACACCTGATACCGACCTTAACGGAAGTGGCGCCTGTCGGGGCCGCCGTCGAATAGGTCATCAATTGCCAATCGGCCAGATCGGAGGAATAATTGCTTGACCATGTATTACCGGTATCCCAGGCAAAATAAATCGTGATATCGCCTGCGATATCGTTGTCGTAAACATAGAGACTACAAATATATGTTTCTTCAGCCGTAATTGTAAACGAATTCGAGAAAAGCTCACAGTCTGCTTGTATTTGAGAGGTCCAGGTCAGATTAGCGCTGTAGCTTCCGCCATGGACGGTGGTGCCTTCCTGGGCTCCGGTAATCGAACCGCTGGCATCCAGTTCCCAACTATCGGCAGGGCCGGTAGCACCGTTCTCGGTCCAGAGCTCGAAGTCGCCGTTCTCGAGGCTAGCGCTCGGGTAATCCGAAACGGTATAGTTATTAACGTAGGATTCTACGCGCTCACCATCGTCATCTTTAACCTGCACATAGTATTCAACCAGAGTACCAGCCACCTGAGCCGGCATAGTATACCAGTAATAACCATCGGTAGCATCAATGCTATCGTGATATACAGCGGTATACGCCAGAGTCGGGGCTGTTGTCTGGTAGTAAAGACTGTCATCATCAATAGTGCCATCGGAATCGGTTAATTCCGACCAAACCAATACGACATCATCAGGCAATACGGTCGGGTAAGGATCACGGTAAACGAATCCTATTTCCGGGGGCTGATTCGCGCCGCCCGTTCCCTCGAACAAGGTAACATCATCGACAAAAACGGTGGCATCGCCGTCCCAATCACCCGAGATATCATACTGCCGAATAAGAATTTTGCCATAGGCAGCGCCGGCGGCGGCATTCGCTGCAAAGCTGTATTCTACCCAGGCGGCGGAATCCGAGGAATAGACGCCCGAATAACTGGCCGATAGATATGCCTGTCCTGAATCATACCACTCGAAACATAAACGAAGTCGACCGGCAATATCATTATCATACATCCAGGCATAAACCGTATAAAGCTCTTCGCCCGTAACGGCGAACATATCGGAAACGAAATCCTGATTGGACTGTGAGGTCCAGGTCAGGTTTACGCTATAACTGTCACCGTGAACTGTTGTGCCTTCCTGAGAACTGGTGAAATCCGAATTATCGTTAGTCCAGTTATCAGGCGGTCCACTCGTTCCACCGGTCCAGCTTTCAAAATCGCTATTAGCGATCGTAACTGGAGTCTGGGCGAAAGCGGGAATACACAATACGGCCGACATCATAATAGCCAGCAATATCTTAATCTTCATCATCTTTCCTTTCTCGTTGAAAGATTTACTTATCACCACAATTTCTTCTAAAAAACTTTCTTGAATTTTTAAGCCGTTAACCAGCTCATCGAATTAAGTCAGACAATTTTCCTGATTTCCATTGTCTTATTTTGTTAAGTACCATTAAAACTACATTACAACTATTATCAGAACTTCCTGATGGTGCGCGGCTAAATATAACCGGAGTGATGCTTTTCCCCGATCGTTCACATGCAGCCAGGGCTGCCATTCGAAACGGTAATATCATGACGTGTGCTTTAAATTAAAAACATCACTGACCCGTTCTTTCCGTATCATTAACCACGGTTAAACTTAATATCACCACCTTTTAAAAAAATCATATGAGCATGTTATTAAAGTCAGGTTAAAAGTTTTTGATTTTACTGCCATAATAATACTCTTGAAAAACCTCCGATGACAAAGCGGTAATAATATCCGCACCTGTTCCTTTGATCACGTTTACTACTTCACCGCCAACCGGTATTTTAAAACTTTCTTTTTTGTTTCCTACTGCTTCGATGTTAAATCAATAGCTAAGTATAGAATTAGCTTTAGCACACTGTTAGTCGTTTGTTAGGCTTTTGTAAAACATCTTCCAAACCGAAGTTTTTAAGTAGAAAAGTACTTTTATTTTCAGTAGCCCTCTTCATCTAAAACATGAGTTCTAGATACTTATATTTTAATCAATTATCATGAATAATACAATAAAAATATGACAAAAAACAAGGTTAACCGATAAGCTTAAACTAATTTATCAAGCAATAGCCGGGCGGCTTCCGAGGCTGAGTATATAGTAGAGTCTATTTTTAATAACGGTTCTTTTTCATATGCATAATCGTAACCGAACCCCGGTAATTTCGTTAACCCCTGCTGTGCCCGTTCATACAGATTGACAATCTCCGCTCGATCAGTACGGTTTTTCTCCCTTTCGATACAAATCTCAATCGGACAATCGATCCAGACGACCTGCAAACCCTTAATGCGCTTACGGGCCATCTGACGACCGCAACCCTGCCCGTCAACCGAATCGATGATAGCGTTAACACCATATCTGTTAAGAAGTTCGGCGGTTAGAATAGCACAGCGATAAACCAGTTCTCTTTCCTCGCGGGTAAATTGCGGATTGGGAGTAATAAACTGGCGTATTTCATCCAAACGAATATATTCGCAAACTAGCTTATTGTCATCTAATAGCTTGATGAGTTCTTTGGAAATAGTAGTCTTTCCCGAGCCGGATAGCCCGGTTACCCATAAAGTCCAGGGTTTCTCTATTGCTGTCACCTCACTCCAAATCCTTTCAAAGCCCAAGATTATAAAATACGGTTGCTTATGTCAATAACGAATAACACTATTAACAAATAATTAACTAGGTTTATGATGATAATTATCGTATATTGTTCCGGTTCAACAGATAGGAGATATGATGACAAACACCGAAAATAATGCCAGTATGGATAATTTCTGGTTAAATCTAAAAAACAAATCTGAAAATGCTATAAAGAAGGGGAAAATGCCCCTGATAATAGTCGATCTCGATGGCACTCTCGTGGATTACACGATGAGAACATACAGCATTTTCCAGGAAATGCCGAACAATTTTGACCTTCCCGATAATGTAAGAGATATAATTCTATCGATAAAACCCTCCGAATTCCACTACCATCCCCGGGAAAACCTGAATAGCGTTGGTATCGAGGATAGTGAATTGGTTGATCAACTCTCGGCTTTCTGGGAGAAAAGCTTCCTATCGAATTATTATCTTCACTACGATATCCCTCTTGATGGCAGCGAGGAGTTCATCAGGAATATTCTCGATCATGGTATAAATATTGTATATCTAACCGGTCGGGATGAGGAAAACATGGGTATGGGCACAAGGACCTGGCTACAAAAATACAACCTGCACCCCCTGGAGAATCGCACCCGCCTGCTCCTGAAAACGGATATGAGCTTGATTAATTACCAGGCCAAAGATAAAAACTGTGAGATAATCAAAACACTCGGCGAACCAGTGCTCATAATCGATAACGAACCTATCGAGTTGGCCACTACCTGGGGTAGATTCCCCGAGGCAATAGGTATTTTAATGGAGACCCAAAACACCGGTCGCAAAGCCGAACTGCCGGCAAACACTATCAGGATGCCTAATTTTCTCGAGCTGAATTCGAAAATCGAAATACCGAGTTACTGATATTTCCGAATCCGGTATCTGCATAAAATATTAAGTACATGTAGGTATCGTAGGGATTCAGAAATTTGAATCCCTGCTTAGTATATACGATATATCCCTAACTAATCACGATAAGGTAAACATAGTCCTCATAATAATATAAACATTTAAAAGGAGGATAATCGTTTTCGATAACTATTCTAGAGTATCAGCGATGAGTCTGGCCGATTGATCGGCGGTAAAAGCAATAGAATCGATTTTTAAAAGTGGATTCGGCTCATATGCATAATCGTAGCCTAAGCCGGGCAATTTTAGCTGCCCTTGAAGGGCTTGTTGATATAAATCCACGATCTCGGCTTTATCCTCTCGGTTATGCTCCCGCTCGATACAAGTATCCAGAGGACAGTCTATCCATATAATGTGGAAATTCGCGAGGTATCTCTTGGCCAGTTCACGTGCCTCGCCCCGACCGTCCACGGAATCGATTATAGTGTTAATTCCTTGAGCTTGCATGAGTTGCGCGATTAAAATAGAGCTTCTGTAGATAAACTCTTTCTCCTCCTGGCTAAAAGTCGGCTCGGGAGTTAAGAACTGCCGAATCTCATCGGCCCTGACATATTCATAGCGCGTATTTTTGGATTCCAGTATTTTTATCAGGCTTTTACAAATAGTGGACTTGCCCGAACCCGAAAGGCCGGTTATCCAGATGATCCAAGGTTGTTTTATTTTAGTTTCGCCCATCTTCGAGTCCTCAGCTCACAATATCACTAATGTTCGCTGATGTCAAGAAACTTGCGAAACTAACTAAAAATTAGTATCGTTCGACAATATAATTGATATATTTAAGTAAAATAGGATGATGAATTATGACCCAAAAACAAAATCTGCAAATCGATTATTCCAATTTCTGGCAAAAAATATCTCAACGAGCTAAAAGCGTGAAATCTTCCGGCGACCGGCCGATACTCATAATCGACCTGGATGGCACATTGGTGGACTACACTTTAAGAACGTATAAGATTTTCCAGAAAGCTCTGCAGGAACTCGACCTGCCGGACACGATCAAAAAACAGGTCGATGATATCAAGCGCGAGGATTACGATTATTTCCCGAAAACAAATTTCGTCCGGGCCAATATCGGGGATGATAAAACTATCAACGATCTGACCGGTTTCTGGGAGGGTAAGTATTTCATCAATGAGTATCTCAAATACGATAAGCAAATCCCCGGCGCCTACGAATTTATCTCGAATATCCTCCAACTCGGTATCGAGATCGTGTACTTGACCGGCAGGGATGACCAGAATATGGGGGATGGAACTCGCATGTGGCTTAAAGAGAACGGCTTCTTAGTTGATGGTGACAATAGATGTCGTTTGTTGATGAAAATGGATCTGGAAATTGAGAACTACGAATCCAAAGCCCGTAATGGCGAAACTATCGGGACGCTCGGTCAGCCGGTTTTGATTATCGACAATGAGCCGATTGAGCTGCAAACGATGTCGGAAAGATTCCCGGATGCCAATATCGTGTTGGTGGATATGCCCAATTCCGGCAAGCCGGCTAAATTGCCCGAGGACATTTTCAAGATTAAGGATTTCCGAAAATTAAACGAGGCGTTCGAGAAATAGTACATTCGCAAGGTTAGAACAATTTAATACTTTTTCTGTTCTGCATTTAACCAGAATAACTATTAGTTGTTAGCGAAAGAACGAATCGTGATATTGTATCACCACTGTCCAACGCATCCTTCTCCTTGCGAGCAACCGTAGGGGATCACTATCGGGACTTCAATCGCTCCGCTCATTTGCAATGAAGTTACTGGGAGTTTTTCAACAATCCAAGCTCCTGCAAACCAGGGAAACTAAACTTTAAATCGGCATGATTCGTTAGAATTAAAACGGAGCTGTATCCTGATACTAACTTCTAATTTAGTCCCAAAATAATTTTACCGATTTTACCGCGCTGAATGATCAAGATAGCAAATTAATCCCGGAAATTAGTAGCTATTTACATATACCAAAACAGGGAGTACTCAAGCACTCCCTGTTCGTTATTCTTTATTAGTTTTAAGGTCTATTAGATTTAAGCTTTTTTAGTACCTGGTTTCGGCATCGCTTTCCAGATTTTAACGGCAAGCAAGAAACCGATTACCGTAAACGGAATCAGGAATACCGGCCACCAGCTCCAGTTGGACGAGGTGATAAAGCCCAGGCTCAACGACTGGAATCCGGTACCAAGGTACACGAAACCATCGATTAAGCCAACAGCCGTCGCCGCCGCTCGTTTGCCGCCGAAATCCATAGTCGAGGTGCCCGAAAGCATACCGTGCGTACCGATAACACAGAACGACATCAACACGACAGCAATTGCCAGAAGCATTTGATCTCCTTTAACCACGAATACCATCAGGAGAGTGGCAAAGAACATGAGGCCATAAAGCAAGCCGGCCACCGGGCCTCTTCGCGAACCGAAAACCTTATCCGAAAGTACACCGGCAACCATGCCACCGAACACGCCCGCCAGCATCAGTATCAAGCCCCAGTGTTGACGCATGAATGCATCCGAGGCTTGATGCAGGAAATCTTTCAGGTAAATCGGATACCAGTGCATCACGCCGTTACGCAGAACACCGGTGCAGAACTCGATCAGGGCGATTGTCAGGATGATCTTGTTGGTCAGGATTTTCTTCAAGATATCTTTCAAGTTGAACGGCTTATCGTCCTCGCCCGAGGAGGCATCCGCGGTATTGAAATCCTGGAATCCCGCGCCGCTGGGAGTATCACGCAAAATAAACAGGTCGAGTATGGCAAATATCACCAGTATACCGGCCGGCACGAAAAACACCCACCATGTCTGATCGTTTGCCGTACCGGCGATACCCAGTATGTTACGCATCGCCACCTGTATGAAATTCAGATCGACATCGACAACCGCTTTGGTGGCATTGACGATAGCGAATCCCCAGTCGAAAGCGAAATATATGCCCAGCGAGATCAGTATCCCGAATATCCCGCCGAACACACCTCGTTCCCGTACGTGGAACCAGGAGGCATTTACTTTTACGATAGCCACTGCGCCGAAACTCTGGAAATACATATTGAGCGCGTAAAAGAACGAGAATACCACAGTCAAATTCATAGCCCATTCGTGAACCAGGAAACCGTAGGTAATTATTCCCATCAGTACATTGGCAATAGCTGCGCCGGTCGCGCCGATAAGGATGGCCTTTTTACCGCCGATCCTATCGGTCAACGGTCCGTTTATCAAAAAAGCCAGGGCATAAGTGATAGTACCGGCGGCGAATATAATACCGAAATCCTCCTTGGTCATTAATTCACCCAGGGCATTTTTGGATACGGTCAGGTTATATCGAGCCATATATAAGAAAGCGTACGTAAATCCGAGAGGCAGCCAGTTGATAACTCGCCGGAGTTTGAATTGCATCGTATGGTGTACATCCGGATTCTCCCGGAAAATATCCATCAACACATACGCCACCACCATCACGATAGGCGCAATGGAGATAAGGTCAAACAGTAACTTCATAATTTCCTCCAGAGAATTTAAATATAATGATTTTCACTAAGACAGGCGTTCTCGTAAGCAAAATACTTCCTATCAGTTGATCTAAAAGATTCGCGAAAGGATACATTGCTTATATCATATTACAACGCCGCTAAATATAAACTTAAGCTCATAATTTATCAAGTGAAAACCCGGAAACACGATTGACCTTAATGATTCAAGCTTAAATGTTATCCGCAAATAAATCGTCAGCTCAGGATATTACCGGCGGTCATCGAGATACCGGGTTACCCGTATTATAATATCGTTTCGCAGCTTATGGAATTTTTTAAAATCCGAGACCGGAGAATGCCATTGATACACAAAAAGGTCATAGAATCCCGTATTAATCATATTTTAACATATATCTAACATCCCGTACCCCATAAAACATGAATCCTTCATCCTGAGCAAAAGGACTCCTTATATAGCTCTTTTAGACTTATCCTCCGCCCAAACGATAATAATAATTGACTTATCAATACCGCAGTATTAAACTATATTTACTATGAAAATATGTACTCCAAACCAGATGCAGGAAATCGACCGCAAAGCTATTGAAGGACTCGGTATACCCGGGTTAGAATTAATGGAAAACGCAGGCCGGTCGGTTTACGACATGATTTTAGAATATTACGGACCCGCCGAGGGCAACCGGGTGGCGATTGTCGCCGGTAAAGGAAATAATGGCGGTGATGGTCACGTAGTCGCGCGTTACCTCAAGGAGGATGGCGCGCATGTAGAGATCTACCTGATCGGTAAGAAAAGCCAGGTTAAAGGTGATGCCGCCGAGAACCTGATGCGAGCCGAACGTATCGGCATAGCTATTCACGAAATCGAGGATTCCGAGGATCTCATAATTCCCGAGGACACATGGGTAATTGTCGATGCCATTTTCGGAACGGGTTTCAACGGCAAGCTTCGCCAACCATACGATCATATCATCAAGAAAATCAATCAATCCGGTATACCGGTAGTGGCTGTGGATACCCCCTCCGGCCTGGATGGTACCACCGGCCGTGTAACCGATCCCTGTATCAATGCCGATATTACAGTCACGTTCGGTCTTGCGAAAATCGGCCAGGCATTGTATCCGGGCAAGGCTAATTGCGGCAATCTCGAGGTTGTCGATATAGGTTTCCCTCCGGGCCTGGATGATGATATCCACACTTATCTTATCACCGCCGAGGAGGCGGTAAAGCTTCTGCCTCATCGAATACATAACGCTCACAAGGGTAATTTCGGTAAGCTGTTCGTATTAGCCGGCTCCACCGGACTTACCGGCGCCGCCTGTCTGGCCTCGATGGCCGCATACCGTTCCGGAGCGGGACTGGTAACTTTAGGTTGCCCGGCCTCCCTTAACCAGATATTCGAAACCAAGCTCACCGAGGTGATGACAAAACCCTTACCCGATGTCGCCAAGAAAGGCTGTCTGGCCACGCGCGGTATGGGCGAGATTCGCGAGATGATCGACTGGGCGGATGCTATAGCAATCGGCCCCGGAATCGGGACTCATCACGAAACAGCCGAACTGGTGACAAGATTGGTTGAGGAGATAGACAAACCAATGGTTATCGATGCCGACGGTTTGAACATACTATCGAAAAATCTCGAAAGCTTGAAAGCCCACAAGCGACCGCTGGTGATCTCACCGCATCCCGGCGAGTTCGCTCGTCTCTCCGGCCACAGCATAGATGAGGTTCAACAGTACCCGATAGATTTAGCCTCGCAATTCGCCTGGGATTACGATTTAAGCGTGATTTTAAAAGGAGCGCCGACAGTTGTAACCCGTCGCTCAGGCAATATTTATATCAACTATTCGGGCAATGATGGCATGGCAACCGGTGGCTCAGGGGATGTTTTAACCGGGCTGATCGGCGGTTTCCTGGCTCAGGGTGTGTGCTATTCCGATGCTGCCGTGCTGGCAACATACGTGCATGGTCTGGCCGGAGATATTGCGGCCGAGATTTACGGCACCCGAGGTATGATAGCCGGTGATATCCTTCAGTTCGTTCCGCAAGCATTAAGCGAGCTCGAGAACTGTTGCGATGATGATATAGGCGATTACGAGGACTAACCAGCCTCGAATAAAATCCCTATAGAACCATTTAATAGCATGGGCGTATTAAGAAAAAGAAGTCGTTTTGGTTTAGTATTTTCAATTATTTCCAAAAGCAAGTGATAACTTAACAATATCATAAATCAACCTACTGATTTTTATTGAGCGATAAGGTAGCCGTGTAGATGACGAGCAAGGGCTCCTGACGCGGGCCAACTAAACAATGATGATTACCCACTCGATGGCAGAGCCTTGATATATTAACGGGGGATTGAAAAAACATCAATTAAACATTACAAAGGAGGCAGGATGCTGAAACATAAAGGGGCTGCAATTATCATTCTTCTAGCGGCAATTATCAATTGCTCTAAATTTTGCGAGGTCGACCAAATCTATCAAATCGGTAAGCAAGGAGATGAAAACATCATCCTGGCTTATCAGGTACGATGCCAAGAAAAATCGAATAACTGGGTGGGGGTTACCTGGAAAGAGAAGGACAAACATTTCGAGCCCGGTATAGGTAAGATTTTTATGGCTAGAAATTCGGATTATATTTGGATCGAGAGAGTTTCACCCGATACGGTCAAAGTATATACCGATACCGACACCGCCAAGGTTAAAGTCGAACAAGCGCGGGGAATTACGTTCGTTTATGAGCGAAAAGATCCCGAGTTTTTCGAAAACGATAGTTTAAAAGTGCACAAGCTGGAGGCGATAGCCAACCTTAAAGATAAATAGCGTAAGCCGTCTGAATGTCGGTTACCGGTGGATATTTCCGTCCGATGAATTGCCTCAGGCAAAAGGCCATTTCGCTTGTTTTACCGCTTAAGCTATGATCGGTCCGGCCTCATTTAGATGTAATAAACGGTGAAGGATCGTCGGCATAAGAAGAAGCCCGGCAGTTTTGAAATTGCAGATATACCAGATATTCTGAATAAAAAAATATCACTAGTGTCCGGCGTTTTTCGCTAATTTTTATATTTTTCTTTGGAATTGTTAGTGAAAAATATTTTCCGATATAATTATTATATTCAGCGTATCATGCATCCTTACATGTCCTGCTGATGTTAGGCTTAGTTTCCTGGTTTCCAAGCGCTGCTTGGAAACCTTCTTGAGTCATGTAGAATGCGCATTCTGCCGGTAAACAAGCCACGTTGAGAAGCAGCGCTTCGCAACGAGATGGAAAGGCCGGACAGTAGTGAAAAAATATAGTTATATAAAAAGTATTGCCAATAAAACAATCTATTTCCTGGTTTATATTAATATGGGCATTTTGGGAAACTCATTATACGTGATTTTGGTTATTATTTTCAATCGCTACTGTCCGGCCTTTCCTTCATGTTGTGAAGCACTGCTTCGCATACTGGATTGCCTGCCGGTTGAATGAGCATGCTGCATGACTCAAGAAGGTTTCTAAGCAGCGCTTTGAAAACAGGGGGACTAAGTTTAACATCGGCAGGATTCGCTAGAATGAAAATAGTGCTATTTCCTGAGACTAACTTTTTATTCAATCCAAAAATCATTTTGCTGATATTTAATCCGTAAAGTGATTAAGATAGCAAATTAACCACGGACACTGATGATTTTAAATATGAACCGAATAATGTTAGGTTAATGAACAGGTTAAAACAATTGAGGGGGCAGGTAAATGAGCGCAACACAAATACTTTCGGTGTTTGTTTTACTGGCCTTTTTAATTATGGAGGGATCTGCCGAGATGCGACCAAAGCCAGCCAATAATAAAAATATATTATCCGATACCAGTTATGTCCCATATCGATCTCCCGAGCCCGGGATTATCCGTCAACAGGGCAATAGACTGAAAAACGAAAAATCCGTCTACCTTAAACAGCACGCTTATAATCCTGTCGATTGGTTTGCCTGGGGTGAGGAGGCATTTAACAGGGCTAAAGCCGATAATCGGCCAATATTTTTATCGATCGGTTACTCCTCCTGTCACTGGTGCCATGTAATGGAGGAGCAGGTATTTACCAGGGATGATATAGCCCTTTTCATGAACGAGAATTATATCAATATAAAGCTAGATCGTGAGGAGCGTCCGGATATCGATGCTGTTTATATGGATGCCGTTCAGGCGATGACCGGTTCGGGTGGATGGCCGCTTTCGGTATTTTTAACACCTGATCTCAAACCGTTTTACGGCGACACTTACTACCCGCCCGATCAATTTTTATTCACAATCAATCAAATAGCTGCCGCTTATGCGGATAATAAGGATAAGATCGAGGAGGCGGCCACTAATTTAACCGACATCCTATCTGAAAATCTTCAGGTTTCGCTTTCGACTAAGCTTTCCCACGAGATGATAGAATCGCTGGCGGAGAGAGCTAAAACGCAAATCGATAAGCAATGGGGCGGATTTTCAGGTAATATGAAATTCCCGACTCCGATTCGCTGGCAATTTCTGCTTCACTATTACCGTAAAAACGGTGATGGCGAAATAGCCGGAATGCTTAGAACTACGCTGGATAATATGGCCTCGGGGGGATTGTTCGATCATATAGGCGGCGGCTTTCATCGCTACGCAACAGATAGAATCTGGCTGGTGCCGCATTTCGAAAAGATGCTTTACGATAACGCCCAACTCGCTTTGCTTTACCTGGAGGCCTCGGTCGTTTTCGATGACCCACGCTACTCACAAATCAGTCGGGAGACCGTTGATTTCATGATTGATGAAATGTCGGGTGAGGAGGGCGGATTCTATTCCAGTTATGATGCCGACAGCGACGGGAGGGAGGGGCTTTATTATCTCTGGTCTGAACAGGAGATACTGGAGGTTGCCGGCGAGCAGGACGGCCCGGCGCTGGCTATGATATTAGGTGTGACTCCGGAGGGTAATTTCGAGGGTATGAATGTATTAACTCGCCGGGCGGAGTTATTTGATATTGAATCCAAAATAGGACTTAATGAAAATACTATAAGTCAACTTTTCGATAAGTACCGGGATAAGCTCAGGAATTTTCGTGACAAGCGCACATCCCCCTCACTGGACAGGAAGATAATCGCCTCATGGAACGGCCTGGCGATATCGGCCCTGGCAAAAGCTTATGGAGTATTCAAAGAAGATAGATATATAAAATCTGCCGAGAAAGCGGCGGATTACCTTCTTAAAATTCATATCGATGAAAACGGCGGTTTGTTCAGATCCTCCTATGAGGGTAAACCGGAACATGATGGTGTTCTGGATGACTACTCGTTTCTGGCCAATGGCCTTTTGGACTTATACCAGGCCTCGGGAAACATACGATACCTGGAAAAAGCTATGGAACTGATCGATTATACTAATACTAATTTCTCGAGTGAGAATGGCGGTTATTTCCTGACTCATGCGGATGTCGATACGCCGATCGGAAGAAAAATCGAGCTGTTCGATAATGTACGTCCCTCCGGTAATGCCATGATGGTCGAGGCGCTGGTCAAGTCCGGTGCTATAACCGGTAACAGCGGTTATCACGATAAAGCCGGAACACTGGTCGATTTATATTCCGAGATCATGAACAAAGCCGGCATCGAGATGGCCGGCTGGCTGGATGCGGCGATAAAATTGAACGGCCCGTACTATGAGTTGATAATAGCCGGCGATGACAATCTGATATTTCATAAATTAAACTCCGTTTACTGGGATAATCTTCCCTGCCACGCGGTATTGGTAGATATTCCGGGGGATGGTTTACGAAGTGATGTGGTCAAATCGGCTCGAGACAAAACCGCTATTAAGGGTCTGGCCACCGCTTATGTCTGCAAGCTTGGCACATGTAATCTACCCACCTCCGATCCGGAAGAGTTGAAGATTCAACTAATAAACGGCTGGGTAAAATAGTACTCTATCAAGATAAATAACCGATGTTTCGTAACCGTTTCGGAAAGTGATAATAAAATTGAACTTGCCAGAATAAATCGGATGATCGTATAATAGCGATCACATTTTAAACCGCTGGAGGTTATATGCCAAATATTCATCCGATGCTGATACATTTCCCGATTGCTTTGATAATTATTACATTTATTGTTGATATACTGGGTATCTCGCTCAAGCAAAAATCGCTGATACAGGCTGGTACAGTCACAACCGCCGGGGCGTTTTTAGGTGCGATCATTGCCGTTATCAGCGGCCTGATGGTTGAGGATTCTGTCTGGATGCCGGCCGCGGCTCATGAGATTCTCGAAACGCATGAGTTATTCGGTTTCATTGCCCTCTCGATAATCGCTATAATGGCGATAATTCGGCTGGCCATGAGAGATAAACTCGAGGGTGGTATGAGATGGTTGATGGTGACCCTGGGCGCGATATCCTGCGCGGTCGTGATTAACGGCGCGTATTTGGGCGGCGAGATGGTATACACTCATGGCGCCGGTGTGGATGCCGCTCGTGACTGCGTTAACGAAAAAGCCATATTACGGGAAAAGCTGGAGAATGCCGAGAGTAATCAAGCACAATAGTACTTGAATGGGATATTTTCGGATTCAATAAGCTTAGTCGAATTAGTTTGGAAATAAACGCGATTATGTCTTAAAATAAATATATGGCCGAACTGACATATCTCAGAGATTTAGTTATTATACTTGCCCTGGCAGTCGTGGTGGTAGCTATATTGCATCGCCTGGGTATACCCACGATTGCGGGGTTCATACTGGCCGGCGTAATCGTCGGGCCGCATGCGTTAAAAATTATCGATGATCCTCATCAGGTGGAAATATTAGCCGAGCTTGGCGTGGCCCTGCTGCTATTCGGTATCGGACTGGAGCTGTCGCTCGATCGATTGAAAAAGCTTTGGCGACCGATTATCATAGGTGGCACGCTGCAGGTGGGTATGACTATAGCCGCCGCGATATTTATATCACGAGCTTTAGGCTATTCAACCAATATCTCGATACTGATTGGTTGTTTGCTGGCTATTTCCAGTACTGCCATCGTACTGCGCGGACTGGAGGTGCGCGGCGAGGTCGATGCTCCTCACGGGCGATTGACTCTCGGTATTCTGGTTTTTCAGGATTTATTGGTAGTCCCGATGATACTTCTGGTACCGATATTATCCGGCTCCGGCTCCAGTGTCGGCGAAGTGGCCCTGACAATGGCCCGGGCGGTAGCAATATTAATAGGCGTGGTGCTTGCCTCCCGTCTGGTAGTCCCCCGAGCTCTTCACATGATTGCTAAGACCCGTCAAAGGCAACTGTTTTTACTTTCGGTTTTACTAATTGCTATAGGGACTGCCTGGATCACTTCCAGGGCCGGTGTGTCGTTGGCGCTGGGCGCGTTTTTAGCCGGTCTGGTGGTGGCAGGCTCGGAATACCGTCACCAGGTACTTGCCGATATGATACCGTTTAGAGAAGTTTTCACCAGTATCTTCTTTATCTCGATAGGTATGCTTCTTTCGCCTATGTCGTTTATTGAAAATATAATACCAATTGTTTTACTGCTATTAGCGATATTAGTCGGCAAGGCAATAATCGTGTTTATCACCGGTATGGCGATGAGGTTGCCGGTGAGGGTGGCTATACTGGCCTCGGCTGCGTTGGCGCAGGTGGGTGAGTTCTCGTTCGTGATCTCGAAATCGGCGCAGGCGACCGGTTTGCTAACGGAGTATTTGTCGGGCATAATCATTCCGGCGGCAATCCTCTCGATGTTCATAACTCCTTTCGCGCTGGCTTTTGGGCCTCACCTGGCGGCAGGCGTGGGTAAGATGAAAACTCTCACGAGAATGCTCAAGGTGGTCAGTGTCGAGGACGCTCCGGAGAAAATACGCAAGTTGCACGATCACGTTATTATCGGAGGTTACGGTTTCACCGGCGAAAAATTGGCGGAATCGCTCAAAGGCTGCGGTATAGCCTATGTGGTGATAGAGTTAAATCCGCAGAACGTTCAGCGAGCGGTGGAAAAAGGCGATCCGGCTTATTACGGTGATATTACCAGCATTGAGGTAATGGAGCATCTCGATTTGACTCATGCCCGAGAACTGGTGCTGGTGATAAACGATCCCGGAGCAATAGCCCGCGCGATAAAAGCCGCCCGACGGATAGCACCCGAACTACACATTACGGCTCGCACCAACTATCTTCTCGATGTCAAACCGCTTCTCGATTCGGGAGCTACCGAGGTAGTACCCGCCGAGCTAGAGGCCGCCGTTGAAATCACATCGAGAATAGTAAACAGATGCAAGATACCCGAGGGCGATATAACCAAACAACTCGATCGTATTCGCAACAAGTGGATGGATTAAAAATAAATTCTTAAAAACTGATATTTACATGGATATATTCGTTGTCTATAGTCATACTCATTTTAAAAACATATTGCTTCGTGATCAGGTGAGAGAGGCTACTATATCTAAAGTCTATAGCGGGAATTACATCATGATATTTTATAATTATCTCTAATCCAGAGATTATACGAAACGTTTTAAATCTTCATTCCAACCATAGCCACCTGGTAAGCATATTCCCGGGCAGGCCATTCGAATTCCAGGCCGACCTGACTGACTGTTTCCACCAGGTCAACACCCGAACCCTCCGGGCAGTACAGAGCGATATAGCCGGGATGGTCAAGAAGGAAATCGTTAACTTTCAAGCGTAACTGTTTTCTGGCTCGCCCCTGCCAATACAAACAACAATAAACCTGCTTTTCGCTCCAGTTGGGGTGACGTTTTTTCATGATTTCGGCGTGCGCTTTTAAATCGAATTTGTTGATTATACAGAATACCGGTTTTGCCATATCTATCAGTTTATCCAACAGCGGCGCGCGAGGCGGGCAGATATCACGCCTGTTATAATTCGGGCAGCCTTTGGGATGACCGGGGTATGGTAGTTTGCAGTAACCACGCACACGCCGGTCTATAATTGGAGTCACCTGAATCACCTCAATATCCCGAATATCCGATATTATCGCTTTCATGATGTTACAATATATATATAAATCCGCCAATTAACAATTTGATATTATTATCAGTGGCCTCATAGAAATCTTTGCTATCGAATCATTTTGACAGTTTGTAATTATATTTAACCGGATTAATCAAATGCAATATTTATTATGAGTACCCGTATATCCAATTGATTATTAGTGATTACGATACCGATACAGTTAACAGGGGGAATACTCATTCAAGAGTATTATAATATGTCATCGAATATGGAAAACGATTATTACTCCGATATATCATGCAGTGTCAGCCTGAAAGATGTTCGCTGGATATTCAGGGCGCGTTTTGTTTCCGCTCTGGTGATATTGCTGGCTTACTATTTTATCTGGGTCGGTAATCTGCTCCAATTCGAATTCTGGGTGTTTGCCATCGCCCCTGTTTTCGAGATGTTCGTGAATCAACCGTATAAAATCATAATCACTCGGATAAAAAACCGTCAATTATTGCTGGTAATCAATCATATTCTGGATATCATAGCAATTACCTGGGGCATGCATTTCGCGGGTGGCATGAATATGCCCGTATTGCTGCTTGCTTATGCCCTGGTGATAATTTACAGTGGTTTCGCCCTGCGTTCGTATTTTTCATATATTCTGGCAAACCTGGCTTTTATCGCTCATGGAATCCTGGTCTACCTGGAGCTTTCAGGGCAGATACCGACGATCGACTCTCTCAGGAACGATATAGTTATGAGCACCGATATCAGGATAGCGACGACGATACTGGTATTGCCGTTTTTTAATCTGATCGCGCATTTTTCCACGTACCTGTCGATCGGTCTGAAAGCTGGTAGAAGTGATCTCAAACAGGCTGTTTCCGATCTTCAGAGTGAAAACCGGGAACGAATAGGGATAGAATCAGCTCTTCGTGAAAGTGAGGAGAAGTATCGCTCGATATTCGAGTTATTCGTTGACCTGTATTATCAAACCGATATTAAAGGGATCATAACCAATGTCTCACCCTCGTGCGCCAGATTGTCGGGTTATTTACCCGAGGAGGTAATCGGCAAAAATGTCACCCTGTTTTATCCCAACCCCGAGCAGAGAAATTCGTTGATGAAAGAATTGCTGTTGAAAGACACGATATATGATTTCGAGATTATATTGAGGAGTAAGGATGGCCGTCACGTGCCCTCCTCGGTTAGCAGTCGAATCATTTACGGTGAATCCAACAAGCCCGTTCGTATAGAGGGAGCGGTTAGAGACATCTCCAGCCGAAAGAGAACCGAGGAAAAATTGAAACATGTTTCCTCGAGGAATCAAGCGATACTTGCAGCCATTCCCGATATCATCATGGAGGTCGATAAGAATAAAATATACACATGGGCCAACCGGGCGGGTTACCAATTTTTCGGCAAAGATGTTATCGGTAAGAACGCCGAATATTATTTCGAGGGCGAGCAAGATACTTTAACCCTGGTGAATCATCTATTCAAGGGGGATGAAGAGGTAGTCTATGTAGAAAGCTGGCAACGTCGCAATGATAATCAAGTCAGGCTTTTGGCCTGGTGGTGCCGGGTTCTCAAAGATATCCAGGGGAATACCGTAGGAGCGCTTTCTACGGCCAGGGATATCACCGAGATAAAACAGGCCGAACAATCACTTCTAAATTCAGAGAGAAAGTATCGATCTCTTATCGAGGCCATGCGGGATGGTGTCGGTTACACCGATCTGGATGAAAACATTCTGTTCGCTAATAATTCCATGTGCCGTATTTTCGGTTACACCAGGGATGAGTTAGTCGGCATGAATTTAAGAGATATCGTGGTAAAGGATGACCTGGATAAGGTATATGCCGGCACCAGGCGACGAAGGTCCAGGCGCTACGACCAGTATGAGATATCCATCATACGTAAAAACGGAGAGCATCGCCAGATAAGCGCCTCGATCACGCCTCTTCTTAACGATATCGGAAAAGTAATCGGCTCTGTAGGCATATTAGCCGATATCTCGGAGATGAAGAAAGCAGAAGAGGAGAAAAGGCAGCTCAAAGAGAAACTGATTCGGGCACAGCGTATGGAATCGCTGGGAGTTTTAGCCGGCGGTGTAGCTCATGACCTGAATAATATACTGGGCCCGCTTATTGCCTACCCGGATATTATCAAGATGGATCTTCCCGAGGACAGCCGCATAGCCCAGCAAGTCACCCGCATGGAGAAATCGGCCTTGCGGGCGGTTGATATAGTACAGGATTTGCTTACCATGGCTCGCCGGGGGCGGTATGAGATGAGTCCACTAAATATCAATACCGTGATCGAGGATTATTTGAGCTCCGCTGATTTTTCTAATGCTAAGACCAAACATCCAGAAATCGAGGTGATAATGACTCTCGATAAATCAATCCCGCCGGTGCATGGTTCCTATGCGCATCTCTCGAAAGTGGTAATGAACCTGGCTATTAACGCCATTGAGGCTATGCCCGGGGGAGGCGAGTTGACATTAAAAACCGAGCATAAAAATATCGAACAACTTATCGGTGGATTCGATAATATCGAAACCGGGGAGTACGCGATTATAACTGTCAGCGATACCGGGCTCGGTATTGATGAAAAAGATTTAAAGCACATGTTCGAGCCGTTTTATTCAAAAAAGGAGATGGGTCGAAGCGGCAGTGGCCTGGGATTGGCAATCGTATATGGAGTGCTTAAAGATCATAACGGCTACATCGATGTTATAAGCAAACTGAACGAGGGAAGCAATTTCATCATTTATCTTCCTATCGTTAATGTTGATGAGGAGTTGGAGGAGAAACCAGTAATAGATATCAGGGGAAACGAAAGGATACTTATTGTCGATGATATAGAGGAACAGCGCGAACTGGCCTCGACCATGCTTTCGACGCTCGGTTACACTGTCGAGGTTATGCCGGAGGGTAGATCGGCGGTCGAGTTCATAACTAAAAACGATGTCGACCTGGTGGTGCTGGATATGATAATGGAAAACGATTTTGACGGTTTGGACACATATAAAGAGATGGTCAAATACAAACCCGGGCAGAAAGCCATTATCGCAAGTGGTTATGCGCAAACCGACAGGGTAAGAGAGGCGGAGAGTATTGGAGTTAGCAAATATATACGCAAACCTTACACTATGCAGAAATTAGGCAAGGCGATCAGGGAGGTGCTGGAGGTAAAAGGAAGCGATTATCGAGAGGAACCGAAAGTAACCCAGCAATCCGTATGATTAAAATAGGAAAATAAGTCATTCCCGAAAGGTGAAATCCACATTTTTATGAGGAAGAAACGGCAATGAATCAGGGTAATCCATCTCAACTACCGTGAGGTGGGAAAGCCGGTCGTGCTGCAAGCAACCTAAGGCGTAAATCTCTCCAGATTCTTATAAATACGCCCGAGATAGCTTTCGAATCTCTCGATCTCATTAGTCGAAAAACCGTTGTACAATATCCGGCTCATCCCGCGCGATACGCCAACATATAAATCCTGGAAGGCTTTATCTTTCCTGGTACGCTCTATGAATATCTGGCGGCGGTCAATTTCGGACCTGACTCGTCTTATCAGGCCGGCACTCTCCAGACGGTCGAGCATACTGGTTAATGTCGATTTGCCCAGCGAAGTCTCTTTGGCCAGCTCGGATATCGGGATTTTACCGCATCTCCAGAGAGCGAACATTATACGCCCCTGGGATGGATTAATCTCTTTTACGCCGTGATCTTTCAACAGACGGCTGAAAACCCGTCCTGTTAGCTGATGTATTTTGGCGATTAATCTGTCGCCGGTGCGCTCTTTGCTCATTTATTACCCCGCCTTAGTAATTTCCTGATTGTCCCATCATAATACCGGCTATTATATGATTTTGGTGAGTTTTGTCAAGCTAATGTATTGGTTTAAGCGGTTATTTTGCAGCCAGTTACGATGATGTAACCGGATTTTCATGATATTATATGGGAAATTACTATATAGTAGCATACTAAAGGAGGTTGGTAGAGAGTCTCCGGGAACGGATTTTATCAACAATCCCGGAGACATTAATCGGGCGCGAATCTATTTAAACATGTAAGTAATATTTATAATTTCTTGCGCGGGTTAGTCACGCCCCAGGTAAGCGCGATTTACTACTGAATCATTGGTCTTTAAACGGCTCTTTCACGAGTTTGCAATTTATCATTGAGGTGGTGAATTCTTTGGTCAGGCTGCAATGAATTAACTTTAATTTCCGTATCGGCGTGATTTCAATCGAGGCGATATTAAACGGGCTGTCCTCCACGATTTTCAAAAACCGCTTCACTGTCATCTTGTTTAACCCGCCGGCGATCTCGGACAGATTGGTGGCGCCATCATTTTTGAATTTCCCTCGCCATCTTATGATCGATTTCTCGGAGCATATCAGATGAGCCCAGGGGAACACCGAGCAGGAGTGGCCGCCTACGGGATGGTACCACACCGGGCCGAACGAGATTAACACGCAACCGCCCTCTTTCAGGAAATTATACATATTGCTCAGCTCTTTAGCGGGATCACCATAATGCTCGAAAGCATCCTTGCTGATAATGATATCCGCCCGGCAATCGGTAGCCTGGCAAAATTGGCAAATATCTCCTACATTTTGCTCGGCGGCGCGGTTTTTTCCCAGCTCTAAAAAATGCTCCTGTATATCAATCCCAATAGCTTTACTCGCGCCCCACTTAGCTATCTGAATCGTATCCCGGCCGGTGCCGCAGCCATAATCTATGACTGTCTTGCCTAGCACCAGTTCAGCTATACTATCGCCGAAAATGTTTTTCAAGTTCGAGGCGGTATTGGCGCTTTGCTCCGACACCTCATCAGCTAGCCCGTTATTTTTCAATTGTTGGGCTTTGGTTAAAATGAATTCGCCGAGTCTGCCGCCGATTAAGGCCATGAGTACCTCCTCGTTTCATACCTGTTTGAGCCGGTGTCAGGAAACGTTAACCGATAAAATGAATTTCAGACTATAACCAGGTTGCTAAGTAATACTATTGTCTATGCAGTCGAGATTTATAGAATGCATAAAATTTGCTTAATGACCAAAACAGTAATCCGCGCCAGCAACAACACGAGCTGGTGTAAACATCCAAATAGCAATAAGTTCAGTGTACTGTCAAGTGATGTAAAACAATGTCTGCTACAAGTTAGCAAATAAGAATATGAAGTCAAGATAATTTGTTAGAGTTTAAACAATCTTTCAGAACTATTTTTTCTAAGCTTGTTTGACCATAAATTATGTTTTATAGGCGAACGATTTTAAAGCTCAATCATTTCACTAAAACTATAATATATATTACCATACCTACAATATGCTTGCAATGTAAAAGAAAAAATAGTAATTTTAATGATATAGTCAATATTGGAGAAACTAAAGCAATTATAAATAGGAAAAGCATAATAACTACTGTTAAATTTTAATCAGGAGGCTCTAGTGTCATTCGTTACATATGAAAATACAAACAATCCGCATGTGGCCATCCATCGCGAAGATTGTTCGCATATCAATAAACATGGCGGCGTGCATCGGGATGGAAAAGAACATTACCATTACCATGAAAGCTACAACGAGGCTGTAAGATATGCTGAAACTTTAAAATTGGAATTGAAAGTTTGCAGCACTTGTAATCCTGATATGTAATACTATTGCACTAAAATAAGATTATTAAGGGAGGATGCTGTGGCTATTTTCGGTATAGGCGCATATTATGAAAAAGACGTAAGCCAGAAATTTATAGATCAGAAGATAATCGGTACTGGCCATTCTGAAATTGATGGTCCCGATATTCACTGCTTTATTAAATCTCTAAAGGTTGGCGATATTGTTTATATTAAATCATATCCCCCAGCAGCTGAACATATCACCATAAAAGCTATTGGAGTCATAACAGATATGTTTATTATTAGTAATAAAGATGTCGCAATCGGCAGAAATGTAAGCTGGTTAAGCCTTGAGAAATTTGATATTCTACCGCCAACTGGTAAAAACCAAGTAAGATACAATACTCTTTATGAAGAATGGCATCCCAGCGTTCAAAAAGTTATTATTGATAGAGTATTAAGTCGCCTGGTAGCGTAGTAATTTATTTATTGAGATTTTGAATTCACTTTTTATAGCCATATAAATCGACATGGGATTGGTTCAATGACAGTCAACTTGATAAAGTGCTGTGATATTCTAAATAATTTCTCTCCCCAAGAATAATAACCTTCTATAACCATTTAATTTCTAAGATAATATCCAAAAATCTTATAATACCATCCGCTTCTTTTATTTCCCTTCCCCAAATGTCACATATAATTTTCCTTGACTATTTCATCGAAAACCCTAAATTTCCTGAATGTTTAGCCTTTTGAGAATGTGAAAAAAGTAACTAGTAATATAAATGATGTTGTGGTTCAACTAACGGAGGAGTTTTAATGAGTTACGGTCTTATAGCCGCCGTTTTAGGTGGGGTTGGCTTAATCTTTGCCTTCTTCCTCTATCTTTCGATTGCCCGCAAGGATGCTGGTACCGACCAGATGAAAGAACTTGCGAAGGTCATTCATGATGGCGCTATGGTGTTCCTTAAACGGGAATACTCGATCCTGGCTATTTTTATCGTGGTCGTATTTGCCCTGTTAGCCTGGAGAATCGGTCTGTGGACAGGTATCTGCTTCGTAAGCGGCGCTCTCTGTTCGATGATCGCCGGCTGGTTCGGCATGCAGGCCGCTACCAAAGCTAACGTACGCACCGCCGCCGCCGCCAAGAATTCAGGCGAGCCGGCCGCGTTGAAAGTCGCATTCTCGGGCGGCGCAGTAATGGGTATGTCGGTCGCCAGTCTGGGCTTGATCGGCGTGGGTGTCTATTTCTATTTCTTCGGCGACCCCGAAGCATTCAAGAGTGTCAGTGGTTTCGCTATGGGCGCGTCCTCTATCGCCCTGTTCGCTCGTGTCGGTGGTGGTATTTACACCAAGGCCGCTGATGTCGGCGCTGACCTCGTCGGTAAAGTCGAGGCAGGTATTCCCGAGGACGATCCTCGTAACCCCGCTGTCATAGCTGATAACGTAGGCGACAACGTAGGCGACACAGCCGGTATGGGCGCTGATTTATTCGAGTCGTATGTCGGTTCGATTATCGCGGCTATCACGATCGCGGCCACCGCTACCTGGGGAAATATCCCTCAGTTGCGCGAGGCTTACATGGCCCTGCCGCTTCTTATCGTAACTGTCGGTATCGTTGCCTCTATGCTGGGTATTCTGTCGGTACACGTTTTCGCCAAGATGGACCCGGCGGCAGTATTAAGAATCGTAACTTATGTCGGCTCCGTATTGATGCTTGGCGCTACCTATGTGCTGGTTTCGCAAACCGGCGTTGCGGTCAGCGTATTCTGGGCAGTGCTTGCCGGTAATGTCGCCGGTATCATCCTCGGCCTTCTTACCGAGTACTATACGGCAGCCGGGCCAATTCGCAAAATCGCCGATGCCTGTAAGACAGGTCCGGCCACCTGTATTATCGCCGGCTTGGATGTCGGTATGCAATCGGTTGCTCTGCCGGTGCTGGTTATCTCGATAGCTGTTTATGTCGCTCATATGCTTGCCGGTTTATACGGTATCGGTATTGCCGCTGTTGGTATGCTGGGTACTATCGGTGTTACCATGGCCGTTGACGCTTACGGTCCGGTTGCCGATAATGCCGGCGGTATCACCGAGATGGCCGGTCTGGGTAAAGATATCAGAAAAATCACTGATCACCTCGATGCCCTGGGTAACACCACCGCCGCCATAGGTAAGGGTTTCGCGATCGGTTCGGCCGCGTTAACCGCGTTGGCCCTGTTCTCGGCTTACAGTTCGGCTGTCGGCCTCGAGGCTATCGACCTGATGAACGTGACAGTTATTGTCGGTCTGTTCATTGGCGGTATCCTGCCATTCCTGGTCGCCTCGTTCACCATGAGCGCCGTGGGTAAAGCTGCGTTCAAGATGGTGGAAGAGGTTCGTCGCCAGTTTAAAGAGATACCCGGCCTGATGGAAGGCACCGGCAAACCCGATAGCGCCCGCTGCGTGGATATCGCCACTGTCGGCGCTCTTCAGCAGATGGTACTCCCCGGCTTGTTAGCCATTCTGGCCCCGATATTGGTCGGTACCATACTGGGTAAAGAGGCCCTGGGCGGTATGCTCGGTGGCGCTACCTTAACTGGTGTGCTGATGGCTCTTATGATGTCAAACGGTGGCGGCGCCTGGGATAACGCCAAGAAATATATCGAAGGCGGCGCACATGGCGGTAAAGGCTCCGAGGCCCATAAAGCTGCCGTGGTAGGCGATACCGTAGGCGATCCGTTCAAGGATACCTCCGGCCCCTCGATGAACATCCTTATTAAGTTGATGGCCATCGTCTCGCTGGTATTGGCTCCGTTATTCGTCTAGTTAAATGAAATTTCCGCTTTCAGGTTGACCCCCCTCGCCTGAAAGTGTCCGATAGAAACCGCTCGGGTAACCGGGCGGTTTTTTTTTAGGAACGTATCGAATGAACCATAGTGTATTAAATACGGTGGCACGCTATTCAATCACATCTTTCTCTATTTTGATTATTGATTGATTTTTATCATATGATTGTCATTCCAGATTTGCCTCGGGAGCCAGGGAGAGATGGTATAATTATCGTTAATTTTTATGCTATATTGATAACTTTAAAAACAATTAAACTCCGGGGGGAGTGATGAATTATTTAAAAGCAATCGTATTAATCACCTCAGTATTATTTCTGATGTCAGTATCATTTGCGACAATTATCAATGTTCCTGATAACTACCCCACTATTCAGCAGGGTATAGATTCAAGCTCTGATGGTGACACGGTGCTTGTGCAGCCGGGAACGTATTATGAGAATATCAATTTCAACGGACATAAGTGCGTGCTGGGCTCGATGTGTTTGACTACCACGGATTCCAGCTATATCAGCCAAACAATAATTGATGGCGATTCGTCAGGCTCGGTAATTACTTTTGAAAGCGGGGAAGATAGTACAACTGTTATTCTCGGATTTACTATTCAATCAGGATATTCAGGTAGCGGAGGAGGAATAGATTGTGTTAATTCATCACCTAAAATACTATTTAATTATATTCGTGATAATATAATCAATGGAATATGGGGCGCCGGTATACATTGTAGTAATTCATCATCTGTAATTTTAAGTAATCGCATCACGAATAATTGGGTAGATAATGGTAGCTCTGGGGCAGCTTATGGAGCAGGCATTTGTTCAGAAAACTCAAATCTAGTAATTCAAAATAACATAATATTTGCCAACACGGCCTCAGCTGCTTTTTGGTCCGAGGGGGCGGGTATATACTGCGTAAATTCCCATGTATTAATAACGAATAATGTTATTTGTGATAATCACAGCTATGCAGTAAATGGGGCCGGGGCAGGTGGGATCGCTGGTTACAACTCCTATGTAATGATTCTAAATACTATAATCAGAGGCAATACTAACGATTATGAGAATTGCCAGGTCTTCGGGAATTGGGATTTATTCTATTCAAATATCGAGGATGGCTACGAAGGCGAAGGCAATATCGATATTGATCCGCTCTTTCGCGATCCCGAAAACGGCGATTTCCATCTCATGGCAACTTACTGCGGTGATCCCTATGATTCGCCATGCATAGATATGGGCAAGCCATCAATATTGGATACATTACTGGATTGCAGTTGGGGACTCGGCACCGAGCGTTCCGATATGGGAGCTTACGCCGGTGGCGAGGGCACTGTTGGTATTGATGATCCAGTAGCGCAAATCCCTGAAACAATTCTTCTCTCTCAAAACTACCCCAACCCATTCAACGCCTCAACTATTATTAGATATGAGCTGCCGCAACAATCACAGGTCACTCTTGATATCTACGACATTCTCGGCAGGCAGGTAATCACGCTTGAGGATGGTATCAAAACCGCCGGGAGCCATCAAGTGATATGGCAGGCTGAGGATATTTCCTCCGGGGTGTATTTTTATAAGATTCAAGCCGGGGAATATGTCGAAACCCAAAAAATGATGCTGGTGAAATAAACAAGGGGCAAATAGGAACATCCGCCGCCCACAATATCTGATTTATCTTAAAAGCTCAATAGCGTATTCCAATTGAGGGTCTATCCCATTTTCGATATCCTCGGCTGTTTGCTCGATTCGAATATCAGGCGCTACCCCCAACCATTCCCAGGGCAAGTTGTCATACCGTCTGATATCAACCGTCCCAACCGAGATAAGCTTGCCGCTGGGCAGTTCGTAGTCCATCACGCCGTTCCCCGTACTCCAACCTCCTGCCGAGCCACCACCGGTGGTATCACCAACTGCCGTTACCTGCGGTAGTTGCTTAAGTATCTCCGTTGTCATCTCACCGGCGCTGTAAGTAGCGCCGTTAATCAGCACCACCACCGGATTCGTATAGATAAATGGCTCGCCGGGTTGAAAGGGTGGGTCCTCGATTAACTCACCCAGGAGGTATAACGCGGGTCGGTTCAAAGGCCCGGTCATGAATCTTGTCACTACCGCCTCGACATTGCCATAGTCTCCGCCTCTTTTCTGGCGAATATCGATTATCAGTCCTTGCGTGTCTCTCATGTATTCGAGCACACCGGGGAACTCCACCAGAAGGTAATTCTCGTGAAAATCGGAAAGGAAAATATAGCCGATATTATCAGGTAATATCTCGTATTCGGCAGAGCCGCTGTCTGTCACTTTCAGTGGCCGGTCGAAATATTTCCTGACCACGAACGGGCTGTAAGCGTGACGGTCTTTAATCAGGCGAGGCATGACATAGGGATAAACCTCTCCTCCGCCATTGGTATGGTAATATACGTGACCGTCGGCAAGCTCTTCCAGAAGATCGTGAAGTACGAAATATATCTCATCTCCTCGGGCGTTTTGCGCTCTCGGCAGGTATGCATTATACAGCGAATCCCAGTTTATGCCTTTGAATTCGAGATATGGATAAACCTCGTTAACCCGATTCCAGGTCGCCTCGAAATCCTCGACATTGAAATTCGTGTTCGGCTCCTGTACTATGTTTTCACAAGCGATTAATAAAACCAATAATAATACGAAGATAATATATGACGTCCCACTCACGAATGAATATGACTTAAAATTCATATCTGACCCCCAGTATAATATTATCGCTGGCGGAGAGAAGCGGTTGCCAGGCGCTTATCCTGGTAAGTTCCATGCGATAGGCAAGCTCGAATGAGAGTTGATCGATAACCCGATACCGCCCGCCCAGGCTGTATGATAAGTTCGTTCCGGAAAACAGTGTGAGGATTTTCACCGTGTTTTCATCCTCTTCCTCCATATCAACCAGCCTGAAACCAAGCGAAAGTACATCGACCTTGCAAGAAGATTCGATCAGGAAGTAATCGTTAAGCGGATAGATGATTTCTGCATTTACAGCCGCGGCAAACAAAGCCGCCGAGGACTGGGCGTAATCGTAACCCGAAACCGCGATATCGGGTTTGTTGTAGAAAAAATAGAACTCCGAACCCGGGCCTAGATATATATAAATATCTTTCGAAAACAGTGAACGTTTGGTAAACGGATATAAAAATCCCTGGTCGAACGCGAACTGGTATATTTCGGTCGAGACATTATAGTTTTCGATAGCCGAGGAGTAGCGGAATTCCATATCCAAATTGTAGATATACTTATCATGTGCCCGTGACCAGCCGACACGGTAGTAGGGCAAAGTGCCGGAGTATTTCTCCTCGGATATATACTCATCCCTGACAGAGTAATTACCAAGCCCGCTCTCGAAAGTTATGCCACCGCTATATATATCTTTGAAATTCCCATTAGCCTGCGCGTTGGCAGATGTTGAAAAGCTGAAAACAAATATCAACCATGATATATATAAAACTACTCGCATCCCTCACCTCATATTACGATTACATTTATCTTAATTTACCAGTTTCATCCGTACTATACGTAGAAATAGTAGATATTGGCAACGAAAAGATTTTGCCAGGGGAAAAAACACCTCGAACATCACTTAACCGCAGCCTTTATAAACCACATTCGCCTGAACGGAAGTATCTATGAAACAGTTATTGATATTGAATTAAAATATCAATTTCGATACAATTATGAACTATAAACCTGAACCACAGGATAACATATATGGCTAAATACCGTAACAGGTGCCGCAATTATCCGATGAGGTTTATCTCACCGATGTCGGACTGGAGACAACGCTACTTTTTAGTGATGGTTTCGAGTTGCCGGAGTTCGCGGCATTCGATCTTCTAAAATATAAAAGGGGCGAGACTGCAATTCGCAAATATTATCGCAAGTATATAGATATCGCTAAAAGCCAAGGTGTAGGATTTATTCTAGAAAACGCTGCATGGCGTTGAGGTATATCCAAGATGCGGGTTCAGTGTTTACTGATTGCGACCGTAATAAATTTTAAGAGGCTAGCCAGCTTTTTATTATCTTTACTGGCTGCAAAACGCCGATTTTGGAACTCACCGTATTTGAATAACTTTATTTTGACTTTCTAAATATAACAAAAGCAAATCGAAACGGAGTTTCTAAAACAAAAGCATTACCAAACAGAGTTTGGTAACGAGTAATAAAATTTTTAATTTGACTTTTTCGATAGACAAATCAAAATCGAAACTAAATTTCTCTAATACATCAGTTTCCAAATCGGAGTCTGGAAACAAGAATATAAATAGCAATGCTTCGCTTTAAACGTACACACCGGCTAAACCGGTGGTTTTTAGGATCAATAAAAAACCCCTCTCATCGAGAGGGGTAAAACACTAACACCATTCAATCAGCTTTTTATTATTCTTCGTATTATCTTACTGCTCAGAGGCTGGTAGACATCCCCGTCTGCCTCAATATAAGCGAAATTAATGCCCGTATGATTTAATCATCTGCAATACGTTTTGTAATGAGTTGGTAACATCCGATAAAACTTTGGAGTACCGTTTCAACAACTCGGTATACTGCCAGCGCATCGAAAACGCTTTTTCCGGGAATTCGAAAATCTCGAGTAAGGTTTTCTTATAGATCTCATCGATATACTGCAATACGTAGAAAGGATACTCGGGAATGTTGGGATCGTTAACCTGTCCCTTGGAAATCTTATCCCGATACAGCTCGATTTTCTCCAGAACGATAGTCCCGAAACACCAGGGGGTCATCAGGGAGGAACTGTTGGTGGAATCGGCATAATACTTATAGACATTTTTCAGAAGCTGCTCGATTACGATGAGCCTGGCCCGGTAAAACGATAACGTTTCCTCATGTTCGGCGGAGGTAGAAGCTAGTTTCTCTTTAGTCGCTTTGTATTCTCTCAAAGCGCGTTCTTCGGTTTTCTCGAGGAATTTATAATACAGATTGATATAGACCTTGATATTCTCGCTGGTAGTATAGATATAGAATCCACCCTCATCCTTGCCGATCCGGGAATCGCGGGTCTTTTTCAGCGTCTCCTCTGTGAAACCTCTGTCAAGACTGTTAGTTAACATTACTCTCTCCTTATGACTGTCAATTCTACAGTCTTTTAATGCAAATCGCGTGCCCGAAAATAACTACCTTTTGCCCCTGTCTCTTTTTCCCCATTTTTTTGTATAATACGTTTTATGTTAACCGGTTATCTAATTTACATTGAATGAATCGTATTAACCTGCGCTTAATATAAGGTTCAATTGTTAAAAAGGCAATAGTAAAACAATTGTATAATGAAATATCTTGCACGCATATTGCAAATGGTAAACCTGCGAAATCACCCCCTTTTTGCATGCGGTGGAAGGAGTCATTTCCTGCCACCTGTATTCATGCAGTGTTTCGTCAGGAAAAGATTCCTAACGACGCATTTGGTAGACCTTTTCTATATAATTATACGCTTGATGCAGTCGATTTATTTGCTGAAAAGACCTTTTTTATAAGAAAAGATCGAAAATAGCCCGCCCGTGTGTATAAACACCACGTTAGTTTTACGTTTCAACTTGTGTTTCTTGATAGTATCGAACAAGCCAAGCATTGCCTTGCCGGTATAGGCGGGATCGAATATCACCCCGGAGTTGGCGGCCACGGTTTTGATAAAACTCGCCTCCCTTTTACCGATTTTAGCGTATCCAGGCCCGATATAACTATCATCAATATTCAAATCAGAGGGGTGTATATCAAGGTTAAGGTCGTTCTCCTCGATGAAATTCTCCACTAATGAGCCAATCTTATTGATAAAATACTCGGTATCGTGACAGACCGCATAGCCGAGGATTTTAACCGGCCAGTTGAGATATAGCGAGGCGATATACAGCCCGGCGTATGTTCCGCCCGAGCCAACCGCGCAGGCGATATAATCGACAGTGATACCGGCCTTATCGAGTTGCTTTTTCAACTCGATACCGGCGGTCACATAACCCCACATACCGATAGTGTTGGAGGCGCCGGAGGGGATAATGTATGGTTTCCTGCCCTGATGCAGAAGGTAGTCGGCGCGCTTGTTCATGATATCATCTATTTCGTTTTCATATTGCTTGCTGGTCAGGTACTTTATCTTGGCGTTGAAAAGCGTGTCCAGCAGGATGTTGCCATCGGGGATTTTGGTTGGTTTGCCCTCGAGATACAGCTCGCAGTCGAGGCCGGCGCGGGCACAGATAGCAGCGGTTGCCCGGCAATGATTGGAGCGAATTCCGCCACAGGTGATAATAGTATCGGATTTGCGGGAGACGGCATCATACAGGACGAACTCAAGCTTACGGATTTTATTACCGGAAAGCTCCGAGCCGGTCATATCATCCCGTTTTAAAAAGATGTTAACGCCCGACTTGGGATCGGGCGAGAGACCCAGCGCCTCGATAGGCGTGGGAGTCATAGCCAGTTGGAACCGCGGCGGCGGTTTGAGTTTCTTACGAGCCATGCCGGGATTATAGGGGGTAGGTGGCTGGGATTGCAAGGGGGGAAATTGGGAAATATTATTATTACTCGGGTAGCCAAAAGTCCAAATTTCGCGACGCCTTACCTAACTTGGGGAATTGGGGCCCTGTAGGATTCTTATACTTCCCCTCATACTTTCCATCACCTTCGGTTTTGTGCAATACCAATTGAGCGATTGGCATACCAGGATATAAAACGATTGGTACTTCACCTAGATTAACTATTTCAAGCGTAATTGATCCTTTAAAACCTGGATCCACTTTTGTTGCGGTTGCTATTACTAAACCAGTTCTTCCCCATGTTGATTTGCCGATAACATAAGCCATTAAATCTTCAGGTATAGATATGTATTCAAGATTAGAACTTAAAACCAATTGATTGGGGTGAATTGTGAATTTATCGCGAATTTTTATTCGAATTCTTTGTTGATATGAGTGAATATCTTTCTTTATTTCATCTTGCTTATATATATCGAGGCAACCAACAATCCTTTTCTTTAATAATATATATTCTGTACCTAACCGCAAATCTATTGAAGAACTTGCTATTACTTCATCGGCATCTAATAATGGAGTTATGACAAGCCTTTTATTAATATTAGGTTCTATAATTCTGTCAATAATTTCTGTTCTTTTTAAAACGCCCATATTATTTATTATGATTGAGATTGAATTGTTTTTCTAAATCTGAGAATTCTATTCCCTTTAGCGTAATTCTATCTAATAAATCCTTGAAATGTAAAAGATCACTACTAATGTTATCATCATTTAAAAGCTCACCATTATAACACAAATTGTATATCCAGCTTGAATTCAATATCTCAGCTACTGAGCATAGTTTATGATCATAAAGATTCTCTTCAATAGCATTTGGAGGAATTTGGTTTTCCAGCCTTTCCATTAAATCATCCATATTGGAATATAGATCCTTAACTGTTAGAGCATGTTGATTGATACTATTATAGATTTCATTTTTAAGTTCGTCTAGTTCTTTAAAAATGAGTTTATGATAAACAATATTACAAAGATCGTTATTTTTAATGTTTTCTTCATCTGCTTTTTTACTAATTGTTTTTTTAATTGATTGAATAAATTGTTTAAAGCATTCCTGAAGTTGAAGTGGAACATTTGAAGGGTTTAGATAATCACCTTTCTCTAGATAATTGTATATAAGCCTTAGTCGTAATCTACGGGGGGGATAATAATTACTTTCTTTTTTGGGGATATCATCGATATTTTGATTGACGCTAAAAAAATAGAGTGACATTAAAAAACTTGGTCCAAATAGCAACACTCCCACGAAATCTGCAGCAAGTTCATTTAAACCTTTTTTCCATATTTCTTGAGCTTCGTTTATAAAATACCTAAATGTTTCCATGATATGTTTCATTGAAATTTGATTCTCGTTTTTTATTTGAGCTTGATCAAATAAGTCAAGATTATATCTTGACTTGTGATAACCATGCCAATATTCAATTATTCTGTCTCTTAATTCACTTGATTTATTGTTAAAGAACTTTTGAGTTAGTATTCCATCTAAAATCAAATGACCTATCTCATGGCCAATAATACAATGCATAATAATATTCTTTTTATCAATACCGGGAAACGAAAATATATATAATGAGTTTTGACACCAGTCACAATTTACTGAATCGTCAGGTTTTCGGCATCTAAATATCTTTTTGTCTATTTCTTCATTTGTGTGTTGAAACTCAAGTTTCGTTAATCGATCAATCAATATATTTCTATAATAGCTAGATATGTCGATGGGTCTTACACTGAAATTATATGTCCATTGAGGTCGAAATAGTAATTTTTTATTAAAATCATTTGTTATTTCCTGTAATAACCGTTCAATACTAGGAACAATACTCCATGGGACTTTATGTGTTTGTGTACCATCAACAAATTTTAAATGGCTCCAAAACATTATTACCAATTCTTCCAAACCCAGTATTTGCCTATGATAATGGATTATTTCGCTTTCATGGCTTTCATCTAAGTTCTGAACAATCTTTAAAATATTGATTATGTCAGCCTTTATAAATTCTGATGATTTTTTTATAAGAACTAGAAATTCTATAGGCGTCTCAGTAGGATATTGTTTTGTTAATAATTCATTAATAAAATTATTAAGTTTTTCTATTTTTCTTACTGTTTCTACTATATAGAACTCAAGATTAGATTTGCTATCAATCCACATAAGAATATTATAACTTATTTAAGGCAATTGGCTCGAATAAAAAATTGCTCTGTCAAGTTTTCAAAAAAAGTGGCTAAATGGTTTAGCTTATTTTTATCTAGGCTAGGATCTTGATTCAAAATTTTACTTAACGTTGATTCGTAGTCTTTTATTTTATCTATATCAACAGTTTCTTTTTCTTTAAAAAATAAACTAGCGGTATCATTAAAAATATCAATATCATAAGAAAGGTTTTCATGGTTAAAACCGCTTTCTGGATAAGGTGTCATAAAAGCGTAACCATTTCTTATACTTGTTAATAGAGAATATCCTTGTTCTAAAGTTAATAACTCATGCTCAGTACAGTTATTATTAGTAATGAATTTCTTTATAGCTAGCAAAACGGAAGATGATAACATCATATTAGCTAACGAATCAGAGCTAAGCGAATTACTCACCCCACCTTGCATAACAAACCTCCTTATTAAGCTGCTTTTATCAATGAATTATGTTTATATTAAATTATCGGCGATATTTTGTCAATAATTATTTAATTATTTATTTGCGTATTTCTTTATCTAGCAATAAATTAAGTTGATTTATCGTCCATTATTCCGATCCGTTGACTGATACTTCCGGGTATACATGGTATACGGTGTTTTTATAAAAACACATACTAAACGAACAAATGACACAATTCAATCCCTTCCTCGACAATGACATCCCTATACTGCCTCCTCCCCCCCAAAAACATTCACCTTGCCCTCCCCACCCTATTCCCCCTATATTCGCCGCGTGAAATCGTAAATCGGGAAGGAATGAATCCGTTATGAGTATAAACGTAAATCTCCAACATATACAACAGGCGCTAGAAACTCTCAAACCTGTCATTAAACACACACCTACAGTGGCCTCCAAAAGCTTCTCGGAGATGGCCGGGCGTAAAATCCATCTCAAGCTGGAAAATTTGCAGTCCACCGGCTCATTCAAGATACGCGGGGCTTTCAACCGTATCAACGCTATCGAGGAGGCCGATAAGGCTAAAGGCGTCGTCTGCGCCTCGGCGGGTAACCATGCCCAGGGGGTGGCTTTCGCCTCCACCCGCGCCGGTATCAAAAGCACGATCTTTATGCCCTCGTTTACGCCGGCGCTGAAAGTTATCGCTACCAAAGGCTATGGCGGACAGGTCCGGCTCGCGGGCGCCAGTTTCGATGAGGCCAAGGCGGCCGCTATCGAGCATGTCGAGAAAACCGGCGCAATATTCATACCGCCTTTCGATGATGACCTCGTTATCGCCGGGCAGGGGACAATCGGGCTGGAGGTCCTGGAGGATGTCGCCGGTGTCGATACGGTAATCGTGCCCGTTGGCGGCGGCGGACTTATCGCCGGAGTGGCGCTGGCAATCAAACTCAAGCGTCCCGATATCCGGGTGATCGGTGTAGAGGCCGAAGGCGCGGCCGCCATGAAAAACTCGGTCGACCTGGGCGAGGTGGTACCGTTCGACAACGTGCATACTATCGCTGATGGCATCGCCGTAAAAACACCCGGTGCGAAAACGTTCGAGATCATCCGGGAGTACGTGGATGATATACTCACGGTCTCCGATAACGAGATCGCCCTGACCGTGTACCATCTGTTACAGCGCGCTAAAATACTGGCCGAGCCCGCAGGCGCTGTCGGCCTGACGGCGGCTCTGTACAAGCAGGCCGCTATCGAAGGTGAAAACGTGGTTTGCCTGATAAGCGGCGGTAATATCAGGATGGACCTTCTGCAGCAAATACTGGAAAAAAGTTTACTGGAAAGCGGCCTTAGAATCAGGATGGAGATTATTATTCCCGATGTTCCCGGGAAGCTAAACGACATCGTCTCTGTGCTCGATAAACTCAGCGCCAATATTTACGAGATCGATCATGATCGCAACACGACAAAGGTGGCGGTAGGTTTCGTGCGGGTGACAATTTCGTTCCATGTTCAACAAAACGATCAGATAGAGTCGATCAAGGCTGAGTTCAGAAAACGGAAGCTGAAATATAAGATATGTAAGTAGTCAATATCTCCAGCGGCCTGGCTGACCCGCACTTGTAATCACAAACGTGAATCGAATGAAATGCCGGCGTTACGCGATTAAGCGATGTGCAGGTTAATTCGTTCGCTGTCACTTTCGGATAAACCTGGTTCGCTATCGAACCCATAAGGCGCTCCGGTTTCTTTCTGAATGAGCACGTAAGCGGTACATATCCTAATGCCATATATTTATTGACCGATAATATCTTTATTGTTATCTTGTAAATGACAAATCGCTTCGACCTCATTGAAGCTAAACATCGATACTATTGCAGGGGAAATTATGAACAAATATCACCGACATCTCGCCGCCGTATTCGCGATCGTATGCGTACTAACCTCCGGGCTTGCCGCCCAAACTACCCTGGCAATACTCGATCTTGACCCGAAAAATATATCAACCGTTGCTGCTGATGCTTTAGGCGATCGCCTGCGTGACGAACTGGTTGTCTTGAACAAATTCAAAGTAATCGCTCGGGATGTCATGATGAATAAACTCCTCGAGGAGCAAAGCCTTCAACTTTCGGGTTGCACCTCGACCGAATGTATCGTTCAGGCAGGCAATATATTGGGAGCAGAGAAAGTCGTAGGCGGAAGCGTGAGCAAGGTTGAGGGCGTTTATTATGTCTCGATTAAGATAGTGGATGTCGAAACCGGGCAGATACTCAAAGCGGTTCCGTACGATTTCAATGGTGATATCAGTGACCTTCTGCAAAAAGGCATGAAAGAAATTGCTTACAAATTGAGCGATGTCGCGATACCCGGTGATACCGTATCGACCGGGAAAACACTTACGCAGAAACCGGTTTATGATCAATCCGTAGAACGTAAAACCACACCGTTTAGAACCAGGAATACTAAAACACTTCCCCGGAAAGTCCGGTACAAGCTGGTGCCGGAGTTCGGGATGGTATTTCATGAGGATTTAGGTGAGGGAAAAGTTCAAGGTTCATCCGGCTATGGTTGCTCCTTAGATTTCGGAGTCGGTCGGGGCTTTACCCTGGGGCCGGAATTTTACTACGCCAAGTTGATGGCCGAGGATATATCCACGATGGACAGCAGTTACGCCAGATATCACGATAAATCATCACTGGTGATGTTCGGCCTGGTCGGTAAGCTATCGCTTTACGAAAACACCACCTCGATGAAAACCACGTTCAGCCTCGGCTATGCCAAGATGGAATATAACTATCGCACCGAACGCGAACCCGGCTTATACGGTGACGAAAAGATCGAAACCAAGGGTAATTTGTATGTCGGGTTCGGTGTTTACCTGGAATTACTCTCGAGCAGCGCTATCAATCTGTACAGTTGTTTCGATTACTCGATAATATTTCCACCGGGATACGAGACTACTTATTCCTGGCACGAAACCGATGATACGAACGATCAAGTGAAGCTATACCGCCTGATAGTAGGAATATCGTTTGCGAGTTTCAATTAGTAGAGTTATCGATAAAGATTGTAACGCGCCGCGATCCTGATTCCAGCGAATTTAATTTATCTTATATAATTTATGTTTCAGTGGTTCGAAATGTTTGAGTAACGTGAACCTGCTATCATCAACCTTACCGTTATAAATATCCCCAAATGAAATTAAAGATAGGGGGACCAGCAGATAATTAGCATCATATTTCTTTGAAACAGTGTAAATAGTATCAGGACTACCTTTGGGAATCTGCAAAGTTTTATATCCGAACGAATGGTTGATCTCCCAGGGCCAGCGGGTCATTATTATTATTCGACCATCATCATCCGCGTCCTCTTCGATAGCATTTATCACATCCTCCTGAAAACTAACCATCGATATATGACCTTTCCTCAAACTATAGGCGCAGTATGATGATTCCGAAATCAGGATCATCGTCAAAAAGATAACGGCAAGCCATCTGATTTTACTTGAGTTTAAGTATTTCCTTAACGTGCTTATGGCGATAATAACGGCGAACGGTACCATCACCATACCGCTTCTCAGGAAACCGCCGAATACGCTGATATAAGTCGTGATAAACGAGTAAATAAGATAAAGCGATACCACGAGAATCAACGGCGGCAGGTATTCGTTTCGCCAGACTCGTTTTTTTGAATCAATTAACCAACCGCCTATACCGGCTAAGGCCATAATCCAAAGAAAACTGCCCAGGTACTTATAGATGATTTTCGAATTGAACAGACCGACTTTGATTTTATCCATAATGATTTTAGATATACCTAAATCCATAAAAGTCCTTAATGAGATATCACCGGTATAATTATAAAAATCGAAATACTCTGTGAAAAACGGTGTCCGGGCAGCACAGCCTGTCAGCGGAGTTCCTAGATGGACATAGTTCAAAACCATCAATGGCGAAAGCGTCAGTACATAAGCCGCTGTTGCTATCAGCCCGTATTTTATCGCTTTTCTCGCGGGATAAATAATTGCTATGTAGATAATAATCGTGATAAACAGCAATACGCCATCCTGACGGGTCAGGTGAGCCAGGCCGCCCAAAAAGGCGGCTAGAATCAGGGAAGTTAATTCGTCTCGACGTGTTATAAGAAAATATAAACTACTGCATACGAACAGAACGTAATACACCGGTGAATCGGGGCCTATACAGAACGTGGAATAAGTCGGCGTCCAAATTACGATACCGGCTGAAACGGCCGAAACGAAATCCGAGCCGGTGAAAAATTTGGCCAGCTTATATGTAACATAGCCCGTGAGCAAAGAGGCGATAGTCGCCGGAATAAGGGCAATGAACAATGACTTGCCGAACACGAACATGAATATTGCCATTATCACCGAGGCGAGCGGCATCCAGTAATCGTTGGCGTAATGAGTGATTTGATCTGGAATAGACATGTAATGGCCGATAAAATCAACCACGAAACCTCTTCCAGAGGCGAGATTTTCCGCCAGTATATAATAATAGGAAGAATCGCCGACGCCGGGATGAACCTCTATAGCGATATAGAATAGTTTCATGATAAAAGCCAGCACGAACGTAGCGATAAGATAATTTCTGCATGATCTATTCATAACAGTAAAACATTCCTCGATAATATATTAATTGGTTAATGATATGTTATGGCTGCATTTCTGGCAAATACATTTTAATGGAGATAGTAATTAACTTTAAGTTTACAGCTCCAATTCGAAAAAGCGAGCGCCCTCGTGAGGATTGTAACGATATGCTTCTATCTCATCGAAACCAAGCGAGTTATATAGGCTGATAGCCTTAGTCATCGAATCCATCGTGTCCAGGCGCATAGAGAGGTAGCCGTTATTCCGGGCGTACTCGATAATCTCATACGCCAGCCGTCTGCCTATACCCAGTCCGCGATGTTGAGGCATCACGTACAGACGTTTCATCTCGCAGGTTATTTCTCCGAGCTTACGCATAGCAACGCAGCCGGTAAGAACGTTATCACGAAAGGCGAGAAATATCGTTCCGCTCGGCGGCTTGAATAACGTTCTGATATTTTTCAACTCATCCTCGAAATTCTGAAATTCCAGATCGAAATCGAGAGATTTGGAGTAGTCGATAAATAGTTTGCGGGCTAACTCGAAATGGGTTTCCGTTTCGGCCTTAATCAATTTAACCATGATGTTAATATACTACAATTCTTATTCCGCTGCAAAACCAATTCGACGTTCCGTTACGGCCTCGCTCAAGAATTTTTGTAACCGATTATTGTAGGAATTATTGATCTGGTCATAAACAACCCCGTAGAAATCATTGCATGATTTTTCATCTTTGATATCTATCTGGAATTCATCGGAGTCCTGACCGAGTTTAACGGAGAATACACTATCTATTTTCTTTACCAGAAATGGCAGTATGATAGTTTCCTCGGGTTGGTCATCCAATTCGCCACAAAGGGTAAGCATGATACCGGTGTACCAGTAGGTATCCTGCTCGAGATGCATTGTCTCTTTAACCTTGTACATCTTACCGAATTCCGGTTTCTCTTTCAGAGGAGCGTACCTGATATTTTCTTTGGGGATTTCCATGTATTTTTTAAGGCCGGATACCAACTCCGCAATGAAATCGGCGCATTCGTCCCAGTAGTCGAAATAATTTTTACGGGCTACTGAATATACGTGACATAGTTCTTTATATTTACTCATAGGATTGGCTCCTGACACTCAAATCGTGATTGTAGTTATTAATCAATATTACCTGTCGGTCCGTATTAACCGTT
Source organism: uncultured candidate division Zixibacteria bacterium (assembly GCA_963668625.2). Taxonomy (GTDB): domain Bacteria; phylum Zixibacteria; class MSB-5A5; order UBA10806; family 4484-95; genus JAAEQD01. The sequence goes on from CAXXKA010000008.1 coordinate 367,379, forward strand.
CCGAATCAAGGGATTTTCACCAATTAAATTCGGGGTCATTGGTCTCGACAGTTTATCGTATAGCTTTCTTTTTGATTTCTTTCAGCAGTTTTTTCATCTCATCATTAATATCATCGTTTTTGATATCGTAGTTCAAACCTTTCTCCAACTCCGCAACAGCAAGATCGTATTGGCCCTGTTTGTCGTACACCTCCGCCAATCGCCAATGGGCTCCGTAATAAGGAGGCCACCAGCCTTTTCGTTTGGAGTTAAGATAATTAATAAATATCCGTTCGGCAAGGTCGAGATCGGTATCACTGATAATAAGCAGCTTGCCTTTGTTATATTGTGGTAGAAGGTTAGTCGAGTCCATGGCTATGGCTCTATCGAGCTGGGCTATCGCCTCGGGGTAACGTTGTTGTTGTTCGTACAATTCGGCCAGGCTGATATAAATCCGTATATTAGTCGAGTCGATATCCATCCCGACGAAACATAACGATTCAGCCTCGGCCTGTCTTTCGTGGCGGCTTAAAAAATATCCGTACCAGAAATATGGATCGAGATTCATGGCAGTATCGCCTTTAACCGACTCGATAGCCTGCTTGAGCAAAGATTCGGCTTTTTCGAGATCGTTCTCGATAGATTCCAATAGCATGGAGTGAGCCTGATATCCTCGTACGCTATCGAGCCGGGCAATCCTATCGGCCTGCTCGTAAGCTATCTTCTTATCGCCGCCGATGAAACCGGGGGCTTTCATGTGGAATTGAATCAGGGCGTGGCGGGCCTCGATATTGGAGGTATCAAGTTCGACCGCTTTCGCGTATTCACGTTTACAGGCTTTGGCTCGTCCCGGGGCTTTGAAAAAACTTCCATTTTGGGCTTTTAGCCCCTTAGTGTGCCCTAACCATAAATGGTATTCCGAAACGGAATCATCAAGCTTGATAGCATGCTCGAGGTGTTTTTCGGCTTCGTCATAATCCTGGTTCAAAAAATATATTTTCCCGAGCAGGAAATTCACTTCAGGATCATCGGGGGAGCTTTCGATCAAGGTCTCCAATCGTGCAAGAGCGTCATCCCACCAGCCATCATCGAAAAGTGTCTGAATATCCTGTTTTTCGGTTGCGATTGCTATTGTAGAAAAAATCATCAGTACAACCATTACAAATAATTTGGCGCCATGTTTCATGAAAACGCTCCTTTTGCGGTGGTTTGGTGGTGACAATAGGCAGCCACCATAAGAGACAATAATTCGATCATCTAATTTTACTTGATTAGGCCGGGAAGGTTGCAGGGAATATCATCAGGCGATATTTTCCGATATAATTATATATTCAGCGTATCATGCATCCTGAAATGCCCTGCCGATGTTAGGCTTGGTGTTCTGGTTTCCAGGAGCTGCTTGTAAACCTGCTTGAGTCATGTAGAATACATTCCGCCGGCCAACAAGCCATGTTGCGAAACAGCGCTTCGCAGCGAGATGGAAAGGCCGGACACTAGTTATAATTTAATATTATTGATTTCTGATTTTTGATACTTATATGTTTTCTTTTATAGAAAAGTTAGAAGAATTAATTCAGCCTGAACTTCTCGCCCAGGTATATCTTTCTGGCCTCGGGGTCGTTGGCCAGAAAATCGGCGGTGCCGGATTTCAAGATGTTGCCCTCGAAAATTATATACGCCCGGTCGGTTATCGATAAGGTCTCCCGCACGTTGTGATCCGTGACCAGCACCCCCAGACCCTTGTCACGTAAATCCTTGATGATTTTCTGAATCTCCTCGACCGTGATCGGGTCGATACCGGAGAAAGGCTCATCCAAAAGGATGAATTTCGGCTCGGTTACCAGCGCCCGGGCTATCTCCACCCGGCGACGTTCGCCGCCCGATAGGTTGTAGCCCTTGGAATCGGCGATATGCTCGACATCCAGGTCGCTCAACAGTTTCTCCAAACGTTCCTTACGTTGGCTTTTGCTAAGCGGCATGTATTCCAAAATAGCCATGATATTATCTCGAACGGAGAGTTTCCTGAATATGGACGGCTCCTGGGGAAGGTAGCCGATACCCTTGCGCGCCCGTTTGTACATTGCCAGATGAGTGATATCGTCATCATCGAACAACACCCGGCCCCGATTAGGTTTTATCAGGCCGGTTATCATATAGAACGAGGTGGTTTTCCCCGCGCCGTTGGGGCCCAATAGCCCGACTATTTCGCCTGAATGCACCTCGATGGAGACGCCATCCACAACATGACGTTTACGATATATCTTGACCAGCTTATCGGAGTACAGCTTACTCATTTTCGTTGAACGTCTCCTTCTCCTCCTCGGGAATATCGAGCACCTTGCCCTTGACATCCCTTAGAATCTCCAGCTCCTGAAGGTTCCTGTCGCCTTTTAAGCCATAGCCGGTTAATATATCGCCGTTGGCGCGTTCGACCTCGACATAGTCATCTGTAGAAATTAGCTGAGTCTCGGGATCCCACAGCAGCGATTCGGTGCGCAGTATGGTCGAGTCCTCGTTTATGGCAATCACGTTGCCGAACACCGACACTTTTTCTGTTTTCTCGCGGATAAGCCCCCGGTTGGCGGTAAGCGAGGATTGCTCTACGCCCTTTTCATCGTAAAAGTGAAGGTTTACCATATCGGCCTCGGTCGAATCGCGATTTTGCCAGCGGTCTATATGCTCGGCCTCCACCAGGACACTCTGCACGCCGTCCTCGGTAAACACGATCGTGGCGTCATCAAGCTGCGTATCAGGGTAGTTAGTGTTGTCCTCCACCGGTTGAGGGGAATCAGTTGAGGCGCAAGCCATAAAAATTAGCGGTAGTATTATTAAGATTAGCTTTCTCATTTCGTCTCGTTTTCTCCCGGCGGTCTGTGACGCCATCTGTTATGCACCCATACCCATTGCAGGGGATCGTACATTATCAATTGCTCGATCGCTTTGTTGCATTCTATCAGCGCGTTTTTGATATCCTCTTCCTTATTATCACTCCATACGAGATTAAGTTCCGGTAATATCCGTATTATGTATGTATCGTCAGGTTGACGGTATATCGCCATAGGCAAAACCGCCGAACCGGTTTTTCTGGCGATGAACATCGGACCGGCCGCGGTTAACGCCTTTTTGCCGAAAAAGTCTATGAAATAACCGCTTACACGGGTCGAGTCCTGATCCAAAAGCACCCCGATAGCGTAGTTGTTTCTTAAATCGCTTATGATAGTTTTTATGGATGATGTAGTAGGGATATTTTTCATCCCCAGTTTCGAGCGTTGATCGATTAACATCGTGTTAAATCGTTTATCGTACAACTCCCGGCCGATCACCGAGATATCATGTTTTTTGCAATGACCGAACCAGGCCGCCAATAACTCGAAATTGCCAATATGCCCGGTTAAGGCAAGTATCCCTTTGCCTTTTTCCAGGGCTTTAGTGAAATTCTCGTAACCCTCGACTTTAACCAGCGAACTCATGAACGCGGGCGACCAGTACCCCATCCTGAGGGCATCCACCAGGCTTTTACCGATATTTTCGTATGTGGCTCGCACATGAGCCTTAAGCTGGTTATCCCTGTACCCAAGCACGTCCCCCATTTGCTTATGCGCCATATTACGGTCTTTGGGGATAATCAGATACCATATTTCACCGATTACGCCGCCCAGCCTGATCGCCCACTCGCGCGGCAGGGCGTTCAAGAATTTGATTACGGCAATCGCGATATAATATATGATATCGTTTTTCAAATTACTTTCGCCTGTAAAATATCGTGCATGTGAATTATACCTACTATTTTCTTCTTATCAGCTACTACGAGACAGGTGATTTTATGTTTCTCCATTACATTCAATGCCTGTACGCAGAGTTTTCCCGGCGCGATAGTTTTCGGATCGACTGTCATGACATCCAGCGCGTTCATGTCATCCAGAGGCAGTTTCTTCTCTATTGCCCTCCTAAGGTCGCCATCAGTAATGATTCCCAGCAGGTGATTCGTGTCATCGGCAACCGTTGTTACGCCCATGCGTTTGCCGGTGATCTCGAGAACCAGCTCGGAAAACGGCGTATCACCTTTAACCAGCGGAATCTCATCGCCGGTATGCATGAGTTGTTCCACTTTAGTAAGGCTCCTACCGATAGTACCACCGGGATGGAATTCGGCGAAATCATCCTCGGTGAAACCGCGTTTCTCCAGAAGCACCATAGCCAGGGCATCCCCCATAACCATAGCCGCGGTAGTGGAGGAAGTAGGCACGAGATTTATCGCGCAAGCCTCTTTCGGCACGGAGGCGTCCAGCGCGACCTCGGAGTCGCGAGCCAGTGGTGAGTTCATATCCCCGGTTATCGCAATGACCGGTACCATCAGACGTTTGAACGAGGGCAACACCTTGTTGATCTCCTCGGTATCGCCGGATTTGGATATTGCTATCAGTAAATCCTCGCCGCGGACTACGCCCAGGTCGCCGTGTATACCCTCCGCTGGATGGAAAAAGAAGGCGGGTATACCGATCGAGGAGAATGTCGAGGCTATTTTCTTGGCTACTATCCCCGATTTACCCATGCCGGTTACTATCACCCGGCCGGTCGTCTGATCTATCAGGTCGACAGCGCGGCCGAAATTGTCATCCAGCTTATCGATAAGTCCGGATATCGCCTCGGCCTCGAGTTTTATTATCTGTTTGGCTCTTTCAAGCAAGACGGTTACCCTCGTTTATTCCTTTGGCATCCATGATCATATCAAGCACCTCGCGTACGGCGCCATGTCCGCCGCGTTTTTGGGTCACGTACTCACTGGCCTCGGTCACGGTGCGGGGACTATCGGGCACGGTGATCGACAGGCCGCATTGTTTTAATACATCCACATCGACTAAATCGTTTCCCATATATGCTATAACCGAATCATCAAGACCGTATTTATCTTTTAAGCTGTTGTAAAACAAAATCTTATCGGTTGGTTGTTGATGAACATCCTCTACGCCCAACTCTTTAGCGCGAAGGCTGGTTGCCGGGGAGGGCCGTCCCGAGAGAAACGCCACCCTGATACCGTGTTTCTGGGCCAGGTATATCCCCAGGCCATCGGCGATGCAGAATCGTTTCATCTCCATACCCTGCGAACCCATCCAGACTGTGTCATCGGTAAGCACCCCGTCAACATCAAGGATGACAAGCTTTATTTGCCCGAGTTTGGATTGTAAGTCAGTCATTCATATTCCTTTCAAGAATAGGAAAGTTATTTATTAATAGGGGGATAGTCAATAGAAAAGGTGATGCGGGATATTTGCGGGGGGATGTATCGGCGATGTCACCGGGGTGGGGTGTTACCTATGTACCGGGTCTGTATTAGCTAATGATCGTATGCTTATAGCAAAGCCATCTGGCTTTGCATGTCATCCCAGCATAGGAGCCGGGATCCAGAAGGGGAAGGGAAAATACACCACCAAATCTAAAAGTCCTGCTCCCCTGATGATGAGGGCGGTATCACACCGGTAGGGTGAGCAGTATCCGCATGCTGGTTGGTTTGCGATAAATGGCACCGCAGTAAGCAGTCAGACTAATTTCTATATAGAAATATCTAATACTAATTTCTGATTAAATCACGTAGCATTATTAACAAAGAAGCCTATAATCTTATCCACCTTACTGGTGGGTTACCCGGTATATCGGAAAATATCTTTCACTAACAATTCCAAGGAGAAATTTTAAATTTATCGAAAAACACCGGACACTAGTTTTATCTTATATTGGTTAAAATCAGACTGAATTAAGTTATTACACGTTAATAATTCGATTTAAGGAATCGAAATCAATTCTGACAAATATTATTTAAGTAATACCTAAAAGCAAAAGGGAACTGAAATAGTTCCCTTTTGTCATCAGTTTGAGGGATCCCGTTGGGGATCCCTTGCGTGGGCGGCAGACCCAAAAGTCTGCCCCTTTAAAGCTATCCTGATTTTTGCTTTGAGGCGCTTATTTATCCAGGGGAGTAGCTTTAAATTTATTTATCTCTCTTCTCGAACAGAGTTTCCGCCTGATCGACCAGGTTCTCGAAAATCTGCAATGTATTGTTTATAACTTCGGGATCGGTCATATCAACGCCGATTTTCCTGAGTTGCTCGACCGGGTAATCGTTACCGCCCGAGCCTAAGAACTCGAGATAGTTATCGCGGAAATTCGTATCACCCGAGAGAATTCTGGCTGAAATAAGCTGGGCAGCCGCATAACTGGTAGCATACTGGTAAACATAAAAACTGCGGTAGAAATGCGAAACCCTGAGACCGCCCCAGCCTCCCCATTCATCCTGAACGAGCTCGGGCCCCCAGTATTTGGCCCTGATGTCGGTATACATTTTTTCCATCGATTCGGCTGAAAGCGCGCCGCCCTGTTCCACGGTCTCATGTATTTCTTTCTCGAACTCCGAGAACATCACCTGGAAATAGAACGTGCCGAGAATCTGCTCGATATAATGAACCAGTAGCGATAGCTCCTCATCCGGAGTAGAGGCGTTCTTAATCAGGTAATTAATCAGTATGGACTCGTTGACCGTAGAGGCCACCTCGGCTACGAACAGGGTATAGAATGCCGTGGGGTACGGCTGATTTTCGTATGAGTAATTACGGTGAAGGGCATGTCCCATCTCATGCGCCACGGTAAACATCTCCTCGCGGGAGTTGTTGTAGTTTAGCAAAATGAAAGGATGGGTGATATAAGTGCCCCAGCAATAACCGCCGGAATATTTACCCTGGGTTTCGTAAACATCTATCCAGCCGCCCTCGAAACCATCCTTAAGGTCATTGATATACTTTTTACCGAGAGGTTTCAAACCCTCGAGAATAATCTGCGTGGCCTGATCGAACTCGATCTCCTTTTTGGCATCCGGAACGAGCGGCACGGAAAGATCGTATCCGTGAATCTCATCTAAGCCCATTATTTTCTTGCGAAGAGCCACGTACTTGTGAAGAGGCTCCAGGTTGGCGTTTACGGCGTTGACCAGATTATCGTATACCTCTCTCGGAATATTATAATTATCGAGCCTGTAATCGAGACACGATTCATAATTGCGAGCCTGAGCATAGAACCAGTCGCTATTGACCGAACTGGCAAGGGTGGCCCCGAAAGCGTTGTAATACGGCTGATAGGTATCGTTGAAAACCTTATGCGCCCGGCGACGGTAATCCCGGTCGGGTGATTCCATAATCTTGGAGAATCGTCCGCGACTTAGCTGCACCGAATCGCCGTTCTCGTCGGCAATCATCGGGAATTTTACATCAGCCAAGTAAATCATATCGTAAATATTCTCGAAACCCTGCGTTACCGGCCCGGCCATAGCTAAAATGGCCTCCTCCTCCTCGGAAAGAATATGAGCCTTGGAACGGATAAGATCGTTGATACTGAATTCGTACGGTTTTAATGATTTCTCTTTTTTCAGGAATTTCTTGAGCTTATCATCGGGGATTTTCAAAATTTCGGGTTCGATAAAAGCCGTAGCCGCCTCGACCTGGGCATCAAGGGCCGAAATTCGTTGCTGAAGCTCCTGGTAGAACGAAACTCGCGTATCCTCGTGGAATTTCATGAACGAGTAAACGTATAGCGCACCCAATTTCATATTCAAGGTATCGCGAAGAGCTAAACATTCGACCAATTTCTTGCCTGATTCACCCAGTTTTCCTTTGTACTGTTCGAGCTTGGGATAATTTTTTTCGGCATACGCGAAATCAGCATTCCAGGCTACGGTATCGGGATAGATATCCTCGAGCTTCCATTTATATTTAGCATCAATATCCTCGCGTTGAGGCACCTGGTCGTTTTGCGCGTAAGCCGCAGCAAAAGCGAAAGTTACAATTAAGGCGGTTAATCCGATTAAACGGATCATTCGGGGCAGGGATCTGATCATTTAATTCTCCTGACAAGGCAGTTCAAGGGTTCATTATTGACATAATAATACAATAACCTATACGAGTTTCAATGGCAAGAAGTTGCGGGAAAATAGCTATAGAATTAAACTCTAATAATCTATAGGGGGCAATCTACGGTTACTATTAAATAGCCGTCTTCTACTTCCGCCCCTTCTTTATTTTTTCCCTATACTCCTCATTCACATAGGTTTCTACATAGCCGCAGTCCAAGCAGCAGTAACTATCGCAGTTGGCTTTGAAAACGTACTTGTGAATCTCCGAATGATAGGCTATCGGGCCGGCGCTTAATATACGGCCTTTATCTATATCCTGACTTCCGCATCGCGGGCATTTTGTCATAACCATTACTACACCTCCTACTAACCAATAAACCTATATTTTGAACATATTCAAATATTAACTTGACAAACTAAACGTTAAAACGTATTTAGTATTATAAGTTTCATTATGGAGGACATTTTAATATTTATTCTGTTTAAAAGGCGGGTTTTATAGTGGTTTCATTATAGGAGAATATTATGAATATCCTGTTGGTGTATCCCCAATTCCCGGAGACTTTCTGGGGATTCAAGTACGCTCTTAAATTTATCTCCAAGAAAGCTACCGATCCACCGCTGGGGCTATTGACCGTAGCTGCCATGCTCCCCGAATTCTGGGAGAAAAAGCTGGTCGATATGAATGTCGCGGCTCTTGGGGATGATGATTTGGAATGGGCGGACTACGTTTTTATCAGCGCCATGTCGGTGCAACGCCAATCCGTCGAGGATATCTCAAAGAGATGCCGCAAGCTGAAAAAGACTACCGTGGCCGGCGGGCCTCTTTTCATGTCTTTCCCCGATGATTTCCCCGAGATAGACCATCTGGTATTAAGCGAGGCGGAGAGCGCCTTACCATTGCTAATCGAGGATATAATCGCTGGCGAACTAAAACGCAAATATCATTGCGAGGGCTTTCCCCCCACCAGCAATACCCCGGCTCCACTATGGGAGCTTATCGATATGAAAAAGTATGTCTCGATGAATATCCAGTACACGCGGGGATGCCCGTACAACTGCGAGTTTTGCGATGTTACCAACCTGTTCGGCAGAAGGGTCAGGACGAAAACTAAAATACAAATACTGGCGGAGCTGGAGTATCTGTATTCCGTAGGCTGGCGCGGTGATCTCTCGTTCGTGGATGATAATTTTATCGGCAGCAAGCGCAAGCTAAAGGCTGAAATACTACCGGCAATAATTAGCTGGATGAAACGTCGCAACTACCCGTTCATATTTTCCACCGAGGCCACTATAACGCTGGCGGATGACGAGGAGTTGATGCGCATGATGGTCGAGGCAGGTTTCCAGAGCGTGTTTATCGGTATCGAAACACCTGAGGAATCCAGCCTGGCCGAATGTAAGAAAGTGCAAAATAAAAATCGTGATTTGATGGAGAGCGTGAGAAAAATACAGAGTTTCGGCCTGAATGTCACCGGTGGTTTCATAGTCGGATTCGATAACGATACGACAGCCGTATTCAAAAAACAGATAGATTTCATTCAGAACAGCGGCATAGTACATGCTATGGTCGGGATTTTGAACGCGCCTAAAAACACCGCGTTGTATAAACGCCTGGTGCGTGAGAAAAGGCTGCTGGGCGAAAGCACGGGGAATAACACCGATTTTTCGACCAATTTTATTCCTAAGATGGGTTATGATACTCTGATCCAGGGGTATCGGGATGTGCTTAAAGGCATATATTCATTCAAGCCATATTATCAGAGAGTTAAAAAGCATCTGAATGATATTAAGCCCATAAAGTTCAAACGCCCGAAAATCGATATAACTCAAATTAATGCCTTGATTAAATCCGCCTGGCTTATAGGGATCAGGGAGAGGGGCAGACGATACTACTGGATGATGTTTTTCTGGGCGCTGTTCCGTCACCCAAGGTTATTCCCAACTGCTATAACCTATATGATTACCGGTTATCACTTTCGAAAAATTTTCGCCAAGTATATTTGAGCTAATGTTTTATCTAAATCACCGACCTTTGCTCAGGATGACGGGATTGATATTTTAAGATATTTGAAAAAAAGCACTACGGACTGGACAATAAAGCGTGAATAATATCAAAATAACTAACTATGTTATTCCTTGATGATTCATTTTTTCCTTTTACGAGCAAACCAATTTATGTTATCTTCGTAGACTAAATATGCGGAAATTATAACTCATCACAAAGAGGATCTTAAAATGAATAAAAAAGTGACACTGGCAGTATTATTCCCGTTCGTGGTTATTTTTCTTATAATAATGAACTGCTCCGACGGGCCGCCCTCGGGCAAGCTCAACTATCCAGAAACCAGAACGGTAGATGTTGTCGACACGATAAATGGCACTCTCGTAGCTGATCCATATCGCTGGCTCGAGTATAATGATTCTGCCGATGTAGTCGAGTGGAGCGATGCCCAGATGAAGCTGGCGAAATGGTATATCGACCAGATCCCGGCAAAAGAGAAAATCGCCGCTCGCTTAGCCGATCTATGGGATTATCCGACTCAGGGCATTCCATACAAAACAACCAACCGTTATTTCATCTCTAAAAACATGGGGCTTCAAGAGCACTCCGTATTATATACCATGAAAACCCTCGATGAAGAACCGGTGGTAGCTCTCGATCCGAACACCTGGAGTGAGGATGCCTCTAAAGCGATGAGCAATTACGAACCCTCCGAGGACGGCGCTTATATCGCTTATGCCGTTACCGCCCACGGGGCAGAGGTCGGTACGATTCATATAAAGAACATTATCACCGGAGAGATATTAAGAGATACTATCCCGAACGTTCGTCGCCCCGGTATAGTCTGGCTTAAAGATAACAGCGGTTTCTATTATAACAGGCATCCCAAACCGGGCAGTGTTCCGGCCGGTGATGAGAGTTATTACGACTTTATCTATTTCCACAAGCTCGGCGATCCTTACACCGCCGACAAACTGATTTACAAGCATGATGATATCAAGGAAATCAGTTATGGCGTGAATATCTCCACGGATGATCGCTATTTGATCTTGTCCGATTGGATAGGTCATTCCGATGAGCTGAGATTTATCGACCTACAAAAAGGCGGCGAGCCGCAGGAAATCGTAACCGGATTCAAGGGAATCTACTATGGCTTCGCTATCGGCAGCACATATTACATAATGACAAACGAGGACGCGCCTAATTACAAAATAATGGCAATCGACCTGAGAAATCCCAAGCGCGAATTCTGGAAAGAGGTCGTACCCGAGGCCGGCGACTTGCTAGAATCTTTTGCCATAGTAAATAACATGATTATCGCGCAATACCTTCACAACGCCCACAGCCAATTGAAAGTGTTATCGCTTCACGGTGTACCCATTCACGAGATAGAGCTGCCTACCATGGGAACCGTTTCCGGTATATCGGGGAGATGGGATGATAATGAGATGTTCGTGGGCTTCAGTTCGTTTACTTACCCGACCACGCAATATAAATACGATTTCGAGAATAACACTCTTTCGGAATACTATCGTTTCCCGGTAAAGGTAAATACCGAGGGCTACGAAACCAAACAGGTCTGGTACGAATCCAAGGACGGCACGCGTGTTTCGATGTTTATCGTGCATAAGGCGGGTTTGAAAATGAACGGTAAAAACCCGACCTACCTCACCGGCTACGGCGGATTTACATCCAACCAGGTACCGTATTTCTCCTCTACCAGGTTCGTGTTGATGGAAAACGGTTTCGTATTCGCCCTGCCTAATCTTCGCGGGGGAGCAGAGTACGGCGAGAAATGGCATCGCGCGGCCATGCAGGAAAACAAGCAGAACACTTTCGATGATTTCATAGCTGCGGCCGAGTACTTGATCGACCAGGGATATACCTCGCCGGAGCATCTGGCTATAGAGGGTGGATCCAACGGTGGTTTGCTGACAGGAGCTTGCGCGGTACAGCGGCCCGATCTGTTCAGAACAGTGTATATCGGCGCGCCTCTTCTGGATATGGTACGTTATCATAAATTCCTGATGGCTCGTTACTGGATACCTGAATACGGCGATCCCGATAACCCGGAACATCTGCCGTTTATGCTGAACTGGTCACCATATCATAACGTGAAAGATAACGTGGCATATCCGTCGATGCTTATAACCGCCAGCGAAACCGATCCCCGCGTTCACCCGATGCATGCCCGCAAGTTCGGCGCGGCCATACAGGCGGCCAACACATCCGATAATCCGATTCTAATAATGGTAGACCGAGATAAAGGCCATGGCTGGGATTTATCCACCAGTAAAACTCTCGAGGATTTATCCTACAGGTACGCGTTCCTGTTCTGGCAGTTGGGGGTTAAGGTCTCCGTTGGTGGTGAATAGAAATATAACACACTATTTCGATTATTGAATTACTGACCGCCGGATTTATGCGCTATCCGGCGGTTTTATTTTGCCAGCTCGCGCAGGTCTTGAAACTCGTTGCCCGGTTTATTCAGGTACACCACGACATCATTCACTTTATAGCGCAAACTCACACCTTCTTGAGTTTTCTCTTCTCTGTGTTCCATGTCGCCGGCTTTTATCTTTTGTAGCGCGGAATAAGCTTGTCGAATAAATTCGACCGGCACGGGATAAGTGCTGTGACAAGAATAGATGGCATTTATCTCATCTGTTCTCTCGCTCAGTTTTTTTAACGATAGCAGGTAATCATCCAGGCTCGATTCGGCATATTGTATATAAAGCGGCCCGTTAAAAAGTAAATCGCCGCAAAATAATATACCGGTTTTTATGGTCCAGAAATGACATGCCGCCCTCTGTGTGCCCCGGCGTAGCTATTGCCTCCAGGCGATGATCGCCCGCCGGAAATATATCACCCTCGCTAATTATGAAATCAGGCTTTTTACCTATCACGCGGTATTCCGATGGATCGAACCCTTTAGGGAAATCGACACCGTACTCGTGCATATAACTTATGTATGTATTACGGAGGGCGCTGTTTGGCATCTCTTTTGCAGCCAACTCTTTCTCTTTCGCCGATATGCCGATTTGATCGAACTGAGAATTCCCGCCTATATGATCGAAATGCCAGTGAGTGTTCAACACCATGATATCCTCATGGGATATCGGCTCGATAGCTTTCTTGATATCGCTTAACCCGGTGCCGGTATCGATCATGATAGATTTATCATCCCCATTTACGAGAAAGCATCGTACATGCTTAGGCTCATCGATAAGGTACACGTCTTTTTCTATCTCGACTATCTTATACCATTGTGACATAGTATCCCCGTGGTTTTTGGTTGCTCGTTTCTTGAGAGGAATCTCGTTATTAATGTTTTTCGCGCTCTTGTTTTAGTTTCTCCTCTCCCGCTGAGGTCATCCGGTATAACTCTTCATCCCCCTGTTTTTCGACCAGTCCGTGAATATTAAGTTCACGGATAGTACTTCTCACCTTGTACAAGGGGTGTTCGGTGCGATCGCGAATATGCTCCGGTTTGATCGTCCGATCAGCCATTGCCGACAATATATCCACGGCCACGAAACTCAAGCTGCCATCAGGTTTTATGCAAGCCATCATACACTCTCGAGTATTAATCCTGATTTACATAATTTCGGGTTGTTATTCAATAATTACACTATGATAAACTAAATATAAATATATATCCATGTACGTATAGGACAATTTTTTTATTTTGAGGAATAGGTACAATACTTTTTTATCAACTTCAAGGGATATTCCGAACAGAATCATTCATATAGTTTCACATATAGTATTCCTTTAAATGGGGATGGTGTATTCGTAGTATCCTGGTAATTCATGATTGTATAAGCTTTATTTTCAACCCTGTGGTAGTAGTGCCCCAAACAGAAACGACCTGCTTCTAAGATCCATGCGCTGATAGACCAAGCTGGCTAAAGGTTCATTTTAAAAACTATATTGACATCATTTTTCCGGTAAACTATACTTTTGGAAACAAGTGTAGTGAAATTATATTCTAATCATTCCAATTTCAAGGGATTAATATGAAAAAGGGATACATTCTAACTATCGGTTCTATTGTGTCGGCGATCCTACTTATAACATTAGGACTCCTACAAATGAACGATTCGAAGATTTTACAGCTTCCATCTCAATGGTTGGCTATAATCATTTTGCCGGTTCTTATCGCCTTGCTCGTGGGGGGATTCATAACGCGTTTCAAAGGTTTCGGAGTTGAATTGGAGTCCTCACTCAAAACGCCGGTTGCGACACTCAACCTGACCGCCTCAGATGCTGTTGCCGATATTCTCGGTGATGAAAAGCAAAGCATGAATTATTTGAGTGGATTATCTGTCGATAAAAAATCCGAAACGCGCTGGCTTATGTTCAGGTCCGGCAAAAAGAATTTCTACACGCTAAACGGTGTTATAGGCTATATGCATGAATTTCCGAATTTGGAATATTTGGAAATTAAATCCGAGGCCGGGGAAATTATTTGTTTGCTGCCGACTTCCGTGTTCGGTAATTCGGTACAACTTCATCGAGGGGATGTTAATCGGGAAAATCTCAAGAGATTTATCAAGGCTATCGAAAATGACAACGTACCCGAAGAATTTCCGGACACGGCAATAACGCTAAAAATTTCAAGCGAAAACGATCTGGTCAATGTTCTGAAGCAATTGAGAAACGAAAAAGCGGATTTCGCTGCCGTCGTATCTCCAAAAGGGAAATATCTCGGGGTTATATTCGCCAATGAAGTGGAAAGAAAAATAGCTGATTCGGTGTTGACGGCAAAAACAACTTAGCCAACAATCACACTCTTCAATACCTCAATAAGAAAAGGTTATCGTTTTAAAAATGGCGGAATTACCTCCCGCCATTTATTTTGAGGTATATCAGTCGATCAAAGTTTTGCCAGGCCGGCCTCGGTAACGCGATAGTTATCGCCATCTCGTGCGACGAGATCGGCCTCGACCATCTCCCTTAGCGAGGAGCGAATTTTAAACAGCGGTTGTCCCGCCGCCATCGAGGCCTCCTCCGGAGTTTTCGCCTCCCTGAGAACCTCCAGCATCTTTTTAGCAGCTTCGGTGATACTGCCATCCGGACGTACACAAGCCATTTTCTTAATCCTTTATTCTTTTTCTTACCTGCACGCGGACAAGAAAGTCCGCTCATTTACGATAACTACCAACCAAGCAAACCTGGAAGCTGGCGGACATACTCGGGCTGTCCTAAAAGTACGGTTCCTGTGGCCGGCGGACACGGCTTCCGTTTGCAGGTATACCGGTCTGGCGGCACCCGGTCAAGCTCGGAACCACGCCAACCAAACTAATTTGAAAGGCGGTTCATTACTACACAACCGGTTGACTGACAGGTGCAGTCTTGTTATCCCGGTAGCGGGCTAATTCAAGATCAGCCCGTTACCTCTCCTGCTTGTCGGCGGAGCGATCTTAGGTCGTTCCAAGCGAAAATTCATGAATATAACCGGAGATTAATTTCCGGCTATTGCCATTCGTTTACTATTTCAATTCCTTTTTGCAGAAATACCAGTCGGTACATTCTACGCTTGTGTCCTTGACACGCTCGGCGGCCATCTCCTGGGTTTGCGGAGGCGGTACGATAACCTTGTCACCGGGTCGCCAGTTGGCAGGCGTAGCCACGCCGTTGGCATCGGTGGTTTGAAGCGCCTTGATAGTCCGCAGAATCTCATCCATATTGCGGCCGGTGGTAAGCGGGTAGTAAATCATGGCGCGAAGAACCTGTTTGTCATCGATGATGAATACGCAGCGGGAGGTTTCGGTTTTGCTCTCGCCGGGCATGATCATCCCGTACTTGGTGGCAACGTCCTTGTTCAAATCGGCTATAATCGGGAATTCGATTTTCACACCCATCTTCTCCTCGATATTGCGTGCCCAGGCGATATGCGAATAGACACTATCGATCGATAAACCGAGAAGCTCGGTGTTGAGCTTTTTAAGCTCGGGATAAATCTCGGCAAAGCCCATGAACTCGGTGGTGCAAACCGGGGTGAAATCGGCCGGATGCGAGAACATGATCAACCAGGAGCCTTTGTAATCCTCTAATCGGAGTGTGCCGTGGGTTGTGGGAGCCTCGAACTGCGGGGCTTTCTCGCCTAAACGTGGTAATCTTACCTGCTCAACACTTTGTACTTCTTCTGACATCTTACTAATCCTTTCATTACTATCATCTTATGGCGGCAAGGGCGTCTGGCAAGGGGGGGAAAAGTAACCATCCGCCGTGCTATGGTAAAGCCGAACTATCTGGTTCGACAACCATCACCGCCTTATTATTTACTCGTCGCTTAATAAGAATGATTATCAATACCAAAAAGTTCCGATATGTTAATTTTTTAGGATATTTTTTCAATATTGATACGAAGCTTCTATATGCGCCCAATGTTTTTAGCTATAACTTATTAGTACGATGGCGACTATTTATTTATGTTGCCGAGTGAGGCAATAGGTGAAAATATTCCTCCATCTGGGAGAATAATTCACAATATCAGGATGTCGCTGGGCTATGATTTTAAGACATCCTGTTACGATATAACAACCGGCGGTGGAAAACAATTACTGGGCCGTCATGTATCTTTTAACAATCCCTGATTTATCAACGCCATCCAGAGCCATATCTCAGCAACAGGCCGAATACTTGAGGCTTTCCTGTTATGAATATAACTTGACCCTAAGCACAATATAATTAATCCGGAATTATTTTATCCCAAATCCGGGTTGTGTCAAGTTTCAAAACCGTTCTGTTGTCTTATTTATTAGAGATTTCTTGCCGATACCTTATAGAACCATGATAGTGAAATTACGAACTTAATTGAGTAACTAATCATGGAGTTTAGCCTTATTCACTTAGTGTATGGGGGAATTATTATGATTGGTATCTATATTGTTAGGTTTCCAGGCTACTGCCCTGATATATATTTAGGAGAACATAGCCAATGAAGTTTAAAAATAACGGATCGCCAAATATAAATCAACAGCATGATATTTTGGATGAGGCCAAGAAGTTATTAAACAATCCCGCCGCTATTCTTGATAATATAATGGCATCAATGGGGGATGGCCTCAGTATCCAGGACCTGAACATGCGAATCATCTATCAGAACAAATTCATGATCGATAACTTCGGATCTCATATCGGCGACTATTGTTATAATATCTACGAAAAAAGAAACTCGATATGTAAAGGTTGCCCTATCGCTCAGGCATATCGAACCGGAAAGGTGACAAAGGCATTAAGGGTAGGGATCACGAAAGAAGGTTTCCCCTTCCGATTCGAAAATATTGCATCGGTTCTTCGAAACGAGCAAGGCGAAATAGTAGCGGGAATCGAGCTGTGTAGAATCGTCGAGGAACGGGAAAAGGCATTCGATGCCCTGAGAGAAGCAATGGACACCCTGAAACAAACACAGCATCAACTCGTTCGAGCGGAAAAGCTGGCGGGAATAGGCCAGCTTGCCGCGGGAATAGCTCATGAGATTAATAACCCAACTGCATTCATTTTAAGCAACCTCTCTGCTATTCGAAAATACGTAGTTAAATTCTTCAGCTATATCGATTCGATGGAGGCGCTGGTTAAAAACCACGAACAAAATAATTCGCAACCGCAAGAGATTCAAAAAGATGTATGGCAGATTATCAATAGCGATGATTATCGTTACCTGAAAAACGATCTTCCTGAAGTCATAGAGGAATCATTGGACGGCTTACACCGAATTAAAACCATTGTTTCAAGCTTACTATCGTTTGCGACCTCCAGGGAAGGAGATCGTAGTATTGTTGATATTAATGATGAGATAGAATCGGCGCTAAGACTGGTTATCGAGGAAATCGACAAACATAATGCGCAGGTAGTAAAAATACTTGGAGATTTGCCGAAAACCTCTGGCAATCCCAAGCAATTGCGACAAATGTTCGTTAACCTAATCCTAAACGCTAACCAGGCGATAGAACCCGGTGGTACAATTACCATAAAATCCGAAATGATAAACAATAATATCAGTATCGAAATATCAGATACCGGTGTAGGCGTACCGGAAAATGTTATTAAAAATATTTTCAATCCGTTTTATACCACGCAGGATGTTGGCGAGGGCGTGGGATTAGGATTATCAATCGCGTATCGCATTATCGAAAGCCATAACGGCAACATTGATATACAAAGCCAACCCGGACAGGGTACCACATTCACGATCAGATTGCCGATTATCTCTGAGGATGAAACATAAAATATACAGGCCGCTCGAATTCAATTCCGCTATAATGTGGCAAATAAATCCCTAACTACCTGTTTTGCTGTCTGTTAGCCAAAATCACAAGCAATATTTATAAATCGAGGATCGGGATTAAGTGTAAGGATATATGAAATAGAACAAAATCAGCTTAGCAACATCCATTTGATTTAACATATTTATCAACACTACTGTCCGGCCTTTCCATCTCGTTGCGAAGTGCTGGATATTATGAAAAAGCCCTTGCTAAATAGACGAGGTGTTAGGAATCATTTCCTGACACCTGATTTCAGGCGGTATGTCGCCGGGCAAGGATGAACAAAGAACTTCGCCCGCCCGGCGACGCATGAGACAGTCGTTTTCAACAACCCCAGCGCTTGGAAACCAGGGTAACATCGGCAGGATATTTCAGGATAGAAGCCAAGCGATATCATGTATCGGGAAATAGCTTTCGCCTACAGTTCCAGGGAGAAATTAAAAATTAACAGAGGTACACCCGGCGCTAGTGATTTATCAACTAAATATTTTTTCCCACAACTAAATACGAATACTCACGTAATAAAATCTGTAGGCAAATTTGAATATTGGTTGTGTTTTGATGTTTGTTAGCGTATTCAATTCTATTAACATTTTACTATATCACAAAAGGAGCTGATTTATGAAGCGATACGTAATGGCTGTTGTCCTCCTGCTACTGATTTCCTCGATCGGTTATTCCGCCGACTGGCAAATTACCGAGCTGGATAACGGCCTCAGAGTGATGATTTTAGAGAACCACCAGGTGCCGCAGGTGAATATCTCTACCGCAATTGGCGTGGGCGCTAAAAACGAATCTGATTATTTCGATGGCGCGACTCACTTGTTGGAGCATCTGATACTTTTCCGAGGCACGGAGGAGATGACCGGCGAGGAGCTGGGCGAGGCGATGACCAAACACGGCGCTTATTTCAACGGCTACACCTCATCCGACTGGACCGATTTCGTGATATCCCTACCGAAAGAGAATCTCGATTTCGCGTTGAAAATCCACTCTGATATGCTGTTCAGATCGAATTTTCCCAAAGATGAGATGGACAAAGAGCGTCAGGCGGTACTCGAGGAAATCAATATCTCGAAAGACAGCCCGTTCTCCAACGCCTACAGGGCAAGTGTGAAAGAGCTGTTCGGCGATCATCCGTATTCCAAGGATGTCCTGGGGCCGAAAGAGAACGTGAGGGACATTCCCCGAGATTCGGTATACGCTTATTACAAACGCTATTACGCGCCCAACAATATGTCGATGGCCATAGTGGGGGATTTCGACGCCGCCAAGGCTCTCGAACTGGTGGAAAAGTATTTCGGCGATTTTCCCCGTGGCGAGGATGTCGTTGACAATTATAAAAAGCCGCCGGTGCATAAAAAGATAACAGAAATCGAACTCAAACAGGATGTCGCCCAATCGTATCTTCTGATGAGTTCCATCGGCCCGAAAATCGACAGCCCCGATCAATTCTCAATGGATTTGATTGCCACCATACTCGGCGACGGCGAATCGAGCCGTTTCTGGAAGAAACTCAGGGAGGAGCTGGGCCTGGTTTATTCAACCAGTTTCAATTTCTACACGAAAAAGTATGAGGGTATGATGTTCGCGTTCGCTACGCTCGATCAGACTAATATCATACCGGTAGAGAACGCCATCAACGATATTTTGAACGATGTCAAAGCCAACGGTTTCACCGAGCGTGAACTTCGCAAAGCTAAAAACCAGATCAAAACCAACTACTACACCTCAAAAGAGCGCGGCCTCGATTTAGCCGACAGCTACGCCCAGTATAATTCGTTCTACGGCTACGAGTTCGTCCGCGATTATCCACGAGAAATAGAAAGCGTGACCCTGGACGATTTAAACGCGGCGGCATTGAAATACTTGAACACCGACTCCTATGTCAAAACCACGGTGGTACCTAAATGAAAACAAACAGAATAACCATATCGATACTAATTTTGGTCGCCATGATATTATCCCTTAGCTGCGGCCAAAAAGCTGGCCCGGTAACATTAGGCGGTGACGGCTACGGCAAAACGGTTCTTCCAAATGGCGTAACAGTGCTCGTTAATCATGATAACACGACGCAGCTATCCTCGGTGAGATTCCTTTTCGCAGGCGGTGTGCTTACCGAAAACTCCGACAATAACGGTATCACGAATCTGACAACGAATATGCTTCTAAAAGGAAACAGTACCATGAGCGCCGCCGAGATTAGCGAGGAGCTTGATTTTCTTGGCTCCAGTGTTCAGCTCTATGCGTTCCGTGATTACTCCGTTATATCGTTTACCTCTCTTACCGAAAATTTCGACAGGGCGCTGGAGATAATTACCCAATCGATAGCCTCACCCGCTTTTCCTGAGGAGGAGCTGGAAAAGTTTAAACATCAGGTGACAGGCCAGATAAAAGCAGCCAATGATAATCAATCACAAGCATCATCCGACCTTTACTGGAAAACAGCCTACGGCGATCAGGGCTACGGTCTGCCCACGATCGGTACGGAGGAATCTATCGCCAATATTACCACCACGGATATTAAAGCTCATTACGATAAATACTACGGTGGCGGGAATATCTATTTCTCCATAGCCACCGATTTACCAATAGAAAAAACAAACGCTCTGATCGAAAAATATATCGCCGTTATTAAGACCGAGGTCGAACCGATTCCGACTCCCTCATTAGCTTTGCAAGATAACAAAACGGGATTCATACCATTCGATCGCAACCAGTCGTTTATCTATACAGGCGTCTTGCTCGATCCCATGAGCAAAGAGCAAGCTCCCTACCTGGCGCTTCTGAACGAGATAATGGGCAGCGGTGTCAGTTCGCGCCTGTGGTACCTTCGCCAGAGAGAGAAATTAGCTTACGCCGTTTACACCCAATATTTCACCGATAAATACGACGCGTCTTTCAGATCGGCTATCGGTACGGATACCAGTAAGGTGAAACTTGCATTAAGCTCGCTTGATAGGGAATGGGCAAAACTCGTGAGCGATGGTATAACTGAGAACGAACTTGTCGATGCCAGAATCAACATGAAAAACTCGATGGTCTTTCGTATCGATAAAAAACAGAACCGTGCCAATTACATGGCCTATTTCGACTACATGGGCCTTGGCTATCGTTACCCGCTCGAGTCGATAAACATGGCTAAAAACATTACTACAGACCAGATCAATCAATTCCTTAAAGCTAATTTCACCGATGATCGTCGGTTTACCTCGGTAGTCGGCAAGATGTAGTACATATTAAGACTTGCTTTAAAGTCATTTCACGGCGGGGTTGTGTAATAGCAGCCCCGTTTTTTATTTCCAGCTCGCTCGAGTAGCCTGACCCGACAGCATAACACCACCGGGCCGTATTAGCTTTTATTAATTGATTATAAAATTACTAACCTATTGCTAACAAACAACTCACTACCATTAACCGGTAGGATACGTCCCCTGCCTCACGCGCTAAAGGTTGATATCTATCGCCAATTGTAAGCTCACCGCCATTAACAGGAGAGGTTAGCCTTACGCAATGCCGAATGGTAATCTGAAATTTCCTATAGACATCTACATATTGGTATAATATTATTCCAAAAGCATTTCAAATACGTTACCAGGTTTTGGGCTGTTGGAAAAGCTCTTTGCTATAGAAAAACAAACACCGGCCGTAGGGGCACGACATACCGGCCATCACCGGCTGGGACTTCATGCTTAAAGCGTAAGTCAGATAAATTGTTTTTTCGATAGTTCCCCCCAACCGTAACGTTTCGCACCGGGATATAAAGCTCAACTCATCACCGAAAACCGCAATTACAGCGGTGTCTTCTCCGTGTGTCCCGGCATCCTATACTTGATATTTAAAACTCACCTTAAGCAACGGAGGTGTGCCATAGCCAGCATACGAAACAAACGGACCTACACGCTACTCGATAGCCTTGATCAGCTCAAAACGAGTTTCGGATCAAAGCCGGCAAGAGACAAAACCGCGATTGTTAAAGTGCTCGCAAAGCGGGATATTACCGATGTCAACGAGCTCGAGCGTTATCACGATATACTGTGTTTCCTGCGCGCCTATCCCGATAACGCCGGCTTTCTGAAACTGGTCGAGCATGAGCTGGGTAATTTCAGGAATCGGATAGAAACCTATAAGCTGGACTCGGGTGATATGGAGGCTGAGTACCTGGCCGATACCGGCATAGTGGGCTCCGGCTTGAGTCACACGTTCAGTTTCGAACTGACAGTCTCGTTATCGGAATGGTTCGGTAACCGGGTGGAGATAGACTGGGAGCAATATTACGAAAGCGAGAACGACACGATCTCGGCGTTTCTACCGCTGATAGTATCGTACCAGGAGAACGACACGCTCGATAACGACCTGGAAACCGCTACCCGCGAGTGGTTGAATATCGCCGGTAGCGCTAAGGATAAAACCGAGCTGGCCATACTTCTCAAGATGATACGAACTTCCGGTCTGCCGCGAGCGGTGCAACGCCACCTGTTCGAGAACGCCGAGATAGCAATACGCTGGAACCTGACAGACTGCCCGGCCTCGCGGACATTGAAACGAATACCATTCGGCAAGCGTTTCTATCAGTCCAGGCCGATGATCGGCCGCACACCTGACCTTCGCGCGAGATTGAAACAGAGTGCCCCGAAACTAAGCAAGCTATCATACGCTGAAGGCAGTAAGTATGTCCGTCACATACGGGAGGTGCTTGGCGTTAGATGCCGCGAGTTATACCCGCTCATCCACTCTGACCACCGCGAGGTTTACACCTACGAGCCCGGCCGCGGCCTGCAGCTCGTGGTGCTCGGCGATATTGTCGATATACGCCTGCCGCTCGAGTCGAATTTCGGCGCCATGCTCATTCGCAACGGCATGCCGGTCGGTTACGGTATCGGCTGTATGCTGTTTGACCGGGTGGAGATCGCGATAAACATATTCCCGGCCTATCGCACCGGCGAGTCCTCGTTCATCATCGAGGAGTTCTTCCGTCTGTTCTACGCTCATTTCGGCGCGCGGGTGCTTCTGGTACGCGCCTATCAGGTAGGGGATGAGAACAACATGGAGGCGCTCGAGTCCGGCTCGTTCTGGTTCTACTACAAGCTGGGGTTCCGTCCCGTGAAAAAAAGCGTGCGCGAGCTGGCCGCTAAAGAGTACGAGAAGATAAAATCGAGAAAGGGCTACCGCACGCCGCTTGCCACACTAAAGCGTCTTGCCAAAAGCGATATATTCTTTCATATCGATCCCGGCAAGATGGACAGTTTCGAGGAGCTATCGCTTATCGATCTCGGCTACACTGTCACAAAATATATAGCGAGCAAGCACGACGGCGACCGCAAACAGGCCACGGACAGATCGGCGGCACGGACAATCAAGCGTCTCGGCATAAGGGATATCAAAAGCTGGACTGATGATGAGCTAACCTCACTGCGCCGCCTGTCCCCGCTGATGGACTGCATAAAGGGGATAGACAGTTGGAGCGCGAAAGAGAAAACCGACCTGGCAAAGATAATCCGCGCCAAAGGCTCCGCCAGCCAGAGGCGGTACACGCTGCTGTGTAATAGGCATGGGCGGTTTAGGGGGGTGTTGGAGAATCTATAAATACAACCATAATAGGGCGCATAACCCATTATTTAATTTGGCGTATCTCGTTATATTTTATTACTTTATGGAAATTCAATAAGCAGATTGTATTATCAATCATTCATCAGTATTTACAGAATAAAAACCAATTTTTGTTGATAAGTTGTTAAATAAGTGTTGACAAAATGTATATAAAATATAATATTGTAAACATACAGGATAGTGCCGATATTACAATCAAGGAAAATACAATGATTGGGCAAAAAATTAAACAGGCTAGATTAGCATCGGGTTATACTCTTCAAAAGCTAGTTGAGTTATTAGGTAAGAATGGTTTAGAAATAACAAGAGCCGGCTTATCTAATTACGAAAATAATAAAAGATATCCTAAACCTTCCGCTATTTTAAAATTAGCAAAAGCATTAAATGTAAAACCTAGTTTTTTTGTTAAGGAAAGTAATTCAATAATAGAATGGAAATCTTTTAGAAAGCATTCCCGTTTAGGAAAACATCAACAAGAACAAATACAAGCTCAAGCGCAGAGCAGTATTGAAAACCATGTTTATCTTTATAATTTATTATACCCTTCAAAGGAAATTGGTTTTGGAAAACCTAAGCGAATAAAAAGTATTAATGATATAGAAAATAAAGCCATAGAGCTTAGGAAAAAATGGAAATTAGGATTAAATCCTATTGAAAGCATGACTCAAATACTTGAAGATAATGGTGGAATAATACTTGAACAGGAAACTGATAATTCTGATTTTGATGGATTATCTGGAATAGCAAATAATGTGTTTCCTGTTATTATAAGAAAAAATGAAGCTGCAATCGATAGAGCGAGATTTAACCTAGCGCATGAATTGGGGCACCTTTATCTTGAAGGGGAAGAACTTAGCGCAAAAGAAGAAGAAAGATTTGCCAATAGGTTTGCTAGTTCCTTTTTAGTGCCGAAGCAAATGGTCTATAATGAACTTGGCGAGAAACGCAATTCGATAAGTTTAGAAGAATTGGCTATACTAAAGAGAAAGTATGGCATGAGTATGCAAGCCTGGATTTATCGTGCTCATGAGCTTGGTGTTATTAGCGATAGCTTATATAGAAAGATTTGTATTAGTTTCAATTCAAGAGGTTGGAAGAAAAAAGAACCTGGTGAATATAAAGGTGAAGAGAAAGCGACAAAGCTGAGGCAAATGGTTCTTAGGGCTCTTTCGGAAAGTATAATTACCCCTATTAAAGCAAATGAAATTATACCAAATATTGTTAAAGAAGATCGGAAGAATTTGGATAGAAATAAAATGCTCGCTTCAAAACTTCTAGAAATGCCTAAGGATAAACGGTCTAAAATTCTTGAAAAAGCTATACTTATAGCACACGAAAACGAACTCTTTGATGAAGAGTTAATTGATAATGATATTGTAGATTTATATGATTCAAAAAAGCTCACTTAAAAGAGGCGAGATTTGGTTAGTTAACTTCGATCCATCAATTGGATCAGAGATTAAAAAATCAAGACCTGCGGCAATTATTACTTCCGATGTTTTGATAGGTTCAAATAAATTACCAAATCAAATTGTTGTGCCGCTACGTAGTTGGAAAGCAGAATTCGATGAAATTCCCTGGTATATTACTATTACGAAATCTAAGTTAAATAATTTAAGTAATGATTCTATAGCTGATACTACTCAAATCAAATCTATATCCAACAAACGATTTGTTCATAAAATTGGTGATCTAGATAGTCAATTATTAGAGGAAATCATTGCAGGCGTGCTGCTTTGTATAGATTCTTAAATATCTTCCCCCCCCCTACAACCCCAACCACATAATCCCCGCACCCGAGGCAAAAATTATGAAGCCTGCCAACGCGTGGCTGTAACGCTCTAGCTTGCCCATCGGGAGAAGACTGTAGCCTTTCGATACCAGCAGGACTATGGCTGTCATGGTGGAGATCGTGACAAGCGCGAATACGCCGGCTACCAGCATCATGGCGCCCCAACTGCTTTGCGAGGCCGGGTACATCAGGGTAGGGATAAGCGGCTCGCACGGCCCGAATACGAATATCAGGAACAACACCCAGGGAGTGATATTGACCTTGCCGGTTGTCTCGTGCACATGCGCGTGCTCCTCGTGATGAGAGTGTTCGTGCTCGTGGGAGACGCCGTTACTGTGGAAATGCGTATGGGTGTGCGGCTTGTTCTTTATCGCGCGGCGGACACCCCAGGCGAAATACAGTAGCCCGAAACCGATAAACATCCACGCCGCCAGGTCACCGCGCACCGACTCGAACGCCTCGAGCTTACCAACAGCTATCCCCAGCGCCACACCTAAAAGCCCCAGCACGACCGAGCCGAGCACATGCCCGATACCACAGAGCACGGTGATAACGGTGGTCTTCGCCATCGACCAGTTACGGGCTTTGGAGATTACTATAAACGGCAGGTAATGATCGGGGCCCATCAGGGTATGCAAAAAGCCGATAGAGGCGGCGGTCAGCAGAAGTATCGATATTTCCTCGGGCATAATTAAATCCTTTTCGTTAATATGAATCGATAGCTTTATTACGAAGTCCCACAAAGGAAGTTCAAGAGAATTTTAGATGATCGTAAAAACTGGTAATAATTATTTTCGCAGAAGTCTGACAATTACCTCATCGGCCACCAGAAAGCCTTTCTCGGTCAGTACTATGTTGTTGAGCTTGCGGGCGAGGAATCCCTCGTTTTTCATCTGCTCGTAAGTTTCCTCGTTAATCGCCTCTTTGACTATATTGTAGCCGATACCCTCGGCCAGGCGTAACCCCAGCAGTAAACGTTCCTCAGCGCGCTGCAAAGGGTCGAGTTTCTCCCGGAAATTTATCGGCGCTTTGCCTTTTTTAATCGAGGCCAGGTATTTATCCATGCTCTTGTAATGCGACATCCGCCGTTCGCCATCATAGGAATGCGCGGCCGGCCCCAGCCCGAGAAAAACATCATCCCGCCAGTACTTGACATTGTGCATACTCTCGTAACCGAATTTCGCGAAATTGGAGATCTCGTAACGATTGAAACCGGCATCAACGAGCACCCGACACATCTCCTGGTACATCTCGGCCTGGGTGTCGTTATCCGGCAGTGTCAGCTCGCCACTTGCCACCATCGTATCGAAAGGCGTGCCTTTCTCGATAGTCAGGCCGTAGGCCGAAACATGCACGGGATTCTTGTTGACAGTCTCCCACAGCGTATCGCGCCAGCTATCGATAGTCTGGCCCGGCACCCCGAAAATCAGGTCGACACTCACGCGCTCGAACCCGGCCTTGAACGCCGAGTCTATGGCTGCCGAGGCTTTGGCGCTATCATGAATGCGCCCCAGCGTTTTCAGTACGCCGTCATCGAAAGACTGCACGCCGACAGAGACACGGTTAACACCGGCGGCTTTGACCCGCGCCAACAAATCATCGCTGACAGTTTCGGGATTGGCCTCGATAGTGATCTCGGAGCGGGGAGAGATATTGAATGTCGTACGAAGGTTTTTGATAACCGCTTTGATAGTTTCCGAACTTACCAGCGTAGGCGTACCGCCGCCGAAATAAATCGTGTTATAAACTCTGTCTTTCCATTTGGTTTTAGCGTGGATTTGTATCTCGGTTAAAAGCGCATCGCTAAACTCATTGATTAAATCGTCATCCTTTTCCACCGAGTAGAAATCGCAGTAGGGGCATTTGCTCTGGCAGAAAGGGATATGAACGTATATCCCAGCCGGCATAAAGTTACCTCGTGATCAATATATGATATATGTAAAGATAATTCAACGAAAAAAGCGCACGGGATGTGGATTCCGGCGGCATTACGAAGCGGCGCTTCGTAACGAGGTGGGAGCATAGTCAATCAAAGCCTGTAATCGCGAGGACCGTAGGGACGAAGCACCGTAGGGATCACTTATGGGACAATCCGTTGAAATCGATCAGTTTGCTAATTAGCGAAATATCTTATTTCAACAGCACCATCTTCTTCGAAAAACTCTGACTGCTGTTTTCCGAGGTTACATTCAGCCGCGCGAAATAGATTCCCGAGCTTACGGGATCACCCGAGCCGTTCGTGCCATCCCAGGTTAGCTGATGGTAACCTGCGCTGAGATCATTAACGACGAAGCGGGTTACCACACGGCCGAGAACATCGTAGATATCGAGCTGTATATCGGATGGCGAGGCCAGCGAGTAGTGTATGATCGTGTTGGAGTTAAATGGATTGGGGTAGATGATATTCAGGCCGGTTTGCAGGGGAAGGTTAGGGTCATCGACTGAGTTTATGGGTTCACCGATCACCTCGATAGCCCAACTATCCCACATGAAAAACTCGCCAAATCCCGCCCAGCGCGATACTCTCATAATCCACTGGCCGTGCGCGTTCAACCCGACATAATCATCGAGACTGCCCGGACCGTCCTCCTCCTCCTCGGTATCGAACCAGCAGTTGAGATATATCCGCAAGTGGTTGTGGTCATCTAACCTGACAACATCGGCGGTTGGTGATACTACATCGATTATTAGACTACCGTTCATAGAATTAGTCTCTATTCCTACGTAGAAATTAATATCGTTGATTATAATGTGGCTAGGAATATTTATAGTATCCGCAATTGGCGGTTCACCTTCATCGGGCACATAAACATTCGGGTATGAATGGAATGTAAAGGTCTCATCGGCAAGGGAGAATGAGAAACACAACAAGATTATTATAAACGCCAAGGATGCAATTTTATTCGTCATTGTTTTGCTCCTTTGTGTATATGGTTAAATCTAAAACTGTTTTATCTATTTCCGCTGTAATCGTGTTTCCTCTAGTACTTAAAATACTATAGCCGCAAAGATTAAAGGTATTTTTGCTATGCTTGTATGCATAAAAATATTCTCTTTCACCGGTAAGTAAGGTATCTTCACTATAATATTGAAATACCTTATCAATATTTAACTTGGGTAAAACAAAATATTGTTGAGCACCATCTAAAAATTCAGTTTCATTATTAAAATCGTACTCAACAATAATATGAATAAATTCATTATACCACCCGGAGAATCTGAATCTAACACTATCTATATCTACAACAAAAAAGAATTCTTTTCGATCATATAAAGCAATAATATAGTTATCTAAATAATTAAATATGTCTTCATTGTAGTATGTTTTATTTAAATAAATTGAGAGAAATTTCTTTAAATATTCTTTGTCTTCATCTTTAACACCGGCTTGTTCTCCTAATGGTTTGTCATAGTAATATCCGGGATATTTTATATTATCAGTACGGGTTAAGTCATCATAGGGTGAAGTCGCACTTTTTAGGAGTATTTTTGACATATCCAAGCCAAGTTTTCCATAAATAAAAGGAGATATCATTGAGTAATCATCATCAAATATTTTGGTAATGGTATCCGCAAAAACATTAATTGACATATTAAATACAGCTATTAAAAAGATTATCTTAAGGGTGTGTACAATTTGCATCTCGTTCCTCCTGAATTTGAAAATAAGGGAATATTAGAAGTGATATAGTATTGTTTTGCCAATCATAATAAGCCGGCTCTATAGGTGGTGGTTCACTGGAATCACAGTTAATATTGAAGTAATATCGAAATTCTTGCGGATACCAGTTCTCCCAATCATCATTTTTATTCCATATTGGATCATAAATATGACTTACAACATTGGCAGTATCACTTCTATCTTCATATCTGGTTACCATATGATATCTAAAGTTATATGCCCCATCATCGAGATTTCCACCTACTCCTTCTATAGTCCACAATCTACACCATATGTTTGATGAATAAGAACTATTTTGCCAATTTACCACGCGAGCGTATCCACTGCTATCAACTCTTCCAGAAATAATTGATCTTATGTTAGCGCTAATTCCTACACTATGTGAACAAGCTGTCATGTATCTTGCAAAATCATAACACATACCTGACTCATTCCTGTATATTCCTAGCGGGTCAGGATATAGCGAGTATAGCCTGGTCGTATCATTTGGTACATATTTATACCCCTCAGCATGAATTCCCGCAGAAGTATTTTCCAATATCTCAAATACATCATCCTCATTTGAGGAATATTTTACACAAACCTTCTCAAGGCAAGCATCAATATTAATTGGATAGACACTCGAATGGGAATGAATCGGCGTATCATATATTCTATATATATCATGAGGACCGGTATCAACTCCCCATCTTCTGGTCTGAGGGCTTACATAAAAAGCCCAGAGTAAAGTTATAGAACTCATACCTATTGTATGAGGTAAATTACCTGTAGTCGTTATATCATTAATCTCCGTCTCCGCAAAACGTTCAAAATTCAAATCCATTTCGTCTATCTGGAAGTTAGTATCAGCGGGATCGGGAAATATTTTCAACCTTGCATTGAAAGTATGATATGGGCTAAATGTAGTTCTAATTTTCGCGTTAAAATTAAGAGGATTGTTTCTTATATAACAAACCGGTTCATTCTTGCCTGTATTTTTCCATTGCGGTTGTTTGATAGGCTCGGTCCTACTCGTATCAGGTGGAGTTCCAGTTATCTTTTCCTTACATAAAGACATACTGTTCGTGAAACTTATTTCCTCAACCCAGAATTTCTGAAGATATATATTCACGCTGCTCGATGGCCCGGTTTGAGCATCCGTAACGCAGCCTGTTTTTCTCGGATAAACCGTTAATATATCCCGTCGAGGAATATTAAAATGAGAGTTCGGATTATTATACATCGTTCTTAGAGTTCCAGTAGGCAACCAAGTTTCATAAATAGCCCAACCATTTTGTGTACTATAGTATCTTCCAGTAGAAACCAACGAATCATCACCACCGTTAGATTTTAATATAATATCAACGATGTTGTCAGGCTCATCAGGGTTTGGTGACCATCTTGCCCAGACTTTGATTCTAATACTTTCATCAATATCTATTGTACCATATGATGGAATATGCTCATCAAAAGAGCTATATATTTGAGGTTGCATAAAATCAGGAATTCTTGATTCGTTTGTTTTGGGGAAATCAAACTCGTATTGCTCGTATTCATAATCGCGCCATACAAGCGTTAATCTAAAATGTCCGCTGTATCGTACCCTTACCGTATAATAGTTCAAAAAATGTGTCGCTACACCAAGACATGGATATGGGCACCAGCACGGATAACACAATTTAGCACATCCCCTTTTGTAATATGTAACATGACCGCCGAAATTAAAAGGCTCATGACAATCATCAAACATTATAAAATACGGCATTTCTCCATCTGTTGAATCACCATCGGCGCAAGTAGTAAGGATTAAAAAGTGAAAATCAACATAACTTTCCTCAGCGTGCGGTTCAGCCGTTGCCCATAGCTTATCATACCCATTATAATACGGGCATTTACAGCCTTGACCTAAAACAGAACCATATAAAGCCCCGACCAGCATAAGTACAAATAGAAGTTTTTTATACATGACATTCCCCACAATGTATTGTTTTAACTGTTAATAATAAAGCAAAATGTGTCCGTGATGTCAAGTAAAATTTATATTAATTATAAAAAAATAATTAAATCAAATCCCGGCAAATAATCTATCCCAGCCTATGCGGGAGGGGAAATGGAAGAGATTGTAAAACAGTATACTGATCGCCGGAGTGATATACGGGCTCTCCATCTCGGGAGCGTTGGGATCGGGTTTCCACGACCAGTAGACGAACAGGCCTTTGCCCTTGATCGTGTCGATATTAACCATTCCGAAGTGACGGCTGTCCTCGCCCTCATCGCGATTATCACAGAGAACGTAAACCGCGCCGGCGGGAATCTGTACCGGCCCGAAATTGTCGCGATTGGAATACTCCGCCGAGAGCGCACGATGATCGCTGAACTTCACCTTGTCGGAATCTACCATGAACTCGTTATCGACTATGACCTCTTTATCGATCAACTCTATTGTCTGGCCCTCGCGCGCCACTATTCGCCCCGAGGTCAGCTCATCGATTTTAAACGGATGCTCGAACACGATCAAATCACCGACCTTCGGCTCGCCTGTCATATAGGCCAGTTGGGAGGTCAGGAGGAAATCTCCCTGATATAAGGCGTTCTCCATATCGCGCGACTTATTGTGGTAAGGCATGAACACGAACACCCGCACAACAAGGCCTATCAGGGTGACAATAATAGCGGCCTTGATAAGCTCCATTCGACGGTTACCACGTCGATATTTCACGCGCTGCATTTTAGGACTCATATTTTCGATATCGGCAGAATACAGTCGATATTTATCTATTTCTATACTCTTAAGATATTAAATCGCAAGCGGTAACGAGTAATAGTCGTGAATAGGGTCAAAAAAATAACCGTATCGCCATTAACAGCGACACGGCTATAACGAGTAGTGAGGTGTAGGAAATTGCTTTCTTATAATTTAATACCTTATTGTCATAATTATTGTTCCCGATAATGAAAATTATTTTCAGATAAAGTTGGCCGGATCATTCCAATAAACCACAGGAATAAACGACCGGGAACATTGAATGGAAATATCACCAGATAGCGATTATCTATTCTCATGAAATACCTTGTTTGAGCTATAAAATCAGGCTATATATCAACTCAATATGATAAAATTAGCAACTTTCGATATCGATGGCACCTTGATGCGCCGTCACGAAAACGCCAAAACGCTGAAAATCGAGGCATTCGATATGGCGGTCAGGCAAACTTTCGGTATAGCCGAGTTTAATTACATCGACCATCTGAAAACCTCCATGTACGGCATGACCGATCGTTCAATAATGCGGCTTTTGATGCTAGAACTGGGTGTCAAGCAAGCGGAATTGGACGATAAATTCGAGATTCTGTTCGAAAATATATTTGCTTACTTCAACAACCATCCCGAACACACAACCGATAAGGACTATTACCTTCTGAAAGGCGTGGTACCTCTTCTGGATAAATTCAAGCAGGCAGGTATCGTGATGGGCCTCGCTACCGGTAATTATCAACTTTTCGCCAGGTGGAAAGTTGACGGTCTCGGTATCGGTGACTATTTTACGTTTGGCGGTTTCGGCAACGAGGCCGAGGACAGGGCCGAAATCGTTGGGATCGCTTTAAAGCACGGGGGCTTGAACGGCTCGTGTGCAATCCATTTTGGTGATACTCCGGTGGATATCCAAGCAGCTCACAGCAACCGTATATTGGCCGGGGCGATTACCCTTGAGGGTGGCGCCACATTCGGCCGGGATGAGTTAAATCGTGCCGGAGCGGATCTGCTGATCGATAGCTGGCAAGATATCGATATGATAATGAGATTTATTGAAAATCAAGCCGAATAATCGAATCACTCGATTGTATAAAGATAAACTCTATATTTCGTTTAACAATGTTAACGAAATCCCGTATTCAAAGCTGGACTCACGGAGGAAATAATGAAAAAGCTCGCAATTATAGTAACTGCAATCGTAATGGCGTTATCGGCCGGCTCCGTGTACTCGCAAGATTCCGATTTCGGTTTGAAAATAGGTATCAACCTTTCAAGCTTCACCGGGGATGATGCCGCCGATCTCGACCGCAAAACAGGTTTCCTCGGGGGAGCATATTTCGAGAAACGACTGGGATCATCGGCGATACTTTGCCTGGAGGCCCTGTACTCGCAAAAAGGTAATATAAGCAGCGGCGAGCACGATAGTGTCAAGGTGGACATTACTCGGAAAATCGATTATCTCGATATCCCCATTACCTTTAAATTACATCCGGCCGAGATAAAACCGCTTAATATTTTTGTCGTGGGCGGATTGAATCCCTCGTTTAAATTAACCGGGACTGCAGTTTATGAGGGTAATGATTTTTACGCCAAAGAGAAAATAGAGAGACTTAAAGACTTCGATATCGGCTATGTAGTCGGCTGGGGTGTGTTTTTTGCCAGCGGCAGTCATCGCACCACCTTCGAGATGAGGTTCGTACAAAGCCTCGACTCGATATACGATAATAACCTTTTCCGTGATTTGAAAAACTCGACGATCACTTTTATCATTGGCACCAATTTTCAAAAGATAATTTAAGGCGCTGTTCTTCCCCTAAAGATTCTAATTTCTCGATAAATTAGTTCGTTCCACTAAATGTCCGGTCTTAGGTGAAAGTGCGCCCCAAGATGGCATTAGTTATACTAATATACAGTAACACCTTGCATCATCAGTATATGTCAGGATGAAAGCGGAGCGATATCCTGACACGCCAACCATATTATTATATCGAATAACATTTTTATCAACTACTTCCAGAGGAATCAAGCAATTGACTGAAAACACCGGACACCGGTGAGTTTGTTCATATATCGATAACCTTCCAACGAAAATCAAATCGCCGCAAAGCAAAATCAAACCAATATCGTGTTAATGAACATCCCCCAAAACGGCATCATATGTATTGAAAATCACATTCTTGGTTTTATAAGACATGGCCGGGAAAGTCATCTCCAGCTCTGGTTTATCTACCCAGATTTTGTAATGAACATATCTACCGCCGTCAAAAACCAGCGTAATAGGGACCAACATCTTGAAATTTTCAGGTACGTTTTTTTGTTTGATAAAACATGTCACCTGCGATTTGCCGTCATCGGTCTTTGTGATATCATATTTGAATTTGTATTTAGGGTATTGCCTGCCGTACACCCACTGATCGAAAAACCAGCCCATATCACCGTTGCAATGTATCTCCAGCACCTGTTTTAATTTCTCGGTGGTAATCGGCTCCGACTTGAAACGCTCGATTAAATCCTGCAAGAAAGCCACGAACCTTTCATCCGACTCGGATTTGTAATCGTACAGGATATATCTTATCATATGAAAAATATAAGCGCCTTTGTAATATACCTGTGATACGTAATCATCCGTTTGCGTATTCTTGAGCCTGTCGCCCAGCACGACAGGACCGGCATCTATGCCGGTGGAACCGATACCGGTGCCTGATTTGATCCAGCCACGGTAATATTCGAGCATATTGTCGAAAGCTTTCTTGTTTTTCCCCGAGGCCTGGTAAAACCACAAACCGCAATATTCAGCCAATCCCTCGATAATCCAGTTATCATGATAGTCATCACTATCTATCACATGTCCCCACCATTGATGAGCCACCTCATGGGCGCGGAAAGCCTCGTTATAACCATCCAGGTCCTCCTCTAAAAACGTATCCATGGAAAGATACACTAAACCCGGCGAGCCCTGGCCGTGGCTATAGGGGATACTGGTGGCTTTAAGCGTATCGAAAGGGCATGGCCCCAAAAAGCTGGTGAAAAAAGCCAGGCTATTCATGATATCCGCACCGGCGTTACCCAGCCTGTCTTTAACCGTGATAACCACTCCGCCACCGCTGGCATCGGCTATCTCCTCGGTTAAATACACCTCTACCATCGGGTAACCCTCGGCAGTGATCTTTTTCGACCTGAACGAGCCGACATTAAAACTGACATATTGCGAGGGGATATCCAGCAGGTAATGTTCGAGCAGGCGGCCATCCTTAACCTCGGAACTGACTTTCTTGCCGCAACTGATCACCTCGTACTTTTCAGGTGTATCGAAAGTCAAATCGAACGTCGCGACATCCCTGAAATATGTTTGTGGATACCATCTAGAGGTGGTTTTTACGTAGAATATCGAACTCCATTTATCCAGGCAATCCGATTCGTATTCGAAATCGATGAAATTTTCCTCCCCTGCTACGGTCGGACTATTGAGATACAAACCGATTCCCGACTCATCGACATCAACATCGATAACCCGGTATCCCTCTTTCTTGAACACCGGCTGGAGCGGCCTGCCTTTATCATCTTTAATGGAAAGGATAGTGATATCGTAATACCAGTCGAAATACAGAAACCGTTTACCCTTCACCAGCGGCGTGTAATGAATCCTGCAGGAGCTGACCATCTCGCCATCCGATTCTATTCTCGACCGAATTTCATAATGAGTTATATCTATCGCCTGCGCACCTCGCTCCACCGGGGATAGGCCATCAGGAGAATAACCGGCGAACACATCAGCGGTTCTAACTCCTGCGCTTCGTTTGAGATTATATATTCGATACAGATCATCGTGTACTGGGCTCTCCCGAAATACGAGATGCCCGGTCTTTCGGGTTGGCAGATCGAAATATAAATACTCGGACGCGTTTTCCGAGGTCAAGCCGTCCAGTAACTCGTTGGGTAGATAAACTCCCAGGTGATGGTAGCCGTCATCGCAGGCATCCCGGAAATAATCCAGCACCGATTGAGCCGGTTGCGCCACTGTCAGGTTCGACATATCGGGAACTATCCCCTCGCTATCGGTGAACATGAATAATGCTTTCGAGAATTTATCATCGATTAGCTCTTTCCCGGTAAACCGATCTAACTGATAAGCTTCTATATCATCCGGCGGAGTATATTTTATCCTGCCGATACCTTTAAAAATCATAGCGCATGGTTTCCCCATACCGAAATCCAGCAGGGTTATCTCTCCGTTTTCGAGAATAATATCCACCTGCGGTTTGCTGATAGTATAAGAGCTTATCGAACCGGTTAATACTTCTTGGGGGGCGCCGTTTTCGAAATTCCGTACGAATGATTCGATATCGTGAACTTGCCCTGAGGAAACCGAAAATCCGAATACCATAAAAATATAAACGTACGCATAAACCTTACCCAAACTATCCCTCATCAACTCACCCTCTTCTATTTTATTGCGGTTAATTACTTGTAATCTACATCGCACAATACTGCGTTATATGTGTTGAATATTACTTTCTCCGGCTTATATGGCACCGGAGGCAAATCAATCTGTTCGTTATTCCTGGTTACCCATACGCGCATATGGATATATTTATCCTCCTGAAAAAGCAAAGTGACCGGTACGATCATTTTGAAATCACCCGGCACATCCGACTGATTTATTTCACAACTTACCACGTACTTATTATCAGGATTCATACTGGAGGTGTAGCTGAATTCGTATTTGGGGATTCTCGTTCCGTATACCCATTCCTCGAAAAACCATCCCATATCGCCTCCGACATATTTTTCCAATAAAATCTGAAGGCCGTCATTGGTAATTGGTTTATCGGAGAAATTCAGCACTATATCTTTCAAGAACGAGGCAAATAAATCATCCGAACCGGTTTTATAATCTCTTAGTATGTACCTTATCATATGGAATATGTATGCCGCCTTGGAATAAGCTACCGGCACATAATCCTCGAAAGTGGCGGAATTTAGTCGCTTTCCCAGTACCATCGAGCCGGCATAAGAACCCTCCGACCGAACGCCCGTCCCGAGCGGTTTTTTATCCAGGCCGGTTACCCTTTCCCAATCTTTCAAACCACTGCCGTGAAATACCTCATCCTTCAATATGCGAATCATCCGGTCGATAGCCTTGCGTTTGCCCGAGGAGATCTCATAGTACCACATACCGCAGTACCTGGCCAGCCCGTTTATTATCCATTCATCCCTGTAGCTCTCGTTCTTGACCGTATGGCCGAACCACTGGTAAGCCACTCTTTCCGCCCGGGAGCTTTCCTGCATACCGTCGAGATCCTCGCGGATAAAGGAATCCCACGAAAGATAAACCATCCCCGGCGCTCCGCGGCTATCTTTGTTTTCGGGAATGCTGGTCGCCTTGATCGTATCGAACGGACAGGGGCCGAGAATGCTGCTGAAAAAGATAGAGCTATTGGCAACATCCGCGCCCGCCTGGCTCAAGCGATTACTGGTGGAGAGCCTCACTGTCGAGGTATCTCCGGCATCAATGAAACTCTGATTATCCTCACCGATATTTCTGCCGGATACTATGGGTACATCTTCGGGATTGTTAAGCGAGGTTATCTTGTTGCCGGTTATGTAATCGCCATCAACATACCGGTTGTCACCGATGTTATTATCGAGATACGATTCATACTCCGTGCCCTCGCTCCGGTATTTCTCGGCAAGGTATACGTTCATTGGCTTATCCACGTAGCCGGTATCTATTTGCTCTAAAAACTCCCGAGGTTTGGCCATACTGGCATCGGCTATCTCCTCGGCCAGGTAAACAGCTACAGGGGAAAATCCTTCAGCCTCGAAAACCTCACTCTTGAATGCCCCGATATTAAATCCAACCACCGCGACGGGCTTTTCGACCTCGTATCGACTGATACTCCTGCCATCATTTTCCTCGCTCGACACGAGATTACCCGTGCTGATAAGCTGATATTTAGAGGGGTAATCGAATTGCATGCTGTAAGTAGCCTCATCCCGGAAAATCGTTCGCGGATACCAATCCGTCTCATTCCTGATATAGAACAATGAACTGGTTTTGGCCAGCGTATTACATTTATACGTTATCTCCACGAAATCGCTGTCGCCCATGATCAGCGGCTTATTCAATATCAAACCAACTCCTGCCTCCTGACGGTTGACATCGAATACGCCGTAACCCTCTTTTTTGGCTATCGCCGTAACGGGCTTGCCATCGGAGTCTATCACTCGTTTGATCTCGTTATCGAAATACCAATCGAGATAGATGAACCGCTGTCCCTGAAGAATCGGGACATAGTTGATCCGGCAGGTTACCTCCATATCGCTGCCTGCCTCTATTCTCGATTCTATATCGTAGTGATATATATCAATAGGCATTACGCCCCTTTCGCTCGGGGGACGGTCGAACGGCGAGAAACCCGCCAGTACATCATAACCCAGCGCTCCGCCGCTTCTCCTGACATCGTAAATACGATACCAGTCGTCCTGAGTCGGGTCCTCCACGTATACCAGATGTCCCATCTCGGGGATAGTGAAATCGGCATAAACGAAATTGCCGGGCGAATCCGAAAGTAGATTATCCAGGGTTTTGTTGGGCAGGTAAAGATACAAATACGAAAGCGATTGATCGTTTAGCTTGGAGAACCTCTCCCATTCGTCTTTTTCGATCTTGCGCCGCGTTGCCTTTCCGGAAATGATCTCCTCGGGGGGTACGGTAAATACGATAGCCAGGCTATCCACCGGATGGCTTAACAGGCCGATATGCAGAAATTTCCTCAACTGCTGTTTCTCGACATCATCCTCGGGAGCATACATTATTTTGCCGCTTCCGGTAAACACCATGGCCGTCGGCCTGTCCCAGCCGAAATCAAGCGTGACAACCTCGCCTTTACCCATAGCGAACACCACCCCGCCGCGCGCGATAGTCAGGGTATCCACCTGATAAACCGATACCATCTGCTTACCGCCGTTCTCGAACGAGTCGAGATAATCCAGCGGATCGTTAACCGCATAGCTAATACCATACACAATGAATAGTAATGCTGCGATACGGAATGCGATCCGATTTCCCTTAACCTTATTCATATAATCTCCTATGTTCACCCTCATGACAACTCTCCATTGCAGGGAGAATATCGGTCATATGAAATCATTAACACATAGGTAAGCGATAACCGCTCCCCGCTTCAGGTTATACAATAATTCAACCGACTTATTCCACTATTAAATAACACTAAATAATAGATTGATAGTTTCATATATAACTGAACGGAACGATCTATTTCTCATGCACCCGGGCCAGAACCGCACCAAAAGTATTGAAATTGATATTTACGGGCTCTAATGGCAAGGGTGGAAGTTTAAACTCGATTTCCGGGCCGCTTACCCAGTGACGGAAATGGGCGAAGCGGTCTCCATCGAATACCACCGTTAGCGGCATAATCATCATGAACTCATCGGGGGCTTCGCTTTGCTTTATTTTGCAAGTTACGATATATTGGCCTTCGTCATTCTTTTCCGACTTATATGAACAATCATAAGTGGGGATATCAACGCCATATACGTACTGGTCGAAAAACCATGTCAGATCTGACTGGATGTGTTTTTCCAAAACGATTTTCAGTCCATCGGTCGTGATAGGTTTGTTCTTGTAGGTATCGACTATATCCCGGAGAAACACTTCGAATGCCTCATCGGAGTCCGTTTTAAAATCGTAGAATAAATATCGAATCATATGAAATATGTAAGCCCCTTTGCCTAGAACAACGTTTGAATAATCATATGATTTCGATGAATTCAGACGGTACCCCATTATAACCGGCCCAGCCTTGCTGCCATCACACATCTGGTTGTCAGGCTCGATAATATTGACTCTCCAGTTTTTTAAAGTTTCATTGCAAATACCAACATTTCCAAACACACTTTGATAAAAAAGGAATGCACTATATTCCGCCAATCCGCAAACTATCCAGTGATCTTTATAATTCTCAGCGTTTACAATGTACCCAAACCATTGCTGCGCGACCTCATATGCCCTAAATCTCTCAAACACACTTTTATTAGCATCTATACCAGAGAAAGTGGTAATATACGAAAGCTGCAGCAAACCCGGCGCTCCTATACCGTACAATCCTAGTATCTCCGTTACTTTCATGGTATCGAACGGGCAGGCGCCGAGCAATATGCCATAAAACTCCAATGCTTTTAAAATATCATGATTTGTTTCCGCTTGTCTTTCCTTGTGTTGCTTGAATTTCCAGTTATAAAACCTCATAGAAGGTAAATTCTCATTACTGAATTCCTCAGACTCGAATAGCCCTAATTCAAAAGTAACAAATTCTACGGGATAGTCTTGTTTCCACTTAGATATATTGTATCTGCCTTCATGTTTGAAATCTACCCGATTCGCGCTTACTACGGCAGTGAAATCCTCATTACATTTAAACGACATATCAAAAGTTGCTTTATCAATGATAGTATTTCTAGGGTACCAATAGGTTTCGCTTTTACTGATGAAGAATCCGAAAGCTTTTATCAAAGATTCGTTTTTATATTCTATATCGATAAAATCTTTCTCACCGATTACCCCGGGTTCCTCGAGTATAACCCCGAAGTTGCTGCATTTCTTTCTATGCAGTATCTCCAATTTATTACCCTTCGAATCGTATGCGGCTATCGGTGTATTTTCACTATGCCAACTCAAGTGTAGAAATTTCTGGCCCCATCTTACGGGAGTATAATGCATGCGGCATTTGACGATCATATTATCGCCGGACTCGATATTAGATTCTATATCATAATGTTCTATATCGATCGTGTGATACCCCCGATGCGAGGCAAGATGACTTTCATCAGTGTAACATCCCCAAAAATTCCTTCTGAATTGATGATCAACCCACAGAAAATGCATGAGTTGGTATTTATCATCGCTTAAAGGATTTTCAATGAAAACCAGATGTTCGAACTTGTTGATATAGAAATCAGCATAAATGTAAGTACCAGGTCCATCGGTCAGAAGGTCGGTGGCGATATATCCGGCAATGTAATAATTCAGGTTATCACGGGCGTCCTTTTTGGCATCCCTGATTTTATACCATATATTTTTATCGAGCGTTTCTTTTTTGAAATTGGAAATATCAGGAAAATTTTCCAGTTCGACCGTGAAATACATGAGCATCCGGTCAAAAGTGACATCGAGTTTATCCTGCTTTTTGAACTTCCTCAACTGATAACGTTCCTGCTCGTTGGGGGGCGTGTAAATTAATCTTACATTGCCGGTAAACCAAAACGCGCATGGCCTGCCCGTGCCAAAATCCATAACTACCATTTCACCGTCAGTAAAATAATACTCGAATTTATCTCTGATTATAGCCATGCTATCAACTTTACCGACCAGAACCTGTTGGTCGTTGTGCTCTTCGAAATTCTCCTGGAAGGTATGTAAATCAAAATCCATAATAGCATTTGCGTTAACCGCAAAGAACGATACTAATAGTAATACCAAAAACAGCAACCTCATAACCCCGTAATCCTTTCTTACGCTAAAATACTACCTCACCCTGCACAATACCGCATGATTCGTGTTAAATATAACTTTTTCAGGTTTTAATGGTAATGGTGGCAGCTCGATTTTATTATCTTTTTTATTGATCAGCAACTTATGATAAGTGCATCTATCATCAGCATATAAAACCGTAATTGGCACCAACATCGAGAATTCCTCGCTAACATCTCTTTGGGAAACTTTGCATTCCACGAGGTGTTTTCCGTTTTCGTTCTTCTTTACGTCATACGAGAATTTATACGTGGGTATTTCGATACCATATACACACTGATCGAAAAACCATGACATATCGCCGAGATAATTTTCAACTAGTCTTTGAAGTCTCTCGGTCGTTATGGGAGTATCCCCGTATTCGATAAGAAGATCATTTAGAATTCCCAAGAAGATATCATCGGAGCCGGAGTTGAAATCATGAAGCATATAACGGAGCATATGGAAAATGTAAGCTCCCTTGTAACCTGAGACCGCATAGTAATCGTTCGATTTGGATGAATTGAGTCTTTTGCCTAAAACAACCGGTCCGGCCTTATATCCTTTCGAGCCTTGACCCACACCGTAGAAAATAACTTTCTGCCAGTCTCTCATCAACTTGTCAAAATCTATATCTCGGTCATTGGACTTTTCGAAATACATCAATGCGCAATAATGCGCCAATCCCTCAGCAATCCAGGTATCACGATACGACTCGCTTCTCATTTTATGATGCCACCACTGGTTAGCCATCCTGATCGGACCGTCATAGGTGCTGTTGTGAAACACTTTCCAGTTGACATTTTCCAGACCTGGAGC
Source organism: uncultured candidate division Zixibacteria bacterium (assembly GCA_963668625.2). GTDB lineage: Bacteria > Zixibacteria > MSB-5A5 > UBA10806 > 4484-95 > JAAEQD01. Next base: position 409,708 of record CAXXKA010000008.1, read on the forward strand.
GGTATTATTAGATGAACTGGGAGTATCGGCCACCTTAATCGTATCGAACGGGCATTTGCCGAACATATCGGTGAAATATGCCAAGCTGTTTACCATGTCAGCTCCCACCCGGGGTATACTGATCGGTGAGTGTGTAAATATTACTACCGGGGGCAAATTTTCGAAACACCGCTCTACCGGATAGTAGTAGCCAATGTTGAACGATACATTGTTGGAGGGGTAGTTCAACATATATTGAAGGTTTACATCATTACCCTGTGTAAAAGACATTACATTTCTTTCACCGCTTGACACCACTCTGCGTGTATTGGGAAAAGTGTAGTCCAGATGAAAAGTGGCCGGATCGTTCATGTGATTCATCGGGTACCAGCAATCGTTGCCGATAGTGTAGCGCAAACCGTAGTAGTTCCTGATACAATTACACTCATATTCTATCCTGATCAGTCCCGACTGATCTTTTTGTAGTGGTTCATTCAGTACCACACCAAAACCGGCCTCGGAGTTTTGATTGACCAGCACTTTAAACGGCTCGCTATGCTCGATCACCATAAGCGAGTCGCCGTTAATATCAACAACTGATTGTATTCTATTCATTTTATACCAGTTGAAATACAAGTATCTGGCGCCGGAACTTATAGCTTTATAATATACATCACAGGTAACAAGCATATTGTCACCCTCGGTTATAACCGATTTGATATCGTAATCGGTGATATCTATGGGAATCACGTCACGTTCCGATACCAGTTTGCTGGATATAGGTAGGGAACTGCATATATCATACATTTCTCTTCCCTTATTCATTATAAGCTCATATAAAACATTCGAATCATCATTATAAGGATCAGACTCGAACGCAAAACGCCCCATGTTTTGACATACATATCAGCGTAGAAATATGGGATTTTATCGCTAAATAGAAGATTCCCCAGAAGTTTATTTGGCATGAATATTCCCAGATGGCTGAAAGCGTGTTCCTCGGCGGATTTCAGTTTCTCCCATATATCTTCATCAAGATCGATATCGCTTAGTTGGCTAAAATCCATATCGAGACAACTTTCATCACTGAAAAACACACATAGCGAATCGAGTTCTCTGATGAAATTCTTTTTACCGGTAAATTTATCCAACTGGTATTGTTCATTGATATCGTCAGGAGCATAATCGATCTCGGCCTGGCCGCGGAAAATCATCGCTGAATTTTTTTCTAAACCGAAATCGAATACCGTAGCCTCGCCTGATATCAATTTGAAATTGGCAAGTCCCACGTTGAATATTTTATTTTCTACATGGTTCGAAAGCACTGGTTGAGTATCGTGCTTTTTAAAATTAGCCAAGAATGTATTGACCTTGTCGATATCCGTATTTTGCGCGAACGCTACGGTTAATATAAAGTAAAAATGAAATAGCAATATCGCAAAACCGGTTTTTATTTTCATTTAATGACATCCGTTCATAAAATTATATTATCATCTCACCCTGCACAATACGGCATCGTTATAATTGAATTTCACCGACTTCGGTTTGTAATTCAGTACCGGGGTTGAGTAGCTTTTCTTGTCGCCATCAACCCAGAATGAGTAAATATCCTCAATCTTGTTGCCATCTGAGTATATCGCCACCGGTATTTTCATCTTGAAATTATCCGGCACGTCATCCTGTTTGATCTCGCATACGACCTTATAGCCCTTTTCGTTGGTAGCTTCTGTATCCCAACCGAACTCGTATGCTGGTATTTCTATACCATAAACGTACTGGTCGAAAAACCAATCCATATCCATACCGATATGCTCCTCGACCAGCTCTTTGAAAGCTTCGGTGTCGATAGAACGGCCATCGAAACGTTTTAGCATATCTCTTAGCATAGCCAGGAATGCTGCATCGGATTGATTCTCGTAATCACGCATCATATAGCGAATCATATACAGTATGTAGGCGCCCTTGGTGTAGGTGATAACCTGGTAATCGTGAGCCAGCGAGTTATCCAGCCGGCTGCTCATCACGACCGGACCGGCCACCGAACCATCGGAGACTACAGTCAAATAGTTTTCCACACCCACCATGAGTTTATCCGTGCTTAATGTACGCACCTCGCCACCGAGTATCACCTCGCGTTTCCAATTTTCTAACACTGCATCTATTACATCCCGACTCTCGGCAATATCCTCGAGGTACATCAAACCGCACAGCTCGGCCATACCCTCCAGTATCCAGGTATCACGATAATGCTCGTTTTCCACGATATGTCCCCACCACTGATGAGACACCTCATGCGCCCGGAAACGTTCCTCGCTGCCGATTAAATCATCGAACTGGAACGTGTACCAGGATAAATGCAGAAGTCCCGGTGAGCCCTGTCCGTGTCCCCATGGTATCTCGGAGACTCGTACGGTATCGAACTGGCAGGGGCCGAAATAGTCGGTAAATAACTTCAAGCTTCCTGAAACATCCTTGCCTACCGCTTCCAGCATATCTGCGCTGGAGAGGTTATCGTAACGCGCGGCATACATTTGCGGGTCCTCATCGTGACGGTAGCTTTTTCCCTGATAAACTATCACCGGGGGTATTCCCTCCGCGGAATCGTATTCGGCGAATTTTTTCTCTTTGAACACACCGAGATTAAACGAAACATATTTCACCGGTATCTCCACCAGCCATTGCGAGATATATTTATCACCGGAAATCTCAGAATCGATTTTCCTGCCACAGCTAACTACCTCATAATCCCGCTGGCACTCGTAGCTGAGATCGTAAGTCGCGCGATCGAACGGCTGGGTAAGGGGGTACCAGAATGTTTGCCCCTCCAGCACGTAAATACCGAAAAACTTCCTGATCGCATTACATTCGAATTCAATATCGATATAATCATTATTACCCCCAACCGTCGGTTTATTCAATACCATTCCCAGGCCCCATTGTTTATCTCGATGAATAATATCGAGCGAGTCGCCGTCGGAATCGAATGCAGCAAGCGGTTCGTTCTTCTCGTACCATTGCCAATCTAGGAACTTGCTGCCGCTATAGTTCGGGGTGAAATGAATTCGGCAATCAACGGTCATATCGCCACCGCGGTTAATCGTGGATTTGATCTCGTAATGGCTGACATCAATAGGGATAATGCCGCGCTCCGAGGGCGAGAAATCGCCGGGAGAGTAACCACCGAGCACATCGAAAGTTTTAATACCACCGGCAATACGGGGTTGGTACAGGCGATATATATCATCAAAGCGGTGGTCCTCGATGAAGATCAGGTGGTCGTAACGCGATTCCCAGATATCGGCAAGAAAATACGTTCCGGGTTGTTCGGAGAGTATGTCATTGAGCAGCTTGCAGGGGATATATTCACCGAGATAATCGAAAGCGTATTCATAGGCTTTATGCATAGCTCGCCACGCATCCCCGGATACCTGCTCGCGTTTCAAATCTGCCATATCCGGCAAGCCATCCAACTCGATAGTGTAGAACATGGCTACACGCTCGAGTTTCATCTCTATTTTATCTTTGCCATATAGACGGTTTAACTGGTAGCGCTCCATCTCATTTGGCGGAGTATAGCGAAAATCTATATCACCCTCGAACACGAGGCCACAGGGCATATTCGAGCCGAAATCGAACAGGGTGAGCTCACCATCACTAAAAGTGAAACTGGCCGGCCCTCGGTTTATCTCAATAGAGCTGATTTTACCTGATCTGACGAGCTGATTGTTTTTATTATTGATATTATCCTGAAAATCCAACGGCTTAAAAGCAAATACAAGTTGATAAAATGATAGTATGAATGTTATTACAGCTAATGATAGAGAGATCGATATCCCGCGAAACATATTCCCGCCTTTTCCAAAGTGTTGACCATCCTGCAAACGAGCTTAAGCGGTTGAGTTAAATATATATTTTGATAGAAGATGATACAAATGATTTTTAAAAGAAAGGGCGAGAGTGTTCCCGCCCTTCAGATAATAATATCTTTAATCACATCCCGGCCAATCCGGCGGCGCCTCTGCTGGGATATCATCATCGATTGTCCAGCATGGCTGGTAGTCGGGGCACCAGTGAAGGCCATCAGTAAGACCCCGGAAATAATTCACCAGGTAGGTGACATCAGCGCCGAGTACTATGCAGTCACCATTAACATCGGCGGAGGCATAGAAACCATCGAGCAAGCAGGGCGGGGAGATCGCCCGGAAGTAGTTCACCAGGTAGGTGACATCAGCACCGATCACTGCCGGCGGCCATTGACCGGCATACATGTTGGCATCGCCGGGGAGGTAGGGGTGGCAGAAAGTATTAATATATAAATATACATCGTTTGATTGCTGATTGCATATTGCCAGATCTAAATCTCCGTCAAAATCAAAATCAGTAGTTGCAATAGAATTAGGATAATCACCAACAGGATAATAGTCTTTTATAGGAAATGAACCAGTCCCATTACTATAATAAATTGAGATCGAATCAGAATGAATCAAAGTAAACGCCAGATCTGTAAATCCATCCAGATTAAAATCCTTCGCTACAATGGCATAAGTATAACTGCTTTCGGGATAACTTACTGTAGAGTCGAAAGTACCATCACAATCACCGATAAATAAATTTATTGAATTTGAAATTGAATTTTCGTCGGCAGTAGAAACAATATCTAAACATTCATCATTATTAAAATCTGCTGATGCTAGTTCGACATAGCCTATTGAGCCGTAAGAATTGGTCGGGCTTGAACTAAATCCCCCTGATTCAAATTGAATAAATATTTGGATTTGATTACTACCCGGATCAGTAAAAGCCAGATCAAGTAATGAGTCTCCATCGAAATCGGCACTTATAACATCATGAACATGGCTTGTTGTTAACGCAGTTGCCTCGAAAGAGTCCCCATTAGCATGGTTGTAATAGATATACGAATCTGTCCCTCTCCATGTACCTACGACAATATCCACTAGTCCGTTACCATCTATATCAGCCGAAATACCTCTTGGTGGAAATGAGCTTGCAGAAAGGCTTTTCCAGTAATCAAAGCCTCCGGTTTGATCGTTCTTGTACAGGTATACGTCACTTTGTTCATCGCCACTGGCGGCAAAATCCGCAAAGCCATCATTGTCATAGTCAGCTACTGTTACAAAGCTTAGATAATCGCAAATATAAATACTATCATATAGTGAAAACTGCCCTGTACCATCATTTAGGAAAGAGTATACGTACCCTTCGTTTGTACCAATAACTAAGTCAACAAGACTATCACCATTAATATCCTTGAAAACAGCATCTTCCGGACTATTGGTCAATGATATGGTTTCTTTTAATTCAAAATTGTCCTGACCCATTACTGAAATAGAAATAAACACTACAATAATCGCCGTGAATCCAACTGATTTTAACATTTCCTACTCCCTCTAAGTAAACTTATAATACTTGTTTTAGTGAAAAGTTGTTGTTGGGCTAGAGCTGATGATTTCCAGCCTTTAAGGTAGCCCATGGTAGTGAATTACATTTGTACCCCTTTAATGTAAAAAAGTAATTTAATGACTAACTAAATAGATTTATTACACCATTTCCAATCCTCCTGAAGATCTAAATAATTGTTTTTTAAAGCAGAACTGCGATACAGATAAATGCAGAAAGCTTGCCCTTTCATTACAATTGAACCATAAATATATTAGAGGGTCAAGTAATTTATTATAAACTTTTCATTAAAAAATAAAACAAATACATACTTTTTTCAGTTGACAATTAAGGTATGCCTAATTTTATTAGATATATATAATAGGAAAGGATAAAACACCGACATGAAATTCTTCGGCTGGGCTTCAAAAAACCATATAAATAGAGTTAAGCCACCGGGTAGCAACGGCTTATTCTTGGATATGGCCGCCAAAGGGCGGTTTTATACGATGCTTGGTCTTGAGGGTGGTCAACGCTTTCGGGAGAAAATTTACTCAATGGGCCTCAACCCCGGGGCAAAATTCAAAATTATCCAAAATTCAGGGAGTGGCCCGATCGAATTAGAGGTACGTCAAACCAAACTGGCTATCGGACGGGGCATGGCATCCAGGATAAAGATTAGAGAAAATGGAACGCCAGGATAAAAACCACGGCCAAGGCCTAAAAAAGAATATTGTAGTAGCTCTAGCCGGAAATCCCAACTCGGGCAAAACGACCATTTTCAACAATCTCACCGGCTCCAACCAGCATGTCGGTAATTTCCCCGGCGTAACGGTTGAGAAAAAAGAGGGATTCCTTAACCACAACAGCTACAGAATCAAACTCGTCGACTTGCCCGGCACCTATTCGCTTTCCTCCAGTTCCATAGATGAGATAGTCGCGCGTAACATGATTATCGAAGACCACCCGGATATCGTGGTTGATATCGTTGACGCTTCCAATATCGAACGCAATCTATATCTCACCACTCAGCTATCCGAATTGGGGCTGCCGCTGATAATCGCATTGAACATGAGCGATTTGGCTCATAAAAACGGTATTAATATCAACCAGAACTATTTATCATCCCTGCTACGAATACCGGTCGTGGAAACTGTCGGTACCAAGAAAGCCGGCATGGATGAGCTTCTGGATAAAATTATCGATCTCTACGAGAACGGCACTAAAAAGCCGCCGGCAAAAGTGAAATACGGCAAGGATTTTCAAACCGAAATCTGTAAGCTCTGCGACTTGATTCATAAGGATTACAAAGCCACCAATAGCTATCAAACGAACTGGCTGGCCTTGAAACTTCTGGAGGATGATCCAGAGGTTAAACTCAAACTCAGGAATCATAAATATATTGATGATATCTACAAGCAGACGGCCGAAAGCATTGGCACGCTTGAAAAGCTCTATAACGAGGATCCGGCGGCGGTAATAACAGAAAAACGCTACGGCTTCATATCGGGCGCTTGTTCGGAGGCCACAACTATGGCCCCGGAGCGTCGTCATGATGTCTCTGATTCCATCGATTATCTGCTTATTCACCCGAATCTCGGCTTACCGATATTCGCCGGGCTTATGTGGCTGATGTTTCATCTGACATTCACTCTTGGAGAAAAACCGATGGAGTGGATAGAATGGGGTATAGGGCAGCTCTCGGCAAGCGTGTCAAATATACTCCCCGAGGGTTTATTCAGCTCCCTGATTGTTGATGGTATAATCGCGGGCGTTGGCGGAGTGGTCGTGTTTCTACCTAATATAATGATACTATTTTTAGCTATCGCCATATTGGAAAGCTCCGGTTATATGTCACGGGCGGCATTCGTGATGGATAGAATCATGCATAAAATCGGTCTTCACGGTAAAAGCTTTATCCCCATGATTATCGGGTTTGGCTGTTCGGTACCTGCCTATATGGGGAGCCGCATTATTGATGATCGAACTGATCGCCTGATAACCATGCATGTCACGACTTTCATGAGTTGCGGCGCCAGATTGCCCGTTTATATACTCGTTTGCGGCGCTTTCTGGCCAAAACACGCCGGAACAGTAGTATTCGCGATTTACGCCTTAGGCGTTATCGTAGCTATTTCGATGGTGAAAATCTTGCGCAGTACCCGCTTCAAAGGAATGTCCTCGCCGCTGGTGATGGAGCTGCCTCCGTACCGCGTGCCTACACTGAGGAGATTGTTCCTGGATATGTGGCAGCGTTCCTGGATGTATCTCCGCAAAGCTGGAACTATCATCCTGGGAATATCTATTATAATGTGGTTTTTGATGACATTCCCTCAGCGAACAGAGTACAGCGTCAATTACACACAGATGGCCGAGCAGGCAGAGTTAGCTAACAGCAATGGCGAAATTTCTGGTGAGGAGCTGGCTAAGCTGATTACCAAATACGAAAACGCTATGGCAGCCGAGGAAATGGAGTACAGTTTCGCTGGACGGCTGGGGAAATTCGTCGAGCCGGTGATCAAACCGCTAGGTTTCGATTGGCGTCTTGGTATAGCTCTGGTTTCGGGATTTGCTGCTAAAGAGGTGGTTGTCTCAACCATGGGTACGGTTTATGGTATCGGTGAGGCGGATGAGGGCTCGGAATCGCTTCGTAGCAGCCTGGCCAATGATCCGGCATATAATAAGTTGATTGCTTTCACTTTTCTGGTTTTCGTGCTATTATATATGCCTTGCATGGCTGCAATGGTGGTATTTTTGCGAGAAACGGGCAAATGGAGCGAGTTTTTCTATCAATTACTTTATACCGGCGGTTTAGCCTATGGCATCTCACTGATAATTTATCAGGGCGGTAAACTGCTAGGGTTTGGAGGATAATATGCTTGAATATATCGTTATTTTTGTGATAGTTGGTATTGCAGGTTTATTTACTCTAAGGAGGCTCGTTAAAGATGCCAGTGGATCTCATCGTGAGAGCTGCGCGTGTGAATGCAACACACAGTCCAAAGTGCGGGAAATAGCTGATCTCGCCGACAAAACCAGCAAAAAGCATGTGATAGGCAAAAGCTGAGGGAGTATTATGACTGATCAAAAGCAAAGCCCGATAATCGGACAGCTCTCGGAGAGCCTTGAGGATTATATCGAGATTATATATGAGCTGATCGAAAGCCAGAAAGTTGCCCGGATACGGGATATCGCCAAAGCCAAGCAGGTTAAGATGTCCTCGGTTGTCAGCGCGCTGAAACGTCTGACCAACGAGGGGCTGGTAAAATACGAGGCGCATGAGTTCGTGGAGCTGACCGAGCCGGGGGTTGACCTGGCCCAGCGGTTATTACGCCGTCATAAATTCCTCACCAATTTCTTAGTTGATATACTTCGAATAGACCCGAAGATTGCCGAGAACGATGCCTGCCAGATGGAGCACGCGATCAGCATAGAGACGATGTCACGGATTTACGAGTTCGGCGAGTTCATAAAAGAGCACAGCGATTCATTCGAGGGGCTGGTAGAGCGGTTTAAGGGGAAATTCAAGTAACCCGGCAAAAGTAGGTCAAGTCCACTCGGGACTTGATTAACCCGCGTTGATAATAACAAACGCGAATCGCATTAAATCGGTAGACAATTATACTCAAGCAGAGCATTATTAAATGATATTACTTAAGGCTTATCAATAAATTGAAAGATCTATAGACATCCTTGTCGTAGAATTGGAAATGTAATCAATCAATGAATCGATTACGAAAACCACCTGAAAATAGCAGCAGGAGAAAATAAAATGCAACGTCAACCATTAATGCATGAGCGGGTGTTCGATGATCCAGAGTTCGCCCGCATGTATGCTAAAAAACATGAAACGATGGGACGCCGTCTGGGTAAGTCCGTAGTCGGGCGCGATCTGGTAGCCCGCGGTTTCGAGGGGGGCGGATTCTCGATAACGGCTGCGGGCCCGGTTTCATGTTGATCGAGCTGTTGAAACTCTTCCCCGAGTCCGAGGGGATCGGTATCGATTTATCGGAGCCTCTTCTGAAAGTAGGCGAGCATGTGGCTTACGAGGAGGGGCTGTCGGGGCGCGTGAAATTCGAAACCGCCGATGTCGAGAACCTTCCCTACGAGGACGACTCATTCGATTGCGTGGTCAGCACCAACATGCTGCATATAGTGGAAAACCCGGTAAAGCAGCTTGATGAGATCGAGCGGGTGCTCAAACCCGATGGTATCATGTTTATCGCTGATATCAAGCGCTCGTGGTTTGTCAGCCTGTTCGAGAAAGTCTCGAAAACGGCGTTCACAATGACTGAGGCCGGCGAGATCTTCGCGAAATCGAATATACGCGAGGGCAAACTGGGGAATGGTTTTGTGTGGTGGGAGTATAAGGCGTAGTCTATAATCAAAAACGTTAAAAAGGTTTTCCAAATTGTGGGGCTGTTTTTAGTTTTATACCATAATATATAGTATTGTATCGGTTGCTATTTTAAATTTATATTTAAATATTTCTTCTCACTTCAAATGGGAGTTTAATTTGTCATAGCAATTCAAGATAATTAGTAATTTTTAAAATCTGCTGATTTCGGGATCCAAAGTATTATTAGGTAATGCTATTTTAAACACCACAAATTTCCCTTTATATGACTTGGGGGTATTAGTGGTATTTTTAACTAACAATTTTAACCAAGTTAGCAATTCTATGTTTATATAAACCATCATGGTATGTACAGTATATTATTATGTATGTTGTCAGTACCATATTGCTGGATAATGTTAGTTAAAGTGTGCTTTGTTGTTGTAATTCGTAATATTCAATTTATATGTTCTTTTAGCTTGACATACTGAGTAAGTTTTTATATATTAATATTGTATGGCCCTATCGCGGGAGGAAAAAATCAAATTATTTCAAGAAAATCTCTAAGAAGTTAATAAAATCGCTATTAGAGCGTGTCCTCTAATATCGCTATTTATTACATCAGATTATATAGGAAGTTTTTAGTTTTTATAAATATTAACAATTAGGGAGGATTTATGTCGAATTCTAACAAGCCACTGAATTTCTTTGGGGAGCAACTTAAAGATATCAGAATAAAATTAAGCTATACCCAACCAGAACTTGCCAATATTCTAAATGTTAAAAGACAAACAATATCATCTTGGGAGCAGGGATTAACATCTCCTGATGTAGCAAAATTGTTTGCATTGAAAGAACATGCTGCTTCTGTGGGGCTTAATGTTGATTTAGCTGATTTATTTGGCGATACAAAGTTAGATACTGGAGAAACTCCCCTTTCATATTTAATCAAATTCTTTAAGCAATTAGATGATATGGGATTAAGAGGAATCTACCATAGTCGAGGCGAGGCCCTTGAATCTTTTCGTTTAGCTTTAGAGCGTGAACATGATTCAATCACGGTTGTGTCCTCATCATTTACCGGCGTTCTAAGAGTAGCTAGCGCAAAAATTAGTGAGTTACTAAATAGAAAATCAAAAGAAGTAAGAAGTTTTCGTATTTTAATGACAGAGCCGGAAACAATGGGAAGTCTTCGTGAAAAGCAAGAAGGTAGAGCTAAGGGCTCTATAGCTGAGGAAATTAATGAAAATGTAGCAAGACTTATAGAAAATTGGGAGTTAAACACAGAAAATATTCGTTTTTATAAAGGCGCTCCAACAGTATTTCTTTTATTTACATCTGAAAGAATGCTCCTTAATCCATATTCTTATCAGACTGAAGCTTTTAAAACTTTCACGCTGGAAGTTGCTAAAACGGCTTATCTTGATGACATCTACTCACAATACTATGATAACCATTTTTATCGATCTTGGATTGGTAGTAATAGTATTAGTTACGATGAGTACTTGGAAGATAAAAAGGAAAAATAACAAATGACTACCAATAAAAAGAAACGTAATCAAGTAAAAACCTATAAAATTTAAAATTGTCTTAGAGTAGGTTTGTTTTGGGGATAAACTCCCATTTGTGCTATTTGCGCATTTTTTGAGGCTATCTGAGAAAAAGCAAAACAGTACAGGGAGAGGAGGTAGTTTTGCTTTACAATATTTTAATAATCTTTCTTATTTGTATAGTATTGTTAAGCGTGATAATTGGGGGCTTAACCGTAAGACTATACGACACCAATGCCAATTTCAGGAATCGAGTAAAGAAAGCATTTAGCAAGAAAAAATTTAAATCGATTATTGGTCTCATTAAAGAAATAATTATCACTATAAAGAAGTACAGGAATAACAAGGATTGGATTATGTAAACAATGTTCACGATGAGACTAGTTAGATATCACACTATATTTTAGGAATGTGTAATTGTCAAACCAAATAATTTTGGGTATTTACTTATTTCTATCTCTTTGTTACCAAATTTAATCTACTATAATTACCAAAAAAAGGGGCGCGTTGCCGCACCCCATCAGAATGTTACTATCAATATTCTAATCAGCTTTTGTCACTATCACCGGTTATCTCGGCGTCTGTCATCTCCACGCCTACTTTTTTGAGCACACCCGAGATATCGAAACCATTGGCTTTCATCTGCTCGAGTAGCTGGAACAGTACCACCGGGCCGGTTTTCGCCAGACGGTTTAACGCGCCGGAATCACCGTTACCGCCATTGCCGCCGCTATCGACTACCACCAGCTTATCGATATTACCCAGCGGAGCCGTGATCGCGCTGAACACCGAGCCCAGTGCCTCGATTGTCGGCGGTAATGATTTGACCATCTCGAGCGCCAGCGCTTTTTCATTGAAATTGCTGTAAGCATCCGAGATTTTGAGCAAAGCCTCCGGCCTTAATCCGGAACAGGAGTTCGATTAATATTTCAACTCCATCGTTGATGATAACTCTCATTCGGCGGGCTGCGGGATAGGTTTCGAGAGGATGATACAGTTTATAATAAAAGCCGATTCGATAAAAGACTGTGAGTGGTTCCCCAGAAGCCAGAATTTTATAATGCCATGAGGTGGCACCCCTAAAAGGTTATTCGTTATAGAGCCTAAAATTAACTTCGGGAGGATTTGTGAGGCGGAATGTACGCCGCCTCACCCACCCAGCGCCCGATCCACCGCCGCTTTCGCATGCAGCTCGGTCGTGTTAAACACGGGCACCGAAAAATCCGATTGCTTCACTATTAACGGTATCTCCGTGCAGCCAAGTATCACACCCTCAGAGCCGGCCTCTATCAGGTGGTTGATAATATCGAGAAATACCCGGCGAGACTCATCCCGGAAAATACCGCGCGCCAGTTCGTTGTAAATAATATCGTTTATCGCCTTACGACTATCACGCTCCGGTACTATTATCTCCAGGCCATGCTTATCGGTAAAGCGCCCCTTGATGAAATCCTCCTCCATCGTGAAACGCGTGCCGGTTAAGCCGACTTTCGTCAGGCCCATCTCCTTGACAGCCGAGGCGGTACAGTCGGCTATATGGAGTACGCTCAGGCCGGTGACAGATTCGATGCGTTCGGCAAATTGATGCATCGTGTTGGCGCCTATGATAATGAAATCCGCGCCGCCGGCCTTAAGCGATAGCGCTACGGTTTCCATATAGTCACCGAGTTGGTCCCGGCCAACCTTGTTCTGAATCTTTATCACCTCGGCGAAATCGACCGAATGGATAAGACATCTAGCCGAATGCCAGCCCCCCAGGCGCGCTTTGACCTCCTCGTTCAATATCCGGTAATACTCTTTGGTAGACTCCCAGGTAACGCCACCCAACAGGCCAATCAATTTCATATAATCCTCCGAGGCTAAAAAGCTTATAGATATCAACCCATGTATTATGGCGAATTTCCCATACTATTTCAATCCAAATATCGCCGGCTAACATCAAGGGCAATAACCGGTTGAAACACTCCCGCCGCGTAACCCGTTGACTGCCAACGAATGTAATATGTGAAACATCGGTGCGCGGTGGCTGGCATTCTTGTTGCAATATACCGGACTAAAAACAAACTTTCAGGAGAGGATAATATGAGTTGTGACAAATGCAACGGCAACAACAAAGAAGTCAATATCAAAGTCAAAATCGATGGCGAAGATCATGCGATAGCCTGGAACGAGAACCAGGCCCAGGATGCCGGTTTTCACTCGGTATTCGAAAATAAGGATTTCCCGCTCAGCGACCTTATCGCTACGGTATTGAAAAAGAATCTGCCGGCCAAAGTCGAATCGAAGAATAACCCGAAATGCCCGACTTGCGGTCTGACATTCCTGGAACTTCTCGAGGTTGGCCGCATCGGTTGCGCCCATTGTTACGCCGCATTCGGCAGCCAAATGGAGATACTTCTGGAGAAAATTCATGGCTCGGCCATGCATGTCGGTTTCGTACACGAACGCACCGAGACTTTCAAACCGATACGAAACGAAAGCAAACAAGAGGAACAAGCGCCGGAATTAAGCCGCGAGGATAAGTTGAAAATGGAACTTGAAGAGGCGATCGAAAACGAGGACTACGAGAAAGCCGCCAGGATTCGCGATCAGCTTAAAGCGATGGAGACTGCCGACCAAACACTATAAGGCCTGCACCTCTTTTTCACTCATGATATTGGCTTTGTGGGCAACGCAATCGGGGTGATCTTTGTTAGCGCATTTAACCACTCCGACCGTGAACGATTTCATCTTATAAAAGCCTTTTTCGGTTTTCACGGGTTTCACTATTTTGGTGAAATTGATCGCGTTCCCGCAGGCCGGGCACACCGCCACATGTTTTTTCTTCGAGGCCTTGTCGGCAAAGCTTTGTTTTTTCGCCATGGGATACCTCCCTGTTTATTAATGCCTCATGACCGGCGCGTTACACGCCAATCACATAAACTATAGCTGCTTTTAAAAATCTTATAATGCGTACACCTGTGATGCGATTTATTAAGCATAAGTTAAATAAATACGGCTGATTTGTAAAGGGAAAACATAGACAAAATCTTCTTCTCATCCCTCTGATACAAAAATAAAGGATGATTTTATATATTAATATTTGACTAAAGTGTTAATGCGTGATATAAGTTATATTTAAAGAGGCTGTTTAAGTTGTTTGTAAATCTGAGGGAGGTGATGCAATGACTTAACAAGGTATTTTCTGATGTTTTGGTCAATCTAATTTATTACGCGTTTTAAATTAACTATCAGGGGCTTCCAAAGGAGAGGATATGTTTTTAAGGGTTATTTTTGTAACTATATTTCTATTATTATCATCTGTTGGCAGTTTTGCGGGCGATTCAGGCGATCCTAATAGCTTATCGCAGAGCATTATAAGCAACACGGCTGATAAAATAAGTTTGTTAAAATTCAACGGTGTATTGAGAGATAGCCAGAATCAAGCTGTTAGCGATAGCACATATAATATTACATTCCGGTTGTATGATAGCGCCGAGGGGGGCATGCCTTCTTGGGTAAGCGGACTGGTTAAGGTCACTACTCATAGCGGGGTGTTCGAGGCTTTCATCCCCATAGATTTATCATCCGGTGATGATAATGTTTACTTATCGATGCAGATTGAAGGAGATGCAAGCGAACTACTACCTCGCCAGATGATTGCTAAGGCTGAGGGCAGCGATGATTCCGGTGATCCGGTAATCACCGACACGAAAGATGGCGAGTGGACTGATGAAAGCGGTGAATTTATTAGAACCGCAGAGTATAGAGGCATTGCAAAAGGTGTAGCAAACAATACTCTATTTGGAAATGAAAAAAATACCCATATTAATTTAGCTGATACCAGTATAACTGGCGCCGATGGCTATGACTATGAATACTGCGTTATTGGTGGTGGTAGAAATCATGTTGCCAGTAATTACTATTCGTTAATTTGTGGCGGTAATGCCAATATTTCCAGTGGCCATACATCAACGGTTGGCGGGGGATATTCAAACACTGCCAGCGGTGATTACTCAACTATAGCCGGAGGTCACACTAACACTTCATCAGCTAATTACAGTTTTATTGGGGGAGGGCAATATAACAATTCAAGTGGATTTCAATCTACTGTTACTGGCGGTAGATACAATGAAGCTACTAATCAATTCGCCACTGTTGGTGGCGGCGATGATAACGATGCTGGCGGATTGTATTCTGTCATCGCGGGAGGTCGAGGAAACACGGCATCTGGTGAAAACGCTACTATTGGCGGTGGTAGATGGCATACAGCCAGCAACTATTTCGCTACTGTTGCCGGTGGAAACGATAATACTGCTACCGGACATACCTCTACTATTGGGGGCGGATATTCTAATGAAATAACTGCTGATTATGGTACTCTTGGTGGAGGTTACGATAACACTATTAGTGGAGCACATAATGTAATAAGCGGCGGAAAAGAAAATACCTCTTTAGGCTATTATGCTACAATTGGTGGTGGGGCTAGCAATGAGGTTAACGGTAGTAATAGTACTATTTCTGGAGGTGCTTATAATACTATTAGTATCGCATATAGCACTATTAGCGGCGGTATAAACAACTATGTAAGCGGCTCAGGAGGTACAGTAAGCGGTGGCGAAAGCGATTCTGTAAAAGCTCTTTACGGAGGTATTTCTGCCGGTTATTTAAACTTAGCTGGTGATGAAAGCACTGATACCTCTGCTTATGTAGGCGGCGGATATAGCAATGCTACAACGGGCAAATATTCTTCTGTCGGCGGTGGATATAGCAACCTTGCCAGTTCCAATAGCGCAACTGTGAGTGGCGGTTATGATAATACTGCCTCTGAAAACTGTGCAACAGTTGCTGGTGGAATTCAAAATGTCGCCAGTGGCTATAGAAGTACTATTGGCGGTGGTCAGGCTGATACTGTAAATGCCAGGTATGGAACTATTTCCGGCGGCTATAGCAATACATGTGGAGATGATGCCTCTGATTCTGCCTCCTACATTGGCGGAGGATATAGTAACTCGGTTTCAGGAGCATTTAACGTAATTTCAGGTGGTTTTTCAAACAACATAGATAATTTAATTGGAAGCATAATAGCCGGCGGCTATGGAAATTCTATTTCAGAAGACTTATGCACAATAAGCGGCGGACAATCTAATTCTGCTAATGCAGATGGTAGCACTATAGGCGGTGGTGCTAGCAATTTTGCAAGTTCCTTAGCAATCTACTCAACTATCATAGGAGGATATGCAGATACGACTGATGGTAACCTTGCTACGGTTGTAGGTGGAACTCGCAATAAAGCTGGAGGTCTGAGTACTGTTGTTGGAGGATCATATAACAAAGCTATTGGACCTGTATCTTTTATAAGTGGTGGAAGCGGAAACTATACAGAAGGCCAATACTCACATATACTTGGTGGATATCTCGATACTTTAACATCTGATGCCCAATTTTCTATGGCATTTGGAAAAACAGTATATCTTAACACTACTTATAGAACTGCTTTATATGACGGTACTTTCTCAGGATTTCTGGGAGTAAATAGGGATGATGACGATGGCGGAATAAATTACCCTATTCATGTTGGAACGGACGGCACTAACGGTAATGGCGCTCACTTAACCCCCGGAGGTTCCTGGGTTGGTGTTTCTAGTAAAAAGCTCAAAAAAAATATTAATGCCCTCGATGAGCAGGAGCTGATAAATAAAATCTCTAAAATTGACATTCCTGAATGGGACTATAAAGGTACTAACGAGCATCACATAGGCCCCATGGCCGAAGATTTTGTTGCTGCTTTTGATGTTGGCACGATTAGTCAATCAGACGGGAAACGTGAAAACCATTATTTGGCTGCAAGAGATGTTGCGGGTGTTGCTTTAGCGGGTGTGAAAGTAATGATAAAAGAGAACAATAAACTCAGAAGAGATAACAAAGAACTCAAAAAAGAATTAGCCGAGCTCAAGTCCCAGATCGAGGATATCAAAGCTCACCTGAATAGATAGATTGGAGAGTTATATGAACTACCTGAAAATATTGATGATCCTGCTTTGTCCGGTCATCTTGCTCGGGTCCGATTCGGCTCCATCGCTAGAACCCAATAGCGTTAAACATCTCACCGGCCAGGAGACCGGGAAATACAGGATGATCGCGCAGGTTGAAAAATGCACCGGTGAGACATCATCATCACCACGGTTTAGCCTGACATCATTTACCGATTTGATCGAACCTGATGTTTTCGTCAAACGTGATATTAACTTATCCGAAATCGACATGAGCCTGAGTAAAACCAGCGGAGTTGATAATCTACCTAGCGAATTCTCGCTTGGCAACAATTACCCGAATCCGTTTAACTCCTCCACGATAATAGACTACGCCTTGCCGGAGGCCTCGCACGTAACAATCGAGGTTTACAATGTGCTTGGCCAGAGAGTCGAAACTCTCGTTGATGAGTATAAAGAAGCGGGATACCATTCTGTATCGTTTGGTTCTACTAACCTTGCGACGGGTATGTACCTTTATAGGATACAGGCCAACGAATTCTCAAAAGCAAACAAGATGCTCATAGTTAAGTAAAACAACCATGAAATAGAAAAGCGAACCATTAATCATAATGGTTCGCTTTAAAACTCTTACCGTTGATTGGTAGATGTCCCCAGGTTCTCGCCTGGTAGACATTCTCACTATATCCTATTTCACGATCTTGATAATCTTCTTGAATTTCTCACCCTCGGCAACTTTCAGCATCTCGAATAAACTCATCTCAACACTGGTAAGTTTAGCGCCTAACGCCTTAATCGCCTCTATGCCTATCTGCTTGTTCTCCAGCGAGCGAGAGCTGACAGCATCGGCAACCAGGTACACCTCGAAACCGTTGGCGATCAGATCGGCTGCGGTCTGGTATACGCACACATGAGTCTCCATACCCGTTAAAAGCACCTGGTGGCAGTTGGTGGCTTTGAGCTTGTTGACGAAATTCTCGTTGTCCCAGCAACTGAACGTGTTTTTCTCGAGGGGATCCATACCGCTAAGAACATCCTTGAGCTCCGGGATGGTAGTACCAAGTTTATCGGGAAGTTGCTCGTTCCATAATATCGGCAGTCCCAGTTCCCAGGCGCCCCTGGTTATCGTAACCATATTCTTGAAGAAATGATCTTTCTCGTGCATGAGAGTTGCCAGCTTCCCCTGAACATCAACAATGACCAAAGCGGCATCATCCATTTTCAACATCGTTGTTTCTCCTTCGGCTTATTCCAAATCGTAAATCAATTTCCGTTTCAACCGTACTTATAGCACTAAAGTTCCACAGGTGCAACAGGCAAATGTTTTAAGCTTCAGCAGTTTTAGTCAGGAAGGATGAGTCAATCATTTCATCCGCCTGACAATGCCTGAATGTCGTATGCTAGTTTCCTCGCCTCAGTCACCCTCGGCAAAGCCGAACGCGACGTAAAAAGCAATAACGATGACTGCCGGTTCATATAGGTATATGTTTATTGCTCTTTCAATTGCAGAAAACAATCCTATCTACTACTTCTAAACCATTCCATCCGTAAAATCCGCATCATCCCAGTCTTTCCGAACAATGTCCTCCAGCTCTTTTAATAACGTCTGGATACGAAACTGGATTTGATCGTGTTCCTGCCCAAATTCCTCTTCAAGTTTAGATGCTTGTTTTTGCCATTCTCTCAACGACAAATGTGCATTGCAATTCTCGTGAGGTCTGGTCACAGGGTTTTGATAAATCATTTAGTAGCCCCCCTAAACTAATAAAACCCATTGATGCTAAACCACGAATCCGAGATAATACATCTGCTAAACGTAAATAATCAAATCTGAGGGCCCCCCTTCATTTTAGCGGTTACGAGTTCTTACTACTCAGCTTGCAGCTTCTTAATTAATTCATCGACCCGAAATTTCAGAAGTGAATCCTGATTCAATAAATCGGTAATTTTATTGATCGAATGGATAACGGTGGAGTGGTCGCGACCACCAAAAAACTTACCGATCGTTTTCAGGGAATACGTGGTGTAATTACGGGCGATATACATGGCAATCTGACGGGCGGACGCCACCTCGACAGTTTTGCCTTTGCCGACGATTTGTTCGGCGGATATCTTGAAATATTCAGCTACCGTTTTCTGGATACTCTCCAGGGTCATTTCTTTCTGCTTGTTGGTGGTTTTCTTGCCCAGGATCTCATCAACAAGCGCCACACTGATCTCCCGTCCCGTCAGCGAATAATAGGCTCCAATACGAATCAACAAGCCCTCCAGCTCCCTGATATTCGATCTGACCTTGTCGGCAATATACGAGGCGACATCGGGCGAAATATCGATATCATCCTGCTGGATTTTCTTGTTCAAAATCGCCAGGCGCATTTCAAAATCGGGTGGTTGAATATCGGTAACGAGACCGCTCTGGAATCGCGACAGCAACCTCTCCTCCAGACCATAAATTTCTTGGGGGGGGCGATCCGAAGTTAAGACGATTTGCTTGCCGCTTTGATGCAAGGCGTTGAAAGTATGGAAGAATTGAACCTGCGTAGCTTCCTTACCCGTTAAAAACTGAATATCATCAATGATCAATAGATCGATACTACGGTAATAATTTGCGAAATCGGCGGTTTTCTGGGTGGCGATCGCGTTAATAAAATCGCTGGTAAATTTCTCAGAGGTGACATACAAGACCGCGCTGCCCGGACGAGTCAGGAGTACGAAATTGCCAATAGCCTGGGCCAGATGAGTTTTGCCCAATCCTACACCGCCATATATATAAAACGGATTAAACCTGTTGCCGGCCGGTGCCTCGCCAACCGCCATTGCCGCGGCATGAGCGAATTGGTTGGAATCACCCACGACGAAGCTTTCGAAATTATAGCGCTCGTTTATGTTATGGGTTTGTGCTTTCGGCTCGGCAGGTTTTTGATCGATTGCCGGCTCAGGTATGGCAACATCTATCTCCTGGCCGTTAGGCTCTATCGTAAACTTGATAATTTTGGTTTTGCCGAAAGTAGCTTCAACAGCCTCGTTGATATAGCTGATGTAATGGCCCTCTAGCCAGCTGGCAACGAATCTGTTAGGTACACTAATCATTAATTGACCGTTCTCGCTATTTATTAGCTTGGTCGGTTTAAGCCAGGTGTTATAACTCTGGGGTTGAACTTTTTCTTTTAATTTACCGAGGCATTCCTGCCATGTAGTGTTTAATTCTTGAGCTTGCATGTTGAAAACTTGTTAATAAGTGTTTACAATTCCTATAATCATAGCTTAATAATAAAAGCTACTACCAGTTTCTACTTGAAAATCTATTCAGGTTTTTATAACCTGTATTGTCGTGGATTGAACTTTGATGTCGATGATTAGTACCCCCTCCAGGTTTTCATCTACTCCATTTAAACAAACAATAGATAATCTCCCTGCAATATAAAGTCAAGCTCTCTGCTAAGTACATTTATTAAAAGTTGTATCCCATTCAAAAATATAATCTTATAGTTGTGTTTTTTTTAGCTGGCATTGGATTATATTAGACTTACAGCAAAATCGTTAACTCCATGAAGACAATGATATTTTACAATTATCAATTTTATTGCTAATTTCTGACTATTAGCTAAAATATAATTAGGCTCAATTGTAAGTATTTCTTAACGGTTGACAATTGCCAAAGAAAGTTTTCCACATTCGGTTGATAAAAATGTGGAAAAGTGTGGAAAGCGGTTAATAAAGTACTAACATTTGTAAAATCAAACTATCATAAATCTAACATGTTCAAAGTTATCAATATAGAGCTTGCTTTGTCTTTTTTTGCTAAACTTTTATTAGATATTCAGATAGAATTTTATGCGAATACTTTTCAACATTCCCACACTCTTATTAATATGATTATATATTTATTTAATATATAAATAATAAAAGATATTATACCAAAAACGAAAAAACTGAATATCTAAAATTTAGATATTCTCTTCCTTTTAAGCAAATATTTGAATTGACATAGATATTTTTTTAGTAGATAATAAGCCTGTATGTCCGGTGCTACTTATTTATCACCTGATCTACCGGAATATCCAATTATAGAGGAATTTTGGAGGAGCAATGAGATTCAAGACAAATAAAGCTAAATTAAATCAGGCAGTATCCAGGATTCAAAGTATAGTGCCGCCAAAGTCTACCATTCCGATTCTATCGAATATTCTATTTGAGCTCGAGGATGATAAACTGAGTCTGAAAGTTACAGACCTTGATGTTTCGATGACCTCGCATATAGATGTTGAAGTATTGAAGAAGGGAAGTATAACCGTTCCGGCAAAGGTTTTTTCAGAGATAGTCAAAGAGCTTCCTGAATATGATCTGGATATCACCGCTACCGAGAACAGGATGGAGATAAAATGCGGCTCCGGTGTTTATAAGCTTTCCGGATTTTCCGCTGAGGATTTCCCGAAATTACCGGACATTCATCTCGGCAGGCAGGTTAAGGTCAATGCTCAGTCGCTTTGCAGTATGATCAAGAAGGTCTTGTTCGCGGTTTCCCGGGATGAAACTCGGCCGGCGTTAAATGGCATACTCTGGCATGCCGCTGATGATGGCTTGAGCCTGGTCGCTACCGATGGCCACAGGTTGGCAAAAGTCGGGCGAAGCGATATTATCCTTCAGGGAATGAATAAGGATCTGATCATCCCACCCAAGGTGCTGGAAAATTTAATTAAGCTTACCCATGATGATACCGATGAGATCGGTTTGATTTTGAACGATAACTCTATTGTTTTCGTGCTCGATGATTCGATTATCACCTCCCGTTTGCTTGAGGGACCATATCCTAATTATGAACAGGTCGTACCGAAAGACAACGAGAAAATCATGCTTGTCGAAAAAGGTTTGCTTCAATCCTCGGTCAGGCGTGTTTCGATTCTATCCAATACCCTGACACATCAGGTAAAATTCTCGATTAAGCAGGATAAACTTGAGCTTTCCGCGACTAACTTTGATTTCGGCGGTGAGGCTCGCGAAAGTATGAAAGTCTCCTACCAGGAAGATGACATGGATATTGGCTACAACGCCAATTATGTTATCGATGTACTAAAGCAGGTCGAGGATGAAGAGGTCAGGTTCGAATTGAATAACCCGACTACGGCAGCGATTCTCAAACCGGAACAACCGACAGAGCACGAGGATGTACTTTTCTTAATCATGCCTCTTCGCTTAATGGATTAATACCGGTAGAGCCGGCCGGTTGTTATGATTACCCATCTCAGTATCAAGGGATTTCGAAATATAGATAAAGCTGAAATTATCCCTGCAAAGGGAATAAATTTGTTTATCGGTAACAACGGGGCGGGTAAAACTAACACTCTTGAGGCAATTGGCTTGTTTTCGATAGGCAAATCGTGCCGTAACGCTAAAGACAGGGAGCTGTTAAGTTTCAATTCCGAGCTGGCGGAGATAAAAGCCTCGGTTGAAAGCGAAAAAAAAAAGTCGATATCGCAATAAGATACGATAATACAGGCGCCCGCAAAATAATTCTCGACAATATCCGTCCTATAAAGCAAAACGAGCTGATCGGTATAATGCCTGCTGTGTTCATATTACCTGAGGATATATTGCTAACAGCCGGGCCAGCTTCATACCATCGCCAGTTCCTGGATTTGTATATCTCACAGTGTAGCCGACCATATCTAAACGATTTGATAGCCTACCGCAAAGTTATAGTACAGAGGAATAAACTTCTAAAAGATATAGCCGAAAATCGCGAGAATTTATATCTGCTAAAAGCCTGGGATAAAATATTGATCGAACATGCCGAACGGATTATCGTAAAAAGGCAGGATTTCGTCGAATCGATTTGTTCCGATATAAAAAAATATTACAATACTTTCGATTCCGATGGCAAGCTGACCATTAATTATACTCCTAGGCTGGATACGGAAAAAGAAACAGTAGGAGAGGCATTAAGTCATCAGCTGGAATACTATCTCGAGCGCGAGCTACGATCAGGATTAACATTAGTTGGCCCGCATCGCGATAGATTGAACATGAAACTAAACGGAAGATCTATCCGGCACTATAGCTCTCGTGGCCAGAAACGTATAGTAATGCTTTCGATTAAACTGGCGGCCGCCGATTATCTTTCCCATATTAACGGCCGGGATGTTATCCTGGTACTCGATGAGGTATTTGCCGAGCTGGATAAGGCTAAAGGTATCTCTCTGATGAAAGCTCTGGCCGGTCACAAGCAGGTGTTTATAGCTACAGCCGGGGAGAGCGGTTTCGATGATATCGAAGTTAAAACATTCAACGTTCGAGCGGGACGAATCGAGGAGGTACCGACTTGATATTGGTTTTAGATATAGGTAACACCTCGACTTTCGCCGGCATGTATGATAACGGTGAGATAGTCGAGAGCTTTCGCATGCCCTCCAAGGATGATAAAGATTATAAAATCTCGGTTAACTCGGATGTCGTAGCGGTACGCCTGAGACATTTCCTGTTTTCTCATCAGAAGGCCGGACGCAAAATAGAAGGCGCCGCGGTCTGCTCGGTCGTGCCCGAGTTGACTTTTATCTACAAGGAAATGATCGATAAATTCATTGATGTCGATACCTGGGTGCTTGACCATACGGCTGATCTTGGTTTAAAGATCGATGTCGACAAACCCGAGCAGGCCGGGCCCGACAGGTTAGCAAATGCGGTGGCGATGAAAAATATCTACGGTTGCCCCGGATTAGTGATCGATCTGGGAACCTCAACGAATTTCGATGTGGTAGACCATCGGGGAAACTACATAGGCGGCTCGATTGCTCCGGGTGTTAAAACCTCCTCGGCGGAACTATTCAAACGCGCCTCGAGATTGTTCGCGGTAGATATAGCGAAACCTGAAAAAGCTATCGGCCGTAATACAAAGCAGGCTATACAGTCTGGGATATTTTTCGGATCGCTGGGTCTGATCGATCATATTGCCGGTCTTATCACCGAGGAGTTAAAAGCTGTAAGTAGTGATGAAATACGGGTGGTGGCAACCGGCGGTTATGCCGACCTGTTCGCCCCGCATTCGAAACACATACAGACAGTAGATCAGATGCTGACATTAAAAGGCATAGTAATGGCCTACGAGCGTAATGTAAGCTAGCAGCTTTAGCTATGTGTTGTATAGGGGCGTATCGAATACGTTCCAGGCAGAATGCTTGATTGGAGTATTCGTCTTGAATGAGCAATCAACCAAACCCATCTCTAGCTTCGCTATAAGATGGAGCACCGCTTAATAATATCATTGTGAAATAGTTAATATCATAAATAACGGAGTCTAACATGAGCAATATGTTCGAATCATTGAAATCGCTTCTACTGCCGGCGGATGTCCACCCGGATGTTGATGCTTACCTGTCACAGGCTGATGATCATCAGGTAGTATTCATGGAATTCAACGAGGACGTGCTGGTTCCCGAACACAGCCACGGCCCCCAGCTCGAGATAGTATTGGCCGGTCAGGTAGAGTTAACTATCTCAGGTAATGAGAAATTGTATAAGACCGGCGATTGGTTTTATTTAAAGGATGGCGAGCCGCATGCGGGCAAGTTGACGAAGGGTTACAAATCGGTAGCGGTGTTCTTTCAGAAAGATCGGTATAGTGTTAAAAAGTCGTAATTTAATTATCCAGGAGTTATCCACCTTGCTACGAGTCACTGTTTCGTAATTGATATTTTATAGGCCAATCACGCTTGTGGTTTGCCTGACCCGCATAAAAAATTACGAACATAAATTGAATCATTAATGCCCGGTTTTAATTTGCAATCTTAATCATTTTAGGGGTAAAATTTCACAAAATGATTTTTAGATCGAATTCAATACTGTCCGGACTTTTCATCTCGTTGCGAAACTCTGCTTCGCAACGTGGCTTATGATGCGTATTCTACATGACTCAATAAGGTTTCCAGGCAGCGCTTGGAAACCAGGAAACCAAAGCCTAACATCGGCAGGATATGTCAGGATGTATAATTCGCTTAATATATAATTGTATCGGAAAACATATTTCACTAACAATTCCAGGGAGAGATTTAAAATTTACCGAAAAACACCGGACACCAGTGATATTCTATCTATAGTCAAATCAAAATCGAAACTAAGTTTCTATAATACATCAGTTTCCAAATCGGAGTTTGGAAGCAAGAAATAAAATAACAACGCTTCGCTTTAAACGGATCCACCGGGTAAACCGATAGTTCTTAGCTCAAATAAAAAAAGCAACGCTTGCTTTATGCCACTGCTCCGCGTATCTTAAATGATATGATTATGTGGGGGTAGGGCTTGTAGCGGGAAGTCTTAAAACTATAAGCTTACTTTATTAAAACCTATCACTAGTGTCCGGGCTTTGAGGCTGGCTTGACAGACCTCCTATAATAAGGGTGTAAACGCTAATTATAACACCTTTGTTTACAGGAGGTTAAAAATGCAAGGGAAGGTTACAATACTTCGCCAGATAACGCAAATGATTTCTCGATACGATTTCCAAAAAGCAGTTTCGACTGGCAAAGGGCGGCATTTCACGGTTTCTTTCGGCTACTGGTCGCACCTGGTGGCGATGATATTCGGGCAATTATCGGAGCAGCAATCGCTGCGTGATCTGGTCTTGAATCTTTCCCGTCAGGCGCATAGGTTTTACCATCTGGGTATGTCAAAGATACGCCGTTCGACTTTTTCGGATGCCAACAATCATCGGCCCTCGGCAATATACGAGAACTTGTTTTACATATTATTGAATCGTTACGGTTGTCATTTTCAAGGCAAAAACCGGAAGCTGGGGAATAAATTATACTCAGTTGATTCGACGGTCATAGATTTGTGTCTGGGGTTATTTTATTGGGCTAAATTCAGAACGACCAAGGCCGGTGTCAAGCTTCATGTCAGGTTAAACCATGATGGTTACATCCCTGATTTTGCGGTTGTCACCAATGCCAATATTCATGATTCCAGAGTCAGGAAGATGTTCAATTTACCGGCTGGCAGTATCGTGACTTTCGACAAAGGCTACAATGACTACAGTCTTTTCAAGTTATTAAATGATAAGGGGATAATCTTTGTCACGCGGCAGAAGAATAACGCTAAATACAAAGTAATCAAACGGTGTAGAACTAATCGTAAGCAAGGAGTCACCTCCGATCATTGGATTGAATTTACCGGTTTTTACTCCAAGCAAAAATGTTCGATTAGGCTGAGACGAATCCGTTATATCGATAAAGAAACCGGTAAAGTTTATGTATTCCTGACCAATGATTTCAAACATGCCGCCTCGACTATTGCCGACATTTATAAGCAGCGCTGGCAGATAGAATTGTTTTTTAAAGCGTTAAAACAGAACCTTGTGATCAAGACTTTCTGGGGTACCTCCAAGAACGCAGTATATTCCCAGATCTGGGTGGCTTTGATAATCTATTTGTTAATGAGCGCGCTGAAATACAAATACAAAATATCGGCCTCAGTTGGAAAGTTAATTCAGAGAATCCGGTCATTCGTGTTTGAAAAAGATGATGTCCTGAGATTCCTTAAAGACCAAATACCAATCCCAATACAAATCGCTCAAACATCTCAAATTAACCTGTCCCTAAAGGCCGGACACTAGTGAAAACCTATAGATGATTAATGTTTGTTTGAAAGCTTATTCCGCTTTCCAAACGGCGCCTTTGAAAATTCCATTCGGAATGTTATAAAACATTTGGATGGATTACACCCTAAAAAAACCCGCCTGTAAAAGGGCGGGTTTGAATGATAGTCTATACTTTATATTTAGAACATGAAACCTATACCGATTGAAATATTGAGATTGCGATTGGTAGCATTACCGGCATCCTCATCGACGAGGTTTAGGAAACCAAGGCCTACTCTGAAATCGGACAAGAGGTTTCTATCGTTATTGAAATCAACACCGAATACCACTCCAGCATCAAGATTGTTATATTGATCTTTAACATCAAACGTCGTATCCAAAATTTCATAATCGGCAGTAAGTAAGAAACTAACCTCGGGGCCAAAATAAAACGATGGTCTGATCTCATTTTCCTGAAGGAATTTGATTTTTAAAAGTATCGGAACCTCAATGTAATTTAGCATTTGTGAGACATTAAACCCGGATACTTTTTGCTTTGTGCCTTTCATCGAGAAACGCACTTCAGGTTGGATAGCGAATGATTCGCCCATATCGAATGTAACGAACGGGCCGCCGAAAAAGCCGGTTTTTAAACTGTTTTCTTTGATGTCACCATATTGAGTCGAACCGTTACCGCCGAATTTCAAACCAACCGATACCTCGGCAATTGCTGCCTGATAAAAAAAGACCGAAACGAGAATAGAGTAGGCCAATAGTTTTCGCATTATGCACTCCCTTGCCTTTGTATTTTCAATACTATTTTTATAACTCTATAATTCTAATCGGATTAGATTTCAATAAAATTAACTATTTAGTAGAGAGGTTTTTATAAATTAACGATGGCTGTTCAGGTTTAGAAACATTTAAATTTAATAAAAAAACTGCGAAAATGCCGTAATTAAAAGAATTCAAACTTGATAATATGATAAAAAACATAAACACTATCCGGTTTTTCCTTCTCGTTGCGAATCGCTGGGATTATTGAAAATGTTCTTATTGGATAGCTGCGGTGTCAAAAAAGCCCGTTCCAAGTGTCGACGGGCGGACGAAATCCTTTGTTCATCCTTTCGGGGTGATATCCTGCGCGATAACAGCCGTATGGGAATGATCTTACCGGCTCGGGAAAATATAATAAAGCGAGAAACATGCGGAAAAACCGTTTTAAGTTGACAGGCTATTTTCACAAGCTTTATACTAAACTATATGAGAAATTCGCTGATTATCATAATAATAATAGCGGTTATGCTCTCCCGGGCGGGAGCTGATACCGGGGAGGTGGATATGAGTTCAAAGGTCAGGGAGCCCGCTGTTGCCGGATCGTTTTATCCCGGCGACCCATCCAGCCTGGCTAAGATGATCGCCGGCATGATGGCTAAAACCAGCAAGCCGGATATTCCGGGTGAAGTAGTGGCGTTGATAGTGCCGCACGCCGGTTATATATATTCCGGCCCGGTGGCATCGCATGCTTTCAAAGCAATACAGGGTTACGAGTATAAGGATGTCATAGTGATCTCGCCCTGCCACGTAGAGGCTTTTTCGGGTGCGGCGGTATATTCGGGGGATGCCTACCGGACGCCGTTCGGCGATATTAAAATCAACCATGAGCTTTCAGGGAAGATTGCCGGTAGTTCGGAGTATGTCGAACTATCCGATAAAGGACATCGCCTGACAAGCCGGGGGGGCGAGCATTCTCTGGAGGTTGAACTTCCGTTTTTGCAGACTATGCTGGGCGAGTTCGGCCTGGTAGCTATTGTCATGGGCAGCCAGGATTTCGCCACTTGCCGCGGACTGGCTGAGGCTATCGCCGGAGTTTGCAGGGGCCGGGATGATATTCTGATTGTAGCCAGTAGCGACTTATCTCATTTTCATGATTACAAGAAAGCTAAAAATCTCGATTTACGAATAGTGGAATCGATAAATCAATACGATTATAAAACCCTTCACAATGATTTGGAGAACCGCAAGGTAGAGGCCTGTGGAGGCGGCCCGATAGTAACGGCCATGATAGCCTCCGAGATGGCCGGCGCAAACGGCGCGAAAGTGGTAAATTATGCTAATTCGGGGGATGTCTCGGGAGATAGCAGTTCAGTCGTTGGGTATCTGGCCGGCGTGATATATAAAGGCGAGAAAGATCGTAAAGTCTACGAAATAAACATCGAGGAGGATGAGACCGACGAGGATATCGACATTAATCCGGCCTCAGGCGTTGATTTCGGGCTTTCCGAGCATGAGAAAAAGCAACTTCTGGATTTGGCCGAAAACGCGATTAAAGCCAGGCTGGCAGGTGAAAACCTGGCATTGAATAAACCAGAATACGGCGGAGTACTTGCCGAAAAGCGTGGCGCGTTCGTTACCCTGACTATCGAAGGGAATCTTCGGGGCTGTATTGGGTATATTCACGCGGTAAAGCCTCTTTATGAAACGATTGCCGAGATGGCCGTTCAGGCGGCGTTTCACGACCCGCGATTCCCACAGCTAACGAAACCCGAATTTAAACGTATAGAGATTGAGATTTCGGTTTTAACGCCGATGATAAAAGTAGTAGATCCTATTCAGGATGTTGTAGTTGGCCGGGATGGATTATTCCTGGTTAAGGGACGGTTTAGCGGGCTTTTATTGCCACAGGTGCCGGTGGAACATAACTGGGATAGAGACACTTTTCTCGATCAGACCTGCCTGAAAGCCGGTCTGCCGCCGGGAACCTGGAAAGATACGGAAACGGAAATATTCCGTTTTCAAGCGGACATTTTCGGAGGAAAGTAAAATAAAGCATCAGATAAAAAATTTTAAAACCCCTAAGAAGGGATTTCTGAGTAGAATATACATGCTGGTTCTACCGATTATTCTGGTAATATCGGTACTGGCATTCGCTATGGCTATACTTTACGATAATTACGATTCTTTCCAGCAAAGCCGGGCAGAATATAAGCCGGAGGTCGAGCAAGTTATTATCTCCGAAATCTATACCGGCCATGTTCATCAAAACAGCTCGCTCTATGCCGAACTTCTGAACCAGGAGGTTCCGAAATTAGCGGTTGCTAAAATCACTAATAAATTCTCGGAGCTTTTCGATCTGCATCATTCTCATCCCGGTGATGAGTTCAAGCTATTCATGACAGCCGAGGATACGGTATTGGCTTTCGAGTACACTACACACGATCTGAAAAAATACCGGCTCGAACGTTCCGGGGATAACTATATCGATATGGTAACCGAGGTGGAGCTGGAGCAGCGGATAGAATTCATAAGCGCCGTTATCGAGACTAATCTCTGGGAGGCGTTAATCAGCCAGATTCCCGAACCCGAGCTGTTCACTAAAATAACCGATATCTACGCCTGGGAGATAGATTTCTTTACCGAATCTCGAATCGGAGATAAATTCAAAGTGGTATTCGAGACTTTTTACAAGGACAGTGTATTCGTAAAATGCGGAGATATTTTAGCCGCTGAATACACGCTAAACGGCACTCCCCATCGCGCCTTTCTCTATTCCGACCCTGAAGGCTATACCGATTACTATGATGAGAACGGCTATTCTCTCAAGCGCGCGCTTTTAAAATCACCGTTAAACTACAGGCGTATCTCCTCGCGATATTCGCAAAGTCGTCTTCATCCGGTTTTCAAAGTATATCGACCTCATCTGGGTGTTGACTATGCCGCGGCAATCGGTACGCCGGTGGTATCCGCCGGGGATGGTATTGTTAAAATCAAGGGTTGGGTGAGAGGTTTCGGTAACTATATCGAGATCGAGCATGAGTACGGTATATCCACCACCTACGGACATCTTAATGATTATGCCAAGGGTATCGTTGAGGGGAGACGAGTCAGGCAGGGGCAGGTAATCGGTTATGTCGGGCAGACTGGTGTTGCCACCGGGCCACATCTGGATTACCGCGTGAAAAAAGACAAACGATTTGCCAATCCTCTCAAAATGACTATTCCGGCCTCGATTCCGGTCAAGCCCGAATATTTCGACGATTTCTCGCATCAGGTATCGTTGCAGATGAATTTCCTCAACCGTCACGTAGACCGCGATCTTTACGTGATGAACCAATAGCAATTCTATCGCTAATTACAAATTGTACAGGTATGATAATTCGAGGCTATAATATAAAATTTTCTGCGCTAATAAATTATCTCATTTGGGGCCTGGAACCGAAATCCGGAAATGAGCACACCGTCTAATCACATTCAAGCATTTCTCTCTTGAAAAATCCCGCAGAATATATTAATTTTATCCGCGATGACATCATTTACGAAACTGATAACCACACTGGCTATACTGCTTCTTGTAACCGCCGCTGGATATTGCAGTGATGCTATACTCGTGCTTAGATTCGACTGCCAGGGTAAAGCCTCGCCGCTTGCCAAACCGCTCGAGGATTCACTCAAGGCAAATCTTCGCCTGCTGAATATTCCCACCGTGCAGCGTTCGAGATGGCAGAGCCTGATACAATCGAGCGGCTTTAAAGAAAGCGATATGAATTATAATCCGCCGGTTTTGTCTCGCCTGGTGAATAAACTGGGTGCGAAAGGCGCGGTGTATGGTCAGGTATATGAGAAAAATGGTATGCTCATTCTGGATGCTTACTATATCGAGCCGGGTGCAGAGAAGCCGATTGATATCGAGCCGATGGTTGGTTACAAGTACGAGGATATTCTCGATATGACCTGGGAGTTGGCGGTGATAGTCTCACAGGAGGACAAGCGGCCGCCGAAAGTTAGCAGGGTTGAACCCTCAGACAGCGCCGTGTTGGAGGATCAGTATATCTGGTTCTCGCTGTATTTCGATGAGCCGATGAATCCCGAGAGTTTCGCTATCACCGGTGAACCGGAGGATATGTTTTTCACGGTCGGCGATTATGTTTACAACGAGCGGGAGAACTGCTTCAAGGTCAAGATGCATCTATACCCCGGCAAGAGCTATACGTTCAGGGTAAACGGGCCGGGTATCAAGCCGTTTTTGGATAGATATGGGAATGTAGCCGAGACTTTCGAGTGGCAGGTGTTCACGCGGTAGCGCTGTGGACCTCTTTAAATATTCTATCCGATTTTAAAAGATTGATTGATTCCTCGGTCCCTTTCAATGACAGCCTTTGACAAACATCCTGTATTATCACCTCCGCTACACCTCAACAATCAAACCCGATCACTACTGTCCGGTCTTTTCATCTCGTTGCGAAGCGCTGCTTCGCAACGTGGCTTGTTTGCCGGCAGAATGCGCATTCTACATGATTCAAGAAGGTTTCCAAGCAGCGCTTGGAAACCAGAAAACCAAGCCTAACATCGGCAGGATATGTCAGGATGAATGATACGCTGAATAAAATAATTATATCGGAAAATATTTTTCATTAACAATTCCAAGGAGAAACTTAAAATTTAACGAAAAACACCGGACACTAGTGAAACCCGATAAAATATCGCTTGACTAATACTTTCTGAATTATCACTATTAGCTTATGAATACGATCACTGAACAAACTACGATATGCCTTGCCCTGAAAGAGTATGGCCAGGTCGGGCCGAAACTGTTCCAGAACCTGCTCATGCTTTACGGGCATCCCGAAAATATCTATGATCACTCCGCCGAGCAGATAGCCACGATGGTTGATATCAATCTCGAGCGCGCCGGCAAAATAGTCTCCTCCCGTGACCGTCTGGCTGAAGCGCAGGAGACTATCGAGTATTATCAAACATTAAATGTATCAACAACCAGCTTTCTGGATGATGACTACCCCGAATCGCTGCGCAATATCCCCGATCCTCCGCTTGTAATTTATACACGGGGAGATATCGATATACTGAAGCATAGCGGAATAGCGCTAGTTGGCACCACCTCGGCCAGCCAGGAGGGTATAAGAGCGGCGGTTGATTTCTCCAAAGCTTTTATCGAGGCCGATAAATCGATTGTATCAGGGCTGGCTATTGGCATTGATTCCTCGGCGCATCTCGCAGCGCTGAAAAACGCCGGCAAAACGGTGGCGGTGCTCCCCAGCGGCCCGGTTAATATTTATCCGGAGGAAAATGAGCCATTAGCCAAACTCATTACCGATTCGGGCGTATTACTTTCAGAGTATGATATACACGCGAAAGCCATACCGGGGCGGCTGGTATCGCGCAACCGACTTATTGCCGGACTGTCGAAAGCAGTTTTAATCGTTCAGGTAGGCGAAAAGAGACGGGGCGAACTTCACGCGGGGCAGGCGGCTATTGATCAGGGCAAGCCGGTTTTTATCTACGACCCGTATGATCGTTACGCCAATGAGGAGTTGTTGAACAATATGGTGATAAAAATTAAAAGTACCGAACAAATAGATGATATCCTGAGTTACATTGTATAAAGCAACGATTACGAAATGTTTAAATCTTGACAACCATCTGGGAATATATTAATTAATTGTAGCTGCAGTCTTATTAATCCCCAGCGGGCAAACGAATCACTCTGCGATTTGAGGTTTAAAACGCAGGGAAAGATGATAGAGGTAAATGCAAGAGAATAATCATAATAATGATATCTTTCTTCAGATAAAGGAATCAGCAAGGGCGGAGATCAAGATCAAGGGCAGTCGTTTTATAGCCTCGGCCCGACGGGTGCGTACGGAGGATGAGGCAAACGCCGCTATCGCCGAAATAAAGAAAGAGTTTCATGATGCCACCCACAACTGCTACGCCTGGAAAGTCGGGCATGGCAAAAGGATGAGGTATCGTTATAATGATGACGGCGAGCCTAACAACACTGCCGGTTTGCCCATACTAAAATCGATAGACAACCGACGTCTTTCCAATATACTCATTGTGGTCACTCGCTATTTCGGTGGTGTCAAGCTGGGCACCGGCGGCCTGATACGGGCTTACAGCAAGGCCACCATGGATGTTTTACGCGAGGCCGATATCGAGAAGGGCTTCCTTGTCGAGGAGTTCAATTTCAAGGTCGGTTTCGAATTCGTTAATTTGATACACAGTTTAATTGCCAACCATAAAGCCACGCTTGTCGATTCCTCCTATGGCGAGGAGGTGCTTTTCAAAGTCGGCGTGCGCGCCTCGAGAGCCAAAGAGTTCAAGACCAAGTTACGGGATGGCACGAACGGCCAGGTGGAGTTTGTCCGCAAATAAGAAATACCTGGCAGTCGGTGTCGGCCTGTGTGCGCTGGACTATATCTGTATAGTGGATAAATTCCCGGTCGCCGATCAGAAACTGGATGCCTGTGCGTTCAGCCGTCAGGGAGGAGGACCCGTTGCCACCGCCCTGTGTACGCTGGGGCATTTCGGCGCCGAGGTCAGTTTTATCGGCAAGGTGGGGAACGATCCGGAGGGCAGGCTTATCGCCTCGGAGATGAATCGTTTCAATGTCGAGACCACGAGTATGGTGTTCGATGCCTACAGCCGCACTCCCCGTGCTTTTATCTGGGTGGATAAGACTACCGGCGCGCGTACTGTCGTGCTCGATCGCACCGAGATTGCCGACATGGCTCCCGAGGAGCTGGATAAAAACCTGCTGCAATCCTGTCGCTATATTCATCTCGATGGCCGCGAGACAAAGGCCTCTTTTCATGCCGCCAAAATCGCCAAGGATGCCGGCGCGGAGGTAGTTCTCGATGTCGGCAGTCCGCGAGAGGGTATTAACGAGCTTCTGCCGCTGGTCGATCACCTGGTGGTATCAAAATCGTTTTCCGATAAGTTTACCGATAACGAGGAGCCGGGTCAGGCCGCCATGAAATTTTTAGGTATGGGATTCAAAACGGTGGTTATCACGCTGGGCAGTTACGGCAGTGTTTGCGCTACCGAGGGTGATTTTTTCCAGACTGACGCCTTCGATATCGAGGTGCTGGATACTACCGGCGCGGGGGATGTTTTTCACGGCGCGTATATCTACGGCCTATCCAAGGGTTGGGATTTAAAAGAGGTGGTAGAGTTCGCCTCAGCCGCCGCGGCCATGAAATGCGTACGCATAGGAGGCCGTCAGGGCATACCCACGGTAGATGAGGTAGTGCAGTTTATGGAAGTTAAGCGCGGCCGGTTGTAAAATACAATTTGTAATACTATATCTGTAAAATAATCATATTTTAGTTGTCATTCTTAATTTAACTGTCTCTATATTGCTTTCTATAGATTTCATTTAAAAGGATTTAACTAATTAATTGTGATAGCATGTTAGCTATTAAACTATGTACTTTGATTATTGGAATTATTTGTTTTACTACGAAAAGTATTATAGTTTATACTTATATATATTTATCTATATTTTTTATGATTTCTTCGACATGTTCTGTCAATTCAAGGTATGAGTCGGGCATCTTTAAAACTAAATCAATTTTATACGTTCCAGAGGGATTAGCCCGCTCAAGGGGTTTGGACATTTCTTTTGGAATCTTTTCTATCTGTTCAATAAAGGAGAGGGCTAAACCTGTCAGTTTCGCTTTAATAGAACTCATTTTATCAGGTGGATAAGTAGAACTAAATTCTATTTCAAAATCAAGAATATTATCGCAGATATTAATTATGTTGTCTATCGAATCACGAATTACTATCGGATCACCTGATTGGCCATTGCTCCCCCATGAGTCAGGAAGAGTCACTTCTATATTATGTTTTAGTATATTTACAAGACTTTCAAAGTCAACGAATCTATCTTTCAGATAGTTCAGGTAAGCAAGCAAATCCAATGATTTTGCTTTTGAAAAAATATGTCCAGCATTGTAATTTTTTTGTTTGTTTTTTATTTTCTCTAGCTTTGATTCAAACAGTTCAATTGTTAATAAATACTCCCACAAATCAGGTTTATCTTTCGCGATAGATTGAGCCCTTGCTGACTCGTTGTTAAGTTCAATTAAAGGTTTTAATTTTCCTTCGTTCTTTTGGTCGATGAGATATTTTAGGAAGTGAGAAAGTTGATTCTTGAGAATATTGATGATATCATTTGAGCTTTCGAATTTGAATATCCACTTTTGTTCATTTTTGATGTTTTTAATAAATTCAAATAACTTTGTATCATCGACATGACTGGAAAAATCTGAGCCAGGGTTGTTCTCCCACATCGGTAATATATCTAGAATCGATTTTTTTACGAATACGAATGAATCAATACCTTTATCTTTTGACGTGTTATATTCTAAATTTGTAATCGAAATTTTTGACTCAGGATCAAGCGAGCCGCGCTTTCCTCCAATAATCAAAACAAGAATATCAGCTTCATTATATACGTTTCTTTTACAATTATCTATTGTATTTACGTCAGGGATTACAGGAAACGAATCGAATTCACTAAGTATTGGTTCATGTCCTAAGCCTTCAATACAATCTTTTAAATTTTCTCTTACTTGAGAAAGATCATAATACGTTGAACTTATAAATATCTTTGTTTTACTCATATATCCTCCCAATTTTGATAAAAAATATTTACTCATTTTACTATAAAGTGTCAAGGTTTATTCACGCAAGTGCAATTATTTAGTACCATACGAGAAGAATTTTAATAATTCAACTACAGTTCAAGATACTCCAAATACGTAATCTTTCCTTATCTGTCTACCCCCAAAACAAACACAGCTGTTTATTCCAAATTAAGAGTAATAAGATGAATACACAATACTAGTTATAGAAATGGCGATATTATTTTAAACTACCAGGGAAAAAGATCTTTTTAAATATTGATATTCTACCCTTAAGGGGCGGGGTTACATTATTAGAATTGGATATTAGCTTAGAAAAATGCTCAAGGCATTTTTCAGCTGGCCGATTGCTCATTGAAATAAGTATTTTATTAAACTTATTTTCAAGCTCTTCATGTTTTATGCTTAAGTTCTTCAGCTTATAATCTGTGTTATCTAGATATTCGTTAGTTATTACGTCTTCTGTTGTCTTATTAAGTTTGTTAATAAGAGCTTGGTTTTTGGGGGAAGTTTTAGAATGCATATCTGTACTATTGTCTTTTGATTTCAAATTAATTAAATTCTGCAATTTTTTCGTAAAATCACTCATAATCATTCTAATATTAGTTAAATTACTATTAATTTCTTTCATATCGCCTGAGATCATATATATGGTATCAATAACTTCTGGTTTTACTTCTGCCATGTATGTACCCCTTCATTAGCAGTATTTGAGAAAAGATTATAGATTATCTAGGAGCATAATTGTATTGTTAATTACCTTTTTTGTGATTTTGGTTTCTTCCTTAGTTGCCTTTACGGCTTTAGCTAACTCCTTCAAGGCTACTAATAGATCATCTTCTGTATAGTGTTGCTTAACATCGTCCTTTTTAACAAAAGAATATTTAGATTTTGATATAATATCAGGCATTTCTTTTAACTCTGTTATGTTTAATTTACAAATTCCAATATTTGTATCGGCATCGGTTGAATTTAATGAACCATCTTTTTTAAATAGTTCCATATGCCCAATAATTAGTCCATCAATATTCATTGAATTTGCAATGCTGGAAATTTGATTATGTATTGCTTGATCAATTGATTTCCTTGGGGCTTTATTACCAATTATATACACCGCAAAGTCGTTATCGATTATCTCCGCAAGATGCGCTTTATAAAAAGCAAAATTCTGTGTATAGCGTTTTGATTCAACTAAGGAACCAATAAGTAACGTATCAATTATATTTTTATTAGTTAGCACGAGTACACCTTTTCATTTTAAAAGTTTTGAAGTTTTAGATTACCTATACTCATAAATACAATCGAAGAATTAATATATTCAATTATTACATCCCTCCCTTGTCATATAAATAAATTATATATAAATACTTCTAATTCTGTTCTGATAAAACTTGATTACTTCAATTTTAAAGCAAGTGACGATAGACAGAATCGATATCTAAGTCAAGAGAAATATGAAAATGATAACGCAAAACACTGACAGAGTTCTTATGTTTTTTTGTATTACATTAATAGTATATGACTTACGAATTAAGCACATGTATCAACTTGAAACGGTTTGAGGCGATTAAAATTTCGTCAGTACGGCGGGGCACGCCTACTCGGAGCATAACTAACCCCCCAAGCCAATCAAACAACATTAACATCATTTATAAGCCCAGCCAACCCAGGCACCTAGATCGTCCCGTAGGGATGCTTCAAGGCACAGCGCTCCATCCTTCCGCTCACGATAACACGACTTGCTAAAGCAAGTCATCGCGCGTAGGGGCGTATCGACATACGCCCGGGGCGGTGGGTATGGAAAACCACCTGTAATGCTTATTCCAAGCATACCGCCATGATATCAGATTCCCATTTTCATGGGAATGACATATGCTGTTTTAATGAATGATTAAACATGTGGGCGGCAGACATCCCCGTCTGCCCCTAGCGCAGAAAAACACCGGGACACGGGCATTACCCCATATCCCGGCGCGGAGATACTAAATCTAGAATACGATCAGCGGTTTTATTATGCCGTCATCTTTGGTTTCCATCAGGTGGAAGGCCTTGTCGACCTCATCGAATGGGAACGTGTGTGTGGTCAGCGGTGAGGGATCGACCTTCTTGTTTTTCAGAAGGCGCATCAAGCGATCCATCCTGACCTTGCCGCCGGGACAGAGGCCGGTTTTGATAATCTTGTTGCTCATGCCTACACCCCATTCCAGGCGCGGGATATTGACATAGTCACCCTCGCCGAAATAGCCGGCCACCGAGATCACGCCGCCGGGGCAGGTGGCTTTAACGCACGACTCGAACGTGGCCTGTCCACCCAAACATTCGATAGCCGAATCGACACCGACTCCATCGGTGAGCGCCATGATCTCCTTGATAGCGTCCTTCTCCTTGAAATTGATCACGACATCGGCGCCCATTTGCTTGGCCGTCTCCAGACGGCCGGGTACGCAGTCAACCCCGATGATGAGTCCGGCGCCACGAAGTTTCGCGCCCACTATGGCCATCAAGCCTACAGGTCCGAGCGCGAACACCGCCACTGTGCCGCCAAGGGGAATATCGGCATTCTCCGCGCCCATGAACCCGGTCGACATCATGTCGGTGGCATACACCGCGATCTCCGGCGGAACGCTATCGGGTATATGCGCTAAGTTAGCCTGGGCATCATTGACATGAAAATACTCGGCAAAGGTGCCATCCTTGATATTGGCGAATTTCCAGCCACCGAGCATCTCGGTACACTGCGAACTGAAACCGCGCAGGCAGTTATCGCATTTGTAGCAGGGGGTGATAGCGTTGATCGCCACCATATCGCCTTCTTTGAAACCCTTAACCTGGTCGCCCAGCTTATGGATCTTGCCAACTGCTTCGTGGCCAAGCGTTAAATTTTTGCGATTACCAATCGCGCCTTTTACGGTATGAACATCCGAGGTGCAAACCAACCCGTGGGTTGCCTTGATTATGGCATCGTTTGGCCCCGGCTGGGGAATTTCTTTTTCGGCGAAACCGACTTCACCGATTTGTTTCATAACGAATGCCTTCATTTTAGCACTCATTATGTCCTCCAATAGTTTTATTAGTGATTATATAATACCCGTCCCGACCGTGGAACAGGTGTGGTATTTTGATTTCGTACTTATCCAAGAGTCCCCCATAAAACCCTTTTTTAAAGCCGCCTGAATAAAGGAATTTAAAAATAGATGTCAAGTTAAATCGGATGGTTTTTTATCAGTATTTTTCTGATGTAACGGAGGCGGATAAATCCGGGATACATAATACTGGAAATTGAGAAAATACCTGCTCAGGGTTGGTTTTTGGGATGATTTCTTCGAGTGAAAATCCAAACGAGCGGAGCGAAGTAATCCGTATGTTTATTGCCAATGGCTTACAGATCGCTTCGTTTGTTTCACTACCTCGCTATGACATCGATGATGACTTCTTCAACAATCCTTTCTGCGAGAATACATTAAGAAACCTTTCCGCCTAACAATATCATTGACAGTTGTAAATGGTTATACGATATAATCACATAATGAGACGAAGGTATAAAGAATCTAAAATATTTAGTAGCGATGTTCAAACTTAAATCATTTATGACTATTCTCGCAATCATCATAGTGGGCGGCTACCTGGGTATCACCCTCGAGATGTACCTTCTGCAGGATAGACTCATCTTCTTCCCGCAGAAACTCACCCCTACCTCATTGCCTGTTATCAGTTTCAAGGCGGATGAGATCATGATGGAAAGCAATAGCGTAACTCTTCACGGCTGGTTGCTAAACAGGGGAGAGGCTAAGCTTATCATCTACTACGGCGGCAACGGTGATGAGCTATCGCACAACATCCCCGACCTGAACAATATCGAGGGCTACTCCATCCTGCTATTGAACTACCGAGGCTATGGCCTAAGCGAGGGCAAGCCGGGCGAGGCGGCACTTTTTGAGGATGCGCTAAACGCGTATGATCATATCACGGCTAAGTTAAATATCGCGCCGGAGCATATCGTTCTTATGGGTAGAAGTCTCGGCAGCGGTGTGGCAACCTATGTCGCCTCGCAAAGGCCGGTATCGAAACTGATACTGGTAACGCCGTTCGATAGTGTCGAGCGTATCGCCAAAAACCAGTTCCCGATACTCCCCGTTGGCCTGATACTAAAGCACAGGTTCAACTCGCTCGAATACGCGAAGAGTATAACCTGCCCGGCGCTTTTCATAATAGCCGGCGGTGATAGAACCATCCCCAACAGCCACTCGATGAACCTGGCCAACAACTGGCGTGGTGAACACGAGGTAGTGAGAATCGATCAGGCAGATCATAACGATATATCAGATTATGAGGAATACTGGCAGGCGATTGAACATTTTTTGAATAGAATGTAATTATTGAAATAATATGACCGGGAGT
Source organism: uncultured candidate division Zixibacteria bacterium (assembly GCA_963668625.2). Lineage (GTDB taxonomy): Bacteria > Zixibacteria > MSB-5A5 > UBA10806 > 4484-95 > JAAEQD01. Next base: position 450,357 of record CAXXKA010000008.1, read on the forward strand.
TGTTCTTGTCTGTTGAATTCATCGCCTGGCATCTGCCTCTCAGAGGCATATATGGAGAGGCTGTCCCAAAAGCCGTTATGAATCTTTGTTCCAATTGATATTTTATCTTTTCGTAGCGACAGATCACTGATCTGTTCGAATCCCCCGCTTAGAACAGGCCCCCTATCCCCCCGGACAGCACTGGTGTGATTGTCCCTACATCCGCCCAACGTAAAAAACCTTTGGGACAGCCTCAGGACGCGTGCCTCCCATAAATAGAATTCAGCATTTAGTATTGATAATACTTGAATATTTGTCAGCTTGCGGTTTATTATTATTGGAGGAGGTGATGGCGCTCAGCAGGTATAACAGGCCTATCGGTGACGGGGATAATATGGAGGCTGTAATACTTGTATGGTCACGGGGAGTAAAATATCCCCAACGACTTCTAAATCCTCCCGCTTTTTTACTTGCGCTCGGGGATTTAATACCTATATTGGAAATCTGTTTTTGGAATAAAAATGTAGGTAAAATGAGATGAAAAGAACCTTTCAACCATCAAATAGAAAACGGGTCAACGATCACGGTTTTCGCAAACGTATGTCGACTAAGGCCGGCCGTAACGTATTGAAGAGACGTCGTGCCAAAGGACGAAAAAGACTTACAGTCTCCGACGAACCGCGCCATCCGTAGTAACGCATCCGATCTGAGGTTCCCCCGCGCTAACCATCTGAAGGGCAGAACCGCTATTCGCCAGACTATTGTCAAAGGCGTGCGTTACCGCGGAAAATGGCTAGGTGTGTCAGCCATCAAGGGGGAGACATCCAGGTTTGGTATTAGTATATCCCGGAAATTCGGCAAAGCGGTCAGACGAAATCGCGTGAAACGAATTATACGGGAATTTCTGCGGAACAACAAGGCGCTCTGGCCGGTAAACAGGTGGATAATGATCAGATTATTCTCCGATCCGGCGGATGAAACCGTGATAACCGAGGAACTGAGGGCTTTACTGTCGAAGGTGAAATGATAGCTGTACTGTCAAAGATACTGGCCGGGTTAGTCCGGATTTATCAGCTTACCTTGAGCCACGCGTTCCCGAATAGCTGCCGCTATTACCCGTCATGCTCCGAATATACCCGTCAGGCTATACTGATTAAAGGCCCGGTAAAGGGCATCGGTATGGGCGCCTGGCGCATCCTCAGATGCAATCCCTGGAGCAAGGGCGGCTACGACCCGGTAGAGAAGTAGGTATATGGATAAAAGATCGATAATGGGATTCCTCCTGATTATGGTCATTCTTATTTTATGGCCATATTGGAATAAGCTGTTTTTCAAGGATGATCCTCAGCCGGTGCAAACCGTGCAATCAACCGATAGCACGGAAGTTGCCGACAGGACACTGTCAACCGACACGATGCCGGAAAGCCCGATAGTCAACCCGAATGCCAAACCCTCAACGATGGGCGAGGTTGAACCTGATAAACAGGCCTCAATGGTTGCGCCGGCAAGCAGGCCCGAAAAAGCTGTCACTGTCGAAAACGAGGATTTCATCGTGACAATGTCCTCTAACGGCGGATTGATTAAGTCCATTAAATTGAAAAACTATTTTATAGAAAACGGCACGGACGGCGATAACCTGGTCGAACTGTTGGCCCCGGAGGAGCGTAATCCGTGGAATGTCCCGGGTGCGATTACACTCGGTGATGAAGACAGAATCCTGCCGATAAATAGAACCGGGTTCGAGGTTGAGGGCTACTCTACTGTTCTTCATGTGGGTGATTCGCCGAAAACCATATCATTTACGTTTAGCGATTCAGCTACCGGCGCGATGGTACGAAAAGATTACACGTTCCAGCCGGAAAAATACCAGATTAAGTTCAGGCTGACAGTCGAAAATCCAGCAGCATTCGGCTTTGATGATAAAATCACTGTTGGCTGGATGGTACCGAGCTGGCCCACTGAGAAAGATTTCAAAGGTGATCTAGATCAGTTCGGCGGTTTCTACAATATGGGCGGCGAGGTTGTTGACAATAAAGATTTAAAAGAAGGCAAGCTGGATTTAGCAGCCACAGGCGCTACGGAGTGGGTGGCAAATCGCACCAAGTATTTCACCAATGTTATTGTCGCTCAGGGCGATCCGGGTGATGAGATATATGTAAAGGGCGCACAGTCGAAAGTATTTGATTACGAGGGTAAAAGCCATAGCTGGGAGCAGTACGGTGTCGGCCTAACTTACGATATCCGCGGGAATTCGTTCCAGGAGGATTTCCTGATCTACTCCGGCCCGCTAAATTATTACAGCCTGGATGAGCTGGGGCATAATCTCAGCCAGTTGGTTGATATGGGCTGGAAAGTATTCCGCCCGTTCGCTATCGGCATACTCTGGATACTGGTCCAGCTTCAGAGCCTGCTGGGTAATTTCGGTGTGGTGATTATCATATTCTCGCTGGTGATGAAAATAGTGTTCTGGCCGCTTACTCAGAAAAGCTCCCGGTCAATGATGCAGATGAAGGAGCTTCAGCCGAAGTTATCGGAAGTTAAAGAAAAATTCAGCAAGGATCCCAAGCGCCTCAACGAGGAGACCATGAAGATATACAAAGAACATGGTTTCAACCCGTTCGGTTCGTGCTTACCCATACTCGTTCAAATGCCGATTTTCTGGGCGTTGTTTTCGGTACTGCGTAACTCGATCGAGCTGCGCGCGGCCGAGTTCGTGTTCTGGATCACCGACCTTTCGCAGAAAGATCCCACCTGGGTGTTACCGATATTTATGGGCCTGGCGATGTTCTTCCAGCAGAAAATGACTATCACCGATCCCAAGCAGAAGATGATGGCGTATATCATGCCGGTGGTATTCGTATTTATATTCGGCTCGATGGCCTCCGGGTTGGTCTTGTACTGGACAGTATTCAGCGTAGTAGGCGTAGGCGAGCAGATACTGGTAAAGCGCAAGATGGAAAGAGAGAAGCTGGCAAAAGCCTGAGAATGCGAATAGTATAGGAATCGATTTAGTTCGATATAGAAATAGATAGAGAAGTTTAAAAATCCCCGAGCCATCGGGGATTTTTTTTATGGGTGATGGAATGGCGCGTAGGGGCGTATCGACATACGCTTGGGGATTGGGGAAAGGAGGGATATCAATTCCAGTACGCCTCCATAAATTGTTTTGCTACGAAGTATTTGACAAAAGCGCATGTCTTGACTATTATGAAATGAGTATCTGATAAAATTAAGCATCAATCTGATAGTAGAGCATCGTTAGGGGCTAAGTTGAATAAAATACTTAAGTGGATTGTCAGACATATACTTCCTAAAGCGATATGGGTAGCTATTCCATATTTGGTGATCTATAATCCATTAATCTATTACGCTTATCAATCGGAAATTATTAGCGGTAGTATCTTGCTGGTGATTTTATTGTTTATCCTGGATTTCTATTTATTCTATAGAAAAAGAATTACCGATTTTAAATCTCATTTCGATCATTATAAACCAGTTAAAAAGCTACGGCCGGAGGATATTGGAATTCAAAAATACCCTTCATATATAGAAAGAGAAAGCGATGATCAAGTTCTAGAGATGTTGAGAAGTAGAAATATAGCTTTTATAACTGGCATTCCAGGTATGGGAAAAAGCCGGGCTACATATGAAGCTGCTAAAACTATGAATGGCTATTATGCTCTAATACCAGAAAAGGGAAGAAGGATCGAGCTAAATAAGATAAAGGAACCGCTATTATTTAGTAGAAAAAGGGTATTATTAGTAATTGATGATTTAGATAAACATGCAGGTAATATTGATCTTGATAGTTTGATAAGCAGATTAAGGAGAAAGTGCAAAGAGCTTAAGGTCATAGTGAACTGCCGAAGCGGCCATGAATATGAACAAGCAGCAATAAAAGAAAAGCAATTTGAATACCTTCTAACAGATTGTGATAAGAATAAAACAGAACCAAGAAAGCTTACTGATCAAGAAGAGAATCGATTAATTAAGGAAACGGGGGAAAATGCAGAAGATGTTCAAAGGGATGGTACTCCCGGAGCAATTGTTAATAAACTCAAGGGTATGAAAAGCAGATATAACGAACTTGAAAACGAACCGAGATGGATATTACACATCTTAAAACTACTTCGTGAGAGCAATATATTCTCATGGGACGAGAAGTTAATTAGGAACATTGGGAAAAGTGATTTATTTAGTATGCAGGATAATAATTCGCTATGGAACCAATGGCTTAATATTCTAAAAACACAGGGCTTTATTGTACGTAGTGATGGTGAAGTAGAAATATCCCATGATACTTATCTAAGTGAATATTTTATAGAGGATTATGAAGTAACTGCTAATAAAATACTTCAATTAAAGGATATATTTGTCAAGTCAAATGATGAAATTAATTTATTCTATTTGGCCAATGGATTTTATTATAAAGGAGATATTGAAACTGCTATAGGGATACTAAAAAAGGTTATCAATATTAATTCAAAAATGGCAGAGGCTCACTACAACCTCGGCGTTTTGCAAAATCAGTTAGAACGTAATGATGAAGCGGAGCACTCGTATAAAGAAGCCATCCGTTGCGATCCTAATAAGGTAGAGGCTCACTACAATCTCGGCGTTTTGCTAAATCAGTTAGAACGTCATGATGAAGCGGAACAGTCGTATAAAGAAGCCATCCGTTGCGATCCTAATAAGGCAGAGGCTCACTACAACCTCGGCGTTTTGCAAAATCAGTTAGAACGTTATGATGAAGCGGAACACTCGTATAAAGAAGCCATCCGTTGCGATCCTAATGATGCATCTGCTCACTACAACCTCGGCGTTTTGCTCGATGATTTAGAACGTTATGATGAAGCGGAACACTCGTATAAAGAAGCCATCCGTTTCGATCCTAATAAGGCAGAGGCTCACTACAACCTCGGCGTTTTGCTTGATGATTTAGAACGTTATGATGAAGCGGAACACTCGTATAAAGAAGCCATCCGTTGCGATCCTAATAAGGCAGAGGTTCACTCCAACCTCGGCGTTTTGCTATATCAGTTAGAACGTTATGATGAAGCGGAACACTCGTATAAAGAAGCCATCCGTTTCGATCCTAATAAGGCAGAGGCTCACTACAACCTCGGCGTTTTGCTTGATGATTTAGAACGTTATGATGAAGCGGAACACTCGTATAAAGAAGCCATCCGTTGCGATCCTAATGATGCAGAGGCTCACTCCAACCTCGGCGTTTTGCTTGATGATTTAGAACGTTATGATGAAGCGGAACACTCGTATAAAGAAGCCATCCGTTGCGATCCTAATAAGGCAGAGGCTCATGCGAATTTGGGAATATTATATACTAACCTGAAGAATATTAGAGCTGCCAAAGATAAGCTGTTAGAGGCCCGTCAGCTTTTTGCAAATCAGGGGCGGAATGAGGATGTTGAAAAGATAAATGATATCTTAAATAACCTGGATAACTTGGAGTAGTAGCATACGAATCCCCTCTCATAAACTTTGCCGTTGCCTCAAACCGTTTTTTCCGTATCTCAACATCATTGAAAAAACCATAGTAAAGCCGTAAGGATATATAACTAGAAAAGAAGTCAAGCCCCAAGTAGGCTTGACCTCATGATGAATGATATGTTTGTGGCCGACAGACGTCTTCGTCTGCCGTATATAGATAAATGGAATAAGCTTCACTGAGCTGGAAGGAATCCTTTCCTTCCAGCTGAATTCATGCAGAATGTCGCCAGGAAAGGATAAACAAAGGACTTAGTCCGTCCAGCGACTCATGCAAATGACTTTTTCAATAACCCCAACAGGTGAAAGAAACCAGCAACTAATTAGATAGCTGAATAACCGAAATGTTTTGACCGGCAGAATTTCTCGCCTGCTGTTTTGTGAATATGGGAGAATGAGTTAATATTGATGCCAAACCTCAAATAAAGTGAGATGGGAGAACATAGTTGTTATACTCATTTTAGAATTTGAAAGTAGATGATGGTAAAACCCAGAAGTATTCGGTTTCGGATAGCTTTCTCCGGGAATGCGGTAATAATAGTATAAAAGCTGAAAGGCCGGATGCTAGCACTGATGGCTGGTTGAAATATCGGTATTTTTGTTTTTCACCAGACTCTTTAAACCATCAGGAGATATACCCGCTCTGTATTTTGAAAAGCTTATTCCATTTAAGGTCGCCTGATAGTTTCTGGTTCTAAAATAATATTTAAAGAGAAATGGTATTATGCATAATAACGGAAAAAACCACTTTAGAGCATAACTCCCTTTTTGAAGCCAAATATCTTTTCGACCACAATAGCAGCTAATATCGGGAAGTATAATATTACCGGATCGATCATAATACTTTGAAATTCTCTTTGCGTAATACTCTTTCGTATTACTCGCAGGTGTGAATTCACCGTTTATATAGTAAGGTATTACTAAGTCAATATTGTTTTGAATCGTTTCCAAATCAAATGGGATTACTATGCCAAAATCAGGATCAATTATATACCAGGAGAGGTCATCACTTAGTACGGTTACTACTATGTGTCCCTGAAGACAAACCAGTCTTGCTTCGATATTAGATGATTTTAAGATATCTATCGCGGCCAGGCTATGTTGCGAGCAAAGCCCAAAGCCTCTTTCCAGAGCTTTTTTGTAATCTACAAGTTCATATCCCATGCCATCATTGGGAGGGAAAAGCAAATGTGCTATATACATTATATAATTTTCCCAGAGCGGTATGCGCCGTTGATAATAGTTATCTTCCGTATCATCGTTCCAATAATGCGCCATGCTGTTGAATACCAGTTTGCTAATTCGTTTAACATAATCTTCATTAGATTCCTGTTCGAGTTTAATACATTTACTGATTGCTCTTCCGTAGTCTATGATTATATCATTTTTGAAAAGACATTTATTATCGAAAAGTATGGAAGGATTTCTTAGTGATTTGAATTGTCCAAAGACACATATCAGTAATAAGAATGTCCCGAATATAGCAAGTATATTGATGCAATTATTTTTATTCATTTTATTATATTTGGTTTTTGGTTTAGATCCCCAATCTTTTAACACGAAATTACAGGCAACAATATAAACTTAAGGAAAAAAACGGTATCGAGACATGATCAGCGAGAGGTAGGCAATTCCAAATGGGCTCGAATAGTTTATCCCGACAAACTGTTTCTTACTAGCCTGGTAATGTTTCTATAAGCATATTTTATTTTTAGCCGAGTATCATTCCCCCAATCGGTATCTCAGCCGGAAAGAAAACACTTATTAACCAGTATCACGAAAAGAGCTATTTTCGTTTAAAAGAGCACAACCCAGAAATATTTATTTTTCAAGCCGATATCTTAACAGGAGTGCGCGATAGTTCTCAGTCAAATTTCTAATAATATTAATTTATCATCAGAGCTATTCTTGATTGTTTAAACAGTATTGCTATAATTGAAGCACGCAAAAATAATGCCAATAGAGGGCGATATAGAATATAGCTTATAGTTGCTTATGTTGTACTGGATTGCATAGAGCAAGTTTATCGATTTACATTTATCAAAATATTAATCTGTTCAGAATCCAATCAGTATATGAAAGTAGCTGCAGTATAAATATAGCCAGTGTCCTACCGAAGATATTGTGAACCGGAAAGATGTACTCAAAGCGATAAAGCGCAATAGTAAATACTAATATTCATACGATTGTCGCTCGATACTATATATGAAATACCTCCAGGCCGCTAAAGAGCGATTACTATAAACACGATGACTTTTTGTAGACCAGGCAAACGCCGGTGGAGAAAATTAAATGGATCATTCCTTGAAAATTACAGAAAATCCTGACTAGATAGTATATTGCCCTGGTTAAATTTTGCCATTGCCTAAAAATGTTTTATCAGTATCTTAACATCGTTATATAAAGTATAGTAAAGTCGTCAGTGTTGAATGACGAACGATAAAAGTAAAAAAGAAGTCAGGCCCCAAGTAGGCTTGACGCCATGATGAATGAAATGTTTGTGGCTGGCAGATGTCCTCGTCTGCCGCATATAGATAAACGGAATAAACTTAATGTACAACCCTCACGATACAATCTGCGCGATCGCTACTCCACCGGGAGAATCAGCGCTGGCAATAGTCCGTGTAAGCGGCAAGCTATCGCTTCCTATTGTGGAAAAGATGTTGACATGTGGAAAACCTGTGGATCATAAAGCTACCTACAGCCATATAGTCAATCCCGGGGGCGAGATAATCGATGAGGTAATTGCCGTTTACTATAAGTCCCCCAACAGTTTCACTGGTGAGGACCTGGTAGAAATAACCTGCCATGGCGGCTATGTTGTTTCAAACCAGGTGTTAACATTGATGAGGGGACACGGGGCCAGGCTGGCCGAACCCGGCGAATTCACTGTCAGAGCCTTTCTAAACGGCCGAATCGATTTAACAGAGGCCGAAGCCGTGCAGTCTGTAATAAGCGCTCGTACTGAGAAATCAAAATCGCTGGCGCTGGGCAACCTTGAGGGCAGGTTAAGCGGGAAACTTAAAACTATAAGCGAATCGCTGATTGAGCTGATTACGATCCTCGAGGCTGAGATAGATTTCGGGGATGAGGAGGTCTCAAAGCTTGAGACTGAGGAGACACTGGCTAAGATTGAAAATATATTAATCAATATTGAGGATGTCATTTCCACATACGATATCGGCAGGGTGTCCGAGGGGCGAGCGCAGGTGGCTATTGTGGGCGCTCCAAATGTCGGAAAATCAAGTTTGTTTAACGCAATTCTGAAAAACACCCGTGCTATAGTAACCGATACCCCTGGCACTACTCGTGACTATCTATCGGAATATGTCAATATAGATGGCTACCCTGTCATCCTGACAGATACGGCTGGCATTCGCTCCTCCGAGGAGGAGATAGAGAGGATAGGAATATCTCGTTCGTTAGAGATGATAAACGACTCCGATTTATGCCTGTATATGCTCGATTGCTCCAGGGATATTAACGAGGATGACAGGCGAATAAAGGCACAATTAGGAAAGAAGTCGACAATTGCAGTTATAAATAAAATTGATATAAGCGAAAATGCTAAAGTGCAAGAGTATGCACAGGTGGGTGTGGGAAACGTATTGCATATTTCTGCAAGAACCGGCAAAGGTATTAACTCGGTTCTTGAGCAAGTAAAAAGGCGGCTCATTAACGCTAAAACTGATATTTCAGGGGGCGTATTGTTGTCTCAGAGGCAACATAATTGCGCTTTAGAGGCTAAAAAGGCTCTTGAAAGCGCTAAAACAATAGTTTCAAGCGGTGAACCCGAGGAGATATATATCGGTGAGATTCGCGAGGCGCTCGATCAGATTGGGATTATAACAGGTAGAATAACCAGCGAGGATATATTAAACCGTATTTTTTCCAGTTTTTGTATAGGTAAATGAGTATAAAATACATCACAGCAAGTGTTAGATACACACTATAAATTTATAAAAGTTATTGATATAACAACTTAGGAGGAAAGAGAGTGTGGGGCTATTGACAATAGCTTAGAAGTATTAAACATACTTTTCCACATTATCAACATATTATCCACATGGAATACAAGCTGATAGTGGTTGGCGGCGGGCACGCCGGTGTAGAGGCTGCCCTGGCCAGCGCAAGAATGGGATATAAAACAGCCCTGGTCACGTTAAAAGCAGATATGATTGCCCAGATGAGCTGCAATCCGGCTGTAGGCGGACTGGCCAAGGGGCAACTAACGCGTGAAATAGATGCTATAGGTGGTGAAATAGGTTACTGTACCGACATGACCGGGATACAATTTCGCATTCTAAACAGAAGTAAGGGGCCGGCTGTTTGGTCTCATAGAGCGCAGGTTGACCGGGTGGCTTACCGTAAGTTTATGATTGATACTCTGGAAAAGCAGTCCAACCTCGACATAATAGAAGATGAGGGAGTGGGGCTGATAATAGAAAAAAAGACCTGTGTAGGGGTTGTGTGTGTTTCACGTGAAACAATTTCCGCTGAGGCGGTAATTATAACCGCCGGTACTTTCTTGAATGGCTTGATTCATGTGGGGGAGAAACAGTTTCCCGCGGGACGAATAGGCGAGAATCCGTCAAAAGGTTTATCGGAGTTTCTGGTTGGTTGGGGTATCGAGATGGGCAGGCTGAAAACCGGTACGCCGCCTCGCCTGGATGGCAACACTGTCGATTTCGATAAATGCAAGGAACAGTTGGGGGATGAGCCGCCGCCGTATTTCTCGCATAGAACTAAACGGGGGCAGATAAAACAGATTAAATGCCATCTCACATATACTAATGAGGAAACACATGAGATAATCCGGGCTAATATAAAGAGATCGGCCCTGTATAGCGGCAATATAACGGGTGTTGGGCCCAGGTATTGCCCCTCAATAGAGGATAAGCTGGTTAGATTCTCGGACAAAACACGACATCAACTGTTTTTAGAGCCGGAGGGGCTAAATACTAATGAGTACTATCTTAATGGATTCTCATCCTCGCTACCGGAATCGATTCAGTATAAAGCCGCCAGGACAATAGAGGGGCTGGAAAATGTTGAGTTTACCCAGCCCGCCTACGCTATAGAATATGATTTCTTCCCGCCTCATCAATTGAAACCGACAATGGAATCGAAAATCATCGAAAACCTGTATTTTGCCGGGCAGGTTAACGGTACCTCCGGTTATGAGGAGGCGGCAGCGCAGGGTTTGATGGCCGCTATTAACGCGGTTATGAAAATGCGAGGCGAAAAACCTTTAATATTCGATCGTTCTCAAGCCTATATAGGAGTGCTTTTGGATGATCTGGTAACTAAATCGACTAATGAGCCATACCGGATGTTTACCTCCCGGGCTGAATACCGCCTTTTCCTTCGCGAGGATAACGCTGAGGACAGGCTTTCGCATATTGGGCATAGAATAGGCTTACTAAGTGAAGAAAGCTGGCAGGAGATTAAAGCCGAACGGGAATCCCGTCAGAGATTATACGAATTATTCAGGAAAACAAGAATCCGCTTTGATGGTATCGAAAATCCGCTTTCGGTGGCGGAGGCGGCCAGGCGGCCGGAGATCGATTTCAAGAGGATATTCGATAAATTACCTGAGGATATAAATGAAACATATCCGGTAATAGAGAAAGTATTAATAGAAATTAAATATGAGGGCTATTTAAAACGTCAGGAAAGACAACTTGCGCGATTTAAAAGCATGGAATCGATGTTAATTCCGGAATCTCTTGACTACAGAACCATAAAAGGCTTAAAATTAGAGGCAATTGAGAAATTAAACAAAATGAAACCATCAACTTTAGGCCAGGCCTCCAGGATATCGGGTGTATCGCCGGGGGATATCGCCGTATTGATGGTAAACCTGAAGAATTAACTATATGGATGACAGAACTACAATAATAAACTGGATGAAAGAGCATGAGATGAAATATTCCGAGGGGCAGATACGAGCCTTGTTGGAATATCTTGAGATGATTCGGGAATACTCTCCCACTATTAATCTCGTCTCGGCCGGCGATATGGAAATCATCGTTGAGCGTCATCTCTTGGATTCACTTCTAGCGCTGACAGTATATGATATAGCAACCGACTTGAAAGTAGCCGATGTTGGTAGTGGCGCTGGATTTCCTGGCATACCGATTGCCATTATGCGACCCGATCTTCAGGTATACTTAATCGAGTCTCGCAGGAAGAAAAGCCTGTTTTTGTCCAGTGTTCTGAAAAACATAGGGCTGGCTAATGCCATCGTAATAAATGATCGCTGGGAGAACTTAAGCCTTCTATTTGACCTGATATTAGCGCGGGCTATATTCCCGGAGGACAAGATAGTCGAGCAATTGCGTTCCGCGCTGGTACCTGGAGGGGCGATTCTATACTTTGCTAAGTATAATAATATCAAGGTATTGAAGCCGCGTATATAAAAATGTTTCACGTGAAACAATAATTTCTTGCTTTTTCTCACGATATATCATACAATCCTCCGCGCTTGAAATATTTTCGTGTAACTTATAGATAGGTGGCAAAATGGCAAAAATAATAGCTATCGCCAATCAAAAAGGCGGGGTTGGTAAAACTACAACTGCTATTAACCTTAGTTCCTCGCTTGCGGTGGCTGAACAGCGTACTCTATTAATCGATATCGATCCTCAGGCTAATTCTACCTCAGGATTGGGGTACGATAAGAGTTCTGTTAATAGTTCTATTTATGATGTTCTCTGTAATGGGGTTCCGATTCCTGAGGCTCAGATTAAAACAGATATCGAATATCTAAGCCTGCTTCCCTCACATATTAACCTGGTAGGCGCCGAAATCGAACTTGTTGCCCAGTCCGACAGAGAGTTCATTCTCAAGAAAGCGATCGGCGCAGTCTCCGAACTTTACGATTTCGTTATTGTAGACTGCCCTCCCTCCCTGGGGCTTCTGACACTAAACACCCTGACCGCCGCCAACAGCGTTATCATCCCAATACAATGCGAATACTATGCGCTGGAGGGATTGGGCCAGTTGATGAACACTATAGGGCTGGTACAAAAACAGTTAAACCCGGAACTGGAGATTCACGGCATTTTGTTAACTATGTATGATGGCCGCCTCAATCTTTCACGACAGGTTGAACAAGAGGCCAGAAAGTATTTCTCCGATAAAGTGTACGAGACAGTAATAACCAGGAATGTCAGACTGTCCGAGGCGCCAAGTTTCGGTAAGCCTATTATATTGTATGATGTTGATAGTACGGGGGCGAAAAATTACCTCCGTTTTGCCGAGGAGGTATTAGCCAAATGAAAAGAGTCGCACTGGGCAAAGGTCTTGATGCGTTGATACCATCAGTGCAGGCCAACGATAAACGAGAGATAATTGAATTAGAGTTATCGAAAATTAAAACGAATCCAAATCAGCCACGTAAGACATTTGACCCCGAGAAAATTTCAGAATTGGCGCAATCAATTGCTGAGAAAGGTCTTATACAGCCTATCGTCGTTCGCAAAAATGAGGATGGTTACGAGCTTATAGTGGGAGAGAGGCGTTTTCGGGCCGTTACATTTCTTGAATTAGATAAAATCCCCGCAATTATATACCAACAGATCTCCAAACGCGATGTTATGGAGCTGGCATTAATCGAGAATATACAAAGAGAGAATTTAAACCCGATTGAGGAGGCCGAGGCCTATCGGGTGCTCCTTCAGGAATATGGGGTATCGCAAGAGGATCTGGCCTCGAAGGTTGGCAAGGATCGTTCGAGTGTCGCGAATTCTTTACGTTTATTGACATTGCCAGATAAGGTCAGACAGTATGTTGTTGAAAAAAAGTTATCTGCAGGAGCTGCCAGAGTAATTTTAGCTGTTCCGGGAGAGAAAGAAAAAATAGAACTTGCCGAAAGAGCTATTAGGGAGAGGTTCTCGGTTAGAGAGCTGGAGAAGATAGTTTACGGTGAGGGCAAGAAAAAGATAAGCCGTCGAGCGGTCGTAAAATCGCCTCACCTGATGTCAATCGAGGATGAGTTGAAGAAGAGGCTTCAGACTAAAGTCGCTATTACGCCAAAGAAAAAAGGCGGCAGGATAGTGATTGATTATTTCGATAACGATGGTTTAACTAGAATAATCGAAAAACTAAATTTATTAGATCGGGTATAGATGAGTAAGTACATAGATTTCCTGGTTGTTCCGCAGGGGCGCGAGCCGTCTCTTAATTTCCGGTTACCGTCATGGTTGGTGAAAACGATTTTGATAGCTGTAATCATGTGGTTAATAGGCTTAATAACCGCCACGTTTTTTTACGGCAAACTTTCCGGCCGAGCTTTGACAGCCGATCTTCTGGAAAACGAAAACGAACGTTTGCGTGATTACAACGCCAAGGTCGTTGAGATCGAAAACAGTTTCAGGAAGAACCTGGCTCTGACTGCTCGTATAGCGGAGATGGCGGGCATCAAGCTGGAGGATATCAATCCTTCTTTTAACGTTAACTATGATTCGATGATTACCGACAGCAGTGGCCGTATGGTTATAGCCGGTATCGCAGGAGATCCCGTTCCTCTTTCCATAGAGGAGTTGGAGAAACTCACTACACCTAAAGGACGCCCTTTATACGGTTGGATAACTCGTGGGTACAATCCTGATGGTCATGGAGGTAAAGAAAAACACGAGGGGATCGATATAGCTGTTAAAGAGGGTACTCCGATAGTAGCTACAGCTACCGGGGAGGTTTCATTTTCCGGTTGGGATAAGATTTTCGGAAACCTTTTGATCATTAACCACAAGAATGGATTACAGACAGTGTACGGTCACAATCAGAAAAATATTGTTGGCAAGGGGCAAAAGGTATATAAGGGTGACGTGATTGCTTTGTCGGGTAACACCGGGAGATCATCCGCGCCGCATTTGCATTACGAGATAATTAAGGATGGCGAACCGATTGACCCATCCCCGTATTTAGATTAACATTTGATGTAAAGAGGTTGTATTAGCATGTCAGATAGAAACATGAAAAACGAGGGTAAGCTCGATACGATTATTGGTAGGGGAACACGAGTTGAAGGAACTATAAAAGTAGAAGGCGCTACTCGTATTGATGGTTATGTGTCGGGTAAATTGGAATCGAATGATATCGTTACGATAGGCCCGGGCGGCGAGGTTAAGGCCGAGGTTAAGGCTAAAACCATTATAGTCGGGGGCAAGGTCGAGGGTAATCTCGAGGCAACGGAGAAGATTGAATTACAGTCGAAAGCCGAACTTCTGGGAGACCTGGTTTCAAAATCGCTGCTTATCGAGCATGGCGCTATTTTTCACGGTCAATCTAATATGAAAGGAAAATCGCCAAACACGGTAGTAAAACCTCAGAATCCGCAGAAACCGTCCGATAAGTAATGTAAATTGTAAGGAAGGTCTTTTAGTTTATGACAAGAGCCAGTCTCTTAGCGCTTATATTACTTCTGGCCGGTTTAATACTTCTATGGATATTTCTAATTCGGCTTATCAGAAGACTAACTTATAAACCGGTGGAGGGTAAGCCAAATCAAGTGCCTCCCTCGGTGAGTTTTTGGTCTATATCGCTGGCTGTTGTCGTATTATCTCTTTCATGGATATTTTTCTGGATGGGGCAGCAGTTAAGCTCGTTTAAAAAATTCGATCCGCCGGGAATTATCGGCCATGTAGAAATAGTTAATGAGCATGATCAAATTAAAACTCTTAACGTTAACTTTTTCTCTATGGTTGATGATTCCCTGGGAAAACCAACGAGTTTTTACTTAACCGGAGATCACTGGAAGCTTCAGGGGCAAGCAGTGAGACTTCCTTATTTACTAAAACCCGTGTTCAATGGCCAGCATTTCTTCAAGGTTACTGATTTTCGAGGCGAGTATATTGGGCATAAACCCCCTGGTTTCGATTCGCCGTTACTGGCACATCAAACCATAGAGGGCGGTATGGTGGATATGTTCGAGTATCTTGGCGTATTTCCGTATATTCGTGATATTTTCATTGCGCAGGAGTTCGAAAATGAATTTCGTCTTCTAAAATATCGCGCTCAATATGATATTGTTCTTACAGACTCAAGCGAGATTTCCCTACTGGATTCTGAGTGACTGTAATGTTAAGAATATGCACCCGGCTGCATCCCGGTTTACCATATGAGTTAATGTAAAATAAGCTTAATAACAAAAAGTTATCAGGATTATCTAATCTTAATCTATAAATAATAATGGTTTAGCCGGCTATTTGACAGATATGATGTATATATTGGTAACTCTGTTATGTTTTAATACACTCCCCCCCTTACATATCCAACCATTATACAATAGTTTATGAAAACATAAATCATGTTATATATCATAACATATATTTAATGAACTTCTAATTTTTGCTGCAAGTTAAGTTATTGAAAAGCAACGGTAATAGAAGTATTCCATACGTAAAAAAACAGGCATACTTTTTGCCGAACATTTTATTGGGAGAGAATATGTATATGATTCTACGTCAATTAAATCTAACTTAAACCCAAATCTAAGGAGTAGTAATGAGCAAAGCTAATTGGTTGTGCTTTCTACTGGTGTTAGTATTCGCGCCGGTAGTCTGGTCAGGACAAGTCAGTCCCTTCCTGGATGATTATCTTCAGGAATTTTCGACCAGTGCTGATGTCGAAGTGCTTGTAATGTTCGAACAGCAGGCCGACATCCAGAGCTTGAACCAGCAATTGAAAGATGAGAAAGCGACCCTGGCTGAACGTAACCGTCGTGTTATCGAGGCTCTACAGGAAGTCGCCACAAACACACAGCCGTCAATGGTTGCCTATTTCGATCAGCTTCAATCCCAGGGTTATGTAAGCGAATACAAAACCATGTGGATTGCCAATATGGCTATCGTTAAAACAACCAAGGCCGGTGTTTATGCAATGGCAGATAACAATGCTATCGGTGATATCGCCCTTAGCTATAAAGTCAGAGGTATTCAGCCGACTAAAATTTCGGAAGATGATGAATCTCTGATTGCCTCGGTTGAGGCTGGCCTTGAGGCTATCAATGCTCCGGCCGCCTGGGCTGCCGGTTTCACCGGCGCCGGCCGTGTAGTAGCGAATATGGATACCGGCGTTGACGGTAACCATCCGGCATTAGCCGATCGTTTCCGTGGTGATGTCGATGGCGATGATGATGTCGATGAGAGCTTCTTCGATCCTTATACAACCGGATGGACTTTTCCTCAGGATTCAGACTCGCATGGTACCCATACCATGGGTACGATTTGTGGCCGTTCCGAAGCCGGTGACACTGTTGGTGTCGCTATTGAGGCTCAGTGGATTGCCGCGGCTGCTATTGATCGTGGTGGCGGTATCGAGGGTACAGTCGCTGATGCTATCGAGTCGTTCCAGTGGTTTGTCGATCCCGATGACAATTCCGAAACCCAAGACAACCCGGATGCCGTCGGTAACTCCTGGGGTATCTCCCCGATTTATCATGGCGTTCCTCCATGTGATGATACTTTCTGGTCGGTAATCGATAATCTGGAAGCCGCCGGTACCGCCGTTATTTTCTCGGCCGGTAACGAGGGTCCGGATGTCGGTTCCTTGAGGACTCCGTCCGATCGTGCTACAACCCGCTATAATGTATTTTCAGTAGGCGCTGTTGACGGCGGCAATGCGAATTACCCGGTTGCCAGTTTTTCATCCCGCGGCCCGTCTTATTGCACCCCGGATGGCGAACCGACTTTCAAGCCTGAAGTTGTCGCCCCCGGTGTTGATGTCAGAAGTTCGGTTCCCGGTGGTGGTTACTCCACTATGAGCGGCACCTCGATGGCCTCGCCGCACGTTACCGGTTGTGTCGGTGTAATCCGCGGCGTCAATCCCGATCTCGATGTTGATTCTATCAAAGAGATCCTGATGGCCACGGCTCATGACCTCGGCGCTGAAGGTCCTGATAACGATTACGGTGTTGGTATTATCGACATCTATGAAGCCTGCCTGATCGCTATGGATGGCTACGGCTATATAGAAGGTTATGTATATGACGATGACACCGAAGATGGTATTGCTAATGCTTTAGTTTCTATTGATGGTACCACCAGAACTGCCATTGCCGACGACAATGGTTTCTACAGCATCGGTCTTCCCGCTGACACATCGTATTCGATGACTGCCAGTTATTTCGGTTATGTTTCCAGCAATGTCAGTGATGTCGCTGTTGTTGCCGATGAGACCACGGATCAGGATTTCTATCTTGAGCCCGCCGATGCCGGTTATCTTCATGGTTACGTAACCGACCTGGATGAGAATCCGATTGAGAGCGCGACTTTAACTATAGTCGATACTCCAATTGGTTCTGCAACCACCGATGAAAACGGCTACTATTTATTTGATGAAATTCCCGGTGGCGCCACTTACACTGTTGAAGTTGCTGCTGTTGGATATGGTTTTGCATCTGGTATGGTTGATGTTCCGGTTGGCGATACCGCTACTTTAAGCTTCTCACTCCAGGGGATGGAGTCATTCGAAGGTTCGAATGGCGGTTATGACGGTGAAGGTACCTGGGAGTGGGGTGTGCCTAGTTCAGGTCCCGGCGAAGCCTATGATGGTAATAATGTATGGGCTACTATTCTCGACGGTAACTATGTTGATGATCTCGATGACGGCCTGATCACACCGCAGTATGAGATTACCGACGCGAACGCCATGCTCTCGTTCTACCACTGGTACGTAATCGAGGAAGATTATGACGGTGGACAACTTCAGGTTTCTATCGATGGTGGTTTAAATTGGGATTTACTTACCCCAGAGGGTGGCTATCCGGTAGCCGAGGTCGTTGGGCTCGATGATGGTCCGGGATTCTCCGGCGAACCAGCTACCTGGGAATTAGTTGTCGTGGATCTCTCGGCTTATGAGGGTGAAACAATCTCCATTAAATTCCGTTTCGGTACCGATGGTTCGCAACAACGCGCCGGCTGGTATATTGACGGCGTAGTACTTAACGGTGGTATCATGAGAGCACCGGAGGCATCTTTGTCTTGTCCTTCGATGAATATTGATGTCATGCAGGGCGACTCGCATGACGTGCAGATGACTCTTTCCAACAACGGTGATGCTCAGCTTAATTATAATGTTGTTGTGCTTACCGATCTGGCATTGAGTGCTACCGATGATACCGAAAGAAGCTACACCGGCCAGGTATTCGAGTCCAAAGAAGGCCATATCATGGACGAGAACGGTTCGATCAAGGTAACGGGCGAATCACCGTTCAACTACGATGATGTAATTACCAGTATTGGTGGCCCGGATGCATTCGGCTACACTTACATAGACTCCGATGAGGAGAATGGCCCGCATTACGAGTGGAAAGATATCACCGGAATCGGTTCGGCGATCACTTTCAACGGTGGAACAAATCCGAACGATGACGGTTACTCCAATTCTATCTCGATGGGCATGAATTTCGAGTTTTACGGTGTTCCTGTCACCGATATTCAGGTCAGCACCAACGGTTGGGTTTCTTTTAATAATTACTCGACCTCTTATCTCACCAACACCGGCATCCCCGGTACCAGTGATCCCAACAACATTATTGCCGTATTGTGGGATGATCTCAATGGTTATGAAGGCACCTGCTACTACTACTACGATGAGACAGAGAATCAATTCATCGTCTCCTGGACCGATTGGGGTTTCTATATTTACGGTGGTGATTCTCGTCGGTATGACATGCAGGTTATTCTTGATGGCGATGATAACTCGATTCTTTTACAATATGGTGATATCTCCGAGGGAGAATACGATAGTGATATTTCCGTCGGTGTAGAAAACGCTGATGGTGATGTCGGGCTTGAGTACGCCTATGACAACTTTACCGGCTCAGGCGGTCTGGCTATCAAGTTCAGCTATCCTCTGTTCTGGCTGACCGTGGACCCGACTGTCGGCTATGTCGCGCCGGAAGGTTCGCAGGTATTCGATGTCAACTTCAATTCGGCTGAACTCGAACAGGGTACCTATTACGGTGAGATTCGTATTAACACCAACGATCCCAACAACGGCATGTTCAGCGTACCATGTACTTTGAACGTAGGCCCGGTCGGTATCGATGATTATTCATCGGCTGTTCCGAATGCGTTCACGCTGAATCAGAACTATCCCAACCCGTTCAACCCGACTACCGAGATCTCGTTCGGCTTGCCGACCGCCGGTCACGTTAGTCTTGAGGTTTATGATGTCATGGGTCGCAAAGTCAGTATCGTCGTTGACGAGGAGATGGCTGCCGGTACCCATAGCATAATCTGGGATGGTAATAACTTATCAGGTGAGAAGGTTACCTCGGGCGTTTATTTCTACAAACTCTCGCAGGGTGATAACACTACCACCAAAAAGATGATAATGTTGAAATAGCTTAACAACCAGCTAAATACATTAATATGGGCGGTCGTTATGGCCGCCCTTTTTTATTGTATTTTAATCCGAATATCAGTAAATATAATAAGTTTGGGGATATATGATTTTTGTAATTGATTTCGCGATAATAGCGGTTTGCGGTGTTGCCTTATGGTGGAGCGCCAATCTTATAGTCACTGGGGCAACTCATATCGCCCGACGATTGGGGATCTCTGATCTGGTTGTTGGCCTGACCGTTGTTGCTTTCGGAACCTCAGCCCCGGAATTCGGAGTAACTATTGTCGCTGCTCTATCGGGGCATGGTAATTTATCGATTAGTAACGTGACCGGCTCCAATATCATTAATCTCGGTTTTGTGCTCGGATTAGTTGCTTTAATCAAAGCCATTAAAATATCACGCTCATCTGTCAGGCGCGATGGCGTAATGCTAATTATAATTACGGCGCTTCTATATATTTTTCTGCTCGATTACAACCTTGACCATTGGGAGGGTATAGTATTTTTAGGAACGCTTATTATATATAACATCTACCTGATAAGAAATGGTAAGGTAAAGGTTGAAGAGATTGATCGGCAGACGTTCAAGCCATCGGATGTTTTCAAGCTCGTGCTGGGCATCGCCCTTATCGCTACTAGCTCTCATTTCCTGGTTAACTCGGCAGTGAAAATCGCCGGAGAACTGGGTGTTTCCGAATGGACTATCGGGCAGACCATTATCGCGTTCGGCACCTCGATTCCGGAGCTGGCGACCTCGCTGGCGGCTGTCGTCAAAGGCCGTCACGGGATGTCGGTAGGTAATCTTATCGGCTCTAATTTGTTCAATATACTGGGCGTGCTGGGGCTATCCTCGATAATACGAACGATGACTGTGGATAGCTCGGCTATTTTGAACCTGTATATCCTTATAGCTTTCACGATCATAGTCGTAATCATCATGCGTACCGGTAGAAAGATCAGCCGTGTCGAGGGAGGTATGTTGATAGCAATAAATTTGGCTATATGGGTACTCTCATTCATGGGGATTATCGGATAATTTTTCTTGATCTAACAGGTAATCTAAACTCTTTGGCAGGGCAGCGATATAGTTTGTTACACTAGTATCCGGTGTTTTTCGATAAATTTTAAATTTCTCCCTGGAATTGTTGGTTAAAGATATTTTCCGATATAATTAAACATTCATCGTATCATACATCCTGATATGTCTTGTCGATGTTAGCTTAGTTTCCTGGTTTCCAAGCGCTGCCTGGAAACCTTGTTGAGTCATGTAGAATAGGCATTCTGCCAGCAGACAAGCCACGTTGCGAAGCAGCGCTTCGCAACGAGATGGAAAGGCCGGACAGTAGTGAGTTTGTTAAAAATACTATATTTTTAACGCATGTCCCGCGATAATATCAATTTTGGTTTTATGTCGTTATACCGGTTCTAAGATTTTACTAAATCAAAAAGCCTATAATAACGCTCAATATCATCATAATGATTTCAAGCATTATTTTGGAGGATACACCCAGTACCAGCATAAGGGATAAAGCTATAACTACTATTACAGTAGCGATTATAACTGTCAGGGGATTACTCAATTTACCTCGCCCTTTTTATTGAGTGTTTGACTTATCTACAATCCATTAACTATACAACCTGATGAGGAAATTATTCTGTTTTAAAAGAGAATATATATGAGTTTCGTCTGTATATAGCCTGACAGTTAACAATTTTAAAATCGCTACGGGAGGATATATGAAATTGATTGGAATTTTCATCATATTAGTATTTACGATCTTTTCCGGTATTTTTATTCAGGCACAGGATATTGGAAATTATTTCACGCCGTATGGATTTCAATACCCGAACCTGACTGCGGGGCAGTATGCGCTAACACTTCGAGGTGATTATTCCGATTTTAAATATAATCGCAAATCCGGAACCAACTCGCTTATTGATAGGCATTTTGAGGTTAATTCCTATGCCACATTCAGTGGTTTACTTGCCCTAACAGACCAGTTCATGATTAGCGCCGACGTTGAGTACCATCCCCGGCGATTTGCCTCGGATCAGTTGACCTCGGTCTCGGTACTGGCCTCACCTCGCTTGCGGGAATTACAGTATTCCTCTTTCAGGCCATCATTTGGATTAGTATACAAGCCGTCTTCTAATCTCGAGATATTCGGCAATTTCGGTTATAGCTATAATGAGTACGATTTCCGGGATTATAATGATTATTACGATGAGGAATATGATGTGATACCATACTGGCAGAGGAGGTATAGCGGTGCTATAGGGATTACGTATTTGGGGAAACTATAGGAATGGAATCACTAATGTCCTGTGTAAATTTGCTATCTTAATCATTGTATGTAGCAAAATTTCTCATATTGATTTTTAGATCGAATTAGAAGTTAATATCTGGATATAGTTCCGCTTCCATCCTTCTAAATCCCGCTTATGTAAGTCTTATTTCCCCTGTTTTCCAAACGCTAACTCGAAAACTCCTCGAGTCATGTAGAATACGTATTCTACCGGCAGGCAAACCACATTGCGAAGCAGCGCTTAGTAATGAGAAGGAAAGACCGAACAGTATTAGAATAGAATATTAAAGCAATACTATCGGGGTTTACAATTTCAAACTACCGATAAACTCATCTACCTCCGGGATACCGCCCTGCAAGACAAGGTAGCCATCATAGGGCTCGCGTGGGGTTATCTCATCGGCGATAGGAGTGAGCATGATATTTTTCACCTCGTCGGGGTCGGTGGTTTGGCCGAGCGCCCAGCCGAGCTTGACATAAGCCACCTCTGGCAGCATGTTGGCGGCCGGTACCACACCCAGATGCATCAGGTCACGACCGGTGTCGTACACGTACATATCGACATAGCCCCAGAGAGTCTGCACGGTCATGTATACCGCGACTCCCTTATCGATAGCTTTTTTCAGAGGCTTATACAGCGGTTTGTTAACATGACCCAGTCCGGTTCCGGCGATCACTATCCCCTTATAGCCGTTGTCAATCAGGGCCTCGATAATATCTGGCTGCATATTGGGGTAGTAATAAACGATCGCTATTTTGTCCTCGAATACCGGATTGATTTTAACGTTACGATCATCCCGACGCTTTTTGTAAGCGGTTTTAATATGGGAGATACCGCCCACCTCGACACGCGCGATCGGGACATCGCTTAAAGTACGAAACGTGGAACGATAGCTGGAATGCATCTTACGAACCCGGGTACCCGAATGAAGCAGGTTGTATTGATCGGAGGTTGGCCCGAACATACACACCATCACCTGGGCAATATCGCCATGCGCGGCTGTCCAGGCAGCCGCCATCAGGTTACGAGCGGCATCCGAGGAGGGACGATCCGAGGAACGCTGCGATCCGACCATGACAATTGGAATCGGAGAGTCTTGCACCATGAAAGTTAATGCAGCTGCAGTGTGATGCATAGTATCGGTGCCATGACCGACGATTATACCATCAACGCCATTCTCAATCTCGCGGCCAATTGCCTCGGCTACGAGTTTCCACTGCTCCGGCCCCATATTTTCAGAAAATATACCGCAGATCTTCTCCGTGCGCATATTGCAGATATCGGCTAATTCAGGCACTGCGCCGTACAATTCGCCCGGTGTGAAAGCCGGAATAACCGCCCCGGTACGATAATCGAGGCGTGAGGCTATGGTTCCGCCGGTGCCAAGCAGGGTAACATTGGGCTTTTTCTCATCGAACGGAAACTCTTTTTCGGGTATTTTGTACACGGCCTCTTTAAATGCCGTTTCCTTAGCCTCAAGGATGGAGGTGGTGGCCAAACCGATATTGTAACCGTTTCGGAGTTTTAGTACGATATGTTTATCACCAGAGGTTTCCGAGCGTGGAAGAATCACGCCGACGAATTTGCCCTTATTGCTTTTAATTACAACATCCGACCATACCCGAACGCCCAGCTCCTTTAATTTGGCCAGGGCTTCGCCTTTATATCCTTTGTAAACAACGCTATCATCAGCCACGGTATTTTCCTTTTCTCTTTATTGCTATTGCGAGGCCTCCTGATTGTGAGGCCGCGTCAATCTCCTTAAGTTGAAAGCTTCAATCGGCGGTTACGAAACGGCGGCTTGCTGAAAAAGCCTTTTTCACCCGTCGCTTGGCTGATGAAGTCCTTTGCTCATCCTTTCCCGGCGACATCCGCATGAAATCAGGTATCAGGAAATGATTCATGACATCGCAACTATCCAATTTGGCTTTTTCAATAATCCCGGCGTTTCGCAACGAGATTGTTATTGCGCGCAGACCGTTAATCTACCGCGCGATTAAACGCGTGTAATGTAATGTTTGGAGGTGGGTTTGGCAAGTTGGAAATATCTGTTAATAACAGGTATAAACATATGTGATTTTCGTCGTGTATCATGACATTCGTTACATCTTATATTACCCTGGAATGAGAAATATTAAATTTCGCCGTCAGTTAACTCAGACCGAGTTTCCTGATTTCCAGGCGCTGCCTGGGAACCTTCTTGAGTCATGTAGACTGCGCATTCTGCCGGCAAACAAGCCGCGTCTGGTTCTAACTGATCGGGAGACGGTGCAGCAGATATCGGAAAATCCTTATCTTCAATACTTTCTTGGATTTTCATATGCCGAGCGGTGTGAAAATACTATTCTCAGCAGATAAGGTTTGTATCGTTGCTATCATGATGATTGCTACCATCACCATCATTATCGTTTTCATCTTCATTATTCCTCCCTTGAGAGGCGGGTAGATCAGGCAGTGCCTGACCTACCCTTACTATGTTACTTCAACAGTGTCATCTGCTTTGTCTCGGTGAAGGTGCCAGTGTCGATGGTGTAGAAATATACCCCACTTGCGGCATCTCTGGTATCCCAGGTTATGTTGTGATTGCCTGCGGGTAATTGTCCCGGTGATAATGCCTCAACCAGCTGGCCTGTTATGTTGTAGATACGAATGTTAACCTCAGTCTCCTCGGGCAGGGCGAAACTGATATTCGTTTGAGCGTTGAACGGGTTGGGGTAGTTCTGAGAGAGGCTGTACTCCTGCGGCAATGGTTGCTCTGGAGCATCTACAGTGTAGAACAGATTAGCGAGGATGGCGTTAAGCATCTCGGCGCGCGTGTTCTGGCCCTCGTCGGTGAAGTAGGCAAAGCCGAAACCGTTGTACCAGTCGAAGCGGCCAGTTTCGCCAGCTTCAACAATAATACCTCTTTTGCCGGGATAATAGGGAATACCTTCAAAAGCTGTTCGAATTATATCATCTCTAGGACTGTAATCATCATGAGGCGCAGGTTCATTATATTCTACAATTAAGCCCGAAGTACATCGATTATAGGAAACCCCAGCAATAGCACGATTAAGCAAAACAGGCCAAGATGGAAATGTATTAAAAATATTAAAGTAATCATCATTGTTAAAATCACCGAAATTGATTACTTTTCCTCCGTTTTCAGCATAGGGGTATATTAAATCGAAATGGTTTTGTAATTGCTGTTCGGTTAGTCTTTGTTCTCCATACTGCCCATCGCAATCAATTACTACATCATAGCAGTTAAGCTCAAGCATATCGGGAAGTGAATTTGCAGTAGTGAAATTATAACCTATTCTTGAACCTACTGCAATTAAGCTGTCAGCATTGTGGGAATCTATCTCGTCGATTACGAGTATGGCATTAACATCCGCACATTTACCAAGCGGTGTGATATTTTCATCACGCGGTTCGTACCTGCCGATGGGGATATTTCTATCCTCGTAGAACCTGTTAGGATACGAGGCTCTTATTTGTACTTGTCCTGGCCGCCAGATTGTTGAATTGAAGAAATACCTGCCTTGCTGAGTATAACCTATTTTCATTAAATTATTCTCCGGGCTCCAGCAAACTACTTTTATACTGTCAGGTTGGCCATTGTTATCGTATCGACCATTGTCATCTACATTGATGATTACCTGCTGTGGGTTTCTTGATGGTGAAATGTGGTTCTGGGCTGATAATGGTATCAGCAATGCCAGCATGAACACAACCACCGCCATTATCATCAATATCGTTTTGTTATTCATTATTCCTCCCTTGAGAGGGGGGGTAAGTCAGGCAGTGCCTGACCTACCCTTACTATGTTACTTCAACAGTGTCATCTGCTTTGTCTCGGTGAAGGTGCCAGTGTCGATGGTGTAGAAATATACCCCACTTGCGGCATCTCTGGTATCCCAGGTTACGTTATGATTGCCCGCGGGTAACAACCCCGGTGATAATGTCTCAACCAACTGGCCGGTGATGTTGTAAATGCGGATGCTGACCTCAGTCTCCTCTGGCAAAGCGAAACTGATATTTGTTTTAGCGTTGAATGGGTTGGGGTAGTTCTGGGAGAGTGAGTACTCCTGCGGCAATGGTTGCTCCGGCGCATCGACAGTGTAGAACAGGTTTTTGAGGATGACGTTTAGCATCTCAGCGCGTGTGTTCTGCCCCTCATCGGTGAAGTAGGCAAAGCCGAAACCGTTGTACCAGTCGAAACGGCCAGTTTCGCCGACTTCAACTATAATCCCGCGTACACCTTGAATGAAAGGAGCTGGTTCAAATATTGCTGTATACCAGCCAGTAACTCTCGGCATGTAATCGTTGTGGGGAGCAGGTTCGTTGTACTCAACACTTATCCCAGCAGTTACATCATTGCAGCTTAATCCCACCATGGATGTATTGCACCCTAAGAATGGAATTGTAGTATAATCAAAAACGCCGATGTAATCATCATTTCTAAAATCACCGAAGTTAATGACTTTACCTCCAAGTTCAGCGTATGCATAAAGCAAATTAAAATGCTCTTGAAGTTGTTGTTCACTCATGAATGGTTCACCGTATTGCCTGGAGCCGTCAAAGTCTATTACAACATCGTAAATATCAAGCTCAAGCATATCAGGTAGAACATTTACGGTTGTTAAATTGTAATCTAACCTTGTTGCCACAGCAATTAAACTATCAGCGTTAGGAGAGTTGAGTTGGTCGATTACTAAGATTGAATCAACGTCAGCGCATTTGTTGAATGGCGTGAAACTACTATCCTCAGCAGATAAGGTTTGTATCGTTGCTATCATGATGATTGCTACCATCACCATCATTATCGTTTTCATCTTCATTATTCCTCCCTTGAGAGGCGGGTAGATCAGGCAGTACCTGACCTACTCTGTGACTATGTTACCTCAACAGTGTCATCTGCTTTGTCTCGGTGAAAGCGCCGGTGTCGATAGTGTAGAAATACACACCACTGGCGGCATCGTTGGCATCCCAGGTTACGTTATGATTGCCTGCGGGTAACAACCCCGGTGATAGTGTCTCCACCAACTGGCCGGTTATGTTGTAGATGCGGATGCTGACCTCAGTCTCCTCTGGCAAAGCGAAACTGATATTTGTTTTAGCGTTGAATGGGTTGGGGTAGTTCTGGGAGAGTGAGTACTCCTGCGGCAATGGTTGCTCCGGAGCATCGACAGTATAGAACAGGTTAGCGAGGATGGCGTTTAGCATCTCGGCGCGGGTGTTCTGGCCCTCATCGGTGAAATAGGCAAAGCCGAAACCGGGATACCAATCAAATCGGCCTGTCTCGCCCGCCTCAATTGCCATTGCTCGTGTTCCCTGCCTGAATGGCATAGGTTCGAAAATTGTAGTACTCCAGCCAGAGTAAGGCATATAATCATCATGCGGTGCAGGCTCGTTGTATGCTATACTCATTCCACCGGTAATAGGATTATTAATAAATCCATTCATAACTGAATTAATGCCAAGGAAGAAAGTATCCCAACAGCTAAATATATCCCAGTAATCATCATTTCTAAAGTCCCCGAAATTGATTATCTTTCCACCATTTTCAGCGTATTGGTATAGTAAATCGAAATGCTCTTGAAGCACTTCGTCACTCATGAAAGATTCGCCATATAGCCTGGAACCATCGAAATCAA
The DNA here is from genome assembly GCA_963668625.2 of uncultured candidate division Zixibacteria bacterium. Taxonomy (GTDB): domain Bacteria; phylum Zixibacteria; class MSB-5A5; order UBA10806; family 4484-95; genus JAAEQD01. The sequence continues at coordinate 478,142 of CAXXKA010000008.1, forward strand.
TAACAACATCGTAGTTCTCAAGCTCTAACGAGGAAGGAAGTTCATGTGTTTTACAAATCTCATATCCCTGACGTATGCCTATCTTAATCAAACTATCGGCGTTGTGTGAATAAGTTTGATCAATGACAAGTATTGTTCGTACATCAGCGCATTTGCTGAGAGGTGTTATATTTTCATCGCGTGGTTCGTATCTGCCAATGGGGATATTTTTATCATCGTAGAATCTGTTAGGATATGAGGCTCTTACCTGTACTTGCCCCGGCCGCCAGATTGTTGAATTGAAGAAATACCTACCTTGCTGAGTATAACCTATTTTCATTAAGTTGTTCTCAGGACTCCAGCACACTACTTTTACGCTGTCAGGTTGGCTATTGTTATCGTATCGGCCGTTGTCATCTACGTTTATGATTACCTGCTGTGGGTTTCTTGATGGTGAAATGTGGTTCTGGGCTGATAATGGTATCAGCAATGCCAGCATGAACACAACCACCGCCATTATCATCAATATCGTTTTGTTATTCATTATTCCTCCCACGAGAGGGGGGTAAGTCAGGCAGTGCCTGACCTACCCTTACTATGTTACTTCAACAGTGTCATCTGCTTTGTCTCGATGAAAGCTCCGGTATCGATAGTGTAGAAATACACCCCGCTGGCGGCATCGTTGGCATCCCAGGTTACGTTGTGATTGCCTGCGGGCAGCAATCCCGGTGATAGTGTCTCAACCAACTGGCCGGTGATGTTGTAAATGCGGATGCTGACCTCAGTCTCCTCTGGCAACGCGAAACTGATATTTGTTTTAGCGTTGAAAGGATTGGGGTAGTTCTGGGAGAGGCTATATTCCTGTGGCAGTTCTTGTTCGGGCGCATCGACAGTGTAGAACAGGTTAGCGAGGATGGCGTTGAGTAGCTCCTCTCTGGTATTCTGTCCTTCATCAGTGAAGTAGGCAAAGCCGAAACCGTTGTACCAGTCGAAACGGCCAGTTTCGCCGATTACAACTGTAACACCTCTTTTACCGGGATAATAAGGAAGCCCCTCAAAAGCTGTTCGGCCATTATCATCTCTGGGCCAGTAATCACAATGAGGGGCAGGTTCATTATAATCTACAATGAGGCCTGAAGTACATCGATTATAGGAAACCCCGGCCATAGCATGATTAAGCATAACAGGATCTGATGTAAAAGTGTAGAAGACATCAAAATAATCGTCATTCTCAAAATCACCGAAATTGATTACTTTGCCTCCATTTTCAGCGTATTGGTATAGTAAATCGAAATGCTCTTGAAGTACTTCGTCGCTCATGAAAGATTCGCCATATTGCCTGGAGCCGTCAAAGTCTATTACAACATCGTAAATATCAAGCTCAAGCATATCAGGTAGAACATTTACGGTTGTTAAATTGTAATCTAACCTTGTTGCCACAGCAATTAAACTATCAGCGTTAGGAGAGTTGAGTTGGTCGATTACTAAGATTGAATCAACGTCAGCGCATTTGTTGAATGGGGTGAAACTACTATCCTCAGCAGATAAGGTTTGTATCGTTGCTATCATGATGATTGCTACCATCACCATCATTATCGTTTTCATCTTCATTATTCCTCCCTTGAGAGGCGGGTAGATCAGGCAGTACCTGACCTACTCTGTGACTATGTTACCTCAACAGTGTCATCTGCTTTGTCTCGGTGAAAGCGCCGGTGTCGATAGTGTAGAAATACACACCACTGGCGGCATCGTTGGCATCCCAGGTTACGTTGTGATTGCCTGCGGGCAGCAATCCCGGTGATAGTGTCTCAACCAACTGGCCGGTGATGTTGTAAATGCGGATGCTGACCTCAGTCTCCTCTGGCAGGGCGAAACTGATATTCGTTTGAGCATTGAACGGGTTGGGGTAGTTCTGGGATAGGTTGTACTCCCGCGGTAGTGATAGTTCTGGCGTATCGACAGTGTAGAACAGGTTTTTGAGGATGACGTTTAGCATCTCAGCGCGTGTGTTCTGCCCCTCATCGGTGAAGTAGGCAAAGCCGAAACCGTTGTACCAGTCGAAACGGCCAGTTTCGCCGACTTCAACTATAATCCCGCGTACACCTTGAATGAAAGGAGCTGGTTCAAATATTGCTGTATACCAGCCAGTAACTCTTGGCATGTAATCGTTGTGGGGACCAGGTTCGTTGTACTCAACACTTATCCCAGCAGTTACATCATTGCAGCTTAATCCCACCATGGATGTATTGCATCCTAAGAATGGAATTGTAGTATAATCAAAAACGCCGATGTAATCATCATTTCTAAAATCACCGAAGTTAATGGCTTTACCTCCAAGTTCAGCGTATGCATAAAGCAAATTAAAATGCTCTTGAAGTTGTTGTTCACTCATGAATGGTTCACCATATAGCCTTGAGCCGTCAAAGTCTAATACCACATCGTAAGTATCAAGCTCAAGCATATTGGGAAGAGCATTTACAAAAGTTAAATTATAGCCTTGCCTTGTACCTATAGCAACTAAACTATCAGCGTTGTGGGAGTTGAGCTGATCGATAACCAGGATTGAATCAATATCGGCACATTTGTTGAATGGCGTGATACTACTATCCTCAGCAGATAAGGTTTGTATCGTTGCTATCATGATGATTGCCGCCAGCACCATCATTATCGTTTTGTTATTCATTATTCCTCCCTTGAGAGGCGGGTAGATCAGGCAGTGCCTGACCTACCCTTACTATGTTACTTCAACAGTGTCATCTGCTTTGTCTCTGTGAAAGCTCCGGTGTCGATAGTGTAGAAATACACCCCGCTGGCGGCATCGTTGGCATCCCAGGTTATGTTGTGGTTGCCCGCGGGTAACTGCCCCGGTGATATCGTCTGAACTAACTGGCCTTTTATGTTGTAGATACGAATGTTAACCTCAGTCTCCTCTGGCAGGGCGAAACTGATATTCGTTTGAGCGTTGAACGGGTTGGGGTAATTCTGGGATAGTGAGTACTCCTGTGGCAGTGGTTGCTCGGGCGCATCGACAGTGTAGAACAGGTTTTTGAGTATGGCGTTTAGCATATCGGCGCGTGTGTTTTGGCCCTCATCGGTGAAGTAGGCAAAACCGAAACCGGGATACCAATCAAATCGCCCGGTCTCACCCGCCTCGATTGCCATTGCTCGTGTTCCCTGCCTGAATGGCATAGGTTCGAAAATTGTAGTACTCCAGCCAGAGTAAGGCATATAATCATCATGCGGTGCAGGCTCGTTGTATGCTATACTCATTCCACCGGTAATAGGATTATTAATAAATCCATTCATAACTGAATTAATGCCAAGGAAGAAAGTATCCCAACAGCTAAATATATCCCAGTAATCATCATTTCTAAAGTCCCCGAAATTGATTATCTTTCCACCATTTTCAGCATATGGGTATAGTAAATCATAATGCTCTTGAAGCACTTCGTCACTCATGAAAGATTCGCCATATAGCCTGGAACCATCGAAATCAATAACAACATCGTAGTTCTCAAGCTCTAACGAGGAAGGAAGTTCATGTGTTTTACAAATCTCATATCCCTGACGTATGCCTATCTTAATCAAACTATCGGCGTTGTGTGAATAAGTTTGATCAATGACAAGTATTGTTCGTACATCCGCGCATTTGCTGAGAGGTGTGATATTTTCATCACGCGGTTCGTACCTGCCGATGGGGATATTTCTATCATCGTAGAACCTGTTAGGATACGAGGCTCTTACTTGTACTTGCCCCGGCCGCCAGATTGTTGAATTGAAGAAATACCTACCTTGCTGAGTATAACCTATTTTCATTAAATTATTCTCCGGGCTCCAGCAAACTACTTTTATACTGTCAGGTTGGCCATTGTTATCGTATCGACCATTGTCATCTACATTGATGATTACCTGCTGTGGGTTTCTTGATGGTGAAATGTGGCTAGGACATTCTGATTGTAAGTATCTGTAACTAGTATTACTACGCATTGGTGCTAAGGGGTTGCCAAAGTAATTTAATACTCTAAATTCCTGTGTATAAGGGCATGAAGATCCCCCCATAGCGAGGTAATGGCCAAAAGCAATTGATCTCTCTTCAATCGGTAAATCACTCATCTCTACAACAAAGAGAAACCTATTCAAGCATTTTAAATAAAACGGGTACGATGGTTTGTACAATGCTCCGGCAGCACCGATGCAGCTATGAGATGAACCGCTATTCATCAAAAACTCCACCATAGATGTATCACTGTAGTGGTCTACATCCCACCAGCTATAATCATCGCAATCAACAGATGCAGAAAAGTCTGGTAAAATGTATATATTACCGCCATACTGATAATTACATCTTTTACTATAAAAGAAACTAAAATTAGATAAGTACGGCCCATAGTAACCAGATTGCCTGGTAGTAAACATTGCCGGGTTGCAAGGTGCCATAACCATATTGTAATAGTTATCCCCCCATGGCGCCATTAGTTGCTCGGGTGTATATACTAAAGGAAGTTCAGCATCGCCATCAGGCTGGCCCTCAAATCCCTCAGGGAAATGAGAAATATTGTATCCAGAGATCGGCTCTGTCGCATAAAGGTATGATCCCCAATCAACGAATTCGTTAACTGAATAGGTGGCAATATCTCTTACATGCAGATACGGATTATCAAATGGAAGACTTTCCGGTACCGGTTGGTTCTCAGAACGAACCATAGCCTCGGCATAGTTTGCAAGTTCGCTTGCATTGTTGCAGGGAATCCTACCGAGCCAGACTTGCGGAATAGTAGGGTAGATACCATCAATATTACGAGCCTCTAAGTAAGCTCCGTTACCGTTGCCATCATATAACGATAGCTCGCCAACGAGTAATGTGTAAATTATGTCGCTTCTGTTTAAATCGTCAGGTCTGCCATCCGGGTGCGCCTCGGGAAACGCCGTGTAGAAAATTGGGATGTCGGTGTTGGGGTCATCGCTTTGGGGGGCGAAACTGCCTATGAGCATCACGTAATTGGTGCCGTACTGCTGTTTGTGATACTTAATACAGTTGCGGATCTTATCCTTGGTGTTGATACCCGTATAATCATGCTCAATCCGTTCGCGCGAAAGAGTCAACGGCGGATAACCCATCATGAGCAGGTGATGGGCGATCTTGTAGGTCGGCTCGGTGTCGTAGAAATCGTTGGCGGTGATAAGCAGTATGGCGGGGTTGGTAAACTCCATCACCGAATTAACAGTGTCGACATCCCGGAACACGGTCTCGTTGTATTGAAGGATAGCGGTGCCGGAGGGCTGCCTTGCGGGCACCTGCCGCGGGTTTAAGGTGACCATAGCTTTCTGCACCGCGATATTCAACGCCGAGTCGGCAACGAACATGGCGCTGGGGCAAATCGGGTCGCGGCTAATCGAGGTGTAGTTAAACGAGAAACTGACACTCTCGACATGGCGTATCTGGTTGGTGGCGGGGTAGTAAACATAGGAGTATATCATCACCCGGGCAAACGTGGCCCCGTTGAGATAGTCCTCCCCGATGAACTCTACCGGGTCGGCGGGATACTGCGCCATCGAGTACTCCGCGCCGGGCGGTACGAACTCGGGCGGCTGCGGCCACGGGTAGAGTTCAAAGTTAACCAGGCTGTCGGCGATATCGTGATCGGGCGGCTGCACCGGCAGCGGCAGGTAATCCAGATCGATCGGATCGCCAAGCTGCACGGTATAGCTCACGCCATTAGCGATGAGATTTTGCGGCGAGATCTCCATCTCGTAGATCACCGGGATCTCGGGCGCGCCTACCTGGCCGGAGTTGGTGAGCGCTAATTCCTCACCGCTAAGTTTAATGTACTGATTGCTATTATAAGTAACTTCGGTTCGATTGAGTTCACCAAAACGAGAGTGAACATCAATACTGTAATTTGCCAGTGCGAGCTGTGTGGTGAGACCCAAGATGAAAAAGCATATGATCCAAAACATCCGTGTGCGAGTCATATCTCCTCCAAGAGTTAAAGGTATAAAACAGTAATTGATTATCAGCCTGCGAATGGGGTGGTTAGCTCGAATCCCAATTTATAGTATGGTTTACTCCAACTTTAATAATGTCGATGATTTAATAATGCAAGGTTTGACCAAAACGAGCTATAGCCGTTTGATAGGTTTCCTAAGAATCATTTTAAACCCCTTTCCTTGTGGCTATATAAGAAATATCGGCCGGCCTCGATAGACTTTTAGCGAGCCTCCGCAACTTTGGGTTATTACCGATAAATGCAATTTATGCCGCCTCGTTCCATAGCCCAAAAAATAATTACTCTCTTAGACATGGCATCGCAGTAGATGCCGTCCTCTCTCACTTACTCGAATTGATTATAATCTCCCGATTTCGGGGTGAATGTTTTTGTTTATCTCATTTACGATTGTTAATGCCGAACTGCTTTCAAGTAGTAGGGGAAATTCGTTGCGGGCTGATGAAAATCATGCCGCCCTATCAAACGAGCCGTGGAAAAACGAGCCTCGCCTGCATAAAAAAATCGATTATACTACGTATGTAGCAAATCGATTTTATTCTTTAGATATTACATTAGTGCTGGATTCATGATAGTTTGCATTCTCCCCTTAACCAAAACCTTCTTTAATATACCAGCAGACAAAAGCCTGTCAAGGGAAAAATGATCTATTTATCTGGCTTATTGACACCTAATGCAATAGCTAATAAATAGATAACAAATTGCAAGTTGGGGCACCGCCCGGGCAAGCAAGGACGTACCCTAGCCACGAAATTATCATTCCTGAATTGGATTATCGTCTTGCAACTTTGCGTGGAAGGCCGGTTAAGCGTAGTTTCTCGTCAATTAGATTTTCATAACCGGCATTCAGATAATACTCCTCGATATTCTCATAGGCTTTGATGAACGGCTTGCCATGCCCCATACGTCCATGACGGGTGGCCTCCAATACATGCGCGGACTCGTGAATGAATGTCTCGAATATCTCGGATTCGGAGTAGGGCCGTATATCTCGCGGCGTCCATTTGTCGTAGGCTTTGTTGTGACGGCCTTTGATCGAGTAGATCCGCACCTCGGAGGGCACGCCGCCGGTATGGAATGTCACGCCGGCCACGAATATCTTTTTGCGTATCGGGAGATACACCGGCAGTTTCTTCAACTCGAAATCCTCGCTGAGCTGATCGTATAGATGCTGCAATTCGGCCCGCGCCTGGCCACGAAGTTTTTTAAACGAGGGATCGTTTTTCAGTTGATAGGTGAAATCGGTCAACGTGGAGGTTGCCTGTTGCAAGAGTTCCACGGCCTGTTTATAGTTTCCGTACTTTTCGAGAGCGTTTGTCATTGATTATATATACCTTCATTTAACAAACAGATTGCCACCTTGCCTTGATCCTCGCAATGACTGCTTTGATTAAAGCATGGCGATTGATTTACGATTTGCTTTACTTCACATGCTTGCGAAGGCCCAGGACGATGGTGATTATCAATGCTGAAAACATAACATGTTGAGGCGCCGAATCGGTCAGCAGGGATGGCATCTTGAACGCGCTGACGATTAGAAACAGTAGGAAATTGGCGATTACTATGCAGAGTATCACTATCGCGCCGGATTTCGATACGGTTGATTTGATTTTTGCCGCGAATAATACCAGGGCTATTCCAGAGACCGCCAGCAGGGCCGTCACCTGATGCCAGCCTATGAAAAACGCGATCTTCGTCAGCTCCGTTGAGTTCGAGTTGTTCAAGTCCGGGATGATTTGTATATCGCCCCAGATAGCATGAGCCACCGAGAGTATCAACGATAAGATGCCTGCGGCCAGGTAGTAGTAATTCATAATCGTATGATATGTATTGTGAGATATTTCAGTCAAGCGGGAAATTATTTCAATCAAGTTATCCTCACCGGTGATACAGCCTTGCAATGTACATGTCGGAGGAATATTATCAGTGACAGATTCCCGGCTTGTGCAAGGATACTCGTTGTTGCCGGAGTGGCTGACATAGTGTTAATGTCGTTGGCGGAAATTATTATTGTAAGTGTGATTTTTAGTATTACTGTATGCTTCGTTTATTTAGCCTGCCTTGGCATGACCCCGGGTACCCCTTACTAAACAATTTAAATGATCGAATTACCTATACTGCTTTTATGATAAACCTCACTAAGATTATCGAGCAGCGCCTGGTAACCAGGAAATAACCCCCGCTGTTTGTAGTACTCTTTCTAGTATGTAGATATTTTGCAGTTGAGTTTGAGCTATGTTTAATCGTATACTCAAGTGATGTATAAATATTTGAGAATCGCTAAAGCGCTTGTCGTATCAGGACATATACATGTTGCATTATCGCTGGGTATTAGTATAATAGCGCTAGCTTATGTTTCAAAGCGGATACTACCAGAGCCGATTAAACCAATCTACATGAGTATCATCTCACTGATAATGGTGGGTTACGAAAGCCTGATTGGTTCAAACAAGAACTCGCGCCTGGCTAATTCTATTTACTGGGTGCTGGCTATCTTCATTGCCACTGCCATAATAATATCTATTCACCTTCCATGATAAACACTCAAAGTCCATTATATACTCATCCAATAGCTCCATTGAATATGCATTTGCACCAGTGTTTTATTGCGCAGCTCAGGCTAATATGCTTTTACTTATATCCTTACGGTTATTAATATGTATGAAATAACCGTTTTAAAATAGGACTATCAATAGCCCGATTAAACTACATTTGTTACATATATATATCTATTGTGAAATAGTGAATTTGTCTTATTAATTATTTGTTATAAAATAACATAAATTCACTTGCTAATTAAGCTTAATCGGTTTAGATTCGGATTCGTTATATTTGTGAATATTTTAGCAATGTAAGAAGTACTTTACAGGAGATACAGCAATGTCTGCTAAAGATAGAATTCGTTTAAAAGCGCTTCATGATAAAATTATGAGTGCCGAGGAAGCGGCTGCTCTTATTCCCAATGGCGTAAATGTCGGGATGAGTGGTTTTACCGGCGCGGGCTACCCCAAGGTAGTACCCAAAGCTCTGGCCAAGAGAATCATGGATAAGCATCTCGAGGGTGATAATTTCCGTATCAGTGTCTGGACAGGCGCCTCGACAGCTCCGGAGCTTGACGGCGCTTTAGCTATGGTCGATGGCCTTGAACTTCGTTTACCATACCAATCCGATCCTATCTGCCGTAAGAAAATCAACTCCGGAGATATGGAGTATATCGATAATCACCTGTCGCATGTGGCCGAGGCCGTATCCTATGGTTTCTATGGCGAACTTGGAGTAGCTATTATCGAGGTTACCGGTATCACTGAGGAGGGGTATCTGATTCCGGCATCCTCTGTGGGCAACAATGTTACCTGGATTGATTTCGCCGATAAGGTAATTCTTGAGGTTAACGAGTGGCAAAGCCCCAAGCTCGAGGGAATGCATGACATTTACGGTCAATTGCGTATGCCCCCGAATCGCAAACCATTACCCCTGGTTCATCCCTCCGATAGGATTGGTACGCCATATATGAAATGCCCCCAGGAGAAGATTGCCGGTATCGTCCTAACCAATACCTCAGATCGTAACACACCTCTCGCCAAACCCGATGAGAACTCGACGAAAATTGCCCAGCACATCCTGGATTTCCTTGAGATCGAGGTTAAAAGCGGAAGAATTCCGGAGAATTTATTACCTCTGCAATCGGGAGTGGGGAATATCGCCAACGCCGTTTTGTACGGTTTGAATGAGGGGAATTTCGAAAATATCACTTCCTATACCGAAGTTATTCAGGATGGGATGATCGACCTGTTGGATTCGGGCAAGATGACGATTGCCTCGGCAACGGCCTTTTCGCTTTCACCTGATTTAAACGAGAAAATCAACAAGAACATGGATGAGTATCGCAGCAAGATCATACTTCGCGCCCAGAGGATTTCCAATCATCCCGAGATCATCCGTAGATTAGGTTGTCTGGCGATGAATGCTATGATCGAATCCGATATTTATGGTCATGTTAATTCCACACACGTTATGGGTTCGAAGATCATGAATGGTATAGGCGGCTCGGGCGATTTTGCCAGGAACGCCTCGATTTCATTCTTCATGAGTCCCTCGACCGCGAAAAACGGCTCGATTTCATGTATCGTGCCGATGGTTTCGCATGTGGATCACACCGAGCATGATGTTAACGTGATTGTTACCGAGCAGGGCCTGGCCGATCTTCGCGGACTATGCCCGACCAAACGCGCTAAGCTAATTATCGAAAAATGCGCCCACCCGGATTACAAACCGATGCTTCAAGAGTATTTCCGTAAGGCGATGAATTCCTCTCCGGGGAAACATACGCCACATATTCTCGGTGAGGCTCTAAGCTGGCATGAGAGATTCGTTAATACCGGAACCATGATGCGTGAGGGAGCGATTGCCCGTATCGCCTAATAGGGATGTGCAATGATGCTTACCTTGTTGGCATGCTGCTAAGTAAGCAATCTTCTTTTTTGTTTAGATACTCCCGAACCGGCGGATATTTTATCCGCCGGTTTTTTATTGATCCTAAAAACCACCGGTTTACCCGGTGTGTACGTTTGAGGCGAAGTATTTGCAGTAAATTTTATTATCAACAGCGACGACTGATTCTCTCAATAGCTGCACTATCGTATATCTGTCATTACCTCATCCACCTTATCGAATACTTTAAGACTCTTCTCGAAACACTCCTGAGATTTATCATAATCACCGAAATCGGCGTAAGCCGCGCCTACTCCCTGAAGAGCCCAGGCCTCGAATTGATTTTCATCCGTTTGCTAGAAAGTCTTTAAGGCTTCGAGCGCATACGATAACGCCTGATCGTAGTCGCCCATGCTGAGTTTGACACTGCCAAGTAGCTGAAAAACCTTAGCACGATTTGCAATCGAACCACTCTGCTCGACCATCGACTTGGCTTTGAACAGCTTCATCAGGGAGGACTCATAGTCTGACATCATGTAGCAGGCGAAACCCATGAGCGCCATACTGTAGGCGATACCATCATGGTAGGCGAGTTTTTCCGTGATTTCGTTGGTATCGGTTGCCAGTTGAAGGCCGCGCTGGGGTTCGTTAACTAATACGAGTTGGGTGTATTCGTTTTGAATATCTATACGACAAGTTGATAGCTCGCTTTTTTCTAAAAGCGGTTTAAGCTCAGCCTCTAATTCCGCTTGACGAGATTTCTGGTACGACATGAGGCCTTTCGTGACTTCTTTATTCTTTCACCAGCAGTACGTTTATGGCTTTGACCACTACCTTGATATTATCGCCCTCTTTTAAACCGAGGTCATCGAGCGATTCCATGGTGCAGACCGAGTTCATGAGAGAACCCTCCGGGATATCCAGGGTTACCTGGCACATTATATCGCCTTTTTTGATTTTCTTTACCGTACCTTTGATCTGATTACGTGCTCCGTATTTCATCTTGCTCTCCATTAATTATTGTATGGTTTATTTCCAAAATTTGTAAATATCCATTAAGCTTTCGCGATGTTTTAACACCTCGATTTTTTCACCATCATTATAATAACCGATAATCGTCGGCATCTGGCGGCTATTGTAGCGAGACCACATGCTTGTAGTATACGCTCCGGTATCGTGTATGGTTACATAGTCACCGGGATTTAACTCCGGTAATTTAACTTTTTCGGAGATGATATCCCCGGAGAAACAGAGTGGCCCGGCAATATCGTATTTAACCTGCTTGCCTAGCTTTATTTTTCCCTCCGAGGTTAAAGCCGAAAATTCATGCGGCCAGTTTCCACGGTCGTAGCATTCTCGGATAAACATATCGGCGCCCAGATGAATAACCGCGTAATTTTTTTTATCGTAATTTTTCACGTATTCCACCCGAGATATTGCCCAGCCTGCATTTGCGTGTATATAACGCCCGAACTCGGTAATGATTTTATATTTTCCCGAAAACAATCCCGGTACGGCGGTTTTAAGCTTACCGAAATAGTCATCAATGTTTGGCATGGGGGTGTTTTCGAGATAGGTGACCGGCATTCCGCCGCCGATATCGACTATTTCGATACGATTCCCCGCGCCCCTTTTTTCTAGCAATTGATTTATTTCTTCAGCCAAATCGTATAATTTTCTTATACCCTCTACCAGTTTATCCAGAGGCATACCTTGCGAACCGATATGTACGTGAATACCGGTTAACCAGCTATATTTCCCATAGGCCTCTATGATCTGATCCTTGAACCGATCGAGCGGTACGCCGAATTTGGAGTGTTTGCCGGCCGTGCTCGTGATCTCTATATCGCCCGAGCCTACCTGGGGATTTACGCGCAAACCAAACGTGCTTTTAGTTTCAATCCTTTTCAGTATATTTGCAATCCGACTTAACTCCTCCGGCGAATCGGCGTTCATGTGAACGTTTCTCTCTATGGCATATTCCAGTTCAACGATAGTTTTTGCCGGGGAGTCGAACACGATCCTGTCTGGTGCGAATCCCGTTTCCAATGCCATATATAGTTCTGGTAATGTCGCTGTTTCCACGCCGATATCAAGCTCGATCAATTTTGCGAGTACGGATACCAGTGGGTTGGCTTTTACCGCGGAGGTATGAAGGGCCTCGATATCTCCGGTGTGATATTTCAACCGTGCGATATTCGATTCTATCAGTGAAAGATCGTAAAATATCACAGCGGTATCATCCCCGGTTATATATTTCTCTTTACGAACCTTGCGTAGAACCGCAGCCATTCGCTCGGGAGAAATTCGACCGGTATTCGAGCTTTCGTTATTCATCTCAATACGAATTATCTTTTAGTTACTCGCTTAGTATTTCGTAGTTCATGTCGTAATCCCATTGATCGAAATAGAGGTTACCACCCGCCCATTCTACCTCGCCGCGCTGCGAGTCTAAAGTCTCGGAACGAAAATGTATTTTCTTGGGATAAAACTCATCCGAGAAATTATCATTGAAAATAAGCCGGCCGTTATCCATGCCGCCCAAACGGAACCACTTGAGCTCTTCGTTATCGCTTTCGCACAGACCATAATCGGGATCGAACGGCAGCCAGCCGTATGGTTCGAAATATATCATACCCCAGTCATGCATGTTATCGTAATTAGCGAACGCCGGCTCGAAATGCCACCCCGACTGCCATCTGGCGGGGATACCATTCAAGCGGCAGAGCGTGATCATGAGCATTGCCTTGATACCACAATCGCCGTGCATGTTGATAATGGGGTATTCACTAAGGTTACGGATAGTGGAATATTCGCGCGCCGAGGCCCAGGGGATGTTCTCTCCTATCCAGGCGAATATTTTCTGTGCCTTGCGATAGGGATTAGTTTCATCTCCAACAATCTTAGTTGATAAAGCTCTCATGGTATCGGTAAACATTATATGCGGCGCGCGCTCCGAGAGAAACGGCTTGAGCCCTCCCTCGGGATCGACCGGCACGACATTCTCGGGGACGATATCGGTGTACATGGCATATATCGTATACTCGTACTGCGCCCTGAATACGGTTGGTTCGCCGGCGGTCGCCTTTTTCTCGAAATATATCGTGCGCTGTTTGGTAATATCGTTGGGCGCTATTTGATACTCGGCCGGATCGCTGCTCAAGTATTTGATATTTAGCTGCCTGTCCTGGATCTCGCGCGGGTAGGGTATCCAGCAGCGGATTGTTTCACCGGCGGGAACGGCATCGGCGTTAACAGTGATAGAATAGTCGATTCGCCGCGTGGCAGGATAAGCATATTTTCCTCCGGTGCGATGGTAATAATCTATTACGGCCTGATTATGCTTGTTGAACACCAGCGCCGAGCGGGTGGAATCGTCCGGGGCTTTTACTCTATCGGGATGACGAGCCTCCCAGATTCCCTTGGCCTCCTTATTTATCCGAAATAGGTTACGGGCGGCATTGCGGAAATAACGCTTCTGACCATCAATGAGCATCATCTCCAGGGACTTGTCGGTCTCCCATTGGTCTAATTGCTTATCGGTAAGGTCCGGGTAATAATCGCGAAAATACTCCCTGACATCCTCTCGGGTTTTGTTGAAGTCGATTTCGATACGTCTTATGCGCTCAAGTTCGAACTGAGCGTTATACACTTCCGCCTCGGTTAGCGTGGTGTCGTTATCGAGCATATCGTTTATGACTTGCCGGGCTTCGGTGAATTCGCCCTGATTAATCAGCGATTTGTAATCGGCGTGATGATTAAGAGATGTGCAGGACATCAATAAAATCAATATTATTGAAAAGGTTAAAGCCGCTTTTGCGATAGCGTTTAAATTCATAACCTGTCCTTTCGATAAATTTCATTCAGATTTTCAGTGATTGGGGTAGGTCCTCATGCCCCAACTGGTTTGTCTACAAACCAATGCTTACAGACGAGGACGTCCGCCAGCCACGATTCATCAATATAGCCCAAACGTGTATTAGGATGATAGGAGAATGCAGGGGAAATTTCAACAGGATTTATAAGTCGTATAAAGGTAAAGTATCGATGGTAGCTTGTCAGGAAAGAGAGTCCCGTTAATGAACGGATTGTTTTATTTTTCCTATTCTATCAATGATATCCAAGAAAACGCGTTATTATTTCTCCCAATAATACCACATCACTTCCGATATCCACTCCGGCTGTTTGATTTCGCTCCTTTGCAGAAACTCTTTCACTACCAATATAATTATATATTCTGCGTATCATGTATTCTGACATGTCCTGTCGATGTTAGGCTTAGTTCCCTGGTTTCCAAGCACTGCCTGGAAACCTTCTTGAGTCATATAGAATGCGCATTCTGCCGGCAAATAAGCCACGTTGCGAAGCAGAGCTTCGTAACGAGATGGAAAGCCCGGACAGTGGTGAATTATACTCATCAATTTATGATTTCATGGATTTTTTGGTCTCGACCGATTTGACGATCACGAATGCCAGTAGGGCGAACACGAAAAAGATCAGAAGTACCCAGGCCATCCCTTGAATAGTGCCAATTATCGTGCCGTACACCTCGAGCACCCATCGTTCGTTTGTTAGCTCCAGCATCTGCCTTTCGCCGTCAATCATCGTGGGAGTGATATAACGCTTGAGCTCCCAGATCCGTACACCGCTCGAGATACCGACCACATACAGGGCGAATTGCATGTATTTTACCCAGGCCATGCTAATCTCATCAGCAATAATACGAGTGAGGATTTTAATCAGCGAAGGGGAGAATATTTTAACTACTATAAACGATACCACGAACGCGATAATAAAAGTAACCAGCATTAATAACATAAACATAGAAACTCCCGCGAAATATATGAATGATAGATTTATATCAAAAGCTTATGGTACTTGGACGTTTTCTGAGGGTACCCAGCCCTTTTCGCCCTCGCGATTTTTACAGAAAACCCAGCCGCTTTCCTCCTCTAAGATATTTAATGGCTCGCCCTCGGCGGCGTTTAACTCTAAAGCGGTATAATCGCGATTAATTCTAGCTTTATCACCATCGATTTCTAGAAAGGCCTCCGGGACCCAACCGCTTTTCTCGTTCCTGTCGGTGCACCAGATCCAACCGGGATAGTCTTCATCCCTCTCTATAATTTCCAGCTCATCGCCTTCTTTGACAATAAGTGGGTCAGGATATGTCCGTCTATGAGCTTTAACTACTCTGCATCTTTTCATCTTATTCCTTACTCCAGCAATTTACCCATACTAACTCTAGGTTCAATATGATAGCCCAGCTTTTCGTAAAACGCAACAACTTCCTTGTTTCCCTCGCGTATTTGAAGGTTAATTTTTGAACATCCGGCCTCTTTTAGTCCCTGCTCGGCCCGGGCCATCAATGCCGACCCGATACCCTGTCTTCTTATATCGGCATCTACCGCCACATAATAAATCCAGCCGCGATGACCATCATAACCGGCCATTACAGTCCCGATTATTTGGGAATCAATTTCGGCGACGTAGAATAAATCTCTTTGTACCTTTAGCTTACGCTCAATATCCAGTTCCGGTTTGTTATGCCGGGGATTCCCGGGAAACACCTTACGCCATAAATCGGCGACACGCTTTGTATCATTTTTTTCGAAAGTCCTGATTTTCATTCTAATTTCATCCCAAAATCTGATTTAAGCGGTTCTCTATAGCTAAACTATTATTCACGCCAATCAATCACTCCCCACTCGACGAGAGTGAAGCCATCCCGATTGAACTGATCGTTTATCTCAGGCTGTTCTAAAATAATGTCGTTTTCAAGTGGGCGAATAATGAAAAATGCCCTCAATATATTGGGAGGAACAGGGGTAACATCAAGTCTTATAAGCGATTTAGGCTCCTGATAGTAAAATGCGTAATAAGCGTGGCCCTCGATTCGCGGTTGCCAGAAATCCACGAAATCATCAATCTCGCGGCCGGCAAAACCTATGTCCTCGAGAAGGCTCCTCATCTCTTGCTCCAGGTTGCCGCCATCCAGAACCCAGCCTTGGCAGTTGACATTATCAAGAATTATTGCTCCCTCATAGAACAGGTAATCGTACTGCCCGTTTATAATGCCCTCAGGATTAACATTGACATTCCAGCCACTGTTATATTCGGGTTCCGATTCGGTAATAGTGCCCTCGCATAATATATCAACTCGTACGCTGATATCGGTGGTATGCTCAGGATACAGGTAGATATACGGAGCTTCTACCACAGCTACCTCTTCATAGTCCAAATCATAATAATCGGTACCGTTGGAATTGACAATGTCGAGTGTGACTGTTGGGTCACTATAGTCAAGGATAAGCGTGTACTCACCAACCGGTAGATTGCCTAAACCGAATCGTCCCTGGCTATCGGTCGTGGTTGAGGCGTATCCGCCATCCAAACCGGATAAATAAATATCCCTGTTTGCATAGTAGCAGCTATGCCACATTGGTTGAGTTGCAACTATCGTTCCCGTGATTGACATGGTGGTTTGTGGAACCGAGTCGAGATCTATTGTGAGGGTATCATAATCGTTACGATAGTAGTACTGTGAGTAATATCCTTCCGCCGAGGCGTAAATATTGAGGCCATGTCCGTTGGTGGCGGATGAATCATCCAGGACAACTGTCAGGGTAGTTTCGGCGGGCAAGGTGGATATTTGTAAAAGAGAGTCGTTATATACCGAGTATATAGATAGCTCTATGTTTTGAGCCTCGCTTTCGATTGGATCGGGAAAATCATGTGGATCATCCGAATCCGTGGAGTTATCGCAGGCCGCTAAAGATAAAACTAAAGACAATGTGGTTACCATAAGGGGAAAAGGTAATTTCATAATTAACCTCCAATTATTCTTTATATTAAATATTATATATATAAAGCTCTAAAGTTCAAAATAATTAATGATTCGGGTATTATATGCGGTTCCCGCAATTAGCCCGGTTGGGATGATTAAAAATATTATTTCGCCGGCATTTTGGGATTTTCACCGGTTCCCCGACTTTTACGTCTGTGCTTTTACTACTTTTGTTTTTTCGGTCGAGGGTACGACCAGCTCTATCCTAATACCCATCCTGGCAATATCCTTGAAAAAGAGCTGGGGATCAACCATTAATCCCTGATACCATAATCCGGGAACACGTTTATCATTATGAAGGTATTGTTTCAGGCAGGCAACAACCGGGATTGCCGCCATATAGTAGAAATCGTGATGAGCTATGTTGATAATAGCTCTTTTCGTGACTTCCCCCAATATGCCCTCCGCTTCCAACCTTAAAAATCCATTGTAAAGAGGATCGGTAAACTGCCTGAGCGACCAGAATAGAATTTTCCCCAGAGTGTCATTGAGACTATTACCGAACAAGCCTTGTGAAATTATTGCAAGAGGCATCAAGATATAGTCAACGAACCAGTTAAAACCGGGATAGAAAAAGCCTGTTTCCAATAATGATGGAAATTCTATGGGAAGGTATTCCATTTCCTCCAGAAATATAGGGTAGCACAATTTCGGGTTGGCGAAAAGGCGGGAGTCAAGTCTCTTGTATTCGCGCCACTTAATCCGTTTCCAGGTACCATCACGATATGCCAGAGGTCTAAATTCTTTGAAACTACTTACCAGGTCAGCCGCCGTACTTGGTGAGTTGATGAATTTTTCCCAGTTATACTGGATGGAGGCTATAACGTCCGCCTTGGTTATCTCATCGAAAAAAGTAGCGGCGTATCTGACCATCGCCGCTGGCAAACCGGGATGCGCGCCGGCATCGGTAATAAAACATAGTTCGCTTCGGAGTATTTCTTTTTCGAATGATTTGAGAATATTAGATTTTGATTTAAGCGACAGATTGGTATCGAGATAATCGATTTTGGAGCCAATCGCGGCCTCGACAATATTCCGGGTGTGTTGAAGAGTGCCGGCCGCGTTGATCACTATATCGATATCCTCGAACGCGCTTATCAGGCTTTTATAGTCGGAAGCATCGGCATAACGAGACTCGAATCTGTGGGTGACATATTTATCATTCAACAGCGCGGCTGTTTTTTGGGTGCTTTTTTCATTTTTGCCGGCAATTATAATTATATCTTCTTTAGTCTCTCGGATTAGGAGTTCCGCGATACAATAGCCAAGATTACCGTAGCCGCCGAGGATCAGTATTTGTTTCGACATGTGAACGTCCACTCCAATTTTAATGATACGAATTTATATCAAATGAGCCCCGGGTCATTCAACTATCAGATCGCTATTTTCGTTATCGGAAACAGAAGTGATAAAATTGAATTTTAAATTTATATTCATGTAGATAGTCGTGTCTTTTATTGGGGTGTTTAAGGGATGTTTTAAATATTTTCGACAGTTTAAATAGCTTAGGATTATTGAATTAAAATTATGGGAGTTTTAGTTTTTAAGATTTATGTAAGTTATGAATCTGTCCAATTGTATCATTCTGTTACAGGTTTTGCGGTAGTAAAAGATTTGATATTTCTTAGAGCTGGTGTTCGGTATTTTCGGTTTATTTTATAATTACTCTGGAAATCATCGGCGAAAACTATTTTTCGATGTAATCTTATAGTCAGCGCGTCAGGATGTCGCTCTGCTTTCATACCGACTCATCCAGTCCCCTTATACAAGAGTTATATATTACAATATCTTCTTCCAGCCAGATGTCTCAGGCTGGAAGGTGCGACGTAAACACAATTTAAAAAAATTGAGCCTCGCCGGACACGGCGGATTTCTTATATGTTATATCCACAACGATAGTATTTTAAAAAAAATTGTAATACGCTTGTCCATAAAGTGAAAAAGACTGCTTCGCCAATTATCGCAACGACCTGGGCTTATTGCCATTACGAGGAGCGTGGGCGGCGAAGCAGCCAATTTAAAGGAACCTGCTAGTATTTTAAAAGGCACTTATTTTAATTCTCAACAATTGACTTTTCGATCTCCATCGACTTTTTCACCAACTCGATAAACTCGGCGCGATAACCGTTGATATCCTCGCCTCTGGCTTTTTGGGCCAGTTTTAGTACCTGCTCGTAGTCGCCATCCCCGGAGAACTCCGATTCACGAATGAGCATGCCCCATTCGGCAACCGCGGCCGAGAATTGGAAATTATCCGAGGTCTTTTTCAGCTTGATAGCCTCATCGAGCTGCGCCTTTTCGATAAGCTTGCTTTTATCACCATCCGGTTGTTTATAGCGAAGCTTTATATTGGCGATCTCCTGGCTTTCGATCGCGTTTACCGGTATCATAACCACCTGGTATTTCAAATCATCCACCGAGGCCAACGGCTCACTGCTACCCGAGGAGGGGATGATCTCGTACAGGGCGGTCACGGTATGACCCGCGCCAAGCTCTCCGGCATCCTTGCTGTCATCGTTGAAATCCTCCTTTGTCAGTATCCTGTTTTCGTATCCCACCAGACGATAACCCTTAACTCTAAGTGGATTGAACTCGATCTGTATTTTAACATCTTTGGCGATAGTGAACAGCGTACCGCGAAGGTCATGCACCAGCACTTTCTTTGCCTCGTTGATATTATCGATATAGGCGTAGTTACCGTTGCCCTTATCCGCCAGGATCTCCATCTTGCTGTCTTTATAATTCCCCATGCCGAAACCCAGCACGGTCAGGAATATACCGTCATCCCGCTTGCTCTCGATTAACTCGGTCATCTCACCATCACTGGAAACACCGATATTGAAATCACCATCGGTGGCGAGAATTACACGGTTGTTGCCGCCATTGATGAAATACCTTTTGGCCACCTCATAAGCGGTGATTATACCTTTAGCTCCGGCAGTACAGCCGCCGGCGGAAAGACCATCGATAGCCCGGTTGATTTTAACCTTCTCGTTGCCCGGCGTTGATTCGAGAACGAGTCCGGCGTTACCGGCGTAAGTAACCATGGCAACTCTATCCTGTTCGCGAAGCTCATTGACCAGTAATTTCATCGAGCGTTGTAAAAGCGGTAGTTTATTGTAATCCATCATCGAACCGGAGACATCAATGAGGAACACCAGGTTGCAGGCGGACAAATTCTCATGAGGAATATCTTTTCCCTGAAGTCCTACATGCAGAAGCTTGTTCTCATCGTTCCATGGACACTGCGAAAGCTCTGTGGTAATCAAAAACGGCAGGTCGTCCTCCGGTTGAGGGTAGTCGTAATTGAAATAGTTAATCAGCTCCTCCAAACGGACGGCATCTATAGGCGGCAGGAAACCATCATTGAGGTAGCGTCGGACATTACTGTATGAGGCCGCGTCGACATCGATAGAGAACGTTGAAAGCGGGTTGTCCTTCGGGCTTTTAAACTCGTTTTCGACTATATGCGCGTACGATTCGGTGTTCCAGCGGTACATCTCCGCGCGACGTTTGACACGATCCGCCGGTGCTGGAGAGGTCTCGCCATAGCCGCCAAGGTTATCGCGGATCAGTACACCGTCATCTATGAAACCCA
Source organism: uncultured candidate division Zixibacteria bacterium (assembly GCA_963668625.2). Lineage (GTDB taxonomy): Bacteria > Zixibacteria > MSB-5A5 > UBA10806 > 4484-95 > JAAEQD01. Next base: position 499,002 of record CAXXKA010000008.1, read on the forward strand.
GCTCGCCAGCGCGTGAACCACGGACATGTAATGAGCCGCCCTGGCTGGCGAAACCGGTTTGCATTTTGACTATACCCTGTATATTGCTAACGGGCAGTGCTTCTATTTCACGGGATGATATTCTATCTATACATCTAGTTTCAAATTTATCAACCTCTTTAGTTCTTGCACATACTACTATGCTATCAATTTCAATTGGTTGAGATTCCATCTTGAAATCTAATTGGGTTGTTATATCAGCAAGGATCTCTAAATCTGGTACGGTAATCCGGTTGTAGCCTATACATGAGGCTACAATGGTATACTTACCGGCAGGTATATTTTGAATGGCATAGCTGCCATCTATAGCATTTGCTGCTGCGCCTATAGTAGTGCCTTCTAGCTGAACTCTGGCGCCTATTACCGGTTGATTATTTTCACTGTCCAGAATAAACCCGGCCAGCTTGCCGGTTTCCCCAGCCCATGCCGTATTTAGCGCCATAGTCGACAGCGCTATTATTATTACCATCAGTACATACGTTCTTTTCATAGTTCCTCCCATCACTCGCCTGTTCGGCGATCCCTTCCGGGCATACCCGCGTGGACTACTCATCGGACTCCCCCCAGCGGTTTGCCCGTCCTTTCATCCACGCGGACTCTCTCACCCATTACGAATTACTTGTGTCATCAATACAACCGGTACCGGATTGTGCCTTTGCCATATTAGTTAGTGTTACATACAACGATTCCAAATAATCCACCCGATAAACCCATCAATGTCCACCCAGCTCATCCCGAATTAACACCCCATCATCTATATAGCCAACTTCGCCGGAACGGCTCCCGCGAATGTGCCAGGAGCCGTTTTTATCTATATTTAAACCGGCATATTTTAATATTCCCTGCAGGTTTGATGTTGGAAGCACCTTGATCTCGCGCGATGATATCTCTATTACTGATCGTGCTTCGTATCTATCAATCATACTGTAGGTACAGATACATCCTCTCCAATTATCTATCTCTATAGCTTGAGATTCCATGCAGATATCGATTATAAGCGTATCATTTTCACTTACAATGATGCTGTCGAAAAAAACGGGGTTATAAGCAATACAACTGGCAACAAGAGTTATAGCGGTATTAGCAGGCACTTTCATGATTATGTATTCGCCGTTTATGGCGTTAACCATTGCGCCTAAAGTAGTACCCTCTATCTGCACCCGTGCTCCGATAACCGGCTGATCATTGTCGAAATCCAATACGGTTCCTATTATAATTCCGGTACTACCAGTAGCGAATGAACACTGGCTGATTATTAGTATGTAGATTACTATCACCACTCGTATCATTATTTTCACTCCGGATACACCATCACACTTTAATTAACAAAAGAATCCTGATACTCATCTATTCAAGTTTATCGTTTATGCCGGTTAAATCGCTCGTTGAGAGCGCCTCACAATCAATTCATTCGAGCGTCCGTCCGGTTTATATACAATTTAGTATTTGAATTATTCCGTAAGAATTTAAAGGGGGGGCTAACCCGGCTATGACTTAATCGGCGGCGTTAGGTATCTCTTGCGAATTATTCCAGGTCCAGCCAGCGATCCTCGATGGAGCTTGTCTCGATAAAATCCTCGAGCAATCTGGTATCGTCATCTGTTGCATCCAGCAGTTCAACACCGGAGTCGAAGAAACCGGGATGGTCGCCAACTGCCGACCAGACTACACGTCCGTTAAAATGTAATTCACGTTTGCTCTTGAAAGATTCCGGCAGAATTACGTCGAGTTTTATCTCCTTGTTTGGCTCGAGAGGATCGGGACCGTAAAGACCCAGGCCACTTACAGATAAATCGACGGCCTCCCCCAGGGTCTTATCGGTGCTTGTTTCCTGGACTTTTGTGTAAGAGATAACATGTACTCGTTTGTTAGCTCGCCTTTCGCTCATGGTTATGCCCCCCAAATAGCGAAGAAATATTAATAATTAAATGAATGAAATTTCATTAAATAATCGATCGTATGCCTGCTTGTTTCAGGTAACTGGGTGAACTCGAAGCCGACATCGAAATAATCTGGATTATAAGCTTTCTTGCACCATCTGCAGTTACCCTCGAAACGGATATCTGTCTCATCGGTGATAGCTACTCCATCGGGTAAAGCCATCCTGAAATTGAACCTGGTGTCACGCTCGATAGGTCTATCGCTCATAATCATCATGCCCTCAGGAGTAATATTCACTAACCGCCCGGTAACACTGTTTTTGTCGCTGTCGAGTACCTGTGAGTAATTATACAGATATCTTCTTACTGACTTTCTTTTCTCATCCATAGCGCCTCTCTCTTTCAATATTTATTATCGGCTGGTTTCATAAGATAATAATCTTTCTGAAATTAATCATTCTTCCTGTCATTGCCCGTGATGTTAATCCCGGTGCTACATTCGTACCATTTTAAAAACATATCATCACTCGGCTGGACTGCTAGAAAATACTGGCATGTTTAATCAGCCGGTCGATTATTCTGGCAGATTTATCGTTGATGTTCACGAAAGCAAAACCATTATCGTATTGATTCTCTATCGAAGCTTGTTTGGACCATTTGCTTTTCGCCTCGATTACCAGATTTCTTTTGCCCTCGATTGCTTCGGGTAAAATCAGTTTGAATTTGTACTCGTTATCGGAACTGATTGGCTTCTCACTGACCATCATCATGCCTTCGTGGGTAATATCCACCAGGCGCCCCGCCATCTCTCTCGTGTCCTCATCGAAAACTCTGGAGTAGTAATAGAGATGCCGTCTGGGCAGCTTTCTTCTCTCCTCCATATCCATCCCCTGACAAACATGAAAATTTATCTTGCCACTATTTATTACTTAACATGTTGTCTATTAAGATGATCGGCAGCATAGACGGATACCTGACTTTATAAAAGGCAAAATTTGTCAAGAGATTAGCAATATTGGTTAATATTTTAGCAAGCAGAGGCAAGCATTCGATATCGGGATTGATTAAATCTAACTTGACTTTTGTGTATACGGGAAATAATATGGGTTATTCGATAGCGAATGAAGAAGATAACAAACTAATCGTTGAATTGATATACGAACACCGGTGGTATCTATGAGTGAAAAGCCCGATTTATCAGCATTAAGAATCAACCGTGACCAGGAGCGGGAGACATTTCCCTCCGGCAAATATTTAAAGATTGCCCTCTGGATTATTATTCCGGTGATATTTATATTTGCGCTGCTACTAATATTAAACAGCTTATCCCCCACGGTAGAGATCAAAACCGATATCGCTCGAAAACTTACTGTTAACCAATCGCAGGCGGTGCTAAGCGCTACCGGTTACGTGGTAGCTCAACGTCAGGCGGCGGTTGCCTCCAAAGCTACGGGTCGTCTGGAGTACTTGAGCGCCGAGGAGGGTGATCGGGTAAGCAAGGGCGAATTAATTGGCAGGTTGGAAAATAATGATATGATAGCGGCGCTCGATATGTCTAAAGCCCAGTTGGCCCAGGCAAGAGCAGAAAGCACCGAGGCAGCGCTAAACTATAACCGTCAGAGCAAATTGTTGGAGACAGGTTCGACCACCGGTGATGTGGTCGAGATAGCCGAGGCAAAATTCAAAGCCGCAGCGGCTGGTGTCGAATACGCCAAGGCCTCCGTAAAATCCTCTAAGGTGGCGTTGGAGAACACCTACATACGCGCTCCTTTCGACGGCACCGTGCTGACCAAGTACGCCGATTTAGGCGAGATAGTCGCTCCGATGGCGGCCTCGGCCACCTCGCAAGGAGCTATAGTCGATCTGGCCGATATGAAATCGCTCGAGGTGGAGGCGGATGTCTCGGAGTCCAACATCCAGCGGGTGGAGATGAATCAACCCTGTGAGATCATCCTCGATGCCTATCCCGAGAACAGTTACCGGGGATATGTCAAAAAAATAGTGCCGACAGCCGACAGGTCTCGGGCTACGGTGATGACAAAAGTGGCGTTTTTCGATATCGATAATTACGTGCTGCCGGAGATGAGCGCCCGGGTGAATTTCCTGAAAAATGAAACGTCGGAAAATGCGGAACCCGAGCCGAACACGGTGACAGTCGATAACAAGGCGCTTATCATGAGAGGCGGCGCTCATGCGTTGTTTATCGTAGAGGGTGATATTGCCCGCGAGATAAAAGTGGAAACCGGCAGGAAACTGGGAAAACGAACCGAGATTATAAGCGGGATAAATGTCGGGCAAAAAGTTATTCTCTCGCCTCCCTCTGATTTGCAAACCGGAGATAAAATAGAAATTAGCCAATAGAAGGATGTTTTCAATGACGGAAACACTCGTAAAACTGACTAACGTAAATAAAAGCTACAGACGGGATAGTTTGAAAATCCCGGTGCTGGATAATATCAATCTCGAAATACCGGAGGGCGAGTTTTTGGCCCTGATGGGGCCGTCCGGCTCTGGTAAAACTACTCTTTTAAACCTGATCGCGGGAATAGATTCGCCAACCGCCGGCGATATCGTTATCGGGGATATAAAAGTCAGCGGGCTGTCCGAATCGAGGCTGGCCAACTGGCGGGCGCGGAATATCGGATTCGTCTTTCAGTTCTATAACCTGATGCCGGTACTCACGGCATTCGAAAACGTCGAACTGCCTCTTCTGCTAACCGGGCTTTCGGGCAAGGAACGCCGTAAGCATGTCGAGACCGCGCTTTCGATTGTCGGGCTTGCGGATCGCATGAAACATTATCCCCGTCAGCTTTCCGGCGGACAGGAGCAACGGGTTGCCATAGCGCGCGCCCTGGTCACCGACCCGACCCTGATTTTAGCCGATGAACCGACCGGCGATCTGGATAAGAATTCAGCCGAGGAGATCATGAGTTTACTCACGACCCTGAACGAGGAATACAACAAAACGATAATCATGGTGACCCACGATTCTCGCGCCGCCGAGAAAGCTCATGTGGAAAAACATCTCGATAAAGGCGAGTTGAGCTGATTATGTGGGCGCTGAAAATGATAAGAAGGAATGCCGGCCGTCACAAGCTGAGAACGCTACTGACTATTTTAGGCATGGCGGTGGCCATCATCGCCTTTATCCTGATAAGTACGCTTATAGATGCTTTCTATAAGTCGGCGGAGGTGCTGCCTCCTGACAGGTTGGTAACTCGTCACGCGGTCTCGTTCATATTCGAGCTTCCAATGTCATACTACGAAAAGATAAAGCGTGTCGATGGTGTAGAGGATGTCTGCTATGGTAACTGGTTCGGTGGAACCTACAAGGATGATCCGAAAAATTTCTTCGCCAGCGTAGCTATTGGACCGGATAATTATTTCGATATTTACGCGGAGTATATCATTCCGGAGGATCAGAAAAAGGAATTTTACACGCATCGCAATTCCTGTATGGCCGGTGTGCAGCTTGCCAATCGTTTCGGTTGGAAAATCGGGGATGTTATCAGGTTAACCGGCCAGATATATCCCGGCGAGTGGGAGTTCGTTTTAAGAGCTATCTATAAAGGCGATAAAACCGGCGTGGATGAGAATACGTTTTATTTCCATAGCGAGTATTTGGATGAGGAGTTGAAAAAACGGGCTCCTATGATGGCTGGTAGTATCGGTTGGTATATCATCAAAATAAATGACCCGGAGCGCGCGCCTGAGATAAGTGAGGCAATTGATGAGCTTTTCGCAAACTCCGCCGCCGAGACCCTCACTGAAACCGAGAAGGCGTTCACGCTAAATTTCATGGCAACCATGGATGCCATAATCAACGGTATGAGGATTATCAGCTTCATGATAATCGGGGTGATACTGATGGTGTTGGCCAATACTATGGCGATGAGCGCTCGTGAGCGAACAACTGAGTATGCCGTTTTGAAAACGCTGGGATTCAAATCGTACCATATTACCGGTTTGATCTTCGGGGAATCCATGCTGATAGGCGGTATCGGCGGAGCGCTGGGAGTAATACTCACATTCCCGATTCTTTCGGTTTTAGGCAGGTATCTTAAAATGTTTTTCAACCAGATCGAGATAGGCTCGTTGACGCTCATGCTCTCGATAATATTTACTGTAATAGTCGCGCTTATCGCCGCCCTTTTCCCCGTAATCCAAACCCTCAGGGTGTCCATCGTTAATGGTTTGAGAAAGGTTGGGTAGGATTCTATGAGTACACCTATAAGATATTCGGTGAGAAGCGTATTCAATCGCCGCCTTACTTTCACGTTTACCGTGCTTGGTATAACCCTGGTAGCGTTCGTGTTCGCGGCCGTTCTCATGATGTCCAACGGTATCAAGGAGACACTGGTGGCCTCTGGCTGTGAGGATAATGTCGTGGTTATTCGCGAGGGCTCGGTTACCGAGATGCAGAGCTTTGTTAGCCGCGAGCAGTCCAATATTATCGAGACACTGCCGGAGATAAAGCAAAATAGCGGGGGAAGACCACTGGTCACCGGCGAAGTGGTTGTGGTTATCAATATCAACAAGTTAGGCACGGATATACCGGCTAATGTGGTTGTTCGTGGAGCGGGAGTGATGTCCACTGAAGTACACCGGGGTGTGAATATTTATGATGGCAGAATGTTCGAGCTCGGACAAACCGAAATCATAGTTGGTGAAAAGGTAGCCGATAACTACGAGGGCTGTCAAATTGGCGATATTCTACGTTTCGGCAACACCGACTGGACAGTTGTCGGTTTGTTCGAATCCGATGGCTCTGCTTTCGAATCAGAGATTTGGGGTGATGTTGATCAGCTCATGCCGGCTTTCGGTAGGCCTGTTTTCAGTTCGATGACATTCACCATGAACGATATCTCGAAGTTCGATGAAGTTCGCGACAGGGTACGCTCCGATCCCCGTATGACCGTTACCATGAAACAGGAGCAGGTTTATTACGAGGAACAGTCGACCTCACTGCGAACATTTATTACGATTCTCGGCACCGTAATAAGTATCGTGTTCAGTATAGGCGCAATAATCGGCGCGATGATTACCATGTACGCCGCCGTTGCCAATCGTACTACCGAGATTGCCACATTGCGAGCGTTGGGTTTCAAACGATTCAATATACTGCTGGCGTTCCTGGTCGAGTCTCTTTCGATTGCCACCATTGGTGGATTACTGGGGCTCGTGATTGCTTCGTTGCTGAGTTTCGTGGATGTTTCCACCATGAACTGGGAGTCGTTCTCCGAGATTACTTTCAGTTTCGAGATGTCCTGGGAAATTGTAATCAGTGTTATGATATTCGCAGTGGTAATGGGATTCGTAGGCGGTTTTCTACCCGCTATCCGTGCCTCTCGAATAAAGATAACCGAGGCTTTGAGAGCGGAATAAAATTTACATTAAACTATATTTAATACTTTCATATTCGCTTGCCGTAAAATGCGCGGTTTATTATAATGTTTACGTTTACTGGTCTTAATTATTTTTGTTGGAAAAGATGTATCGATACCATGTCCTGTGATGATTTTATTAAATCGGGAGAAACTATTTGACTCAATCCAGGTTGAAAAACATCATAAAAAAAACCCTCGAGGAAAAATTCCCATCTAATTTGGATAAATATGAAAAGGAAAAATGCCTTAACGAGACAGCCGGTAAAATATTGGATATCATAAGGCGGGAGATTTTCGATCCCCCCGATTCCGATGAGGGTATTGCTTTCGACGGCGAACCGATTGACGGTAAATTCGCGGAAATGGCCCAGCGGGTACTTAGCGATGTCAAATTCGGCTACCTCTCCAGTAATCTTCAAATGATGATGGCTTTGGGCAGTGCGATTGCCGAACGTTATACCGGTAGCAGCGCGCATAATTTCAAGGTTACCCTTTTTGCCGTGCGCCTGGGCGAGCTTGCGGGGTTGGAGAAAAGTAAAATGCAGGCTTTGATAAAAGGCTCGTTCCTTCATGATATAGGCAAAATTGGCATTCCCGATAGAATTCTTCTGAAAGAAGGCAAGCTCTCCGATTTCGAGAAAGTTACGATGCATGAGCATGTGAAGTTAGGCTCACATATTATTCGCGAGGTGAAATGGCTCGAGGATGCCGTTGATATAGTGTTGTACCATCATGAGCGCTGGGATGGCTCGGGATACTTATCCAATATGGAGGGGGATGATATACCGGTAAACGCGCGTATATTTTCCATTGTGGATGTTTTCGACGCGCTAACCTCCGATCGCCCGTATAAGCCGTATATCACTTATGATGAGACCATCGATTATATGAAAGATCAATCGGGGAAACATTTCGATCCGGAGTTATTCGATCTTTTTATAACGATAGCGGAGGATTCGTATTCTACCATAAGTGATAAAAATTTTCAGGAATTGAATAATCTTATTAAAGATGTGATTCAGCGATATTTCGATATAGACTTGGCTGATAAGAAACTTCAAACGAAATACAGCTTATTATAAATATCTTATTTTTTTGATGTAGAATTACTATAAGCGGTGGTGATGTTGGTTATATGCCGCAGGGGCACGGCATGTAATGCTATCTACGATAGATGGAGATATGGCCTGGATGTTAAGCGTTTAAAATATTCATGATTCGCCGGGCGGACGAAGCCTTTTGTTCAGCCTTTCCCGGCTAATTGCCATATGAACCCGGGTATCAGGAAATGATGAATAAAGGACACCGTCCTCCTGCCACCGCAAGTAATATCTTGATGTGATTTAGAAAGCCGGTATCACGGGACTTGCCGACATCCCGTTGGCAAGGTAGGCAGGGCCGCTATTTTTGCGACCCTGCTTTATAATTATAATCTATTCGGGTTTGGAAAAGAAATTATCGTCTACGTTGGGATTAATCTTAAATTCGGAAATCTCGATTTTCATTACCTGCTGACCATCCATGCTTCTGTAGGTGATAAGCGGTAAGTTGACGCCGCTTATATCCGAATAGTTATCGTAGGTCTCGATGATATTACCTTCACCGGTGACTGTTTCGCCCCAGTACGAGTTGGAGGCCAGTCTGTGGGAGTCGGCATAAAAGCCTAACCGGCAGATTTTTTCGCCGCTACCATCGAGCAGCGCGACATAGTCGATATCTTTGCCGTCGACTTTATCATTACCGTTATAAACAGCTTTATACTCGGGATTGCCGGCGGTAGAGAACACGTACACGACATCTCTCATTAGCTCGTTCGAATCTTTAGTGATATCCTCGGGAGTTTTTTCCACCAGTTCGCCCATCTGGTTCGTTTTCCAGCCGGCATCACCGTTACGGATATCGAGCATCTCGTTACCCATCATATTGACAACGGTTTTGCTCTTGTCCGGGAAAATTTGGCACTGCTCGACCGCCAGCGGAAAATCTCCTCGCGGCGTGCTCAGTATGTAAGTTCCCTTATGCGATTGGCCTTTCACTTTCTTGAAATTATCCATACCGCCGTGAGCGTTTATCGCGGCCAGGAGAATGTCGCCACCTTTGGCCAACGCTTCCGGTGTGGCCTCGATAGCCTCGCTTGTTTCGCCCGAGGGGATCGTTATGTCAACCTGAGTGACCGGGCCCAGCCCGAGATCCTCAAGCGGCATATCGAAATCAGCTTTATTGCCGACCACGATTATATACATCTCGTCCGGGTGAAGATTACTCTTGGCCGCTTCTAATACATCCTGCTTGGTTACATTTTCAACGGCTTCTTTCCTTCTAAAGAGAAGGTCTTCATCGAGGCCGTAAAAATCGTATGTCATCATACGATTAACCACCTCGGACTTGGTATCGAAATTGAACACGAAGGAATTCAAGTATCCATCCTTGCCCAGCTTCATCTCGGTATCCGTCGGTAAATCGGTTTGCATGCTTTTAATTTGCTTGATCATCTCTTTGATAGCTTTGCCGGTGTTTTCGGCATTGGCGAAAGCGTAGGCATAGAAAAGACCGGGATACTTGATATTAGCCGTATAGCTGCCACCGGCGGAGTACGCCAGCCCCAGACGAGTGCGGACATTGTTAGTCAACCTGCTACCGAATCCGCCGCCCAGTACGCTGTTCATAACGATCCTGTCGGGGTAGTCCTCATCGAGAGTGTAACCACCGATATGCCCCATGATGATGTTGGTCTGGGGAGCATCGAGTTTTTCCGCGTAGATGAGTTTGCTAACGTACTTGTAATCGACCTGGGGTGGGGCTGGTATAGTGGTGTTGCCGGCCGGCCAGTCGCTGAAATATTTCTCTATCTTTTTGATGATATCTTTTTTCTTGAGATCGCCCCAGATAGCTATCTGGATGTTTTCCGGGTGATAATATTTAGCGTGGAAATCAACCAGGTCATCACGGGTAATGGCGTTTATGGTGGCATATTCGGTGTGACGGCCATACGGTGAATCCTCTCCGTATAGATTCTTCCTGAATAATCGCGTGGCTATCGGCCAGGGTTCGTCATTACGGCGGGAGATATCGGTACGCTCCTGCACTTTGGCAAGGTTGATCTTATCCTCATCGAAAACGGGATACCTGAGTACCTGTGATAATACCTCCAGCGCCAGGTCGGTATGCTCGCTCAACACCTGGACGTATGCAGTACCCGACTCTCTGCCAATCGAGGTTTCTACCGTGCCGCCGATTCCTTCGAGTATTTCATCGAGTTTGTCACCGCTCCATTTTTTGGTGCCGCCGGTGCGCATGACCGTACCGCATATCGAAGCGAGTCCAACCATATCGGCCGGTTCGAGATACGAGCCGCAATTTACCCGAACACTTGCCTCGAAAGTAGGCAGGCTTTTATCCTCTATCAAATATAAACGTATGCCGTTATCGAGAGTTTTCTTCTCGACTTTCGGCATCTCGATCTTGTTCAGTTTTGGGAAAGTCAACTCATCGACTATATCATTAGCGAGAGAGACCTGAAAAAACATGGTAAATGCCAGGAGAAATATTATCGATCCTGTTATTAACCTTCCTTTATTCATTTCCAATACCTCATGTTATTTGCTTGCGGTTTCCATAATAGCTACAGTTCGATTTTGCTTGCCGAAGTATTCATTGGCAACACGCTGGATATCCTCCGCGGTGATAGCATTGATTCTATCGATGTTGGCGAACATCTCATGCCAGTTTCCACCAACAGTCTGATAGATAGCCAGTTGCATGGCCATTCCCATGTTGCTATCCAATCCGAATATGAAATTGGCCCTGGCCCTTGATTTGATCTTTTCGACCTCTTCGGCCGGTAAAGGTTCGCTCTTGATTTTTTCTAACTCGGCCCAGATATCAGCCTCGATATCGGCGACATCGCTGCCCGGCGTCGGTATGGCGTAAACCAGGAAGAACGTGGGGTATTTCGAGGCCGGATAGCCTACATACACGCCAACCTGAGCGGCTGTTTTCTTCTCTTTAACGAGCTTTTTGTACAGAAGAGAGGTACGTCCCTGGCCGAGGTGATCCGCCAATGCCTCGATTATGGGGAAATCAGGATGCGTAGCGGCAGGGATATGGAATCCGGCGGTGAATAACGGTTGTGATGGATCCTCCAATAAAATCCTACGCTCGGCTTTTTGCTCAGGTTCGATAATCGTCACCTGTTCGGGTTTCGGGCTGTGAGGAATATCACCCCAATACTTCTCAGCCATCTTGAAAATATCTTTAGATTTAACATCTCCTACGATACAAACAACCAAATTTTCTGGTACATAGTATTCTTTATAATATTCCATCGCTTTTTCGCGAGTGTAATTTCTGATATCGCTTTCATGTCCTATAATCGAGATGCCGTAGGGATGGGCTTTAAACGCCGCCGCCAGCAATTCCTCGAGTGTGCGTCCAAACGGGCTGGATTCGAGTACTTGATGACGCTCCTCCATGATAACATCCCGCTCCTTGTACATCTCGCGAAGAACCGGGTTTTTAAAACGATCCGATTCCATTCTCATCCATAACTCGGTTTTATTCGAGGGATAGCTCATCATGTAAACCGTGAAATCTTTCGAGGTGCCGGCGTTAACGCCCACGCCACCCTCGCGCTCGACTATCTGTGAAAATTCGTTGGGTACCACCAGTTTGAAAGAGGCTTCGCGAGCATCATCATAAGCTTTTTCCAAAACGGCGAGTTTAGCCTCATCGGCGGCATCACCTTTCAGTCGTTCGCTTCTGAGCTCCATGTAGATAGAGTCCTCGACCGCGATGAGTTTCATCTCTTGCTCGATATCCTCGGTGCCGATAGTGCGGGTACCTTTAAACGCCATGTGTTCGAACATGTGCGCCAGCCCGCTATAACCCTTGGGATCATCACAGCCGCCCACATTAGCGAGTGTCACGAACGAGGCCACGGGCGCGTCGTGACGTTCCAGTACGATGATTTTCAGACCGTTATCCAGAGTCTTCTCTTTTACTTCCTTTTCAATCCTGGTAAAATCGAAACCGAAAGCGAGACCGGTGAAAGCCACAAAAAATATCATGGCTGCTGCAAGTGACCGTTGACTGGTTTTCTTCATCAATTCCTCCTTAAATGATTTGGCTTTGATATATTAACGTAAAAATATGCAAAAAGTATTCAAATTACTAAACAAAAAGATAAACAAAATGTGGGAAAGTCACGTATATGGAAGTTTGCTTTAGCCGAACGAATAACATTCAATAATAAGACGGTAAGTAATGTTGGTTTGCTTTTCGATAATTAAGGTTATCTTTCTCTTTAATCAGAGGGGATCGCTTATTTGTTAGCTCGCAACCGCTTATTATAGCTACCATTGCGAGCGCCTGAAAGGAGTGCGGCAATTCTGTCAACTTATGGCACAGCCTGATTATTTCTGCCTGCTCGGTACCGGTAGTGTTTAAGCGGGGAAGAATGAATTAAGAATTTTGTTGTCCGGCGATACCCACAATAAGCTTTTCAATAATCCCGATTATTCACGATGATCCTGAATTATGGTGAGACTTTTAGTATAATACTCGCAATACCGGTTATTCCAAACCGGGCAAGCCCCGGAATTCAACGGATAAGGTATGAGAGTTACCGCTATTGCGAATATCTATTCTCATTTCGATTATTTCAGCAATACCATCCTCTTACTCTCGGAATAATCAGCCGACTCTATCCGGTAGAAATATATACCGCTGGCGTAATTATCGACGCTCCAGGTTACTCGATGCGAACCGGCCTCGTGATTTCCGGATCTCAGCCTGGTCACCATATTCCCGAGCACATCATAAATACTTACCGACACATCAGCCGGTGTTGAGACCGTATATTCGATAACTGTCCTGGCATTAAACGGGTTCGGATAACTGGTGGAATACGATACCGTCTCCGGCAACACGTTTTCCGCGATTGCATTCGACGATAGCTCGATAAATTCCACGCTGTTATCGTAGAAATTCGGTACGCATAGCCTGTCGTTAAACTGATCGACATAGATATCGGCCGGACCGTCATGACCCGAGGAGACCAATGCCGGAGGATTAGTCATGGTCGAATCGTAGCTGTAGCAGGCGTTATCATTCCAGGATGAAATATATATATTATAATCTGAATCACGCGTTATACCATCCAGCGAATACACGCCGGTGTTAACGACTGTTGTGGCGTTACCCGAATCGAAATCTACCCCCACGATCGGGTTGCCCGGTGCGTTGACAGTCAGCACCAGAAGGCGGTTATGCAGGGTGTCACACAGTACCCCGTTAGGGGCGGCGATAGTAGGTACGAAAAGCGAGCAGGTCAGGCTGCTCATCTCGACCCTGAATATCTTGTTATCCCAATAATCCGAGATATAGATATAGCCCCGATTATCGTAGTCCAGGTCATTCAGCAAACCAACACTGGGAATGGGAAGATAGAAAAGCATCTCATCGCTAACGAGGCTGTAGGCCACCAGCCCGATATAGGGTTCGAGATTGGAGGCGACAAACAGCGTGTCGCGACGAGTCATCAAGCCGGCTATTCGGGTTAATGTGGTATCGAAATAGGTGTGATTACCGGCGTTGTCGATCGCTACGATATTACCGTTCTCGTAGTTGGACACGAGATAACGGTCGTTGAGATTATCGTATATGACGCTTTCCGGCTGGTGAAGTAAATTTTGCCCCTGTGCCAGTTGAAAACATAGCATTATTACATAAAGGGCGATTAGTGTGAGGCGATAGATCGGTTGCATATCAAGCTCCTTGCTTAAAAATAAATAATATGAAACTGTTTCTATAAGCGCCTCACCTAAGCGCGGAAATTAACAGTTAAACCGCTAATTTTCGTACGGCCTCCCTTTTTTCTATCAGGGTTGACAGGCTTTTAATACCCTGCACGATCTGCTCCTCCGAGGGATATGAATAGTTCAGGCGCATCGTATTGGTACCCGAACCGTCATGATAGAAAGAAGAGCCGATGACATATGCTATATTCAACTCGATAGCATCGGTGAACATCTCCGTGGTGTTCATGTATTCGGGCAGCCTGATCCACATGAACATACCGCCGACCGGCTCCGACCAGGACAGGCCCTCGATTTTAGGCATATACTTACCCAGAGCCTCGAACATCACTTTGGCTTTGCGTTCGTATAGCGCCTTGCTTTTCTCTATCTGTTCCTCCAGCAGTCCCTTGCCAATGATATAGGCCGCCACTATCGAGACATAGGGTGAGGTGCACAGATCGGCGCTTTGCTTGGCCACCACCAGCTTATCGATCACCTCCGGCGGACCAACCATCCAACCCAGGCGGAACCCCGGACAGAATATTTTAGAAAACGTCTTGGTGTAAAGCACCCTGCCATCGGTATCCAATGAGTAAAGCGAGGGCAGCAACTTACCATCGAATTTGATCTCACGGTAGGGACTGTCCTCGACGATGAACAGATCATAACGTTTGGCTATCTCGAGTATCCGTTCGCGACGCTCCAACGACAGCGTTATACCCGAGGGGTTCTGGAAATCCGGAATCAGGTAAACGAATTTAGGCTTCTTACCGCGACCTATAAGCTCGTTCACCTGTTTCTCCAACAGCTCCGGGATAACACCATCGTAATCCATCTCCATGCCATGAAAATCGGCATCGAAAGTGCGGAACGCCTGTATAGCGCCCAGGTAGGTGGGCATCTCAACCAGTATCGCATCCCCCTGATCTATGAATATTTTGGCGATCAAATCGAGCCCCTGCTGGGATGAGGCGGTTATAATCATATTATCCGGGTTAACCTTCTCCCCCTGGCGACTCATGAATTTTGTCAGTTCCTCTTTCAAGAACGGATCGCCCTCGGTGGGGCCGTACTGTAATGCCAGGTTGCCTCTTTCAGCTAAAGCAGTCTCGGAGGCCTGCCGGACAGCCTCGATCGGGAATAGGCTCGGGTCTGGCAGCCCACCGGCGAATGAGATTACGCCTGGTTTATTGACAAGCTTTAATAGCTCGCGGATTTCAGAACGCTTCAAACGATTTGCCAATGAGGAAAACTCTAAATTTATCATTGCCTCACTCCTCGTTAAGTGTGATATTGTTTACTATTCTATTTACTAATATAGTGTTTTTTGTAATAGTGTTTCGATATATTATGTACTAATGACAATAAAGTGCCGGTTGTCCTATATATGGATTATCGCATAAATATCTTGTGATTGCAAGGTTTATTAAATATATTGTAATACTATGACAAAGATATGGATGCCTGAAATACAAAGTGATGATTCCCCGCTGTACCTTTCTATCACAAAGGCTCTGGCGGAGGATATATCCTCGGGTAAGTTGCAGCGAGATATGCGTTTACCTACTCATCGAGAGTTGGCCTACCAGATGAATGTAGCGTTAGGGACAATCACCCGTGCCTATATAGAGGCGGAAAAGCGCGGCCTGATAAGATCGGAGGGCCGGCGTGGAACATTCGTGGGCAAGGCCAAGCAGGATAGATCACTTCTGGCGCAGCTTACCAATGTTGGTTCCAGGATGATCAATTTTAGCCACAATCATCCCTCGTATGCCGATGATCCCGATATATTGCCGGTACTTAAGGAGCTTGCTCAAAGCGCGGCCTCGCAGCGGCTTTTGGAATATCCGCCCTCGCCGGGATTCCCCGATCATCGAGAAGCCGGCGCCAGATGGTTAGCCGAGCTGGGTTATCATGCCGATCCTGATTCGATTATCATAACAGGCGGCTCGCAGCATGCCTTTAATATCATCATAGGGGGAGTGACCAATCGCGAGGATATACTCCTTACCGATATCTACACATATCCCGGCATGAAAGCCGTAGCCGAGCTTTACGGTATTCATCTGCTCGGAGTGAATTTCGATAAAGAGGGTATGATGCCCGATGCCATCGAAACACTATGTAACCAGAAAAGCGTTCGGGCGTTATACCTGAACCCAACGCTTCATAACCCGACCAGTATTATCTATTCCGAACAGCGGCGTAAGGAGATTGCCGAGCTGGCGATCAAATACGATTTCCTGATATTCGAGGATGAGATACTACGGCCACTGGTTGATAATCCTCCGCCGTTTGCCTCGGATTTCGCCCCGGATAGAAGTTTTGTCATGATGTCCGCCTCGAAAACAATTGCCGCCGGTTTGCGCGTTGGTTATTTAACCGCGCCGCCCAAATACCGTCAATTGGTAATAGATAGCCTGCAAACCTCGATACTATCGATAGCGCCGTTGTGCGCCGAGATACTCACTCGCTGGATTAATGACGGGACGGCCGCGAAAGTTATCGCCCGCCGAAAAAAAGAAATGATCAGTCGCCAGAAAGCAGCTATTAAAATCATGGGGCGATACGATATCCTTACCAATACCAACAGCCAGCATATATGGCTTAACCTGCCGGATATCTGGACAGGCAGCCAGTTTGCTTTCGAGGCTTATCGCAGAGGCGTGGCTCTCACACCCAGCGAAATATTCGCCGTACGTCGCGATTTACCCTCCAACGCCGTTCGTATCTCTTTAGCCTCCGTGGCGAATATCGAGATCATGAAACAGGGTTTACAGATTATCGCCAGCATTCTCGAGGGCACACCGCTTCAGGATTCAGCTACCGTCTAAATCGAATTATTACTAAAATAATCATCTATTATAATATAAATCAGTGGCTGGCAGACATCCTCGTCTGCTGCCCTCACCACCTCACATCTGCTGCTAAGGGGCACACGCGGATGCCTGCCGCCCATAAAATTATTGCAAGAAACACCATCTACCCTAAAAAAAACGCGGATATTCGAACGAGTATCCGCGTTTAGAATTGTCTTTAAATTAAATCGGCTATTTCAGAAGCATCATCTTTTTGGTTTCCGAGAAATTGTCGGTAACCAGTTTGTAGAAATACATACCCGAGGGTACCGATGACGCGTTCCAGGTTATCTTATGATATCCGGCTGCCATAACGCCGTTTTCGATCTGCTTGACCAGCCTACCTTGCGTGTCGTAGATATAAATGTTGGCGGAGGAGGCTTGCGGCAAGTTGAACTCGATCGTAGTCGTAGCGTTAAACGGGTTCGGATAGTTCTGAGCCAGCATGTATTCAGTCGGAATCGGCGCGTTATCATCAACGCCGCTTTGACCGAAGTGAAGCCTGTTGAAATATTGTCCAACCTCGTAGACTACTACACCGTCGGTATCGGCTGCGTTCGAGGCACCCTGTATCTGATCGATACCGGCTTCGAAAGCCTCAAAAGTTTGCTGGGCGAAATCATTATTGTAAACTGATTTCATTTTGAATGTTGCAACCATAGATGGTGTAGGGCTATTGATTGCCGGGCTCTCATATGGAGGCATTAACTCTCGGAATGCTACTAAAGATTCGGTAAACCATCCATCACGGTATTCATATATTGGATTAAAATAAACGGCATCCCATTCGGATAGGGGATAATGATACTCGGCTTCATTAGCGTTTAACGAGCTGTCCACGTAGGTATTGTCATACCCAAGAGCTATCATGATATCGCCGATATAAACATCCGCATCGGTGTAAATATATACATCAACATCGAAAGGCTGGCCGATTTCGGTATCGATCGGTATTTGCTCCAAATTGCCATACCAGACGAAAACCTCCTGAGTGTAACCGGTGGTGAAATGCCACAAACCTCCGGCAGTGGAATCGCCCTCGGTATCGTAAGCGACTACTTTCCAGTAGTAAGTAGTCAGGTATTCCATATCGCCGGGCTCATAAAGCGGATCGCTTATCATATTGCCGACAAGTTCAGGTTCTTCCGAGGTACCGAAATATATATTGTACCTTAACTGATCACCATCGGGATCACTGCAGATCCAGGAAAGTATGGCGTCGGTTCCGATACTGTAAGCGCCGCTATCCGGTGCGTTATGGTTGGCGTCGATTACAGGAACGTCCGGCGGATTGTTAGTTTCGAATAATGTCGAGAAATTCCAGAGATCGCCGACCGTGGAATCGCCCTCGGTATCATAAGCGACTATGTTCCAGTAGTAAGTAGTTTCATACTCTAAATCTTCTTCGAAAGTAACACTGTTTTCCGTAATATGCTCTCTGATCAATGCTAGATCGCTTTGATCAACTCCAAAATATACGTTGTAATCCAGGTCGTCACCATCGGGATCAGAACAAGACCATTCTATTTCGATGTCCAGCGCCACTCCGGTCTGATCATTGGATGGATTGGGATCGGCGGGTGCATTTGGCGGATTATTCGGCACCACGCCTGTAGTAAAAGACCACTCTGGCCCATCGGTCGATTCGAAGTAATTGTCGGTAGCAACTATTTTCCAATAGTGAGTGGTATTTTCTGGCAGATCGGGTAACTCGAAAGATTCGGTTGTTATGTCTGAGGCGTAGAGCTCAGGATCTGTCACCGTACCGAAATACAAGTCGTAAGTCAGGATATTGCCCGCGTTGGGATCCGTGCAAACCCATGATAAATCGACGTCAACAGGCTGATCGATAGCGCCATTGGCCGGCGAGGGTTCCGAAGGTTCGTTCGGCGGGTCATTCGGCGGAGGTTCGCCAAACTGCAGAAGGCAGAAATGCTCCATGACCTGGTAAGTAATAGTACCGCTGGTATCGCTGGCATTGGTCGGCCCCTGAAGATTGTCCTCACCGTAACCGAATGCTTCATAAACATTATTATTGTAATCGGGATTGGTTACGCTTCTCATACGCATGGTTATAACACGGGTGGGAACATCAAAATGAAGCGCAGGGCTAACCCAGGGGGGGAATAATTCACTGAATCCCTGGAAAGGTTCGGTAAACCAACCATCCTGATACTCCTGAACCGATAAGAAAAACGCACCGTCCCATTCATTGAGAGGATAATACAAAGTAGCGTTTTCAGCATTCAGCAATGTATCGATATATAACATGTTGGCGCCGGGGCATAAAACCATACTTCCGATAGCAACATCGTCTTCCGTCTGGATGTAAATATCGAAATCGAATTCCTGGCCGATTTCGGTTTCTATCGGTTCACCATCCGGATTGCCGTACCAGATATCAACCTGTTCGGCATTCACTCCAGCCGCGAACAGCAGCAGGAATAAAGATAAAGCAGTAATTACTGCCTTGTTTCCGCGATACATCTTTTCTCCTTTGTTAAAGTAAACCATCGTTAATTTTCTATTTAAATTTTCATTGTGATATTCGGATTTTATTCAGGCTTTATATACTTCTCTAAAGCCTAATGATTAACTTCTACCACTAGCTAATAATTCGCTCGATTCGTTTTCGAGAGCGGATACGTACAAGCAGGCTTGTTATAGCCGATTGGCTGAATATGAGATGTAAATAATAAATTTCTCATTATTCGGTTTTACTGTTTTTAAAATACTAATTAATAGCCCCTCAGCTATATTCCTAAAATATATTATTCTTAATATAAGTCAAGATATAATCACACTTCAACCGCAAATATAATTATTAACCTTACTGCATATTCAAAGTAATTTAAAGCTCTATTTAATAAAAATGTTTTAATTAAAATTAAGTTTTCATGATATGATTATCAGTTTTCCAAAAGCCTGATCTCCAATAAATATACATAACGCAGTATCCCATTGATATACAGCCGGTTACGCTACCACTCAATTGCATTCCCGGCGTACCTCACATTTCATTTCGGGGTTCTGTAAGCGATCGAATTGATATTCATGCCGGCGCCCACGGAGGCGAAAACCAGGATGTCATCGCCATTACTGCCGTAATTTTCTATCTTGTTATTCATCAGCATGTCCAATAAAGTTGGCAATGTGGCTACCGAACTATTTCCCAGACGTGAGATTATCATCGGCATAACATATGTTGGGATATCTTTACAAGCATATAACTTATAAATACGCTTTAAGATAGCCTCATCCATCTTAGCGTTTGCCTGATGTATCAGGACATTGGTTACATCATTGATACTTAATCCGGCTTTATCGAGGCACTCCTTAACCACCTTCGGCACATTACTGATAGCATACTGGTATAATTTATGGCCGTTCATTTTCAGATATAATTCGTTGCCTTCATGATTTTTGTTATACGAATCCCCCATCCACAGAAGGTATGCGTGTTCGATCGTATCGGAACGCATGGCGTGCGATAATATACCGACAGGTTTTTCGCTTTCCATTACCTCTAATATGGTCGCGCCGGCGCCATCCGAATAAATCATGCCGTCCCGATCATGCGGATCGCTTATTCGCGAGAGGGTTTCCGCGCCGATCACCATAACCCTCAGGGCATCCCCGGATTTGATATAGTAATTAGCCTGAATAACTCCCTGAAGCCATCCGGGGCAACCGAATGGTAAATCGTAAGCTATGGTTTTGGGATTAACGATACCCAGCTTATGTTTGATTCTGGCGGCCAGCGTGGGCACGAAATCCGATCGTCTGTTATCGCTTTTAATATCTCCGAAATTATGGGCGACAATGATGTAGTCCAGCGTTTCTTTATCGATACCCGATGATTCTATAGCGCGTTCGGCGGCTATAAAACCGATATCTGAGGTGACCAGATCATCACTCACATAGCGGCGTTCGGCAATTCCGGTTATTTCCTCGAGTTTGTTAATTATCTCTTCGTTGGATTTACCGAATTGGCTGCCGTCGGTATCGTAAAATTCGGAGTTTAAGAAAATATTGTTCGCTACCGTTCTCTCAGGGATATAGCTTCCCGTTCCGGTAATAATAGTGTATCTATCTTGTCCCATTCATCATCCTAAATTACTCGATTATAGTTTCAGAAACTATAATAATTAATAATTTGATATGCAATATCAAAGTGTAAACTTTAATGCTTATCATGCCCTGATTTGCATATGTATCAATATATAGAATCAGGAGCAGGTTTAAAAGTTCCCGTAGTAGGTAAGCCTATACGTTGCTTACGATAATATATTAGAATGTCCAGCAAAACGAAATTATAATATGCGAATCAAAACCACTATTCACAGTTGCCATCTACAGGGGATGGCCCTGTTCCATGGAAATAGTTACGCAGGTAGGTAATATCCGCCCCCGATATCTCGCAATCGCCATTAGCATCCCCGGCATAATAGGGTTCGGGCTCCGGCCTCTCGCCGGCCAGGTAGCGCACCAGGTAGGTCAAGTCGGAACCCAGCACCTCGCCGTTACCATTAGCGTCCCCCGGGACAAAATAGGAGCCTTCAGCTTCAATGGTTATCGTGGTGGTAGTAGATGATGGCAGATTGAATTCGACATAGCATTTCGATACGGAGCCGTTTGATACCACCTGCTTGAGCTCTCCGTAGCTAACCCTGAACGTATCCGCCAACGGCATATTGAACACGACCCGGGCATGATCAAACTCGAAATCGTAGCCGTTATAAATCGAGGCTGTTACCTCATCGCTGGAGCCATCGTTGACGGGTGAGTAATTGGTAGTCAGGCTCTGCCCTGATGAGCCGGCGCTGAAAGCAAGCAGTGGATGAAAACCGTTCTGGTCATAATGAATTACCCGAAAACTTCTCGCCCCGTCACAGACATTGTCCGTGGCCAGGTTGTACGGGTAGGTATCTATCGAGCCCTGGTTATAATGAATATGCCCGTAAAGATTCAAATCGATTCCCAGCCCATCGATATCCAGGCCGCCGTTGAAATCGTAATGGATGAAAGTCGCCAGATCCTTGTTTGCAGGCGTAGACGAGACAACATCGTTAAGCCACTGCCTTTGAAGCATCGTGAAACTTTCGACACCGTAAATCCATGATCGCCAGCCGTCATAATTATCGTACGCTTCCAGCTCGATAAATCTGATATTGCCGTAGTCGAAATAGTAATCCTGGGTGTATGGTCCCGGCCCCGTGGTCTGATCGAGATATTTCCAACCGAAGAATTTCCACCAATCGCGGCGGGCCGTGCCATCCTCCGGAGGAGTATCATCCCAGCCGCCCAGGTCATGATTGCCCGCTCCAACGAAGACCGGTATCGTGAAATTCGAGATGATATTTTTTGAACGCGAGTAACATCTTAAATCCATGTAATCCTCTAGTTCACCCTCGTTGACAACATCCCCGGTAAACAAAACGAACTCAGGATTGAGAATCTCGAAATCATGAACCAACGACCATAAATCGGCCATGGCCGAGGTATCTGTCAGGCCGCCATCCTCATAGTGGTATATATGCGTCGGCATGTGCGTATCGGTAATATGGATGAAATAGAAATCAGTCCGATAATGATCGATTACCTTAACCGAATGTTTCGTTGTATCATCAATACCCTCGGATGTTATATGAAGGTCGTACAATTCATAAGGAATACCCGCCGGCGCCGTTGCTATAATCAGCCATCTGTTGGCGCCCTCCAGGTAGTATGCGCCGTCAATAGGTAGATCGTACGAGAGGTCATCAAGCAGAAGTTCTCCCTGCCAGGTTTCCTGGGATTCGCCGGCCTCGACCTCGATATTGAAAGTATGAGTTGCCGGTACGATTGAGGGGATATTTACTATTGGTCTCAGGATATATGTAAGCGTATCGCCAATAGGATATTGAGCGTTCGAGTGCGAAGTAAATACCAGTGAAAATATAGCAACCAGGAAAAGCAATTTAAATTGGTACTTATTTAACATATTCATGTATAGGAATATAATATAAAACGTATCATATGCAACACCTTAATTGACAATGAATTTCATCTTGAGTAAAAGAGTGTAAATTAATGTAGCGTTAATCGTTAAATTGAGCTGACCTGTAACTGGATATCACTTCAGATAAAATATCAGGGATAAAGCGCATTGAAAAAAGTCGTAATCATAATAATCGTCATCAGAGTTGTTAGAATAATACCCGGCTGATAGTTCAACTTTCAACGCTCGGAAATATCTGGCGGTCAGATTTATCTGCTTGTCTAATTGCGTGTCTACCGACCAGCCGTCATCGTTGCGAGTACTTATTCCGGTCAACCAGGGTAACTCCTCCTGCTGGGCCTCGCTATAGCTAAATTTCCTATTCCAGTATTTAATATTAGTGATATTGATAACTCCCCAGGGAAATATTCGTTTCAGGAAACCGTGAAGTTGATAACCATCCCAGGGATCCCAATAGGGAGTAATGCCGCTCAAGATATAATAACTCGAAAGCGGCCTCGTACCGTTTCCGGTAAACCTGATTGCGGTAGCGGCGCTTACACCGGTTCTGATATCGATAGACTGCGAAAGCTTGAACTCGAGATCGAGCCAGTCAACCTTGCTATCATCTATTTTAAAATACCTTCGATAGAATTCGGCTTTTGCCCTGACAGTCGTTCGGGTGGGCAGCGTTTTAATTATCGTGCTTTTAACTTTATGTTCGGTATGATTGAGATTGTCGAACCCGGAATACTCGGATCTTTTCAGTCGATAGGCCAGCCCGCCCCGTAAGCCCGTAATTATGCAATACGAGATATCACCGCTAAGAAATATATTGTAATTATCGTAATCGGAATTAGCCTCTGTATAGTCGCGGTATGTTCCGGCGAGGTCTACCGACCATTTGAGTTTATCACTAACCAATTTCCTGAAAACGGAAATTCCCGCCAGATGGTTAAACTGGTTTATACTATTGCGATCGCTATACCTGTAATAAGTCAGATCGTAATATGTCTTAAGTCGAGTATTGTCAAATTGAATATTCGTCAGTGAAAGACCGCCGTATAAGTAGCTATCGCCAAGGCTGAAACTATCGGCATAGAGGTTGCTCGAATAGCCTCCTCCCGACTCGACGGATATGCCGGTATAACCGTAACTGACATTATTAAATCCCAGTATCAGAAATATTATCGATACCGCGTTGAGATATTTTCTTATTGTCAAATTATTAGCCCGGATTAATCAGGTTGCACAATTTTGTCAGCATTTAACGCCCGCCCTTTTTATTCTGATTCCCGGAGCGTTTGCTGTTATCCTTATTTTGCCCTCTTTTATCATTTTTTTCGGACTGCTTTATAGTCCTGCGATCGCCGGTGTTATCGGTCGTGCTATTTTTGGCTTTGCGTTGGCTTTGCTGGATATTGCCATCCGAACCGGCGGATCCAACATCCGACCCGCCAGCCAATTTGCCGTTGCCCCCTCCATGGTCGCCGGACCCTCCTTGTCCACTCTGTCCGCCGCCATCACCATCGCCCTCGTTGCCGCTGCCGGAGTTGCCGCGATGACCGCCCCGCCCATCACCCTGACCGTGACCGGTGCTATCACGAGGGCCGTATTGCCCCGGTTCGCCGTAATGGTTTTCCTGCTGGAACCGATTTCGTTCGGCCTCAATAGATTGACCATACATATAGCGATGCATATACAAACTCTCCGCCGAATGTCCTTTGAAATCGGGATCGATAGCGTTGGGGATGCCATCTCCATCATCATCCGGCATGAGATCGTTGAAACCGTCGCCGTCCTCATCGATAAACTGCCCTACCCGGCCTTTACCTTTAGCCTCGCCTTTTTTCTGCGCCAGCGAGGGTTCTACGAATAAGACCAGGCAAAACAGGGCCGCTATAACGGCTACTATCGACTTACGGAACATATCACCCGTCTTGTTTTCATCTTCTTTGTTCTCATTTCTCATTTTTCTATCCCCCTTTACACATTAGTACTATACAAAACTAATGCCACGAACGCCGGAAATCGCCTCCTGTAAGAGCTTATATATCAACAGGGTATATTCTGCAATCGATTGCAATATCAAGATGGCGGAATTTAACGACCTCGGTGTCGAATAATTCGTAGATATTGTCGAAAATGTTTCTGTTACTCACTCTTTCATGCCCCATTTTTTCAACCTGTCCCGGATGTTTTTCTCCGAAATCCCCAGGGCTCTGGCCGCCCGGCTTTGATTGTTGCCTGTGCTTCTCAGGGCCTCCATCACCAGCTTTTTCTCGATTATTTCCAGCTTAACCGGTAGCGGGTCGTTTTCAGCATAGGTGTACATCCCGTTTTTAGAATGGAACGAGTAGGGTAAATCATCAATATCGATAGCCTGGTTGCGGGTTAACACCACCGAGGCTTCGATCGCATTTTCCAACTCGCGGACATTGCCGGGGTAATGATGTTTCAGAAGGGCGTCACGGGCCGCTGAGGTGAAGCCTTTTACCTGTTTGGAATTTTTCAATGTATAGATTTTCAGGAAATGCTCAGCTAAGGGGATAATGTCTGTTTTTCTCTGGCGAAGCGGCGGGATATTTATACCTATCACGTTCAACCGGAAAAATAAATCCTCGCGGAATTTGCCTTCTTTTACCATCTGCTCCAGGTTTTGATGAGTTGCTGCTATTATCCTGATATCGAGTTTCATGCTTTCGGCGGCCCCCAGTCGTTCGACCGTGCCCTCCTGCAAAAAACGTAACAACTTGGGTTGCAGCACATGGGGCATATCGCCTATCTCATCGATGAAAAGCGTGCCGCTATCGGCCAGTTCGAGCTTACCTTTTCGCATGCTGACGGCCCCGGTAAACGCTCCGGCCTCGTGACCGAACATCTCGCTTTCCAACAGTGACTCCGGTATGGCCGCGCAATTGACTATAACCAGCGGCTTTTCCGCTCTGGGCGAGCCGTAATGAATTGCCCGCGCAATCCTTTCCTTACCGGTACCGGACTCTCCCTGGATGAGCACGGAGGCGGTGGTTGGCGCTACCCGTCCCACTATATTTAGTACCTCCTCCATTTCCAGCGAGGAGGATATAATGCCTTTATATTCGCCGTTGGCCTGAATCAGCTCTTTAAGCTGCTTGTTTTCGACTATAAGGCGTCTGTTTTCCAGCGCTTTTATTATGCTGATCTCCAACTGATCCAGATCGATCGGTTTGGTAAGGTAATTATAAGCGCCTTTACGCATGGCTAAAACCGCGTCATCTATCGAGCCGAAGGCGGTCATGAGTATGAATGTTATATCCGGGACAATCTCGCGGGCTTTATCCTGAAGTTCCAAACCGGTCATTCCCGGCATCCTGATATCCGAGATCACCAGGTCGATCGTTTCATTTTTTATTTGATCTAACGCCTGTTTACCATCGGGACACTCTATGATCTCGTAGCCGGCTTTCTTGATAAATCCGGCGATCGCCACACGTTGGCTTTGCTCGTCATCAACCAATAATATTTTCGCTTTAGCGTTCAACTGGAAACTCCATTCTGAAAATCGTTCCACCGGTTGGATTGTCCAACACCTCTACTGTGCCTCCATGCTCCTTTACAGTCATTAGAACCGAGGGTAACCCCATGCCGGTGCCGGTATCCTTGGTGGTGAAATACATATCGAATATCCTGCTTTTCAAGTCATCGGCTATTCCCGGCCCGTTATCGGCTATCTCGATGTAGATATAATCCTTTTCGGAGTAAGCTTTTACCGTGATCACGCCATTATCTTCGACGGCATCGAGAGCGTTTTCCAGTATATTAAGTATCGCCTGCCCGCACAGGGTCGAATCGATATTCGAATCGGGCAACGTATCGAGATCATTTATGATTTTGATATTTTTTTGACTGGCCCTTGGCATGAATAGATTTAGCACTTCGCGCAAGCAATCGTTAATGTTACCTCGTGTTTTATTCAATGCCGGCGGGCGAGCCATTTTAAGGAATTGGCCTATCGATTCGTTAATCCTGTCTGTTTCGCGTTTTACCACGTTGGTTAGCTCCAGGTATTCCTCGTTATCCGCTTGCGGCGTAAACTCTCGCTGCAAGCGCTGCACGATTACCCTGATAGCGTTTAACGGGTTTCTTATCTCATGCGCGACACCGCCGGCCAATTCCCCCATCGAGGCCAGCCTGGCTTTGATTGCTTTATCGGCCTCGAGTTTCTGTACCTCGTCTTTTATCTCATCGTATCTTTCGGCAATTATTCTGTAATTGTTCCAGATAACTACCCCGATAACCGCTACCAGGGTGATCATCAATCCGAATATGGAGTGCCAGAACACATCCCTGACCAGTTTGGCGTTGAGCATTTCCAATACGACAGTGTTCATCCCAATGACGATATCGCCGTAATATTGACCGGAAACATAAAACGGGCCTTTTGCCTCATATACTTTATATGATTCATTATCGTTATCGTTATTGGTTAGAGTAATAATTCTGGTCATTACCGAATCGCTGTTGCCGCTGCCGGTGATATACCAGTCATCGCTTTGATCGAAAGGGAAACTGCTCGTGGCGGCGATAGTGAATCCATTGCTGAATATACCGGCGTAATGTACGCCCGTGTTACGTGATAAGTCCTCGATTATACTGCCGGTACCGAAAGCCCGTCTTTTATTTTGAAGTTCATCCGGGTCGACTCCGATCATTACTATTTCACCATTGGGATTTTTTTGAAGAACTGCGAATAGCCTGTGGTCTGAAGTTACTCCGTCAATAAATCCCGGGATGGCCCTGTTGTTTTCGCTTTCCGATAAGGGGACTATATAGTTCCTCATAAAGAGCGTATCCGGTATTTTTGATGATTTCCCAGGGTAGGTTCGCAAGGGCTTCCCCGATTTATTGAATATCATGAATTCCTTAATATTGTTTTCCGATATGAATCGCTTAGTGTATTCGGAATCGACTCTTTTGAATCGATCATCCCGGCCAACGATGTTTGCCAGCACGAACAACTTTCCGGTTACCTGTTCCTGAAGGCTCTGGTAGGCTATCAATCCTTTTTCACCGGCGCCGGCTATGCTGGTTATCAATATCTCTGACTGGGAACGAAAGAGGTCCAAAATCGCCTTACGGCTGAACCTGTATTCAAGATAAGATTGGCCAATGGTGATTAGCATCAGTATCACGCCCGGCAAAACCAACAACCTGGTATAGAATTTTAAATTTTTCATACGCTTCACTTGTTTCATAATCTAAAATATTTAACGGCTTTTCGTCGAATTTATCAAGTAATAAAACCATCTTGCTTTCCCCGAATTACAGTGGCCTGTCGACATTCCCGCCTGCTATTTGAGGATGATATTTTGGGTCGCCGGGGTAGATGAGGAGGGTTTGTCTTAAAAGGACATTCCTTGTTTTCTACTGGCCTGGTTATGTTAACACTCGCGGGAATAGGTCACTGGGCTGTCCGAACTCACGCGCATACATCGTTAGCCGATCGCCCCCATCCCCGGACAACACTGGCGTGACTGATCTTATATCCCCGCTTATCAATATTTTTGATACAGCTCAGAATATCTGCCGACCGTGATGACTTTTGTATGTTTTCACCAACGAATAAAAAGCGCCAACCGTCAAAGACAGTCGGCGCTTCCCCATTGTGCAACCGGGATGGGAATACATCCGGTTATTTGCCGTTTACTTTATTATGTGGAGGTAAAGCAATTACGGCCTGTGGGGACCATCACCGTCACAATCGCCATCGCCCCCCGGGCCATTGCCGGTACCATCTTGCGGACCATTGCCGCCGTTACCTGTGCCATCACCGGGACCGTAACCATTACCGGGCCCGAATCCTATAACATCCCCGGAGACTCCGCTTAACCACTGGTACATGTTGCGATACCAATTCTTGTTACCGCCGTTTACCTCGGGTTCGCCGGGGTTACCATGACGGTTACCTGAACCATCCTGCGGCCTGACATAATCGGGGTCCTGTCCATTGGGAATTCCGTCGCCGTCATGATCTGGGGCCAGGTCATTAAAACCATCACCGTCATTGTCGACGAAGTCCCTGACTCTGTAACCGTTGCCACGGTCTTGAGCAGAGGCGGTATCTGTTCCGATCATAACCACCATCAGCACCAGAGCTAAAATTGCTAGAGTTGAAGTTAGAGTTTTCATTAAACCTCTCCTTGTTTTGTTTTAAATCTGATAAACTCCTTATGCAAAGCTCATGCCGAATCGATAAGGTTTTATGTAACATGATATCTAACCATCGATTAGCTAGATACTGAAATTATACCAATATTGAAATTCGTAATTTTAGTCGAAGAGTTTCGACTGTGTGGACGAGTTATTGAGGAATCTCATATAATACTCTTACATATCATATACTTTATAATAAGATATTTATTCGGTTGATTGTTTATAATCATATATACGAATATTATATATGTAATTAAAATATGAAATATAGTGATAATCGAGTAAAGAAAAATGTGCCTGGTAAAATAACGGACAAGATACTTGAGATTATCTTTCTTGACTTTTCCTCGTAGCATTTTTATACTAAGCTCGATTGCGAATCGCATCATAGTTGAAATAATTATATATAAACACCTTTTGAGGAATAGTATGCGAATTATAGAGGTGACTCCCGGCAATATCGATGAATTCGGAATTGCCTGCGTGAAAAATCAGAAACATATCGGTTATCCCGTTAAACGAGATTGGTATATCAATAATTATAAGGATGGCTTGCGTATTCAGCTATTGTATGACAGCAAAACGGCCTGCGGTATGATCGAATACCTACCGGCAGAATACGCCTGGCGTCCGGTTTCCGCCCCGGGATGTATGTTCATTCACTGTATCTGGGTCTATCCCAAGAAAAATCAAGGCAAGGGGCACGGCTCCGCGTTGGTGCAAGCTTGCTTGAAAGATGCCGAGCGAGCAAAGATGAAAGGAGTGGTCACGGTTGCCAGTGATGGTTCGTGGGTTGCCGATAGGCGGCTGTATGAAAAAAACGGTTTCGAACTCATCGAGAGTCGGGATCGGTTCGATTTGATGTATTATCATATTAATGGGAAGTCCATCCCGGAATTTCTTGCCTGGGAGACCAATCAAAAAAAATATGAGGGCTTGAATCTGGTATATGCGGCTCAATGCCCTTATTTCCATAAAGTCGCTGGAGAGCTGGCCGAGACGGCCAGGGAGTATGGAGTCGAGTTGAATATTGTCGAGCTAAAGACAGCCAAACAGGCGCAATCTGCGCCCTCGGGCTACGGCACATTCAGCCTGATTTACAACGGCAGGCTGTTGGAGGATCACTATATATCGAAATCGCGGTTTAGGAATATATTGACTAAAGAGATAGGCTGACTCACCGAGATTTGACTGCCGGCAAGGAGATCAGTGATTATTCCCAACTTTGAATTAGACAGAAATCTCTTAATCTCCCGAAGCATCCTATTAATTGACTCTAATATCGCCAACGACGTGCGTTATCGAATTGGCTATATCGAATAAGAGTGAGGCAGATGATTAGATTCAAGCTATCCTGGATGTTATAGCTACCGAAGAATTGCCATAGCCTGATGTATCGACCCTCAGCTTTTGCGTATTATCATCTTAATCGGATCGATTCGTACTAGATTGTTTCAGTATAGCAATTGGGAAAAAGCAGGAAATGATCTAATGAAACGCCCTGCTAGAAGAACTTGTAGCATACCATATCCTTCTACTCACCATAATCCTATGCCTGTTTTATAGTTGGTTTATTCAACGATAGCTCAGGTGTATAATCTCTCATTCATACACTCCAAACAACATACCTGTTGACATCCCTATAAATAAAGGTATCTTCACTGCCGAATTGATAGTTAGGATAATGGTACTTCCCCTAAAAAGAGGAATTATCGCCAGTTAAACAAAAGGCGTATGTGATACGACCCTGTGGGTGAATAAATAATGGCTGACTCGATGAAAAACCTTCGGAATTTTTGCATAATCGCGCATATCGATCATGGTAAGTCTACCCTGGCCGATCGATTCCTCGAGGTTACCGGCACTATCGAGTCGCGTAAAATGAAAAAACAAATCCTCGATTCGATGGACCTGGAACAGGAACGCGGCATAACTATCAAATCGCACGCTATCAGGATGAATTATACCGCCCGGGATGGCAAACCCTACGTTTTAAACCTGATCGATACGCCCGGGCATGTCGATTTCACATATGAGGTTTCACGCTCCTTGATGGCCTGCGAGGGGGCTTTGCTCATCGTAGATGCCACCCAGGGGATCGAGGCGCAGACGATATCGAACCTGTACATGGCAATCGAGGAGGACCTGACTATCATTCCGGTGATAAACAAGATAGACCTTCCCGCCGCCGAACCCGAGCGCGTGAGCGAGGATATAGTAAGCTTGATCGGTTGCGATCCCGAGGAGATTCTACCGGTCTCGGCTAAAGTCGGTACCGGAGTTGAGGATATTTTGGAGGCTATTGTCGAGCGCATCGAACCGCCCTCCGGCGACCCGGACGCATCTCCGCGGGCGTTGATATTCGATTCGGCGTTCGATACTTATCGCGGCGCGGTAGCCTATGTACGCGTCATCGATGGCACTTTTCATAGACGAGACTGGGCGAAATTCTTCTCACATAATAAGCAATATGAAATCGATGAGCTGGGGTACCTGGTTTTAAAATACATACCGCAACCAAAACTCTGTGCCGGCGAGGTCGGCTATATAATAGGAAATATACGGCAGGTGGCCGATACCCGGGTGGGCGATACGATTACCACTAAGGTGAAACCGGCAAAAGAGCCGTTGCCGGGTTTCAAAGAGTCCAAGCCGATGGTGTTTTCGGGAATCTTCCCGACCGTTGCCGAAAGTTTCGAGGAGTTACGGGATGCCATCTCGAAACTTCAGTTAAACGATGCCTCCCTGGTGTACGAACCGGAGACCTCCAACGCCTTGGGGTTCGGTTTCAGATGCGGTTTCCTTGGCCTTCTGCATATGGAGATTATCCAGGAGCGTCTTTCGCGCGAGTACGATATTCCCATTATCACCACCGTACCCAGCGTGAAATACAGAGTAACCATGAAAACCGGCGAGGTTATCGAAGTGGATAATCCCTCGAATATGCCCGATCCGATGGAGTTCGAGTATATCGAGGAACCATACGTGCGGGCCTCGATTATCACACCCAGTGAGTATATCGGTAATCTCATGAAACTGTGCCTGGAACGTCGGGCTATCTATCTCAACACCGAGTACATAGATCCTACCCGCGCTAGCCTTCGTTATGATATACCGCTTTCCGAGATAATTTTCGATTTCTTCGACAGGCTCAAATCCGTATCGCGTGGTTACGCTTCTCTCGACTACGAGTTTCACGAGTATAAAAAATCCAAGCTCTCTCGTCTGGATATCCTTCTTAACGGCGATCCTGTCGATGCTCTTTCGGCAATCGTTCACCAGGATAAAGCCTATCAGTGGGGACGAACATTATGCGAGAAATTACGCAAAGCCATACCCCGTCAGATGTACGAGGTCGTTATCCAGGGGACAATCGGTTCTCGTATCGTTTCGCGCGAGACGATCAAGCCGCTTCGCAAAAACGTAACCGCCAAATGCTACGGCGGCGATATTACCCGTAAAAGAAAACTTCTGGAACGCCAGAAAGAAGGCAAGAAACGCATGAAACAGGTAGGCACGGTGGAGATACCTCAAGAGGCGTTTTTAGCTATTTTGCAGGTGGACAGGTAAAGTTTAATTTCTCGCGGCCGGTAAAATCCACTCGGCATTATGCTGACCCTGTTGATATTTCCAAACATGATTGCATGAAATAGATGAATGAATGTTTCGCTATCAATGGTAGCAGATTAATCCGGCGATATAGATAGAGTTTTAACTTTTGTTTTTCAAACAGGCCAGAGCGATACGTATTTTATCGTAGGATATCTTACCCCCGAGTTTCTCGTATATCGGTTTCAGTTTCTCTTCATCCGATTTCAATGCCGCCGCGGTTATTTGCTCCGACTCGTCCCTGCTCACCCAGGGAAACGGATCATCCACATTGTTCTTTTCGATAAACTCCACCAGGTATTGAACCGTGGTCGATTCGGCTCGTTCTATTTTTAAAGCAACTCTATCGACTGCGAAACCCTGCTTAAAATATCTGAATGCCTTTTTACGAGCATCAACCGCGCTTCTTTGCATCCTGGTTTTACCCAGCTTGAAATCATCGTCATATTCGCCGAATGGCTCTATTCCCATCTTGATATCGTTACGTTCGCAATATTCGCGTATCTTACGGCATATGTGATGTCCGTACTCGGCGGTCTTGGCTTTGCCGATACCTTTAATTCCGGAGAACTGCCTGATCGTAACCGGCCGGAACCGCGCCAGCTCGCGCAGGACGGCATCCCCGAAAACGATGAACGCCGGTAAACCCTTGCTGTCGGCAATTACCCTGCGTATTTGTCGAAGCTCCTCGAACAAGCCCTGGTCGACACCCTCCCACTGTTTCTGTACCATATCCGTTTTATCATAGCTTTTGGTCTTGGTGATATACAGTTTCGGTGTTTCTTCGCCTTTCAATACCGCCCGGCTCTCCGGCGTTCTGGCAACTACATTGTACTCACCTGTTTTTACAAGATAGCCGGTGGAACAAAGCTGCTCTATCCAGTCACGCACCGCACCTTTAGGATGATCGGATAATATGCCGTAGGTCGAAACGTTATCATGATTGTTCAATAGCACGCGCTTATCTTTGGAACCGACAAGTACTTTAGAGACATAATCGGCGCCGAAAGAGTTATCGAGACGAGCGACACAGGAGATGATTTTCTGGGCAATCACCAACGAGTCGGATACAGACTCGAGCGACCCGAGGCAGATATCACAGGCGCCGCAGCTTTTACCGTTTAGCGCTTGCCCGAAATACGAGGAGATGGCTTTGTGGCGGCAGATCGTGCCGGTGCAGTAGTCGTACATATCGCTCAGTTTGGATAAGGCTATCTCGCGGGCGTCTTTCTGCATATCTTTCATCAGGAATTTCCATATCTGAAAATCACTACCGGAATAAAACAGGCTGCATTCGGCCTCCAGGCTATCCCTGCCGGCGCGGCCGCTTTCCTGCTGATAATGCTCGAGCGATTTCGGCATCCCGGCATGAATAACGTAGCGCACGTTCGATTTATCGATGCCCATACCGAACGCAACCGTTGCTACGATGATATCGGTTTTCTCCTCAACGAAAGCCTGCTGGTTGTTTTTCCTTACGGTTTTATCGAGCCCGGCATGATAGGGTAATGCCTTGTAACCCATCTCGACCAGTTTGGCGCTCATAGCATCGACATCATCCCGCTTTATGCAGTAGATAATGCCCGAATCACCCGGGTGTTTATCTATGATACGCTTTACCTGCCTGATTCCTTTATTGCGCGGCTCGGCGGTGAATATCAGGTTGGGGCGATCGAACGAGCCGACATACACACCCGGGTTTGCCAGGTTCAACTGGCGGCTGATATCATCCCGCACCTGGCTTGTTGCCGTGGCCGTGAAAGCATGTATAGGAATATCGGGGAATAGCTCTCTCAAGCATCTCATCTGGCGGTATTCCGGTCGGAAATCGTGCCCCCACATGCTTATGCAATGTGCCTCATCTATAGCGAAAAACGAGATATCTATATTTTTGATGAACTCTATGAATTTCAGGCCGACCAGTCGTTCGGGGGAAAGATAGATGATTTTAAGATTACCCTCTTTGAGATCACGGGCTACCTGACGGTTTCTATCCTCTGACTGGGTGCTATCAATTTTAGCGGCCGCGATACCGTGCTCTTTTAAAGAGTCGACCTGGTCTTTCATGAGAGAGATCAAAGGCGAGACGATCAATGCCGTACCCGGCATGACGATTGCCGGCGCCTGAAAGCACAGCGACTTTCCACCGCCGGTAGGCAGCACCACCACCGAATCCCGTTTCTGAAGAGCGGCAATCATAGCCTTCTCCTGCAGTGGCCGGAAACTATCATAGCCCCAGTAATTTAGTACGGTTTTCTTGAGCTCAGAGAACATAGTATCGTGGCTATTCATAATTAATATAATATAAAAAATTGAATTTGCATGGCAAGAGGTTTGTTTAATTATTGAATTTATGCATCGAAAACAGCACGGAATATTATTCGATTAGCAAGGTCTGTTTCTGCTGAGCATAGGTGAATACTCCGATTATCGAACAATCATTTCACTGCCTTATGCCGCAAGATGGAAATCATCTATGCCTGTCAGTCAGGTGTTTTTCTTTCACTCTTTGCCTTGCTTGCCCGTACACCAAACGCCATTATCGGCATACCGGGGAAAGCCGCGGATGAGTCAGTATGGCCTAGTACGATACCGTCTTCTATGGCCGCAATCGTTTCCTGATGCTTACCGAAAGCGTTGATATTTTTTGCTAAGCGTTGACCGGTTTTGACAACATCACCCGGCTTGGCCAAAAATCTGATGATGCCTGTTTTCGAGCTATAAGGTTTATCCGAATAGCTAAGCAACCTACCATCACCATAACCCGGCGCAAGGGGAAACCTGAAAGGCTTATCATCAAGAGAAATCATCCCGAGATGTGCCAGGATATTACGTATAGTCTCGAGACCGAAAGTGACATTTGACTCACTCACCACATTGGGCTTCCCCAGCTCTATAGTCAATGCGGGAATGTCGTGTAACAGGAGGTTCAACGACAGGCTCCGGTTTAAATCCTCGGTGTCGAGTATCAGGCATAACCCGGCTTTCTTAGCTACGCTTAAAGATTCTCGGTAAGCTGCTTTATGATTTTTTCCGGGATCGTTATCCAGAAGTATATAGGGGATCGATTCGACCCAGTCGTTGTGAAGGTCTACCACGAAGCTCGGTTTATCCTCGGTAATAGCACTAAAAATTCGATGTGCCATTCTTTCGCCAAGCGAACCTTTCAGGCTGCCGGGAAAAGACCGGTTCAAGTCCTCCCTGCTCATGGCTATATGACGAGTTCCCATTTCGAATCCGAGCGGATTCATTAGCGGAAAAGCCCGAACCGTTCCACAACGTAGACGCCCTTTAAGTATTTTAAAAACCTCCTGTATAACCACAATACCGCTGACTTCGTTACCATGGCTACAGGCTGTCAACCAAACGAGCGGGCCGGGGTTGGCGCTTTCTGCGGACATGAGAGGTAATCGCCTGAGTGATAAGTCCGAGCCGGTCATGATTTTCATGAAAGAATAATGAAATTTAACCGGGAGGGACTTATGTGTTCCCCTTTTAGTCAACATTTTATCCTTATATTGAAAACAAAACGACATTTACGATCGATGACATTCGAAGGATCAGCAACCATGTTTTTCAAAAACAATGATATACGTATAACTTCGACTCATCCGAACGGGGATTGCTCTTTCTATCATTCGAATATTGTTTGCTGTTATTAGCTCGATCCCGAATAGTCGTGACTGACCGATCCAGCCTTCTTAATCTTTATCCTGCCGGTTTCCGGTTATAGCTTCTTCTCGAAAAGCCGGTAGCGTTTGTATGGCGTACCACCCATCATCTCCGCCGCGCGAGTCATCATGGCATTATCCTCCAGTATCCATGACATCTCCACCCACTTGTAACCTACCTCGGTGCCGAAATCGTAGGTATCGACATAGAACACGGCATCGATACCGATTTTCTGATACTCCGGCACGATTCCCAGCGCCATCAGGCGTATGCCATCCGCGAGACGTTTTACCTTAGTATGCCAGAGAAATTGAAATACGCCGAACGGGAAGAGTTTACCATTCATTTTTTTGAACAATGGGTTTAAATCTGGCATTGCTAATGAAAACCCGGCCGGTTTATCGCCAACGAAACCGAACAGCACGACATTGGGGTCGACGATCTTTTTGAAATCATCAGCAGTATGAAGAATCTCCTCCTCGGTCATCGGCACGAACCCCCAGTTGCGGCTCCAGGCTTTATTGTATACGTCGCGAACTATCAAAAGCTCGTTATCGAAATCGTTCATATTGATTTTTCGCACTTTAATATTATGTTTCTTTTTGATAAGAGCCGCGACCCGCCTGAGTTTATCGGGAAGATTTTTCGAATCATCGAGATGATACGCCAGCAAATCTTTTATTTTCTCGAAACCATACCCCTCGGTTAGCTTCAGATAGTATTCGGGATTATAAGGCATCTGAAAAACCGGCAGGCTGTCAAACGCGTTGGCCAGCATCCCCCAGTCATCATTGGAGGAATAGTTTGCCGGGCCGCGAACGGCATCGAGGTTTAGCGAGCGGAGATGCTCGGCGGCGGTATCGAATAACTCATTGGCCAGAGATTGATCATCGGGGCATTCGAAAAAACCGAAGAAACCGATATTCTCCTCATTGATTTCATTGTGACGGGTATTGTGTATCGCCGCTATTCGAGCGACCGGTTTGCCATTCCGGCGCGCTACGTAGAATTTAGCATCCGAGTGAAGGAAAAACGGATTGGAGTTCTTATCGAAAAACTTACGGCTCTCAGATATCAATTGAGGCACCCAGTAGGGATTGTTTTCGTAAATCCCGAATGGTACCTTGATGAAATCATCTATGTCGGATTTTGTTACCGCCTCGGTAATTTCGTAATTTACCATTTTATATGATTATCCCCGCATCCTGAAAATGCATGTTAAAAGCCCGATAAATATTTTGTCAATAGTTATATAATACCGAATTTTTTGCCGGCCCGATAGAAAATATCAAGTACTTTATCGAGCTGGTCATCGGTATGAGTTGCCGTGAAACTGGTGCGGATAAGTGATTGATTGGGTGCGACCGCCGGAGGTATGACCGGATTGGTGAAAAGTCCCTCATCGGTGAGCATACGCCAGAATTTGAACGTCTTCATGTTTTCCATGGTGTTATCACGCACGTAAATCGGTATGATGGGAGTTTCACTCGTACCCAGATCGAATCCCATTGACAGGAACTCCTTATGCATACGGTTGGATATCTCCCACAGGCGAATACGACGTTCCGGCTCCTCCTGGACAATCTCCAGCGTGGCCAGCACGGTAGCAACCGCAGCGGGAGGCATCGAGGCGGAAAAGATGAGCGGCCGCGAGAAATGTTTTACGTATTCTACTATCTCCCTGCTTCCGGCAATATAGCCGCCTATCGAGGCGAACGATTTCGAGAACGTGCCCATCACCAGATCAACTTTATTCTCCAGGTGGTAATGTTCGGCGGTACCCCGGCCATGATCGCCTAAAACGCCTATCGAGTGCGCATCATCCACCAGCACGCCGGCGTTGTACTTGCCCGCGATTTCGGTCAAACGTGGAAGCTTGACAATATCACCCTCCATCGAGAACACACCGTCACTAACAACCATCTTGTGAACATCCTTATCGAACCGGCTCATCACCCGTTCGAGATCATCCATATCATTATGACGGTATTTCACTATTTGTCCGAACGATAACCGGCAACCATCCACTATGGAGGCGTGATCGCCACGGTCGGTGAACACCAGCTCGTTTTTACCTATCAGGGTAGAGATAGTGCCTAGGTTGGTCATGAACCCGGTGGAGAATATCAGGGAGGATTCGGTACCCATGTAGTCCGCCAGCTTCTCCTCGAGCTCGACATGAATATCGAGCGTGCCATTCAAGAAGCGCGAACCGGTACATCCAGAACCGTACTTGTCGACAGCCTTATGAATCCTCTCGATCACCCTGGGATGATTGGTCAGTCCCAGGTAGTTGTTAGAGCCGATCATGATCACCTTCTCGCCGTTTATCACGACCTCGTTATCGGGAGCGGAGGATATTTCACGGAAGAACGGGTATATACCCATCTCCCGCACCTCATCGGCGGCGGTGAAATTGTGGCACTTGGTAAATATGCCCTGTTTATTGTTGCTGGGTATATCAGCTTTGATTCTAAGATCTTTTGAGTTTCCCATAAGCTAAGGGTTGAATATTACTCCGAATGTGGTGTTTGTCAAGATGTAAATATAAAATTATGGTTGTGTAGTTTTTTGATATAGCGTAAGTTAATTATATGTATTATATAAAACCGAATAAATGTCGACAACTTTAAATAGAAAAACTACTTAGCTGGAGACAGAGATGAATTTCGATAAAACGATTTTTAAGGCTTACGATATACGAGGAATATATGGCAAACAGTTAGATGCCGATCTATATAAGGCTATCGGCACGGCTGTTGCTAATGTGCTTAATTGCCACAACACGGTCGTGGGATACGACATGAGAAGTTCCTCACCCGAGCTGGCCGAGGCTTTTTGCCGGGGCATGATCGAGGCCGGGGCTAATATTACGGATGTCGGATTGTGTTCTACCGATGCTATATATTTCGCGGTCGGTAAGTACGGTTACGATTGCGGCGCGATGATTACCGCCTCGCATAATCCGCCCGAGTATAACGGGTTGAAGATGTGCAAAAGCGGAGCGGAGCCGTTATCCTCGCAAATCGAGTTGGCCCAGGTCATGAAAATTCTGGAAAATGATGCGCTGAAGAAAGCAGATAAGCCGGGTTCAAAAGACAAGAGAGAAATTATTACGGATTTCATAGATCATGTGTTGTCTTTCGTGGAAATTGACAACATTAAGCCGTTTAAAATAGTCGCTGATGCCGGTAACGGTATGGCCGGTCTTATCGTGCCGATACTATTCGAGAAATTGCCCTGCGAACTGGTACCGATGTATTTCGAGCTGGATGGCACATTTCCGAATCATCCAGCCAGCCCGATTGAGCCCGAGAACATAGCCGATCTTCAAAAACGATTGCTGGAGGAGAAAGCCGATTTCGGGGTTGCTTTCGATGGCGACGCCGACAGGATGTTTTTGGTGGATGAAAATGCCAGAG
Source organism: uncultured candidate division Zixibacteria bacterium (assembly GCA_963668625.2). Classification (GTDB taxonomy): domain Bacteria; phylum Zixibacteria; class MSB-5A5; order UBA10806; family 4484-95; genus JAAEQD01. Next base: position 538,838 of record CAXXKA010000008.1, read on the forward strand.
CATTGGGCGGCGATATGGTTACCGCTATGGTTGCTCGTTCGATGCTGACCAAACAACCCGGCTCTAAAATAATCTATAATCTGATCTGTTCGAAGGCGGTGCCTAAGGTGGTACAGCAAAGCGGCGGCGTACCGGTAAGGACACGGGTTGGGCATGCTTTTATCAAAGCTATCATGAAACAGGAAAACGCGGTGTTCGGCGGAGAGCACTCCGGGCATTTCTATTTCAGGGATAACTGGTTTGCCGATTCTGGATTGATCGCTTTCATAGTCTGCCTCGAATTGCTAAGCAAATCAGGTTCGACTCTATCGGAATTGGTGAAATCATTCGATACTAATTTCAGGAGTGGTGAGATAAACTCACGGGTGGAGGATATCCCCTCGAAATTAAAAGAACTGGAACAAGCGTTCCCTGATGCCGATATAGATAAACTAGACGGGGTAACGATCGATAACGGCAGTTATTGGTTCAACGTCAGGCCCTCGAACACCGAACCACTGCTGCGCTTGAACCTGGAGGCCGAATCGGAGGCCGTATTGAGCGAGGCTATCGATAAAGTATTGGGAATAATCAGGGGATAAATTTGCCGGACGGATACGATTCAATAAAAGTATTGGTTGTCGATGACGACAAGCTTATACGAAGTTTGCTGGGGGATACCCTGGGCGCGCTGGGTTATACCACTATTACGGTGGAGGACTATAAAACCGCGGTCGAGGCGCTCGATAAAGAACATGTTGATGTCGTAATAACCGATATACTCCTGCCCGATAAACTTGGTTACGACTTGATCAAGATGGTGAAAAAGACTTTCCCGAAAACACCGGTGCTGGCGATATCGGGAAAACCTATATCTCGTAAGGATGTTATAGATGCCGGAGCGGATGGCTTTCTGTCAAAGCCGTTCAGGATCGGTGTGGTGGAGGATCTGATTCAAACCACTCTTCTTCGCTACGATGTCAAAAATGTCAAAAACGAACCCAGCAAGAAAAAGATACTGGTAGTGGATGACGAGCCGGATGTCATTACTACCCTGATGGATTCGCTGGAGGCGCTTGGATATATGGCGGAAGGCGCCGGCAACGGCGTTGAGGCATTAGAATGTCTGGAAAAAAGCAGCTATGATCTGGTGATAACCGATATCAGGATGCCGGAGAAAAACGGGATCGACCTCCTAAACGATATCAAAGCGAAATACCCGAAATTACCGGTTGTCATCATCACCGGCTACACCTTGGCTTACCCGCCCGAGCAGGCGCAGAAAGAGGGGGCTGAGGGCTACATAGCCAAGCCGTTCAGAATTAACCAGATAGATGACCTTCTGGCAAAAATCCTGTTTAATTTCAAGGGTGGGAATCTACAGGACCAGAACAGCTAAACGGCAAATAATCACTTTTAGATATTAGTATAGATTGCGATCAGTGTCCCTATACATTATCGGGATTGTCATTGCGAGGAGCAGGAGCAGACGCGGCAATCCGTCTGTTAATGCGATGTCTCAATGTCCGGTAAATATCTCTGCCTGCTGCTTAAAGCTGGCTACATAAAGAGCTGTCTCAAGGGACAGATGAGGAAATTTGCCACCCACAACATAATCCCGATGAGGGTAGCTGAATCATTTTTCCCCGCATTATATTTCGTACTATATAATAATGATTGTTTTTCTCAAAGCATTCGAAGTATAGTTTCTTGAGCTGTAATATTAACTGAATCCTGGTTTTTATATTGCCTTTAAGCCGTAACTTTTCTATTTTAAAAACCGTAATTTATTTGTACAGCGTATTTTCTCAAGGAGGGTTTCAGACTGTCATCAATTTTCTAATAATAAATTTTAAGCTAATGGAGGTAAAATGAAAAAACTACTTATGGTAGTTTCGTTGCTCGCGATGCTGTTTATGGTATCGACAGTTAACGCCGGAGAGATCGATGATATACTGGCCGAGGCCGATAGCTGGATCGTCTCCGACACCGTCAAAATCTTGTCCTATGTCGATAGCTGCGCTCAGGTTGTCGATGACATGCTTACACAGTCCCCCTACTGGGAGGAGACGCAGCGCGATCTGTCATTCCTTCTGGGTATCGACTATGTCGGCTCGGCTCAGATCGATAACACGGGCAGGATTTATTTCACCATGAGAATAACCGGCGAAACCGGTCACCTGTTTTATATCGATGAGCCTATGGGCTGGCCTCATCAGTTATCCCCCAACAACTGGCCCTCCGAGGGCTATTCTATCTGGGGTTACGAGCCTCATCCCTCAGGCGATTACGTGCTGGTTTTCGCCATGAAATACGGCAGCGAACGTCACGATATATGGAAATTCAATCGGGATGGCACTTTCGAGCCGCTTCTGGTCGATACCGACATCCGCTACTCCAACACTGTTTTCAAAAATAAGGATGAATTCTTCCTGGCTATCGATGATCGGGAGAACCAGTATTTCTGCAAATACAAAATCTCCACCGGCGAACTCGATACACTTTATCAGGATCCTAATAAAGATTGGATAGGAATGTTTGATTACGAGGACGGTAAGCTTCTCTGCGGACGGTTCCTGTCATTCTCCGAAAGCCAGTTCTTTATACTGGACGAAGAAACGTTAAAGGCCAAAAATATCTCCGATAAGGGTAGTTTCGGGGACGCGGTATTTACCGGCGACGGCCGAATTATTTTCACCACCGATAAGAAATCCAAAAAGAACGATTTCAACAAGCTGGTAATCGTTGATGTCGACAAGCCCAAGAAAATGAAAGTGCTATACGATCCGAAAATGGAGAACTCCGGTTTCGAGTATCTCAAGGATCAGAAGATCGTAATCATGACTTTAAATCAGGACGGCTATTCTAAACTCGTCGGATTCGATCTTGACGGTAACTCGATCGCTGTTCCCGAAATCCCGGTCGGAGTGCTTTCCGGCGGCGGCGCTTATGATGACAACGGCTCGACCAATGATATGGGAGATTTTGTCTATGGGCTTTCAACACCAAACATGGCGCCCTCGATTTTCCATTTCAAGGTAGGCGAGAACAAGATCACCAAGCTGGCGGATGTTGCCACATTCGGTTTCGATTTCTCGAAAGTAAATGTCGAGGTTATTCGCTATCCCTCAAAAGATGGCACTATGATCCCGGCTCTTCTGTATACTCCAGTGGATGTTAAAAAGGACGGTAAGAATCCGGCTATCGTAGACTATCACGGTGGCCCGCCTCAGCAATGGCGTCCTTATTTCCAGCGCAATCTGGCTTTCGCATTATCCAAAGGCCTGATTATCGTACGCCCGAATGTCAGGGGCTCCGAGGGCTATGGTCCCGAATGGGAGAAAGCCGACAATCGAAAAGGACGTTATAAAGCTTTAGGCGATGCCGAAGCCGCTATCGATTACCTCGTTGATGAGGGCTACTCCAATTACGATCAGATCGGTATCTGGGGCGGCTCGTACGGCGGTTACACCGTTAACTGGCTGGCAGTGAACGCACCGGAAAAATTCGCCTGCGCTATCAGCCAGGTGGGCGTTGCCGATCAGGATTATCAGCAAACTCATGGTGATGTCGGCGGCAGGAATATCTGGGAGTTGGAGTTCGGCAAGGTAGGCACCAAGCTGGTACACGATCTCTCGCCGATATGGAAATCGGATCAGGTTGCCCGCCCGATTCTATTGACTGCCGGTTTTTACGATCCCCGGGTGTTCCCCGGCGATCCCCGCAGGTTCGGCTATTTGTTAAGCAAGCTAGGTAAGGAAGTATACTACCTGGAAAATACCAAAGCTGGACATGGCGCGGTTACCAAAGATGATATCATTCACGAGTACACGCAGTATTACACGTTCTTCATGGAACACATAATGAAGTAAGCTGCGATATTCGAACGCGGTTATTTAACGGCGTAAACATATTTTTAGCCGTCGGGAATCTTTTTTCCTGACGGCTTTTTTATCATGTTGCTAAAATCTGTAGAGTAAACTATGCCTAACGACATTTAGATTTTGTTCTGGAATATAGAAGAAAGTCAAAACGAAGTTTTTCAAATACGGTGGGCTGCAAAATTGGAGTTTTGCAGCCAGTAATAGCCGACTTAAGTCGTCAGGATAAAAGCCACCGGCCTTGTGACCGATGGCAGTTTACCGAATTCTCGTGGCTGGCTCTACCTACGGATGCCGTATCTAACGGGCTGTTTGTTCTTCATCTATATCAGCATAGGCGTTCAGGTTGCCCGCATTTTCCAGCAGATGTCTTCTAACATACTGGCCGCAATTACTGCCGATGTCGTTCTCGCTCAGTTCGCCGATACTCAGTATCACCTCGTAACCGGCCTCGGTGATCGAATCGATCAAGTCATCGCTACTATTTTCATTATTAATAAACGATTTGATATTGTTGCTAGCGGCGTTATGAGTTGGGTTAACCGGTGTAATTTTGATTATGAATATCTCCGGATTGAAATATTCTCGCAATATATCAGGATCAATTGTCGATCCCTCCGCCAGGGCGAAATTGAGTGCGATCTTTCTTTCACCGGCTCGATAGAATTTCTCTCCGTACCCGGCGATCTTATCGAATCCCCATTTGCGTACAGGTATGAGCTCATCACGTTTAGCGATATCGGTGGTGTGGATGGAGAATTGCATCTGAAATTTATCTTTATAGATGGCCTGTTTGACCATCAGGAGGTTTTCAAAAAACGAATCGCATGATCGTGGAGCAACAGTCGATATACAGGGCATCAAACCGGGAGCATCATAAAGTTCCGGCAGATCATTCAAGACATCGATAACCGCCGGATTGAAAGCCGGATCACCCATACGGGCAAACTGGATTTTGAATTTATCGACCGGTACTGAACGATTGGGGAATCTCCTGGTGATCAGGTAATCGACTTGCTCGAGTAGCTGATCTTTCGTGAGCTTACCATTATAATATCCACCGGCATCACAGATGGGGCAGTTAACCGGGCAGCCGAACAGGGTCGATACGATGAGCACCCATTTTCTATCTCTCGGCACGGGTGGTTGCACCGATTCGACGAACTCGATATATTTATTTTCGGAGTACTCGGCCAGGTATACCGTGGCGATATCCTCCCGACCGGATGAATTTATTATTTTCATTCGCATTTCTCTTTGATTTTCAGGTAAACGGTCATAGCGGCCTTAACGCCATCCCCGGCGGCTATGGCAACCTGACGGTAACATTCGTTTTTAACATCGCCGATAAACTGTATCAAGTTTCCGGCTAACAGATTTTCGAGGTTGCCAAGTACGCTGTCCGATAAGAAACCAAGCTCGGGTTCGCGTCCTATTGCTATCACGAGATAATCAACCTTAGCATTGACTGAACCATCGGCCAATGCAATATCAAGTGATATACTTGAATCGACATTCCGCTTAATCCCAACCAGTTCTGCATTTTCGTGATAGGTAATAGTATCACATTCTCTGGCGCGACTCCGCAGAAGCGATAGAGATTTGATATTGATACCGCGGTTATATATCGAGACTCTGTTATTTTTTGCAAGGTTTAATGCGTAATCGAAAGCGGCATCCCCGGCGCCTATAATCGCTATGTGACGGTTTGCGATTTCAGCAATCGAACTTATCTCGTACAATACTTTTCCGGCATAATCGGAGTCAACCACATCCCCGGTGTAGCGGTTGGCCCGTGTGCCGGAGGCAACGAGTATATAATCGAAATCGTAGGTACTTTCATTGGTAGATAACGTAAAGCGGGAGCCATCATGAGTAACATTTAAGACAGCTTCGTGCCTGATATCTCTCTGGTGTTTCGCGAGATGTTTTTCGAATATTGTCACCAGTTCCGGTCCTGATATACCATCGGGGAACCCCGGATAGTTTTCCACCCGATTGGCGTTCGATAACAGGCCACCTATAGAGGATTTTTCGAACAATGTTGGCTTGAGGCCATATCGGCTAAGCTGTATGGCGGCCGCGATACCAGCCGGTCCTGCGCCGATTATTCCTATTGAGATATTACTCATACGATCCAATTCTTTGAAAATAAAAGTAGGGGCGCTCGATTGAACGCCCCTATTAGATTTTATGAAAATCCGTTGTGTTACGGAATTCTATTCCTCGATCGCCTCGACATTGGCACGGGGTACGATAGCTTTCTCGCCATCGGGGAACTCCACACCCAGAACGCGAGCATGGGATTCCGATTCCAACTCCTGCAGCGGCGCGGGCAGATCGTAAACTTTGCCAAGTTTGCCGAAATAGGGTTCGCGGATAACACGAATATGAGAGCCGACATTCAAGCCGACATTCTCTGTTTTAGCGAGATGCTCATCGACTTTGGCGTCCCCGGTTATCGGGATAACGACCTCGGGCCGGATTACGCCGGCGCGAATCTGGGTAGCCCCGTTTATACAGGCGAGCTTGCCCTCGTTGGCTTTTAACAGGTCGTAGGTTTTCTGGGCCATGGCGATCTCGCCGAAACCCTCGGTGACAACCAGGGTGATACCTTTGGCCTCGTTACCGGTAATAGCAACGCCAAGGTCGTAGCCTAAGAAATCGCGGAGGTCTTTATCGTTGAAACCGCCGACTACGATACCAACTGCGCCGACCTTGATAGCCTGGTTAAGGCCGTTTGCCGTTACCAGCTTGCCGCCGACAATCACGCAGCCCTTGCAGGACTCATCGATATCTTTCTCGCGAAGTACCTCATCGGTAGACTTGGAGACTATTTTGATCGGTCCGTGGGCCTCGCCACCGATACCGAAAATACCCTGGGCAAACGCACCCCAGGTAGTAACCGCCACACCCTCCTCGGAGAATATCTCGGTTACCTCGCCATCCAGGTAAGCCCTGACCTCAACCGGCATCGGGGCGCCGCGCAGAAGTACCTGGCCGGTGATACTGGATATATTCTCGATAGTGCCGGAAATCTTTGCCTTGGCGTTCGAGCTGAACAGCCCGAAGAATGATTTCGATTTGGCGATCTCATCACCCTGTTCAACGTAATCGCCCTCTTTACAGAGCATGGCCTCGAGTACATCCTCAGGTGGTACACCCAGGATATTAGCTACGTTGATCGGTTCCACCGGTCCGGGGATCTCGGTGCGGGCCACTACGGTTTCGGCCTCGACCTTATCGCCCACCTTAACCACGACATCGCCCTTAAGGGGCAGGATGCGTTTTTTAACTACTTTCGTCTTCAGGGTTACGCGAAGACCTGGTGTATATGCATGAGCCATAAGCTTCCTCTATTTTTAAAATTCACATTACATGCCAATTACAAAGTGATATGATAATAAATAAGGTTTTCAAAGGCAACAGGTTTTGTGGAGAGAATGGCTGACCGAGTCAAGGTTTATCTGGCCGGCGGCGGTGGCTGGGAAGGATTCCCGACAGCGTAGTGTTGGATATGTGGCAGCATTGGAGAACCGACGAAATCGCAACGAGTTAAAGCTTGGCAGACAGCTTGCAGCATCCAGTAAGGTTAAACTCTACGCTATGTTCGGTGGTAAACATTTACGGATGAATTATAATCATTTAGATATTCACCACTGTCCGGCCTTTCCATCTCGTTACGAAACGCTGGATCGCAACGTGGCTTGTTTGCCTGCAGAATGCGCATTCTACATGACTCAAGAAGGTTTCCAGGCAGCGTTTGGAAACCAGGGAACTAAGCCTAACATCGACAGGATATATCAGGATGCATGATACGCTGAATATATATTTATATCGGAAAATATCTTTTACTAACAATTTCAGGAAGAAATTTAAAATTTATCGAAAAACACCGGACACTAGTGTTAGATATTAGCAAATGATAAAGCTTCGATTTTAACGTACACACCGGCTGTGCAGGCGGTTTTTAATATTAACGAAAAAAAAACGCATCTATAAAACAGCGACTTCTATCCGAATTATTCGAATGCGATATCTCCAGCTACCGCCTATTTCCTTACGGCAATGGCAATGTTGTTATAGCGTGAATCAACCCTATCAATTGGTATTTCACTGGGGCGAGTATCGAATAGATTTCTAAAAAACAGTGTTGTGTATATCGAAATCTTGTTGATTGCTTTCAAGCCATACATGGTATATTTATACTTTTTGCTTTCCTCTAGTTTGCCTATCCATCCGAAAATTTTGGGATATGACCAGGGCAAGGTTTTATATTTAACTCCGTAATATTGTTTGCTATCGAATCCCAGGCTTGTGAGCATGTTTTTCATATTTTCGCCGTTAAAAAAATATAAGTGCGTAGCCGGCGCTTTAAATGATATCCCTACACTACACAATTCATAATCCTGATTAGGCACGTCGATGTACAAAAATCCACCATCTACGAGCAAGTTGTCATATATATATTTAATAGCTTCTTGTGGGTTCTCGATATGCTCGAGCACATGTGACATAATTACCAGATCGTATTTTTGTTTTAATCCGGCATTCTCCATATAATCCTGAATTACTGTTACATCAGGTATTAGGGATAAGATTGCGCAATGATTTTTATTGGGTTCAAGAGCCGTTATATTAATATTGGGATGATTTTTCCTAATTAATCTCAGTAAAACGCCATCACCGGAGCCTATTTCCAGAATATTACTTATGTTTTCTAAACCGATAGTGTATTGGATGAATCCATAATGATGTCTTGAGGCGGCTCTGGATTCCAGCCATGACGGCATTGGGGATTTATCAACGTACTCCGATATAACATCTCTAACCATCTCCTGCCGGAACGCCTGTCCGCACGAGGCGCATCTATCGATTTGCGGATTGTTTCTGAAAACAGATAACATCTCGCTTCCGCAAAAAGGGCAATTTTTATGCATTAATTTCGTATAATCAGCTAGCCTGTTAGTTTTATATTTATTTACTGTTATTAAATTAGTCAATATCACCTCGCTTTTAAAAATAATATCGGAGAGTACGGCAAAAATTATAGTATAGAAATATTACTGTTCTAATAATTAACCGGTACACACATAAAAAAAACCGCCTCTTATCACAGAGACGGTTTAATTGTTCAATACGAATTTTATGGCTTAATACTTGCTGATCAAATTCTCCAGACGGTCTTTGTCGTAGATATCCATCTCGAGCATCCACTCTCTCAGCTTGGTTACCCGGACATTGGCATCCTCGGAAAGGTTAAATGGACGACCACGGCCATCCAGCACCACGCCGACTACGCCGCCTGAAACCATGCCCTCGATCTTGTTACCTTTGCCGGCGCCCAAATCGAATCCACGGGCGGGTTGGAACTCGGCTTTCGCTTTCGCCGGTAAACCTTTCTCGTCGATACCCAGCTTGATCAGTTTTAACTGGCCGAACTTGATCGTGCCCTGCTCGGTTTTACCATCGGGCATAGCGATTTTGTAGGTCATAATCTCTTTATCGATTTTGCCCTCGCCCACCGGCGCCACGCAGGTACCCAGGTGAATCAGGCAGTCCTTGGTAAACACCTCGGTAGCGGCTTTTTGGTGAAGAGCCGAGAGCACGCCGAGCTGCGGCATCATGAATATCGAGTCGACCGCCAGGCGGGTGATACCCTCGGGCAGGAACGAATCGATCATCATGAGAGCCGACTGCTGACGGCGAGGAGCATGCGAGAGCACGCCGCCGGAACCGACCAGCATATCGAGTGTCATCATATTTACGAGCGAGGCTCCCGAGGTTGTTTGCTCGAAAGCATCCGCGATAGTGCGTTGCTGTTGCACGCCTTTTAGCACCGTGGCAAACGACCTGTGCTGTACGAACGCCAGCCTCAAGGCCTCCTTGGCGATCGCCTGCTCCAGGATCAATTCCTCGAGCATCTGCGGGATTGTCGTGGGGCGCACCATTTTATTTTTGATACGGTTACGCAGGTCGCGCTCATCCATGTTGAACGGCACCCAGCGCATGACTTTCGGCAGTGTCGCCTCGGCGAACACGTTCGATACCGAGTAACTCATACCGAGGTTGGCCGAGACGGTACGGTTGAAAATGCCCTCGGCGCCCTCGGGGCGGAACACACTGAAAATATCAGTGGTAGCGCCGCCGATATCCACACCGACGACCTCTATATTTTCTATATCGGAAATTGTCTTGATAATAAGTCCGACCGCACCTGGTGTCGGCATGATCGGCGCGTCGGTCCAGGTCATCAACTTGGAATAACCGGGGGCCTGAGCCATGACATGCTCCATGAACAGGTCGTGGATTTTCTCTCGTGCAGGAATCAGGTTCTCGCGTTCGAGCACCGGTCGAAGGTTATCCACGATATCCAGAGCCGTTTTCTTTTCCAGCGAATCTTTCACTGGCTGACGGGCATCAACATTACCGGCATAGATTACCGGCAGATTGTACCCGGAACCCAGACGGGGTTTAGGATCGGCCGCCGAAATAAGTTCGGCCAACTCGACTACGTGAGTAGTGGTACCGCCATCAATACCGCCGGAAAGCAGGATCATATCGGGTCTCAGGTGACGAATTCTTTCGATCTGCTGGTGCGGCAAGCGTTTATCGTTGGAGGCAATAACATCCATGACAATTGCGCCGGCGGTCATAGCGGCACGTTCGGCCGACTCGGCGGTCATCGAGCGCACGACACCGGCAACCATCATTTGAAGGCCACCACCTGCCGATGAGGTAGAGATATAAATATCAGTACCATCATTTCCTTTGGCGGGTGATATGATTTTATTGTCTTTGTCTAAAAGCTTACGGCCGGAAAGCTCCTCGACCTCACCGATAGCGTTAAGAACGCCCATCGTAACATCCTCGAACGGCGCCTCAACGGTGGTTGGAGCCTCGCCTCTTACAATCAGACGATATTCGCCGTCACGATATTCAATAAGAATCGCTTTTGTGGTGGTAGAGCCACAGTCGGTGGCTACGATAACTTTTATATCTTCAGGCTTTAGATTCTTCATTAATGCCTCACAATCTTAAGTCAATATCCGAATTACAATTTGAGAATATGATAAATTAGGATTACAAAGTCAAACAATTTCGGGGTATCCAGTTTGATATCGTAGAAAATTCATTTATGGAATGTTGACAATTGCCCGATAGAAATACTAGGGAGATATAGATATTTAAATGATAAAGATGCCACAACTCATAATGGGGATATTCTTTGGCATGCTTGGACTTGCCATGATCATCCATTTCTGGGGAGATTTCGGGATTAAAGCCATCGTCTCCGATCTGGTGGGGTTATCACTGGTTTTAATGGGTACATTTAACTTTTATATGTATATCAAACAACGACGAGATGCCTTAAAATAGTAAAAAGAAGTCCCAAATATAATACTTAAAGATGGGTTAGTAGTAAAAACAATTTGCGGCTTTCTTGAAATTGTGATAGAGAAAGTATCGGAATCGATCGAATAAATCGATTAAACTGCAATTATTTGTAGCCAGAAAATAAGTCGCAGAACTTGATAAAATCGGGTGAGGCAACAATCAGGATTGGAATGAGGCGTGGTGGAAATTAGCGAACAGACCAGTAAGTTGAAACGTGATGCTCTGAAAGTAATCTGGCAGGCTATCGAATCGGTTAACCCGGAAAATGCAATCAACCGGAATTTCAGGCTAAAATACGAAAATCTCCATGTTGGTGACACCATTCTGAAACTCTCGGATTTTCAGAAAGTCCATATTGTCGGGGCGGGTAAAGCCTCCACCCAGATGGCTAAAGCGTTGGAAAATATTTTATTGAAACGTCTGACCGGAGGTATGGTATACACCAAGCGCGGCAGCGAGGTACCGCTTCATACGGTAAACGTATTTGCCGCGGATCACCCGGTGCCTGACCGCGACAGCTTGTTGGCAGCCCAGAGAACGATGGAATTCGCTAAAAATTGTGAGTTACAGGACTTGATTATTTGCCTGATTTCCGGCGGCGCCTCGGCCATGTGGAGTTTGCCGGTATCGGGAGTGAATTTCGAGGACAAGCAAAAGACAGTGGCGACACTTCTTAAATGCGGCGCGAATATTCACGAGATGAATACGATCAGGAAACATCTTTCGCGTATCAAAGGCGGTCATCTGGCCCAGATGGCGCATCCCGCCACCGTGGTTACGCTGGCTATTTCCGATGTCGTTGGGGATGAGATATCATCCATAGGCTCCGGACCCACCGTGGGTGATCCCACCACATTCAAGCAGGCAATGGCGGTACTGGAAAAATATAATATCGCGTTGGAATTACCATCATCGGTATTGGACTATTTATGGAACGGCGCCCAGCGTAAAAACAAGGAAACTCCTAAGCCATCGGATCCGCTATTCAAGAAAAATCCCGTATGTATTATCAGTACCAATGGCGACGCTTTAAATACCGCTATGGAAACAGGCCGTCACCTGGGATACAAAACCTATATCCACACCGGCAAGCTAACCGGCGAGGCCTCGGTTATCGGGCCGAAACTGGTTCAGAAAATAAAGGAGATGGCAGCCTCTCGCCGCCCGGGCGATCAGCCTATCATGATGCTTTCAGGGGGTGAGACGACTGTCACCGTGAAAGGTAACGGCAAAGGCGGACGAAATCAGGAACTGGCATTGGCCGCCGCTATCGCGCTCGAGGGTGAACACGAGATCATAGCCGCCTCCATAGGCACCGATGGTGTTGACGGCGAGACGGATGCCGCCGGCGCATTCGCCGATAGCACAACGATTACTCGCGGTAAGGCAAAAGGCCTTGATGCCGCCGCTTATCTGGCGGATAATAACAGCTACGAATATTTCAGTAACCTTGGCGATTTGATAAAAACCGGGCCCACCGGAACAAATGTCATGGATATTCAAGTACTAGTAATCAGTTAAAATATACAACCGGGCCAAACAATATTATATCCATTCCTTACTTTATCTCTGGGGGATATTATGAGTGATTTTTTTCAGAATGGGATAGTATCGACTTTTCATCGCCTGAACGCCACCGATTTAGAACGCCTGGAAAATGACCTTCTGGGGTTTTCCACTAAAAAACCGATTACGCTCGTTCTGCCTTCTCTATACTCAGAGATCCATGGTAAAGGTTTGAAGAAAATCGTACAGGAGCTTAAACATGTTAATTATCTCCGGGAAATCGTGTTGACCCTGGGCCCCGCCGACAAAGATCAGTTTTACGAGATAAAGAAATTCTTCTCGGAACTTCCCCAGGAGGTAAATATTATCTGGAATAGCGGTTCGCGTGTTAGCGCATTGTACGAGGAGTTAATAGAAAGCGGTCTCGATCCCGGCCCGGACGGCAAAGGACGCAGCACCTGGATGGCGTACGGCTATATACTGGCTAAGAGGGATAGCGAAGTCATCGCCCTGCACGATTGCGATATTATCACGTACTCGCGCGAGATGCTGGGTTGGCTTCTATACCCCGTCGCTTCCGACAGGCTCGACTACGAATTCTGCAAGGGATTCTACAGCCGTATCACAGATAAAATGCATGGCCGAGTTACCCGGTTGTTCGTATCTCCGTTGATCCAGGCGCTGATGAAAGTTGTTGGCAATCATGATATACTCCGCTATTTCAACAGTTTCCGCTATATACTGGCGGGTGAGTTTTCGATGACAACGGAGCTGGCAAGGATAAACAGGATACCCGCCGACTGGGGCCTGGAGGTGGGAGTACTGGCCGAGATTTATCGGAATTGCTCCGTGAACCGTATCTGCCAGGCGGAGCTTTGCGATAATTACGAGCATAAACATCAAACACTTTCTGCCGATGACAAAAATAAGGGTTTGAATAAGATGGCGATCGATATTGCCAAATCGATATTCCGAACCCTGGCCAGCGAGGGGGTTATATACAACACGGGGTTCTTTAACACCTTAATAACAGCCTATCAACGCGTTGCCGAGGACTTGATAACCAAGTACCGGGGCGATGCCATGATTAACGGCCTCTTTTATGATAAGCACGAGGAGGAGGTGGCTGTTGGTGTTTTTTCGCAGGCGATAAAACACGCCGCGAATGTTATTCAGGATGATCCTCTAGGGCCGCCGATGATACCAAATTGGACAAGGGTATTCTCGGCAATCCCCGACCTGGACCAAAAATTATTGGAGGCGGTAACCCTGGATAACAAGGATTGAGTCAAAATGAAATACTACACCTCGTTGAGACCCTATGTCTCTAAAAGAATCGAGTTAATCGAGAAGGCCGATATATTAGTCGGTATCCCGGCGTACAATAATATGGGAACTGTCGGGCATGTGATCGAGATGGTATCGAGTGGCCTGTATGATCATTTCAAGGATAAACGGTCGGTGATAATGATCGCAGACGGCGGTTCCACCGATGATACCCGTGATGTTTGCGATACCACGCCGATTAAACCCTGGCAGGAGAAACTCGTTACGATATATCGAGGGCCGTCCGGTAAAGGTACCGCCCTGCGTTCGATATTCGAGGCCGCCGACCGTCTGAAAGTAAAAGCCTGTATGGTGGTCGATTCGGATTTGCGCAGTATCACCGGCGACTGGGTAAAAAACCTGCTCGATCCGGTTATTCTCCAGGATTTCGATTTCGTCGCCCCAATATATTGCCGTCACAAATACGATGGCACTATCACCAATAACGTGGTGTACTATCTCACCCGCTCGCTATACGGTAAACGCGTCCGTCAACCTATTGGCGGCGATTTCGCCATCTCGCAGCGTATGGCGAATTTCTATATGAACCAGGATGTCTGGGAGACCGATATCGCCAAGTTCGGCGTGGATATCTGGATGACTACCAGCGCTATCGTTAACGATTTCAAAACCTGTCAGGCTCATCTAGGGGTGAAAGTTCATGATGCAAAAGACCCGGCGGTGCATCTGGCGCCAATGTACAGGCAGGTGGTAACTACGCTATTTGCCCTGATGGAACAATACGACAAGCATTGGCGAACAGTCGAAGGCTCGGAGCCTACTCCTATATTCGGCCAGGACCCGGGAATCGAGCCCGAGCCGATTACGGTGGATGTCAAAGCACTGGTCAGGAAATTCAGGTTCGGCTACAAATATTTCGGTGTGCTCTGGCAAAAACTGTTTTCCGAGGGAGTATATGAGGAGATCAAGAAAGCCTCGAAACTTTCGGATGAGGAATTCACATTCGATATAGAGGTTTGGGCGAAGATATTATTCGAGATTGCCGCCACATTCCATAAATGGGAGCACAACAAATTCAAGCTGGTTGAACTTTCCACACCGTTGTACTATGGACGTATCGCGTCGTTTATCAATAAGACGAAGGATTTATCCAGTCTGGAGGCCGAAAAGGTAGTCGAGAAAGATGCTGAAGTATACGAGAAGATGAAACCGGTACTTCTGGATTTATGGGATAGGCCGCTCGAAAATCATTTCGATACCGATCCGGAGCTTGATGATGTATAATGAAGCATGGGAAATTTTAAATACGTAATCTTTACCGATCTGGACGGCACTCTTCTGGATAAAAAGACATTTCATCCTGGATCGGCGCTAAATACTCTTCAACGATGCTATCAATCAGATATACCCGTTATATTCGTTTCTGCTAAAACTCGAGTAGAGATAGAGTCGATACGCAGCGAATTAGATAATTTCCACCCGTTCGTCTCGGAAAACGGCGGCGGACTATATATCCCCGATAACTTATTCGATCGACCGGCTGGGTTTTCCCACGTTGGACAATATTGGGTAAGATGTGCCTCGGAGACCATAGCCGAATTGCGGCGGGCGTTGAAAGAGATTGCCGATGACCTGAGTATCGATATCAGGAATTTCAGTGATATGCATCCGGTCGAGATCGCTGCAATCACCGGTCTCGATCATATCAGGGCGAAACTTGCAGGACAGCGCGAATTCGATGAGCCTTTTCAAATAGTAGATGAGACTCCGGAGAAGATCGAAGCGGTTATAGCGCAAATCGTCAATCGTGGCTACCGTCACACCGAGGGCGGGATACTTCATCATATAACAGGTAATTTCAACAAAGGCGAGACGCTCGAGAACCTCAAACATCTATACGAAAATGACAATCCGAGCGTGAAATTTATCGGGTTGGGGGACGCTTTCAATGATATTCCCATGCTGAAAATCGTAGATCACCCGTTTCTCGTGCGCAAAAATGATGGTAGCGTTGAGCAAGTGGATGGTCTTGACAAGCTTAAGGTTACCTCGGGTATTGGCCCGGATGGTTTTGTTGAAGCGATTGAGCCGTTTTTGGGGAATAGCTGATTTCGATAACTCACGAATAAGCTTCTCGTCACACATTATGTATCATATTTCCCTTTTTTGTTTTGTGATTGATCTTAAAATGTATATACTGACTTATTATATTGTTAAAAAAGGAGATGGTACGATAAAAGCATCTTGCTAATCTATTCTGTTGGTGTTAGAGCTTCGGTAATGAATTTCTAACTGGAGCGGATAGGTTATAGGCTGAACTGAATGCTTGAGGCCAGACCTCGTAAAGGAGATTAATCAGACCTGTAACCGAATTGCCACCATAAGGCAAAGACCTTGAATAGGAGTTTGGTAGGCGCCGACAGAGAGTCTGCTCCAGTGATAACCATAGAATGGAGCAAGAAGATGAGGTACTTAGGAGTAGACCTTCACACAAACAGTTTGACCGTGTGTTACCTGACAGCCGGTGGTCGGGAGAGGATCAAGGAGTATCGGCTAAAGGATCTAAAGGAATTTAAACGAGGATTAAAAAAGACGGATTGTGTAGCGGTTGAGGCCACTGGCAACACTCGTTATTTCGTTGATGAGATATCGCATTTGGTCAAGCGAGTTGTTGTCGTCGATCCGAACAAATTTGAGATAATCAAATCATCAGTCAGTAAGACGGATGAAAACGATGCCAGGAACTTAGCCTATTTTATGAGCAAAGACATGTTGCCGAAAGCCCGATTAAAGACGAAAGATAAAGCGCAGATCAGTTCACTTGTTGGGACACGGGACAAGCTGGTCAAGTTACGTACAGCTTTGAAGAATAAAATACACAACATACTCAATCATCATGGTATCAAGAGTAAAAAGGAGGCCTACTCCAGCAACAAGAGTTTGGAGCGGGTTCTAAAGATGAATTTTGATGAGGTTGTTTCTGTTGAGCTTGAGGTATTGGTTGATCAGATTCGCAGTTTGAATGAGGGGATAAAAAAGCTGGACAAACAGATAGAGGATCAGGGTCGCAAGTTGAACGGGCATAAGAACCTGACCAGCATCAAAGGAATCGGCAGCAAATCAGCTACAGTGTTGCTTTCGGTAATTGGTGATGTTGCTGATTTTTCGGACAAAGATAAATTGGCCTCATATTTTGGCGTAGTGCCGCGAGTTTCCAATTCAAACGAGATTCAGCATCATGGTCGGATTACCAAGCGTGGTTCTAAGATTGGTCGGACTACACTGGTGCAGTGTACGCTTGTTGCCATACGATATAACCATTACTTGAGTAAATATTACAATCGTATAAAAAACCGTCGTGGCAGCGGTAAGGCTATCATTGCCACAGCCAGAAAATTACTGGGAATAATCTATGACACCTTGAAAAATAATTGGGTGTTTGAAGATTTCCCTAACTTTGTGTTAGCAAACAGATAACTGAAATTTGGAGTAGACTTTTATCATAGGAGTAAAATAATGTCGGAAAAAGCTAAAAACGCGCTCGATGAATTAACCCGGGAAATTAAACAGATCAGCCTACTCGGTTCATGCTCGGCTTTGCTGGGATGGGATGAACGTGCTTATATGCCGAGAAACGGCGCAGGTCATCGTGCGGAGCAGCACTCCCTGATAGCTGGGATGGCACATGAAAAATTCACCTCCTCGAAGATCGGCGATTTGTTGGGTGAAGTGGAAAACAGTGATTTAATCAGCGATCCGTTGTCAATCGCCGCGGTTAATGTTCGTGAAATCAGGCGAGCCTACGATAAAAAAGTGAAATTACCGAGAGATTTGGTCGAGCAGATCAGTAAAACCACTACGCTTTCGGAACATGCATGGGTGAATGCTCGCAAAAATTCCGATTTCACCGGTTTCGCGCCCTGGCTTTCCAAAATGATGGACCTTCGCATGCAAGAGGCCGAGGCGGTTGGATATAGTAATGAGCCATACGACGCTCTTCTGGATGATTACGAGCCGGGCGAGACCGCCGAAAATATCGCGAGCGTATTCGAAAACCTCAGAAAGGATTTGGTACCGTTGGTGGACGCCATAGCCAATGCCCCTAAAAAACCGGATGTCACCATACTCGAACGTGATTATCCGGTTGATTTGCAGAAGGTATTCGGGAAATCCGCCTCAGCCGCGATCGGTTTCGATTTTAACGGTGGCCGCCTCGATGTTACCACTCATCCGTTTTGCACCACTATCGGCGTGGGCGATATCAGGATATTGACTCGCTATAATCCCAACCACCTGGGGCAGGCTTTCTTCGGTACGCTTCACGAAAGCGGCCATGGCCTGTACGAGCAAGGCATGAATCCCGATCATTTCGGTACACCTATGGGAGAGACCATTTCGCTGGGTATACATGAATCACAGTCGCGGTTGTGGGAAAATATCGTCGGCCGCTCCCGATCGTTCTGGCAGTATTTCTTCCCCCGTGCTCGCCAGGTCTTCTGGGATTCCTTAAACGATGTCAGCCTGGATGATTTCTATTTCGCGGTTAACGATGTTCGTCCGTCTCTGGTGAGGGTCGAGGCCGATGAGGCTACCTACAACCTTCATATACTAATCCGGTTCGAAATCGAGCACGCGATATTCAAGAAAGAGCTGAAAATCGAGGATATCCCCGGTATCTGGAACGAGAAATTCAAGAAGTACCTGGGTATCACTCCCCCTGATGACGCCAACGGTTGTTTGCAGGATGTCCACTGGGCGGCTGGTTTGATCGGCTATTTCCCTACGTATACGCTGGGAAACCTCTATTCGGCCCAATTCTTCGCCAAAGCCCAAAAAGACCTTGGCAATCTTGACGAGCAGTTCGCAATGGGCAAATTCGATAGCTTGCTGGGCTGGCTGAGAGAGAATATACACAGCCACGGGCAGAGATACCGGGCGGAGGAGCTGGTTAAAAAAGTCACCGGCGAGCCTCTTTCTCATAGGTACCTGATCGATTATCTTAGGGAAAAATATTCCCCTCTTTACGGTATCTAGAGGGTACGATACGGTCATAATTCTCGGTCGGGCGTCTGCCCGACCGTTTTTTATTGGGAAAAACCGGCCTGAAGGGGGAAATAAAATCAAAAAAAGTGATGTTTTTTTTATTTTACATGTAATTTTTGTTTGATATTTATAAAATTTATCTCCTATAATTTTCATAAGAGCCGAAAGACATATCAGTTATCTCAGCCTGGCGGCTTTAGACCCATGAAAATTGAAGACGTTTTGAATAACTAAACAACATCTAACAAGCGAGGAAAACATGCCGGCAAAAAAGAAAGCGGCAAAGAAGAAAGTCGCGAAGAAGAAAACGGCAAAGAAAAAAGTAGCTAAAAAGAAAGTTGCTAAGAAGAAAGTAACCAAGAAAAAAGTAACTAAGAAGAAAGCTACCAAGAAAAAAGTCGCGAAGAAAAAAGTAGCCAAAAAGAAAGTAACCAAGAAAAAAGCCACTAAGAAAAAAGTAGCCAAAAAGAAAGTTGCTAAGAAAAAAGTAGCCAAGAAGAAAACAACCAAGAAGAAAGCTACCAAGAAAAAAGCCAAACGTAAACCGAATCCGGCTTTCATGGCTCCCTGGAATATTTCCGAGACACTGGCCGCGGTCGTTGGAAGCAAGCCGCTTCCGAGAACCGAGATCACCAAGAAGCTATGGGGTTATATCAAGAAGAACAAACTTCAGGATAAAGTACAGAAGACCATGATCAATGCTGATGATGTTCTGAAAAAAGTATTCGGCGGCAAAGCCAAGGTCAGCATGTTCGAAATGACCAAGCTGATTTCCAAGCATCTTTCGAAATAAATCATCTGGTTATGAGCAGATTAGGCCGGGTTGAATCGATCCGGCCTTTTTTATTATCAAATATGTTAGTCTAATTTAACAATCCGTAACTCGAATATTAAAATATGATGAAATCACGAGTAAAAAGTATTGGAATATACGTAATCTGTCGAACTATATTCGTAATGATTTCGTTAAAGCAAATGAATTAAATCGAACATAAAACTCAGGAGGGATAAATGAACGGTACTGCTGAATTCGAATGCGGCCTGGACGAGTATGGGTTATCCAATATAGGACGACTGTTTTGCAATTACAATACGCCGCTTTTGTATGAGGAAATAATCAAACGCCGCGAGGGACAGATTGCCCATTTGGGGCCGATCGTCGTTCGCACGGGCCAACACACCGGCCGAGCCGCTAAAGATAAATTCATCGTCGAGGAAAGCTCCAGCAAAGATAAAGTATGGTGGGGAAAGGTTAATATACCTTTCAAACAGGAGAATTTCGATAGGCTTTACGCTCGCTTGATGGCATACCTTCAGGGAAAAGACTTGTTCGTGCAGGACTGCTATGCCGGCGCGGATGAGAAATACCGCATTCCGATAAGGGTGATAACCGAGACAGCCTGGCATAGCCTTTTCGCCAGGAATATGTTCATTCGCGCTCCACGAGGCAAAATCGAGGATCACAAACCGGAGTTCACCGTTATCCAGGCGCCAAATTTCATGGCTTTACCCTCCATGGATGGTACCCACTCGGAAACTTTCGTGATTCTCAATATCGAAAAACGCATTGTCATAATCGGTGGTACGAGCTATGCCGGTGAGATCAAGAAATCGGTGTTCACTTTCATGAACTACCTTCTGCCGCTGGAAAAGACTATGACCATGCACTGCTCCGCCAATATCGGCAAGGGCGGGGATGTCGCTTTGTTCTTTGGTTTATCCGGTACCGGAAAGACTACCCTGTCGGCTGACCCCGAGAGAAGCCTTATCGGTGATGACGAGCATGGCTGGAGCGATAGCGGCGTGTTCAATTTCGAGGGCGGATGTTATGCCAAGGTTATCAAGCTTTCCGAGGAGGCCGAACCCGAAATCTACCGGACTACCCGCAAGTTCGGCACCATACTTGAAAACGTGGCGATTAACTCCTGGAGCCGTCGCCTCGATTTGGACGATGACAACCTTACCGAAAACACCCGGGCGGCTTATCCGCTTACCCATATACCCGACGTTTTTACCGGCACGAATGCCGGCCATCCCAAAAACATCATCATGCTCACCGCCGATGCTTTCGGGATCATGCCGCCTATCGCCAAACTCACGCCGGTGCAGGCGATGTACCATTTCATGTCCGGTTACACCGCCAAGCTGGCGGGTACCGAAAAAGGTGTCACCGAACCGAAAGCTACATTCTCGGCCTGTTTCGGCGCGCCATTCATGGTACATCACCCATACACTTATGCTAAACTCCTGGATGAGAAAATCAGAGCTCATAAAGCTAACTGCTGGTTGGTGAATACCGGCTGGACAGGCGGCCCTTATGGACAGGGCAACAGATTTAAAATCGCCTATACTCGGGCGATGGTGAAAGCCGCTCTTTCGGGCGCACTGGATAGTGTCGAAATGGAAACCGATCCGGTTTTCGGCTTATCGATTCCGAAATCGTGCCCCGATGTGCCCTCTGAGGTGTTGAAGCAGAAAAATACCTGGGCCGATAAAGCGGCTTATGATGCCAAAGCGAAAGAGCTGGCAGGGATGTTTATCGAAAATTTCAAGCAGTTCGAGGATGAAGCCCCCGAGGAGGTAAAGAAAGCCGGGCCGAAAATATAACGAATCGAACGAAAATATCCATGTCGGCTGTCAGCCGGCTTGGAAATATTATAGACAGTTTTAATCGCAGCCAGATGAATAGTCACAAACCGGTTGTTAGTTCAGCCGGTTTGTGATAATATCTCCCCGGGAATTGAACTATAAATCACGAGGTGAACAGAATGTCCGATGAATTCAATATCGAGGGATTGGACGAAAACGAAACCATAGCCAGACATATGAAATCATCAAAATATAAGAATTACTCTCCGGATGATAATTTCATTAATGATAACCGAATCAAGCTGGATTTTACCTATATACTCAGCCCCCTGGCCGGCAGGTCTTTTATCACCAGGGAGGAGCTGGACGGCCTCTCGGATACGATCATATCTCATTATGATGATCTGAAAAACTCCAGGGGTAATTGCCTGGATGGCAAAAACGCCATGCTCGGTTGGATGTCTATTCCCGATGAAATTACGATTGATCAGTTGGAGCGGATTCAAAGCGCCACCGATGAGCTGTCGGGGAAAATTGATGCCTACGTATCGCTGGGAATCGGAGGTTCTTATCTCGGTATAGAGGCGACTATGAAGGCGTTGACCCATACTTATTTCAATCAACTGCCTCGCGAACATAGAGGCGGCGCGCCCGAGATATATTTCCTGGGGCAGAATGTCGATCCGGACTACATTCGCAACACACTGGATATGCTGAAAGGCAAACGTGTCGGCATAAACGTAATCTCGAAATCCGGTACTACCGCCGAAACCGCCATAGCGTTTCGCATCCTGAGAAATATTCTGGAGCAAAGCGCGGGCGATAAATCCTCAGAATTTATTTTCGCCACCACCGATAAAGTCAAAGGCGCTTTGAGGAAACTGTCCGATTCCAAAGGGTACAAAACGTTTATAGTGCCCGATAATATCGGCGGACGTTTTTCCGTGCTCTCGGATGTCGGCCTGGTGGGACTGGCAATGGCCGGGATCGATATATTCGAGTTCACGGCCGGTTTCCGTGAGATGAAGCGATATCTCGATACGGCTGATTTCTGGCATAATCCAGCCATGCTTCATGCCGCCATCCGCCATTTGGCACATACTAAAGGCAAGAAAATCGAGGTGGTGGCCACTAATTCCAGCGCGATATACCAGCTCACCCGGTGGATGGAACAGTTATTCCCGGAAAGCGAGGGGCATAATGGCTACGGCCTGTGGGTCTCGCCCTCGATGTATTCCGAGAAACTTCATGCAAACGGACAGATGGTGCAGCAGGGCGAGCGCAATCTGATAGAGACATTTATCAAACTGGCGCAAAGCGATAACACGGTCGCCGTGCCGAAGGACAACGACAATCTCGACGGCTTAAACTACCTGTCGGAGAACAAGCGTGATATGAATTATATCAATCAAAAAGTCATAGATGGCCCGGCTTATGCCCATTTCACCGGCGGCGTACCGAATATGACATTCGAGATGCCGAGACTGAACGCTTTCAATATCGGGCAGTTCTACTACCTGATGGAACTATCGGTTGCCTTAAGCGGATATCTTGCCGGGCATAATCCATTCGTACAACCGGGAGTCGAGGACTATAAAAAAGCTATGTTTGCCATGCTGGGTAAACCCGGCACCGAAAAACAGATGTCCGAGATTCAGGCAGAAATAGATAAATTCGAACGTTATATAGTATAAAAATCAAACAGCAGGAGGCGACCCGATATGGGGATTCCGCGCGGGACGGGTCAAAATAACAATATCAAAAATTTAATCATATTCCTTTCCGGCCCCATTCTATGGATTTCGCTTTTTACTATAGCTAAAATATCGATTCCATTGCTTTATATGGTAATTTATCAAACTGTTTTATCGGTCTGGTTTTTCCTGAAACGTCCCGAGTTGTTTATCCCCAGCCTGTTTTTTGTCATTTTACTGGGTTCGACCTATTTACCTATCTCTGAGAATCTCTGGGTTGCCAGGATACTCATAGCGGTTGGTGTATTAGTATTGATTTCATGGTTAATACCCTCGGTGCGGAAAATAATGCCGGCCTTTAAGCTGGGCAAAATAGATCGTGCCGGGTTTATGTATGCTATACTAACCGTTATTGTCAGCACGGCTGCTTTATTTGCCTGGAAAACGCTGGCCAAACCTGATATAGCGGGATTCATCACTACGGCTATGGATATAGACTCGCGATTAATACTCCCGGCAATAATAGTATTCCCTATTTTTAATGCTATTGCCGAGGAGTTGATGTTTCGATGGCTATTCTGGGAGGCATTAGAGCAACTAATCGATAAATCGGCGGTGATAATCCTTATCCAGGCGATTATTTTCGGTCTCGCTCATTACGCCGGTTTTCCCAGTGGTTGGCTGGGGGCGGGTATGGCTTTCTGTTACGGTCTGATGCTGGGATTCATACGATTTAAAAACAAAGGCTTGCTGATGCCAACGATTACCCATAT
Organism: uncultured candidate division Zixibacteria bacterium; assembly: GCA_963668625.2. Lineage (GTDB taxonomy): Bacteria > Zixibacteria > MSB-5A5 > UBA10806 > 4484-95 > JAAEQD01. The sequence continues at coordinate 562,988 of CAXXKA010000008.1, forward strand.
TTTCGCCGATTTGGTTATTATAATAATCGTATTCAGCAGTGCAGGTATATTATAAAGGAGATGGCATATCCTGACGATAAATTAATAATGATATAGCAAATGAACCAATTGATAGTACTTTAAGTTTTAGTATTACTAACCAAGCAACCGGAGAATGTGATGGCCAAAGCATTTGATACATTTTTAATAAAAGCAGTCCTGCCACCCGAACTCGAGCCGCTCAAGGAGCTGGCATATAATTTACATTGGTCGTGGAATTACGATTCTATCGAGCTGTTCAGGTATCTCGATCGTGATTTGTGGCGAGCCTCGGGCGGTAATCCGGTGAAGATGCTGGGGATGATTAAGCAGGATAAATTAAGCCAGGCCCTTAATGACGAGGGTTTCATGGCCCAACTAGAGCGGGCATACTCGAACTTGAAAAACTACCTGATGGAGAAAACCTGGTTCGAACATAAATACGGTAAGTACAATAAACCGATTATCGCTTATTTTTCGATGGAGTTCGGCATTTCCGAAAGTCTGCCCATCTATTCCGGCGGTCTTGGAGTTTTAGCGGGCGATCATTTGAAATCCGCAAGTGAGTTGGGCATACCGTTGGTTGGTGTGGGTCTACTCTACCAGAAAGGCTATTTCCAGCAATATCTCAACGCCGATGGCTGGCAGCAGGAACGTTATCCCGATAACGATTTCTATAACATGCCTATAGAACTCATGACCAACGGCGAGGGACTGCCCATACTGGTGGATGTCGATTTCCCGGGACGCACCGTGTATTGCCGTATCTGGAAAGTACAGGTCGGCAGAATTGCATTATATCTACTGGATACGAATACCTCCGAGAATAACTATACCGACAGAAAGATTACCCATCAATTATACGCCGGTGATAAAGAGACCAGAATACAGCAGGAATTGATTCTCGGCATAGGCGGCATGTTGGCTCTTCGCAAGCTCGATTTGCATGTGCATGTCTGCCACATGAACGAGGGACATGCCGGTTTCATGGCTATCGAGAGGATGCGCCGGCGGGTTCAATCGAATGGTCTGACTCCCGATGAAGCGGCCGAGATAGTCAAAAGCGGCACGATATTCACCACCCATACGCCGGTACCGGCAGGTATCGATTTGTTTCACCCGATGATAGTAGAGAAATACCTGACCAATATTTTCCGCGAACTGGGTATGAAAAAGAGCAATTTCCTGAGCCTGGGACGTTACAACTCCACGGACGACCACGAACCGTTCAATATGGCCCTGCTGGCTCTTCGCACTACGGCTTTCGCCAACGCGGTCAGTGAACTTCACGGTGAAACCTCGCGCAAGATGTTCCATTCCATATGGCCGAATGTCTCGCTGGATGAGGTGCCGATCGATCATATTACCAATGGTATACATACGCGCACCTGGATCGCTCACGAGATGGGCGAGCTGTTCTCGCGATACCTGGGCCCGAACTGGATAAATAAACCCGCCGACCAAACGATCTGGCAGCGTGTCGAACGTATCCCCGATGTCGAATTGTGGCGTATACACGAGCGAAGGCGGGAGAGGATGGTATCGTTTACACGCAAGAAATTGGCCGATCAGCTTACGAATCGCGGCGCCAGTCCTAAAGAGGTGGAAGTCGCCGCCGAGACCTTGAACCCGGAGGCGCTGACAATCGGTTTCGCCCGACGGTTCGCGACATACAAAAGAGCGGCGTTACTGCTTCGCGATCCCGAAAGGTTGAAACGTCTGCTGAAGAACCCGGACCATCCCGTGCAATTCATATTCGCCGGTAAGGCGCATCCACTTGATAACGGAGGCAAGGATCTTATAAAGCAGATAGTCCATTTCGCCCGTCAGGAGGATGTCAGAAAGCATATTATTTTCCTGGAGAATTACGATATCAATGTCGCCCGCTACCTGGTGCAGGGCGTCGATCTGTGGGTGAACAATCCCCGCAGGCCGCATGAGGCCTCCGGTACCAGCGGTATGAAAGTAGTCCCTAACGGTGGACTCAACCTGAGCATACTGGATGGCTGGTGGTGCGAGGGTTATAATGTCGATGTCGGCTGGGCCATAGGCGCCGGCGAGGAATACGATGATCCCAATTACCAGGATGAGGTCGAAAGTAAGGCATTGTTCGATGTTATAGAAAACGAGATCATCCCGCTTTTCTACAATCTCTCCAGTGATGGTTTACCACGCGACTGGATCAAGCGTATGAAAAAATCATTAATGGAATTGTCACCGGTATTCAATACTAACCGTATGGTGCAGGAATACACCGAAAAATTCTACATGAAAGCTCGCGAAAACTGGGAAAAACTTTCGGCCGATGATTTCACTAAAGTTAAAGACCTGGTTAGATGGAAACAAAACGTAAAGGAAAACTGGAACCAGGTGAAAATAGTCAACGCCGGTGTGCAGAAAAAAGAGGTCGAGGTCGGTTTCGCGCTCAAGGTGGAAACCGAGATCAAACTCGGCAATCTCAAGCCCGAGGATGTCAGGGTGCAGGTTTTAAGCGGCCCGCTCGATTCGGATTTCAATATCCTGTCCTCGGAAAAAGAGCAGATGAAATGTATCGGTTCGGTACATGAGGATCTGTATAAATATGAGGGCTACGTCCCTTGCGATGAAAGCGGCCTGTTCGGTTATTCACTGCGGATCATGCCCGATCACCCGGATATGACAGACCAGTTTGGCCTGGAACTAATGCGCTGGATAGGCGAAGAGACCGGTTCGACCGAATTCCGGATGGAAAAGGTTAGTGTCTAAACCGTAAATTTGAGCCGGAATAGCGATAAATATTTTTAAAAATCAATCATCTGTTTTGCCTTGACTTGATGGTTGATTTTTTTATATTGACAGGCACATGGCGCTATCGTCTAGTGGACTAGGACGGGTGGTTCTCAGCCATCAAACCGGGGTTCGATTCCCCGTAGCGCTACCATTTTTAATAGCCCCTAACCCATTGAAACACAACGCTATGTACTGTATTTATAAGGGTTTACAACAAAAAAATTGTTGGGCCAGAAACGGGCAAAAAAGGCCACTTACGGCGGGTAATGTCGCGATTTTGTCACCTTTTGAACTGTAGTTTGGCTATTTCTTTTTTATGGATGTTTGGGGATAGATGAGCATATATCATTGTTGTTGAGATTGACGAATGTCCAAGAAATTCCTGAATTACAGGTATTGGGGTTCCAGCCATGGCCAGGTGTGATGCAAAAGTATGCCGGAGATCATGCGGCCTACCCTTTAGTTGGAGCCTTTTCATTAATCTGGGGAATTCCCTGCTAAATTGATATTTACTCATAAATGAGTTTGCTAAACGATCATCAGCATTGTACCCCTTCGATAATTCCATCAGTATGTTTTTCACATCTACTGACATTGGGATTTGGCGGGGACGTTTTCCCTTTGGGCAGTATCCATCATAGGGCCAAACCCTGATACTTTCTGCTTTAAAATCAACGTTGCGCCAACGAAGATTAAAAAATTCACCTTTTCTCATTCCGCTGTTAACGAGAATTATTATAGCTGATCTTAAAGGTTCTGAAGACGTACAATTTATCAGTTTTTACAAACAACCCGGGAGCAACAGGAATAGTATGAGGAGCTACGACGATTGTATTAATACCGTTATCGTTTAAATATTTTGCCAGATGATAACCGAAATTGCCCGCTTCATAATCAGCTCTTTTCAATAAGTTATAAGGAATTTTAATGAATCATGCTTTTCTCAATAACTACCGCGAGAACAATACGCTAACAACTATACAATAAAACACTCCTAAAATCGATACGCTCTGTCAATGCGCCTGTAAACTCCCCCTTTTATATAATCTTCCCCATTATTTCTCTCCAATTTTAATTTCTTTAAAGGAGATGAAAGGGCAATCCGAAAGCTACTTTTTTGGTATGGGCTATCTGGAAACAGCCGATTAGGTCAGATTGGATTCCCTTATATATTAGTGTAAGTTATAATGACACAACTATTTATAATTTTACACTTGACAAATAATAGAAGTAATATAAATTACTGTTGTATATGTCTTGTATATACACATACATATAACAATAAATGCGAGGTGGATTAAATGATAAATGTAAAACATCTTAAAATAGTTAAAAAAATGGGACTCTCTGAGAATGAATCGAAGTGCTATTTGGCGTTAATGGAAAGACAATCTTTATCCGTTGCTGAAATAGCTAAATTAACCGGTATTGCAAGACCAAATGTCTATGAGGCCACAGAGAGGCTATTAATCAAAGGATTAAGTGTTGAATTGCCGGGAAAGGCTAAATGCTTTTCTGCCTCTGATCCTAAGATACTCCAGGAAAAAGCATTGGCAAATATTAATGAAACCCGCAAGGTGGAACTTGAAAACTTTGAAAAGAAGAGAAAAGAAATCGTCGACCTCAGTGATGAAATAAGTGAATTAAATGCTCTATATAATCAGAACCGTGGCAATAGCGGTCCGCTTGATTATATAGAAATTCTTAAAAATCCCGACCAGATTCATCGACGATTTTTACAGCTCTGCAATGAATCCCAAAAAGAAATTTTAGGATTTTCGAAACCTCCATATGTTGCCAGCACTTCGGAACGAGAAGCCGGACAAGGTTCCGTACAGGCTGAAGCTTATCACGAAAGGGGAGTGAGCTTAAGAAGCATTTATGAGATTCCGAGCGACGAAGTGGAAAAAGAGAGCTTCTTCAAACGATTATGCGATGGTTATGAACCTGAAAAAGAGCAAATAAAAATTATGGATAAACTCCCTATGAAAATGATAATCTTCGATGAAGAGACGGTTTTATTTACTCTTGAAGATCCTGTTCAGGGGATACCCTCAATAACTTCCCTTTGCGCAAAACACCATGCCTTGGCAGAAGGTCTTAAAACAATGTTTGAGGTATATTGGGGGTTGGCCAGCGACTACTTCATGCTCAAAGATCGCGAATACTATATGCCTGAGCTTGGAAAAATCAGAAGCAAAAAAAACGGCCGCAAATCGGATGATTAAGCGGTATCCGAACGGATTTACAGGGACTGGCCGATACTTAATTGACACTTCGGAATCGGATATGAGGGGAGATTCTCTATCAAATAAAAGAGATTAATAAAATTAAGCCGTTTTTAGAGAAAGGAAGGAATAAGATGCATAAAATTCTACGGCCGCTGTCTGTTCTGGTGATTTGTTTTGAGATGTTCGCCGGAACCATGGCCTACGAATCAGAAATTGAGAGTTCAAGAATCCCAAAGTCGGTTTCTATCAAGTCCAATTCTTTGATTCAATCGAATTCTACATCTGATAATCCCGATCTTACATCCAGGAATCCGAACGCATCTCAGTTCCCGCCGAGCATTAGTAGTAACGTTTTATCGGATAGAGAATCCGGGGAAATCGATTTGAGTGTGAATAATAGTGATTCACCGAACGTTATTCCTGTAGATTTTAACGATATATCCGAAACTGAACCTAATGATAATTGCGCTACGGCTAATACCCTGACTTTAGGCGATCGTATTTATTGCGGCCATCTTGATCTGGACGCCGGAGACCCGGCTGACTTTTTCCAATTCACGTTGGATGATTCATATGAGCTGTGGACTGTCGCATGCTCTACCTCGGCGCCGAATTATTTAACGGAATGTGACCCACCTATAGGTATTAATAAGCTCTACTTATACGACAGCGACTGCTATACTGTTTTAGGCTATGATGATAATATCGATAGCGTCATGTTTGGGAAAGTCCATACAGTAATCAGGACGGACTTATCGCCTGGCATTTATAAAATCAAGGTTATGCCTATTGCATCGAATCGCAGCGGTTACTATCATTTAGACTTTACAGCGGGCGCTTATCAGCCACCTGGAAATCCGATTTCTGAAACGGAACCAAACAATACCTACCTTAACGCCAATTTAATGTCGTGCGGCGACTATGTCCATTGCGCTAATGTAACGGCTAATTCCGATACCGCCGACTATTTCAAATTCACTCTAGACAACACCTATGATTATTGGGCTGTCACATGTTATACTACCGCTCCTACTCCCGCGGATTGTTCACCGGTTTTAGCCGATACCAGACTTTGGTTGTATAATTCCGATTGTTCGACCTTAATCCAATTTGATGACGAGGGGGGGAATGATCACTATTCTCTTATTAGTCAACTCCATCTCGAACCAGGTACGTACGTGATCAAGGCAAATCAATATCGTCCTACTGCTCTCTCAGGTCATTATGATATGGTACTCACCTGCGAAGAGGGGATACCCTATGGTCTCCTAAATGACGAGTGCGAAAATGCCGAGGTTATTACCGGTCCATATCCGGTTACGGTTTCAGGCACTAACATAGAAGCGACCATCGATTGTCCCGGCTATCTGGATTGGGATGCCATATGGTATAAAATCGAGTTGCCTTACGCATTTAATAACCTTACTATCGATTGGACACCGACCTGTGAAATAGATGGTTATTTCAATGAGATCGGCGCGATATACATGCCGGACTGCTCCTGCAACAGTCATGTGAACTTGAACTGCAGATGGCAAAGTTGCCCCGAACCGTATGATCCTGTTATAAGCTTTCCTGTTATGTCAAGCGCTGCTCCTATAGCAGGACCGGCTATGATTTACTATCCTGTTAATCCTGATCGCCAAACGATCTTCCGCTTCATTGTCGACGTGACTGAAGCCGCCTCATGTGATCTTGAGTGCCCACCCGACGGTATTCCTGAGGGCGAACCGGATTGCGGCCCGAATTATGTAGATAATTATAACGGTGGCTGTGAGTCGTATCCGAATGTGTTTCAATCTGTCGAGGCCGGCGATATTATATGCGGAACGTCGGGCACTTATATGGTCGGTGACACCCTTTATCGGGATACCGATTGGTATGAACTGACCACCACTGATCACAGAGTTATTCAAATAAAAGCCATCGCGGATTTCCCCCTGGAATTGTACATCTTAGATGCCGTATGTCCTACTCCTACTATTCTTGCAAGCGCTGTGGGACAGCCATGTGATTCTTTGCGTATCTATTATAACGCCCCCGCCGGTACATACAGGTTTGTCGTGTGTCCAAGTCTTTTGCCCGGGTACGATTGCACAAAAAATTATGTTGCCTGGTTCTATACTACGGAACTGGCATCTCCGATTCCCATTACCGCTCCGGGAACCTGGGTGGGCGATAATACTTGTGACGGCGTCAGTAATTGTAACCTGTTAGATTATAACGGCCCCGATGTCCCTTACGAAGTTACTATACCGTTCGATGGTCAATGGACGTTCACATTGTGCAACAGTCCTGTCGTGTGGGATTCATATATTGCTCTTGGCTCAACACTATGTTCGATAGACATCGCACATGGTGATCAAGACGCTTGTGGTGATGCTTGGGGTCATGATAAGTTTACTGCCGAACTTTACGCCGGCATCTACTATCTGACAGTTTTTAGCGGGCTTGTTAATGATTGTGGCCCATATCAACTCGATATCACCGGCGAGCCGTTTTGGCCTAATGACGAATGCACAGGTGTTACTCCCGGGGAACTTATTCCCGGCGGCGCTTTAACGTTTACCGGCAATAATACCGGCGCGGCTTCCATAAACGACTGCACCGAATCCTCCATCGGTAGATTCCCTAATGTGTGGGAAGCCTTTACGACCAGTGACTGGTTGGATGTAACGATCGATTACTGCGGAACAACTCCAGCGTATTCCACAGTGCAGCTTGAATTGGCTGTTGATTGTCCTTGTAACGATTATGTTTCACCTACTGAATATGACAACACTACATGCGGCGATGGCAACTCTACCATAAAATATTCCACACTCCCGCCGGGCACTTACTATATCCCTGTAGCATGGACACCCGATTCCGAAGGTCCATACACCATTCATGTCAATGCCGATTCCGCTACGATGCCGGAAATTTCTGTTTACCCGACAGAGATCATTGAAGGCGCTGACTCGGGACAATCTGTTTCTGCTAATCTGATGGTTTCCAATAGCGGTGGAGCCGACCTTGTTGCCAACGCAAGCATATTTATCAACGAAATACAAGACTTGCGGGCTAATCTCAAGCTGTCGCATGTTCAAAACTTCGACCCGCTGTCAAAGGTCAATGGTCTCGAATATGACGCATTGCATTGCGAAATCAATACTCCTCCTGGCTTGTTTGAAGTGCTTCAGGGCGGCGAAAATATAAGCTCGGCCATGTCCATCATATCGCTGCCGTTTAGCGATAATGGGACAACCGAGGGGTATCTGGATGATTATGATGTCGCTTATCCTTTCACGTCGAGTTCTCCCGATGTTGTTTATTCCTTTGTGCCCGATGAGAATACCCTCCTCGATATCAGCCTTTGTCGCAACTCCACCTACGATACCAAACTTTATGTATTCAAAAACAGCCCTGATACGGTGGTCGCGGTCAACGATGATGCTTTTAATTCCCTTTCAATGGTGAGTAATGTGCCTGTAGCCACCGGTAATACTTATTACATTGTGGTTGATGGCAGTCGGGATCAATCCGGCACTTACACTATCGATGTTGCCTATGGGAATCCGCCGCCAGCATGTGATGATGACGCTTTGTTCAGTCAGAATCCTTCTATACAGAATGATTTCTGGACATTTATGGCCTCCGACATCCAAACCAGTTATGCGATTGCCGATAATTTCTCTCTCGTGTTCGGCAACATCAATCAAATTAAATGGTATGGTGTTGATCTTGGGAATTCTGGAGGCGGTTGGCAAGAGTGTGATTTTGATGAACCGTCGCTATTTCAAATAAGTTTTTGCAATGATGCCGACGGTTTTCCCGGTGATACGGTAGCAAGTTATCTTGTTCAAACCACCGGCGTCCCTACCGGTCAGATATTCTTTGGCGAAGTACCATATGAACAAAAGGAGTGGGTTGCAGATATATCGCCTGCTGTTGCGCTCAATGAAGGGTGGGTTATCATTCAAGGAATGGGGAATAATGCTTGTAAGTTCCTCTGGCAGAATTCCGGCTCGGACGATGCGATGCGGTACTATAGCGATGATAACTTTTGGGCAGTTACCGATTGCGGTATCGCATTCTGTTTACTTGGCGATTATATTGAGCCCTGGTTGACTATAGGCGACAGCAATATCGAGATGAACATTTCCATTCCTGCAAACGGGCCAAATATCAATATACCGCTAAGCTTGAATGCGACTAATCTGGCGGCCGGTTTATATCATGGCGGTGTTCATTTCGTCACGAATGATGCAGCCCATCCGGAATTTGATATACCCGTGACGTTTGATGTTGTTAGAGTCGGTATAGACAATGAACCAGCGGAATTGCCCTCGGTTTTCAGTTTATCTCAGAACTACCCGAATCCCTTCAATGCTACGACCTCAATTAATTTCTCTTTGAAAAATAATGGGGAAGTTACCTTGACAATTTATGATATCCTCGGAAAGCGGGTAAATACACTCTATAACGGAGCTCTTCCAGCAGGTCAACACAGTTTGATTTGGAATGGCATTGATGATTCGGGGAAGGTTGTTACGTCTGGTATTTATTTCTACCGGCTTGAGAGCGACGAGGGTTCAATTATTAAAAAAATGGTGATGTTGAAATAGTCCGGGGAACCAACGGATTTAAAATATGAACGATTTAATTAAAATAGATCTTTTAACAATAAATTGTAGGGAATCAGGTAAAACAATGGCTGTTCGGTGTTTCCGAACAGCCCAGTTTAAGTACACCCGGAAGAGTTCTTTCGAGTGTGAAAGAAATTATAGTTAAACTAACATGAAAAACAAGTCAAAAAAGCTGGAGAAGTGAGTTATGAGAAAACTCTTCTTATTATCCGTAATTTTAATTTTCTCTTGTTTCAGCGCTGCGGATATTTATGCTGATCCACCACCCAACAATGATTGTGTTAACGCTACCGATGCCGGGACCTTAAGTCTGGATACTCCTGTTCAACTCACCGGTACGACTGTTGAAGCAACTCCATATTGTGAGTCGCTAATACAAGATGATGCATGGATAAAATTTACTATCACATCTTGTATGGATATAATCATTGACTTCTGTGATGACCCGAATAAAGTTGATGAATTTGGCACGTTTTTATTCGCTGACTGTTCTTGTGATATATTCGCTAACTACAATCAGGTAGTCAATAGTTGTCTTAACGGTAATCCCTCTATATCCTGGTATGGCCTGGAAGCGGGCACCTATTACTATCGGATTATCCCACCCGAGGGTTTGGGAGATTCATATGTTTTAAATATTGTAGGCACCGAATGCGCGCCGCCGCCGACAGGCGCTTGCTGCTATATGCAAGAAGAACAGATAATGTGTTTCGTGACCGACAATCAGAGCAGTTGCGATGAAGTAAACGGTACATTCCATTTAAACGCAAACTGTGATGACGTTGATCCGCGCAACGGCATTGCCGATATTTGCGAAACAGGTGCACAGGAAGGCGCTTGCTGCTACATGCAAGAAGAGCAGATAATGTGTTTCGTGACTGACAATCCGGACAGTTGCGATGAAGTAAACGGTACATTTCATCTAGACGCAAACTGTGATGACGTTGATCCGCGCAACGATATTGCCGATATTTGCGAAACGGTTGTGCAGGAAGGCGCTTGTTGTATCAATGATGGTATGGATTGCACCGATGGTGTAACCGAAACTGATTGTTTCGATGTTTACCGCGGTGTCTGGATGGGCGAAGGTTCTACCTGTGGCTCTTTCGATCCTGAAGAGGGCTGGTCAGGCTGCCAGATTACCCCGATTGGCGCTTGTTGCATGAATGATGGTATGGATTGCACCGATGGTGTAACCGAAACTGATTGTTTCGATATTTACCGCGGTGTCTGGATGGGAGCCAGCTCTTCCTGCGGCTCTTATAATCCGGAAGAGGGCTGGTCAGGCTGCCAGACTACTCCGACTGGCGCTTGCTGTATGAATGATGGCATGGATTGCACCGATGGTGTAACCGAAACTGATTGTTTTGATATGTACCGAGGTGTCTGGATGGGCGAAGGTTCTACCTGCGGCTCTTATAATCCGGAAGATGGCTGGTCAGGCTGTCAGACTACTCCGACTGGCGCTTGCTGTATGAATGATGGCATGGATTGCACCGATGGTGTAACCGAAACTGATTGTTTCGATATGTACCGAGGTGTCTGGATGGGCGAAGGTTCTACCTGCGGCTCTTATAATCCGGAAGATGGCTGGTCAGGCTGCCAGACTACTCCGACTGGCGCTTGCTGTATGAATGATGGTATGGATTGCACCAATGGTGTAACCGAAACTGATTGTTTCGATATGTACCGAGGTGTCTGGATGGGTGAAGGTTCTACCTGCGGCTCTTATAATCCGGAAGATGGCTGGTCAGGCTGCCAGACTACTCCGACTGGCGCTTGCTGTATGAATGATGGTATGGATTGCACCAATGGTGTAACCGAAACTGATTGTTTCGATATGTACCGAGGTGTCTGGATGGGTGAAGGTTCTACCTGCGGTGAATACGATGAAGAAACCGGTTGGTCGGGTTGCAGCGTCACTACTACCTATGAATACCTCCCCGGTGATGCTAACATGGCTGCCGGCTCGTGGCCGCCGAATGTAATCGGCGCGGATGTCACCTACCTGGTGAACTATTTCCGGGCTATCGCCGCGCCGTGTCTGGTCGGTGGTTTCTATAACTCGGCTGATGCTAACGGTGATTGTTCGGTAATCGGCGCTGATGTCACTTACCTGGTACAATATTTCCGAGGCGCGAACGAATTACATTTCTGCCCGGACTATGAGCCAACCTGGCAAAGCAGCGGTGATTTACCGCCCGAGGCTCCCGATGGCTGGCCGAATTGTGAATGAACTCCCTGATTCGAGTAATTAAACTCAGCTACTACTTCTTAAAAGTGCTCTAACACTTTGACCTTGATCTACCGAAGGCGGCCTTAACGGGCCGCCTTTTTTGAGTTAACAATACGGCAACAATTTTGGTATATCTGTGGTGTTTTCTGGTGCTTTCTGGTGAAGATAAAAAAATGACGGAGCACTTATAACCCCGTCATTTATATTATATCAATTTGCACTAGTGTCCGGTGTTTTTCGTTAAATTTTAAATTTCTCCTTGGAATTGTTAATGAAAAATATTTTCAGATATAATTATTTTATTCAGCGTATCATTCATCCTGACATATCCTGCCGATGTTAGGCTTGGTTTTCTGGTTTCCAAGCGCTGCTTGGAAACCTTCTTGAATCATGTAGAATGCGCATTCTGCCGGCAAACAAGCCACGTTGCGAAGCAGCGCTTCGCAACGAGATGAAAAGACCGGACAGTAGTGATCAATTTGGGAAAATTAATATGTAATTTTCGTCACGATTTTGTCACCTGGTGTTGTAACTTGTTGTGTTACAAGGAGGTTTATGGGGCTCGATTCCCCGTAGCGCTACTTTTCAATTAGGGTTTGCTGAATAATTATTAACATCATAGTTTAGCGATAGATAGCTTTGTTCTATAGTCATGCAAGTGAACGTGATTTTGAATAAATGAGCCTAAAAGTTTGCGCCTTGAGATCGAAGATGTATCGTAAAACCAATTCAAATCAACTTAAATTCTAGAATTATTACTTACCATTTGACGGTAAACAAAGAAATGATAATCGGTGAGTAATTTTATCGAAGCAGATACCATGGGCAGAGATTGAACAGAAGTATACATCCAATTTTTCCGAGAGCAGTAATACAGGTTGTCCTCCCTGATCGGCTCGTATTGCTTTAGGAGCGCTTATTATCATGGAGCGTCTGGTTCTAACTGATCGGGAGACGGTGCAGCAGATATCGGAGAATCCTTATCTTCAATACTTTCTTGGACTTTACATTTATAGTTAAGAAATCATTACTATTTATTTGATTGCTATGACACAATAAATCTGTTGACGAGTTTTCGTTTTTAAAATATAAACAGTCAGGGCAATTACAATCACAAGCAAAGCATTCATTATAAAAAGTCCTTATGCTGATACGGTTAGCTTATCGTGTTTAATGATTCGGCCGGTGACGGGTTTGTTTTATGTATATATGATGTCCGCTAACTTTAAATCGAAGGAGGTTACAGGCTTTATAGATTCGTTACCGGTAATTCGGCTTATTGAAAATCAATAAGGGAGGTTTATTAATGGCAGTGAAAAGAAAAGCTGTTACCGTACGCAGACCCAAAGGTGGGGGATTTCGGATACCCAAATCGTTGCTCGAGGAGTTCACCAGAGCGCCTATTATCGATTTGGGGGGCGCTGCGGGTTACTGGCCTATCGCACCGGCTCTATTGAAACGAGCCGATTTTTTCAAGAAGCTGGCAACCGATAAGCAGTTTTTGAAAGAATTCGATGTCATGATCGTACCCAAGGCGCGTTAGTAACTACTCAGGGGGAGAGAGGTGGCTCTACTGCGCCTCTCCCCTTTTTAAGCGAAACAAATTCCATATAAGGCGGATATTATCATGGCCGTAAAATTCGAGCATCTCGATTTTTTACGAAACATAGCATTCATGCTGACCTACAAATGCTTTATCGCTTGCCCTCATTGCCTGTTCGATTCCGGCCCGGCACGCAAAGAACAGATGCGTCTGGCTGATGTTTCCGAGTGGCTTACCGGGGCGGCGGCTTACCGGGATGGTCATATCGGCGGGCTGGCGCTGACAGGCGGCGAGCCATTTGCCAGCCTCGATTTGCTGGAGAAAGTATCACGATGGGGCGCCCGGCTGGGATTCGTGCAGTCGGTTGTTACCAATGGCTACTGGGCCGGCAGTTACCTCAAGGCTTTGGCCACGCTCAAACGATTTCCGGCAATCAAGCTCATAGCATTAAGCACCGATGAGTACCATCAGAAATTCATCCCGATAGAGAATATCGAGAACGCCATACGCGCTGCTGACGAGTTGGGGCGAATCCATAGCCTGTCGGTTTGCACCGATAATTACGATAACCCGGCGTACAAGCGTACTATCGATAAGCTTCAGCAAATAACCGAGCCGGAAAATATCCGTACGACGATTACCTTTCCTGTCGGTCGGGCGGAGCGAAAGGTTGATGGTTACCAGTATCGTATGAGCGCCGAGCCGGTGGTTTCGGTATGCTCGATGGCCAGCTCGCCGGTAATTTTCCCCGATGGCCGGGTGACCGGTTGTATCGGGCCGGTCGCAGTCAAGCTCGAGGGCAACCATCCGCTTGCCTGGGGCAGCCTTCGCGAAAACACATTAGCGGAGATACTGGATCGCGCCGAGTGTGACCCGGTGTTTCATGCTCTTCGCATATGGGGCCCGCATAAGCTGGTGTCGATCATCCGCGAGGCCGGCAAAGATAGCTGGCTGCCCAAAGAGTATCAAGCAGGCAGTATTTGCGATGTGTGTTACCGTCTGTTTAGGGATGACCGCATACTTGGTTTTTTGGATGATCTCCGCCGGGATGAGCAGTTCACGGAGAAGGTAGCCTACGGGCGGGTGTACTATCTCGATGAGCCGCGGATGGCGGAGATGCTGGGAGTGGGAGTGTGAATTAACTTCTCAAGAACGCTTCGATTTTATCGATCGTACTTTCGAAATCATCTTTGATAGAATGTTCCCAGACGACTAATACTTGCCATCCGAGTGAACGTAACTGTCTATTCTTTCTTTGATCTCTCGCTCTGTTCTGGGTGATTTTCTCTCGCCAAAAGTCGCTCGACAGTTTAGGTTCCCATCTGGGGTATTGCCAGCCATGCCAAAAGTCACTATGAATAAATACGGCTTTTTTCTCCGATGGCTTTGCTATGTCCGGTGTGCCTGGTACTCTTTTATAGTGTTTTTGGAAATATATTTTACGTTTCCTTAATGCGGAGAAAACCATTAGCTCGATCTTGCTATTCTTAGGCCGAACACGGCTCATCAAATAGCTACGTTGCTTTTTAGTGAGGCGATCTGTCATAAAACAACATATATGAGTTCGCCAAAAATTAAAAGTCAATTCTTAATCAGTTTTTAAAAGCGTTATTAATCGCCCTTTTATATTGTGATATACCGTTGTTAATTTTTCTTTTGCTTCGGATTGCAACAATGCTGTATGCATCAAAGCATCTCGGATTGGTTTATATTGTTTAGAATCATTTGTAAGCCCAATACTAGGGCCACCCTTATGTGGATCAATTGTACTAGCAAGATTATCCATATCAAGATAACTCAACTTGCTTTTGTTTTGTCTTAATTCAATATTTACATTACCACGTAATTTATTATTTTTTTCCTTTTCTAATAATTCTTCGAATCTTTTTTCTATTGGGGCAGGGAGGAGTATTTTTTCATTCTCAATATATAATCTTAATAGATTTTCAGATATAAAACAATCAGCATAAGAGCTAAAATTAAACGTTGCATCAGAATGTAGCAAATTTACCCAATCTTTTATCTTTTTTGCACTTTTAGTATCCGCTGATAAGGCGTACTCATCAGCCACTGCATTAAACAATTCTTCAGACTTGCGATCTTTTGGTGTAATGCTTGGATTGTCTGGATCGCCATCCTTTTTATGATCCCTTCTAAGTTTATCCCACTGATCAAATATTATTGCAATTACTTCTGATTTAAAAATCTCCAAGAAACTATTAAATTTAGGATCATCTGATACTATATTTTCTCTACTACTAGTAAATCTATCCTTTTCATCATCCAATTCATTATAATGAATTTGTCCATATAGGTAACTCTCAACAACCCGAGCTGTTGGTATATGTTTCAATATATCTTTTTCTCTTAATCTTCCATTAACGAATAAATCTACACTTACTTTATGGTCAGTTGATCTTATCTTTAGATCTTTAGGTTTTTCAACTGAGGCTATAAATCCCTTAATTGGATGTTTAACCTTTAGCTCAATAATTTTTACTTTAATATTCTTTAGTCTGGTTCTTATAAAAGGATCATCTAAATTATTTAAATTCCATACGAACTCGGTTTTTGTTGCTAAATCATCTAAATCATCGAAATTTATTATTTTGTTATCAAAGTAAATATTAAAAGTCTTGTCAATTAAAGAGAATCGAAAATTTAACGCTACGATTTTTCTTAAATACTCAACTCTATTATATATGCCTTCGCGAATATGTTCAAAATATATAATTGTCCCTTGCGAATGATCTTTAGTCAATTCAGCGAACGAGTCTAATTTAATCTCTTCAAGGGGATATTTATCTGGGGTAAGATCTTGTTCGATTGCTTTATCAAGACCACTATTGTCAATTATTCCGCCGGTGTAGTCAGTAGCTTTTGTTTTAGATATAATTGTTATTTTTTCAGCGCATGATAATAATGCGAGCTTCCCAATGCCTTTTCTGCCGATGAAAGGCCTCCCCTTCCTAGACTTAAAGTGGCCATCTTTTCTCTTTGAATATCCTATCTTAAGAAACATATTCTGAAAATCATCAGTATTCATACCTTTTCCATCATCTTTTATTATCATACTGCTTGAATCTCTGTTAATATAAACCCAAACGTTTTTCGCGTCAGCATCCCAGGAATTAGATATTGCTTCACCTAATACTGTCATAAAACTTCTATATAAATTTCTTCCAAGATGATTTAGAACACTTAATGATATTTCAAAAGTAAAACGATCCTTAGCCATAATTTCTCACATGTTCTTTTATACTTTTCCCTATAACTTTGCCCAATCTAACCGGTACTGCGTTTCCAATAAACTTGGCAATTTGTGCGATTTGAATAGTGTTACCGGGCTCATAAAATCTATAGTACTTGGGGAAGGTCTGAAAAATAGCAGCTTCCCTGAGGCTGATTGCCCTGTCTTGCTCGGGATGACCGAATCTACCATTGCCCAATCCGATACATTGTGTTGTCATAGTTGGTGCAGGTTCATCCCATTTCATCCTGCCATAAACAGAGCAGCGATATGTTTTACCTGATTTTTTCTTATGACAAGGCAGTTGCAAATCCTCACTCCAACTTTTAGAGCTACCACCATCATGGGGTGTTGCTTTTATTCTCTTTACATTTTCAGCGCTAAGCTTTCTAGTTCGGTGAAGTGGATCCTTGGGATGAACATCCCCGTCTTTTATGGGTGGTAATTTATAAATTACATCCCTGACATGGATTTTATTATTTTCGTGAGTTTTTTGGACAAGCGAAATATCACCGAATCTCGAAGCCAGTAATACTAAACGCTTTCTCCTTTGCGGAACACCATAATCTGATACATCTACTATTTTATATTCTGTTTTATATCCACATCTATCCAAGGTATCCAGAAATGTTTTAAAGATGGGATATTTCTTGGTATCGGCCAAATTGCTTACGTTTTCCATGGATACTATATCCGGTAGCACTTGCTCTATAAGTTGAGCGAATTTCTCTAGTGGTTGAAGTTGTTGTTTGGTTACTCTCCTTAAATTATAACTGGAAAAAGGCTGGCAAGGAGCACACCCGGCTAGTACGCGAATAGTATCATCCTCATTTCCGAACAATTCATTGATATCTTTCGCTTTCACATCTAAAATATCTTTACCAATGAAATTGGAATTGTTGTTGTACTCGAAACCGTATCTGCATGATTCATCATTATCAATACCGGCGACCACATCCAATCCCTGTTTGATGAGACCATGTGTTAAGCCACCAATCCCACAAAATAAATCTATTACTTTTATTTTTGGTCTAAACTTTTTCATTTGTTTGTTACTCATTTGTTGTCTGATTTTAGTTCGATGTAACAAGTTAACCCAAAACACCAAAATATACCCTGTTATCTAAGATCGATCAAGTAGTTTTTCATTTTTTTTAAAATGCGATTAATGGTTTTAAATCAGAGGGATGAAATATATTTAGTTCGCCCCCCCGGAATAACGCGAATATTCCATTGTATCATTATCAGAAAATATTTATCTTATACCAGTCGGATCTAACTTACGGAGGTTGTTTTGAGATATCTTGCCTTTAATATAATACTCGCTGTAATGCTTCTCCCCCTCGGCTGTGATGATAACCCCACCGGGCCGGAAAACGTGCTGGTGCTCTCCGATGGTTTCGAACGTCTGGGTAGCCCCACCTATACCGGCTGGCAGATCGCGCAGGACTCGATCGAGTTTGATATCGATACGCCTGTCGAGGGTAGTGTCTACTCGTTGATGCTTCGACCGGGCAATGATATCGCCGGCACAGCCGAGAAGTTTCTCGATAACGAACATGGCAGCGGGATTTATCAATTCTCGGTGTGGGCTAAGATGTCCTCAGGCCAGCCATCGCAGACAGGCTACGTACAGTTCGGCGTGTTTGCCGGGGATGTCGTAACACAGGCGAAATCGACCCCGTTGACCGATACCTCCTGGGCATGGATTACGATTACCGATACCCTGACATTAGGCCAGGATGAACAGTTGTACCTGAAACTCTCCTGCGGCGCGGGTCACACCGGCGATCAGTGGTATTCTCTTTTCGATGCTGTCAGGCTGGAGAAAATTAACAGGTAAGGATATTCCCGAAAGCGCTCCAGACGGTTAGTGGCTGTTGCTATGGCTCGGCTTATCCCCGACTGGTACAATTCCAGGTAATAAATACTTTCTTGTATATAATTTATCGATAGATCAATATTTCATCTACTGTTCCAAAATAAGGCGGCCTTTTTTAAGAGCGCCTTATAATTTGCCGAAAACCAAGTAAGACATATATTTTGGAGGACTAAATGCGCACTCTTCAGGTGATAACTGCAATTCGCGTGATCGAGAAAATCTACGATAATGAAACCAAAGATGCTATATTCGGTGGCGGTCTTATCTCGGCTGCTCAAAGCAACGAATCGGATTTCCTTCAACGCTTTATTACCGCTACTCATGAGTTGGCTCGCGCCTCGGCAGTGCTGCAGCAAAACTCCGATGTTATAAAGGTTCTCAAGGCATTCGATCTCGAGCCTCTTATCGACAGGGATTTTATAACAAACCTGGCGCTTTCGGCCTCGCAGGGTACCGGCAGCGATAAGCTCATATCACTTCTGCAGATGGTGGTCGATCCGTGGCGGGCCATGACCGGCTGTACCAGCGCCCTTGATAGCTTGACGATCCCGGATGATTTACGTCGCGCCCAGGCCGAAAAAAATGTCATTTCGATAGAACTTCACTATAAAGAATACCACTACCCGACTTTAACCGAGACGATTAAAGTAGTGGATTTGCTCAACCAGTTGTACCAGGTGGTCGCCGCTATCTATGGCAAGGCCAACCAGGCTGATTTGACATTGGTGAAAATCGATAGCGGTTCCTCGATACGTTTCGATTGCAAGGGTATCAAAGAGCTGATTCAGCCGATAAAGGCGTTTATGATCGAGGCCTGGAATGAGCTTCGCCATAAAGGTATAGATAAACTTCTGGGGGATAACAAGGCCATGCTCTCCAGCTTACCGATAATGGATCAGCTTGCCAAGCGCGAGCAGGATAAATCCATCGATATAGAGAAAGCGGAGCAATTGCGCAGGAAAATACTCGGTACTACACTCGGTTTATTCGCCCAGGGAGCCAGGATGTCTAACACCGCACCCTGTCGACCTCAAAATCCGGTATAGTACTATATCGAACTACCCCTTGCGGGTGATTTTTAGAGATGGCAATATAGCCGCTAACACAATATATCACAAGCAAATAGAGGCATATCCAGGATTTAAAAAAATCCGAGATCGATAAAATCATTTTTATCAATGATACGTATAATTCCCATATCAAGACAGAATCGAGCAATGGTGGCTATCTGTTTTTAAAAGTATTGCAATTTTAGATATCTCAGGAAAGACCGATAAAACCATTGACCATAAGTATAATACTATTATCTTGTACTTATGAATTTATCGTAAACGGAGGTTGTGATGAGACAAACTAAATTAACTATTGTTGCACTGTTGGTATTACTGGTTTCCGTGTCGTCCTACGGCTCATATAAATCCGAGGAGATTAGCGCCGCCAAGAAAGCTTACGATCTTGGCAAGTACGATGAATGTGCCGAGCACTACAAAGCGGCGATTAAGATCGATTCTGATTCCGGGGAGTTGTATTATAAATATGCTGCCTGCCTGGCTTTGCAAGGCAATTTGGATGGGGCATTTGAAAACCTGGAGAAAGCCCTGGAAAACGGTTTTATCGCTATTGACGATTTGAAGAAAAATAACGATTTTGCGTTTCTTGCCGGTGACAAACGCTGGCTGGTTATAGTCAGCAAAGGCGAAAAGTACCTGAAAAAATATCTCGATTCGGTAAATATCTGGGTCTACCAGATGTTCGAATCGGACAGGCTCGACCGGAAAAATTTCGGCAGGAAAGATGACTGGTCGCTGGTTGCCAAGAAAGATAGTATGCGTCGCGAAAGAATCAAAGGTATCATGGCTAAAAGCGAGTTGAAGGTATCCGACGATTACTATCACGCCGCCATGATAATGCATCACGGAACGGACTCCACCGATTATAGAATAGCCAACGAACTGGCCGCCAAAGCTGTCGAGTTGGATTCCAAGAACGAAAAAGCCAGATGGTTATTCGCGGCCTCAAAAGACCGTCACCTGCTGGCAACGGGTAAACCGCAGATTTACGGTACGCAGTACAATTATGTAAACGGCAGGTATACGTTGGACCCATTCGATCGAAAAGCGATCAGCGATAAGCAGCGTAAAAAATGGGGAGTACCGTCCCTGGATGAGACGCAGAAAAAGATAGCCCGACTAAACGGCATAAAAAAATAAAACTCTACTGCCCCGAGGAGGGGAAATGAAATCAATTATACTTTTGTTGCTTGCTCCTTTGCTATTTGCTTTTGCATGTAGTAAAACCAAGGTCGATATCGAGCAGGAAAAGGCCGATTTGCTCGATACCGATAGAGCTTTTGCCGCCGCCTCCATCGAAAAAGGCGCGGCCGAGGCATTCAGGATGTATTTAACCGAGGACGCTCTTCAGTTGCCACAGGGGGGCGCGCCGCTTATGGGCCGGGAGTCTATCTACCAGAATATGGCTAAATCTACATTGGATTATACACTGGCCTGGACACCGCAACAAGCCGAGGTTGCCCGGGCCGGAGATATGGGCTGGTCCTGGGGATTGTATAAAATGAACTGGGTAGATAAAGACGGTGAGCCCAAAGAGAGTAACGGCAAGTATCTGAATATCTGGCGCAAGATGGATGACGGCAGCTGGCGCGTTGTTGTTGATATGGGGAATTGATATCTAATCGATTAACCAATCACTCGCTTTTTGTTTCGCGTAAATACCTGGCCGCCGATTCGGGAGCTACCGTGTTTATATAAATGCCGGTACCTATCTCGAATCCCGCCGCGGTCGATACCTTGGGAATTATCACCATATACCAGTGAAAATACCGGGTGTTCTCATCCCCTATCGGCGAGGAACGAATTACGAAATTGTAATCCGGATTATCCAGGCAGACATATATTTTATTCAGTGTGTTCCTGAGCATCCAGGCCATCTCCTCGATCTCCTCATCATCTATAAGCATAAAGCTTGCCTGGTGATGTTTTGGATAGATTCTGGTCTCGAATGGAGTTCTTGAGGCAAACGGACAGAAAGCGATAAAATTATCGGAGTCGAACACGACGCGCTCTTTTTGCCTTAGTTCCTCACGAAGTATATCGCAGTAAACACACGAACCATACTTATCATAATGTGCCACTGCCTGCTCTATGGGGTACCTGACATGCGGGGGCACGATAGGCGTGGCAATTATCTGGGAATGAGGGTGCTCCAGAGATGTTCCAGCCAGGGGGCCGTGATTTCTGAATATAGTAACGAGATTTATGTTCTCGTTCTTGCTGATTGCCAGCTGCCTTTCCCGATAAGCCTTGAGAACATCCGCGACCTCTGTTAAACCCATAGTGGCCAGAGTTTGATTGTGTTGAGGAGATTCGATTACCACCTCGGCTATACCGAATCCTTTTGCGGCTAAAAAATCACCGACCCGGGTACGGGTGGTTGCCAGATCATCCTGTAAAGCAGCGAATTTATTCGGTACCACTCTTACCCGCCAACTCTCGCTATTTCCATGTTCCAGTAAAGACTCTGGCGTGTTAGCCTCATTCCCCGGACAAAACGGGCAATCATCCTTATGCTCGGGGGGCAATTTTCGTTTGGATTTCTTTTTGGCGAAATCGTTCGGCCTACGGCCTCGTTCAGTTGCGACTACGACCCATTCTTTGGTGGCCTTGTTCTGGCGAAACTCAGGAATAATAATCTCCTTATTTTAAAAATTAAGTATTCGAATTTTATGCTAATACACGTCTGATTTCAATAAATAAAACGAATTAGAGGAAATTAAAATTGAAAATACCCATAAAGATAAATATAATATCGATATGCGATTAAATCTCGACCATCATTATTGCTTTGCGCGGGAACCGGTTATGGCCGGCAATATCGTGGCGACCTCTCAACCTCTGGCAGCCCGCGCCGGTTTGCGAACGATAGAAAACGGCGGCAACGCTGTTGATGCAGCTATTGCTACAGCGATTACCCTGACAGTGGTTGAGCCGGTGAATAACGGTATTGGCGGGGACGCGTTCGCTATTATCCATGCTGATGGTAAGCTATATGGCATTAACGGCTCAGGCAAATCACCCGAGTCGTGGAGTTATGAATATTTCAAATCGAAATATAAGACAATGCCTCAACTGGGATGGGATGGCGTTACCATACCCGGAGCGGTATCGGTATGGCGAGAAATTCATGATAGATTCGGTAAACTGCCGTTTGTCGACCTGTTCGAGCCGGCTATCGTTTATGCCGAAAGAGGATTTCCGGTATCTCCTAAAACTGCATATCTCTGGGAGCTAGCGGAAAAACTATATGCCGGTTATGAGAATTTCGGAACCGCATTTCTCCTCAAGGGCCGAGCCCCGCGGGTTGGTGAAACATTCAGATGTGTTGATATGGCACGCACACTGAGAGAGATTGCCGAAACCGGTGGTGAGTCTTTCTATAGAGGCAGACTGGCCGATTTGATAGCATCTACCTCGAAAAAGCAGGGCGGGATGATAAAATCAAAGGATTTATCCTCGCATAAGCCATTCTGGGTCGAGCCTATCGCACAAAGCTATCGTGGATATGATTTATGGGAGATCCCACCTAATGGACAGGGCATTGCTGCGCAGATAGCGCTTGGTATCCTGAATAATCTCAACCTGGCAGAGCACGCTGTCGATTCGGCAGATAGCATCCATATTCAAGCCGAGGCTATGAAATTGGCTTTCGCGGATATAGTGGAGCATCTGGCAGACCCAGAATTTATGAGTGTGACCTCGGAGATTCTTCTGGATAGTAACTATCACAAAGAGCGAGCTAAACTTATCGATATGAAATCGGCCTCGATACCGGCTACCGGTCTGCCTCGGGATCGGGGCACCGTTTACCTCTCCACCGCCGATAGCTCGGGTATGATGGTATCCTTCATTCAGTCGAATTTCCACGGGTTCGGCTCCGGTGTGGTTATTCCCGGTACCGGTATAGCTATGCAGAATCGCGGTTTTGGTTTCAACCTGATCGAGGGTCATCCTAATTGTGTCGATGGCGGCAAACGGCCGTATCATACTATTATCCCGGCGTTCGTTACTCGGGATAGTATGCCGGTCATGTCTTTCGGGGTGATGGGCGGGCATATGCAGCCACAGGGTCAGGTTCAGGTGATGGCCCGAATGTTCGATTATGGACAGAATCCGCAGGCTGCTATTGATGCGCCTCGATGGTTGATCACCGAACAGGGCAAATTGGCTGTAGAGCCGGGTCTCGAGCCGGAGGTAGTCGATGAGCTTGGATCACGCGGTCATGATATCATAGTCGATTTGCCCGAACGATATTTCGGCGGGGCGCAGATGATTTACAAGCTGGAGGATTGTTACCTCGGCGCCTCGGATTGCCGCAAGGACGGTTTGGCGATGGGTTTCTAGTATCGCCTCCGGAGCCGGGAAGTAGTAACTTGATTCATAGAAACGATTACAAGTACATTTAATCAATATCAAGGAGGTTTACGATGGCGATGGACATTTCCAAGAAACGGATAATCATGATTCATGGGCTGGCCTCTAAGCCGCCGGAGAAGGATTTCTACGAGCAATGGAAACGATGTGTTATCGAGAATATCAAAGTCATTGACGATAAGTATCTCAAATCCCCGGTTGCCAAAGAGCTGGCCGGTCGGTTGGAGCAGAATCCGGAGACTTTCGTTTCGGCATATTGGGCTAACGCCACGCCTCATCACATTGAGGATGATACGACTTACGTGAAAAAGCTGAAAGTACAGATAGATGAAGTAATCAAAGAGCGTAAACGTATTAAAGACAAATTCCATGTTGGCACGAAAGAAAAAGTCGGTTCGTTTTTCAAAAGCCGAGGTCTTGATTTGGCGAATATCCTGACCAGCGCCCTGACTATCAAGGATGATGTCATGGAAAGGTTCCTTCGCGAGACCGAGCTTTACAATAGGGATCAGTACATAGCGGATCGTATGCGCGGGCCGCTCGAAGCCGCCCTCAGAAATGCCTGGAAAGACAACTGTGATGTGGCGATACTTTCGCACAGTATGGGAACCTTTATCGCTTATGATGTTCTCTGGAGATTTTCACATCGCACGATAGAGGCGTTCAAGAAATTCCACAACAAACGAGTACAGTTGTTCGTCACGATGGGGTCCCCGCTGGGCGATTCGGCAATCAGGGGGATGCTCTTTAGCCGTCACCATAAAAAAGGCGGTAAACGTCAGTTCCCAACCAATATTGATTTCTGGCATAACTACTCCTGCCTCGGCGATGTCGTGGCTCATCATAATAATTTTAGTGATGAGTATTACGAGCCGATGAGGAAGCTCAACATATTCCCGGACAAACCGAAATTCAGAGCGATCGACTATACCAACCTTCATAATCCATTCGAGGTTGTCAGTCATTCGGGTAATAAGGAAAAGGAGAAGCGCAACCCGCATAAATCGTATGGCTACCTGGTGCAGCCGAGGTTGGGAAGCTGGCTGGCGGATTTTCTTCTGGGACGGCTGAGACACTAGAGTTCATTTAAATTCGGGTGAAAATAAACGAATTTTCCAGGATAGCCCGGTCCATCGGTCCCGCGCCGGCCGAAAGACTCAGTTATAAAGTAATAAAAATAGCGCTGAAATTTTCACCGATTCCGATCAGGAGATGCAACTTAGTTGATCGAGGTCACTAAATCTCGATGATACGCTTTATTAGGGAATCTGTTCTAATTAGCAATAGAACAGAATTGAAAAACAATGGTGTAATGAAATTGCGTTTTGTTGCGCGAGATATCGAATATTAATATGATTTAAAATCTGAATGAATATCTAATTCCCGGAGCGTTGCCAACCGAACCGACAGTGACATCCGACATCAAACCATCATGTCTTTTCAATATGGCGTGCGAGCTGAACCATCCCAGCAGCGCCGCGATATAAACATCCGAGGGCCAATGCGCGCCATCCGCTATACGTTGAAGGCATATAGAACCGGCTACGGTATAGGCGGCAACCGAAAGCGGTAGAAATTTTACACGATAGCTGATAACATCCGCAAACTGCATAACTACCGCGCTATGCCCAGATGGAAACGAGGAACCATCATTGAGCTTGAAAAAGTATGGGCCGTCATCCTGGTATGGCCTGTGACGACCACCACCGTAATTCATCACGTTTTTAGCCGCGCCCTCGATGAAATGGCCTTCGAGTATCTCAGCCGGGATTACGACCAGAGGCTCGTATTTCAAAAGGTACCCCAGCGCGATAGAGCCGAAATAAAACTTATTGGTAAAACCCATAAATCCCAGACGTTCCGTGTTCTCCCCCAGATCGAGAACCGGTTTTAATAGCTTATGATCTTTGTTTCGTATGACAGCATCGTATATTTCCTGATCGTAAGCGAAAATCACTCCGCCTACGGCGGTTATCCCAAGCAGCCAAAGGGCGCTTTTTTTGTTGATACGGGCCGGCGAGGAGTAGACGTGTTTGAAATCATCGATGAAAATCTTACCGGCGTTATAGGTATCGCGAAATACGCTGCGGCTGCTTACCCAACTTCGTGATTCGGATCGATCCTCCTCCTCGGGCATTGGACCTCCGGGTAATGGATTTAGTGCGAGGGTTGGTTCGCTTGAGTTACTATTATGTCTCAGAAGGAAATCAGCTTGCTGGGCGGCGGCCGTAGAACATAATGCTAAAACGAATACAGCTATCAGAATTTTAATTGTCATAGGAATGTTCTCGATTAATCGTTGTTGGTTTTCTTCAACCCCTGCTTACCCGTAATACTCTCGATATCTAACTTGAGCACGTGCATTTTGTCGTATGTTTTATCATCCTTTAAAAAACGGGCTTTAGTTTCATCCGGGTTTTCCTCCAGATGGTCTATCAATATATCTATCCCCTGTTTACTTTCCTCGAGTGTTTCGACGATACCGATATTGCCGCGCAGGACTATCGAGCGATAATAATGTTCGCAATCACCGTGACCGTAGCCCAGGTCCTCAATAACCGTTCCGCAAACAGCCGGGTTGCGCGAGATCATGTCGAGCTTATCTCCCTCTAGAGCACAATGAAAAAATAATGCCTTGGAGTTTTTATCATAACCGTAATTCATGGTGACTATATACGGTTGATTTTCGTAACAAAGCGCGAGTGTGATATACCGACCTTTTTTCAGTATCGCCTCATGCTCGGCCGGATCGGTCAGTTCTTTATCTTTACGCTTCACATGATACTTGGATTCGGTCAAGGTAAGTATTCCAGTATTTGAACGCCGTTCGAACCATCCGCTACATAAATATAATCATTAGTTACGAATAAATCGCGCGCCTGACCGGGTGAGTTATATGAGGCAACCAGGTTAGGCGGGATTGCATCATCAAGCATGTATATACCCGATGAGGACGAGGCCAGGTACGAGTATCCGCCGTAATGCCAGATATCGTAAGAGTAGCCGGTAAGGTTTTTGGAGGCAACTAATGTCGGGTTAGCGGGGTCGGTGATATCTATCAGCTTGTAGCCATGAGAGCCATTAGCGATATGAACGAACAGGGAACCATCAACCTCCTCGGCAAAAACAGCCTCAACTATGCCGGGCGGATTGTAATTGCCCACTACTACCGGTTGCTCTTTGTTCGAGATATCAACGATATATACACCGAAACTGAGACATCCCAGTACGATGTAATTCTGCACCTTATCGATTGACTCGCTTAAAACCGACTGAATATGAAGGCTGCCGACCGTATCGGGATCCAGCGGGTTATGGACATTCACGATCTGCAGGTCGGCGGTATCGCAAACGACGTATACCCAGTCGGAATCGACTACCGCCGCGTGCGGTTCAGGCGGCAACGGGACATATCCATCAGTCCGGGGTATAAATGGATTACCGATATCGACTACTAATAGTGCGCTGTTCCGCGAATCGGGAAGGTACATATAAGTGCCATCAACCTGCACATCCTCGGTGTACATGTCGAGGAATTCATAATATGACATATAAAACGGAGTCGATTGGTTCGAGACATCGAATATCTCCACGCCGTAATTTCCCTCGGCGACATATAACTCATCCCTGATTTTGAATACGCCCCGGGCGTAATCGTGCGTTAAAATACTGCTGACTTTATATAATCCCGATGCTCGGACGGTGGAAAACGATTGTACCTCCGATTCGGCCGTTTCTTCGAGGATATCAATGGCCCTTACTTTCCAGTAATAGGTAGTTTCGCGATCCAGCGAATCGGATATCGTATAGACCGTATCGGTTAAATCCTCCCGGTATAGCGATGGCGGATTGAGAGTATCGAGATATAGTTCGTAATGCAGGGAATCACCCTCGGGATCGGAGCATTGCCAGCTCAGGGAGATATTGATATCGACTTCGGTTGCGCCATCGGCCGGCGCCAGGTTGGAGGGTATATTCGGTGGATCGTTGGTGGCGCTCGTGGTCTCGTCCTCGCAAGCGCATATTAACAACAATAGTAATAATAAAATCGACGGAATAAATTTAAGTAAAGCGCGATGCATTCTCATCATATAAGCTGAAAATTTAACAATTGCTACAGTTTTTTATACATCCAACGAAGAAGCGTGCTGTAACCCATCTTCTCCCAGAATTGAACAGTGTTCTCGTTACCATTGGCAACCAGAAGTTCGATCTGTTCGATTTTCTTGCGTTTGAAAAAATCCAGGGCGTCATCCACCAGTAAACGGCCGAAACCTTTACGGCGATGTTCCTCCTGTACGAACAGGTCTCCGATCAGTCCGAACTTGCCGATTTTGAAAAAATACGGCTTCTTGGATATATAAGAGAAACTGTATCCGACAAGTTCTTTATCAAATTCGGCCACCGCCAGGCGGTAGTTAGGGTCATCGATACGGTTTTGCAGCTCGCGCGCGAACCGTCCCGTGATTTTGTCCTGCACTTCGAACGAATTATCGAACTGAGCGTTGTATGCCATGAACTGCTGCCAGAGTTTGGATATCGCCAGGACATCCTCCGGCAGCGCCACTCGTATTATCACATCCGTTTTGTTTTTAGACATCGTAGTAAAGCCTGAACTCCCATGGATGAGGGCGCACTTTAATTTGATGCACCTCATTCAGTTTAATTTTAACCCACATATCGATTAGTTCAGGTGTAAATACATCATCAGCGCGTAAGAAATCAAGGTCATTCTGCATGGCGTCCAAAGCGCGCTCCAACGAGCTGGGCAGAAGCGGGTATTTCTGGATTTCCTTTTCAGACAGCTCGGAGAAATCGACATTGAGCGCCGAACCGGGATCGATCTTGTTCTTGATACCATCCAGGCCAGCCATCAACATAGCCGCGAACATCAGGTAAATATTGGCAGTGCCATCCGGGGGACGGAACTCCATGCGCATGACATCAGGATCCTTGATATAGCCGGGAATTCTCACCGCGGCCGTACGATTGCCTACCGAATAGCTGGCGCGAATCGGCGCCTCGAAACCGGGCACGAGACGTTTGAACGAGTTGGTGGAGGGATTGGAGAACGCCAGAATAGCCGGGGCGTGTTTGAGTATACCGCCGAGATAGTATCGGCCGGTTTCGGAGAGATTCAACTCCTGCGATTTATCGAAAAATATCGATTTGCCGTCTTTAGCTAAAAACTGATGTACATGCAGGCCCGAGCCGGGTTCCATGAACAGCGGTTTGGGCATGAAACTGGCCGATTTTCCGCATACAACCGCGCCGTTTTTAATCAGGTACCTGGCCAGCATCGATTTATCAGCCATTTCGAGCATCGGCGCGAACCCGACCTCGATCTCCTGCTGGGCGGCCCCGCCTACCTCGTGATGGTGATATTTTACCGAGATACCCGCCTGCTTGAACAACTGGCAGATATACGAGCGCACCTCGTGGCTTTTATCGCGCGGGGGAGCGGCATGGTAGCCCTCCTTGTAGCGTATCTGATGGCCTCGGTTGACACCGGCGCCCTCGCCAAACGGTGAGGCATCCCGGGATTTCCACTCGGCCTCCTCGGCATCGAGGAAATAGAACGCCTTGTTGGGGTCCTGGTTGTAACGTACCTCATCGAACAGGTAGAACTCGAACTCCGGCCCCATCAGGGCCTCCACACCCGGCAGCATTTTCTCGAGCACCTTGACCGCTTTCTGGGCGGTGAAACGGGGATCGCGGGGATGCGGCTCAGTCGGGTTGACCTCGCAGATTTTTGCCAGCACCGACATGGTTTTGGCTTTATAGAACGGGTCATCGAAGTAAAATGACGGCTCGGGCAGAAGTATCATATCGCCGGCCTTGACCGACAGGAAACCGATCGAGGAGCCATCCACGCCTATACCATCGACGAACGTTTTCTCGGAGAATTGATCGGCGGGTATTGTAATGTGACGCCAGGAGCCGAGGATATCGGAGAATTTAAAGTCTACGAACTCATATTGTTCGTTTTTGACTTTTTTGAGTAATTTTTCAATCAAATCCATATTTCTACACCATCCTTCAAGAGGCAGTTATCGCTATTTAGTTATACCGGTTGTGAAGATACGGATTTGGGGGGGGGGGGTCAAGGGGTTTTGGGGGGGATAAAGATTGGGGGCATAATGTAAGGATTGGTCTCATCTGCTTGGGGGCGAACGTCAGGATGTCGCGTCGCTATCCTTCCTGACGCATGTGGTTCATTCTATACAGATTACCGTTGTAGTTTACTTACTGCTAATCTGCCTCACATACCTCAGGATGGAAGGAACGACATCCTGAGGTTGGCGTTAGTAGTAAGTTGCCCCCTGTTGCGTTTGCAGCTCTGGCGGGGGCAGCGTCAGGATGTCGCTTCGCTACCCTCCTGACGCATGTGGTTCTTTCAGGCAGACTAAATCTGCAATTTGCTTATAGGTAATCCCGTTAGGCTTTGATCATAGTAGCATTTATAGCTTGAGTGTTCCCAATTTTCCGGGGATGAACATAAACCTTTTCGGACAGGGTTATTATGTATATATTCAGCTTTTTGCTTTATATGATTGGGTTTAGTCAGGGGGATTACTCTGGGTTTTTCTTTCCAGAATCTGAATTCCGATTTTCCTGCTGTTTTCAAATAGAACGACTCGGGATTGACTTCATGCTTCACATAGTAGTCATGAAGCCGTTTATCGTTTTTTTCAATTAAACTTCGTGCTTTCCCCGATACTGCTCGTCTAGCGCCCATAAGGAATTTTAAAACATTATCACCTGTACTATTTTGGGCTAATAAGTGAAAATGCTCTGGCATGATAATAAAAGCATACAGTTTGATATCCCATCTTATGATCAGACGGTTGAATTCCAGATAGAAAATATCTAAAATTGGTTGATATAGTAAAATTGGCTGCCAGTTATGGACAGTCCCAGTGATATGATGAATAGCATAATCAACATAGATATTTGTCCAATTCTTTGCCATAATTGCCTTCTGGTGTGTGGTGAGCGTCAGGATGTCGCTTTGCTTTCCTCCTGACGCAGGTGGTTCAATATACACCGATTACTGTTGTAATTTGCTTACTGGTAATCTACCACACATACCTCAGGATGGAAGGAACGACATCCTGAGGTTGGCATTAGCAGTCAGCCGCCCTCTGTTACGTTTGCCTGGCTGGCGGGGTTAGCGTCAGGATGTCGCTTCGCTATCCCTCCTGACGCAGGTGAACGATACCAATATCAATTTATTATCACCTGATTATATTCCACCCCTTTCTCGTTTGACCAATACCATAAAGATAACCCACCTTTACAAAAGAGTCAACCCCAAATAACTCCACAATGCTATATGACGATCTTGATGTTTGGTAATGCCGGGTGGTGAATTGCCCCCTTGCGCTGGACAGGAATGTCCAGCCTCTTAAGTTTTTTTTTATTCATTTTTACTGACCTTGCGCTGGAAGGTACGACATTCTGATGTTCTATTTTTACGTATTCTGTTTGCTATTCCTGGTTTTCAACTCGGGAATATAATTTCTGGATCACCCGAGCTAACATCAAAAAAGCCAACGGAGTATTTTGTTGCCAACTCCCGAACCTTAGAATATGCCTCTTCGACCATGCCCCATGAAAATCCAGAATAAATAACATACCTTCCGATGCTATAGCTAGTGAGCCCTGGATGGTCATCATTATCACGAGAAGCAAGCGGTCCATTCATTGGTGGGAACTCCTTGATCATTTCCATATACCAGTTTTGTAATGCTTTTGATGCAACAGTATGGTCCTGATAATTGTGATCTTCAGACCACTCTGTTTGCTCATCATACCATTCCATAAACTCATCCTCTGATTTTGGAGCTGCTGACGGCTCAAAAACCATTAAGTCATAACTCATAATTCACTCCATATTTATTTTAATGCTAGTGTCACCTCCAACCAATTAGAAAGATAACCCACCTTTACAAAATAGTCAACCCCAAATAACTCCACAATGCTATATGATGATCTTGATGTTTGGTAATGCCGGGTGGTGGCTAGCTCCCCCGCGTCCCCTCCCCGGGCGTATGTCGATACGCCCCTACGGCTGGTGACCAACCTAATGCAATTTTGGATTTGGGCTTGATACATTTTCTTTCATGTGATATAAATTGTACATGGGGAAGATTATTGATAAGCTCAAATCCGCTAACTTTCAGGTTGAGATTGCGGCTGGTGTCAGCATTATCATGCTGGCGGTTGCCAATAAATACTGGCTGGGCAGGTCCCTTAGCTACCTCGAGTTGAGCATCGATGCCATACTGATCGTGTTCTACGAGGCGCTGGCTCGAAATAGGAGGACCGCCCACCACTGGTTCGCAAAGCCGATACTCTGGACTATCGCTATAATCGTAGCAACGGCGGTTATAATAGTTGTTCATCTGATTTAAAGATACCTCGCCCACTCCCGGGCTTATTCGCTTACCCGGTCGTGGAAGGATACGTACCTACTCCAGCGTGAATTTATCCAGCAGGTCGGCCTCATCAATGAGGAATTGCATCGAAGATTTGTTATCGGTATTATCACTGATCGTTATAATTAGCTCACGATGTAATATCATCTGTCTCAGCTTATCGTAGTTTTTGATATGTTTTCGGGGATGAGAGGCGTTAAATCGCAAAACAGCGGTATCGTGTGATGACTGAAAGCCCTCGTAACTGTAATCGCTTTTATTGATACTGATATCGTTCTCGGTGATTGTGATATCCTTACCATCGACACGCTGAATCATGACAAGCAAACCATCACCATAGTTGCCGACCTTAAATTGGCCGGTGATCTTATGGTCGGTATCATACAGCAATATTGTCTGAGTTGTATCTATAATATCATCAGTCGTTATTTTTACCTTGGAATACCATGATTGGTACCCCGGATTACCACAGTTGAATAGAAGCACCGCGAATAAAAATAATTGAAGAAAAAAAACTGCTTTCCTTGGCATACTATAAGTATAAGTAAAATTATGTTAGAATCAATGATCAAAAATATTAATCTTGATAATAATGACCTAAACTGTTAATTTTCAGCTATATTATTGAGCTCGTTACAAGTAAGGGTTTTCTTTTAATTTAAGGCTCATAAAACAAGGTGAGAGATATGATTAGAATTACATTTTTCATTATATTACTGACACAATTACTATATGCCGGTGATAACTTCGATTGGTATATACCAACATATGATCTTCTACATCAGGAAGTATGCCCGATTGATTCCTCGGCGGATGCCATGGTGGTACTGAAAGAGGTGGAATACTACATAATCAGCGAACGAGGCTTTCGACCCTACCTGAAAACCATCCTGAAAAAGCGGATAAAGATATACACCGAGAGCGGATTGGATCATGCGGAGCATAAGGTGTTTTTCAGCAAGCAGACTGATATCAAAGAAATAAAAGCGACCTGTTTCCGTCCGAATGGACCGACAAGGGAGCTTTCGAAATCTGATATCAACGAGGAATATGTAGTTAAGGATAAAAAGCGTGATATCAAGGTGAAATCCAAATCGTTTGCGGTTCCGGGGGCGGTTCCTGGATGCGTTATTGACATCACTATAGAGATAGATCATAAAAATTTGTTATTTTTACCCGTATTTCGTTTTCAGGAGGATATGCCTGTGCTTCACGCTTCGTTCAAGCTCAACCTTCCACCCTATTTCACATACTCGTATGTAATAAACAACGAAGGTTTGATATCAGTAAGAAGGGAGAGGAAGGAGCTGGTCAATGTCGGCAGTATCAGGGGCAATCTTCTATTTACCTGCGAAGCCGATAGTATAAGGGCGTTGGAGGACGAGCAATACCGGCCGCCGGATAGGAATTTATCAACGGATATATTCTTGACACTCGAGGGCTATAATAATGGCAACAACAATTTCGATTTCGCCAGCAGTTGGTCAAAATTAACAAGTCATTATACCGAATATTTCGAGAAATCGATCAAAAGTTCAAAAAGGGCACGACATTTCGCGGACAGTTTGAAAAGCTTGTATTCGGACGCCGATGATTTAATCGAGCATTCTTTTAAATATGTCAGGGACAACTGGCAGAACAGCGGTACCTGGGGAATTTCAGCGCCATCGGATAATGTTGATAAAATGATGGAGTGGAAAGCTCTCGACGCGGTGGATAAATCAACAATACTTTGCGCGATATTTAAACATCTGGATATTGAAAGTGAGGTAGTGTGGATTTGCACCGAAAACTCCGATTATTCGCCGGTGAGTTTGCCGATGCTGACCATGTTCGATCACGCTATGGTGATACTACCGGCACATGGTATATATTTAGATCCCTCGGATTTCGGGTCGGAAGTTAATTCATTGGACTACTCGCTTTCGAAGAGATTCATGTGCCGTCCAATGTATGATGACGCCAGCCCTATTGGTCATACCCGGGAATTCGAAAAATTGTTTGGTACCATGGTGGATTTGCATCTGGCAATAGGTGATAATAACAGCCTGTCAGGCACGGGTACTATTTCGTTTTATAACCAGGCGGCGATTGATATAAAGCGAGATTTCAGGACTAATAGCCAGGCTGAATTAAAAGAGATAATAAGCGGCTACATATTCAGCGAGAGAGATTGTATGGTAGACTCAGTGGAGGCTGTTGATGATTCACTGGCGCCGCCCGATCAATATACCGTTAAATTCAGTGTGAATTCGGAAAAATATTTCGATGATGATTTTTCAATGATAGAGCTGCAGATTTACCCCGGTCCGAGTTTTTCTACGACTATAACCGATTCGAATCCACCCCGGCTGTACCCGTTGTATTTCGACACTAATATTATTGATGTCTATACGGTAGAATGGGATATAGGCGATAATTTCGAGCCGGTAGAATCGAATACGATTAACGCCCGGGAAAGTATCGGTTCTATTACGTATACTATCATGTCTAATTACGATCAGGAAACAAACAAGTTCTTGATGAGAAGGCAGTACACCAGGGGGGATGATTTTTACAGAAAAACTATGGCGAATGAAATTGAGAATATCTGGCAAAAGGGCTCGAAACACGATTTATTCACCGTGTTATTGGAGACGAAAGAATGATTGATAAATTGCTTTGTCTTTTCATTGTTTTATCGGTTATCGGTATCTCTCATGCTGATGAGAACCGTATAATCAGTAGAAAGGTAACAATCAAATTCTCCAATGGGGAAAAAACTATCAAGGTGAAAAATATAGTACAGATAAATGAGGCGAACGCTGTTGAGGATTACGGTGAATTTAACCTGGATTTTCCGTATAATGGCAAAATCAAGGATGTGGAAATCGAGATCATAAGCCCCAATTCTAAACATAAAAAATTCCATCATAAAGATGCTACCGTATATACCAACCAGACAACCAGTACTTTGGCCTCGGATGCTAAGTACTATCACTGGGATATCGGTAAAGTGCCGGCTAACAGCCGAATCGAGTACTATTATGAGATAGAGTTAAAGGATGCCTCTTACGGTTCTTTTGTCAACGCTATGTCCTCACTGGCCGTGGATACCACGAGCATAATTGTTTATTACGATTCTGATAAATGGCGATTAAAGTACAGCAAAGACAATGATGAGGTTCGATGCATTGCTCAAAATGAGCCTATGGTTTTCCGATGGTATTATTTACCACGATTGAAGGATTCGGATTACAAAGACGCTCCCAGAGATATGTGTCCTGGATTATGGTATGCTTTCGAATCGTTGGATGGCAAAGATGACTTCTCGGAGTGGAGCGACATCTACGAGTGGTCAAAGGACTACTACGAAAATAACTCGAAATTCGGAACCCCTGATATACTATTGGGGATGGCCGATACCGCTGAGGATATATTCTACGAAATCATGAAAAAGTGCCGTTATATAGCAGTCGAAATCGACGAGGGCAGGTTTTGCCCGCCATCGCCGGAGGATATATGGCGAAACGGTTATGGCGATTGTAAAGGTTTATCACACATTTTTGTAAGCTGGTTGAAACTGGCAGGCTATGAGGCCTGGCCGGTACTGGTTTATACGAAATCCGATAAGATCGGGAATCCTGATTTTCCATCGCCATATGTTTTCAATCATGTAATCGCGGCTTTCGTTGATGAGAGTGGTGATACTGTCTATCAGGATATGACCACGAAGAGATTGCCATACGGATATTTTCCTATTACGCAGTACGGAGCATTCGCGCTGCCCCTGGTACCCGGATGCCAATCTATCAGGCTTAGTTATTCCCCGAAATGGCCCGATACCGTAACCTGTACACTGGAGGGTGTTGTTGATGTTGGGGGGAATCTATCGGGTAAGCTAAATACTGTTCTTACTGGAAGACAAGCTTTCACGCTGGAATGGCTGGATAATTACTCCTCCGAACATGATATCGAGGTGACTGCTTACAAATATATCGAGCAGTCGATACCCAGAGCGCATATAGAAAATGTCAGCTACAATAATCAGGAAAGCAGTAAAATCAAGCTTTCCGCGGATGTTACGGTATCAAAATTCGCCTACTGCAAAGACTCTTTAGTAATGTTCAGGCCCAATGTTTTCGAGCTAAGTCATTTGGATGTCAGCCCTGACTCTTCATGTTCGTGGCCGGTGACTCTTCGTAGAAACATTATCGAGAATATCGAATTCCGAGTGCTGGCCGATTCATGTAAATTCAATAATTCCGTTGATAGCGTAAGTTACGAGGGCAACGGTTATTCTTATAATTACATAAATAGATCCCATTCGGATTCACTGATTTTAGATTACTCATACTATTGTTACCCTGATATTTTGCAGCCGGAGGAATTCATCGAATATTGCTTTAAGATTAATACCGTGAAGAAGTCATTTTTCAGGAATGTTAAAGGTCATAAGTCCAGGTAATTTCCTGATATGCGAGAACTCGAAAATTCATGTTATCAGATGAACGATTTTTGATTTGATAAGTTACTCATTCATAACCTGATACACAGGTTAACACTATTACCATATTTAGATAAAATAAATGTTTTAATACGATTTTAGAAACTTTTATGGTGTGGTTACACTTCTATTAAATCGATAGGTTTATTTAATGATCGGATATTAAACGCGAAAAGGGGATCGAAATTGAAGAAAGTAATTCTATTCTCGGCACTCTTAGTACTCGGGCTTTTCATATCACAATTTCTGGATGATATTACGGGTAATTCCTATAAGGTCGGTGAAATTGTCCGCATACTCACAATGGTAATGCTCGGCTTTATTATGATACATGTCGGTTACGAATTCGAGATAGACCGATCCCGATTGAAAAGCTATGGATTCGATTACCTTATTGCCGCCACTGCCGCGACATTCCCCTGGATATTCAGTGCGATTTATTTTGTGTTGATATTTTATGATTCATCTCAATGGGGCACATTCGATGCCTGGACAGAGGCGCTTCTTGCGGGACGGTTTGCCGCACCGACCTCAGCGGGTGTGCTGTTTTCGATGTTGGCCGCGGCAGGATTATCGGCTACGTGGTATTTTAAGAAAATAAGGATACTGGCAATATTCGATGATTTAGATACGGTACTGCTTATGATACCATTGAAAATGCTTATCGTAGGTTTTCGATGGCAACTGGGTGTTGTTATAGTGATAATGGTAGTACAGTTATGGTTCGCCTGGAGATATCTTCACAGGATTAGAATACCCGTTACCTGGCCATGGGTTATTGGTTATGCCGCGTTTATTACTCTGATTTCGGAGATTATCTACAAAGCCAGTAAAATTCTTAACGATGTCGTGCCGATTCATATCGAGGTATTACTGCCGGCTTTCGTACTGGGTGTAATTATGGCCCGGCCAGGTGGCAGCAACCCTCATGTAGATGACAGCCGTGATGGGCATCAAGAGGGGCCCGAAAACGTTAAAGAGCAGAAAGTCGCCACGATCATATCAGCGGCGTTTATGGTGCTGGTTGGGCTTTCGATGCCGCCGATCTCATTGGAGGGTGGCAACTGGCAGTGGATAGCCTTTCATGTTTTAATCATTACGGTTTTAGCCAACATCGGTAAGATGTTTCCCCTGTTTGTTTACCGGAAAAAGGCTCATTGGAGAGAGCGGCTGGCGCTATCTATCGGCATGTGGCCGCGCGGTGAGGTTGGCGCCGGTGTGCTCATTATCTCATTGGGATATGGTATCGGCGGAGATATGGTCACGGTAGCGGCATTATCACTGGCGTTAAACCTTCTGTTGACAGGCGTATTTATAATTATAGTGAAGCGATTATTAAACAATGAAGCGGTTAAAGCATTCAGGAATACTTAATATAAATGATGGCACAGACAGTTAATCCAAATAGAATTCACACCCTGGTTGAAGGTGAGATCGGCGCCGGCCCGGTCGTATACTGGATGAGCCGCGATCAGCGGGTCGCCGATAACTGGGCGTTATTATACGCCAAAAAACTTGCCGATGAAACCCGTTCGCCGCTGGCCGTGATATTTAATCTGGCGCCGGAATTTTTAGATGCAACGACCCGTCACTATGAATTTATACTTAATGGGATGGAACAGGTTGAAATCGATCTGCTCAAGCTCAATATCCCAATGTTTTTGCTACCGGGGAATCCCGAAAAGACTATACCATCATTTGTAAAAAAACAGAAAATAGCCTCGCTTGTGACCGATTTCAATCCCCTGAAAATATCAAAGGGCTGGAAAAATCAGGTCAGATCGAAAATCACCATACCATTTTACGAGGTGGATGCCCATAACATAGTTCCGGTATGGATCGCCTCGAATAAACAGGAATACGCCGCCTACACAATCAGGCCGAAAATCCATAAGCATCTGGATGAGTATTTAACCGATTACCCGAAACTGTACAAACATAAACACAAATGGCCGGGTGAAACTGCCCATATCGACTGGCGCAAAGCCCGCAAAACATTGAAAGTCGATAACTCCGAGGGCGAGGTTGACTGGCTTAAACCGGGAGAGCATGCGGCTGTGAAAGCGATGTCTTCGTTTTTTAAAAAACGATTGCCGGACTACTACAGCAAGCGCAACGATCCCAACCACGAGGCCCAATCGAATCTATCACCTTACCTTCATTTCGGGCAGCTTTCGGCGCAAAGGCTGGCGTACGAGACCCAGCGATTCGATGCCGATATAACCTCGCAGGAGGCGTTTCTAGAGGAGTTGATTATCAGGCGGGAGCTTGCCGATAACTACTGCCACTATGCTTCCGACTACGATAATTTCGATGGTTTACCGGCCTGGGCCCGAGATACCTTAGAAGCCCATAGCCGCGACAAACGCGAGTATATCTACACCCTCGATCAATTCGAGTCCGGCGTAACCCATGATGAATTGTGGAATGCCGCTCAGCGTGAAATGGTAATAACCGGTAAGATGCATGGCTATATGCGTATGTACTGGGCTAAAAAAATACTCGAATGGACTGAAACCCCGAGGCGCGCGCAGGAGATTGCCATATATCTTAACGATAGAAATTCCCTCGATGGCCGAGACCCGAACGGCTATGCCGGTATCGCCTGGAGTATCGGTGGGCTGCACGACCGCGCCTGGGCCGAGCGTAAGATATTTGGCAAAATCAGATATATGAATTATAATGGTTGTAGACGGAAATTCGATGTACCGGCGTATATCGACAGGATCAATAATATCAGGATCGATAAGTAATAATGAAAACCTACTCTTTACAAAGAAAGCAACTGATCAAAAGACCTCTCGATGAGGTGTTCGAGTTTTTCAGTCGCCCCGAGAACCTGACAGTTATCACGCCGACCTCTCTGGGATTCGATATGCTAACCCCCCTCCCGCTGGATATGCAGGTCGGCACCCTGATTGACTACACGGTCAAACCAATGATGTTTCCTCTGCGCTGGCGAACGCTGATTACCGAATACGATCCGCCACACAAATTCATCGACCAACAGTTGAAAGGACCCTACAGTTTCTGGCATCACACCCACACTTTCGAGCATACACCGGAGGGCACGCTAATAACCGATGACCTGGTTTACGCTATTCCGTTCGGTATTATAGGAAGGTTGGCGCATGCGTTATTCGTCAAAAATAAACTTAAAATGATATTCGATTACCGGGTGAAAGCGATCTCCGGATATTTCGAGAGCAAGTAAGCCGTTGTCGCGGATTCTGGAAATATTCCGACAGGATTCCTGACTGACATTTTAACAGAGGGAATGATAATTACGACATGAAAATAGTACTGGCTGGATGTACGGGGTTTATCGGGGGTAGTTTGACTGAATCATTGGCTTCCGATGGTCATGAGATTATCAGTTTGACAAGAGATCCCGGTAAATATGATGGATTCAAAAATGTTACCTATATCAAGTGGGATGCTCGTGCCGCCGGTGATTGGACCAAGCATATAAACGGAGCGGATGCTGTAGTGAACCTGGCGGGAGAGCCGCTTGCCGAGAAGCGCTGGACACGTTACCAGAAAGAATGGATTCTTAACAGCCGGGTGGAAAGTACGAAAGCGATCGTTCAGGCAATCGCTGCAACCGGTAGCAAACCCGCCACACTCATTAACGCCTCGGCTGTGGGTTATTATGGCAATGTTAAAACCGGCGAGGTGGATGAGAGCCACGAAAGAGGCGAGGGCTTTTTAGCCGATGTATGCTTGCAGTGGGAAAACGAGGCCTCGAAAGTAGTTGAATTCGGTACGCGGCTGGTAATTCTACGAACAGGGGTAGTATTGGAAAAGGACGGCGGCGCTTTAAAAAGTATGCTCTCGGCATTTAATTCGTATGCCGGTGGTACGCCTGGTTCGGGCAAACAATGGGTACCCTGGATACATCGTGAGGATGTTATATCTGCCATAAAGTATACACTGGCGAACGCTTCACTGGAGGGCGCGATAAATCTAAGTTCGCCTAATCCTGTAACCATGAAAGAACTGGCTACGACCATTGGCAGAGTGATTAAAAAGCCGATGTGGGCTCAGGTGCCGTCACTGGTAGTAAAAGCCGCCCTGGGCGAAATGGCGGATATGCTTCTAACCGGCCAGAAAGCGATACCGCGAAAACTTACCCGCGTCGGGTTCGAGTTCAAGTTCCCGCAATTGGCGGGTGCCTTGAAAGATATTCTGTTATAGGGAGGTGGCAAGTATGGTCACGGTACAAAACGAGGATAAGATCAGGATCGGTATCAGCTCTTGTTTGTTAGGGGAGAATGTCCGTTACGATGGTGGGCACAAACGCGATAAATACATTCTGGATGTTCTGGGGCCACACCTTAAATTCGTGCCGGTCTGCCCG
Organism: uncultured candidate division Zixibacteria bacterium; assembly: GCA_963668625.2. Classification (GTDB taxonomy): domain Bacteria; phylum Zixibacteria; class MSB-5A5; order UBA10806; family 4484-95; genus JAAEQD01. The sequence continues at coordinate 604,279 of CAXXKA010000008.1, forward strand.
GAGGTCGAGGTTGGTATGGGTGTTCCTCGCGAGTCGGTTCGTCTGACCGGGGAGTTCGATTCGCCGAGAATGGTGGGCAATAAAACGGGCGAGGACTGGACCGAACGCATGATAAAGTTTCGAGAGCAACGCCTGAAACAACTGGAAAAATACCGGCTCAGTGGTTACATTTTCAAAAAGAAATCTCCGAGCTGCGGCATGGAGAGAGTGAAAGTGTATTCCGAAAGCGGACGGGCGGAAAATAAAGGTCGGGGATTGTGGGCCGGCGCGCTTCAGAAACGTTTCCCCCTGCTGCCGGTAGAGGAGGAGGGACGGCTAAACGATTTGAAACTTCGAGAGAATTTCATCGTCCGGGTTTTCGCTTATAGTAGTCTTCTAGAAGTATTCGATAAGGTGCGGTTCGAACGGGGTGAGATCGTAAAATTTCATACCGCCCACAAGCTTCTACTTATGGCGCACAGTCCTAAGCACTATAAAGAACTGGGAAAACTCGTGGCTGGTATCTCCAAAATTAAACCCTCGGAATTCGGGACACGATACCGTGATTTATTCATGACCGCGCTAAAACTGAAAGCCACCAGCAAGAAAAATACCAATGTTCTACATCACATGATGGGCTATCTGAAAAAGTATCTGGATAAAACCGAAAAGGAAAACATTCTGGACACCATAAACGACTACCATAAGGAATTGGTACCGCTCATCGTGCCGCTTACATTATTGAAACACTATATCAGTAAATTCAAAATCGAATATCTCGAAAACCAATCATATCTCAATCCTCATCCCAAGGAACTGATGCTGAGAAATCACGTTTAGGATATTTTCCGTGTAGTATCGTATATATTTTTTGAATTATATATCGGAAGTTTCACCGAGCCGCCTTTACATGTCAATTAATATAATATTCGGTACCGGTCACGAATCTTATATTAAGTTGTCAACAAAAGATCGTGTACGCTATAATCTTATAAGGTCATAAACACTAATCAATTAAGCATCATCGCTACTGCCCGGCCTTTCCGTCTCGTTGCGAAGCACTGGGGTTTCACTATTTCGAACCGGCTAAATTCATCGCAGTTATTACTCCTGGCTAAATCAGCCAGCCTGGGCCGGATTCAGGGAAGGTTCAACTCATACGAGTCGGTGGCGGGGTTGATCGGCGCCGGCGGTATAGTCTGGAAACTGTTCGGACATGAGACTACATTCATTGCCGGGGCGGTAATTGTCTTTATCGATATGCTATTCGCTTTCAAGATTCCCGGACGCGGGGTTATCAAGGCAACTGAATAGGTATATTAGATAGATATATCCCAAAAACTAATTCATCTTATTAAGAAATTCTACAAATTATCTTTAAAAACCGCTTGACATTAAATGAACGATCATTTATTATAAGGCCGTGAGAATTAAGGATGAACATAAACAAGAGGCAATAATCACGGCCACCATAAAATTGGTTAATGAAATCGGCTTTGTCGCCAGTTCCGTTTCTAAAATTGCCGCCGAGGCCGAGGTTTCACCGGCAACGTTGTATATCTATTACAAGAATAAGGAGGATTTATTGGTCTCTACTTATGTCGATATCAAGAAAAACCTCAGTGATGCCATGCTGAAAGGTTTTGACAACGATCAACCTATTCGGGACATATTACGCAAAATATGGCTGAAAACATTCGCCTACATCTCGGAAAACGGAGAATACTTTAAATATACCGAACAATTCGCCAATTCACCTTATTCCGGACTCGTCAATATGGAACAGGTCAATCAGTATTTCGAGCCATTGAAAAAGGTATTCCGAAGAGGTATTGAACAGAAAATCATCAAGGATGTCGACATCGACCTCCTGTGGATTTTCATGATTCATCCTATACTGGCTTTAGCCAATCCCCGGCTATGTAAAAATTTTGAGATGACTGACGAGAGTGTGGAGGCAGCGTTCAACCTGGCCTGGGATGCTATCAAATTATAGATTTTTTTTGCGAGTTTTATTAAATGAATGTTCACTTAATAGGTCAGTACATTAGACATCATTTGTCTATTTAAAAAAGGAGAGACGAAAATGCAATACAAACCACTGGGAAACACCGGTCTTTATATCTCTGAGATTACTCTGGGAGCGATGACTTTCAGTTATAAGGATGATCCGTTCGGCTCGATGATCGGGCAGGTCGATCTCAAGGCCACTACGAAGATGATCGATATCTCGATAGAGCATGGCGTTAACCTGATCGATACCGCTAATATGTATTCCAACGGCCAATCCGAGGAGCTAGTCGGCAAGGCTCTGGGTGATCGCCGCAAGGACATGCTGGTAGCCACTAAAGTGTATTTCCCGGCTAGCCCGGAGATCAACGCTATGGGCACGAGCCGTCTGGCAATAATGCGCGAGGTAGAGCTTAGCCTCAAAAGGTTGAATACCGACTGGATCGATCTTTACCAGGTACATCGTTTTGATGAGACCACGCCGATCGAGGAAACCCTGCGTTCTCTGGATGACCTGGTTCGCCAGGGCAAAGTACGTTATATCGGCCTGTCGAATTTTTCCGCCTGGCAGATAGCCAAGGCAATCGGAATATCCGAGCGCTGGGGCTGGGAGAAATTCTGCTCGGTACAAGCGTACTATTCGCTGGCGGGACGAGAGCTGGAACGAGAGATAATCCCGGTTGCCAGGGATAACGGCATGGGCATACTGGTATGGAGTCCGCTGGCCGGCGGTTTCCTGGCCGGTAAATACACTCGCGAGGATGAGGGCGAGGGCCGTCGTAAGAAATTCGATTTCCCGCCGGTAAACAAAGAACGGGGCTTCGATATCATCGATAAACTCAAGGAGATCGGCAAGGCGCATGATGCCAGCGCGGCACAGATTGCGCTAGCCTGGTTAAACCATAAATCAAGTGTAACCAGTATCATCATTGGAGCTACCAAGGAAAACCAGCTTATAGATAATCTCAAGTCGGTGGAGATTAAATTAAGTGTTGAGGAGATGACCGTTCTCGATGAGGTCAGCGCATTCAAGCCTGAGTACCCCAACTGGATGATGCCTGTGGAGCGAGGTAAAGACCCCTGGGCTCGTCACCGTAATAATATTAAGGAGTAATTGCCATCTTCGGTAAGTGATAAATCCCTGCTATACCATTAGCTGGAAGCCGTCAGGTATATGCCTGACGGTTTTCGTTTGAGTGGAGATTAGAATTTTCCTCGATCGGTTTTTCTATTTAGAACTATGCCACATCGGAAATCGATATAGTTTATTTTTAATTATATAAATGGTTAATACCAGGGAGATAATAGAACACAAGCAGATTGCCGGCAGAGAGGCCTCGATCCCAAAGGCTCCTCCGGTTAACAAGTGTCGCCCGTTTAAAGCTGATTTCAATAAACCGGTAGTTTCCACGCCCGAGACAGTTATTCCATAGATACCGCCCATCGTAAAATTCCAGGCAAAATGAAATCCTATTATTAGCCATAACCGCCTTGTTATCAAATATAACAACGTTAACATAACACCGAATTCTAACGATACGGCCAGAGTGCTGAATGTGTTTGCCCCGGGATTTGTCGCGTGAGTGATTCCAACCTCGAAGGCGCAAACAATCAATGCCAACCAGCTTCCTATACCCTCCTCGAGTAATCTGAATATAATACCGCGAGTAAAAAGTTCCTCAAGGAAACCAATCACTATATTCATCAGCAAAAACATTATAGTGAGTGAACTGAATTGATACCCGGTTATGGTGTATGATCCAACAATCCATAAAAATATGACTATAATAGTTACCAGTCCGGTTCCAATGCCCATTCCGATGAATAATTCCTGCCAGAATCTATCTCTGGAAAATTCAAATGGCTTTTGCTTTTCAAACCATCTAAAGTACAGATGATATCCTAGATATACTAAAGATATCATTATCACTACATATAAGGCGCGGATATAAACCAGATCGAAAATATTTAATTGCTTGAGAGCTAATTTTACAATTGCTACCAGGCCAACAGAAATACCTAAAAATACCAATGCTAGCAAAAGTCTGATTAAAAAGAATGATCTATGATTGTTATTTGAATCAGTATTCGTATCAGAAATGTCTGAATTCATGTTAATAGATACGTAAAATGGATATCTAGGTTTCGTATTAATGCCCATTAATTATTTGTAATAGATTTGTTGTACATTCTAAGAAGCTATTAATTCGTACCGCCAACAGCTAAGATTTAATAACTGCCGGCCTTAGTATTGAACTGGCAAACATCTATTCTGCTATAGTATAAGTAATCTCGAATTTATCGGTACCATCAGGAGTTATATTAACAGGATATACGAGTTTGACTTTCTTAAAGAAGCACAGGCTTTGATCTTTCATGCCGCAATAGCTGAAATCTAGAATAACCGAAATAGTAGTAGACCCCCGTATTAACTCTACCGGTATGTTTATAATTTTTGTGGCGTGAGGGATGTTATACTTGCCAATTTTTACGATACTGGCATCCTCGGATTTAACGGCCAGTGTAAACGGCGCCTGGTTGTTGAATTTTTGATCTTTTGGCAGGTTCAGACTTATTTTCATTTGCTTAACCGAGGATTGAATACTAGCAGCAGGCGAGATTATGACCTCATCGAAATACTCATCCGGCTCCTCGAAAAGATACGCGTATTGATCTACCATTAAGTCCTCAGGGTTGGTTTGATGAGTATAATTATAGATAATCAAACCGGCTAATAGTATAATCACGGCCGCCGTCGCTGTTATTATTGGTATCATGTTTTTCAATTTAGTTCTCCGTTAACTCTGTAGGCGACACGTTCCCGTGTGCCCCTCCCTCGAAATCAGTTTTGACCCATTATCACTTAGCGGCGGACGAAAATATCTTTTTGCCACAAAGTTTTACTAGAAGATGATATATACGAATAGCTGGAATTATACAAACGAAAAAAGATCCGGACTGGGCCGGATCTCTCTATAGCCGGATACTACTGCTTATTCTTACGATGTCTCCGACAGAATATCGAGCACATCATTGGCGTGTGTTGCCGTATTCACTTTGTTGAAAATGTGCACGATCTTCCCTTCCTCATCTAACACGAATGTTTTACGGGCAGTTCCCATGTATTTCTTTCCATACATGTTCTTTTCCACCCAGACATCGTACTTTTCGACAACTTTTTTCTCTTTATCCGAAAGAAGAGTAAACGGCAGCTCGAATTTGTTAGCGAATTTCTCGTGTGATTTTTCATCATCAACGGAAACGCCGAGCACGGTTACACCGGCTTTCTTATATGCGGAATAATTATCTCTAAACGAGCAAGCCTCCTTGGTGCAACCGGGCGTGTTATCTTTGGGATAAAAATACAGTACGACCGGTTTGCCGCGATAGTCCGACAATTTATGCTTATTCCCCTCGAAATCGGGCAACGTGAAATCGGGAGCTTTTTTGCCCACCTCTACCATCATTCCTCCTGAATTTATCTTTTCACTCGAATTGCTAACGCCTATCGTTACTCGATAATTAATGTAATAAACTTTTGTAATTATTTCACGGTTTCATTATATTCGCTTATCTCTTTATAATTATCAAACGAATAACACGAGAAAATGGATGATGACTGGAAATAACGAGTGGAAGGAGTTTTTCGACAATCATGCCGCCGAATATAAGGATGAGGTATTCGTAAAAAATACCAGGGCGGAGATTGAGTTCTTAGTCGAAGAGTTCAACCTTCCCGAGGGCAGTAAGATTCTCGACATGGGCTGTGGTATCGGCAGGCACACGGTTGGGCTGGCCGGACTGAATTACGAACTGACCGGTGTTGACTGGTCGGAGGGGATGTTAAAACAGGCAAGATTGAACGCTGAGGTGGCTGGCGTGGAGGTTAACTGGGTATGCCAGGATGCCAAGGTTTACCGCAAGCCGGAGGCCTACGATGGGGCAATATGCCTGTGCGAGGGCGCGTTCGGTCTTTTGTTAAAGGATGAGGACCCGGTCCAACACGATTACGCTATTTTACGCAACCTGTATGACTCGCTCAAACCCGGCTCGAAGCTGATACTCGGCGGTCTGAACGGCCTCCGTAAAATCAGGGACGCCAAGCAGGAGGACATAGTCTCCGGACGATTCGACCCGTTCACGCTGGTCGAGACATTCACACTTTCGTATAAACTTAAGAATGGCGGTAAACATAGGTTAACCCTTCACGAACACGGTTTTCTACCAGGAGAGTTAGTTAAACTGATACGTAAAATTGGTTTCGAGGTCAGGCATGTTTGGAGTGGCACGGCCGGAACCTGGAAACGCGAATTATTCGATATCGATGATATAGAGTTGATGGTGGTAGCTTTTAAGGCATAATGGCACAGTAAGGCTATATAGTCCTATGTTTTATTTTTATTGTAAAATTTGTCTGAAACAACTTGACTATTCGGCACGTTAACATTATTAAAGGAAAGTTAAAAATCCTATTATATTAGAGACTTCCTGTAAAAGGTTTAATTTTAGAAAGGCATTAGAATGTGCAGCCGCGGATATAAATCCCTGTACCTGATCGATCTGGGGAAAACAAACTTCAAACAAACGTGGGACCTCCAAAAGAGCCTGGTTGACCTTCGCGTTGCCAATAAAATTCCCGATACGCTTTTAATAACGGAACATGAACCGGTTATCACTATGGGTCGGGGAACATCACCGAAAAACCTCCTGGTTTCCCGTAAAGAACTGGAAAAGCGAGGTATCGATTTATTCCAGATCGAGCGAGGCGGTGATATCACCTATCACGGTCCCGGACAGATAGTGGCTTACCCGATTGTCGATTTGACCGCACGCGGGAGGGATCTTCACGCCTACCTTCGCGACCTGGAGGAGGTCGTAATCAAAACCCTGAAGGAGTACAATATTAACGCCGCCGTCAAGCGAGGCCTAACCGGCGTCTGGTCGAATAATCATAAGCTTGCGGCAATAGGCGTGGCTGTCCGCAGATGGGTCAGTTATCATGGCCTGGCGTTGAACGTGAATATCGATCTTGGCTATGATGAGTTGATTAATCCCTGCGGAATCACCCAGTTCCCGGTCGGTTCCGTGGCCTCGATGCTCAAGAAAGATATTGATTTGGATGAGACGAGAAACTTACTGGTTGAAAATTTCGTAGATTATTTCAATTACGAACCCAAGAAAATCGACAATGTCGAAAGACTGATCAGCGAGCTTAAAGTAGCATAATTAGACGGCTTGAAGCCATCCACGTTAAAGGAGACTATATGCGTATCACCGAACCACGGTTTGAGGATTATATAAAGGATCTATCGCTGCATTCGAATTTAAAAGTCAGCGATGACGAGGTCTTGCGCGAGATGGAGTCATACGCCCGCGAAAACCATTTCCCCATTATCGGGCCTCTGGTGGGACGGTTCCTCCGCCAGTTGGCGATCATTACGGGGTCTAAACGGATATTCGAGATGGGTTCGGGCTACGGCTATTCGGCCGCCTGGTTCGCCGGCGGTATGAAAGATGGCGGCAAGATAATTTGCACGGAGGGCTCCGAGGATAACAAGAAGCGCGCTTTAAAATATCTCTCCCGGATGGGTTACGATTCTATGGTCGAATATCATGTAGGTGATGCCCGAAAGATTATCGCCGACCATGACGGCCCGTTCGATATCATCTTAAACGATATCGACAAGGAACAGTACCCCGATACGGTTGAATTGGCGATTGCTCGTTTGAGGCCGGGAGGAGTATTTATCACCGATAACGTTCTCTGGGGAGGCGATATTTTCGATGAAAAACCCGATGAGCCAACGCGCGGAATTCTGGAGTTCAACCATCGCATTTTTAATAATGAAAAGCTGTTTTCCGCTATCATACCGATACGGGATGGCCTGGGCATGGCGGTTAAGCTGTAGATATATTAATCCTCATTACAAAACGAATGGCTTATTGAAGTGTTAATTCGAGCCTCCGGGGGAACGAAGCCCTTTATTCATCCTTTTCTGGCGAACTCCCAAATGATTTACGATCCCCATATGCTAAATTAATATTTAAGTCGTACCAGATTGCAACATCATTAAACACATTGCTTTAACGGTTATATATATAGAAAATATTTTGCAATACTAATCCCCTTTCAATCCGACATATATTGGTAACAATATTATTTAAAACAGGAGGCTTATTATGTTAGGATGGTGTGCGATACTGTTCGGGCTGGGAGTTCTGGCGTTTCTAGATTCGGTTTTCAACTATGGTGAAATCTTCAGACGTATCAACTCGGTGTTGTTTTTGCTTACCGCGCTGGGTTTGCTTGTCAGGACCAGTATGAAAATGAAAATTCGCTATATCGAAAGATTAGAGGAAAGGCTCGAGGAATTAGAGGGCAAGCCGGCTCAAGAGAAAAAGAATGATATTCTAAATCACCCGTTCAAGAAGAAAAAACAACCTGTCGCTTAGCTAGCGTCCAGTTTATTCAAATATATCCGCGCCTGTTCCAGGAGAGGCGAGTAGGGGAAATCGGTTATAAGTTTATTCAAAAGCTCATCGGCTTTATCTGGCCGCTGGGCTTTTTCTATATATATACGGGATAAATCCAGAAGCGCCCTGTCGGTATAAACACCATCCTCGAAAGCGGTCAAATAATGCTTATAAGCTCCGATAGCCGTTTCCCAGTTGCCCATATCGGCATAGTAAGACGGTAAATAATACAGGGCGTACTCGTAAACTTTAGAGCCGCTACTTTGACTTGCCTGCTTGAGATAGACGATCGCGCTATCGGGTCTGCCCGCGAAACTCAACCGGGTGGCTTTGGCTATAGTATTAATCATACTGTCGCCCTCGGCATCGGTGATAAGCGTCAGTCTCTCCAGGCAGTCATTGATATATTTCCCGCGAGGATATTCGCTGAACAGTATATTATAAGCTTTCGCTGCGGCCTGGTAATCCTCGTTAAAAAATTCGATCTCCGCCAACAGGTAACGAGCCTTCTCGCCATCCTCTTTGCCTTTTCTTATCTCAGCCACTTTCAGGAGCTTTTCTTTTGCCTGATCCAATTTCATTTCCTGTATATCGATTTCCGCTAATTTCAGTTGCGCGGCTTGCGCCAGCGGCAGGTTACCGGAGGTTTTTATCAGTTCGTTGAATTTCTCCCTGGCTTTAGATTTATCCTGCAATTTATCCGAGTAAATTTCACCGGCCGTGTAAAGCGCCTCAGCTCGAGCACGGAAACTGTTGTAATCTTTCTCGACAATCTCCAATAACTCGAACGCGGTGTTGTACGAACCCAACTCCGCCAGGCTTCTGGCCTTGTAAATAATGACAGTTTCAGCCGAGCGTTTTTTGTGATATTCCACCCCGGCCAGGTAATAGTTGGCGGCCTCGACTGCCATCACGTACTGCTCCTGGTCGTAGCAAAGCTTTATGAAATTATCCAGGTAGAAACCCTCATCTTCGGAAAGCGAATCGCCTTTCCGGTAGTTTTCGAACGATTCCGATAACTGACCGTTTTTCAGATACAGATCGCCGAGAATGATATACAGCTCGGGCCTGGCCGAATTATCCCCGGCTGCGCGTTTTACCGCCTCGATGATAAGCTCCGGGCTTTCGGCCTCATCGTACATGTTGGTGATTTCCCAGGATAGCTGCTGTATCTCTTTAGGGTTGGACTGGATCTCCAATAATTTCAGGTATTCGGTCACCGCTTTGGAATATTGTTTCTGGGTGATATAAATATCCGAAAGCTCCCGGATAAACAGTTCCGGTTGACCGATAACATTTCGTCCCCGGATATATACGGAGACCGCCTCGTTATAAAATCCGTAGCCATGATAATAATTAGCCAGCATCATGTAATTGAAACTATTCTCTCCGGCCAGATCGAACGCTTTCTCCCAGGTCTCCTCGGCCTTATCGAGGCTGTCGCAGAGGAAATAAACCTCGCCCAACTGGCAGGTGATACCGAAATTATCCGGGCTTTGTGACAACTCATCGGTTATGATTTTCTTTAAGGTGACAAAATCTTTCGAGGCTTTTAAAATCCTTTTTCTCTCATTGACAATTTCCGCACGATTACCGAAATTCAATTCTAGCTTGTTCAATAACTCTAAGGCCTGATCGTATTTTCCCAGGCTGGTATGGCTTCTGATAGAATTCAGGGCCCTGGCTATGGTTTTACGATCGTTGTTCTCGTTAGTGTTTTGCTTTTGGGGCTCGGGCGATATATGAACCTGGGCGTTGACCGTAGCGCCGCATAACAATAGCATTAATGTAAAAGCAATGGTGGTTTTATTGAACATCCTGATCCTCGGTTAAGGCCCGGAAATATTCCCTTATCTCATGCTCGTACCGCCTGGGATATTTCTCCGAGAGCGCTTTTTTGATATCCTCGGCCATCTTCTCGCTGAAATTATCATCGAAATTCAGGACGCCGGGACCACGTCTCGTTACATCCTCGCCCGTGCGAGCCTGACGTCTCCGGGAGTAATCCCTGCGATGAACCGACCGCTGGGCGTCCAGAAGGCGCGAGAGTATTCTATTTTGACGGTTGATCGTTTCTTGTGTCATGTTACGATTTTGCATATCCTCGACGATTTTCTTCATCTCGCCCTCGATATTATCGAGCCTGCCCAGTACGTTATCGGCGTTGCCCGCCTCCTTCATCAGCTCGGAAAGCTCTTTACGAATCGCCTCCTGCTGTTGTGCCAGGCGTTGCATTGCCTGCATTTGGGCCATCGACATCATTCCCGGCATCGGCATGGGCATCATGTTTTGCGAGTTCTGGTTCAATTGCTGTTGCTGCTGCGCCATCTGTGAAAGTTTCTGCATCATGGATTGCATTCCGGAGCCGCTGTTCTTGCACTGGCTGCATTGGGAAAGGGCGCTCATGAGAATGGCGGCGGCGTGGTTTAAAGAACTCATGGCCTCGCCCTGGTTGCCTGATGACCGCGAGGGGGAACGTCCGTTCAACTGCTCGATAGCGTTCTGCATTTCGGCTAAAGCCTTACCCATTTGCTGCATTATTGAGGCATTTATAAACAGCGTTTCTTTCGTGACTTCGGCGATATTCTCGGCGGCCCTGTTACAGGCTGATTTGAGATCGTTTTGTTCGCGAGCGATTTCGCGGCTGTTCGAGCGTTTGTTTCTCATTTGCTCGGTCGAATCTATCAGCCCCTCCTGTTCCCGCGAAAGATATATCAAATCGTTGATTGCTCTTTTTATCATACCGGTAACCATCTCGAGTTGCTGTTGCTGCATTTGCTGGAGCATATTCTGGAACATCTGGGACATCTCCTGAAACTCCTGCTCCATTTCCTGGCCAGATTTCTGGCATTGCTGCTTGTTACACATACCCATCGACTGCGCCATTTGATTCATCGATTTTTGCATTTGCTCCGAGTTCAATTTCTGATTGGCCTGCTGCATCTGATCCTTCGGCACCATCGAAAGCTCTTCGTTTAATTTCTTGGCCTGCTCGAACTGTTCTTTCATGCTTTCCAGGCCCTGTTTCTGCTTCTCCTGAGGCTGTTTCATCTTCTCGAAATCTTTTTTACCGTTACATTGGCCCAGTTGATCGTTGATATCCTGCTGCTTTTCGGCCAGCTTCTGAGCCATTTTGGCAAGTGTATCGAGTTTTTGTTCGAGTTGATATTTTTTCAGAAGAGCCATCATGCGGTCGAGGTTTTCGTTCATCTGCTCGACAGACATCTGGAAATTCTTCATCGCTTCCTCGAGCTTCTTGGGATCCATACTTTTCATGGCCTCCTGAAGCTTCTTCATGGCCTCTTTTAGCTCATCGGTGGCAACCTCCTCGAACAGCTCCCGGATATCCTCCATCTTCTGCATCAACTCCTCGGTGGCCATCTGGTTACGATCGTATTTCTCCAGCATCTCGTCCATCTTTTTGCCCAGCTCTTCTATCTTCTGGGAGATATCTTTCTGACGGTCGAGTGTGCTTTGCAATTCCTGTTTCTTTTCCCAATCCATTTCGGAATGCTGCTTCATCTCACGCGAGATATTTTCCAACTCTTCTTTCAACTGACGCTGGCTGTTCACCGCCTCCTCGAAATCCTCGAACATCTCGTCTTCTGATTGGGTGATATCCGCCATTATCTCATCCAGGCTGGGCAGGCGAGCCGTGAACGTTTTACTAACCGAGGATTTCGGCCCGGTAATAGCATCGTTATCGAAAACCTCGAGATAGTAATAAACCAGGTCGCCGGGCAGCAAGTGAAGTTGTTCTACCCACCACTCGTAAGAAACCACGGTTTCGGTCAGAGCGCTGAAATCGGATTTTATAGTCTGAATCTTGCGATCCGACTCATGTCCCTCGGAATATGTCCAGTACACCAGGTCGAGTTTCGTGAAACCGTAATCATCGAAAACAACCGCCTCAATAGGCAATATCATCCGCTCATCCAGGTCAACATCAACGGCCGGGAAAGTGATTTGTACTTGCGGTTCGTAATCGTTTAAGCAAACCAGGTCATATTCTATAGGGTTGGGGTTAGAAAGCCCGGTAACATCCGCCAGCCTCAGATGGTAACTGCCGTTATCGCTTATTACGAATTTACCGCTGATCTCTTTTTCGTTTATCGTGATCGGCTTGGTTCGGCCGTCATTGAACTCCAGCGAGCCGGTCGTTACCGGTTTGTTCAGCCTGCCGGTGAAATTAATCACCGTACCGCGAAGAGCCGTTACGGAGCCGTCATTGTTGGGCAACACCTGCGATTCCAATCCCGTGTATTTGGGGAAATCCAGGGTGATGGCTATCTCGAGAAGCCGAGGTGGATCGACAATAGTTATTTTACCTGTAGGGGATTTTACCCGTTTTGCCTCGGCATAGAATTCGACATCGCGCTTTAATTTTCTGAAAGTGTAAGAGTACAGCCCCTCGAGACTGTCCGATTCGGCTTTCACCGCGGGTATGCTGACCCAATCACTCTCACTGTATTTTACTAAGAGATTGACCTCGCGAACTTTCTCTCCGGCAGCGCCTATCCTGATCGTGACATCATCGTTTTTTATGGCCTGTATATTTTCCGGAGATACTGTCAAAACCAGGTTGGTGGGACGGGGAATATCGGCCAGTGGATGAGTAAACAGCATCGAGGTTTGATACATGGTCTCGCCCGAAATAAATACCGACATGATCACCAGCAATACGCCCAGCGCCAGACGGTAATACGGGGGTTTATGTTTTTCCACCGCTACGTTAAAATCCAGATCGCGTATCTGCTCGCCGGCGTCCTCGATAGTTTTCTCTATCAACTCGACAGAGTAATTCTCTTTGTTGTCCGAAAGTTTATCGTAAAGCTGTAATGAGCCAATTAAGCGAGATTGCAATTTGCCATAATGCTTCTCTAATTTCAAGGCAACCGAGGTAAGGCTTCTTTTGCGTATTAACGGCTTAACGATATATACCCCGATAACAGTGGTCGATAACGCCAGCCCTATTACTAGCATGGTAACCCTGGCAACAGGCTCGGGCCAGAACAACGCCGTTGCCAGCCAGAGCACGAATATCAATCCGGCGGCTAAGGCCAGGGTCTCGATTATGCCCTCGAACGCCAGCCATCCTGATATAGAGTTGCGGGTTTTTAGAAGTCTACCCAGTATCGATTCGTATTTAGTCCGTGTCATAATTCCTAATGGGTTAATGTGTAGTGCACGATATTCGCGCCCATTTTTAATGCCGCCTGATGTTTCTCCGGGGGGTCCTTATGCACTTCGAAATCTTCCCAGCCGTCCCCGATATCGCTTTCGTACACCAGGAAAACCACCAGCCTGTCCTCCCAGAATATCCCGAATCCCTGCGGCGGTTTGTTATCGTGTTCATGAATTTTCGGCAATCCGTTGGGGAATTTGTAGGGGCTGTGATAGATCTCGTGATTGAACGGCAACTCGACCAGTTCCTTTTCGGGAAATACCTTCTTCATTTCGCGACGGAAAGCATCCGCCAGGCCGTAACTATCGTTTGCCAGAAGGAATCCGCCTGAGGTCAGGTATTCACGAAGAGCCGTCACTTCTTTGTCATCAAGTTTAATATTGCCATGCCCGGTTAGATATAGAAACGGGTAATTGTACAACTCGGGTTCCGTGGCTTTCAGGTTAATCTCTTTATCGACTACCGAGATATTGGTGTTTCGCGCTAAAAACTCATGAAGGTTAGGAAGCGAGGAGCGTCCCCAGTACCAGTCGCCGCCGCCGGTGTATTGCAGACGAGCGGCAGTAAACGCGGAGGGATTGGTCGGCATAACCCGGCGCTGTTGAGCATCGCTAAACGACACCAGCGCTATCAGGATTACTACAAGTATTGAGGTCAGTGCTTTATTCATTATTTATTAATACGTCCCGAGGGAGTAATAGTTTATCGGTTAAGAATCAAACTTTCCGGTAAATTTTAATATATGGCAGATAGATTTGATGTCAATGTCTAATGCCGATAATGACTAAATAGATCTTATCAAGGGAATTGTGTAAATTTGTAATGATTTTCAGATTTTCGGTTATCCAGCACATAAGCGACTATTCCATAAACGATTCGATCAACACTTTTGGCATTAACAAATTTCCTGAACGGTTTTATCCTCCTTTGCAATTCCTCCAGATATCGCTCCAGAGGATTATTGGTCTTTATTTGAGTTCTTTCAGGTTCAGCATATTCTCGATAAATCAGTGTTCGATCAAAGCCGCGAATAAATGATCGAACAGCTTTAGGTTCTTTCAATCGCCATTTGGCCTTGAAAGCTTTCAATCGTGCCTTCAACTCTTTCTCCGTCTCGGCCTGATAGACCGCAGCAGCATCCCTGGTGATTCGGCTGCGGTTTTTACGTTCATCCAGATTCTGGCTGATATTCGACAGCTTGTGGAAGACACATTGCTGTGATTTCACCCGCGGATATAACCCGGCCAGAGCTTTAATCAGCCCCTTACCACCATCGTGAACAACAACCTCCAACAAATGACCGCGCAGACCTCGCTGCTTGAGATCCGACAGAAAGCCCCACCAGTAGGCCTCGCTCTCAGAGCCAGCCAGCATGAAGTCGATAAGCTCACGGCTGCCATCGTGACGGACACCGTAGGCCACAAGCAACACCTTCTTCACCTTAACCGGAGAGGTTATCTTCACCCATAAACCATCCAGATGAATAAAACGATAATCATCGCCCAAAGCCCGACAGTGGAAGCTGCCAACCTCATCGTTTAATGCCTTAACTACGTTCGAGACAGCCTGGGCGCTGATGCTTTCACCATAGGCCCGCTTGAACATCCGTGCTGTCTTGCGGGTAGAATGACCAAGCAGAAAGCCCTCTAAAATCAGCCGATCCAATAGCTGCGAACGCCGTTTGTGCTTCCGCAAGACACTCGACTCAAAGCTGCCATAACGCAGCCGGGGAACCTTTACCTCCTCTAACCAGCCGTATAAACTCAGCAAACCCCGACGGTAATAACCATTCCGATAATCCGCCCGCTCCTCACTCCGCTCATACTTTCCGCAGCCAACCGCTATCCTAAACTCAACATTCAACATCCGTTCCAAATGACGGCGAGCATGCTTCAACACCACACCCCGAACATCCTCCTCCCAATAACTCTTGACTCCGGCAAATACATAACCTACATTTTCATCAGCAAACCTAAGTGGTTTCACGGGTATATCCTCCTTGAAGATTAGCGTTTTCTGCTGGATATACCCGTAATTCTTTAATACATCAATAAATACAAATTTACACAATTGAATTTACACTAATACTAAATATATCTAGAATAAAGTAAACTCATAGGTGGCCTGCATCTCGGGGGGGCAAAAGCGACCTAAATACATAGAATTCAATTATCTAAAAAGAATAAGCCGCTTTTTTGATAAAAATTCAACACCATATCATGGCTGTAATTGGGGTTTTTGAAAGAGCTCTGTTTCATAAGACAGCCTCTTCCTATATACCCCATAGTCAATACTAATCCAGACTATGTGTAAGTCGAGCTCAATTAAAAAAATCTGCCAGCAATTAAAACCACTATCAGACAACAAAAAATATATCTTGGATAAAACGTTGCTCGATTATATATTATTAACAAACCGGATGCAGTTTGCTATGTCAGAATTCAAATTCATACAGAAATTGGAAATTGGTAAGAATTCCGTCTACTATGGCGATTTCGACATGAATTCTAACCCCCGAGCAGTGGTTTTTAACTCCCGTCAGACTAAAACACCATCAGGAACCGATCTCTGGGTAATAAATACACTCAAGGCTATTAGTTTCGCTTTGAAACATGATTGGGTTGTTATCACCAGCCTGGGGATGAATACCTGGGAGCTACCGGTTTGGGCATGTTCGGCAAACGGAGTTAGGCAAATTATCGTACTTCCGGCAAAAGATGAATCGGATAGAGATAGTATAATCGAGAGCGTAACAGCCGATTTTAAACTCGACAGGAACAATACTGGATGGCTATTTTTTCAGGCCACGGAAAAAGCGCGCTCGGCCAAGACCGACTGGCCCTTGCGAGATAAATTGGCGGCACAGGCCGCTGATATCATCCTGCCGGTAAGCGTTCGTACAGGAGGTAACCTCGATACGCTTATCAGGAACATGCGAGATAAAAAGATAATCAACGAATGCAATACAAGGTATAAAACCCGCCCCCCCGAACGCGATTACTCGCCGGATAAGTTGCATACCTCTATAGAACAGGCCGGCTGGAATTATATAACACACTGGACGAGAACCTGCTATGGCCACTGGCCCGGAGAAAATTCATCATCATTTTACGAAAAACTGGCCGAGTCGAAAGGTATCTACCCCGGGAACGCGCTGGAGACATTGAAAAATATTTTACTTGAGAAACTAATCCGGGGGTCATCCAGGCATCTACGAGGAGATTTGAAAGGTGTGGCTTTTTCCGGCCTGAGTCCGGCCAGGTTAATCCCTCTTATGAGATGGCGTAAACGTTATGTCAGGTGGGGTTTCGAGCCTTATGGTATTGCAATCAGGCGTAAAGCGGCTATAAAGGCGGGCATACAGCCGGTGATATACGCTAAAACCGAGCTTTACGATAGGCTGCTAGAGGCCGACAAACCATATTTCCAGAATGAGGGTGAGGCCGGCGCCTGGCGCGAGGAGAACGAATGGCGTTATCTCGGTGATTTCGATTTGACGAGCGTAAATATCGATGATTTGAGAATAATCACGTTTAAATCCTCGGAAAGTGAAATATTGAAAAGCGCTACCCGAGCCGAGATAGTTTCGTTTACCTGAATAATTTATATTCGATAAACTATTGATACATTGAATTAGTATAAATATATTGAGGATAAGAATATGCCCGCGAAAAACGCGTTGAGGGAGTATTAACAAACATGGTCGAATCGACGATATCATACTTTAGGAGACATCAATGAAGAAACTGGCGATAATTATATTTCTGTCAATATTACTGTTTACCCCCTCAAGCCTTCTAGCGCAGAAAATCTTGATCCCCATGGATATGGAGCAAACGAACCATCTGAAAGCCTATGGCGTGGCTTACTGGAGCTTGACCTATGGCCAGAACGTGGAATGGCTTTTAAATTATCGCGGCGGTTCTTTCTTAACCGATCAAACGGCGCAGCTAGAACAATTGTGTAACCTTCGCGGAGTAAAATTCGAGCCGGTAAGCGGTTCCCGGGTCGCCCAGATTAAAGCGATTATCGAGGAGAGCAACATGGAGACAGTCCTTCTGGAAAAAGCTCCCCGGATGGCGATTTACGCTCCGCCGTTTTCCAAAAATGAACCCTGGGATGACGCTGTCAGTCTGGCGCTGGATTATGCCGAGATACCCTACGATCTACTCTGGGATGTCGAGGTGCTGCAGGGCAAGCTGGCCGATTACGACTGGCTTCATCTGCACCACGAGGATTTCACCGGGCAATACGGTAAGTTTTTCGCTGCCCACAGGAACAGCAACTGGTATAAGCAGATCAAGGCTCAATCAGAGACCGTGGCACGCGAGTTGGGGTATAAAAAAGTCTCTCAGCTAAAGCGGGATGTCGCCCTGACTATTAAAGAATATATTCGCGGCGGCGGTTTTCTGTTTGCCATGTGTTCAGCCACCGATACTTACGATATAGCCTTAGCCGCGCAGAACACCGATATCGTACCGGAACAGTATGATGGTGATCCGGTCGACCCCGATTGTCTGAGCAAGCTAGACTATAGCCAGTGTATCGCATTCGAAAATTTCGCCGCGGAGCTTAATCCGGTGGTTTACGAGCATTCCGATATAGACACCGGGCCGTTTCGCGGCCGTGGACGATTTAACGAGGGTAACGATTTTTTCACGCTGTTCGATTTTTCCGCTAAGTACGATCCAGTACCTACGATGCTGGTGCAATGTCATACACCGATAGTGGAGGGATTCTGGGGACAGTGCACTGGTTTCAGGAAAGACCTGGTTAAAAAGCATGTGGTGATATTGGCGCAAACCGAGGTTATCGATGAGGCCAAGTATATACATGGGAATTTCGGCAAGGGCACTTTCACGTTTTTCGCGGGCCATGACCCCGAGGATTACCAGCATTTCATCGGTGACCCACCCACTGATGTCAGCCTTCACAAGCAATCGCCGGGTTATCGCCTGATTCTCAATAACGTACTTTTCCCGGCTGCTAAGAAAAAGGAAAGAAAGACTTGAATAGGCATAACAGGATATCTAATGGCCGGTCGGACGGGCGATTCGGCTTATCATCATTCAACCCTGAAATGAAAGCTCTCGAAGCGGCCTCGAAAACCGTGCAAATGGGGATGTCGGCCTATCAAATATCAGGTGATTTAGCGATTAATTTCCCGGAGAACTTCCCCAATTCGATAAGAGCTGAATTACTGGAATATAACAATCGCAACGACCTGCGACTTCATTTTCACGCTCCCACAGATATCCCCCTGGCAAGCCGTCACCAGAGCATGCGTATTAGCGGTGTTGATCGCCTGTGCGAATTCATTCAATTGGCTATCGACTGCGGCGCCGTCTCGGTTATCTTTCATCCGGGCAGAATCGCTTATTACAAAATCGGCTCGGGTCAGGTGGTGGTAGCCAGCAGGAATATACCGGTGGTCTATTTCGAACGTTTCATCGATTCGGTCGAACGATTGGTTAAATTCGCCGATGGCAAAATCGATCTTCTACTGGAAAACACTTACGATTTTTCTGACAAGCTGATCGAGGTGGTGGATCGTTTTTTAGCCTTACGGTCTACCGGCTTGGTCTGGGATATCGGTCATATGCAGCGTTCCATGCTGGTTTCGAGAAAGAACAAGGTCGATCCCATGCATATAGCGGATTTTTTCTCGAGTCGATATAAACATATTAAACTGGCCCATATACATGATATAGACGCCAAGAAAAGCCATCTCGCTCTGGGCTCCGGGATGCTCAACCTGGCTCCTTACCTGGAAATATTATCCACCCTGAATATTGATATGATAATAGAGGTCTATTCGGAGAATGATTTGAAGACCTCAATCGATTATATCGAGTCGTTAACCGTAAGTAAGTAAAGATTATGCGTAAGATAGCTTTTATAATACTACTTATAATAATCGCTTGGACTATTGCCTCTGACGCTAAAACCAATTGTGCGTTATGCGGTAAGGAGATATCCGGTCGGTATATAAAATTCGATGACGGCTCCGTGTATTGCATGGATTGCGTGAACAGGTATACTCGATGCGATATATGCGGTAAGCCCTCCAAGATGACAACCAGGTTCGATCATGTAAATGTTTGCCCCTCATGTTTGCAGAAAGTAGATCGCTGCAGTTTTTGTAATACACCGATCACCGGCAAGTATTTTTCCTACCCCGATTTGGGATTGAAACTCTGCCCTAACTGCAATCGCAAAGTTCCTCGCTGCGATATATGCGGTAAGCCGGATCTTAATTTGATAAGAGTCGGTGACAAAAAAATTTGCAAAGCGTGTCTTGATGGAGCAAGTTTTTGCAGAATATGCGGTAATCCCATTCAGGGCGAATATATGTGGTTCGATGGCGACAGTACTAAGCTTTATTGCAAAAACTGTGTGGATAAATATCAAAAATGTTCGAGCTGTGGTGCGCCCTCGGGAAGACATAGCCATAAACTGGAGGATGGCAGAATACTCTGTGACGATTGTTTCAGGGAGGGGTATTTCGAGGCCTCCGGGGTTAAACAGATTAAAGAGAAGGTGCTAATGTTTATCGAAAATCACATGAGTATGAGTTTAAGCCATGATATTAGGTACACCCTCCAGGGGCAGGATTTCATAGTTGAAAAATCCGAGGGTCTGTCGGGGGATTTAAACGGCCTGTTCCACCGTCGGGGAGATATTTACAATATTTACGTATTGTATGGTTTAAGACGAAAGGATCTGTTCCAGGTCGTATCCCACGAGATAGCCCATGCCTGGGCCGCCGATAATCTTCGCGAAAACCTTACTTTAGAGGAGGCTGAGGGGTTCGCTCAATGGGTAGCCTATTATACGTTGAAACATTTCGATTACGGTGATTTCGCCCAGACTCTATTAAAAGGCGATAACGAATACGCCCGTGGTTTGCATATGATGCTTAAGATCGAATCAAAAGGCGGTCAAAAGGCAGTATTCGATTATCTGGCGAAATAAATCCTAAATGCAACATCAAATATTCATCTAATATTCTCTGTTTTAAAGATAGCTACCCCATTACCGAATATCATAATAACAACAGCGAGGGTAATTCTTTGATTTCATTGAAAGAGTGTGGGAAAATAGAGGGTGTCAGCGAACATTGCTGGCAAATAGGCGTTAGTCCTGATGGTCAATATCTGGCTTTGGTTTTTGCGGATGATCAGAATTCCATAAAACTATGCGGTTTAGATGGTAAAGTGTTCAAAGCGCTGGAGGGGCATCGCGGTCGGGTACATTCGGTATCATTCGGCCGGGATGGCCGTACTATCGCCTCCGCCTCGGCCGATAAAACCGTTCGTATCTGGGCGCCAACCGGCAATTTACTGGCGCTTTTTGACAGGTTCGATAACGGTGTCGAAACCGTCAGCTACGCCCCGGATGTCCCTATACTGGCAGGTGGTCAAAGCGATGGCTATATAGTGCTGTTCGATATCGGCGGCAACTATATCGCCACTCTTCACAGCCCCAAAGGCCGTATATATTGCATGGACTGGTCTTATGACAGCAGTTACCTGGCAGCGGCCTGTGGCGATAAAAAAATGTACCTGTTTAATGTCAAAGCCCAGATGAAATCGGTATACCCGCACCCGGCGGCGGTTTATGGTGTTAGTTTCACCAATAGCAACGGTAAGCTGGCCACGAGCTGTGAGGACAGCAATGTCAGGCTGTTCAATATTGCCGAGGACGGTATGGAGACCGTTGATGTTCACCAGGGACGAGTGGTCGGTATCAGTTTCTCCCCGGATGATTCATTCGTAGCTACGGCTTCATTCGATAAAACGATACGCTTTTTCGACAGACACGGCAATTCTAAAGGTGAATATGAATTGGGTGAGCAGGCTCTGGGCGTGAAATTCTCTCCTGATGGTAACAAGTTATATGTTAGCACCCAGGAGCGTAACCTTCATGTTTTTGAAATTGAACCACAATAGTATTATTAAATAATCTTACACGTATATAATATTTTGCTTGACTGCCTTGCATATTTAATTATCTTATATTAGCTACATTATGGGAGAATAAATTAATTTTAATTTTTACGGAGGCACGTTATGCTAAAGTTATTATTCAGCATTATAGCCGTATTGTTTATTAGTTTGCCTAGTTATGGTATTGACTGCGATATTAACGGGGATGGCTATTATTATTCACCATCAGACTTGACTGTATTAATAAATTATATCAACGGTAATTATGGTGAAATTAATTTTTGTGAGATCGAATGCGATCTCGATCAGGACGATGAGTATTTCACGATTGGCGATATCGGGCTGTATATTATGTTTATGATTGATCCTATCACCTACCCTGACAATGCCGAACAATTCTCTCAGCAACCTGATAGTGACACGTTAAAAATCGGGTATATTGAGGCTTCGCCGGGCAACACCGTGATGATTCCTGTCGACCTGGTTACAGTCGATACTATTAGCGCTTATGAGTTTACCGTATTAATAGAATCAGAGTATGTTGAAATTACTAACTTTATTTTCACCGAGGGATTTAGAGGTGGAATGTGTTATTTCGAAAACGGAACTCATGTTACTTTCATCGATAATACGCATCAATCATTTCCTGCTATATTTCTTCCGGGTGAACATCGTTTAGGGTATTTGCAATTGGGCATAGATGAAAACATACCCGGACCAACAGAGATTCCTATTACATTCAGCGGTTGCCCGGATGCTCCTTTCCATACCGGCCTGGCCAACCTCTCGTTTTTCCAGCCCGTGCTCGTTGATGGCGGTATACGAACTTTAACCGGTATTGAGGATGTCGAGAATTTACCGCTTAAATCCTCGATCTCGGCTTATCCGAATCCTTTTAATAGCTGTGTTAACCTGGTTGTCGATAGCGAGATATCCGATAGACTGGCGATTTATGATATCCTGGGCTGTAAAGTCAGATCGTTCGATTTAGATACGGGCCTGAATAGTATAACCTGGGATGGCCGGGATGATAACGGCAATCCGGTCAGCGCCGGTTTGTTTTTAGTTAAAGCCGAAAGAAACGCTAATATTTCCATTAAAAAGCTCTTGCTCATTAAGTAACTGCTAAATACATTGAGGGAAATGGTAAGCCAGATCATGTAAACGATCCGTAAAAGGTTTCGGGACTTTATTGGAACATCGTTATACTTTGTAAATCAAAAAATAAAAATACGAGATTAATTGTATTATATTTGTTTTAAGTTGAATAACGAACACAAAAGATTTAGGATTTTGTCATGTTAAGCGAAATTTCTTACGCGATTAGATTTACGTTTTTTGTGGTATTGTTCACGGTAGCCTTTATATCTCCGGCTTTGGCCACGCCGCCGGTTGTTGATTATAATGGTATATTTGAAATTCCCTCGAACTGCATTTGCACCGATCTGGAAGCTCGGCTCGAGGTGGTAGATTGGGATGGAGATGATATTTCCGTTTTCTCCAGCCCCGGAACTCCGGTTATAGACACGATTTATACCGACTCCAGCGGCGTCAGTCACTGGCTTGGTCACATTGTATTCGATATCGATCAGTACTGCGGGCAATCTTAATCAAGCCGATCTCAGGATAATAGCCTCGGATTATGCCGAGGCGGATACGCTGGACTATGGCTCGATTACATTCGTCGGCACAGTCAATGCCAGTATCGGAAACATTTGCATCTATCCGGGGAGCGAGGATTGGATGCCGATATTCATAGATGCCGAGGAATGTTATTGTTTGGGCGGATTCATATTAACGATAGCCTATGATGATTCCATACTTACCTTAACCGATGTTAGATTGGGATCGCATACGGAGGATTATTCGGATTATTTCGATGTGATTTTCAACCCGGAAGCCGGTACGGTAACCTTTGTCTATCTCGCGCAACCTGGCTCTGAGATATGTGGCGATTTGCTCGACTATCCGGTATTATACATAAAATTTTACGTCGATCCGACTCTCCAATACCCTGTTAATTTTTCACTGCCCATCGATTTCTATACCGAAGATAATAATCATGACCTTAACTCGGTTACTGATAGGTACGGCTATACCCTATGGCGTTACGAGGGCTGTGACAATGGCGGGCTCGATTTGCAGTTGACAGGCGGTAGTATGAATATCCCTGACGAGGGAGATCATTTATTGGGAGATTTCAATTCGAACGGCTATCCTTTCGAGGCCGGGGATGCCGTTATCATGTACAACGCGCTTTTAGATCCTATCGATTATTTCCTCTCCGATGCGCAATTGAGAGCAGGCAATTTCGATTTGGATTATAACTATCTCACGATTTACGATATATTCTGCTACTTCCAGAATTTTCCGATGTTTCAGCCCGGTAATGATTTCCCGGTTGAATATGATTGCCAACCCGAAAACGATACCCTGTTATTGGAGTCATGGAGTATGGGCTTTGGCGACGAGTTCATGATTCCCTTGTACCTTATCAACCATGATACTATTTTCGCCTTCCAGGCCTGCCTACATACGATACCACGGTAATATCTATCGATTCGGTGGCGTTCGATGATTCATTCGACGATATGGGGGTGGCGTTTCATGATAACATATGCCATATTAATCCCATCGATCACGGCTTATACCGGCAACCCTCCGATTCTACCAGCATAATGCCGGGGGAGCATCTGGTGGGTTATGTTTGCGGAACCGTTAACCAGAATGTAGCCGATCCGGTAGTAACAAATATCAAGTTCTCTATGGAAAGCGATTATTACTCGTATACCGGGTGTCTTTGCCATGAATATATCAAACCTGAGTTAGTTAATTCTGCCTTGCTTATCGGCTATTACGGACTTACATACTTGCCCGGCGATGCCGCTATGCGGTCAGGAGATTGGCCACCGGCCGTGTTGGGCAATGATGTTACCTATCTGGTGAATTATTTCCGCGGTTTAGCCCCGGAATGCCTTATACTGGATTTTTACGCCCCGGCTGATGTCAACGGCGATTGCCGGGTAATAGGCAGCGATGTTACCGTTCTGGTCAATTATTTCAGGGCTATAGGCACTATCGATTATTGCCCGGATTATCCTCCTGCCTGGCCAACTCCGGATGATTTACCCACGGCTAAACCTGAATCTTGGCCTGCATGCTGGTAGTAATCGAGTCTACACGGGAGATTCTCTGGTAATCGGCGAATTTACAATAGTTACGCCGGTTTTTGCCCGGCGTAACTATTGGGCCATAAGTACGATTTATTAACACTCAGGAATTAATATTTCGGATTCCGCGAATAATATTATGCTATTGCTCAATATTTAATGAAACTTGCTGATAATACTCTATAGAATGATTAATAAGGTAATGAGGTTAATGTAAGATAGTACCGTCAAATTACTAAAACATTCACGGTAAATGCATGCTTGACTTTTTAAGCCTGTTTAAATATCATCAAAGTGGGCTTATTTCAATAAACACAAGAGGCGATTGCCGGGATTGTTCGAAAAGCTAAAGTAATATACTCAGGAGATGGCGCTATGGGGAGGAAATATGAAATCCGTTAATTCATACATTAAGATAGCAGTTATAAGTACGGTTCTATTTATGTTCAGCACGATGGTTATAGCCGGGCCCGCCTGGTACGAGAATTACCAGCGGGGGATGAAGCAAATGGAACAGGGCGAGTGGCAGTCGGCTAAGTTGAATTTCGAAAACGCGATCAAGGTAAAGCCACGAGACAACAGCAAGCAACGTGTCGGTACCATGTTCATAAAGTATTTTCCTCATCGCGAACTGGGGATTTGCCATTATAATCTCGGCTCCATGGCCAAGGCTCAGGAAGAGTTGCAGATATCCCTAAGGCAGACACCTACCCCGAGGGCCCGTCAATATATGCAACTGGTGGTTAACGATAATCCGAATTTATCCACACCCGGCAAACCCGAGACCTCGGGTAACGATTATATTAAATCATCGCCGACTACCACGACATCCGATCAGCCGGCTACGACGGTTCCGTGCGATGACAAATCTCATCAACTAATAGGCGATAGAATGCATCTGGCGGTACTGCCGTTCGAGACACGCGGTATCGGCGAGGACCTGGGTGAGATGAACCTGTTCGACAAGATGATAACGGCGTTCATACAATTGAACCGTTTCGTGGTTATCGAGAGATCGCAGTTGGAAAAGATTCTGGCGGAGCACAAGCTGGGCTTGAGCGGCGTCATCGACCAGAGTACCGCTGTTGAGGTGGGTAAAATGGCCGGTGTGGATGCCGTCGTGTTCGGTTCGATAGCCAGTGATAAACGTACCGTTACCATAGATGCCCGCCTGGTGGATACCGAAACCGCCGAGGTCATATCCTCCCGGGATGCTTTTTCGAAAAACCTGTCGCTTATCAATCTTTCGGAGATGATTACCGATGTTGCCCAGAAAATAAAAAATGATTTCCCCATCGTGGACGGTATTTTAATTAGCGCCAACACCAATAACATGATGATCGACGCGGGATCGGAGATGGGACTGAAAAAGGGGATGAAATGCTATATCTACCGCGAGGGCAAACCGGTAATTCATCCTATAACAGGCGATACCCTGGCCGTGAAAAAAGACATACTTTGTGAAATGCAGTTAACCGATGTTTACGATAATTACTCGGAGGGCAAGGCTATAAATCACAAGGAGGGGATACCGCAAATAGGGGATAAAATTCAGACAAAGTAACAATTAGTATTTATTCGCGAAAAAGCAAAAGCTGAATATAAATAGGAAAGGATTTAATCATGAAACGAACTTTGATTTTAATCGTTGTGTTGACTCTGGTATTGAGCGCCGGTTCGGCATTCGCCCAGCAGAGACTTCCCCAGAAAGAGATTTTCATAGGTGGCGCTGTTCCGCTTGCTCCCGATGGCTTTAAGGATTACTACAAGACCGGACTTAGTATTCACGGCCAGTATGTTGTATTTCCCATGAATAATGTCGGAATCAGCTTCGGTGCGGCTTTCGAGTATTTTCTATTCGATGGTGATAAATGGCTGGAAGATTGGGGCTATGATAATATGGGTTATTCCGTTGACGGTTACCTGACCGTAGTTGAGCTTGGCGTTGGAGTTCGTCCATACTTAACCCCTGCAACGGCCAACTCTCAGATATTCCTGTTCGGTATGCCAACTATCAATATCATCTCGGATAAGAAAACACTTAAGGATGAGATATATGATGATGAAGAAGAGTTCACGGAGGATGACACCAATTTCGGAATAGCTATAGGTGGCGGTATTGAGATGCCGGCCGGAAATGTTAATATCATTATCCAGGGAGTATACAGATCCATTTTCAGTTATCAACCGGATGAGGATTACGATGCAGAGGATATTTCATTCTTCGGAATAACGGCGGGTATCGTATTTTAATCTATTTTCGATCATAAATGCCGGCGGTTTTAAATCGCCGGCTTTTACTTATAAATAGCACGGAGGCATCATGAAAATCGCGCGTTACGGTTTAATATCACTGGTATTAACTCTGGTTATCTGGCAATCATCACTTGCCGGAGATAAGAAACCCGATTGGGTAAAAGAGCATCCCGTAAGCAAGATTTACTACATAGGCATAGCCTCCGTTACCAAAACTCCGGATAATACCGAGTATATCCAGCAGGCCAAGGATGCCGCATTGTCGAATCTGGCCGCCCAGATAGAGGTGAAGATATCAGGCGAACTGGTTTCCATACTCGTCGAAAAAGGCGGAATGGTCGAGGAGGATGTCAAACGGCAGATTCGATCCGAAACTCAGGCCGAATTGGAGGATTACGAGTTGGTTGATACCTGGGAGGATAAAAACACGTTCTGGGCATATTACCGTCTAAGCAAAGAGCAGTATGCCGCCAGGAAACGTGAGAAATTAAACCGGGCTATCAGTCTCTCGCTCGACCTTTACACTAAAGCCAAAGACCACGAGCGCAAAAACGATCCCGAGAAGGCGCTGCAGTTCTATTTCCAGGCGATTAATCCGATCGAGAAATATATCTCCGAACCGTTGGAAACCGAATTCGAGGGTAACCGTATCTTGCTATTCAACGAGATTTACTACTCGATTCAAGATATTCTATCCGGTATACAGCTTACCCCTAAAACAGCCGAATTGGAGGGCAAAATCGGGCAGGGGCTAGCCGAGCCTCTCCAGGTGAAAACCTCGTACAAACTAGCCGCCGCGCCTAACCTTCCCTTGATATTCCGATTCACTCGTGGGGATGGCGACCTCGTCAGCCACACACGGGCAAACAGTCAGGGGCTTGCAAAAGCTCGCCTGTCGAAAATAAAGGCGCTGGATAGAATTCAGATGATTACAGCCGATCTAGATTTGAAAGAGCCGGCCAATTATGATAACTCCTCGGCTATCATACAGGGTATAGTTAAAAGCGCCTCGGTACCTCAAACGAGGTTCGTCATTAACGTGACCGGCCTGACAGCTTATATCGAAAGCCATGAGACTCATTTCGGCAAAGCCCTTCAGGTGTTGGCGGTGGAACCGGCATTGAAAAACGCCATGTCCGCTCGCGGCTTCACATTCGTCGATAACAAGATATCGGCGGATGTCATGATTACGGTGCAGGCCGAATCGCGCGAAGGTGTCGAGATTATCGGCGGGATGTATTCCTCGTTCGTTGATATGACCCTGTCGGCGCTGGATATGAAAACCGGTGATGAGATTTTCAAGAAAACCTACCATAAGGTCAAGGGCATCGACCTGGATTTCAACAAGGCCGGATTGAAAGCGTTCAAGAACGCCGGCGAAACGGCAGCCGATGAGGCATTGCCGGATATTCTCGAGGCCCTGCAGAGATAATCAGGAAAAACGATACGGTTCTTATATTACCCGAAAAGCGAACGATATACGTGTTTGCCCTTTCATCGTACCGTCACTAATGTTTTGACATTCGCATACGGATTATTAAATTGCTCTATATGAAAGCTAAACTCAGGATAATCAAGTCGACCCGGGAGGTGTGGAAAGCTGTCGATGATTATCGTCGCAAAGGTAAAACAATCGGCCTGGTTCCGACAATGGGGGCGCTTCACGAGGGACACCGGGCTCTTATCGAACGCTCGGCCAGGCAAAACGATATCACCGTTGTTTCGGTGTTCGTCAATCCCACGCAGTTCGGTCCGGGGGAGGATTTTACCAAATACCCGCGTGCTTTTAACGATGACCGGCGCTTGATATCGAAATCGGGCGGCGATATAATTTTCCATCCTGAGATGAAAGCGATTTACCCGGATAATTTCGACACATTCATACTACCCGGGCAGATAGCCGACAGGCTTGAGGGTGCTGCTCGCCCCGGCCATATGAAGGGTGTAGCGACAATCTGCGCCAAACTGTTTAATATTTGCAAACCGCACCGGGCATATTTCGGCCAAAAAGATGCTCAACAATTGGCGGTTATAAAGTCAATCGTGCGCGATTTGAATCTCGATTTGAAAGTAGTGGGCTGCCCGATAGTTCGGACTAAGGCCGGTATCGCTATGTCATCCCGCCACTCGTATTTGTCCCCGAATGATCTTCGCAGGGCCGAGGTAATTTATGATAGCCTGAAAATGGCTAAACGCCTCATCGATGATGGCGAAACAAACGTAATAACCATTCACGACCGAATGACTTCAATGATAAATAGCGTACCCGGGACTAAAATCAATTACATCGCGTTCAATCGCTGGGATGATCTGGGGGAGATCGATCAAATACGGGGTAAGGTATTGATATCTATGGTGGTTGTAATCGGCGGAGTTCGCCTTCTGGATAATATTATCGTAAACAAGTAATGTCTAATATACTTTATCTCGATACAATTATCATAAGATTTATTTTCTATCCTCTTGAAAGGTATGATTTTACCGCAACATTTTAGGCTTGATTAATGTTAACTATGACATATATTGTATTTAATGAAATTTTTTTAAACTTTGCCTGATAAGGAGAAATCATGAGAAAAGCTATAGTTGTTTTATCATCACTGTTTATTCTTCTAAACGCATCGGTAGCTTTTTCGCAACTTGATGAGAGATACCATACATACCAGGAGGTTGTAGATACCCTGACGGTTCTGCAGTCGACTTTTCCGGAGATAATGTATGTTGATACGATGGGTTACTCCACTCGTGATAATATCCCCATGCTGCGTGTGAAATTTTCCGATAATCCGCAGGTAGATGAGGACAAGCCGGCAATTTTCTACAATGGCGGTGTACACGCGGATGAAGTTCTGGCTGTCGAGGTCGTGATGGAATTCATCTACGATTTCACGAGGCGATATGCGGAAAACGATGAGGATATCAACACTTATCTAGAGGAACTGGAAATATTCGTAGTTCCATTCGTTAATCCCGAGGGCCATCTGGCGGTTGAGGATGGTATCATGGATTGGCGCAAAAACAAAAGCGATAACGACACCAACGGCGTGTTCGATATTTACGATGGTGTAGATAACAACCGAAATTACGATTTCGGCTGGGAAATAGATGATGCGCCGGACGCATTAGCCCCGGAAAGCCTGCAGTTTAGAGGCTGGGCGCCGTTTACCGAAACCGAGAATGTCGCGATGGCTTCAATGGGTTGGAAATATCGGCCGCTGGTGGCGCTCGATCATCACTCCCCCACGTATGGCCGTCCCAATGTAGCTTATTACCCCTGGTACTGGTACCCGAACGAGGGCGGGAACGGTTTTGGCCCCGATGAGAGCCTGATGCAGAGCTTATGCCAGAACTACACTAACCTGATCTTAGCGGTACCTGACACGACCGGCAATCCTAACGGCATGTATGAGGCTCGTCGCGCACTGGTTAACAAAGGTGATTTTAAAACATATTTCTACGGTAATTTCGGTACGGTGGCATTTTCCGTCGAGGTCTCTGACACGACTATACAAGATCCGGCGTTAGTGGATAGCATCGTGACCCATCACATGCCGGGCTTGTATTACCTTCTGGATCGATCACTTTACGGTAGGATAACGGGTGTGATACGCGATTCGGTAACGATGGAGCCTATAGAGGCCGAGGTACAGGTTACCCAGCATATCAACGATGATATCAATCCGCGCCTGTCTCGCCCCGATTTCGGCAGGTATAACCGTATACTCGCGCCGGGAAGCTATACGTTGCGAATCCTGAAAGATGGCTATCGCACTAAAACTATCAGCGGTGTTAGCGTGACCAACTCCGGTCCGACCGAAACGAACGTTCTACTATACCCATACGATCCTCGTCCACCTGCGCCGGAGCTGACATTCCCGGAAAACGAGATGATACTCGATACCAGTATGTTCACATTCGAATGGGAAGAGCCCCTTTACGGAGAAAGCTACTTATTGGAGGTGGCATTGGATAGCGACTTCACCGAGTACGCTCTCATAGATTCATTCCTGACCGATAGCGAACTCTCGCTCGTTTCACCGATGCCGGATTCGGTTTATTACTGGCGGGTGAAAGCCTCGAATGCCAACGGTTACGGCCCGTATTCGGAGGTCCAGGTTTTTACGGTAGATGCTCTGGTGGGAGTAGATGATGAGGGGACCGGGGCATTACCCTCAGGTATAAAGCTATATCAGAACCATCCGAACCCGTTTAACGCCAGCACCACTATCTATTTCGCCTTGGGCGAACCCTCGCAGGTAAAACTCGATATCTATGATATTGGCGGCAGGTTGGTCAATACTATCGTTGATGATTACTATCAGGCCGGCGGCCATAGTGTAAACTGGAGTGGTGTTAACCGCAATGGCGTCGTGTTGGCCTCCGGCGTTTACCTCTATAAATTAGAGGCCGGTGGAAAAACCGAAGTTAAAAGGCTGGTTTTAATAAAGTAGTATTTTTAATTACCACAGAAACGGTAGTTGAGGTTTAATATGAAAAATTATATAACGATTTGTTTTCTTACATTAGTGTTATATTTACCGGCATCCGCGCAGCCGGAATTGGATATTTCACCCAATCCCCTGAAATTCGGTTATATCTCCGAAGGTGGGATGCAGCAAAGAAATATCACTATATATAACATAGGTGATCAAACAGCCGAAATAACCGGTGCGGATGCTCTCGAAGTATTCGATGTCAGAGCTATTTTCGATATAGAAATCGAGCCGGGTGATTCTGCCGTAGTACCGGTAGTGTTTACTCCCACGAGCGAGGGCGATTTCGATAGCTGGATATATATCAGTTATGGCGAGCAATTCGAATTACCGATCGTTGGTTACGGAATCAGGCAGTTCGAGCCAGGCGAGATTATCTGGAGTTTTCAGCATATCGAAAATGTCGAATGTGTCGCCGCCGCCGAGGATTATAACGGCGATGGTTTACCTGATGTCGTGGCTGAGGGTTTCGATGCCGGCGCAAGCGGTGATCCTCTGGTTTGCCTGTCTGGTTCGGGTTTCGATCAGACCGAAACGATCTGGTCGGTACACCCTCAGGGCGGTCCCTCCAACTCCGGCGGCTATGGCGATAAATGCATGGTAATGGGTGACGATTTAAACGATGACGGCCATCGGGATATCCTTCGCGGAACAGCATACGGTTGCCGTACAGCGTTTGCTATCGATGGCTTATCCGGTGAAACTATTTGGTCTTTCGATACCTATGAATACCCCGATGAGGGCTGGGTTTACGCTATGGCCCAGATGGGCGATGTAAACGATGACGGTGTTGGCGAGGTATTGGCCGGTATCGGCAGTAATGGCGACCGGGCGTTTTGCCTCGATGGCGTTTCCGGCGAGATGCTCTGGCGTTACGATGCCGAGGATGCGATTTCATCGGTGCAGGCTATAAATGATATCGATGGTGACGGGTACGATGACGCCGTGTTTGCGGAGATGGATTACGGTACGCATGTCTACTGCGTATCGGGCGCCTCCGAGGATAGTATCGGTACGGTCATATGGTCGTACGATACAGACGAGAGCGTTTACGATCTCTGTATCGTTAATGATATCGATGATGATGGCTACCAGGATGTCGTTGCCGGTACCTGGGGAGGCGGCGTAATAGCGATATCAGGTTTGGACGGATTCTTTATCTGGAGATACCCCGTCGGCAATTATGTCATGCGTGTTATCCCCTGTCCCGATCTCGATGAGGACGGTTACGAGGATATCGTGGTCGGCTCGTGGGGAAGTTATACCGAGGTTGTCTCGGGGCGTGATGGCGGTATGTTCTGGCGTACTTTCACCGGCAATAATACCTGGACAGTTAACCATACCGGGGATATCAATCGTGACGGCAAAGTCGAGATCATAGCCGGCTCGTTCACCGAAAGCGTTTACCTTATGGATGGCATGACCGGCGATATACTCTGGACAACCGATGTCGGCGCGAAACCTTTCAGCGTGCGCGGTATCGCCGATATCAATGGTGATGGCTATGATGATGTAATAGCAGGCACACAGATGCTTGGCAGCGCGGGCGGCGAGGTATTCGTGCTTTCGGGCTGGCGTTCGAGTCAAACCTCGGTGGATGATGACAATATTACGGTACCATCAAAGGTTATGCTGGCAACTAACAGCCCCAACCCGTTCAACTCCGCTACGATAATCGAATTCAATTCGGTATCGGAGGCTGATTACAATATCAGAATCTACGATATCGGTGGCCGCCTGGTGGATTGTATAAGCGGCCATGGTATTGCCGGAGATAATTCCGTGACCTGGGATTTATCCGATAGAAATGGAATAGCCACAGGCGTTTATTTTTATAAGATAACATCAGCACAAAATACCGTATCGGGGAAAATGACATATTTGAAATAGAAACGACTGTCTCAAGCTTAGTTTCTATTCGGGACGTTGGCAGCGACGTCCCTTTTTATTTGATTGATCCGCCTATCAGAATTCGTATATTGATACGAACAAAACAGGGAATATCGAATAATGTATTGCACATCCTGCGGAAAACAACTTGAAAAGAACTGGAACGAGTATGACCTCGCTATAATTTGCCCGCACTGCTATGCGAGTATCGCCAATCCGAATTATGAGACCGGCAAAATTCCGATAGTTAAACCATATGCTTTCCCTAAAATATGGCAGGCTTTTCTGCTCGTGATCGGCTTATTTATTGCTATGGTCGTACTTATGCTTCCCGTGTTTATTCTGGCGATAATGGCAGGGATCGATCTGGAAAACAATCTGACTATCGAATCGATAACCCAGGTACTCGTGTTCGCAATCGTTATATTTATCGGAGTCAAGCTATCAAAGGCGCCGGCGCGCGAGGTTTTGCCTCTCAAGCGATTTAACTACCTCATCATCATACCTATATTCATTACCGTATCCGGGGCTACAATTTTACTTTCTGATATGGATAATCTTTTGCGGACAATACTCCCCGCTCCGGAATTTATCTTGAATATTTTCGAGAAACTATACGAGAATCCCGTTAAGGCAGTAATACTGGCGATAATTATAGCCCCCTTTACCGAAGAATTTCTCTGCAGGGGAGTTATACTAACCGGCTTTTTGAAAAATTATTCTGTCAACAAAGCGATCATAGTTTCCGCGCTGTTGTTCGGATTCATGCATCTAAATCCCTGGCAGTTCACCGGGGCATTCTTCTTTGGATTGATTTTCGCATGGTTTTATATAAAAACGAAATCGTTATGGCCCTGTCTTATCGGTCATGCTATAGCTAATTTTATGCCTCTTCTGCTTATAAATATTATGGGATTGAGGATTCCCGGATTCTCTGAAGGAAATATGACACCTGTAGAGTTCCAGCCCTGGTGGTTCGACATGATCGGACTGATTTTATTCTGCATTGGATTTGTCACATTACATTATCTTTTTAAAAGAGATGATGAAAACAAACAAGTCGAAAGCTCAATAAGCGTTTCGATATAAAACTAGCCTATAAAGTATAATTACGTACCGTAGATTACGAATTATTGATTTGCTATAGCTTTGGCGATATAGTATAAACGGTATTGATCGCAATTGGTCGAGTTCGATACGGTTCATGTAATTTAAACATTGAGAATAGAATATATAAAATAAATATTCAAAAAAGGGAGATATTATGGCTTATAAGTTTTACTGCACGAATTGCGGCGCAAATATCATTGCCGAGCGGGTTAAAATCGGCGAAACCGTAAAATGTGGTTCATGCGGCGCGGAGAATGTCGTGCCCAGTGATGCATTAGAGGTAGATGGTCAACCTTCGGATTCACGGCCTGCTGTTTCCGGGAAATATCAATCTGACGGCAACAGTGAAAATTTATCCTCGAAACCGGTACCATCGTTTTCGGAGGCCTTGAGTATGACCTGGCAGACAATAAAAAATAATTCGAATGTCTCACTGCTTACGGCCATAATTATTTTGGTCTTTTCGCTCTCAAGCAATTCTATACAGTTTATGATAAATTATCGGGTTCATGATTACAATGTGTATTTCCATCCTTTCTTTCTCGTTAATTGGATCATAAATTTCTTCATTTCAATCGGATTACTTAATATCGCCCTGAGTTACGCGTACGATAAAACCGCCATTATCAGTAATTTCACAACAACAATGAATAAGTATCTAAAAACATTCGTAGCAGGATTGCTGTTTGCCCTGATTTTGTATATCGGGTTCATATTGTTGATAATCCCGGGCATCATAATTTTATTGCGATACCAGTACTGCACTCTGTTCATTTTAAAATACGACACTGGTATAATCGATTCATTCAAATTATCCGCCAAATTAACCGAGGGGAATCGGATGGATCTATTCGTGTTCGGAATTGTTTCGATACTCTTTGGCCTTTTGGGAGTCATTGCTTGCGGTATAGGTATTTATGTAACATATCCCATTGCCATAGCCTGCTGGGTATACACATTCTATCGCCTGATTCAAGCTAAGAAATTCGAGGATAAAATATCGGGACCAGGATTGTCAACGTATACTGAAAACGCCTGATAGGATGCTTTCGATCCAGCCTTTATGAAAATTATTGCATTGCCTGGGCAACCGAATTGTCGTTTATTCGTATGGTTATTCTATTGATACATCGGAATGGCGAAAGGTACGGCGATGATTCAGATTTTCGGTACTAAAAAGTGCAAAGATACGCAAAAAGCTATAAGATTTTTCAAAGAGCGAAATATTCGGATCCACTATGTTGATTTGAAAGAAAAAGGTATCAGCCCCGGCGAACTTCGCAGTGTATGCAATTCCATCCCTCTTGATGAGTTAATAGATCGCGCTGGTAAACAGTACGAGAAACGCAATCTCAAATACATGAAATTCGACATGGAGTCCGAGCTTTTGGATGACCCGCTACTGCTAAAAACCCCTATCGTTAGATTCAAACAAAAAGCCACTATCGGGCACGATCCTGATACCTGGAAAATCTGGTCGGTCGAGTTGAAAGACTAATATGGGTGAACCGGATTTGAAAAAAAGGACAGATTACACCGAGGGTTCGATTGGCGGTTCTATTATTAAAATGGGATTACCCTCGATGGTGGGCTTTCTGTCGCATAATATATATCATCTTGCCGACACTTTTTGGGTTTCGCGCCTCCCTGAAAAAGAAGCAGGCGTCGCCGCCCTGACATTTTTCGGTTCGATTATGTGGTTTGCTTTTACTTTCAACCAATTGGTGGGACCCGGCTCGGTAGCGATTATATCTCGGCGCTACGGTGAAAAGCAATTCGATTTAGCCGAGAAAGCTATCAAGGAATCGATTCTCCTGAAGCTGTTGTTCGGCGCTATACTCGGTGTTGTCGGGTATATATTCACAGCCGATATGCTGGCGTTAATAGGGGCCGAGGGTCGGCCGCTGGAAATAGGTATTGAATACAGTCGGGTACTTTTCATTGGTTTTCCGGTTATGTATGCTACATACACCCTATATACGGCAATGAGAGGAATCGCCAACCCTAATATGGCCCTGGTTCTAATGCTTTCCTCGAGTATCCTGAATATGGCTCTTGATCCTATATTCATGTTCGGCCATTTCGGTATGCCGGCCATGGGCATTAAAGGCGCGGCAGCGGCCTCGGTTACCAGTCATGCGCTCACTTTTTTCGTGGGGATCGGCTTATTCTACGCGGATATCCCGAACGTGAAACTTCATATTCGCGGCAAAGAGAAAATGAGCCTGGTATCGATGTGGCAAATACTGAAAATAGGCGTTCCCACCTGGCTGGGAGATATCTCGTTCTCCGGGGCAAGGATGATAATCACTCGGCTGGTAGCTCCGTTCGGCACGGCTGTGGTTGCGGCCTATGGCGTTGGCAATCAGATCACCTCGTTCGGGATACATATCCTGATAGGTATCGGCCTTGGCCTTTCCTCCCTGATAGGCCATAATGTCGGCAGCGGCAAAATCGATCGCGCCAAGAAAATCGGTGACCAGTCGATTTTGATCGGAGTCGGCATCATGATATTTCTGGGCCTGATCGTATTCGTATTCGCCGGCGACCTGATAAGGATATTTTTCGACAACCGTGAGACTATCGAACATGGCAGAAGAATGCTGCGGATATTCGCCGCCGGCTTCCCGTTCATCGGTGTTTTTATCATGCTCGAGGAGATTCATGTGGGCGTCGGCTTGAACTCTCCGACCATGGTGTTCAATATCATCCATGCCTGGATTCTGGAGGTAGTACCTATTTATCTCCTGACCGTGTATTTCGGTTTTTCGGAGATCGCTATCTGGTGGATAATTTCCGGGGCAACTTTTATAATCGCTATATCGTTCTTTATGTATTATCAACGCGGCAAATGGTTAACACATAAAGTATGATTAAAATATCTGGCAATAGTAACCCATGCATGATTATTTAGGGCCCGCCGCCGCTTTATCGACGGCTTTCTGCTGGGCTTTTACCTCTCTATTTTTCACTATCGCCGGGCAGCGTGTCGGCTCGGTGGTGGTTAACCGTACTCGTCTACTGGTGGCGGTGTTTTTCCTCGGCATAACTCATGTCATTTTAATGGGTCAGATTTTTCCATTCGAGGCAAGTTTCCATAACTGGTTCTGGCTTGGCATGTCCGGCGTAATCGGACTGGCGGTGGGTGATGCCATGTTGTTTCAGGCATTCGTCGTTATCGGAACCAGGCTGCCTATTTTATTGATGTCGCTGGCGCCGGTTATCGGCACTGTCGAGGCCTGGATATTCTTGAACGAGAAGTTAACACCCTTAGAGATACTTGGTATAGTCATAACCGTAAGCGGTATTACCTGGGTATTGGCTGACAAAAACCGCGATATGAAATCGGCGGATAGGAAGAAACTGGCTATAGGCGTTCTGCTGGGTATCGGTGGCGCAGCCGGCCAGGCAACCGGCTTGCTGACCTCCAAAATCGGACTGGCTGGTGATTTCCCGGCGCTATCCGGTAATCTCATCAGAATGGTGGTAGCCGCCTCGGTGATGTGGTTGGCTACTATTTTCATGGGCAGGGCAAAATACACTATAAGCAAACTAAACGATTTGAAAGCGGTTAAAGCGATAATAGGCGGCGCTATATTCGGGCCGTTCGTTGGGGTGTGGATGTCTTTAGTAGCGGTGAAATATTCTCGTATAGGAATAGCCGCGACCCTCATGGCGCTCACTCCGATATTCACCATACCGCTAGTGCGTATCGTTTTCAAAGAGAATATATCCATTCATGCGATACTGGGGACGTTAATGGCAATTGCCGGCGTGGCTGTCCTGTTTTTGGGCTAATCAAGCTCAGAATTGTTCTCTGTGGTGGAAATTTATTTCATATCCCGGCGCTTCGTATAGCCACTCTCTTTAAACCGACGTACTAAATAGACCGGTGCTTTTCACCATTAAAAAAACCGCCCGTACACGAGCGGTTTTAGAATCTATTCTAATTCAGGCTAGAATTGATATTTCAACCCCAGACTGAGGCTATAAGCATATGAATCGCCGGACCATTTGTCCCATTCATAGATATAGGTAAACCTGTTCTCCACGTACACATCGATTTTGGTAAACAGATGGCTATCGAATCCCAGGCTAAAGAATGTTTGGCCTTTGGTATCAAGATAATTGTCAACCTTTACGACCTCCCAATAACCTGTACTGGGATCACGACGAGATTCCTCACGTCTTTCTTGCAGAAAATAAAATCCACCGCCGACGCCTGAATACAGATCAAGACCATCATTAAAAAGACTAAAGAATTTATAGCGGGTGAAAATCGAAAATTGCAGAGCTTGCTGATCACGATTGAGTAAGCTGTCTTCCGTGATAACCGGCGTTCCGTCCAGCGTATCCGTATAACTGCCGGCGCGGATCAATTCGCCGGTAAAGGGATCGTTAAGATCGAAAGATCTCCACCATTTACCGACCTCGAAACCAATATCAAAGGTACCATCAGGATTGCCGAAAGATACTTTTATTCCGCCGCCAAAGGCTGCGCCGTTTGAGTCTGCTGGAAATACCGCAACACCATCAAAAGCTGTTTTCAAATTCCAATAATCTTGCGCCGATGCAGGTAGAGTCATCAATATAAGCAATGCTATAACGATTAACGTTTTCCTCATTCTTTCATCTCCTTTAGCTTCACCAATAATTCATTGTCGCTAATATATATATTTCAAATCTAAAGGGCAAGATGCTATCTGTATTTTTGCAAAAATTTTCTGAGCTGCAGCATCAATAAAATACCCGCAATGCTATATTAGTGTTGATACAAATTAACCAGCCGTATATTCCTTATTTACCTATTTCCAGCAGGTTTTTTTCGTTTAACTACGGTTTTATCAGTTCCCAGCAGTTTCATGAAAAACAACCGCCAGACTCCCAGCACAGCCTCATACACGATCTTCCGGGACATCTTCGAGGTGCCCTCCTGGCGATCAACGAAAATAATGTTGATCTCTTTGATTCTCAGGCCGGCCCGCCAGATAAAGAAGCTCATCTCAACCTGGAAACAATAGCCATTTGATCTAATTTTGTCGAGATTAAGCCTCTCAAGTGCCTCTCGGCGGAAACATTTAAATCCGCCGGTGGGATCCTGAACCGGCAATCCGGTGATTATCCGTACATAAAACGAGGCGAAATATGAAAGCAAAAGTCTGCTCATGGGCCAGTTGATAATGCTTATACCGTTGATATAGCGGGATCCAATTACCAGGTCGGCCTCTTTGATAGCTTCTCTAAACCTTGGAATAACATTTGGATCGTGAGAAAAGTCGGCATCCATTTCCATGAGATAGCCGATTTGAGGTAACTCAAGACCATACTTGAATCCATCAATGTAGGCGGTGCCGAGTCCCATTTTCCCGGGTCGCCTGAGAAGATGGACGCGAGGATTTTGAGCTTTCAGACTCTCGACGATATCCCCGGTTCCATCCGGTGAGTTATCATCGACAATGAGCACCTCTATGTCATCACCCTGTTTTAAGACAACATCGATAATATTGCTGATATTGTCTTTCTCGTTGTAAGTTGGTATACAAACCAGAATATTGTTCATCTGTACCTCGGCGAAAAAACATAATGTATTGCCCCAAATATAATCAATGACCAGTAACTAATCAACCTATCTGCGATAACAATCGCGGCGGCGGCTTCCTGACTATATCCGGCCGGAATCAGCACCCCGAACATCAGTAATTCCACCAGTCCCAGACCCGCCGGTGTTAATGGCAGGCTCATGATAATCAGGGCAGCCTGGGCAACGAATACCGCCAGCAGGAAATCGAACTGATAGCCCAGCGCCCAGGCAACGAAATACAGCCTCGCCGATTCGGAAAGCCAAATCAACAGGCTTTCAATCATAATAAACGGCGCCTGCTTGGGCGATCTGAAAAGCCCTTGACGAAATGAATCGTAGTATTTCCTGATTTTTTCGGGCATCCATTTTTCCAACCAGTTGGCCCGCCATGAGAAAACGATAAATACTATTATGATACCAAAAACCGCGATTAATCCGTAAGTCAGGCTATTTCTTATTTGCTCGGAAGCTATCCGATTCATGTAAATCAAACCGCCCAGCACGACTAATATAGCTGTCGCCGCCAGATCGAAAATACGCTCCGAGAAAAGTACACCCAGCGATAAAGAAAACGATACCTGCCGGTTTTTTTTCAGCAAGTAACATCGGTAAAGATCCCCTATACGAGCAGGCAGGATAGAGTTGGCGAACCAGGCCATGAAATAAACCCTGGTAAGCTCCAGAACCGGAACCTCGATGTTAGATTCTTTTAACAACTTCCGCCATCTATGGCCACGCATGGGCAAAAAACCATAGAACACTATCAGCGCTGCCAGCATCAGGAAAATGTTAGCGCTGCTTATGATATTTAATGTATCTTTGAAATCAAAACGAGTCGTGAATACGTAAATGATAACCGCGGCAATCACGAAACCTATAAGTGTGTTAAAACGAAACAGCTTGCTTTTTAAATCTATTGATTGTTCGTTTTGCTCGCTCATTGATTACTAACTTTCCGTTAAAATGAAAAACTCTCGATACCCTCGTCTTTGATGATGAAGATAATTAATATCTTACGCTTTTCAAACTATAAATTTCCAAAATTATTGTATTCATATGAACAAAATTAAATACAGGCAACTATAATAATGCTAACATTGTTAACAATAATATGTTTTAATTTTGCTTAAAATTACCTCACTAAATAATGTTTAATCAAATC
Organism: uncultured candidate division Zixibacteria bacterium; assembly: GCA_963668625.2. Classification (GTDB taxonomy): domain Bacteria; phylum Zixibacteria; class MSB-5A5; order UBA10806; family 4484-95; genus JAAEQD01. The sequence continues at coordinate 645,538 of CAXXKA010000008.1, forward strand.
AGCCGATAAATTCAGAAGGAACTAAAAAGTATAATCAGACAGGAATACTGAAAATGGGAAATAACGATAGCCGAATATTCAGGGTAAAAGACTGTACACTAATCGTTCGTATGGGCGGAGTCGAACCGGCCATGAATTTGCGCGAATTCCGCGAACGTCTGAAAATATGTCCGCCGGAATGTTTATACCATCATTTCTCCGAAACGCTGATCCGGCCCACTTTCGACTATCCCGAATTTCGTAATGATTTTGCCATCTGGAGCTACAGGAGCTTGCGAGACAAGATCTTGGCCGAGCGCCTGGGGGTGATTAACCCGCATTCGTTTGCCAACCTCGAGGAACTCCGCCGATATCTCGTGGATGTTATTGATGAGCGACTGGATGAGATACATCACATCCCCTGGGTCGAAAAGGGTAATGAATTCAGGTTTTTACGGGCGGCAACGATAGTATTCGATACTGGTCTGGATTTACACGCGCCTATCGACTTGATTAAACATCTGCCGCAACTGAGCACTTCGAGTATCTACTATCATTTCATAGAGGCCAGGAGACGTACCGAGACAAGTACCGATGATTTCACGGCCTGGCTTCAAACATTCGAAAATGCCCCGAAAAAATTGATTGATCTGCTGGCGGAGATCGATTTCTACTTTTTCAATTTAAGCGAATTGAGGGAAACCCTCATAGAAGAGACAGTCAATTTGGAGGAGGGAGATTTATTTTATGTCTAACACCCTGGCAGAATACGAACCTATCGCAGGTAAATCAGCGATCTCCCAGCTTCAACAGCTTGCCGAAAGACTGCGGGGAGCCTCAGTCGTGCATGTCAACTCCACCCGTGAGGGAGGCGGCGTTGCCGAAATTCTCAATTGGCTGGTGCCCATGATGAATGAGTTAGGGCTTAACGCCTCCTGGGAGGTTGTTGAGGGTAATCCCGAATATTTCAATACCACCAAAGCTTTTCATAACGGCCTTCAGGGGAAAAGTGTGCTTTTGACACATAGTATGATATCAGCCTATGAGGAAACGGTAGCGGCAAATGCCGAACGCCTGCGCCAGAAATTGGAAGAGGCCGATTTCGTCATCATTCATGATCCTCAACCGGCCACGCTGTTCGATCTATGCCCGAATCGCAGGGGCAAGTGGATATGGCGATGTCATATCGATGTCAGCAAACCGTATCGCAAGGTATGGAACTACCTGAAATCGAAAGTACAGCACTACGATGCCAGTATTTTCTCGATGGCCGATTTCGCTCAGCCTATGCCTCATCCTCAATTTTTAATCGCCCCCAGTATCGATCCGTTAAGCATAAAAAACTGTAGTTTGAATACTCGTTATATAAACAGCGTATTGCAGAAATATGAGATACCCTCGGGAAAACCGATACTCACCCAGGTTTCGCGATTCGATAGGTTTAAAGACCCTATCGGCGTGATCGAAGCTTTCAAAATATTGCGGCAGGGATTATCCGCCGAGTTGGTTTTAGCCGGCGGTGGAGCAACCGATGACCCGGAGGGCGCGGCCGTGCTCGAGGAAGTCAAGGAGGCGGCTGAGGGTGATGAAAGAATACACATTTTGTTTTTACCGCCGGATGCTCATAAAACTATCAATGCTCTTCAACGTGCCTCGACTGTTGTCATACAGAAATCACTACAGGAAGGATTCGGCCTGACAGTTACCGAGGCTCTGTGGAAAGGAAAACCCGTAATCGGCGGTAATGTAGGCGGCATTAGACGGCAAGTCTATAACCATCACACCGGTTTTCTAGTTGATACTCCGGAAGGCATGGCAATAAGGGTGCGGTACCTGTTAAACCATCCCGGCAGAATGAAAACCATAGGTAAAACCGCCAAACAGTTCGTCCGGGAAAATTTCTTGTTAACTCGTCACCTGCGCGAATATTTGACATTGTTGCTGGGGCTTAATCAGGGCTTGAGCGACCACCTGATGGCAGACTGATTAAATGAAAGTTTTAAATCGAAAAGTAAATCTCGATAAGTTTTATAGCTCCTTGAAATCCAGTAATTGCAAGGTTCTGCTTCTGGATTATGACGGCACCCTGGCGCCATTCAGGAAAGAGCGCGATAAAGCTTATCCTTACGAGCAAATACCGCCAATTTTGGATGAACTGATCGAAAGCGATAAGACCAGGGTGATACTAATAAGCGGTCGGACGATCGAGGATCTCAAACCGCTTCTAAAACTAAAAAGATTTCCCGAGATATGGGGATCGCATGGCTGGGAGCATCTGGCGGCGGATGGCACATACACGGCGTTCGAGCTCGATAGTAAGATGCGCACGGGGCTTGCCCTGGCGGGCAAATGGATCGAGAGGCAGGGGTATGGCGAGCGGGTCGAACTTAAACATGGCAGCTTGGCGGTTCACTGGCGAGGGCTGAGTAACGAGGAAATATTAACGATTAAAAACGATGTCGTCGATAACCTGTTTCCGATTGCCAGAAGTTCATCGCTGGAGCTAAGGGATTTTGACGGAGGAATAGAACTTCGCGCTCCCGGCAAAGACAAAGGCCAGGCCGTGAAAAAAATCCTTTCGGGTTTGCCCGATGCTGTGGTATCATATTTAGGGGATGACTTAACGGATGAAGATGCGTTTCGGGCGCTCGGAGGTTCGGGGCTCAGTATTCTGGTTAATTCCAATAAGCGCCCGACCCTGGCTGATGTTTGGTTAAAACCGCCCGATGAGCTTTTGGATTTCCTTCTGGCCTGGAGATAATCAGGTTAAGGCTTCCCGATTAAATCTTTTAAGATCGTTTATTAAGGATGTGAGAAATTGAAATTCACGCGCAAACATACTCTTCACGATAGAATTGGCGGTCGACGACTTCTGGTTGTTTCCAATCGATTGCCTGCGGCTGTCGACAAAACCGATGACGGTTGGAAAATAAGGCCGGCCACCGGTGGTCTGGTTACCGCACTGGCGCCGATCATGAAGCAAAATCACGGCCTATGGATTGGCTGGCCCGGCAGCGCCACCGGTATCCCCTACGAACAGCTATTGGATGAATTCAGCGAAAGTTATGATTACGCTTTGAAACCCGTGCTACTTACGGAGGATGAGCTGGAGAAATACTATTACGGTTTCTCGAATGAGACGATCTGGCCGCTTTTTCATGACCTCCTGGGGTATTGCAAATTCGATATCGAGAACTGGTTGGCATATAAGAAAGTGAATCAAAAATTCGCAGCGGTTGTCGCCGAATCTATTCAACCGGATGATTTCATCTGGATACACGATTATCATCTAACGTTGGTAGCCCATTATCTCAGGGAACATAATCCCGGCCTGAACCTCACTTTCTTCAATCATATACCGTTCCCCTCTTACGATTTATTCCGTCGTCTGCCCTGGCGAGAGGAGATGATAAAGGGAATGATCGCTTATGACCTGATCGGTTTCCAGACCCTTCGTGACAGGCGTAATTTCGTGCAATGTGTCAAGAGCATTCTTCCCCGCGCGAACGTGAAAATAAAAAGGCGTTACTCTCTGATTTATCTGGATAACCGGGTTATTAAGGTAGGAAATTTCCCCATTAGCATCGATTTCGATGAGTTTAACGAACTGGCTAAAACCAGAGAGGTTTCCGATGAAGCCTGGATATTTCACGAAAAATTCGGCCGCCGCAGCATAATACTTGGTGTCGACCGTCTGGACTATACCAAAGGTATTCCCGAACGGCTGCTGGCATTCGAGCGAGCGTTGGAAAAATATCCAGACCTTCACGAAAACTTGAGTCTATTCCAACTTCTGATACCCAGCCGCACGCCCGTTCCCGAATACAAGAACTTGAAAGAGCAACTCGATACGCTTGTCGGTCGAATCAATGGCCGGTTCTCCACGCCGGGCTGGATACCTATCCATTACATGTTCAGGACACTGGATAGAATCAAGCTCTCCAGCACGTATAAAGCCTGCGAGATTGCCCTGATCACACCTTTAAGGGATGGTATGAACCTGGTTGCTAAAGAGTATTGTGCCAGTTCCATAGATAACGAGGGTGTACTGGTGCTAAGCGAATTTGCCGGCGCGGCGGAACAGTTGGAGGATAACGCCCTAATCGTTAATCCGTACAACATCGATGAGACGGCTGATACCATTTATCGCGCATTCACCATGCCTGCCGAACAAAGGCGGGCGCGTATGGCGAAACTGCGAGCCGACATAAAACGCACTGATGTTCATACCTGGGTGAAATGGTTTATCGAATCATACCAGGACGGACGAATAGGTAATTAAATAACCTCCACCTTAAAAATGAATCGAGATTAATACTTTGAGTAAAAGTTCACCCGGCAAATTGATCATAGGCCTGTTATTCTGCTTGATAGTATCGTTGGTCGGTAATATTCATCTTTTTTATCGCGCTTTCGATTACCGCGAGGGCGCCAACGAGTGGCTCGATAAATACACCGACGTTGTCGAGGAATATTCGAGTTTAAGCGCATATCATGAGGCAAATAAACCATTGCAATCCGATATCGTGGTTGATAATCGAATCGTGTTCTACGGTACGCAGGTTATAGAACGCTGGGATGTTGGCAAGTATTTCCCCGACTACGAGGTGATTAACCGAGGCGTGAATGGCCAGTGGGTTTCTGGCTTGCTGTTGCGTTTCGGTCAGGATGTCGTTTCTTTGAAACCGGAATATGTCGTTATCGAGGTAAGCTCGTATAATCTTCGGCCCCGGTTTTCGCTTGAGATGATTCAATCACATGTTAAATCGATGGCTGATATCTCGCGGAGTAACGGAATACAACCCATCCTTACAACTATGATTCCTCAACGTTCCGGTTATGATGATTTTGGCGAGTACTCTGTCATGAAAACGCTCGATCGATATAATATCTGGATAGCCGATTTCTGCCGCGATGAAAATATCTCCTGCCTGGATATGAATGGCATTCTTTCAGATAAAGATGGCTACCTGAATAATGAATTATCTTTCGATGCCGTCGACCCGAACGAGCGTGGTTATGAATTAATCTCGAAAGCATTAGGCCAAATGTTAATACGAAAAAAATAGGATATTTTTAAAGGCGACCGGAGTTATCCTCTAACGTACTGAATAATTTGATACATATCAACATTATCATTATCCGAAAGGAAAACGTATTAGAGCGATGATTCAAGATGAAACATGATTGTTTTTAAAGTCGGCTTGAACGAGTACGATATTTTCAACAAAAGACGTTTGTTGAAATAAGCGTAATCTTTTAATTATCAAAAACTTATGTTAGTGCTTTTCTATGCAGTGGAATCTCTGGAAAAGTTATCACTGAATATCTGCAATTTACTTATTCCCAACTGTTTAAAATAGCAATTGCCTTGATGGAATTTGTGTATCTTTAATTGCCGTAACGAAATAATCTAAATATTTATCCGATATATCATAATACGAATATCTTTCATCGAGTGCGAGGGTATTCCGAATCTCTCGTGTTCAATGTCTATGACTGCAAACGTTATTATCAATATAAAGAAAGGGTCAGCAATGAGGTTCAATATCGATAAGATACAACGAGAATGGCTGGCTACTGTAACCACTAAACTTCTCTTAGCTATAATCCTTCTGGTAGGCGCCATCTCTATATTTATTTATGTCTTCTTCCCCGACCAGCTCGAAAATCAATCATACAGACTTCTGGGAGAAAAAGCCGAGGGAATTTCCGGTGTTACAGCCGCAGCGATATCGGGTTCGCTTCAAAATAATGATAAGCAGTACATCGATGATATCCTGGCGCAAACCGCAGGTCTCGAGGATTTGAAATATGCTGTCGTGCTAGATAAAGATATGCAGGTATTCACCTCGGTATATTTACCGGTCGCGGAAAAATACAATTACTACGTTCAGCAATCATACAAATCAATTTCCAGTGATGATGAAATATTCACGGTAAAACGTAATATCGTTTACGACCGGGAGAAGATCGGCACGTTGTATATGGGATTTTCTCTGGAGGACGCTAACGCGAGCATCTCCCAGAGTTATAAGAACGCTACCGGTATCGCGATGCTTTTTATTGTGCTGGGAATAATCGCGGCCCTTATAACAAAGGCGAGAATTGTCACGCCGATTAAGGTATTGAATAAAGCTATACAGGATTTCGCGGCCGGAAATCTCTCTCGACGTACAGATATGCGCAGTATGGATGAGATAGGCGAACTGTCTCGTTCCATAAACGCGATGGTCAATAATTGGGAAAGTACCCAGCAGGAGTGGGGTATCCTTAACAAAGGACTGGAACAGCGCGTCTCCGACAGAACCCGCGAGTTGGAGGAGGAGATAACCGAGCGTACGAGAGCCGAGGAGGAACTGCGTTTCTATATGACCAAGCTGGAAAACTCTAACCGTGAATTACAAGATTTCGCTTTCGTTGCCTCGCACGATTTGCAGGAACCATTGCGTAAGGTTCAGGCATTCGGCGATCGCCTGAAGGCTGCCTGCGGCGATGAGCTTTCTGAAAAAGCCGCCACCTATCTAGACAGGATGCAGTCTGCCGCCGGCAGGATGCAGGTTCTGATAAAAGACCTGCTGACTTTCTCGAGAGTCACCTCGAAGGCCCGCCCGTTCGAGCCGGTCGAGATGAATACGATCGCGAATGAGGTATTGTCCGATCTCGAGGTAAGTATCGAACGTCTGAAAGGCAAAGTCGAAATAGGCGAGATACCCAATATTCAAGCCGACCCCATGCAGATGCGCCAGTTATTCCAGAACCTCATAGGCAACGCCCTGAAATTCCACAAGGAGGGCGAATCACCGGTAGTGAAAGTGTACGCCGAACTGCTGAAAGGCAGAAGGCTCGGCGAACGCGATGGCAGGGAATTTTGCCAATTGGTGTTCGAGGATAACGGTATCGGTTTCGATGAGAAATACACCGAAAAGATTTTCGCGGTGTTCCAACGCCTTCACGGAAGATCGGAATATGAGGGTACCGGCCTGGGTCTGGCTGTTTGCCGTAAGATAGTGGAACGTCACGGTGGCTCGATCATCGCCAAAAGCGAGCCCGGCAATGGCGCTAAATTCTTCATTACGATGCCGGTAACTCAGGATGAGCCGCAGGTTCAGGAAAAGCAACCGGTATGCGATTCTCCCGAGAATGATGATAATAATCAGGCGGGTGTTGATGATAAAAAGATTACCATAAACCAGGGCATGGAGACGAGCTTCATGGTACCGTGTCCATAGGGTGATATGAAGGAGCATACGATGAACGAAAACGGCAAACCGATTACGATTTTGCTGGCAGAGGACGATCCCGATGATCGTTTGATGGCGACCGAGGCTCTCGAGGAGAGCCGCCTTGCCAATGACCTGAAAATAGTCGAGGATGGCGAGCAGTTGATGGATTATCTTTATCAGCGAGGTAAATTCGCAAACCTCGAGGACTGGAATATGCCCGGCCTTATACTTCTTGATTTGAACATGCCTAAGAAAGATGGTCGGGAGGCGCTCGAAGAGATTAAAGCAGATCAAAGATTACGACGCATTCCGATCGTGGTTTTGACCACCTCCGGCGAGGAGGAGGATATCTTTCGCTCTTACGATCTGGGGGTAAACTCGTTTATTACCAAGCCCGTGTCATTCGAGGGATTAGTCGAGATAATGAAAACCCTACGAATTTACTGGTTCGAAATCGTTGAACTACCCGGCAATAGAAGCGGAGAGGCGAATGGAAAACAGCATCATAAAAGTGCTGTTAGTTGATGACGATGAAGACGATTACCTTATAACCAGCGACCTTATCGAGGAGATCGAGCGAACCAAATTCAAGATGGAATGGTGCGCCAGTTTCTTCGGGGCGCTGGAGATAATTAATCAGCATCGCCATGACGTTTACCTTATAGATTACAGGCTTGGTCCGCACAGCGGACTGGAGCTAATCACCAAGGCCATAAACGAGGGCTGCAATGCGCCCATGATACTCCTTACCGGACAGGGTGATTCCGAGGTCGATATCATGGCCATGGAGGCGGGCTCTACCGATTACCTGGTAAAAGGTCAACTCGATTCGGCGATATTGGAAAGAACCATTCGCTACGCGCTCCAGCGTAAACGCTCGGAGGATTTACAGTCTGCTTTATTTAAAATATCCGAGGCAACCAATCTTTCGCACAACCTGGAGGATTTACTCGCGACCATCCACAAAGTACTGGGTACGTTAATCGATTCGACCAATTTCTGTGTGGCCTTGTACGATAAATCCTCGAAAGAATACTCGTTCCCGTATATGGCCGATAAATGCGCTATAGAGGAAAACGCCAACTCGATCCTCAAGAAGAGTCTCATTAATCATATTCGAAGGTGCGGTAAACCGACTTTACTCGAACGCAATTCGTTGAACGAAATCATCGCGGATAAAGGCGTGCAGCCGGGTGATGATACGCCGCTCATAAGTATCGGCGTCCCTCTTCACACCGCGCAGGGGATAAACGGCGTGGTAATGCTTCACAGTTACACCAACGAAAACCTGTATACGAAAAAAGATCTGGATTTGCTGGCTTTCGTTTCCGGGCACATCGCTATGGCGATAGAACGCAAAAAATCCGAAGCCGAGATCAAGGATCTGGCTAAGTTTCCCAGCGAGAACCCCAACCCGGTACTGAGAATTTCCAGCGAGGGAATAATACTATACGCCAATAAAGCAAGTCTGCCGTTATTGGACGAGTGGCAAGCAGATATTGGCGACGCCATACCGGAAAAACTTCACGAGTGCCTCCTGGCGATTCTTAAAGAAGAAAATACCTGCGAGAAAGAGATATCGTTCGGTGAAAAATCATATGCTTTTACGTTTTCCCCGGCGATAGAGCAAAACTATATCAATATCTACGCCCAGGATATCAGCGCCCGCAAGCAGGCCGAGAAACAACGCAAGAAACTACAGGAGCAGCTTACCCGGGCGGAGAGAATGGAGTCGCTGGGTGTACTGGCAGGCGGCGTAGCTCACGACTTGAACAACATCCTGGGGCCGCTGGTAGCTTATCCCGAGATAATAAAGATGAAACTCCCGCCGGAAAGCCCTATTCGGGATGAGATTTCCAAAATCGAGAAATCGGCGCAGCGGGCGGCGGATGTCGTGCAGGATTTGCTTACTATGGCTCGCAGGGGACGATATGATATGGCGCCGCTCAGTTTCAATGATGTCGTAAATTCGTATTTACAGTCCACCGATTACAATAATCTTGAAAGCAAGTACGCCAGCACCAATCTTATCTGCAAACTGGATGAAAACATACCTCGTATAAACGGCTCAGCGCCGCATCTGTATAAAGTAATAATGAATTTGGTAATGAACGCCTGTGAGGCTATGCCGGATGGCGGCGAATTAATAGTAAAAACCGAATGTCACAACCTTGACCGCCTCAGCAGCGGTTTCAACAATATTAAAATCGGTGATTATGTCATCCTCACGATCAGCGATACCGGACACGGTATAACCAAAAAAGATCAGAGACATCTATTCGAGCCATTCTACACCAAGAAGAAAATGGGATCGAGCGGCAGCGGACTCGGATTGGCTATCGTTTATGGAGTGACCAAAGATCACAACGGTTACATCGATGTTATCAGTGAGATCGGACAGGGCACGGATTTTATCCTGTATTTCCCTGCCATCACAAATGATAATTTCTGCGAGAAAGAAAATCAAACCGTAACTGATATACATGGTTCAGAGAAAGTTCTGGTAGTGGATGATCTCGAGGATCAGCGCGAACTCGCTTCTCTTGTATTAACCAATCTAGGTTATGATGTTCACGCTGCAGCCAATGGCCATGAGGCAATCGAATATCTTCGTCAGCATGATGCCGATATCATTATACTCGATATGATAATGGAGGATAATTTTGACGGTCTCGATACGTATCGTGAGATCATAAAAATCAAACCCGGCCACAAAGCGATAATTGCCAGCGGCTTCTCAGCAACCGACAGGGTCAAAGAAGCCGAACGGCTCGGCGTGGGTAAATATATTCGTAAACCTTATACGATGCAAACTCTGGGTATTGCCATTCGCGAAGTTCTTGATACTCCCAAAACAAGGCGACAGGAAACAGTGCACGCCTAGGACTATCAGTTTTACGATACAATTTAATTTTCACATAATTTCACTAGTATCCGGCCTTTGGTTAAAGGCTCGCCTCAGGATGTCGTACCTTCCATCCTGAGACATCGCGCTGGGATTAGTCGTAGAGATATATAGGTTCCTTCTTACATCAGAAGGATATGTCAGGATGAAAGCGGAGCGCATAAACAGACTGATTCCTTCGTCCATTTCACTCTATCGTAACGGCACGAATAGGGATTTTTCCAACAACCCCCCGATTTGGGAACCAAACGTATAAAAAAAACCTCAAAAATACTACATAAACAAAAGGGAGTCTCGAAAAACTCCCTTTTGTCATCAGTCTGACCCGGCATTTTCATGCCGGGTAATGCTGCATTGGTGCGGAATTTTAGGCTCCCCTCCTGAATTTGCTCTCTTTTTGGCTAATTCTCCAGATGTGCTAAGTCAAAGTTGCTAATCATGTTGTTGATTTGTAAGTCTAACAACAAATCCAAGCAAGCTACTGTACCTTCAGCCTGATACGTTTTAACCCCATGTTTAAACACCAAAATTGAAGGAACATGAAAACGTATTTCGTTCTCATCAGCGAGCCACCTGTTTGAGTCGTAATCCAGCAGCATCAATTTCACACGACCACTCGATTTATTAATGAAATTCCGTAACGCCGGTTGAACCATATAAAACGCCCCATTCCAACCGGTTCCCAGCGCGACACAGACAATCTCATCATTCGTGTTTATTCGCCGATCAAAGTCTTTTTTTGAAATAGTCTTGAAATCCATTAATTTTACCTCATAATTTTCTTTATTTTCTATAATTAATTGCAATGATTATGCCACAAACGCAAAAATATATTCAAATACTCAATCTCTTATTTATCAACACGTTACCATTAGCACACAGCATATGTCATATAATTACTGAATTATGTCTAATTCCCAATATTTTATAAATGATCATAGTGATCGGTGTGCGAAATCGCTCCGCATAACATAACCTATTTATTATCAATATATTACATGAATAAATTCGGATGATTTGATATAGATACTTAATTTTTAAGAAATCCCAAAATAATAGGATAAACTAAGATGGCCGTTTAATTCCCAATTTTTTCATACGGGCTTCCAGAGTGGTGGGTTTTATTTTCAATATCTGTGCCGCACCATCTTTGCCACTAACTTTCCAATTGGTTATTTTAAGAGTTTTCAGTATATGTTCTCGCTCCAATTCCTCCAGCGAGGAAATATGGCTGGGACTGACTTTAACGAAAGCCTTGGTTTCCCATTCCCCCAGGTCGAGTTGATTGCCTTTACTGATAATGACCGCTCTTTCGATAACGTTCTCCAACCCACGGACGTTACCCGGCCAATCGTACTCCTGAAGACGAGTCATAATATTTTTGGGAATTTTATCTATTTTCTTGCCGATTTTCTGGCAATACTTTTCGTTGAAATGTTTCACTAAAATAGGAATATCATCGTGACGTTCCCGTAATGGTGGTACGAATATTGGGAAAACATTCAGCCGATGGTATAAATCCAGGCGGAATTTACCATCCTCAACCGCTTTATCCAAATCCCTATTAGTCGCGGCAATCACTCTGACATCAACTTTAACCGTTTTTGTGCCTCCGAGACGTTCGAATTCCGATTCTTGCAATACTCTCAGAAGCTTGACCTGGAGATCAACCGGTATATCGCCTATCTCATCCAAGAATATCGTGCCACCATTGGCCAGATCAAATCGACCCTCACGGCGGGATACGGCGCCCGTGAAAGCTCCTTTTTCATATCCGAACAACTCGCTTTCTATAAGTGTGGCGGGCAAGGCAGCGCAGTTAACCTTAACCAAAGGCCGGTTGCGGCGATTACTCAAATTATGTATTGCCCTCGCGAACAACTCTTTACCTGTGCCCGTTTCGCCTAATATAAATACCGTGCTGTCGGTACCGGCAACCTGTTCCACTTTATGAAGAGCCTTTTGTAAACTCTTACTACTACCGATGATTTCGTGGAAATTATGCTCTAATTCTATTTCTTTTTGAAGGTATATATTTTCCTGTTCGAGCCTGTTTTTCAACGCCTCGATTTCGGCATAAGCGTTTTTAAGCTCTTCTTCATCTCTTTTACGCTGGGTGATATCAAGGGCGGCGAATGTCACTCCGCCAAGTAAATCACGGGTATCGACAGGCGCCACGCATAAAAGGATATCGATTATATCTCCGTTTTTACATCGCCATTTGGTTTCAACCGTTCCGATACCTTTCTTATCCAACTGCTTTTCTTGCTTTTCGCCAACCCACTCGTATTCATAATGGCTCGGATACAAAAATTCGGTATTCTTGCCTACCATTTCCTCGTTCGCATAACCGGTCATCTCACATAAAAATTCATTAGCGCTTAATATCTGACGGTTGGAAACAAGGCCGATACCTATCGGAGCCGCTCGGAAAATACTCTCTATACGGGCTTTGCTTCGCTGAATTTCTTCCTCTGCTTTCTTTCTGCGGGTGAGATCCGAACATATACCGGCATACATAGTAACTTTGCCGCCATCGTCTTTAATCGGGAACCCTCTTTCATGTATCCAGCGTACGTTACCATCCGGCTGCACTACTCGGTATTCATGAGAGTACGAGTTGCCCTCCTCCATTTGCGCACTGACAAATATAAGCGTTCTTTCCCTGTCATCGGGGTGAATAGCCTCAATCCATTCATTGGGGGATTTTTCCAAATTTAAGCGAGGGCGTCCCCATATATTATCATATTCAGGACTGATATAAATTATATCTTTTGTATCGACCGACTCCAGCCAAAACACATCCCTGATTGTCTCGGCAACTAGTCTGAATCTCTCCTCGCTTTCCCTGGTCTGCTTTTCCGCCTTCTTCCTGTCGGTAACATCACTTATAATAGCAATAATACTTTCTACTTCTCCATTATCGTTCAGGAGAGGTGTGGCATTTATGGATAAATACATCAGTTTGCCGTCGCCATGTTGAATACAGTGTTCGATATCGAATACAGTTTCTTTGGTACGCAATACTTTATTAAACGGCAAATCCTCCTCCGGGAAAGGATTGCCTTCGCAATCGGTAATTCGCCATTCCGGTGAATTGTACTTCAATTTCATTACTTTATCGCGTTCCAGCCCGAGAATATATTCAGCCATCTCGTTAGCGAATATTATTTCGCCTCCGGTATTCATGGTAACTATACCAATGGGGCTGGTTTCGTTCAGGCGGGAGACGAAGTCTTTTTCTGCCTTGAGAGCATCCTCGGCTTTTCTGCGTTCGGTTATATCCTCTCCCGAGCTTAAAGTGCCGGTAATTTTACCGTTCTGATCTTTAAGGTAAGTGTTATGCCAGGCAACGAGTCTCTGATCATTATCTTTAGTCTTAACATGATTTTCAAAATACGCGTAAGCCTCGATCCGACCCTCCATGATATCCTCAAATACCGACTTAACCTGTTCTATTTGCTCTTCGGGAATAACCGTATCGAACCAGTTTGTCCCCATCAATTCTTCCTCGGTATAACCCAGAAGGCTACAGCCTTTTTTATTGATCAGGTTAATAATACCATCGGAGGATATAGCGACCAGCACCGTTTCTGCGATATCGAGATATTGTTGAGCCTTATCTCTTTCGGCCTTTATCCTGCGTTCGGCGGTCTTAACTTTGGTAATATCCTCGAAAGATACCGCCAGCTTGTCTCCGGGAATACGAAATGCCCTTACCCGGTAATATCCCGCAATCCGATCATCCCGATAGTACCCGTCCTCGATTTCAAGCATCTTGCCTGTTCGAGCGGCATCCATGTATATATCGGTTAAACCTTCCTCGCGGGCGTTTATCCATACCTCATCGAACTCTTTACCTGCCATTTTCTCGATATCGATACCGGTCAAACGTATAGCCTCCGGATTGGCGCTTCGTAAAATAAGTTTATCCGGAGCCTGATATTCGTAGATGAAGAAACCGATTTGAATCTTACGGATCATATCGGCGGAAGTCTGGTAGCTAGTCAGGAGATCGATCTCGGCCTGTTTGCGTTCAGTTATATCCTGCACGACTCCGTATTGAGCAACAACCTCACCGGCCTCATTGCTCGCAGGATAAACCTCGGCATTAAGATATCTTACCTCACCGTCTTTGCGAATAATCCGGTATTCCCGCTTAAAATGTGTATTTTCCTTTTGCACGTTTCGGTCGATTTCTAAAAACTTTTCTCTATCGTCGGGGTGGATTGCAGACATGAAAAACTTCATGTCAGGTTCTATCTCGCCAGGCTCATATCCGAGTATTTTATATGCCTCATCCGACCATTTTAGAATACCGGTAGATAAATCACGATAGAAACTTCCGACATGCGCTATTTTCTGAGACTGGGCAAGCATCTCGCGATTTTCAATCAAGGCAAGTTCAGCAAGTTTACGTTCGGTGATATCCATAATCGTGCCAATTAAGGTCATCGGTTTACCACTACTATCCAACCTTGGCATTCCTCGTCCCCAAACATACCTGATTTCACCATCGGGCATTACTATTCTATGCTCAAAATCAACAGTTTCACCTTTTACTAATTTTTCTCTGATTTCATCCATGTAAGCGATATCATTCGGATGAACATGATCCCTCAGAGTATCTTTGTCAAAGGCTGGATCTCCCGGCTCGAATCCATATATCAGGTATAATTCATCCGTGCCAATTATTTCACCGGTTATGACATCTATCTCCCAACTTCCCAGATGGGCTAGTTTCTGGGCATTGTCAAGCGCCTGGCGGCTCTGGCGAAGTTCTTGTTCGGCAAGTTTGCGTTCGGTGATATCCATGACCACGCCGATTAGCCGTTTGGCTTTGCCATTCTTATCGCGTTCGGCATCCCCATATACTGCTACCCAATGAATCGATTTATCCGGCCAGATAACTCTCATTTCTATGTTGTGTTCTTTACCATCCTCGACACTGGCCCTTACGTTTTCTTGCCAATATTCGAGATCATCCGGGTGTATACTGCCGGCAACCTCTTCAAGAGTGCCTTTAAATCCTTCAGATTTCAATCCCCAGGTTTCTAAAACCTCATCAGACCAGAATATCGTGTTTTCTTCTATATTCCACTCCCAGGTACCTATACCGGACACCTGCTGCGCCAGTCGATACCGTTCTTCGCTTTCGCGCACGGCTTCCTCGGCCTCATGAAGTCCGGTTAGATCGTTAACCAGGGAATAAAATCCCTCTAGCTCGCCTTTTTCATTCTTTGCCGGAATATAATCCACGCTGACATGTTTGATTTCGCCCGAGGGTAAATTTACCATATCGTAAAAATGAACAGTCTGTCCCGAGAGTGCCTTCTGTTGTTGTTCCCTCATACTATCGGGAATAAATTCTCCAATAATCTCCTCGACTGTTTTACCGAGAATCTCCTCTTTAGTCTTATTGAACCATTTACTATAAGATGCATTACAAAATTGATAACGACCGTTCTTATCAATAAAGGTAATCAATGACGGTAAATTATCGGTAATCTCTTTAATAAGCCTCTCACTCGCGTCCAGTGATTTCTCGGCGAGCTTAACATCCGATATATCGATTTGAATGCCCTCAAGCATCTCCAGTTCGCCGTTTTCATCGAATATTCCCTGGCCTTTTTCCCAAATCCATTTTATCTCGTCATCAATCGTCATGATCTGGTATACCAGTTCGAACGATTCTTTCTTTTGGATGGCTTTTTGAACGTTATCCCATACCTGGCCTCTATGTTCCGGCAATATCAAGTCGTTCAATTGAACTCGACCTTCAATGAAGTCCTGCGGTGGAATTCCCGTTAAATCTTTTATACCCTCACTATAGAAAATCATGGTCCAATTTCTATCGTTCAGGCATTGGTATACCGCCCCCGGTAAGTCGTACATCAATCTCGAAAGCTGTTCCTGGCTTTTCCGTATACGTTTCTCTTGCTCGTATTTCTCGGTCACGTCCCTGAACACCATCACAACACCGACTATATTATCAAAGCTATCTTTAATTGGCGCGCCGCTATCGGCAATCTGATATTCGGAGCCATCTTTTGCAACCAGGATGGTATCGTTGGCCAACCCGATTATCTTCCCGCTCTCCATCACTTTTTCGACTGGGTTCTGGCAGGGTTCTCCTGTTTTACCGTTACATATATTGAAAACTTCATTCAACGGATTGCCTACCGCCTCATTAATATCCCAGCCGGTTAAGCTTTCGGCTACAGGGTTCATCCTTATTATTAAGCCGTTGATATCCGTGCTGATGACGGCATCTCCGATGGAGTCCAGTGTAATACGAAGGTTTTCCTCATTTTCCAGCAGTTGTTGCTCGGCCGCTTTTCTCTGTGTTATATCCTGTACAGTGCCCCTTATTGATACTAGCGCACCACTGTTATCATATACTCCCTGGAATGTGGATGAGTAATAACCGATGCTGCCATCGGGGCGCAGGAACCTTTGCTCATAGGACCCCTGGTTTTTACTTTCAATGGCTTTCTGTATAAGTTCTTGATCTCTTTTGTTTTCTTCCGGCCATGGAGATAAAGAGAGAATCGAGTCAATCTGCGGGGTAAACTCATCCGGGTTAAGCTGGAAAATTTTAAATACTTCCTCCGACCATTGAACATCACCGGATTTGACATCCCAGTACCAATAACCGAGATTTGCCATTTGCTGGGCTTCACGCAATTTAGCTTCGTTCGTACGTAAGGCCTCGTTTACTATTTTTCTTTCGGCTATCTCCCAGGCCAGATTGGCCAAAAGCGATACGGCCTCCACATCCTGCTTGATATAATTAACCGGCTTGTTGCCGATACCGAGAATGGCTTTGATTTTATCGCCTCGGATTACCGGCACAACCAACTCGCGTATCACTTCGGCATGTCCCTCCGGCATGCCTTTGCGATGCGGCAATGAGGCGTAATCGTTATGGATCACCGGTTTCAGTTCTCTAACACAGTCCACCCATACACCGGCTTCACTGATATCGTAGTGTAATCCCTTACCCTCGGCCGTGCAAAATTCCGTTTTTGTTCTGGTAGACCAATCCTGAAGACTGAGTGTAACCTGATCCTCCTCGACAAAATGATAAAAGCCGACACGGCTATCGGTGAGTTTTTCAGCTTCGTTTAAAGTCTCCTCGAGCAATTCCGGTAGTGTATGCATCTCGGCGAATTGCAGGAGATGCAACCTGGAGGAGTTAACGGCCGAATTACGTTTTCGCTCGGTTATATCGCGAAGAGTCGATCTGCTGAAAAGTATAGTATCATCTTCGTCACGCACTGAGGATACGTTCAGGCTGACATCCAGAACCGAGCCGTCTTTTTTCAGAAGCTTCAGTTCTTTATCGATGATAGTACCGTTTTCCGTGAATTCATTGAAAGCCTTCTCCACCTCACCAAGGCAGTCGGGATGATAAAAATCGAATACCGGCCGGCCGATTATTTCCGCTTTGGTATGGCCTAATGTATTTGCGAGCGTGCTATTACAACCCTCGATTAAAGAGGTCCTGGCGTTTACCGTTACATACATGTCTGGTGCATTCTCGTAAAGGTCTATATACTTCGCCTCCGATTTCCTTAAAGCCCTCTCTGCGTTTTTGCGTTCGGTTATATCCCGGCATACCCCCACCATCCTAACCGCTATGCCATCCTGCGACCTGGTTATCGCGCCGTTCAAGAGTACCCAACGCGTCTCGCTATTGGGCAACAATATGCGATGTTCAATGAGATAGGTATTTCCCCAGCCGGGTGATTCGATAGCCTCCTGTATATGTTTTTGGACCCAGTCTGTATCAGCCGGGTGAATAGCGTCACGGTACGTTTCATACCGACCATCAAAAGTACCCGGTTCCAGGCCGAATATCTCCTCTATGCGCATATCCAAGACTACATCACCCGTAATAATATTCCATTCCCATACGCCGGATTTTGATCCCTCGAGGGCAAGTTTCAACCGGAGTTGAGATTGATTCTTTTCGGTAATATCCCGGCAGGCGCCAATCCATTTCACAATCTTACCGTCTGATTCGATTTGAGGGAGGCCATAGGTTGCCAGCATACGCCAGCTACCGTTTTTGTGCAATATCCGATACTCATGCTCGATCGCGGCAGTTACGCGCACGCTATTACCGGTTGCTCTTTCCAGAGCCTCCCGATCAGCCGGATGCATCAGTTTTCGCCACTTATCTATGGTATCCGGAATCTCATCTATTTCATATCCCAGTATATTCTCCAGGCCTCCGTACCAGGTCAGGGAATTTGTTTTAACGTTCCATTCGTAGATAACATCGGAAACCGCACGGGCGGCCAACCTGAACCGTTTCTCCGCTTGTACTCGCTCGGTGACATCTCTATCGATTCCCCGATAGCCGGTGACATCATTGTCGTCATTCAGGATCGGCTCGCCGCTGGATTCCAGGACCACCGGATATCCCGATTTATGAATGAATATACTTTTATAATTCATGAAAGGTTTTTTAGCCGTCTTGAATTGATTGAAGTCAACTTTCACTTTTTCGGAATCAGTCGAGGGCATGAACTCGAATGGTGTTTTGCCGATAATTTCAACTGGCTCATACCCAAGCAAGTCTCTCACCCTCGGGCTGACATAAACGTACACGCCCTCGGAGTCGATTTCCCAGATAGTATCACTCGTATTTTCGACCAGCGAACGGAACCTCTCCTCCGATTGCATCAATAAATCCTCGGAGTGTTTCTGTTGAGCGATTACCTGTTCGAGTTCGACCGTATATTTTCTCAGGTTTTCGTGTAGCAGGGCGTTTTGAATACCAATCGATATATGGTTTGCTATGGTTTCCAAAAATATCGAGCGCTCCTTGAAATCGCGGGGAGTCGACGAGGCTATACCCAGAACACCGATAACATCGGCATCACGTTTTATGGGAATCGCAGCGAAAGATTTCAATCCTGTTCTCTTGCACTCATCCAAAGTGCATCGTTCGTCCCTGTCGATATCATACGAGTAGATGGTCCTGTCCTCGGAAACCGCCAGGCCGCACAGGCAT
Source organism: uncultured candidate division Zixibacteria bacterium (assembly GCA_963668625.2). Taxonomy (GTDB): domain Bacteria; phylum Zixibacteria; class MSB-5A5; order UBA10806; family 4484-95; genus JAAEQD01. The sequence goes on from CAXXKA010000008.1 coordinate 664,673, forward strand.
TCGCCCACTTTATGAACAGGTGTGTTTTCATGCCGATATTTTTCATTATGTACGTATGAATTTCTCAGCACGAGGTTATGATCTTCTTTCATGAATATCATTATCAAATCGGGTAATAATATTTTATAAATTCTTCGTGTGGATTCCTGCAGCACTTGTTCCAGTGAAAGAGTCGAATTAACGCGGCGACTTATATCGTTGAGAGAGCTTATCTCATCCAGGCTGTTCCTCAAGGCTCTTTCGATTTTTTTACGTTCGGTGATATCGCGAAGTATTGCCAGTAAATAGTCCTCCGAGCCGTACCTCACCCGATTGAGATTCACCTCCACATCGAATAATGTGCCATTCAGTTTCGTGTGCTGCCATTCGAATAGTATTGTTCCGGTATTGAAAGCTGTGTCGATTCTTTCCAGCGCTCCCTCTTCGGAGTTGCTACTGTCGAGTTGGTATTCCGGTGAAAACTCGGAGGGCTTTTTATTTATAAGCTGTTCCTTGGTGCAACCGAACATCTCCAGCGCTTTACCGTTGCAATCGATAAACCGATAATCATCTATGAGAATAATAGCGTCATTGGCCGCCTCGAGAAGTGTAACATAGAAGGCCGCCCTATCATCGGGAACACCCTCGGGATTAACCAGGCGGGCATTCGTTCGCTCGAGGGTTTTTAGCTGATCCTTCAGGATAGCTAACTCGAGTTCAAGCTTTTCTATCGTTTCCTTGGGGCCTCTCATGTATGCACCTCTTCAATTTATTGAGCCAATTTTCCGATATTATCAGGAACGCATTTTCCCCCTGTCGACAAAATCTAAATAAATGACTAAATATAAATACCTGGTATAAATGATAATTATAATATTAATTTCAAATCTCCTCAGTTCCCTTTAAAAGGCAAATATTTTGCCCCGACCTTTTTTATTATTTAATCAATACCAGCGCCTTTCTCTCATTCCCGGATGATGAAATTAACTCGTAATAGTATACGCCGCTGGATAGTCCGGAAGCATTGAAAGCGATATAATGTACACCCGGTTGATAAAGGCCATCAGCGGCGGTCGCTATTTTTCTTCCCAGCGAATCGTATATCTCCATCCTGATATAATCTTTTTTCGGCAGGTCGAACCTGATAGTGGTTTCGACATTGAAAGGATTCGGGTAGTTTTGATATAAAACAACCCTATCGGGCAATGCACGATCGGTAAAGTCATCTATTGAGGTCTGCTCCAATTCGATAATTTCAACCTGTTCGAGATCGTCTTGTCCCAATCCGAGTCTTACTGCTCTCTCAATTGTCGGCTCGATCCACTCGGGATCGAAAGTCTCATCATATTGGGAAAGCAATTGCGCGCAGTAACAATCGACCGCTATTATATCGCCCCCCAGGATAACTTTGCCGCAATCCCTGATCTCACCACCATGGCTTCTGAGCGGCCCGTTTATGGCCATCACCTGGCGAGCATCAACGATTGTCAACTCGGGATTAACCAATCCGGCCATTTCCGAAAGCGTGGTCAGAAATTCATACGAACGATCATTGAAGTTATGAAGATACCCGCGGGTCTCCTGTCGGTTCGGGCCCGCTACCGCTCCCACATGATGTTTGATTGCGCATGTCATATAACCTGCGTAGTGACGCTTTAGCGCGCAGAGATTTATCAATACCGGAGTATCGTAAATATCCGACCAAACCTTGAAATCCGGCACTTCCGAATCCCAGCTATTCCGTCTGACATTATAGGTATCCTCGAATAAAAGCAGGTTAGCGCCGGCCCCGGTAACCGCCTCCTCGATTCCCAAATAATCGTAAATATATTGGTTATCGGAGCCCCCGGAATCCCCGACATTTATAACGCCCGAGGAAACAGCTCTCACGGCTTCAATCGTTGATACGACTGAGTCGACATCCGAAGTAGTAGGATATGCCTCGGGATATACGCAATTAGGTTTAATAAGTACACTCTGGTTACTATCAACGAGCCGATCCAATCCACCCAGCGCCGCCAATCCGGTTTGAAGCATACGTTGATAATTATCACCTGAAACACAAACTACAATAGGACGGCCATCTGTTGTCACGTAGGGATTGGGTATACGTTGGCGGGGTTCCAGAGTGGCCGGAGAGGCATTCAATAACTTGCTAAAAGGATAAAAAGAGAGAAAAGAGGCAGTACTACTTAAAAGCCTTTTAATGAATCGACGTCTATCAATTGTCGACTTAAGCATAGGATATCCTTTTTTCATTAACATACAACGGATATGTCTGATATTAGTATAACATGTTAAACAGGGAGTAGCAAGAATTTAATATAACATTGTCTTCGATATAAACCAGATTAACCTTGCAGAATATTAAATGAGTTTCTATTTTCCAAAACATGGAGCTATTCGATAAAAAGAAATCATCCGAGAAACCGAAACCGCCTTTAGCAGATAGAATCAGGCCACAAAGCCTCGAGGAATTCGTCGGCCAGGAGCAAATATTAGCGCCGGGCAAACCTCTGTACGAGTCGATAACTGAGGATCGTGTTGGTTCTATAATACTCTGGGGACCTCCCGGCACCGGTAAAACGACCTTGGCTCGGCTGGTCGCAAAATATTCAAAGGCGGAATTCGAACCGTTCTCGGCGGTGATATCAGGAATAAAAGAGATTAAAGGCGTAATAACCCAGGCTAAAAGACGACTCGATTTTGACGGCCGTTCAACCATTTTATTCATCGATGAGATACATCGCTTCAATAAAGCTCAACAGGATGCTTTCCTGCCGCATGTCGAGGCCGGCACGATAAGTTTGATAGGCGCTACCACGGAAAATCCTTCATTCGAGGTGATCTCGGCGCTTCTCTCCAGATGTCGTGTATATGTTTTAAATCAGCTCACTGACACTGACATAGCCACGATTCTCAACCGGGCGGCCTCCGATAGCGAACGTGGCCTCGGTGAGATGAAACTCCGATTCGAGGACAACGCGATTGACCATCTGGCCGGGATGGCCGGTGGCGATGCTCGTATGGCGCTTAATTTGATCGAGTTCGTAGCCGAAACGGTTGACCCCGATGATGAAGGTATGCGCCTGGTGACGATTGAGATAATTAACGATGCCGTACAGAAAAAATCACTGCTTTACGATAAGCAGGGTGATCAGCATTTCAACTTGATCTCCGCCTTGCATAAATCGCTGCGAGCCTCGGATGCCGACGCCGCATTGTACTGGTTGTATCGCATGATGACCGCCGGTGAGGACGCGCTCTATATTATCCGGCGAATGATTCGTTTCGCCATCGAGGATATCGGCCTGGCCGATCCGCGCGCGCTCCAGATTGCTTTAGCCGCCAAAGACACCTACCATTTCCTCGGCTCGCCCGAGGGTGATATTGCCCTGGGACAGGCGGCGGTTTACCTGGCGCTGGCGCCGAAATCAAACTCGGTATATAACGCCGAGAAGACCGCGAAAAAATTCATCGAGAACAACCCCGACTACCCGGTGCCTATTCAGATAAGAAACGCGCCTACCGGCTTGATGAAAGATTTAGGCTATGGCCGGGATTACAAATACGCGCACGATTACGATGACGCATTCGCCTACATGGAATACCTTCCCGATGAGATAGCCGGCAGACGGTTTTACCATCCCACCGACAGGGGCCTGGAAAACAAGCTGAAAGAGAAACTCGAATGGTGGCTGAGAAAGATGGCGGAGGAGAGAAGGAAGTAGAAATCATGTCGAAACGTAAATTGAATAAACTGTTAAAACGTGCGGTTAATCTTCCCCATGGTTTCGATCTCGCACGCTACACCTTCAATAAAATCCAAAGCACGAATTTCAAACTGGCTAAATCGCTGAAAGTCTCTAACCCCTCATCGGTAATGATAGAATTAACCAACCTATGCAATTTAAAATGTATTACCTGCGCCAGAGAATACGAATACGGCGCAGCCATGAAAAAAGGCATGATGGACTTCGGCCTGTTTACGAAAATAGTCGATCAGCTATATCCATACGTCGATTCGATAGGCTTGACCGGCCTGGGAGAGACACTGCTTTATAAAAAACTGGTTGATGCCGTTAAATATATTCGAGACAAGAGCAATGGCATTATTATCTTTATCTCGACCAACGCTCATGTTAACGGCATAGAGGAAATCATAACTCCGCTTGCAGGTCAAATCGATACGCTGCAAATTTCCATAGACGGCGTAGGTGACATATACGACTCTATAAGGAGCAAAGCCGATTTCGATTATTTACATACCAATCTGAATAGAATCACGAAAATCGTATCGGGTACGCCAACGGACTTGATGTTCAATGCCGTAATTTTCGAAAAGAATTATCACCAGATGAAAGACTTGGTTGAGTTGGCGTCATCTCTTGAAGTAAAGTATCTTTATTTCAATACCATGAACTTGGTTTCCACCGATTGGGATACCGGTAATTATGAGTTTTATGGAACCGAGCGATTTAAGACCGAACTTAAAGCGGCGCAAAAGCTAGCCCTGGCCAAAGGTATTGAACTTTCAACATTCGATTTTAATACTCCCCCCGGTTTCAGGAAATGCGGCTTCCCCTGGAATCATTTCTACATTAGCTGGGATGGTTATGTGGTACCTTGCTGTGCCAAACCATTTCCACTCGAGATGAATTTCGGTAATGTTAATGATAAACCGCTATTGAGCTGCTTGAATAGCGAAAGCTTTCAAGATTTCCGAAAATTATGGCAACAAAATATCACCCCGGATTTTTGCAAAAAATGTCATATGACGGAGTTGTAATGTAAGGAGTCCGGTTACGATGCCAATAAAACCGATCCTTCAACTCGGCAATCCCGATCTCTACAGAACCAGTGAGTTAATCGATCACCTGGAGCTCGAGAGTATTAAAACCGTAGTTTCCGATCTTCACGATACCATGATGAATTTCCGTGCTCGCTATGGAGTAGGCAGGGCTATAGCCGCGCCACAAATAGGCGTGTTCAAACGTCTGGTGTATGAGCATATCGACTCACCGAAGGTGTACATCAACCCGATATTGTATGGCGGCAGTGATGAGCAAATTGAGCTCTGGGATGAATGCATGAGTTTCCCCGAGTTACTGGTAAGGGTCAAACGTCACAAAACGATTCGTATCACCTATCTTGATCTTTGCTGGCAGGAGCATAGTGAATTGCTGGAGAGCGATCTATCCGAGCTACTGCAGCACGAGGTCGACCATCTCGACGGCATCCTGGCGATAAAGCGAGCGATAAACCATCAGGCGTTCGCGTTAAAAAGCAGGCAAGAGCCGATTGGCTAACATCACCTGTAGTTGCGAATATCCATTGTATTTCCCAGTTATTCTGTGTGGAAAACGTGTTGACTATTTGTGGTTGCACTCTCGTTTCTTTTCTCGTAATATACCACCACGCAAAACAGGAGTACAGTTCATGGCAAGTAATCTGAAAAATAAAAATATACTAATCGGTATCTCAGGCGGTATTGCCGCTTTTAAAATTTGCGAATTGTTACGGATGTTTGCCAAGGAGGGGGCATCCGTACGTATCGTAATGACCGAGGCGGCAACGAAATTCGTCACACCACTGACATTCTCGGCGCTGGGCGCAGAATCGGTCTCCACCAGCATGTGGGATCCGGCCCGTGACAGCCTCGAGCATGTTAACTGGGCGGATTGGGCTGATCTTTTCATAGTGGCCCCGGCTACCGCCGATATTATCGCCAAGATGGCCGCCGGCATCGCCGATGATGTATTATCCACCCAGATACTGGCTTATGACGGCCCCAAACTGATCGTGCCGGCGATGAATGTCAAGATGTGGCGTAATTTCGCCACCAGGAGAAATGTCAACGAGCTGGCGGATCATGGGCACGAATTCATCGGCCCCACCAAGGGACATCTGGCAAGCCTGATAACGGCCGAGGGCAGGATGGTCGAGCCATCCGAGATATACGATAAGGCCATAGCCATGCTATCGGTGGCGAAAACACCTGCCGGTAATACCTCCGGTGACTTGTCGCGCAACCGTATCCTTATCACGGCCGGCCCGACACTCGAACCGCTCGATCCGGTCCGGTTCATCTCCAACAGGTCATCAGGCAAGATGGGCTACTCTATCGCGGAGGCGGCGGCAGGTCGCGGCGCCAGAGTTACGCTTATCTCCGGGCCTACAGCTCTCGAAAAACCCGCCGGCGTCGATCTAATCCCGATCGAAACGGCCGACCAGATGATGAAAGCGATGCTGGCTAAATATCGCTATATCGATACGATCATCATGGCCGCCGCGGTTGCCGACTACAAGCCTAAAGTTTTCAGCCGTCAGAAAATTAAGAAAACCGATACCGAGCTCTCACTGGATTTGAAACAAAATCCCGACATCATTCGAGAGCTAAGTAGAAAGCGCGGTCGCAAGGTACTGGTAGGGTTCGCTCTAGAAACAGAAAACCTCGAGGCCGCCGCTAAAAGAAAAATGCTCGATAAAAAGCTCGATATGATAGTTGCTAATAATCCGACACAAAAAGGCATCGAATTCGGTTCGGACAACAACCGGGCGACTATCTTTATCAAGGGCAAGCAGATGATCAAACTGGATACTATGCCCAAAGAAGAGCTGGCGAATATCATCCTCGATGAAGTAGTAAAGATTCACAAAAGTATCAAAGGCAAACGTAAATAATGTACGACAACGTGCAATCTTTAATCCATCGCTTCCTGCAACAGCGGGCGGAGATGGGTGAAAAAGCAGTTTATAAACCTTTTGATTCCGAAATGCCACAGGTTCAAATAATGCAAGAACAACCGATTGAAAGCTCGAAATCAAGTATCGAATATTTTATCGATACGAAAACGCTAGAGCAACTTTACGACACTATTCACGATTGTAAAAAATGCGCGCTGGGCGATTCGCGCAACAAGTTCGTGTTCGGGGCGGGCAATCCTGACGCCGATATCATGTTCGTCGGCGAGGCCCCCGGAGCCGAGGAGGACAGGCTGGGCATACCGTTCGTGGGACGCGCCGGCAAACTACTCGATAAGATTTTAGCGGCGATGGAGCTATCTCGTGATGATGTCTATATCGCCAACATACTCAAATGCCGTCCGCCACAAAACCGCGATCCTCAACCCGAGGAGGCACAAACCTGTGAGCCGTACCTTCACCAGCAAATAAAGCTGATCAAGCCGAAAATTATCTGTTGCCTGGGAAGGATATCAGCCCAACGCCTTCTGCAAACGAATATGAGCCTGGCCAAGATGCGCGATATCTGGTTCGATTACCAGGGGACGTTGCTGATGGTTACTTACCATCCGGCGGCGCTGCTGCGTAACCCCAATTTTAAACGCCCCACCTGGGAAGACATGAAGAAAATGATGGCGAAATTGAAGGAGTTAAGTGACTGACGATGGCCGAGACAACCGAGAAAATTCCACCACAGGCGCTGGAGGCCGAACAGGCGGTATTAGGCGCGATGCTTCTCTCACGGGAGGCAATCGATATAGCTATAGAGATATTATCCGATAGCTTTTTCTACCGCCCGGCCCATCGCAAAATATACAAAGTCATTATCGATCTTTACGATAAAAACGAACCCGCCGATCTGATCACCGTTTCCCACGAATTAAATAACCGTGCCCAGCTCGAGGATGTCGGCGGACGAGCTTACCTGGCCAGCCTGACCGAGGCTACGCCGGGTATCGCCAATATAGAACATCACGCGAATATCATCATAGAAAAAGCCACACTAAACAGGTTGATCGAATCGGCCAACACCATCCTGACAAAGGTATTCGATCAAACACAAAACGTTGATGATATCCTGGATTCGGCCGAGCATGAGATATTCTCTATCAAGGAGGAGAAACTCAAAGGCACGTTCGTACCGCTCGGGGATATCCTTCCCGGCACGTTCAAAGATATCGAGATGTACGCCCAGCACGAGGGGCATCTTACCGGCGTGCCCAGTGGTTTCAAGCCCCTGGATGACCTGACCTCGGGATTCCAGAAATCGGATCTTATCATCGTAGCTTGCAGGCCATCTGTGGGTAAAACCTCACTGAGTATGAATATCGTCGAGCACCTGTCGGTTGATAATAAAATACCGACTATCATATTTTCGCTGGAGATGTCCAAGGAGCAGTTGGCCCAGAGACTATTGTGCTCACGCGCCCGTATCTCCTCGCATCTGATGCGTACGGGCAAGCTGGCTGATGAGCAATGGACCAATCTTTCGATCGCGGTCGGCCCTCTGTCGGAGGCGCCTATTTTCATCGATGATACCCCCTCGATGACGGTGCTCGAGATGCGGGCCAAGGCCAGGCGATTGAAAGCGCGTGAAAATATAGGACTGATAGTAATAGACTACCTTCAGCTTATACAGGGCCCCAAACGCGCCGAAAGCCGTCAGCAGGAGGTTAGCTATATCTCGCGTTCACTCAAAGGTATGGCCAGGGAGTTGGGCGTGCCGGTGGTATCGTTGTCGCAGCTATCTCGTCAAGTGGAATTGCGCGGTAAGGATGCCAAACCCCAGCTTTCGGATTTACGTGAGTCGGGCAGTATCGAGCAGGACGCGGATGTCGTGCTATTCATTCATCGCCCCCGTGATGATGACGGCCAATGGGGTACTGATGCCGAGATAATCCTGGCCAAGCAACGTAACGGCCCGACCGGGAAGATCGACCTGGTGTTCGTAAAGGATTTCTCGCGCTTCGAGCTACGCGAACTATATCATGGTTTCCCCGGGGATGAGTAACCGCTAAACGGTTATCATCATACGCTGTTACCAATCCCACATAAAATACACGGTAGTCCTCCAAGAGTGATTGACATCCAGCTTTAGTATATTCTCTTTGGTTTGCTAACAACGGATATCTATTCTATCATGGCGGATGCTATAAATAAGCTTATTTTCAATCTTAAAATAATCTAAAAGTCACTTCCTTAGCGGTCACATTCGGTATGGTTTCCGCTCATAAAATTTCGTATCGTATCGCCATGTTCCACGAGGTCAAAATTACCTTTTCGGGCAATTCCGATCAAATAAAAGAGAGTCCAGACCCTATTGTCCGACAATTCATACAGGGGCGTGTGAAAGGTTCTTTAGCTACCATTAAGCCTTAAGTATTTAACGCTTTAGCCGACTAATAATAAAAAAGTTGGAAACAATGTAGAAAAAGGTATTTACAATGGCTGAAGTAGAGACTATAATGCCTCCGGAAACCGAAGAAAAAGATTTTGACGAGCCGTCAGGGCGGAGGGACATGTCCTGGTTTAATTTTCTTTCCAATGACATCGGAATAGATTTAGGTACAGCAAATACATTGGTATACGTTCGCGGATCCGGAATCGTTTTGAACGAGCCTTCCGTCGTAGCTATCGAAAAAGACTCAGGCAAAATTTTAGCTGTTGGAATCGCGGCCAAGGAGATGATCGGTCGTACACCGGGCAGTATAGATGCTATCAGGCCGTTGAAAGACGGCGTAATTGCCGATTTCGATATTACCGAACGTATGCTTTCGGATTTCATCAAGCGAGTCGTAAAACATCGCTACCTGATGAAACCGAAAATCGTGATCTCCGTACCTTCGGGAATTACCGAGGTGGAGAAACGTGCCGTACGTGATTCAGCCGAAAATGCCGGCGCTCGAGAGGTTTATCTCATACAGGAGCCGATGGCGGCCGCTATCGGTGTCGGCCTACCGGTCGATCAGCCATCCGGTTCGATGATTATCGATATCGGCGGCGGAACCTCGGAGATCGCTGTAATCGCGCTTCACGATATCGTATCCAACACCTCCGTGCGTATTGCCGGTGATGAGTTGGATGACGTTATCGGGCAATATTTCAAGAAAAACTACAACCTTCTGATAGGCGAACGTACCGCCGAGCAAATCAAACTCAAAATTGGTTCCGCATATCCTATGGATAAAGAGGAATCGATGGAGATTAAGGGTCGTGACCTGGTTGCCGGCGTGCCTAAAACTATGAAAATTACCTCCTCGCAAGTACGAGAGGCGATTTCCGAACCCGTGGATGCCATTATCGATGCTGTCAGGCTGGCGCTGGAACAAACACCGCCGGAGCTGGCCTCGGATATCCTCGATCGGGGGATTATCTTAACAGGTGGCGGCGCTATGATTCGCGGCCTGGATAAAAGGCTCAGGCAGGAAACCAATCTGCCGGTTATAGTCGCTGATGATCCATTGACTTGCGTGGCACGCGGTACGGGCATAGTTCTGGAAAACATGACGAAATATCAGAAAGTTCTCTTGAAATCTCGTCGCGATTAGAAAGCAATCCCGGCAATAATAGAATAGTTATTGATTTGGGTGAAGTGTTAAGTAATAATTAAGTTTTTAACTTGACACCGGGCTTTAAATCTATATTTTCGTAGAGTGATTTTTCTGGGGGTGTAGCTCAGTGGTAGAGCATCTGCCTTTTAAGCAGGTGGTCGAAGGTTCAATCCCTTCCACCCTCACTTGATTTCCAACGAGTTACATGGATTTTAAAACACATCGAAAATCTACTATGTATTATTATGTCACAAGACTATTGTAATTAGCTATAACAATCCCAACTAGCTTAGTGCCCCGAATTTAAATGATACCAGAAAACACCACAGATCAACCGCGGTTGTTACTGTATTGTTGACGCAATAGAAATTCAGGCTATAGATATTTCTAAAGTTACGACTTCCGGATTATATGCTTACTTAAGCGTCCGAGTACAAAAAAACCACCAGACACTAATCTGTAATAATAGCAATATGTTATAGGATATAGCGTGTCTGGTGTTTTGGCTGGTTATGTTAGAAAAATGTTAGAAATCGAGGTTCATTACGGTTAACTAAAATAAATCATATTGCTAAAAATATCATTTTCAAATGCAAGTAATTGAGAGCTAAATTCGCTTTTAAATAGTATTTTATCCATAATACTTAAACTATATTGACAAATAGGTGTAATATATTATTATAATGTTAATTATAAACAGATTGGGAATTTTACCAGTGGAGTATGTATGAAAACAATTATAACAGCCATCTTCATACTAAGTTTGGCATGTTTTTGTTATGCCGATGAGGAACTTGCATTAGTTGATATTATAAGTTTTACAGATTTGGATACCGATGCAGAAATCACCTCGATTAATAATGTAGGTGATTTCAATGCTGATGGCTACGATGATTTATTGATCGGTATTTACCAGGGGCCTACAGCTACCGATTTTCGTGAAGCAGCCTTTCTGTATTATGGCGGGCCTATTTTTGACACTGAACCTGACTTGATTTTCAAAGGCGAACCAAATGCTGAATTTTGCTACCCCGATGTTACTGCAGGCTTTGGCCGAAGAGCCTGTGGTTTAGGCGATTTCAATGCTGATGGTTATGATGATATAGTAATATCAGCTTCCGGGTTGTGTATTGACGATTTATATCAAGGGCGATTATACTTTTACTTCGGATCACCTGAACCAGATACTACTATTGATTTAATAATCGATGGTGAAAGGTATAGAGATTTTCTTGGACGTTATTTAATCGCGGGTGATTTCAACGGAGATAACATTGGTGACTTATATACCTGCACTGATAACAGTTACTATGGCCCACAGGTGTTCATCTATTTGGGCAGCGATTCTCCTAATAATACTCGTGATTTTATCTATGATTATTCCTATCAAGAAGTATACCTTGAAGGAATTGGGGGTGGATTTGATATAAACGGTGATAGTTGTGATGAATTTAATTGGAATATTTATTTAAATGATTTGTATTCAGTATATTTAAATTTAGGATCAGATGAACTCAACTTAGAACCTGATTATCGATTCGATAATGTTTTATTTATAGGGGACATATCTTGCGATGGTATTGATGATTTCATAATGCACAATTCAGAAAATGAATATTTTCTTTATTTAGGGGGAGATCCGGTCGATATATTGCCCGATTTTTATATGTGGACAGAGAATTATTTTCAATGTAATCCCTTTGTTTGTGAATTGGCAACTGGGGATTATAGATTAATTACCGAGGATTTTATGAACACCCAAATATCATGCTATAATATAGGTGTACCATTTAATACAGAGCCATGTGCTAATTATAATTACCACCAATCCCGGTGTATAAGCTACCCTTTAAGTATTGGGGATATTAACGCAGATGGATTAAATGAATTCTCCATAAATTATGTAACAGATTCTCTTCAAGATATGATTTATTTATATTCAATGTCAACAGTAAGTATTGGCGATTATTATAGCCATATTCCTATGGATAAAGAATTGATTTCCTGCTATCCCAATCCATTTAATTCATCAACAATTATAAGTTACTCATCATCGGAGGGAGGTGATATAGGAATATATGATATTACAGGTAGATTGGTCAAAAGCTACCTGATGGGGGATTTGAAGGAGGGGAATATAATCTGGGATGGTACCAATTATCAAGGTGATAAGGTGTCATCCGGTATATACTTTGTTAAATTACAAAGCCTTCAAAGTTCAGTTTCCACTAAACTAATATTTATGAAATAGTTGATTAGGTTCAGCTATTATTTTTCAGGGGGGAAGTTAGTGTTACACAAGTTTACATTTGTGTCCTTCATGGTTGTGCTTATTACAAATATGGTATTTGGTATAAGCCATACTGTTAATTTTAACGAAACAGGTAACCCACCAGTATGGTGGGCAAGCTAAAGCCTCACAGCCATATATAATTGAGCACTAAACTAAATACAGGCTAATCTTTAATTATTGAAAGACAACTAGCTGAGCAGGGATTCGAACAGGTGGTGAGGACATGTTTCATCAAAGCGGCATATAGAAATACTGAATATAGCCGTAATTGTCACCTGGCTCAGAATTGGAATCTAAAGATAATTATAGGGTTAGGATAATTGGCAAGCTAAAGCGTGTTTGTTAATAAAACTGTTTCAAATTAGTGAATAATAAGAAATTCAGCCTATTATTTCATGCTTCTAATGAAAAAGCTGGCAAAAGTCGGGGGTTTATAGCGGGGGTTGGTATTATTGATAGTGCGAAGATGTTATTCAAGTCAATGGCAATTTACTATCGTGATTCAGTTAGTTACTAGTAACTAATCAAGAATTAGGCTGTTATGCTGGTTGTAGGATTAAAATGATTGTTGAGCAGCTTAGTCGCATACTCTTAAATTGTTATCTATTGGCAGGAAACTTATAATCGGTCCTTACTCAAAAAGGACTGATATAAATTATATCAGCAAGATCGGGATTTAAAGCCAGTAATATTGAATCAACTACTTATCCCAAGTTGAATTCAAGTAATGAATATTATTTATCTTTTCTGAGTTATTTTAGTAAATTTATTCTTTAAAGTATATTCTGTTGATCAATAAAGACTTAAATTTGATTAAACTCATGCTTCCACTACTAGAATACACTGACCAGGTACCTCGGCAGTTCCCCTTTTATTGATAAAAGCGGTTACTAATGTATTACCGTTGCGATTTAATTTAACAATAATTCTATAATAAATAACTTGGCCTGAAAGTCAATACTGATTATATAAAACAAGGATTTTTAGCTTAAGTATTAGATGTTCGTTTTGGCTTAAAATCTTGGATTAGTTTAAAGTTTAGAAATTTGTCATATAATTTTAAGATTATCTAGTGGAATTTAATCTTGGAGGTGTAAGTGAGTACGGGAATAATAAAATTTAACCGGCTACTTATTAGCATAATAGTGATATTGCTAGTGCCTACCTGTTATGCTCAGGTTATTTCGATCGAGGAATACCTGAATTCGGCAATGGCTGATAAGCAGTCTGGGTTAAAATACTCAAAGGACTTTGATGGTAATTATTATTCAACATTTGTTACAAGAGAATATGTTGCTATTCGAGAGCAAAGTCTTTACCCCAAAAATGTGGATAAAGGCCAAATGGAAAACATTTACAAACCACATAAAATAAGCTTCCTATCAGGGGAGAATAAACTCGCCGAATTAGATTTAAATGGTGAAAACTACATGGTTAAAGGAGTTATTAAATCAGAAGATGAGGATTTATTCATATATACTTCCAGGGTAGATGGAAAATACTGTTCTAGTATTCGTAAACTTGACGGCAGTTTGATTAGCATCCTAAATTGCCCGCCCTTTGTTACATGTTCTCCGGGGGGTGTATATTATTATAACTCTCGTGCCAATGACGGATTGAGTATTTACGACGAGTATGGTAATTTTATTTTTGCTATCCCATGTATTGGGAGTTATTCTGCTAAAGCAGTATCAGATTCTCTAATTTTAGTTTTGGATGCAAACAGTTTATCGATGTGGGATATTTCCTATAAGAGTGTCATTTGGAAAACTGAAATTCCATCACCATCATTTAAGCTTTCAGGCAATTCCATTATCAAATTCTCATTACTTCACAATATTATTGCAGTAAATGGATTGTATGGATGTTACTGTTTTGATTTTAACGGTAATTTCTTGTGGCAAAAAGAATATGATTCCAATCAGGAACGACTGCAAATGTTAGGTATTTCTTCATTTAGCGGTGAATTAGTCACCATCAGGCAAGATTACAATCTAAAAAACTCAATTATTGAGTTTTTTACTGTGGATGGGAAATTAAGAACAAATAAAAAAATGAATTGGATTAATTCGCAAAATGCGTTTCGGGAATGGGATAAAGACCTTTTAATATTTGAGGATATCATTATGGTTCCTTGCATTTCAGGGAATTATAATACTCGAGACTATTACACAAGTATAATAACCTTTGAAAATGATGAACCCCAAATTACCAATATTGCGGGCTTCTGGTATTTTCTTGAATCTAAAACAGGAGAAACTCATATAGTTGGCTTTTCCCCAGATGATAATAAGATAAAATCATTTAAAATCGTACTATAGAAAGAGTAATAAGTTATGAAACATAATAATGCATTGACACTGATCTTTCATCTCGTTGCGAAGCGCTGCTTCGCAACGTGGCTTGTTTGCCGGCAGAATGCGCATTCTACATGATTCAAGAAGGTTTCCAAGCAGCGCTTGGAAACCAGAAAACCAAGCCTAACATCGGCAGGATATGTCAGGATGAATGATACGCTGAATAAAATAATTATATCGGAAAATATTTCTCATTAACAATTCCAAGGAGAAATTTAAAATTTAACGAAAAACACCGGACACTAGTGTAATTCTATAATAAATAACTTGGCCTGAAAGTCAATACTGATTATATAAAACAAGGATTTTTAGCTTAAGTATTAGATGTTCGTTTTGGCTTAAAATCTTGGATTAGTTTAAAGTTTAGAAATTTGTCATATAATTTTAAGATTATCTAGTGGAATTTAATACTGGAGGTGTAAGTGAGTATGAAAAGAAGAATTCGATGTTGGGTACTGATTTGTTTTACATTGATATTGCTAGTACCAGCATGCTATGCCCAAGTTATATCAATTGAGGAATTTATTCAGTCAGCTATGGCTGATAAGCAGTTAGAGTTAAATTATGCGATCAATACAGAAGGGGTTTTTTACGCTGCTATTTCAACTGATAACTACATTATCTTTGAAGAAGCCAAATTATACTCTCGAACATCTCAGGCTCATGGTGATGTAAGGATCAGCAAACCCCATAAGATTCATATTTTATCAACAGAAAACAGTATGACTGAATTTAATCTAAATGGAGAAAACTATATCGTTCAAGGATTATTTACAGCAGATGACGAAGACTACTTTATTTACTCTGCTAAAATGAATGATAATTTTGGGGCGCAATTATATTCAATTGATGGTATTTTTATTCGTACATTAAATTGCCCTGCAAATGTAAAGTGTTCTCCAGGTGGTAAGTATTATTATGAAGAACGCGGACAGATGGGATTTGGTATATATGATGAGCTTGGTAACTTTAAATTCAATATAAACTGTTTGGGGGAGTTTTTCTCTAAGGCAGTATCTGACTCATATCTCCTTGTTTTAGATGCTAAATCCCTAGCATTGTGGGATATTAATTCAAAGCGTATAGTATGGAAATCTGATATCCCAAACACTTCATATAAAATCTCAGGATTATCGATTATTTCTTTCTCTGAACAACATGATTTAATATTATTCAATGCTTATGACGGTTGTTATTGCTTTAATTTCCATGGTGATTTTTTGTGGTTTAAGGATATTGATAGAAACTATAGCCGGTTTCAAACGTTTGGAATATCTGAGTCAAATGGTGAGATTATGGTTCTTATAGCAAACAGCGCTATAATGGACTTGGAACTTAACATCTTTGACAAGAATGGCAATCTGAACAAACAAATCCCCTTACAAGTTCAAAATTCTCAAGAACTACTAGGAGCTTGGGATTCTGAATTAATGGTTTATGATGATTATATTGTTATACCCTATATTACCGGTCACCAAAATGATCGGAAGTGTTATTCAAGTATTCTGGCATTGAGTGATAATCAACTATCAATATATAATATTTATGGTTTTTGGTATTTACTAAAGATCAATCAAAATCAATTGTGTTTTATCGGCTATGAATCTAATCAAGAATCCATAAAATCTTATGGCATTCGATAAACAGGTAACCCACCAGTATGGTAGGCAAGCTAAAGCCTCACAGCCATATATAATTGAGCACTAAACTAAATACAGGCTAATCCTTAATTATTGAAAGACAAGTAGCGGAGCAGGGACTTAAACCCCGGACTTCGTCCGCCCAGCGACTCATGCAAATGGCTTTTTGAACAACCCCCTAAGGAGAAGACACCTGGGACACGTACGATTATACAGAGCCTTACCGATCCTAACAGCGGTTACATGTGTCGTGACCGCAAGGGCGAAGGTTTTTGCTATCTTGATCATGTTACCACCGACAGTAAACAGAATATAATAACGGATGTTTATGTAACACCCGGTAATGTACACGATTCGGTTCCTTATTTAAAGAGGTTGGATTATCAGATAGAAAAGTTCAATTTTGGTGTTGGTGGCGTTGGTCTGGATGCCGGTTACAGCACGACTCCTATTTGTAAGGGGCTTGCTGATCATCAGATATTCGGTGTGATTCAGTATGCTAGAGTACGTTGTAAGGGGCTTAAGTATCAGAAGCGTCATTTTAAATATAATTCTACGAAAGATGTTTATATTTGTCCGGAGGGTCATGAGCTTTGTTAGAGGTATTAAAAAGGTCACCGAACAGTGTTTGATGACTGCCATTGCCATGAACATAAAGAAGATAGCCTGTTGTTTTCATTATGTTATCTATTATTGGTTGAAAACTCGGTTAAATCCGGCGTTTTGATTTCAACAACTCGATTCTACGCAATCTAAATTAACAATCCTTTAAAATATTACAAAAACAAAAGGGAGTCTCGAAAAACTCCCTTTTGCCATCAGTCTGAAGGGAGCATTGCTGCTCCCTCGTAAATATCAATTCAAATCAGTTTTCTATTTAACCATAACCATCTTACGAGATTCCGTGAAATCATCGGCGGTAATCTTATAGAAATATATGCCGGTTGCGTATGGTGAGGCATTCCAGATCACGCTGTGATAACCGGCCGGCATCGCCTGATCCACGAGTGTTTCTACCTTACGTCCGAGTATATCGTAAATCTCCAGCTTAACCGGCGATTGCTCGGGCAGGTTGAAATTAATCGTGGTTTGAGGATTAAACGGATTGGGGTAGTTTTGCATAAGCTCATAAGTTAGCGGCAAGGCATTTTCGCCATCATCGATATCCGTAGGCTGAGCCGGCAAATAAGCCTCGTTAGAATAATTGCTTTCGGTGTCGCCGTCGTATATGGCGGTAATAACGTAGTAATTTTCACGGGTAGGAATACATTCCTCATCCACGAAAGAAAGCTCGGTTATTAAAACGTCATTAACCGGCGTATCCCCGTATTGGGCTGGCTCATCGTTTCTGTATACGTTGTAACCGTCCGGAGTTATACCCTCCGGAGCGACCCAACCGAGAATTACCTCGGATTGATTTACCAGTTCGACATCCAGATTGCCGGGAACCGGGTAAGGATTATCGGCCGTGATTTTAATATCATCGACGAACCATCCCTCCTCGGGAACACTGCCATCCGAGCCGAAACGGAATCGTATGTTAGCTGTTTCATTGGCGTAATCGCCGAGATCGAAAGTGATTTCCCGCCAGTTGCTCGTGCCCGAGAAAATCGGGGTTTCGGCGCTGAACGGTCCCGGAGTTCCGCCAATCCGTACGAAATATGGGTATCCGCCAACCGGGAATATCTGCTCCCAGTTTTCGCCGCCATCGATACTGAGCTCAACCAGGCCGCCATCATAAGCGTAGCTGGGATAGCTCGTGCTGTACTCGGCTCTAATCCACTGCCAGTATTTCAGAAGGCAGTTTTCGTTTAGATTGAGTTCCGACATTTCCAATCCGGCGTCGAGAAGATTGGCGTAGTCGCCCGATCCCTCATCGCCGCATTTCCAGCTATACTGACCGGACTCCGTATGATTGCGTTGATCGCTCAAATGCCATTGATCCAAGAATCCGCTCGAGATGTTAGAATGTTCCCAATCGCTCACGCCGCTTTCGAATGATTCGCTCATTCCACCGACAAGCATAGTAAAAGTCATACTGCTAAAATGGCCGTTGGAGGCATCCACTGAAAGCGTGAAACTAACGTCTTTTGGTATGGGACAATCCTCACTGACCGTTAGCATGCAGGCTGAATTTAAAGAAGCCTGCCCGCCCGGAGCTATTGGCCCACCGGGAGCGCCGTTGCCGGTAATCGTGATATTAGGATCATTGGTAAACACCAGCCCGTCGAACTCACCCAATTCACTGCTGCCTGAATTAAGAATGCTGGGATTGAATTCAATGGTTTCGCCGGGATCGATAATACCGTCGCCGTTACCAGCCATATCATCGATGGTACATGAGACAAACGATGTAACAGGGGCGTGGGCAACCAGGTTGATCGTCCGTGTCCACGGATCCTCGCTGCCATCGGCGTACATCTCAACCTCTATACCGATATTATGCATATCCGGGCAATTAGGCGAGATACTAATAGTATAGCTATCCTCGCTCATGCCTGTTTCACCCGGGGCCATATCACCGAAAGAAGCGGTATTATCGATTGTGAATACATACGGATCATCGCAGGAGATTAAAGCATAAATGTTATCCGCGTTCTCGCTACCGACATTCTCCAGGGTCATCCACAGCTCGATAGTCTCACCGTAATCCAGTATGCCGTCATCATTGCCGCCGAGTTCATCATCGATTTCGTAGTTTTCATATGCAATATAAGGACCTTCAGGAGGAACTACGTCGATAGTAGTTTCATACATATCGAAATTATGCGCGGTTGCTACGAGGTTCAGCTCCGTGGTATCATCCAGGCTGCCGATAATATCGATCGTAACTACGCCGGACTCATTGGTGAGGCCCCGGCCAATACAAACGCCATTTTGAGATAGGGCGACACGGGCTCCGGAAATAGGATCGTCATCGCTATCGGCTAAGGTTACGGAAAAATCCTCCATACCGATCAGGATCACATTGTCGTGACCGGCTGTCATCGGTACCGGCGCGGCCAACCACAGATCTAGTGTCGGATCGCCGAACAGGTTTGAGCAATAATGACACCAGCGGTTTTGCGCGAAATCTATATATGGTATATTATCCAGCTTGGCGTCGCTCTGGGTTTCGCCAACCCGAGTGATATTCTCATCAAGCATGGCATCGAAAAATTGTCTGTCGTAATACTGGGATGAGCCGTTGGTGCTGTCAACATCGCCCCAACCGTAGCGGCTGTTAGTTACCAGAATAACCGGGCCGTTCTCGATCGTGGTCCAGACCTCGGATATGCAATCCTGGCCGTAGCTTCCGTAAGAATCGCGGTTATCGAATGCACCGCAGTAACAGCCCTGCGAGTAAACGAGATAGTAACCATGGGTAACGCCGTCATTGGTGAAATTGTTATCGTTGATATTGCTATTATACAATTTCATCATGTAGGTATTATTGGCGTGTCCCAGATGGTTTACCAGTCCCATACCGGCATTCAATCTCGGTACGAGATCGCCCAATGGGCTCCAGTCGCCGTTTAGATCATACAGCGTATCCTGATCGAAACCATAGCGTGGGAATCCCGCCGTATGATATCCCCAGGCATCCGATCCACAGCGTATTTCCTCTTTATAGGCTCGTCCCCAAACCTCCCAACCAAGGTCCTCACCGGTCATCAGGATATTGTTAACATCCTCGGCCACTGGCTGGTATTGGTACAAAATGGTTTTATTGATGAAATTTTCGGCCTCTGTCGGCGAATCTACCGCCATTCTTCCGATATAAACCTCGCCGGCTAAATCGGCCTCGTCGGGCTCTCCCCAGCGGTTATCGCCATCTTGGTTCCAGGAGCCGTCCAGCCCGGCAAAATATATATCCGCCGGAACATCAAACTCATCCTCATAGCCACCTGCGTCATCGTATAAACCGCGATGAGGTACCAGCTCGGTATCGCCGGCCAGGAGCACGTATTCAACCCCGTGATTCTGGTACTGATCGATAATACAGTTCCTGATCATATCCTGCTGGTCACTACCGGTATATTGGCCGTAAATATCTGAAACCAGCATGATCTCGGTAAGGAAACCGGTACGATTCTTATACGCGGCCAATTCCTCGAACGAGCTTTGCAGCGACTCCTCGGTGATAATCAGGTAATCATAATTACCGTCATCATCGACATCCAGAGAGGTTTGACCGTAGTATGAATTTATCGATTCGGTGTTATCTATATAACCGGTCAATTTCCGGTTGGTTTTACTATCGGTTCTTAAAAACATGCGATAGGCATCGTTGGCTTTCGCTGATGGCTCGGTTATGATATTAACCTCGATTTGCCTGTAATAATAAAGCTCGCCTGTTTTGGGATAGTACTCGAACGGACAGACATTGAAATAAGCGATACCATGGCCGCGGAAAAACTGGGTGCTCAATCCCTGCTCCATTGTCGACGGGTATTTGCTATCGCTTTGGTAAACCGACACTAGAGGCTCGGTGCGCTCGAATGGTCCGGCGTACCCGATAGGGTATTGCCTGTTGGCCGGCGCGATATCGTAACTGCCCTGGACTTTCACCCTGTCGCCCAGCACGTACTCTATCCTGACTGCCTCCTCACCCGCCGGTAGAAGAATAGACATTGCCTGACGGGGAAGCGGCGGTTCACCCGGGTTCGAGATAGTAAGGCATCCCGGAAGTGTAACACTTGCCAGGTTGTCAGCCTGTTTGATCTCTGGTTGATCGAAGTAAAGGGTTCTGCTAACCTGGCCTGCCGAAACGATGCCGGCCATCATGCAGATTAATCCCAAAATAACCATCAGCTTGCGCATGCTTGTATCTCCTTTCGATATGTTTACGGAGCTAATATTCTAAATATAACAGAATTTGATACAATTTCCATACCAAAATGGCTAATTGCTATCAAATAAGCCAAGCCTATATTAGCTAAAGAATTAACAGAAATAAATCGGTACGAAAAAATAATTTTGGTAAGGAATTTGTGATTAATAATAACATCAATACTATTCGCTGATAATTAGCGTTATAAACATATACAATTGAACAATTTATGTTACCATTAATAACTAAAACATATTCGCTAAATTGGTTAATTTCTAATAAATAAACTGTGTTGTTTCTGATCTCAAAGTAGCGTAGCCCGAAGGTCTTATCATATATATTATTATGACAGTCAATATCCCTGACAACACCTTGCCGGTCAAGACTTGATATAACTGAAAGCATAAGGTTTGAATAAACAATTAATGATATATCAAGGTAATTCTTCTCGGAATATCAATTAGCTGCAAGTATATTCAGGCAAATTCAATCTAATATTAAAGCAATGGGGTGGATTTGAAAGAAATACGAAGGGATTCTAAAATAGGTCTGGCGCTTGGTGGGGGCGCGGTTCTCGGTGCTGCTCATATTGGAGTGTTGAAAGCGCTCGATGATTACGATATCAAGCCAGCCTGCATAGCGGGCACGAGTATAGGCTCGTTCGTCGGAGCGCTTTACGCGTTCGGTAAATGCTCTGAAGAGGTAGAAAAAATCGGGCTGGATTTGAAATGGCTGGACATATCGGGGTTATCCCTTTCTCATTTCGGTTTATTATCCAATAAAAAGATGGCTAAACTTCTAAATGAAAATATCAGCGAGGCATTGTTCGATCAGGCCTCAATACCGTTTTCCGTGATAGCCACCGATATTTCCAACGGCGAGAAGGCTACCCTTAGCACCGGCAGTGTCGCCTCGGCTGTCATGGCCAGTACCTGCATTCCCGGAATATTCAAACCGGTTGAAATTGGGGGCAGGCTTTTAGTTGATGGCGGTATAGTCGAGAACGTGCCGGTCTCTCCACTCAAAGATATGGGAGCCGAAATTATCATCGGTGTGGATTTGATCTCCGGGTTATCACATAAACGACCGCATAACATTATCGAGGTACTGCTTAATTCATTCATGTTCGCCCTGCAAACGGCATCCAAGATTCAGACCGAGGCGGCGGATATACTGATAAAGCCGGATTTATCGGCATTCAATATGGTCGATACCGACCAGGCGCCGAAGTTGATCGAAGAAGGTTATGATGAGGCGATCTCGGTGCTGAACGAATACGTTATAATCTAGGGTAAATTTTGACCTTGAAACAATTCCATATAGGACTATAACTAAATCGTATTTACTGAAGGTTTCTATAGTAGTGAAAGCTGGAAAGCAATAATGCCGAGCCGATCGCGATATAGAATGGAGCTAGATATATTTTCGGGATAGGCGAGTGACGAAGCCCGTAGCCCATAGATATCATTATCAGCACGATAAAATAGCTTCGCTTATCCTGGAAAGCGAACAGGCAAACTTTGTCTTTACCCGGCGCCTGGGCATGGATTCTGTTCAAATTCTTTTTAGCCAGTTTGACAAACTGCAACCGGTATATCGCGAAGCCAAGTGTAATACCGATGGCTATCGATAGCAGCCAGTTACCGGAGTTAATATATATCCACATACCGGCGACCGTAATCAGCGCGACTCCGACTATACTCCAGAGCAGCCCGGCCAGGAACACCAGCATTTTTCTATTTACAGCAGGTGTATTCATTTGGGTGATATAATAAATCTAGAAGAGAATGGCAAGTTTAACCGCCGATGTTAAGTTGACAACTCGTTACATTGAGATGCCAGGCGTAAGAAGTCTTTAATTCCACCCCTCTGTTGCCTAAAACTTCTTCTCATGCACATGACAGTACGGTGTCTTGCCGTTGCCCTCGTAGTAATCCTGATGGTAATCCTCGGCGGCATAGAATTCGCCCGCTTTCTCAACCTCGGTGACTACCTTATAGCCTTTTTCTTTGAGTACATCTATCAGCCTATCGGCGGTAAATTTCTGCTCGGCGCTGGTATAGAATACCGCCGAACGATACTGCGGGCCGATGTCGGGCCCCTGGCGGTTCTCCTGGCCGGGATCATGTATCTCGAAAAAGTACTTGGCCAACTCCTCGAACGATATTTTCGCCGGATCGAATTTTACCTCAACCGCCTCTGCATGGCCGGTGTTTTCGTGGCATACTTGATAGTATGTCGGGTTCTCCACATGTCCGCCCATGAATCCGGAACGGGCATCGATGACACCATCTAGTTGCTCCAATAGATACTCGACTCCCCAGAAACATCCACCGGCAAAATAAGCGGTTTCCACTTTACTCTCGGTGATCACTGGCGGAAGCTCCTCGTCTTTTGGCACGAAACTCAGAGATATCGAATTCACGCAGTGACGGACGTTTTTATCGGTGAAATGCTCACCCTCGAATACGTGGCCGAGATGGCCGCCGCAATTAGTACAGGTAATTTCCGTGCGATGACCATCGGCATCCAGGGTATGCCTGACCGCGCCGGGAATCTCATCATCGAAACTGGGCCAGCCGCAGCCGGAATCGAACTTATCGGTGGAGTGATAAAGTGGAGCGTTGCACTGTTTACAGATAAACGTACCGTTATCCTTGAAATGCTCGTATTTACCGCTGCCGGGACGCTCGGTACCTTTATGTACGATAACTCGCGCCTCCTCCGGGGTTAACTCGTTATATTTCATTTCGCTACTCTCCCCCATATCGTTGTCGGCGTATGATGATTTCTGTGATATCGTCAATCCGATGAATACCGCCAGTATTATCATCGCTATGCCTAATCCTGCCGAATATGTTTTCATGTTCATCTCCTTATTAAGGCATTGCTGTTAGTGTAAACAAAGAATCGCGGCGTAATTGTTTCCACTATGACGGGAAAATGTCATAATTACAAAAGTTAAACATTTATTGTCACAGTAACAACATAGCCGTTGATTAAAATGGCTTTACGATGAATTATAAAATATCAATGATGATCGAAGATTTTTAACCGGCAGGTGAATATGACATTCAAGAATTCTTACGAGGATATAACCCGGGCCGAATCGTATGCCAAACTGGAATACCCCGGTACTTACTATCTGGCATTTCGGGATATCCCCGGGTTTCTAAATATGCATGTAATCGGCAAACAGTCGCTCGATTTCGGCTGTGGTACCGGACGGTCTACCCGTTACCTTAAAAGCCTGGGATTCGATACGATCGGAATCGATATATCGAAGGAGATGCTGGCCATTGCCCGCCGTCTCGATAGCGAAGGGGAGTATCTGCTGGTAGATAATGGAGACCTAAGCGCGCTCGAGGGCAGAAGGTTCGATCTTGTTTTCTCCTCATTCACTTTCGATAATATTCCCTCGATAAGTAATAAGATTGGTTTATTTGCGCAGTTCAAATCTATGCTGAACGAAAACGGAGTCATGTTGAACATGGTCTCCACACCGGATATGTATTTGAACGAGTGGCATTCGTTTTCGACAAAAGATTACCCGGAAAACCATCGGGCCAAGGCCGGTGATATTGTCAGAATTATCACTACCGCGGTTGAGGATAAACGTCCGGTGGAGGATATATTGATGACCGATGAGGCGTACCGCGAGGTATATGCTAAAGCCGGTTTAACGGTTATAGAAACTCACAGGCCTCTCGGTAAAGCACATGAGCCATACGACTGGGTGAACGAGACCAAGATTGCTCCCTGGGCGATCTATATATTAAGAGCATAGACGGATATCCGTTAATATCGAATCAGTCTGTTAGTAGGTTTCGGATAGCTAATTACCAACTCGTTTCTGGGCCGGGTAGGTATCGCCATCGCTGTCCAACTCGTAAAGCTCGACTATTTCCCCGTATATATCCCTGACGAATTGAACCCTGTATTTGGCGTAATTCTCCTCAGCATATTTAAAAAGATCATTCCCCATAGGAACAAGCTCGTGATAGCCACCTCTGCCCCATGTATAAAATATTCTGTTGCATTTAACGGTGATCGTGTCACTTTCGCCATAAACGCCTGCATATTCTAACAAGATTTCGCTATCTATAGTCACCTGGTTCATATCGCTCTCATAGTAAGTCATCGTCCATTCCAACAGATATCTCGTATCCTCGGCTTCCTCGGATTCGAGCAGATATTTGCATGCCTCAAAGTTGGCAACGATAAAGGCCTTATCGGTTGGAGTCTCAATATCCGGTATTATCCCATTAATATAATTTGTTTTGGAGTACGGATTGATATCACTGGTGTACGGTACTTTCATATTGATTCCGAGTTCGGGGAAACTCATATATTTAACCGAATGCGCCCCGCCTTTGGTTTTCTGGCCAATAATAGTCGCTTTGCCCAGTTGCTGAAGTTGATATGAGAACGCCTCGGTGGCCGAATATGAAAAGCCGCTCAGAAGAATATACACCGGAATATCAGTAAGCTTTGGCCCGGCTACGCTCTCCATTGTCCAGACTTCCTCGGTAGTATTGGTCGAACGGGTGTAAATATCGGTCAGATGCGTCCGCTTGTCGAAAAGGTAACTGCATAACAATATTCCCATATCCGTATCACCGCCTCCGTTCAAGCGAAGGTCAAAAATCAAGGCATCACAGTTAGCCACGAAATTCATTGCCGCAATCGCCGTTGCTCCGGCGCTCTTCGGATTATTAAAAGTAACGAGTTCGATATAACCGATATTTCCCGGCAGTATCTCTACTTTATGAAAGCCAAAATTATCCTCGGGGGAACCAAGTTTTGTTTCATGCGCCAGGTCATCGGGTATTTTCTCGTATGGATAAATCTTAATATGATGATCGTTGGATATCTCGCGCAGGTCCGAGGTCAATTTTGCCGTGAGCTCGGGAATTTCCGTAAGACTATCGTATTCGTACCTTCTATATTTACCATTAATGTAATCGGTCATCGAAACAGCTACATCCTCCAAAGGATATAACTCATTAAATACCTTATCTATTTTACTAATAATCGCAGAACGTTTTTGGTTGCTCAGAATGGTATCGTCGGAGCTATAGTCATTTTGCGATAAAGCCGGAGTGACCAGAACCGAAAATACCAGGATTAGATAGGCTGCTAATTTTAATAATCGATACATGGTAGTTCACCTTCTCCGTGGTTAAATATTAGTACAAGATTTATATTCATATTTATCTTACGAAAACAGGTTTCCAAAGTAACAAAATAATATTAGCTAGAGAAATAATTCTATTTCATGATAATATTATTTCAACTAGCTACGAACTTACGGATTATCTTTCCCTTCTCGTTGCGACGCGCCGCTTCGCAACGTGGCTTCCGTGCAGGAAGAATGCTCATTTACATGACTCATGAAGGTTTCCAAGCAACACTTGGAAACCAGGCGGAAAAGATTATTCTATGAAATTAAATGGCAATAGTGTCAGGATGGCGCTCCGTTTTCATACTGACATATCCCGGCGTGGTAAGATATAACTATATATTAACACTAGTGTCCGGGCTTTGAGGCTGGCTTGACAGACCTCCTATAATAAGGGTGTAAACGCTAATTATAACACCTTTGTTTACAGGAGGTTAAAAATGCAAGGGAAGGTTACAATACTTCGCCAGATAACGCAAATGATTTCTCGATACGATTTCCAAAAAGCAGTTTCGACTGGCAAAGGGCGGCATTTCACGGTTTCTTTCGGCTACTGGTCGCACCTGGTGGCGATGATATTCGGGCAATTATCGGAGCAGCAATCGCTGCGTGATCTGGTCTTGAATCTTTCCCGTCAGGCGCATAGGTTTTACCATCTGGGTATGTCAAAGATACGCCGTTCGACTTTTTCGGATGCCAACAATCATCGGCCCTCGGCAATATACGAGAACTTGTTTTACATATTATTGAATCGTTACGGTTGTCATTTTCAAGGCAAAAACCGGAAGCTGGGGAATAAATTATACTCAGTTGATTCGACGGTCATAGATTTGTGTCTGGGGTTATTTTATTGGGCTAAATTCAGAACGACCAAGGCCGGTGTCAAGCTTCATGTCAGGTTAAACCATGATGGTTACATCCCTGATTTTGCGGTTGTCACCAATGCCAATATTCATGATTCCAGAGTCAGGAAGATGTTCAATTTACCGGCTGGCAGTATCGTGACTTTCGACAAAGGCTACAATGACTACAGTCTTTTCAAGTTATTAAATGATAAGGGGATAATCTTTGTCACGCGGCAGAAGAATAACGCTAAATACAAAGTAATCAAACGGTGTAGAACTAATCGTAAGCAAGGAGTCACCTCCGATCATTGGATTGAATTTACCGGTTTTTACTCCAAGCAAAAATGTTCGATTAGGCTGAGACGAATCCGTTATATCGATAAAGAAACCGGTAAAGTTTATGTATTCCTGACCAATGATTTCAAACATGCCGCCTCGACTATTGCCGACATTTATAAGCAGCGCTGGCAGATAGAATTGTTTTTTAAAGCGTTAAAACAGAACCTTGTGATCAAGACTTTCTGGGGTACCTCCAAGAACGCAGTATATTCCCAGATCTGGGTGGCTTTGATAATCTATTTGTTAATGAGCGCGCTGAAATACAAATACAAAATATCGGCCTCAGTTGGAAAGTTAATTCAGAGAATCCGGTCATTCGTGTTTGAAAAAGATGATGTCCTGAGATTCCTTAAAGACCAAATACCAATCCCAATACAAATCGCTCAAACATCTCAAATTAACCTGTCCCTAAAGGCCGGACACTAGTGATATATTAACATAACTAATCCCAATCCGATACCTCAAGATGGGAGGTTCGATATCCTGATTTCACTCAAATTAAAGACCGGACACCAGTGATATGAGGTTAGTATAAACATACGAACTATCTTCGAAAATATTTCCCGATTAATAATTATGCGTGCCGATCACCACTTCCTTATCGAAATTCTCTTTGATCAGGTTGGTGATCTTGTCGAAATCAAGCGGGCAATCGCCTGTTTTCTTGGCTTTCACCACGCATGTTCCCAGATGGATGATATCGTAATTTCGATCGATACCGGCCGCGATTTCATTCATCAGTGTAACTTTGGGCATTATAAGCCCAGGGCAGTCGCCGCAGTTTCCCAGCGCGATAAGCTCGAGTTCGTCATCATCCTTGTACCGGGCGAACTCGCCCTCGCGAAGGCTGATTGCTTTGAGACATTTCTCGCAGGCTATACAGAGCTGATCCTGGATCCGCTTGCAGCCGACGATAGCTATCTTTGCCATAATATTTCCTCCTGTTATCCCATCGATATATGAAATTGAATATACTAAAAATAGTTTACGACTGGTAGGAAAAATATAAGTAAACTACCATCGGCCACAGGTCTGGCGGCTTTTATCCTGCAGGCTTAAGCCGGCTATATCATCCTGAACTTGATTCAGGATCCGGGGGCTGGGGAAGAGGTGTGCCGGTTGCAAAACTCCGATTTTGTAACCCATAATATTATGAAAACTTCGTTTTGTTTCCCCTTCATATAAACTAACTTAATAGAAATAAGGTCTAGGGTTATAAAAAGAAGTGGCCGTACTGGTTTACCTCCTCCGGGCTTGTTGAAAAAGTTCATGTTGGATGACGGTGATGGCAGGAATCCCTTCCTGCCACCTGAAATCACGCAGTATTTCGCCGGGAAAGGATGAACAAAGGACTTCGTCCGCCCAGCGACTCATGCAAATGGCTTTTCCAACAACCTCCTACGAGGTAAGAACTGATATAAAATAGTGCCGCTATTGAGAGAATCGGTCGTTACTGTTGATCGCCACTGTCCGGCCTTTCCATCTCGTTGCGAAGCGCTGCTTCGCAACGTGGCTTGTTTGCCTGCAGAATGCGCATTCTACATGACTCAAGAAGGTTTCCAGGCAGCGCTTGGAAACCAGCGAACTAAACCTAACATCGGCAGGACATATCAGGATGTATGATACACTGAATATACAATTATATCGAAAATTATCGCTTGGTATAAACAGCCTTGCCCATAACTTGCCAGGTTTTACCGCCATCGAATGAATGCTCGAATAACCAATCGAACTTGTTTTCGGTCTGGTTAAAAATGGTCACCCGTGAATGAAGTTTCTGTCCGGCCCAGACCTCTTTGCCGGAGGTTACCATCTTACCCTCCTGGTATTTGCCGGTATAAAATGACATCTTACCGCCCATCGAATCGATCCAGAGATTTTGCCACTCGTTTGTATCACGGTCATAACTTATCATCATGAAACCATCGAAAGGCATCCCCAGCATTTCGCCCTTAAACCGGCTCTCGATCGCACAACCATCCAGGGTGTATTTATACATAGCGCTACCCCGGGTTTTATTCCATTTCTCGGGATTTTCCATATCGGCCCATTCCATATCGCAATCCCATTGCCCCTCCATGTAAGCCAGTTCTTTCATCTGAGCGGGCGCTCCCATCTCCATTGCCGCCATCTCATTTTGCTCGTGGTTATCACCGATTGCCGCTGAGAAGCTGATTCCTGCGATTAAAACCAGTGTTAAGATACTTCTGATGACCATCTCTTGCTCCTTCCGTAAGTGAATAATTAGTTTATGTTAATCGAGTTAAGATTGATGTTAAAACATCTTTAACATCCACCGGGGTTTCCTAAAAAATTCTATTTTCTTGACTAAATACCCATAAAATGGTTAGATAAAAAACCTATGAATACCATATACGAATATTTCAATTACCCCGTAGACTCGATCAGCAGGATCGCCAATATAGCATGCCCCAAGACGGCTGTAAATAGAATAAACTATGATACATTTAAAATAATAACAAAAAGAAAGAGGTACTCATGAAACAAAAGATCCTTTATGTGATACTTTTGGTGATTCTACTCTCGTTGGGCTCTTTCGGTCAGGAGACCACCCCGGTTGCGGATGAAAGCTCTCCGGCCGAGATGATCCAGGTTCCGACCGTAGCCCCGCCGGGTGAGGTGATCGCCAAAGACACACCTAATGATGCAGGCTCATCGATAACTATCAGGTGGGAACGCTCGCCCGATGATATCGCTGAGACCCCCGGGTTTGCAGGTTACGCGATCCTTCGCGGGGAATCTCCCGAGGGGCCGTTCGAGCAGCTCGGCGAGACCACCGCCGGTGGGGATGAGGATAACCATGACTACAAAACCTATCTCGACAACAACGCTTTGGATGGCGTGAAATACTGGTACGCTATAGATGCCAGAGCCGGGGATCAGATTGCCCGGGCAATCACGAGCACGCCGGTGACATCCTCACAACAGTGGTTCAATTTCGGCCTGACAAACATGTTTATCGCCACCGCGTTTCTTATCTCGGCGATACTGTTCTATATCACCAGCGCCAAATCGGGCAAGAAACTGTACATCCGTAAAATAGCCGGTTTGGAGGCCGTCGATGAGGCGGTTGGCCGTGCCACCGAGATGGGCAAGAAAATATTTTTCATACCGGGCACTCAGGATATGGACAACGTCCAAACTATCGCAGGAGTGACTATTCTCGGCCGTGTTGCGCAGAAAACAGCCGAGTACGAAGCTCGTATCGATGTGCCCGTGTCGCGTTCGCTGGTGATGGTAACCGCGCGAGAGGTGGTTAAAGAGGCGTATCTCAACGCCGGCCGCCCCGATGCTTACTCCGATGACATGGTGTACTATCTCACCGATGACCAGTTCGGTTACGCCGCCGGTATCGATGGCTTGATCGTTCGCCAGAAACCGGCCACCATCTTCTATCAGGGGGCGTTCTACGCCGAATCGTTGATTCTGGCCGAGACCGGCAACTCTATCGGCGCTATCCAAATCGCCGGAACGGCTATGCCTTCGCAATTGCCGTTTTTCGTGGCCGCCTGCGATTACACCCTGATCGGTGAGGAGCTGTTCGCCGCCAGCGCATATCTCTCGCGCGAACCCAAGCTCCTCGGCTCCCTGAAGGGTCAGGATCTGGGTAAGCTCGCAATCATTACCGCGTTATTGTTGGGATTCGTAATCCAGGTGTTGGGAATATTCAATTTCGCAACCCTATTCGATGTGTCGGGAGGTTAGGCTATGAAACGTGAAGTTCCATTACTGATTGCCGGTATAGTCGGATCGGTGCTGGTTATACAGTACTTCATCCCGCATACCCCGTTCGGCACATTAAACGATGTTTTCTCGGACTGGTTCTCTATCATCCAGGCAACCGCTATCTGGCTGGGCGCGCTCAACCTCATAAAGGTTGCCGGTGATAAAGTGTATAAACGTCAGAAAGACTGGCCATACTCGTTAATAGTAATTGTCTGTTTCTTGATAATGGTCATCGTCGGCTTGTTCTTCTCCGGCGGCACTCGTTTCCTTGATCCGGGTACGCCGTTTTCGACATTATACGATTATGTCTACTCACCACTCGTGTCAATGATGTTCGCTTTGCTGGCGTTCTTCGTCGGTTCGGCCTCGTACCGGGCATTCAGGGCGCGCAATAAGGAGGCTACCGTACTGCTGGTGGCGGCATTCCTCGTGATGCTCGGCCGTGTGCCGCTTGGCGATATGCTGACAGGCTGGCTGCCTCATTCTCTGCAAATGTCCAACGTGGCGAGCTGGATTATGAACGTACCCAACCTTGCCGGTCAGAGAGCTATCATGATCGGTATCTCGCTGGGTATCGTCTCCACTGCGCTGCGCATGATACTTGGCATCGAACGCTCATACCTGGGAGGTGAATAATGGCTAACGGTGTGAAAAACTTCCTGGAAAGAATGATGGGAATAGACCGTCGGGTGATCTTCCTGCTTATTTTCATTGCGCTGTCTATCCCGATGTTTATCAAGTTCGATATGGAAATCCCGACCTCGCCCGAGGTAGAACTGTTGGTTGATACCATGGAGAAACTGCCAGACGGCGCCAAGGTGATGGTCTCGCTTGACTACGACCCCAGCTCCGAACCGGAGCTTCAACCGATGGCAGAGACATTCCTTCAATATGCTTTAAAGCGCAATTTCAAGGTTATCTGTATCGGTTTATGGCCACAGGGTTCCATACAAGCCGAACGTGCCCGTCGAGTAGCCGAGGAAGTATCGGGTCGGCCGTTCGAGTACGGCGTTGATTATATCAACCTCGGTTACCAGGCAGGTAACGAGCTGGTTATTCAGCGCATGGGCTCCTCCATACCGGCGATGTTTCCCAACGATAATTTCGGCACGCCCGTCGATCAATTCCCGATAATGCAGGGCGTGAAGAATTTCTCGAACATCGATTACGTGTTCAATCTCTCAGCCGGTTATCCCGGCACGATTGAGTGGGTACTGTTCGCGGCCGATAAATTCGGCGCGATAGTCGGCGCGGGTAATACCGCCGTGCAGGCCCCCTCGGTATATCCTTACCTCGGCAAGCAACTTCGTGGGCTGGCCGGTGGCATGAAAGGCGGCGCCGAATTCGAGATACTTACCGAGTTCCCCGGCCGGGCCGTAAAATACATGGTCGGCCAGACATTCGCCCATACCGTGATCGTACTGTTTATCATCGTCGCGAATATTGCCTTCTTTGCCACACGCGGTAATAAGAAGGGAGGCGTACTATGATTACTTTCTGGACATGGATCGGCGCTATCCTGACACTGGGTATACTTTCGTTCTTGTACAAGGATAACCCGTTTTACAAAGTCTCCGAGGCTATTTTCATGGGGATATCCGCCGGCTACTGGTTCGTTTCGCTGTGGTTCCAGTCGTTCACCCCGAAACTTCTCGATAACCTCGGCATACGCAAAATGCTGGGCGCGGATGTTGATAACGGCGCATTGCAGAACGTTTTTAGCGGCCACTACGATGAACGTATCTGGTATGTCGTAGCGGGTATACTGGCAATCATGATGTTGTGTCGCTTGATCCCCAAAGTCGGCTGGATATCGCGCTGGCCGCTGGCGTTTATCGTGGGTACGACCTCCGGCGTGTATCTCACCCGTTACCTGGCATCCAACGCGCTGGCACAGATCAACAACACGCTGAAAGTGTTCATCCCGCTTGGCGCGGAGGGCTTTTTAAGCTGGGCCAACCTGAACTACTTCCTGATTCTGATAGGTGTGCTCACGGGCCTGATATATTTCTATTTCTCCAAGGAGCACAAGGGAATAACAGGTGGAGCGGCCCGTATCGGCATTTATTTCCTGATGGTGACATTCGGCGCGTCATTTGGCTACACGGTGATGTCGCGTATGTCGCTACTGATAGGCCGGCTCGATTTCCTATACAGCGACTGGCTGCATCTGATAAAGTAAAACGATTCAACACGAAGGTGCCGGGCAAAAAGCTCGGCGCCTTTTCCAATCGCTAGCTTTGCGTAAATAAATTAATGACCACCCGTAGGGGCGTATCGAATACGCCCTGAGGCAGGGGTGGGGCATTTTAATAATATCATAAATAGTAAGATGCCAAGCGTAGGGGGCGATCTAAAACCGCTCCGTATCAGCATGGCAACCAACCCGGGCTGGTCTTAGACACAGCCCCTACGTAATCTGCTAATAAGGGCGAAACCATGACCGAACCAAAAACCTGCAAATACGATGGCTGCAACGAGCCGGTAAACTCCCCTCACGATGAGGAATTCTGCGTTTTCCATGCATCCGTGGAGAACAAGGGGATTAGTGTTGAGGAGTTTAATAATAAGATATTTGAGAGAATTGATGATATTTTTAAACATAATAAACATGAGCAAAATGATAAGGATAAGAAGTATTTTGATTTTGAAGGTTTTATATTCCCCGGCAATATAGATTTTGGTGATTATGAAAGGATATATAATAGTAAATTGAATTTTAATCACCATGCTTATTTCACGAATGCCCAATTTTCAGGAGATGCTTCTTTCATAAATGTTCAATTTTCAGAAGATGCTGATTTCTTGGGTGCCATTTTTTTAAAACGTGTTTATTTCATAGGTGACATATTTTCAGGAAATTCTTATTTCATAAATGCCCAATTTTCACGAGATGCTATTTTTAGGAATGCCCAATTTTCAAGAGATGCTGATTTCACGAATGCCCAATTTTCAGGAGATGCTTATTTCAAGAATGCCCAATTTTCAGGAGATGCTTCTTTCAGTGATGCCCAATTTTCAGGAGATGCTGATTTCATGAATGCCCAATTTCCAGGAGATGCTGATTTCAGTAAAGCCCAATTTTCAAAATATGCTTATTTCATAAATGCCCAATTTCCAGGAGATGCTTCTTTCTGGAATGCCCAGTTTTCAGGAAATGCTTATTTCAGTAATGCCCAATTTTCAGGAGATGCTTATTTTCATCAAACTCATTTTGATGGCACAATCCTGTCTAATGACTTAACAATTGAAAAAAAAATTAGTTTTGCTAACATTACCATGTCTGATAAGGCTCGTTTTTATTTAAGAAATCCAATATTTAAACCTGCGGGATATGTCAGTCCTAAGATAATATTCGATTCTATACAATTTAATCCCTTCGCAGTTTATTTTGGAGATATAAATTCTAATGATAATATCAATGCTTGTTTGCTATTCCGCTACTGCCAACTAAAAGATGTCTATTTCACAAATAACGATATGTCTCTATTCTCATTTTACAAGAGCTCTTTCGATGAAGCCCGATTTATATCAAGCAAATGGGGATTAGTTAACGATAGAATCCTATGTTTCCCATTCAAGAGACAGAATATTATCCCCGAAGAGCATTTCTTAAAGCAAGTAAATGAATTAAATGATAACGAAGAACAAACTAAGCAACTCAGAAAAGCCTACAAAATAGAGGACTTAAACTCCCCCCTCGATATCGCCTCCCTGTACCGCCGTATGAAAACCGCTCTGGATAACACCAAAGACTACGAGCAATCCGGCTGGTTCTATTTCAATGAACTCGAGATGAAACGTCAGGCTTTAGAGGATGAGATTGAAACTAGCGAACCTAAATGGAAGATCTTCAGGTGGCAACCATTTATATGGTTAAATCAACAACGCAAAAAACTTTTCAGCCGATATATACTCTATTTCTCCTACAAGGTGTTCACCGGTTTCGGGCAAAAACCAATGTGGTCTTTCTGCTGGTTCATGTTTTTCACGGTGTTTTTTTCATTCATTCATCTACTTACAGGCTTAAGGAATGAGGCCTCCGGTATTGAGGATATCAAATACTCGTTGTCATCACTATATGGCTCTTTGGCCAACGGTTATTTCTGGAGTGATTTTCTCGACTCATTCATCTACACGATATCACGCGTATTACCTGTCAGCTATGTCTCAACATCGCCCTCGGACTGTTACCCTCTAACATCACTGGGGAAAATAGCCTCGGTATTCAACTCGGTAATACTTATCATTCTGATAATCTTCATCGGCATAGGTCTCAAACGCCATTTCCGGAGATTTTGAAATCACTGCCTTTTCCGTGAAAAAACAAATCTTTTTATCTTAATTAACATACTCGCCATTATCCTTCCCTCCGGAACGATTGAAACAACCTTTTTCCAATCATAAACATGCTTGCACTATCGCCTTACGCCCGGCTTGATTATACTGACCAATTGCTTAATTATATTCGACTGAATAAGTCCGAATACAGGAATAAGTAACAGGGGGAAATTTTACTAGCTATGGATATTTATAAAAATATTATTAATCCTATCAGTACCGGCGACGATTCGAATTTCAGCGCTGAATCGGCAGTCGATAAAATCAACAGGCCGTATATCGAATTTTTCAATGCTGTCATGGATGGGCTCGGTATAATCGATGAGCATAACAAGCTGGTACTATGCAATCCTGCTTTCGCTAAAATATTGGATATGGATAGCCCGTCTCAGATAATAGGAAAAAACGTATTTACTTTTCTGGATAAAGACCAGAAAGCCGTATTCGAGGATAAAATAAAATCATGTCGCGAGGGGAAATCGTCACGGTTCGAACTTAGAATAACGACAGGCCAGAGGAATATCAAATTCGTCTATGTCTCGATTACACCCAGGTTCAATAAAAAAAGAAAATATATCGGAGCGATCGGAGATATCACGGATATTACCGAGATTAAGGAAATCGAACATGCCTTGAGAGACACCGAGCGGCGCAATCGCAGCATCATGGATCACATAGCATTAGGTATTTCACTGATAGGCCCGGATATGCGAATAATTTCCATGAATAAAAAAATGCAAGAATGGTTTCCTGATGTCGACGAGAATAAACATCCTTTATGTTTTAAGGCTTATAATAAACCTTGCCGGGATGAAATTTGCAGCCATTGCCCGACAGTGAAAGTATTCCGCGATGGATTGATTCATCAAGCGGAAATAGAGACGCCCGACGGAGATGATATTATTAATTTTAAAATTACCGCCTCACCTCTAAAAGATGAATACGGGAACACCTACGCGGCTATCGAAACGGTCGAGGATGTTACCGAGACTATTAAAAACCGGCAGGTGATGATTCAATCGGAGAAACTGGCCTCGCTGGGAACGCTGGCGGCTGGAGTCGCACACGAGTTGAACAACCCTATAGGCTATATCAACTCCAATCTCAGGGCCATGTTAAAATACCTGGTTAAAATCACGAATGTTTTCGATGATTTCGAAAGCGTAACGAGTGATAACATAAAGTCCATGAAAGAAATCCTGGTGGATTTTAACGATGCCATCAACGAATCACTCGAAGGCGGTGACAGGGTAAAGAAAATAGTATCGGATTTAAAGAACTTCACCCGCATGGAGAAATCCGGAAAAGAGTATGCCGATATCAACAGCGGTATCAAAAGCACTTTGAATATTGTCTGGAACGAGCTCAAGTACAAATGTAAAGTAGAAACCGAATACGGAGAACTTCCCGAACTATACTGTATACCCGGCCAACTGAACCAGGTGTTTTTAAACCTGCTGGTGAACGCCTCCCACGCCATAGTTGGTAATGAGGGGTTGGTGATAATCAAAACCTGGGCGGACGAGAAGGCCGTATATGTCTCGGTTAAGGATAACGGCATCGGAATACCTCCAGAAAAAATAAAACGTATATTCGAGCCTTTCTATACCACTAAACCTGCCGGTAAAGGTACTGGTCTTGGTTTGAGCATAGCATATGATATCGTGAAAAAGCATAAAGGCATAATTGAAATTAAAACCAAAGTTGGTGTGGGTACGGAGTTCCTGGTTATTTTGCCTTTGGACGGATTGCTCGATGCTAAAGAAGCGGTCGCTGAGATGGTATGAATTATGAACGATGACAAACCGGAATCGATGAAAGAAAGCAGCTGCCAGGAGTTGTTCAATGCGATTTCCGACGGTCTGGCTTTTATTGATAGCAGTGATAAATTAGAATATTGCAATATCGCCTTAGCCGAGTTCCTCGAGTTCGATGAGCCATCCGAACTGATCGGGCGAAAGCTTACCGAATTTTTCTCAAGCGATAAAGCCACCGAGCTAAGTATATTCGATAGGTTACGCGATGGTGAAAAATTGAGGTACGAATTTATCGTCAAAACCGGCAAGGGGAACAAGAAATATGCCCTTATCGCTCTAACGCCGCGCTATGATAACCAGGGGAAATATATAGGATGTTTCGGTGATATTACCGATATAACCGAGTTAAAAATCATCGAAAAAGCCTCGCGGGAATCAGAGGCGAAATATAAGACACTGGTGGATAATATCGGAGTGGGAGTCGCCGTTATCGATAAGGAAATGAATTTGTTATCGGTAAACAAATTTTTATATGATGCCATCCCCAACCTGGAGGTTAAAAAGAATTGCAAATGCCATAAAACATTCATCCAGCCTCCCCGCGATTCGATCTGCGTGAATTGCCCGGCAATAAAGGTTTTCGAGGATGGTAAAACGCATCAATCGATAGTCGAAACACCGACATCCGCCGATGTGAAAAGCATTAGACTTGTAGCTACCCCGCTGAGGAATACCGCCGGTGAGATTTACGCGGTAATCGAAACGGTCGAGGATATCACCGAAATTCAACGAGGCCGGGAGCAGTTGATACAATCGGAAAAATTGGCGGCGCTGGGTACGTTGTCGGCCGGAGTTGCTCATGAAATCAATAATCCTATGGCTTACATCAACTCCAATCTGATAACGATGCAGAAATATATAAAGAAAATCGATTCCTATATAGAAAGAATATCATCCAACCGGGATGACGCCTATGAGAAAATCAAATATATACTGGAGGATTTTCAGGACGCCGTAGATGAGTCGCTCGAGGGGTCTGGAAGAGTTAGGAAAATAGTTGCCGACTTGAAAAGTTTTACCCGTCTGGATCGCGTTAAAACCGAGTATGCCGATATCAACGAGGGGATAAAGAGCACCTTGAACATAGTCTGGAACGAGTTGAAATACAAATGCAAGGTAGAAACCGAGTATGGCGATATTCCGATGCTATTTTGTAATGCAAATCAGCTCAACCAGGTATTTTTAAACATTTTGATGAATGCCGCTCAAGCCATCGAGAGAAATGATGGATTAATCATGATAAGAACTTGGTGTAATAGTAAAGCGATTCATGTCTCATTCAAAGATAACGGCAGCGGTATGACCGAGGAGGTGGCCGCCCGAATATTCGAACCTTTTTTCACCACCAAGGAGGTAGGTAGGGGAACCGGTCTGGGTATGAGCCTGTCATTCGATATCATAAACAAGCACCGAGGTATCATAGAGGTTAGTACCAAACCGAACGAAGGTACTGAATTCGAGATAGTATTGCCACTGGATGGCTTAAAGCAGTCAAATGAACAATCCGAGGCGGGGGATCGGTCTGATTCTGAAATAAATGTCAGAGAAGCTGCAAATTAATACTTTCAATATGGTATTTGATGAACCCCACATGCCGCGTGAATTCTTGTATGAATCAGGCTATGTAATCGGATAATCATTCCCCTCGGGAATCGGCTTACCTAGATGACGGCACATAGCCGCTATTTGTCCGGTGTGATGGTACAAATGCGTGAGTGTCCTCATGATCACCTGTGCCGGTATTAGCATCTTCTCTTTATTACCCCAGGTAATCATTGGACGCGCGGTTGATAACTCTTCGGTGGTAGCGGATCGGAGGTAATCTTCAGCGATATCGTAAACTTGCTCGCGAAATATTTCCAGTGAATCTACGGTTTGATAATCATTCTCATCCATATCGACATCAATACGACCCAGTAATACTCCTATCCAGTATTTCTCCGCGCCTATTATATGATGTATCTGAATTCGTACAGTGGGATATCCGAACCCGCTTAGCTCCTTATTCAATTCCTCATCACTGAGTTGATTGCAATGCTGCAGCAAGGTTTTCAGGGTTTGATGAGATCGTTTATGGAATTCTTTTAATCCGTCCGAGGTGTACATGTAAGCCATCCTTGAAACTAGTATTGTTAAATATCAATATATACCATGTAGATAGTAAATAAATATATTACTTTTTTGTTCCAGAAATATGTCATTTGTCGGATCTCACGACTGCTAAGGCCGTGAATTACCCGGATGAACATTCATTACATCAACGAAGCTATTAGCTTCACTGCATAGCTCCCGAAATAAATCAGATAAATTAAATGAATAATGTATCGATAATGTGAATAGATATGTTTTGCTTTCAATCGTAACCGGAGGTGGTAATGTATTCGATTAACGGTGTATCATCAACAATTGCCTTAACTGAAATCAATGCTCAATCTGTCAAATCCAGTAAAACTGCGTTAAATTCCCAAACCCCAATCGAGAATGGTAGCGATGAGCTAATCTGGTGTCAGCTTGGCAGAGAATACGATGTGCACGATATCAACACGGAACAAAGAGCCGCGCTTTCCCAAAAGCTATATGATGCAGGCCAAATTTCCCTGGCTGACCATGCTATACTATCTTTCGATGGCGAACGTAATTTGCCATCAGGGAGCACGTTTTTAACCGAACCTACAAGCAACGGTGGTTATGATATTATTTCCGAATTCAAGGCGCGAATCGAACTGGACAAGCAAATGAACAACGAGCAGAACGCCCAAAACAATCAGCGCATTCTCGACATTTTAAACCATCTGGAAAGCGCAGCCGCCAAACCTATAGAGATTGTAGCATGATAGATCAAGTCCACTCGGGACTTGACTGACCCGCACAGGTGATTGCAAACGTGACATATATGATATAACAGTGCGTATGGTTAATTCGTTAGCTGGTCGCTTCCGGATGAACCTTTTGCGTCTCGATATTTTAAACATGAAATAAAATGGCGAATGACATGTGTGATCCAATTTCCCTAAACAGAATATTTTCGGTAACCAAATCACGACAATCTTCGTATTACCTGAAGAATATAAAAGATATGAGGTGTAAATGAATCCAGGTTTAATACGGACAATGCTAACAGTCTTCATACTGCTGACAACCGGTGTCACTTATGTTTTCACTGATGAAATACGTAAAGATGATTCTATTCCGGTTGAGTTCGAGTCGATCCTCGATAGCGATGGTATCGATAAAGCGGTTGAATTTCTTCAAACGAAGCAAAATTCGCTGCCGTCAGATAGCCTGCTTGATATCAGCGGTATGATAGAAAAATCAGTGTCGGAGTTCTCTGATGGCGACAGGCAATTCGGCATCGATATGATGCTGGCGCTCGGTGAATTTCGGCCCGAGAATGTCTCGGTTAACTCGGTTTTAGGGCAATTTTTCTGGTATGAGGATGATCGGGATAATTGTATCAAGTATTTTAAGAAAACGCTCGAGCTTGATCCTGAGCATCGCGAGGCAAAGATCTACATGAAAAGGCTGTTTTTCGTGCCGGATGATTTTGTGCCGCCTCAGAAATTTGAGACCAAACGATATACGATCATGCCGATCAAGGAATCCCACGCGCATCTCGATTTTGAGGCGTTGAAAGGCAGCGTCGAGCATCTGCAGGGCACTTTCGGGCCCGGCGATACCTGGCCCGCTGAGGTCACCATTGAGGAGAATATCGAGGTGCTGGGCTGGCACGAGCAGGAGTTTGCCAAACGCATAGGGTTTGTCTATACCGTGATGAATCATGACGAGACCAAAGTGCTTGGCTGCATTTATATCTACCCCTCGCGCCTGGATAGTTACGATGCCGAGTCGATATGCTGGGTAACCAAAGCGGAGTACGACCTCGGCATGGATTCGGTGCTATATAATGATCTTCAAACCTGGCTTACTAAGGATTGGCCTTTCGAGAAGGTAGTATACCCCGGCCGCTCGATAGACTGGGCGGAGTTTTTAGATAAGATACAGTAGGTCACGCGCATTCGTGGATCAACCCGTTACGATTAACGATGGCAGTTATTGCGTGGTAGCGGAGCGGACGAAGCAATCTGTAAGATTGTGGTAGTAGTGTGTTTGCTATACTGGGGCTGGAGTTTTTTGGGGGAATTACAAAAAATTATACTTGACTTTGATACTTATATTAATGATTTTATAGTGGTTTTGGTCAATTAGTTTAGGCCTATTTTTTACCAAATATATCTGTTAAACATCTTAAATGTGGAAAAGGATTTAGGAAGTATTTTATGAAAGGTAATCCATTTCAAGATACAAATCCTGATATTGATAATAATAGTTTTTTAAGAACACCTCAACGTGAGGCATTTAAATCAATATCTAGTCTAGAAAATGATCAAAAATCGCCAAGAGAAGTAGGAATAGTAATGCCTGTTGGTTGTGGTAAATCCGGATGTATTACTCTTGCGCCTTTCGCGTTACATTCAATGCGTACTTTAGTCGTAGCACCAAATATAAATATAGCTAAACAGTTAATGGGTGATTTTGATCCTGCAAATCAAAATATGTTTTATATTAAATGTGAAATCATTGAAAAGCCACCTTATCCAGAACCGGTAGAAATAAGAGGTCGGAGTTCAAATTTATCTGATTTAGAAGAATCAGATGTAGTTGTCACTAATATTCAACAATTGCAGGGAGAAAATAATAGATGGCTCCAGCAATTGCCACCTGACTTTTTTGATTTAATTCTATTCGATGAAGCGCACCACAATGTGGCTTCGAGCTGGGAGGTTTTAAGAAAAAGTTTCCCTGATGCGCGTATTATTAATTTTAGCGCTACTCCTCAAAGAGCTGATGGACAGCTTATGACAGGGGCCATTATCTATTCGTATCCATTATTTCAAGCTATACAAGAAGGTTATGTAAAAAGATTAAAAGCAATTGTTCTTAATCCAGCAACATTAAAGTATGTTAGGAGAGAAGACCAACAAGAAATTGAAGTATCTTTGCCGGAAGTTTATCGATTAGGAGAACAAGATTCTGGTTTTAGAAGGAGTATTGTTACATCACAAGAAACTTTGTCTACTATTGTTGATGCTTCTATAAGGGAATTAGATAGAATTCGAGAAGAGACTTCTGAAAAAAGGCATAAAATTATTGCATCAGCTTTAAACTATGAACATTGCATACAGATAGTGGAATGTTATCGATCAAAGGGAAAACGAGTTGGATATGTACATAGCCGTGAAGGTTCCGCTATAAATGATGAGGTTTATCAGAAATTGGAAAACCATGAAATTGATGTAATCGTTCAAGTTAAAAAACTTGGTGAAGGTTTTGATCATCCGTATTTATCAGTTGCTGCTGTATTTAGCATATTTAGGTCGTTATCTCCGTTTGTCCAATTTGTTGGAAGGATTATGAGAGTTATTGCTCATGGAGATCCAAGTAATATTCAAAATCAAGGTTCCGTTGTTTTTCATGCTGGCGCAAATGTCGCGAGAAGATGGGAAGATTTTCAAACATTTAGTCAAGCCGATCAAGAATATTTTGATCAGTTGTTGCCTATTGTAGGCTTAGATTTTTCCTCAGCATCGGAAATAGAGATAAATCCTGATAGTACTCATCAAATAATACCCTCTAATCAATTTGAAGTGAATTCTCAAACATCTATTTATCTTCAGGAAATACCTTTATTATCTCAAGATGTTGAAGCTCAAAGAGCTTTTGAGCTTTTGCGTTCAAGAGGGTTTACAGTAGATGATTATAAGCGTGCTCTTGAATTGCAGCCTGTGCCTACAACGCGTGTACGTGAACGACAAGCCAAAAGACATACCCTTGATGATAATATTAAAACAGCCACCGGGAAAATACTTGCGGAACGGAAGATTAATCCAGGTGGCTTTGATTTAGATAATAATCATTTAGGAAGAACGAATTTTGTAATATTAAAATCAGCAATTGATAAAAAAATAAATAACTTTGTTAATAGGCCTAGCAACCAAAGGAGCGAGTTTTCTAGGCAAGAACTTGATTTAATTAATGAAAACTTTGAAAATCTAATTAACGAGATAATATCGGAGTTGTTTGATGGCTAGGCATAAATCTTTTCTTAAGAATATTAAGGTTGACATTGTACAAAAAGCACATAATTGCCAGCATAATTCCTCACATCGATTAGAGAAAGGGATGAAAAGGTTAAAGCTATCACACTCAGGTCAGCGTTCACCAGAACATTTCTGTAAATCTTGTGCAATTGAAGGATTGAATCAAGATCTTAAGAAAATAGAAAAAATACTAGATGAACTTGAGTCATAATTATTTTACATCTTCTAGAACAAAAGAAACAACACCTTAAAAATCCGCCCCGTTAATATGTAAACGCGGGTTAGTCTTCGGCTACGGCAGCACCTTCCCGGGATTCAACACCCCCTTCGGATCAAACACGTTCTTTATCCCGCGCATCAGATCCAGCTCGGTCTCCGAGCAGGCTATTTTCAGATACTCTTTCTGTACCCAGCCTATGCCGTGCTCACCCGATATCGTGCCGCCTAATTTTACCACCTCCGTAAACAGCTCTGCAATCGCTTTGGGCAGCTCGTTACGCCAGCGCTCCTCGGTGATATCTTTCTTGATGATATTGCAGTGGATGTTGCCATCCCCGGCATGGCCGTAGCTTATGGTGGTTATATTATGACGTTCCGATATCTCCTTGATCTTCTCGACTAACTCCGGCAGTTTGGAACGCGGGACGACCGTGTCCTCCTCCTTGTACGGCGCTATCGATTTTACCGCCTCGCCTATTTTGCGACGGGTATCCCATAGCTCGGCCTGCTTGGTGGGGTTATCGGCTATGAAGACATC
Organism: uncultured candidate division Zixibacteria bacterium; assembly: GCA_963668625.2. Lineage (GTDB taxonomy): Bacteria > Zixibacteria > MSB-5A5 > UBA10806 > 4484-95 > JAAEQD01. The sequence goes on from CAXXKA010000008.1 coordinate 709,176, forward strand.
AATGGCGTTACCCTCCAGGCATATCTCCCCGATATGCTCGGCCTGCTGCTCCAGAAGGTCCGGGTAGTTGCCATCGATTTCTAAAAGCAGTAACGCCGCCGAATCGGAGTAAGGAAACTTGCGCTCGAACTTGTCCTCAGCCGCTTTGATCGCCCGCTGCTCGATGAACTCCGCCGCCGAGGGGACTATGCGGTTGACGAATATCTGCGTTAATGTCTGGGCCGCCTCCTTGAGCGAGTTAAACGGTACCAGCATCGTTTGTACATATTTGGGTTTGGCGATGACTTTCAGCGTTATTTCCGTGACCACAGCCAGGGTGCCCTCGGCTCCCACCAGAAGCTGCACCAGGTTGTAGCCAGAGACGTTTTTCAGTAGCTTGCCGCCGGAGGAGAATATACGGCCATCTGGAAGTACTGCTTTAAGGCCATACACGTAATCCTTGGTGACACCATATTTGACAGCGCGCGGCCCGCCGGAGTTTTCGGCGATATTGCCGCCTATGAGGCACGATTCTTTCGAGGCCGGATCGACCGGGTAGAACAGGCCCTGCTCCTCGAGCGTGTCCTGCAGCACTTTCACTATGACGCCCGGCTGCGTTACCACCATCATGTTGTCAACATCTATTTCAAGTATCCGATTAAGCCGCTCGAGGGAGAGCACCACGCCGCCGTAAACAGGCAGCGCCCCGCCGGAAAGCCCGGTACCGCCGCCGCGAGGGGTGACCGGAATAGTATGCTCGTTGCAGAGTTTCAGTATTGCCGAGATCTGATCGGTATCAGCGGGCTTGACCGCGACCTCGGGCCAGTACTTGAGGTCCTCGGTTTCATCGTGAGAGTATGGTTCTATATCGAACTTTTCTGTCAGGACATAGTCATTCCCGACAATTGCTTTGAGTTTAGTGAGGATCTCATTGTCTATTTTATTAAACTCTGTCATACTAGTTCCCTTTGTTAACATTTATCCTCAATAATATGTTTTCCGGGGCTTAAATCAAATAAAAATTGAATCATACCCTTTATTAATATATATTTAGCGCTTAAAATATTTAAAGTATTTACAAGGAGGAGTGATGAGAAAATCAGTAGTAATATTCACGTTATTTGCCCTGCTAGCTATGTTCGCTATGGCGCAGGCGGATGTTATCGTGAAACAGGAGGCCAAATCCAGCGCTATGGGCATGATGGAGATGGAGATCAAAACCGTCGAGTATGTCCGTGCCGATATGAGCGCCTCGGAGCAGACAACCCTGGCCAAAGGGGGGATGGCTGTAATGTTCGGTGGCGCCGACAAAGAGATCAAAAATGTCATGGTGAACCGTCTCGATAAGGGTGTCATGTGGGATATCAACATCGATGAGAAATCTTATTTCGAAACCCGCTTGGACTCGTATAAAGAGATGATCGGTGGGGATGATGAAGATGCTTACACCGATGAAGATGAAATAGATGAGGAGGACGATTACGAGTGGACCGTAGATATCCAGACCAAAGACAAACCTGTTGATATTAACGGTTTCTCCTGCAAAGGCTATATCGCCACTGCTAAAGGTGTCAGCAAGAAAGATCCCAACGAAAAAAGCGAGCTTTATTTCGAATACTGGTATTCCAACGATGTTGAGGGCTATGACGAGTTAAAGGAATACGGTGAAAATTTCGCCAAGATCACCGGTGTGGATTTGGTAGAGTCGCAGAAAGAAACCGGGAAAGTATTCAGCCAGTACGGTGATGAGTTCTCCAAGATATTCGAGAAGATGGGCGATGCCGACGGCTACCCGATCAAGACCGTAGTTACTGTCAAAGGCGCCGGCGGTGATACGCCCTCTATGGATGAAGAGGAGATGGACGAAAGCAAGATGCCGGCCGGTGTGATGAATATGATGAAGGGCATGATGGGCGGCAAGGATAAATCCGAGGACGGTATGGCCACGCTTTTTTCAGTCACTAATGTAGTGACAAGTATCGAGAAAAAGGGTGTTGAGGACGGCAAATTCGAGATCCCCGAGGGATTCGAGAAAGAATCTTCCAGATACTAATATTAGTTCGAGATAGAATTAAACAGCCGGTTCAACATCAGATCCGGCTTTTTTTATTGTAGAAATCGTGGCGATTGATTATATCATCAGCCATGCTAACGGTTAAGCTTAAAAATGGCCGCGAGAAATCGGTGCGTAATTTTCATCCCTGGCTTTTCTCCGGGGCTATAGGTAAAGTCGAGGGGAGGCCCTCACCGGGCGAGATAGTGCGCATTGCCGATAGCGGTAACAATTTCCTGGCCTATGGTTATTATAATCACAAACCGCAAATTACCGTCAGGATTCTGGAGTGGGCCGAAACTGCCATAATTGATGATACCTGGTGGTATGATAAAATCGCCGAGTCCATTGCTCGTAGAAATAAACTGGCGAGTGAGAAATCAACCGATTCATATCGCTTAGTCCATGCCGAGTGTGACAGACTGCCCGGACTAATCGTTGATAAATACTCGGATCGTATCGTGGTGCAATCCTCAACCGCCGGAGTAGACAGAGCTAAGGATGCTATCGTTAAATCATTGGTCGAACTTCTGAGCCCGGCCTGTATCTTCGAACGCAGTGATATGGAGACACGTAAGCTGGAGGGATTAAAAGAATCCTCAGGATTATTATATGGTGATAAGATGCCTGAAGAATTGATTATCCGGGAAAACGGATTAAAATTCGCAGTCGATATCGCCAGTGGGCAGAAAACAGGTTTCTATCTGGATCAGCGGGCAAATCGTAGAAAAGTAGCCGAGCATGTTGCCGGGCTTGATATCCTCGATTGCTTCAGCCATACCGGGGCTTTTTCGGTTTATGCCTTAAAAGCAGAAGCCCGCTCAGTGACCCTTCTTGACAGCTCTAAGGCTAGCCTCGCACTGGCTCGTCGTAATATCGAATTAAATGATTTCACCGGCGACCGAGCGGATTATATCGCCGGGGATGCTTTCGAAATTCTGAGACGATTCCGGGAGCAGGGTAGAAAGTTCGATATGGTAATACTTGATCCGCCTAAATTCGCCGCCAGTCGGAGCAATCTAAAGAAAGCCCTTACCGGTTATAAAGATATAAATATGTTGGGTATAGACCTGCTCAAGCCGGGCGGCTATCTCGCCAGTTATTCCTGCTCCTCAGCAGTTGATTACGAAACATTGAAACTGGTGTTATTCTGGGCTGCGATCGATACCGGCAGAATTCTCCAAATACATCACGATTTTTCTCAGGGGGATGATCATCCCCGATTAGCCTCATTCCCTGAGGGGACATATCTTAAAGGATTTGGCTGCCGGGCGTTATAATAATTGGTTTGTAAAAAACTAAAATTGATCCGTGGCTGGAGTACATCCTGAGATTGTACCAAAAGGTCATTGCTAGTTTTCTACTGGCTTGGTTGTATGAACTCGCGCAAGAACAGGCCACTCACCTGTCCGAACTTCCGCATATGAATCATCAGCCAATAGCCCTCATCATCCGTACAGCACTGGTATGACTGGTCCTTCATCCTCTTTCATTGATATTTTTGAGACAGCCTCTCCTTGTCCGCCGGCGTTATTTATCAGGCATACCGATTGAGGTACGAGAACATACCCGAACTTCAACCAGGCCATCCCGGGTATATCCGGGATCTGTTCTTAGTCAGCCAATCGTCAATTTACCAGATAGTTTCTAAATAATAATAATCATTACTGATATGAATTGGCTAACTTATTAATACTACAAAAATTATATGAGTATTATGATAAATTTATCATAAAGGCGGAACCGATTATTTTGACAATCAGTTTCAACTAATGAACAAGATAAAAGGGGAAACATCATGAGCAAACAGGAAAGAAGAAATACGTTTTATCAATCATTTGGAATTATCACCCTGATAGCCTTTATCGCCGCCGGTATCGTTATCAGTTAAGGCGTATCGGGTTAAATAAAATTACGCCCTGGTTAGTGTGTGGTGTTATTAACCAGATGATGGGTTTGAATAGTCGGTGGTTCAAGCCCCTGGGCTCCTGACTCCTGCCAGGAGCCCCATTTTTTTGCATATTAAATTGTGCGCTGCACAAAAAAATAAAACAATCATGAATATTTCCCGTATTTATGGGTAAAGATATAAAGACATTAAAGCTAAACAAGCAGATACTTTGAACCTGGATAAAGGAGGAAAGTGATGGCAAAAAAACTAGAGCGTTCATTGGACGATAAAATGGTCGCCGGTGTATGCGGTGGAATAGGCGAGTATTTCGATATCGATCCCACGATTGTTCGTTTGTTGTGGGTAGCGTTATCGCTGGCATTCGGCGGTGGTATTATCGCTTATATAATAGCCTGGCTGATAGTACCCGAGGAGAGCCGGGTGGAGATAGTAGAGGAAAACGGTATATAAAACCGGGGATAATAATTCCACCTCGGTAAGCGGATGCAACAGTTTCGACTTTGAGTTTGATTCATGTAATTCTGAATTCGATTCTATCTGGTATACAGCTATGGATAATCCATTAGGAAAAGTGACTCGGCCGCCTTTAAAGCATCGATAGTCAAGAAACCGAGTATCTCCACTTTCAACTACCGGGAGGTGGTACAGCTTGATGTAAAACAAGCCGGATTTACATATCGTACGATCATCCATATGGGAATTCGTGAAAATGTTTATTAACAAAGCCGTCAGTGTTATATGGCATAAGGTAATTTTCTAGAGTTTTTAAATTACCCTAGAAAACGAGGAAATAATCATAATTACCAAATCTAAACCGTAATATCTTATTGGCTATTAATATCATTTTAAATACATATCATAGAAAACCGTAAGATTTACCTTGCTATAATTATAACCTCTCATTAATTAAATTATCAAAATGTCGTAAAAATAATATACCTTAAAAAACCGAGGGGGAACAATGCCTGATGTATTAATAAAAACCGTAAGTAACCTTACATTTAAAAAAGAGGGTGAGGTTTACTCCTCACCGGTTGATTGGCGGGATAATTTCATTTATTTCCTGCTCGTGGATAGATTCGATAACAATGAAGATATTCCCCTGTATGATGAGCAGGCCGCAGTTACCGATCGGGACAGTTCGCAGGGTAAATTATTTCAGGGGGGCAAAATTCGGGGTATTATTCGGCGGTTGGACTATATTAAAAATCTTGGGGCTAACACGCTCTGGCTTAGCCCGATTTTCAAAAACCGGGTGGAGAAAAACGATACCTATCATGGCTACGGCATTCAAAATTTCCTGGATGTCGATCCCAGGTTCGGCACGAAAAAGGATTTAGTAGAGTTAGTCGACCAGGCTCATCGGCGTGGGATGTATGTCATATTGGATATTATCTTGAATCATACCGGTGATAATTGGGCCTATCCGAATGACGATCCTTATTATTTTCAGAAAAGCGCTGCTCAACCTTTCGATTTCGGATTCTGGCGGGAGGCCGATAAAAAGCCCGGCTTTCAGCCCGATGATGCTATCTGGCCGAAGGAATTCCAAAATATATCATACTACAAACGTCGCGGGCAAATAAGCGATTGGAATAATCCCGATCAAGCCTTAAACGGTGATTTCCTGACGTTAAAAGAGCTGGATTTAAATAACGCCCTGGATCCCCTGATTAAAGCATACAAGTACTGGATATCCACTGCCGATATCGATGGTTTCCGCCTCGATACGGCGAAGCATATGGAAACCGGGGCGACGGCTATTTTCTGCAACGCCATCCGCGAGTATACGAAAAGCATGGGAAAACATAATTTCTTTTTATTCGGTGAGATAGTCGCCGATGATACTACACTGCAAAAATATATCGGGCGCAACAGCCGTATCGAGGGTACCAACGAGCGTTTTCCCTCACTCGATGCCGCGCTGGATTTTCCGCTCTATTTCGTGCTTGAGGAGGTGATCAAAGGATTCGCCAATCCCTCACTTTTGCGTGAACGCTATGAGCGTTTTAAAACCATGTATGCCGATCACGGCGAGGCCGGGCAGTATTTCGTTACATTCGTAGATAATCATGATCAGATGTCTCGTCCTTACAGACGTTTTATGCATGGTAATAAAATCTGGCAGCAGGCGATACTGGCAATGGGCTATCTTCTGACAAGCCAGGGGGTGCCCTGCATTTACTACGGTACCGAGCAGGGTTTCGATGGTGGCGGCGATAATGACAGCTATATCAGGGAATGTATGTTCGGCGGTAAGTGGGGGCCGTTCAACACGACCGGTAGTCATTTTTTTAACCAGGAGAATACTATTTATAAAATGATCTCGAGTATCGCCAAGACCAGGGCCACCGAGCCGGCTTTACGATACGGCAGGCAGTATTTCCGCGAGATATCGGGCAACGGCGCCGATTTCGGTTTCCCCATTGATGGCAACAGCACGCTGGCATATTCTCGTATCCTGGATGACACCGAGATACTGGTAGCACTAAATCTATCGGGAGCCGCCCGTAATGATTTTGTGACGATAGATAGCAACTTGAATCAGATCGGGGCTGAGATGGTGAACCTTCTGAATCCGGTACGCAAGACACCGATCGAAACACGCGCCAGCAGGCGGGTAGGGAAGATATCGCTCGAGCCGTGGGAGATGGGGGTTTATAAAGCGCAGGTGTGATGGAGAGTTATAAAGCATAGTTGAAGCTTATAATTTAGATGAATTTAAAGATAGCCGATGTTGAATTTAAAAGGATGCTTTTTGAGAATGACTCATCGGTTGTTATGCAATATAATCATAGATGACTCATCAGCTACATATACGTAACTTCCAATTGTGAAGACATCACGCGTATGACCAGGCGTATTATAACTATCTACTAATGTAGGGATGGCAGGATCAGAAATATCAATGACCTGTATTTTCCCATCGCCCAAATATGCGTAATTGTCAGATAGGAAAACATATCGAGAAAGGTTCGTGTTAATACGGCTGGTTAGCTCTAGCGCAACAGGATCGGAAATGTCGATAACTAGCAATTCCGATTTGAAAGTTACATAGGCGTAATCTCCTGATACTGAGACTGATCTATATAAACCAGTTTCGCTGTAACTCCCTTCAAATGAAGGCTCAATTGGATTAGAAATATTTACAACTTGAAGACCGGTGGTTCGATCAATCAGGTATACATAATTATCAGAAACTATGAAATCCGTTATTCTATCGAATGTATTGAGTCTGGCGGCCAATACCGGCCTATACGGATCAGAGATATCAAGGATATAAAGACCAGACCAAAAAGCCGCGTAAATGTATTTCTCGGAGGCATAAACACCAACCGCGTAGTCTGTATCATCAAAGTTGAATGAACTTATTAATGATGGTTTTGATAAATCAGAAATATCAATAATTTCAAGACCTGAAAAAGTAACTGCAAGGTATGCATAGTTTTCATCAACAAATATATCAGATATTTTGGGCTTAGTGCTATAGTTACTAACCTGAGTCGGTGTGGATGGAACAGAGATATCATATATATGAAGGCCGGAATTGGCGGTACCGATATAAGCATGGTTATCCTCAATAAAGATATCTGTTACTTGTCCATGTGTTGCGTATTTTCCCATTGGATTTAATAGTGATGGTTGAGCGATATTTATAATCCAAATGCCACCAGCATCTAAATAAACGTAGCCATTAGCGATGTATAATAAATTACCATGGCCTATATAATTTTTTTCTACTAATACTGGTTGCGATGGATCTGAGATATCAATAATCTGAATCCCTAAACCAGATATGGTAATATATGCTTGATGCTCTACCACAAATACTTTCGATATTCGCTCGGCTGTTCCGTAGCTTCCTATTAACGATGGCTTTGCCTTATCAGAAATATCAAGAATTATTAGACTATCAGCAGCTAGAAAAGCGTGGCTATTAATAATGTAAATGTCAGTAATTTGACTTGAAGTGTGATATACTCCCATCATGATTGGATTAATAGGGTTGGATATATCTAATATAGAAAAACTGGAATCATTCCCTGCAACACAAGCGAATTTCTCTGCGATGAAAAAATCCATGATCATATTGGGCATGTTATATCTTCCCGCGAATTCCGGTTTGGATGGATTAGAAACATCAATAATATCAATACACGAACTGCAGTCGGCTATATAAGCATAATTTCCTGTGACACAAATATCTACAGACCGACTAATTGATTTACTTCGAGGTCGTTTCGGAATTATGTATTTGCTTTTAAGAGTCTGCTTAACCGGATTGGAGATGTCGATAATTTGTAGACCATGTTCACCATCGATTAAATATGCATATTTACCAGAAACATCTAAAGCGCGCGTTCCCTCCTGCACATAATATTTACTTATTTCGTCTAGGGATTTTGGATCCGACACATCCAGTATTATTAATCCACTTGTGAAAGCGCAGTAAGCAAAATCATTCATGACCGTAATATCTATAGCGTTATACCAAAGTGATGAATTAACATAGTCTATAGTATTAGATTGTGTAGAACTAATAGTTACGGTTAATAATATTAGCATCACTATATTCCTCACCCCACACCTCCTTAATACTTGTAATACTACAACATATAAACATCAGGTTAATACTAATCAGTATATCTATAAAGTCACTACTGTCCGGTCTTTTCATCTCGTTGCGAAGCGCTGCTTGGCAACGTGGCTTGTTTGCCTGCAGAATGCGTATTCTACATGACCCAAGGAGGTTTCCAGGCAGCGCTTGGAAACCAGAAAACCAAGCCTAACATCGGCAGGATATGTCAGGATGAATGATACGCTGAATAAAATAATTATATCGGAAAATATTTTTCATTAACAATTCCAAGGAGAAATTTAAAATTTAACGAAAAACACCGGACACTAGTGATATAAAGTAATACATAAATTAAGCTGATTTATTCCAATAATTATCCCAAGCTCGAGTTTATAAAACTGCTAATATCCTGTCGACTGATTAATTTAAGGTGGCTTTAAGATGCCGGGCAATTTCAATAAATAATTTTGCTGTGATACAACAATCCCTAAAGCGCGTGAACCGTTCTGTTTTTTTCTAATTGGAAACGTAAATCTTCCAAAGATTCTACATATATGGCGTTAATATCATTAATAATATTCTTATAGTATTTAGCTGCCCGCCCGCCAACAAGGATATCTACATTTCCACCGACATATTGCCTTAGCTTCGAAAACTCCCGGGCAACGGTTAAATCGTCAGAAGGATAAACCATGCTTAACGCGATAGCATCGGCTTTTTGACTGATAGCCGCGTTAGCAATATCATCAGCAGGAATGTTAGCCCCCAGATAAATAACTCGCCAGTTGTCTTCAGTTGCAGTTACAGCAGCTAATAATGCGCCGAATTCATGAACCTGGCCGGCTGGAGTTGTCACTACGATTGTTGAATCTTTGGGGGTTTCATTTTGGGTATTGAGCATACCACCGAGAATCGTGCGAACCACCGTTGAAACTAAATGCTCATGTAAAACCTTCAAGTCGCCTGCCCGCCAGAGATCACCTATTTTATTCATTAATGGTTCAATAACCTGATTAAGAAAAACCGGTCGGCTAAGGACCACCGCCGCTTGCATCAAGATAGCTTCAACCTGTTTTTGATCTACATTTTTAGCCGCCTTAAGGCAAGAATCAATATATTCTGCAGGTGATTGATCATCGTTTATATTGTTCAGGCTGTAATTGTTCGCTTTCTCCAATGATTCACCGACAAGTTCAATCAACTGGGGTAGAGTCAGGCTAGCGATTTGCCCGATACTTTCACCGTCAAGGGTGGCTTTACGCAACAATGATAGCCGCTTTATATCCTCATCGCTGTATAACCGTCGATTTGTATCGGTCCGCTGCGGGGTGACTACATTATATCGGCGTTCCCAGGCTCTTATAATGTATGGAGTGAGCCCGGATTTTTTTGCGGCTATTCTGATTGGGTGTAAAGTATTCATCGGTAATCTTATTTTAGTATTTTATTGTACATTTGTCAAATATTTTAACCATAAACTTGAACAATTTGTTTCTATGTTTTGGTAATGCAATTATAATGCTATATGTACCAATGTATTACATCTATTATTATCGATATTTGTAGATTTTTATTTTAATATACAAATTATATACAAAATGGGAACCTAATCTATACAGTGTTGGTTTTCTGTATCAAATGAAATGGAAATCTTGAATGAAACCTTTACTTTGGAGGAAAGATGAAAAAAATAGACGTAATCATGGCCTTGCTTCTTGTGATAGGCGGGCTCAATTGGGGATTAGTTGGCCTTTTGAATTTTGATCTTGTGGCCACGGTTCTCGGCGATATGAGTGCCTTTAGCCGGATTATCTACGCTGTTGTCGGGATAAGCGCAATATACCAGGCTATGCAGTGGAGATCGATCCACAAACGTTGGAGTACTGCTGCCGTTGAAGGCAAATAGAAAATAATTACTGATTTGTGACAAGTACAGCCCGGATACTGCGGGGGGGGGGGATGACCTCCCCCTTGTTAGCCCGGGGAAATAGAAAACGATTTAAGGAGTAAGAGATGTTTAAAAGAACAGTAATTGTAGCAATCGTAGCTTTAATGACAATTCCGGCGATGAGTTTCGCTAAGGATATGACCGGAAAATACGGTCTCGGGTACTTTAATTCGTCCACGCCTGTTGGCGGACGTTACTGGGTGAATTCTAATTTTGGTATCGACTTAGGCTTTGGTTTCGAGTCAACCGATCAGGGAGATGATAACTACACCGATTTTTATGTCGGAGCAGGTTTCCCTTATGTGGTTTACGATACCGAGCGGGTAAATTTCCTTATCAGACCGGGAATTACTTATGGCTCTCTTGATGGTCGTCCATATGGAATTATGTCCGAGTCTAAATGGACCATGTTAAGTTTTACTTTGATGCCCGTGGCTGAGGTCTTTTTCGGCGATCATTTCTCCGTCCAGGCGGGGCATGGATTTGAAATCGAAATGCTCTCATATCCTGATGAAGCCGAATTTGGCGTTCTGGCCGGTGAGTCCAGGACAAATATCAGGACTATAGAGGGTGGAATAAGTCACTTGGGATTCAATTTCTACTTTAAATAAAAACAGAAATGAGGGAATGATGAAAAATTTAATTAATAAGTTAGCCTTGCTGCCAATCCTGGGAATAATCTTTATTACCGGTTGCAGTGATGATAACAACGATCCGGTTAGCCCGAACCCACAAGCAAATGCTAAGGTAAGGGTTATCCATACTAGTTACGATGCGCCTGCTGTTGACATATGGATCGACGATCAGGTCGCAATCTCTGACCTTGCTTACGGCCAATCCTCGGGTTACGCCGAGATCGGCTCGGGTATGATTAATGTAAAGGTAACGCCCAGTGGCGCGAGCGAACCTGTAGTTATTGAGGCTGACCTTGAATTAGCCGCCGATGGTGAATATACCGTATTCGCGGTCGATCAGCTCTCCTCGATTGAACCTGTAGTTAGTGCTGATAATCGCACTCCTGAGGCCAGTATGGCCAAGATTCGTTTCATGCACGCATCTCCGGATGCTCCTGCTGTTGATATTAAACTGAATAATGGTAACGGTCCGACTGTTTTTGGTAACGCATCTTTTAAAAGCATAGCCGAATATACCTCGGTTGATGCAGGTTCATACTCATTCGCGGTTACCGCCGCCGGTTCAACCGATGAGGTTGTCAGGTTTGACCCTATCAATGTTTCAGCCGGGACCAGCTACACCGTAGTTGCCCGGGGTACTTTAAACCCCGGCGATAACTACGATTTTGAGGTGCGTGTTTTTATCGATAATGATGAGGGCTCGGCTTTTGCTGATCTGAACCCTGCGGAAGCTCCGACCTCGCTGATTCGTGTCGTACATACCAGTTATGATGCCCCCAGTGTGGATATCTGGGTTGACGGCGCAGTTGCCGTAAATGATCTTGCCTATGGTATGTCCTCCGGTTATGCCATGGTTGAATCCGGTAACCGTCTCGTGCAAGTAACCCCGGCCGGTTCATCCTCCCCGGTAGTAATTGATGCTACCCTGAATTTGATGGAAGATGCCGACTATACGGTTTTTGCAATTGATGAATTAGCGATGATTACGCCTCTTGTTTCCGAGGATATGAGAGATTCAAACCCCGGTAAGGCTAAAGTTAGATTTCTCCACGCCTCGCCTGATGCCCCTGCAGTCGATATCAAGCTCGACTCCGGCAATGGCCCGGCCGTGTTTTTAAATAGATCTTTTGGCGAACTCACCGATTATGCCGAGGTTGATGGCTCAGATTACACCTTTGTAGTTACACCTGCGGGAGCCTCAACCGAGGTTGTAGTATTCGATCCTATCACTGTCGTTGAGGGAAATGTATATACGGTGATAGCCCATGGTACTCTCGATAACTCGGATGAGTATCCGTTCTCTGTCAGGGCTTTTATCGATAACAGTGATGGTGTCTCTTATGCCGATTTAACTCCTGCCGTTTCAAATGTCATGGTTGTACATGCCTCTCCGAATGCCCCCGGTGTTGACCTTCTGGTTGACAACCTTGTACTTAACAGCTCTGCTTTGGAATTCCCCTCCAATACCGGTTATTTGGGTACTGGAGCCGGTGACAGAAATATTAGAGTGAATGTCTCCGGCACAGAGACAACCGTTATCGAGGCCGATTTGAATCTTGATGCTGATATGAACTACTCGATATTCGCTATCGATGAGATCTCCGAGATCGCGCCATTGGTTATCATGGATGATTTAACTGCACCATCCCCTGGTATGGCTCATGTCAGATTTATACATCTCTCCCCTGATGCGCCGGCGGTTGATATCACTTTAACAGATGGTACTATTGTATTCGGTAACTATGCTTTCGGTGAATACTCGATGTATACACCGGTCGGTGCCGGTACCTACGACTTTCAGGTAAGATTACAGGGAAGTGAAACCGTGGTTCTGGATCTTCCCGGTATAGAACTTATGAGCGGTAAAATATATACCGTATTCGCCAAAGGCTATGCCGGCGGCGGTGAACCATCATTAGGCGCGGAAATAATTGTTAATATGTAAACAGGGGAACACCTGGATTTGTGACAAGGACTCCGCGGAAAAAATCGATCCGTATAAGCCGTTCGAGGATCAAAATATCGAAAGATGTCAGGTAATGCCTTTTGACCACGGTGGCTGATTGGTAATTATATCAACTAATGTTAATACCGATCCCGTTTTATCCGGGATCGGTTTTTTTTCAACCTGGAGAATGATAATGAGGAATATGACAAGACAGGATTTTCTAAGTGAGATTTTTGATTATAAACATAATAAGGACGGGACTACCAGGAGACATTGCCCTGCATAATTGATTTTTATGATGAGAATTGCCCTCCCTGCAAAGCAATAGAACCTGATTTAGTAAAACTGAACAACGATTATATGGGGTTGGTTGAATTTTATAGAGTCGATATAAATAAGGAAAAGATATAAACGCAAGAGCTTGGTGTTGATAATTTACCAACCCTGGTACTGTGTTCACCCGGCAGGAAGCCTGTAGTAATGCAGGGATATGCTGATTATGGTAAACTTAAACAAGTAATCGAGCAGCAGTTAACAGATCAGCACGGAGGAGTGATTGAAAATGCTTAAAGTTGGCGAATCGATTCCGAAATTCGAGCTTGATGTTTTCGTTGTTGATAATATTAAAAAAATCAAGTTCAGTGATTTACGTGGCAAGTGGCTGATACTGATATTCTACCCGGCAGACTTTACCTGCGTATGTCCGACAGAACTCGAGCAAGCATCGGAGTTGTACGGCGATTTTAAAAATCTCGGTACGGAGATTATGAGCCTTAGTACCGATACTGCGTATAGTCACAAAGCCTGGCATAGCATGTCGAAAGCTGTCGGCAAAGTAAAATTATCGATGTTTTCTGATCCCTCGGGTAAGGTTTGTCGTATGTTTGGTACATACATAGAGGATGAGGGGCTTTCTTTACGCGCGACCTTTATTGTCAATCCTGATGGTAAGGTAATGTCGCTGGAGATGCATGATACGCTGAATATAATAATTATATCGGAAAATATCTTTCACTAACAATTCCAAGGAGAAATTTAAAATTTACCGAAAAACACCGGGCACCAGTGATAAAGTTTAAGTAAATATATTTCATGCAATGATTATATTGGATTTTGATTAGATCAAAAGCTCCCCGGGACAGACTCGAACTGCCGACAGGGTGGTTAACAGCCACCTGCTCTACCAACTGAGCTACCGGGGAATAATTTACTTATCGGCAAAACAAAATATTCATTTATTCTCGATTGTCAAGTTTATTTCTGCCAAATCGATATATTCATTGATAATCCAACCAGAGGATATACTTCTTTGCGATTAAAATTCAACCTAATCATAACAATTATATCGATAAATATCATCACAATGCGATATAATCATCTATACTAATATATTTATTTAATAAAACATATCGTGAAACTGATTGACACACTAAACGTAAAAACGTATATAGTCTCATTATCGCATACGGTAAGGAGATTCGTTTGGATAAGAGATCCGAGATACTGGCTGCCGCTAAAGAGCTGATTGCGCGTTTTGGCCTGAAAAAGACTACTGCTGATGATATCGCGAAAAAAGCGAGAGTCTCTAAGGCAACGGTTTACCGGTATTTTAATAACAAGGATGAGATATTCAAAGAGATTTGTAAGCTGGAGGTCGATAGTATTTGGGAGATGGTCGAAAAAGCAGTCCATCGGGAATCTACTATCAGGGACAAACTGAAAGCGCACTTAACGACGAAAATCGAGGCAGTGCATGAGCTGGTACGATACTATGAAATCACTCCCGAACTTTGGAATGAGTATCTGCCGTATATCAGGCTCGTGCAGGATAGAATCGCAACCTGGGAAGTCACCATGTTGGCGGAGATACTTAAAGAGGGTAACATATCGGGTGAACTGGATGTCGATCGAATAGACACCATCGCTTACATAATGGTTACCTCATTGAAAGCCCTGGAAAACCCCTGGGTACTGGGCAAGAGAAGTGTTCCGTTATCGGAGTATATAAGCACTATGCTGGATGCATTATTGTATGGAATCGCTAAGAGGAAAGTATGAATAATCAGGAAAATAACAACGTATCGAAAAGCGCATTACCGGTTAGTCCTCACACCTTTCATATCCCTGTCATGGGCACCGGTTTTACTATCGATACGCCGCTCAAAGTAGCTAAATACGGGATATCCTCGGTGGTATCTCTGGGGGATGATAATTTAATAGAGCAAATGAGAAAATATCACTCCGAGCGTTTGGGGGAGTCTTATACCGAAATCGGCGCGCATGATGATGATAGCCGGGCGCGTAGAATTACCGCATACCTCGATCTGCTGGATAAAATAGTCAAACGTCAAACCGATGATTTGAGAAATACTCCGTTCGAGCCGGGCAGCGAGATAACACGGTATTTCACGATGTTGCCGGAATCGGAATTGAAAAAGCAATATCAGGCGATGCTTGACACACACGATCCGACCGCACGGAAAATCAAACAGGATGACCTTCGCAGCAAAGTAGTACCGGGGAGTATCGATGTTAATATCATGTGCAGCGCCGATCGGGCACAATACCGTCACGGCCAAAAACTCTCGCCGGAGTATTCGCTGGCTTGCTCGGCTCTTCGCGGTTTTGCCTTGAGCCGGGTGCGATCCTCGATCGTTCTTTCCGCCGGATTCAATCAGCGGCTGTACGGTTACCTGGCCGATTTCGATGGTTTTTTCCCCGATATTAATGGTGAGCTTTCCAAGAAAATTATCCTTAAGGTATCCGATTTCAGATCGGCGGCTATACAGGCGAAATACCTGGCTAAGCGCGGCTTGTGGGTATCTGAATTCAGAATAGAGTCCGGGCTTAACTGCGGTGGTCATGCATTCGCTACGAAAGGCCTTTTGCTGGGACCGATTTTACAGGAGTTCATCGATAAAAAAGAGGAGTTGTCGAATCTGCTTTCGGGATCGGTAATGAAAGTTTTAGCCGACAGGAAGTATGATAAAGCTGGTTTTCCGGGCGATATTTTGCTAACCGTGCAGGGGGGAATCGGTACCGCCGAGGAGAATGATATATTCCTGAAAATATTTCGGGTCGATAGAACCGGTTGGGGGACGCCTTTCCTAATGGTACCCGAGGCGGTCAACATGGACCGAGAACATCTCGAGAAACTCAGCAAAGCCTCGGTTTTGGATGTCGGCCTGAGCGAGAATTCGCCGTTCGGTATCCCGTTCTGGAACCTTCGCACCTCCGCCAGCGAGCAAGCCCGCAACGAACGAATTAACCAGGGCAAACCGGGAAGCCCATGCGTGCAGGGTTATCTCAAGGGCAATACGGAGTTTACGGAAAATCCGATCTGCGTCGCCTCCCGTCAATACCAAAAAACGAAACTGGAGGACCTGGAGAAGCAAGGATACGGCCCGGCCGAGTTGAAATCGTTGAAAAATTCCGTGATGAGTAAAGCGTGTATTTGCTGCGATCTGGCCGGCAGCGCGACTCGCGTTAACGGCATAAATCCCAAGGCCAAGCCAGCGATATGCTGTGGCCCGAATATCGTGAATTTTTCTAAAATAGCTACTCTGGATGAGATCGTAAGCCATATTTACGGTCGTTTATCCCTGCTGACAAATCCCGAACGTCCTCATATTTTCGTTCAGGAGGCGAAACTATATTTCGAGCATCTCAGCAACGAGTTCGATAAATTCACCGATGGTTTGTCCCGTCAGAAATTAAAATATTTCGAGGATTTCAAGAGTAATCTTCTGGAGAGCATAGACTATTACCAGGGATTCGCGGAGAATCATCTGATTGGCAAGCTTAGAGAGCGATATGAGCGTGATTTGAAAGCAATGCAACAACTCCGTGAGCGCATAGAAGATATGAACATACTACCGACAGTTAATTTAAGTTTAGAGATGGGTTGATCAAGTTACGCGTGGTACTATCTGATACCTATTATAGTTACTATACAGAGCTATTACCGCATTGGTATGTATTGGTACAAGCTTCAAACTGAGAATATCAGCCTGGTCAAAATGATGTTGACCAAATAGATCACTATAGAACAAATCACTATATTGCAGTTTCCTTGACTATCCCAGTCCTTATAGCTATAATTCCCGCATGGCAGAAATCGAATTCTCAGAAGAGCTTATTGAGGTATTGCAATCGGCTAAAAGAGTGGTCGCTCTGACAGGGGCGGGCATATCCGCCGAATCGGGTATCCCTACGTTTCGCGGTAAGGATGGTTGGTGGCGCAATCACGATCCGATGACACTGGCCACGTTCGAGTCTTTTGATCGCGATCCGGTACTTGTCTGGGAGTGGTATCTTTACCGAAGGGATATCGTGCATAAGTCCCAACCTAATCCCGGTCATCACGCTTTAGCCGAAATGGCTGACTTGTTCGAGGATTTCACTCTTATTACCCAGAATGTCGATAGATTCCACATGGATGCCGGCTCGAAAGTGATTCATGAGCTTCACGGCAATATCCATCGCAACAGGTGCCTCGACTGTGGCCTGACAAACTACACCGAGACATTCGAGGAGCTTCCCCCGAAATGTCCCGAATGTGGCGGGCGGTTTCGTCCCGATGTTGTCTGGTTTGGCGAGATGTTACCGGCACAGGCGATGGAAAATTCCATGCGGGCGGCCAATAATTCCGAGTTATTCTTCACGATCGGCACCTCCGGGGCGGTACAGCCGGCAGCCTCGTTACCCGTGATCGCCAAACGAAACAAAGCCTTTGTAGTGGAGGTCAATCTCGAACCGAGCGAGATATCGCATATTTGCGATATCAAGTTTCACGATAAATCGGGTGAGATTTTACCGCAAATAATAGCGAAAATTAAAGAACTTAAAGGAATAGATAAATAGAGGATAATCATATGGACGATAAATTAAGACATCTACCGGCAAAAACCCGTAAACTGGCAAGTGACTTCGCCGAGCAATTGATCGAGAGCCTGGGCGGAAACCTGTATTGCTTCATGTTATTCGGCTCTGCCGCCCGAGCCTCCAAGCGTAATGGGGATGATTTCAAAGAGGGCGCCTCGGATATTAATACTCTTATTATTTTGGAGAGTGTCAGCACCAACGAGCTTAATATTATTCTGGAGATCGGCCGTAAGTTCAAAGGTCAGGGGCTGGCGATACCGCTGGTGTTCAAGCGCGGCCATATCCACTCCTCGCTCGATACGTTCCCACTCGAATTTTCTGATATGAAACAAAATCACATAGTTCTTTACGGCGAGAACCCGCTTGAAGATGCGGAAATCGAGACAAAGAACCTGCGTCACCAATGCGAGGTCGAGTTTAAAGGCCAACTGGTTCAGCTTCGCCGCGGCTTCCTGGCCTCGGCCGGAGACCAGGAGATATTAACCGGATTGATCTCCACCTCGGTAACATCGATTATTGCCGCCTGTCGTGGCATGGCGCTTATTGCGGGTAAAACTCCGCCGGATAATAAATCCGATTTGTTAAAGCTCGTCAATGATGATTACGATGTCGACACTATGCCGATCGATCAAGCCTGGCGTATGAAACACGGCGAAACCGGAGGCGCTACGGCTGCGTTGGAGGTGCTGTTCGATAAGTACCTGTTAACGATCGAGAAGCTGGCTGATGTAGTTGACCGGTTGTAAATAAATCCCACTCGGCGGTTGGATAACCTGTGGACAGAATTATAAGCGCAAACAGCATGTTGATAATACGTGATTGGGTAAACTGATACGCCTGAAATATGCCGTTACTTCAGCCGATTACTTAATATCTTTTTAAATTCCGGGTGATGGATTTTCTCCAGCTTTATGCGTTCGCATTTATTGAATATCATCATCGCGTTTAAACTTTTCATGAACGACTCCAGGAATCTGTCATCCGGCTGGAAATCGTTTTCGAAATGAAGCTGTCGAATAATATATGTTTTTGTTTTCCTGTCCGCCTTGGAATCCATCCTGCCGATGAATTTGTCGCCGTACAAAATCGGTTGTACGAAATAGCCGTACACTCTCTTAGGCGCGGGTACGTAGCATTCTATCGAATATTCGAAATCGAAAAGTTTCTTTACCCTGTCACGAAGGATCACGAAATTATCGAAAGGCGAGAGGAATCTTACCCGAGATTTGCTAAGCCGTATTTTAGACAGGCTGTTCAGGTATTCCGGTTTGGTATAATATGACGAGTTCTCTATTCCCCGGATATCGATTCCGGTAATTTCGCCGGAGTCAAGCATCGAATTAAGCGCGGTCTTTATCGCCTCTCTGGAGGAGATAGCGAGGTGATCTACGATATCCTTCAACGAGGCTACACCATAAGCGTTGATCGCCCGCTCCACCGCGAAACGACCCAGCTCATCATCACCCGGCAAGCGTAAATCGATATCCTCGGGTAACACTCGTTCGGCAAGATCGTAAACCCGCTGGAATTTACGCCGCTCGGTAATCATCAACTTGCCCTGCCAGAAAAGCATCTCCAGCGCCACCTTGGTAGGCCGCCAGTCCCACCAGCCGCTTTTTTTCGCGCCTTCGGGCGGCTTGAAATCCTTGGAGCAAACCGGGCCCTCGTTGATTATCCGCTCGAGTACGGCGGGCATCATATGGCCGTATTTCTCCAGACGCTGTTTCTCCCATTTATCGTGCGGATCGAGAAATTGTTTCATCCGGGGAAGGTAAAAACGGTAGTCTCTCATCGGTAAATACGAGGCGGCATGCCCCCAGTATTCGAACACCCGGCGGTCTACAGCCTGCAAATCGTGAAGCATACCCTCATCGTAGTCCGGGTTGCGGTTGTAGAGCGTGTGGTGATGCGCCCGTTCGATTACCGATATCGTATCGATTTGCACGTAGCCGAGATGCTCGATCGTTCGAGCGATTCCCTCCTTGCCTCTGGCAGGCTTACTTGCGCCTGTAGGCCACTGACGGTTTATCGCTAATTTTCGCGCTTGTTTCAAACTCAGACCGGGTACTGTCATGTAACGCCTTTCGATTGCTAGCCTATAGTATCATGATTTGTCGGTGGTTTGTCAAGATCGTGGCCCTGAAATCCGTCCAGCCGGACCACTCTGGGAAGCAATCCGGCTGAAACGTTCGGTTAGGCAAATTTGGGCTGAGGTATTTAGTTTAGCCTGCTTTTTATACGTAATCCTTACCTCCCGGTTTCATAAATTCTGATTTTAGTATCGGATGGCTATATGACCGTACGATTCGACAGGCCATGCTCATCAGGGGCTTGACTGACACGGCTAATTCATTGTAAATAATCGTTGCTATCGAATGGCTAAATACCCGGTCATCCGATTAAGTCGATTGAGGATTAGCCGGACCTGCTATCTGCGAGAGATATTTCATCACCGGGAGAAAAAAGACAATAACGATAATAACGAGGAGGAATATGATGGCGGAAAAAACATCGCGATATGTAATACTGATTCTCGTATCGGGCATATTGAATTGCCTGCTGGCGGTTGCTCATCAAGTGGTGGTGTATTTTACCTACCTGGATTATCAGGCTCTGATAACGCCCGAGGCCGAACCGGTGCTGAAAGATTTCCTGCTATTTTCCATTGGAATAGGCGTGGTGTTGCTATTCGTAGGATTGCTTACGATTTACTGCTACAGGGGAATAAAGCGCGGCCAGAGATGGGGTATCGTTATAGGCGGCGGTATCAGTGTATTTCTTCTGGTAGTATTTATTTTAATCACAGTGATAACCGGCGCCGATCAGCCGGTAGCGTACGTGCATTTACTGAATAGCTTACTGGTTGGCGTGCCGGTGATGTTGAACCGTGGGTTGCTTGTTTCAGAGTAGCTCAGGAGCTGCGAGGCGATATAACTTTCATTTTAAAATAGGAGATACAATCTGCCGAATTAATCGCCGATTCCCATAAGCTTACGAAGCTCCAGAGTTACTCCCAATCTTTCTGAAGAAACAGGGATTTTTAGACGATTATCTTTTCCAACGCCTTCTGGCAAATTATCTGATGCTATTAATTCAGAAATTATCTCAACATTAGGAAGAAAAACGCTCGCAAAGTGACTATGCTCAAGCAAATCCATTACTTCAGTTCCATCTACGCGTCCGCGCCGATTTGAGGCTTTTGCGTATGCAGCAGCCGATGCTACGGCCATAAAATAGCGCATCTCCATTATCGGTCCGCCAGGTTTAGCTATATTCACCCCCGAAATGCTTTCTTTTGTATCTCGTCTTTTCGCCCACTCCATTAGCGAAATCCCGGCACAGAAGGCATCCCCACATGCGTTTGTGTCATAGATAGATGCCCTTGGTTTACTATAACGCCATACATAAACAATACTACCATCAAATTCAATTCCCAGACTGCCTCGATCACCTATTGTTACATAAATTCTGGGTTTTGCTACTTTCTCAAAATTAAATAGATTTCTAATCTCAATAGCGATTTTTGCGAATTTAACGATATTTGGCATATCGCCCGGATACTCTACGAAGGGTTTAACATCATTACAAAAGACCCTGGCAAATTCGTAGGCTTCTTTTTCATTAAATACTAATATGAAAGGCGGAAGATTATTATCATCGCTCTTGATGCAATCAAGAAAGATTTGACGCATAGTTTTTGTCATCGCTAAAATGCCGACAACGTTTTTATCTTTACTGATGGCATTAAGGTAAATATCATAGCTGGCTTTAAACATTGCTTTATCAGCTAAAGAGTTAAATAAAAATACACCTATATCTTTTGTTTGCCCTTTTAGGAGTTTATATATTTTATCCTTATCATTACCATTTAGTCTTTCCTGTTTCCCTTTACAAACTATTTTATCATCCATCGATCTGGTTGAACTTCTTACGCGACTAAAAATAATATTTCTTCTAAAGCTAGGATCGTCAGGTCTGTAAAGTAGTGAGTTTACTGGTAATGAGGCCAAATACACTTCCAGAGAACGTAAAGGTGAATACTTCGATACTATTGATGCTATATCAGAAGCTAGCTCTTCGGTGATAGCCGGTTGTTCGCTCATGAGATCAGAAATAATAGAGTATAAGTTTTCATAAGACAGATTTTCAACTTTTGCGTTTTTTATTGCTTTATCCAATTCACTTTGAAGTTTTTTTATAAAAATATGCAGAGTTCGACTCATTGCAACATCAGTATATATGATAGGCAAAGTATTTGTATCTGGTATAAGCGATCTTAAAAAAGTAGTACAATTCAGCCCGCCGCCGCCCCATAACATATTTTCGCACGGTACAAAAAGGCCATCATCTGAGTTCCAAGCATCTTTTTTGACTTTTTGAACGGATCCTGACAATTGATACTTACCGCCAGGGATTAAGGGGTAGAAATCCTCGCTATCTTTATTAGGCCCTTTTGACGAGTCCCCAGTAGAAAACTGCATCTCGGTTTTAAATAGATCAAATCCAATTCTAGTGTAAATCCATAGCTTTTCATGAAGCTTCAAATTACCATCTAAGCGTATTTTATCAGGGATGTTTTCGTACTCAATCGCTAACCTATCTAAATCAATCAAATCCAGAGTAATATCTTGGACCGCGTTGCCAAATACCCATATGTTTTTTTCCGACAAATTTAACCTCCTTGCTATAGACTAATAACTACTGAATAGACCTTAAACTAAGAGCACAGGAGCTAATTACATGTTAATTTGGAAAAGTTATAATAGTCATTTTACCCCTGTTGCTTATGCTTTTCCACACAAAATACAATCTGCTGGAAAAACGATATAATTGATTGTTTATATATTAATTCTTTAGTCGCCTAATAGCAAGATAAATAATAGAAATTTGCATTTATTATTTTATTATTCATTTATTGAAACTTTTTTATAATCTTTATCCAATAAATGATTCTTATGTGTAAATGAGCTAATTAGAATTTTATGGGGAAGTTGAGTAGCTAAA
The DNA here is from genome assembly GCA_963668625.2 of uncultured candidate division Zixibacteria bacterium. Taxonomy (GTDB): domain Bacteria; phylum Zixibacteria; class MSB-5A5; order UBA10806; family 4484-95; genus JAAEQD01. Next base: position 732,118 of record CAXXKA010000008.1, read on the forward strand.
CCCGCGAGGCGATATAAAGCGCTCGAATCAGCAGCATTCACCCCACCCTATGTCGGGAGCTGGCTTCGCCATCCCTTCAGGACAGGGCTCGCCGACCTACGCCCCGCCAAATGACATGAGCGGTGGTTGTGTATGTAAAGGCTCGTCCGATTTATCCTCCGAAATCAATTAATCACAACATTCATAAATCCCCGCACACTAGCCTTGACTAACCTCATCCCCGCAACTATATTATCAAGTTCACGGAGCGCGAGAGTGGCGGAATTGGTAGACGCGCTGGATTTAGGATCCAGTCCTGCAAGGGGTGGGGGTTCAAGTCCCCCCTTTCGCATCTTAAAATATCTGTTGGCCGATGAAAACATCCGCTAACCACATATAGATTAACACGGCTTAAAATAAGCCGTTGCCAATCAAGGAGATTGCCGCGATCACGCCGCCGCCTCAACCTGACGTTCAGGCTGTTAAAACGAGTTGGACGGGAACGCAGCAGACCCTGTCAGTTGTTATTGTCTTAAGGAGAATCGATGAAAGTTACTGTTAACACCGAGCCTAATTGCAGACGGATTTTAGATATCGAAGTACCTAACGAGGAAATCTCAGTCGAGATGGATCGCCTGGTGATGGAATACCGGGCCAAAGCCTCCATCCCCGGTTTCCGCAAAGGTAAAGCGCCCGTTGATGTCGTCCGGAAAAGATACATTGACAGCATCAAGATGGATGCTATGGAAAATCTGGTAAACAAAGCCTACGAGGAGGCGCTCGATCAGGAGAAAATCCACGCTATCGAACAGCCGAAACTCTCCAATATCCAGTTTGAGGATGAAAAACCGCTAAGTTTCCGCGCCGAGGTTGAGGTGCTGCCGGAGTTCACGGTAGAGGGCTATAAAGGTCTTAAAGCCGAGAAGAAAGTCAAGGAGACTACGGATAAAGATATTGATGACACGATCTCCCAGTTACAACGCCAGAACGCCGAATATCACCCGGTGGAACGCGCCTGTCATGGCGAGGACCTGGTCGTTGTCGACCTGGTCAAGAAATTCGACAAAATGGGCACTATCAAGGATGACAAGATGGATGGTGTCGAGGTCGATCTGGGCAGCGAGGGCGTGATAAAAGAGTTTCGCGATAGTCTTCGCGGCATGAGTATTGGCGAGATGAAGGATATCGAGATCAAGTATCCCGATGATTATACTGAAAAACAATTGGCCGGCAACGAGGTAAAGTACACGGCGCTGGTTAAGGAAGTAAAAGAGATAAAACTCCCCGAGTTAAATGACGATTTCGCGAAAGATTTCACCCAGATTGAAACACTCGATAAGTTAAAAGAGCAAATCCGGGAAAATATCACCATGCAAAGCCAGATGGACGCCGAAAACGAGTTAAAGAGCGGTTTAATCACCCAAATAGTCGAAAAAAACCGTTTCGACGTACCCGAATCGATGGTGGACAGATATTTGAATGGTGTAACCGAAGATTTCAAGAAACGTTATAAAGATGTCGATGAAGTAAAATTGAGGCAAAGTTATCGCCCGGTTGGCGAGGATACGATTCGTTGGCAGTTTATTTTCCGTAGAATTGCCGATATGGAGAATATGACGGTCACCGAGGAGGATCGCGCGGGTTGGGTGAAAGAGTTTGCCGCCAAGTACAACATGCCGGAGGACAAGGCTCGCGAGGCATTGGGCAAGGCCGGTAAATTTCAGGAGATCGATGAGAACCTTCTGGAGAGAAAAGTACTACAATTTATTATCGAGAATGCTGAAATCAGTCAATAACAAGGAGAGGAAATGGAAGATCTGAAAATGCAAACACTCGTTCCGATGGTGGTCGAACAAACCGGCCGTGGTGAACGCGCTTATGATATCTATTCACGTCTGCTAAAAGATAGAATCGTTTTCATCGGTACTCCCATTGATGACAATATCGCCAACCTGGTAGTGGCCCAGCTTCTGTTTTTGGACGCCGAGGATCCGGGTAAGGATATTTTCCTGTATGTCAATTCACCGGGTGGTTCGGTTTCCGCAGGTTTAGCGATTTACGATACCATGCAGTTCATCAAATCGGATGTCAACACGACCTGTGTCGGTCTGGCCGCATCCATGGGCGCGGTGCTTCTTTGCGCCGGTGAAACCGGTAAAAGAGCCGCATTGAAAAATTCCAGAATCCTGATTCATCAACCTTTAGGCGGTTTCCGGGGGCAGGCCTCCGATATAGAGATTCATGCCAACGAGATTCTTTACACGAAGAAGCAGCTTATCGGTATAATAGCTCATCACACCGGGCAAACCGATGAGAAGATTCTTCATGATAGCGATCGTGATTATTTCATGTCGGCCGAAGAGGCCAAGGATTATGGCCTGGTCGATGAGGTATTCGAACGTCGACCCAAGTAAGATTTAACGGAGTTGTACTGTAGTAAATGACAAAAGATAGAAGTAAGAATTCGCCGGGCAAAAAGCCTTTCAAAGATCGATGCAGCTTTTGCGGACGCACCTCCGATTCCGGAGTAAAACTGATCTCGGCGCCGCAAGCCTCGATCTGTTCGGATTGCATTAAGGTATGCTCCGACCTGGTAACAAAGCAGGGTTGGAGCGGGCCCAAATTCGATGTCCCCGTTCCTGAGGAGATCAAAGCCTTTCTCGATCAATATGTAATCGGCCAGGAGAATGCCAAGCGCACTCTCTCCGTGGCCGTTTATAACCATTATAAGCGTATTCTCAACCCGCCTGCCCGGGATGAGGTGGAACTCGATAAATCGAATATTTTACTGGTCGGACCTACCGGCACGGGTAAAACCCTGTTCGCCCAAACGCTGGCCAAGATGCTTAAAGTGCCATTTACGATCGCGGATGCCACCGTGTTGACCGAGGCCGGTTATGTTGGCGAGGATGTCGAAAACATACTGGTTCGCCTTCTGCAGGCAGCCAATTACGATGTCGAGGCGGCCCAACTCGGGATAATCTATATCGATGAGATCGATAAGATCGCCCGGAAAAGCGGCAACCCAAGTATCACCCGTGATGTTTCCGGCGAGGGAGTACAGCAGGGTTTGTTGAAAATCCTCGAGGGCACGATCGCGGCGGTACCTCCCAAGGGAGGCCGAAAACATCCCGAACAGGATTTGATCAAGATCGATACCCGCAATATACTGTTTGTCTGCGGCGGTGCTTTTGACGGCCTGGAGAAAATCATCGCCCGACGTCTGGGGCGAAAGGTAGTCGGGTTCAAATCCGACTCCAAGGCGATCAAAAAGAAAATCGGCGATCTTCTGATAAACGTGCAGGATGAGGACTTGCTGCAATTCGGCCTGATCCCGGAGATAATCGGCCGTTTGCCCGTTATCTGTTCATTAGGTGAATTGGATGAGGATGCCCTGAGACAAATCCTGACAGAGCCCAGGAACGCGCTTATCAAACAGTACAATCATAGTTTCAAGCTCGAGGGAATCGAGTTGGAGTTCGAGGATGGGGCTATCGAGGCTATCGCCAAGAAGGCTATGAAACGCAACACCGGAGCCAGGTCCCTGCGTTCGATCATGGAAAACGCTATGCTCGATTTGATGTACGAGACGCCATCCAAAAAAGATTTAAAAAAGATAATTATCACCCGTGATTTTATCGAACTGGATTCCGAACCTCAGTATGTATATAAGAAAACCCGTAAACGAGCTTAGTATGATGACTGCCAACCTCAATATACTTCCCGGCCTGTAGGGGCCGTTTTTTATGCAGTTCAATCAAGCAAAATACGTAGCCTCATACTTTGACTTTAATGATATACCCAAAACGGGTTATCCCGAGGTCGCTTTCGCGGGGCGTTCCAATGTCGGTAAATCCACGTTGATAAACAATATCCTCAATCGCAAGAAACTCGTGCAGGTATCCAAAACGCCCGGTAAAACCCGTGCTCTCAATTATTTCGAGATAAACGAAAAATACTATTTCGTTGATCTGCCCGGTTTCGGTTTCGCCAGAGGGCCCAAGTCGGAAAGGCTGGCCTGGGGTAAGCTTATCGAGGGTTTCCTGGGGAACTCGACCGGATTGAGGGGTTTGGTGCATATCATAGATTGCCGTCGGGGATTGATGGATATCGACTGGAACCTGATCGAATACGTATCACATCTGCAAGACCAACTGGATAGAAACCTGCAGGTGCTCTACGTGCTATCGAAAGCCGATAAATTAAAAAGCAAAGCCCGGGCTGAGGCTTATAAGAAAACGATCAACGCTCTGCAATGTGATCCGAAGCAGTTGATTTTTTCCTCGGCGTTATCGGGGCAGGGAATACCGGAAATCAGAAAACTAGTAGCGGAGATTTTAACTCGATGAATAGAAATATTACAATACTCGGCCTTCAATGGGGCGATGAAGGCAAAGGCAAAGTCGTTGACTATTTCACCGAGCGCGTCGATATCGTAGCTCGTTTCGGCGGCGGAGCGAATGCCGGACATACGGTCGTAAACGATAAAGGCAAGTTCGTTCTTCACCTGCTGCCGTCAGGTATTATCCACGATAATGTCAGATGTTTCATGGGCGGCGGTATGGTAGTCGATCCGATCGGGCTGTTCGAGGAGATAGAGGATGTCAAATCGAAAGGCGTAAATTGTGGAGATCGCCTGAAAATCGATAGCGCTACGCATCTGGTGTTACCCCATCACCGGGCAATCGAAAAATACTACGAGACCATGAAAGATGGTAAAGAGATCAATACCACGCTCAGGGGTATTGGCCCGGCTTATGCCGATAAGGCGAACCGGTTCGGTTTCACTGCCGGCGACCTCCTGGATGAAAAACTGATGGTCGAGAAAGCTCGCACATTCGTAGCCCGCAAACAGGCGATATTAAAAGCCACCGGGGATGACAAGATGACCGATACCGATTACCTGGTGGATTTCCTCAAAGCGTATGTTGGTACTCTGGGCAGTATGGTCGTGGATGTTACTTCCGAGTTGAAGGAAGCTATAGCGCAAAAGAGTCGTATCCTGTTCGAGGGCTCGCAGGGTTCGCTTCTGGATATCAGCCTTGGTAATTACCCGTACGTCACCTCCTCCAATACAACTATCGGAGGGCTTTACACCGGTTTAGGTATGCCACCCGGGGTGCAGGGCGATGTGCTCGGCGTGGTTAAGGCCTACACTACCCGTGTCGGCAACGGTCCGTTTCCAACCGAGCTTGAGGATGAAATAGGCGAGACCATCCGCGAAAAAGGCGGCGAGTACGGAGCTACCACCGGCCGTCCCAGGCGAACAGGCTGGCTGGATACGGCTATCGTGAAACGTACCGGATATATCTCCGGCGTTACCGGTGTGGTTCTTACCAAGCTGGATGTTTTAGACGGGCTCGAGGAACTCAAGGTTTGCGTGGGCCATCGCGTTGATGGCAAGGTGTATGATTTCCCGCCGCTTCATGCCTCGTTCATGGAGAAAGCCGAGCCGATATATGAGACTTTCCCCGGGTGGAAAAATCCGACAGCCAATGTCACCGATTTCGATAAGCTTCCAAAAGAGGCGAAAAGCTACCTGAAGTTTATCGAAAACAAACTTGAAATTCCTATAAAGTATATCTCCACCGGCTCCAACCGCAGCGCATTTATTGAAAAGGCTTGATAGGTTTTCTGCTATATCTTATAATCATCGACGTTAATAATGGCAGGAGTACGATTATGAATAAAGCGCTGAAACATACGATCTATATCACGTTCATTTTTATATTTGCCATGACATGCGCGGCATTCGGCCAGTCGAACATGAAAAGTATCAGCTTATTGAAAGCCGTCGAGATAGCGCTGGAACGGGATAATAATATCAAGGCGGTGATTCAGGAGAAAAGCGCCGCGAATCTGGGTATCAGAAAAGCTAAAGCCGATTACTGGCCCAAACTTTCACTTTCTGGAAATTACGCTCATCTCTCTAAAGTAAATGAAATGGTCATAGATTTGCCGGTTGGCGGCAGTCAGACATTCGCAATCGGTACGGATAATCCGTTTAGCAGCGATTTGATGCTGGGCTGGGATGTTTACACTTTCGGCAGGAGAGGTTCTTTGGTCGGTATCGCTAAAACAGAATCGGAGCTAACCGGCGTTAAAGAGAGTTTCACCCAAAAGCAAGTATTCGATAATGTCGCTCGCGCCTACCTGGCGGTAGTGTTTTCCGACGCCGCCTACGAACTGAGCACAACCGAGAAAGACAGGGCCTCGAAAATTTTAAAGCTGGTGGAAAACCGATACGAGAAAAAGCTCATACCCGAATTCGATCTGTTGCAGATGCAGCTTCGCTACGAACAACACAGGTTGACCGAATTGGAGCTGGAGGAGGACAACCAAACCGCCCGGCTCAATCTGGCCCGTCTGTTGAACATGGGTAATGAATCATTGCCCTCGCTTAGCGATAATCTCGATTACGAATTTTCGCAGTTGATGCCGCTGCATAAAGCCGATGATGTCCTGGAATATCGGGATGACTACGAGCAGGCTGAAATTCAACTGAGGTTTTCCGATTATACGAAGCGTATTACGAGAAGCGGTTATTTCCCTAACGTAACGCTTTTTACGGATTATAACCTTCGCAACGGTTATCAGCCAGATCTCGACAATATAGAGAATGTGTTTTCTTTCGGAGTCAATTTCAACTGGTTATTGTTCGATGGTTTATCGCGCAGGGCCGAGATTAACAGGCAGGCGTATTTGAAAAAAGCCTCCGAGTATTATCGGGATGATTTGAAAGACTTGATTCCTTTTCAGGTTAGTGTCGCCTCGAATACGCTTATCAAGAAAAAGTCGGCTATCGAGGTTGGCAAACGGGCGCTCGAGGTTGCCCAAAAGGCGATGGCGATTGCCCGGAAAAGATACGAGCTGGGTGATATTTCGATGATCGAGCTTTTAGAGGCGGAAAACAAACTTTCCGAGGCTGAACTTGGACTTCTGAAGTTGCAATTCGATAAAGCCATAGCCGAACTCGATCTGAAAGCCGCTTCGGGTTATTATCCGGAGATAGAGACGTTTAATCGGTAGAATCGATATCATCATAAAAAGAATTTTTAGAGGTTTAGCGCAATTAAGTTATTGATATATAACCCGAAATATTGTAATAGAGCCATTATGGGCATTCGGGATATTTATGCCCGGTATTTTGGTTTAACATTTAAGTTTAAACGTTCGATAAATATTAAATTGATGGAAATAGAGGAGGGAGAATGAGAAAGCCATTAGTTGTCATATTGGCAATAATATTGGTAGGATTTTCAACGAGTTTCGCTGTCGAATGGAATAGTCGTCTGGGGGTTGGCCTGCGTGGGCCTTTATTCGCGCCGATGGTTTCCGGCGATAAGTACCAGGGCGCCGATACGAGCGAGCCGTTCATGATGGGGCTCGGTGGTAGTTTTGAGGCCAAGTATGGCATTTCGAGGTCGTGGGTTGTCGGTTTTTCCGTGGGCTACTGGATGACATACGATGACTCGACCGCCGGCGAGGATCAATCGTTTAAGATGTATAGCAATAAAAACGCCTCCACGAAAGTGAGCAGTGTGCCTCTTTCGTTAACCGGCCAGTATTATTTCATTCCCGAAAGCAACGTACAACCTTACCTCCTGTTTGGCCTGGGGCTCGACCTCAGTTCATTCGAGAATCAGGGCGCTATCGGAGGAAGTTACACCTCAACTGATCTATACAGTAAAATCGGCGCAGGTATTAATTTCTGGATCGGCGAAAGTATCACGTTCGATATCTCGGGGCGGTTTAACTACCTGTTGACTAATCTCAGCAACGATTTACCCGAGAACAATACCGATTTACCGATTTCAATTCGTAATACCGACATGAGCAATATCAGTACCCGGCCTTACCTGGCCATGCTCGAGCCGAGTATCGGTTTCACCTATTTCATAGGCGGCGCCAAGGATACCGATAAGGACGGGATTAAAGATAAGGTAGATCAATGCCCGGATACTCCTAAAGGCGCTCTGGTTGATGAGTTCGGCTGCCCTCTGGATGCCGATGGTGACGGCGTATATGACGGCCTGGATACATGCAACGAGACGCCTCAGGGAGCGATCGTAGATATAACGGGCTGTGCTCTGGATGGTGACATCGATGGCGTGCCCGATGGTATAGACCTGTGCGCCGATTCGCCGCTGGGAGTCGAGGTAGATGTCTATGGCTGTCCTCTCGATAATGATAAGGACGGTATCCCGGATTTCAAGGATCAGCAACTCGATACACCGCTCGGTGCGATCGTGGATCAAGATGGTGTTGCGATGGACACCGACAAGGACGGCGTTCCGGATGGTATAGATAAATGCCCGGAGGATGGCGAGGGAATCATTGTCGATGAGTTCGGTTGCCCGATAGCCAAGCCGCTTACCGAGATGATCCGGCTGAATATAAATTATGCCGCTGGATCGACTGAACCGGATGATGCCGCCAAGGTTATTCTGGATGATATAGCGGAGAGGATGAAAATCTATAGTGATGTTAAAATTGAGATTAACGGTTATACCGATGCTTTAGGCAGATCCATCTCTAATCTGAAAATCTCGGAACGTCGCGCCCAGGCTGTGATGGATTACCTTGAATCCAAGGGTGTCCCCGCCGACCGAATGAAAGCCCAGGGTTTCGGTGAAAATGATAAGTATTTCATTGATACTAACGATACCCCTGAAGGCCGCCAGAAAAACAGAAGAGTGGATATAGTACCGGTCACACAATAGTTCTATATAGAATAAGTTAAAATTAAGGGCGTTCCCATGATGGGCGCCCTTTTTTATTATGCTAAAAGCCATTGGATAGTGGCAATATCGAGTGGAATTAACCGACCGGTAAATATCCTCGAATAAAAAACCCGGCAATTAACCGGGTTTTAAAGCTTTATAAGCGGAATGGGAGGTAATCGAAATGAAAACACATCATTTCTTCACACGGTAAAGGCGTTTTAGAGCCACCAGAGACTTTTTGCGTTCGCTCTCCCCGGAACCCGGGGGTCACGGCGTAAGCTCAGCCTGAGGGTGCAGCCTTCATTGGTTTGGTGTTAGGTTTTCAATTTCCCCCCGCATCCCGCGTAATTATGATACTATCATTTGAACATAAATCAAGCTGTTTTTATTATCGGCAAATAAGACTTTGACTTTGAATATGTTAAAATTTATATTTCAAGGTTTAGAAGATGTGAGTATGATAGATTCAGTAGGTATCGATTTAATTGAGGTTCATAGGATTAGAGAGGCGATCGAACGCTGGGGCGAACGGTTCCTTCACCGGGTATATACCCCGTGGGAGATAAATTATTGCTCCAAGAAACAATTTCCCGAGCAATCCTATGCCGCCAGGTTCGCTGTTAAAGAGTCAGTTTTAAAAGCGGTTGGGACAGGTCTGGGACAGGGTATCCGGTGGACCTCGGTCGAGGTTGTCAATACCGAGCTGGGCGCGCCCCAGGTCAGATTGGGTGAGAGAATCAAGCGAATAATTGGCAACAAGAATATCATAATTTCGATGTCGCACACTCGGGAGCATGCAATCGCCAGCGCTATTCTGGTTAATAACGAAAAGGCCTAGCCATGCCCGATAATACGCTTAAATCACGCCGACAGTTAGCCGAATACTGCAAACGTCTATACGACCGCGATCTGGTCGGCTCCACCCAGGGTAATTTATCCTATAGATACGCTCCGGATAAAATCCTGATAACGCCTACCGGCGGCAATCTGGGCTATTTAAAGGCCTCCGATATTGTCGTGATAAACTCGAGCGGTAGCAAAATCAGCGGTCGCGGCGAACGATCCAGCGAGTACGATATTCATCTCAAGATATACGAGGCCCGGCGTGATATTATGGCCGTTTGCCATGCTCATCCGGTGGTCCTGACAGCTATGTCCATCACCCGAACGGATCTTAGCAGGCTCATTCTGCCGGAGATCATCTATGAATTCGGCATCATACCCGTACTCGAGTTCGCCTGTCCCGGTACGCCTGAGCTATATGATACTATATCGAAATATATTAGCAGGCACGAGGCATTCGTGTTTAGCAATCACGGCGCGCTGACAATCGGCAAAAGTATCGAACAGGTTTTCAACAGAATGGAGATGCTGGAACGCTATGCCCGAACACTTCTGGCCGCCTCACGTATGGGCGAGATAAACGAAATTCCTGCCGAGATGGCTAAAAACCTTCCCGGGCACGAGCGCATAGCAGGCCAACTCTCAATCGAATGAGTAATTATCATGAAAGTTATAACCAACAAATCAGATCGCTTTTTACGCGCCCCTGAGGCTTTGATGTCCATGAATTTAACCGAGAAACTGATAAAAAGACGCGGGCTGGAATTTATCGATCTTGACCCGATCGTCCCCAGGACTCCTCGTTGTGAGGGATTCAGGGAGAAACTTAAAGAGTTCGATCTTTCGGATAACACGCCGGCCTCACAACAGGAGGTTTGTAACCTGCGAGAGGTATTGGCCGGGATTTATCAGAAGATATATAATCATAAAGTACACCCCGATAAAGATATAGTTATCACTCCGGGCAGCCGGGCTACGGCTATTTTGATTTGCCTGTCTATGGTGAATCCCGGGCAGGTGGTGGCTATTCCCGATCCGGGATTGTCGACATATCGGCTGGCGGCAGTGATGGCCGGAGCGGAGCCGTTCGCGTATCCTCTACTGGAGAAAAACGATTTTTTACCGAACCTCAGCGCTTTATTCGAACCACCTCCGCAAAATCTCAGCCTGGTATTTTTGAATTATCCGCATTGTCCCACGGGCGCGGAGGCCGATTCGTATTTCTATCGGGATTTGATAAATATCCTAAAATACGAGAATATATTGATAGTGGCGGATACGGCTTTCACCGGGGTATCCGAACCCGCTATCGATTTACCCCTCCAGACAGCCAAAGCCTCCAATATGATATTGGAATTACATTCGTTCGGATTCCCCTACGGCCTGGCCGGTCTGGGTTTCGCGACAGGTCATCGCGGCGCGGTGGAAAATCTCAAGCAGGTTACAAAGGCCTCGGGGATAACTCCCAACAAAGCCGAGATTAATTATATTCTAACGGCAATTGAATATCATGATGATATATTTGCCGAGTACATGAATCGGTTGAACGACCGCCGCAGGGTACTTTCCGAGGGTTTGAAAGAGATAGGCTGGCATGTGCGTAATTCCCGCCTGACTCCTTTTATCTGGGCGAAAGCCCCGGCGAAATCGACCTCGGCCGGTTTTGCCCGCAAGCTGTTTTTGAAAACCGGCGTACGTACACGACCCGGGACGGATTTCGGTGAGAATGGCGAGGGTTATCTCAGGTTCTCGCTTACGGTATCCGCAGAGAAAATAGAGAAAGCGCTTAAAAACATACAGGGTAAATCATCACTATACGGAAAGCGAGGGAGTTAAGATTGGCGGTCAAATACATTGCTATCGAGGGGCCTATCGGCGTAGGCAAAACAACGCTGGCAAGGATGCTGGCGGATCATTTCAACGGCCGATTGGTGCTGGAGGAACACGATGAGAATCCATTTTTAAAAGATTTCTACAGGGATAGAGACCGCTACGCGTTTCAAACACAGATGTTTTTCCTGCTTTCGCGTTTCAAACAGCAACAGGAATTTTTCTCGGGAGAGCTTTTAGCCTCGCATGTAATTTCGGATTATTATTTCGGCAAGGATCGTATATTCGCCACTCTCACTTTAAATAACGATGAGTTAACGATGTACGATAAAATCGCCACCCTGATGGAGAAAAATATCCCGGCGCCCGATCTGATCATATACCTGACCGCCTCATCTAATACCCTGATGCATCGCGTTAAAAAGCGCAGCCGTGAATACGAGAGGCAAATGGATCAGGTATATCTCGAGGATTTATCCGAATCTTACAGCAAGTATTTTTTCCATTTCAACCAGACAACGTTGCTCGTGGTCAATACCGAAAACGTTAATTTTGAAACCGAACCAGATCAATTCGAGTATCTTCTGGAAAAGATGGATGATATCACACCGGGTACTCACTACCTGGTACCGTTCGGAGGGAAGTAATCGGATGGTCTCGAAGAAACCGGCGATAATCAGGATGAGCAAGCTTTCGTTTTACGCCTATCACGGCAACTCGAAAGCCGAGCAGGAAACGGGCAGACGGTATGAGGTGGATTGCGAGTTTGCCATAGATATGAATAATGTCTCAAGAACCGATTCACTTGACGATACTATCGACTATTCGATGGTGTACGGTACCATCGAGGAAATTATCACAAATAACAAGTTTAATTTGATCGAAACGCTAGCCGACCGGATTGGCGATGCCGTAATAAATATAACGGGTATAGAAAACGTTAAGCTGAAAGTTCGCAAGATGACGCCACCGATCTCGGGCAACATTGATTTTATCGAGATAGAAACAGAAAGGTCGAGGTAGTTTCATGGAATTGGATATAACTGCTTATCTGGGGCTGGGCTCTAACCTGGGCGATAAACAGGCGAATCTGAAAGAGTCTATCGAACACCTGAATAAAACCAACAACCTTAATGTCTCGAAAATATCCTCGGTGTATTTAACCGAGCCGATGGGAGTAACCCGTCAACCCGATTTTTACAATATGGTGGTACAGGTTAAAACGTTGATGACTCCGTTGAATATACTGAAACGAGCTAAAGAGATTGAATATACGATGGGCCGTCAACCGAACAGCCATTTCAAGCCGCGGCCTATCGATATCGATATATTGCTGTTCGGTGATTCCGAGATAGACACGCTGGAACTACTGATTCCGCATTCGCGCCTGACTAAGCGCGCATTCGTGCTGACACCGATTCTGGAGCTGGAACCGGAGCTGATTCATCCCACCAGTTTCAAGCCTTTAAAGGAGTACCTCGGAGAAATAGCCGACTCGCAAAAAGTGGAAAGGATTATAGATGCCGGAGACTTTGCCGGAAAGCCCCAAAAAGGTTAATGTTAAAACTCTTCGTAAATTAAAACGCGAGGGGAATAAGATTGTCGTTTTAACCGCTTACGACTATCCAACCGCCAAGATACTCGATCAGGCCGGCGTGGATTGCCTGCTGGTCGGCGATTCGGCAGCCACCGTTTTCGCGGGGCATCAGAACACTCTGCCGATTACGATGGATCAGATGATATTTTTATGCGCCAGCGTGGTGCGGGCGGCCGAACGCGCCCTGGTGATCGCCGATATGCCGTTTCTGAGCTTTCAACCCTCAACTGCCGATGCTATCACCAATGCCGGCAGATTTCTGAAAGAGGCCGGCGCTAAAGCCGTGAAGCTGGAGGGCGGCATGGAGATGTGCGAGACTATCGCCAGGATGGTCGAACTGGGTATTCCGGTGATGGGGCATATCGGGCTTACGCCGCAGTCGGTCAATAAATTCGGGGGCTATAAGATAATGGGTAAAACCCAACGCCAGAGAAAATACATGCTCGATTCCGCCAAAGCGCTTCAGGATGCCGGGGCGTTTGCCATGGTACTCGAGGCGGTTCTGCCCGATCTGGCACAGGAGATATCCGAGTCGGTACGCATTCCGACAATCGGTATCGGCGCCGGGCCTCACTGTGACGGCCAGGTGCTGGTGACCTCCGATATGCTGGGTTTGTTCGAGGAGTTCAGGCCGAAATTCGTACGCCTGTATGCCAATATAGCCAATACTATAAGGGAGGCAGCCTCTCAGTATTGCAGTGATGTTAAAACCGGTAATTTCCCCAACGCCGATGAGAGTTATGGTATTAAGGGATAATATCTCTGCATATGATATCGTTAGATCTCACTACTGTCCGGTCTTTCCATCTCGCTGCCGTGCGCTGATTCGCAACGTGACTTGTTTGCCAGCAGAATGCTCATTCTACATGATTTAACAAGGTTTCCAGGCAGCGCTTGGAAACCGAAGCACCAAGCCTAACATCGGCAGGACATATCAGGATGAATGATACGCTGAATAAATAATTATATCGGAAGATATTTTTTATTAACAATTCCAGGAAGAAATATAAAAATTACCGAAAAACACCGGACACTAGTGATTAGATACATTATTTAAATATCGATTAAGCCTACTCCTGGGACTATCTTGCTTATTACTGTTTTAGATTCTTAGCCTGATTATATATTAGTTTTAAAAGCCTCATAAGTACAAGAATTTCAATTAGTTGTCCTTTTCTCTTGACACGCTATTTATATTTCATATTTTTCAGAAAATACTGAAAGGAGTGAATTTATGGGAAATGAGGAGATCGAAAGGTTTGTCGAGTCCTGGGGGTCGATGGGGATACTCTGGGGGATTAACCGCTCGATGGCGCGTATACAGGCATTCCTATTGCTTTCCGAGGAGCCGGTGGATGCCGAGACGATTGCTACCGAGTTGAATATCAGCCGCGGCAATACCAGTATGTGTTTGAAAGAGCTGCGTTCATGGGGCGTGATAAAGCGGGTGAATCAATCCGGGGATCGTCGCGATTTCTACATTATCGAACAGGATGTCTGGACGATGCTGTACCGGATTACGGTCGAGCGCAAGTCACGTGAGTTCGATCCGGCATACAGCGCGTTACGTCACCTGATGGCAGAGGTTGATACCGAGAATAAAGCCAATGTTCATAAGCGTTTGACCGAACTCGAGGAGGTAATGTCCACGGTAGATCGAATATTCGGGACATTCTTGGAAAGCGAGGAGAAAAGCCGGGGCATGCTGGAGTTTTTCAAACGTTTCATTAAATAATAGACATGGAGTTAATATGAACTCGGCATTCAGAATTAGCTCGTTCGGATCGTTAATTGGCATAGGGCATATATCCACGACTCCGGTTTTCTGTAAGCGGCTTGTTGATAATGCTAACAGGTTTGGCGGAAAGAGGTTGGCGCTGGTAATTACGATTACCGTGATAATACGTTTAATCTTGCTGCGGCTAATAGGGGATAATACTAATTGATAAGGAGAGTTTGCTATGATTAGATGGATGTTGTTATCTGGAGGCGTTTTTAATTTTTTAGTTGCAGTTTTTCATCTTTTTTTCTGGAAACTGTTTGACTGGCCGGCGGGACTTGCATGTCTGTCGGTTGAAAACCGGGGAATGATACAGGTATTTAATGTAATTACGATTCTCATCTTATTGTTTTTTTCAGCGGTATCGATTTTCTGTATTGACCAGCTTCGCAAATCTGGCTTGGGCTCGATAGTGCTTTCAACCGTCGCCTTGTTCTGGCTCATCCGGGCTGCCGCCGAGATCATTCTCTGTGGAGATATCGGGAATATACTATCGTTGGTGATTATTCTTATATGTTTGGCTGTCAGTTCGTTCTATCTGATGCCATTGATACCGGCCTGTAGAAAAAGTCATTAGCATTTTCTATCTTCGAGAGCTATATCGACGGAGGCGTATTGAATACCTTTTTATAGTAATACATATTGCATTTTTGATATATTTGTTTATAATGCCTAAGATGAGTAGATAATTTTATAAGAGCAGGAGGTGTATGAGAAATGGCTAAAGTTTCATTCGTTGCTTTATGTATGATCGTTCTAATTAGCGGCTTTGCCGGAGCAACTAATCTGTATCCCACCGATGATATTTATATCGACACGGTCGGTTCCGTACAGCATGAAGAGGGAGATTTGTTTATCGCCAATTACCCGGATGAGCCGGCGATATATCAAACCATGATGAAATTCGATCTGACCGCTTATGACGGCATGTATATCGATGAGGCGTTGCTCTGGGTGTATCGTTATTACGGTTGCAGCCACGGTTTCACCCATGTCGAGGTTTACGCTATCGAGGAGGACTGGCAAGAACAGAGCTGGCCGCTGAACGAGTATGTCACTCACGGCGAGACAATGTGGTCGGAGGGTATCTTGAGCCAGATAGGATGGAATATTATCGATGTTACCTACCTGGTGAATACCTGGACGACTGGCGATTATACTAACAACGGCATGGTTTTAGTCGGCGAGGACGATACCCGGATGAGCAAGCTGTATTCCAGCGAGATGGGTAACGGTTACGAACCTTATTTGCAGATGCCGACTATTATTTCTGCCGATGAGAACAACAGCCTGCCCTCACGAGTGGAGATGACCTCATATCCCAATCCGTTCAATGCGCGGGTGAATATCAGTTTCACGCTTACCCAGGAGTCTGATATCAATCTTGAGGTATTCAATATTCTCGGGCAAAAAGTGGTTACGCTGGCGAACGGTTCATTCCAGCCCGGCAGCCACAATGTCAGTTGGAACGCCGATGGAAACCCGACCGGCATGTATTTCTATCGCCTGACTACCGGCGATAGCAGTATTACCAAGAGGATGCTGTATCTGAAATAAGATATGCGAAATTCAATACGATTTTAGGGGGCGTGTTTTTTATGCGCCCTTTTTTATTAGGTATTATCAATCGGGAGGAGGATGATCTTGGCTGTCTCGTTGCGAAGCGCTGTTTCCCGATGTGAATGTCATTTTGCGAGTTGCCGGCCCGACAGAGTTCTTTGTTTCTCATTTCCCGCCGGTTTGCTGCATAAAGCCAGGTGGCAGGAAAGGATTTTTGCCACCACTGGCAATCACTTGACAGGGAGCATATATGAAAGCGATTGAACTGTACCAGGATATTAGAAAATTCTTTGAGGCTAATGCCGATAAAGCAAGAGCCAAGAAATACTCTAGATATTTTAAAGAAGGCTATGATGCTTACGGAATAACACCGGATCTTATGCATGAGAAAAGAGATGTCCGATTAAACGCCGGCAACGTGAGTATAAAAACCGTGTTAGGTGCGAGTAAATATCTTGTTGGCAGTGGTAAATTCGAGGAAACGACCTTCGCTGTTATCCTGTTGAAAGGATTCGCCGACCAATTCGATATTGACACCTTCAAACGAATCAGCAAATGGTTCGATATCGGAATTATCAACTGGGGTCATTGTGATGTTTTTTGCGGGCATTTGATGTCGATCCTACTGAATAAAAATATTATCTCCTATGAAGCTCTCGCCGACTGGCGTACCGGTAAGAACAAATATCAACGTCGCGCCGTCCCGGTATCGCTTCTGGAGATAAAAGATACTACGAAAAATTTCAAACAGATGTTTAAGTTTATCGAGCCTCTTATGATGGATCAGGAACGAACGGTCGGTCAGGGATTAGGCTGGTATTTGCGAGAGGTATGGAAAATCCAGCCGAAGGTGACAGAGGAATTTCTGCTCGAGTGGAAAGATGATGCACCGAGAGTAATATTCCAATATGCTACGGAGAAAATGAGTAAAGAGGGGAAAGCGAGATTCAGAAAAGCCAAAAAGAAAGCATAATTATTTCTTAATATACTCCCGGATACCTTCCGAGAAATAAATCGGATCGGTACTGAATGTGCTCCAGAACGTGTTGTCATCCGAAACCGACCCGGCAGTTAGCATCTTGATTGCCTCGGCGCTAACCGGCCCGGGGAGAAGTTTACCGAATAGTTTCGCGGCTAAAATAGAAAGTCCGAGCGGCTGATGAATTTTCGCAGCTTTATTTTTGCCTCGGGCTTTAGCTATCCTATCCAGTATCTCATTATAGTTTAATTTCTCCGGCCCGGGGACATCATAGATTTTACCGAATGTATCCGGTGTATCGATCGACTGAGCGATCGCCTCGGCCAGGTTGGAGACATGCACCGGCATGAACTCATATTTGCCATCCCCGACAACCGGCACGAGCGGTAACCGCCGGCTCATCTTTGCGAGCATGTTCACCATGTGATCCTCGGGGCCGTAAACCAGCGAGGGCCGGAATATCGTCCAGTCCAGGCCGCTCTCTTTTATCACATTTTCGCCTTGGTGTTTGCTCTGGAAATACTCGGTATCCATATCGCCGCCGGCGCCCAGGGCTGACATATGGATGAATCGTTTAACGCCTGAATCCTGAGCGGCTTTTATAAGGCTCATGGGTATCAGGTGATGAGCGAAATCGAACGATGTCTCTTTGGTTTCTTTTATAATGCCGATTAAATTGATTATCGCCTGACAGTCGGCGACTGATTTTTTCAGGGCATGCGGTGAGTCATAATAAACATAGCGCGACTCGGTACTTTTAAAGCGGGTTATTTTCAGTAACGATCCCTGTCGTATGAGGGCTTTTATACTATGACCATCGGCTATGAGTTTTCTCATTATCTCCTTGCCGATGAATCCCGTTCCGCCAGCGACTGCGATATTCATATCGTATCTCTCGATCCCGTGAGGTTAATTTCCTTTATTCATTAATACGCATCAATTAATAAATATATTCCATAACAAACGACAAGCACAAATACGCTTTATATATATAACTCAATTCGTTGTTCGGCGGTTTAATTATTCAATCGCCTGGCAAAAGCCATACAGCCGTGGTTTTTCATGGCAAAATACTTTGGGGTAGCCTGTTTATTATATCAGGAACTCATCGACTCCAGGAATTTAGCGTTCGTCTTGGTTTTTGTCAAGCGGTCGAGGATAAATTCCATGGCGTCGATAGGACTCATCTCGTTGAGGAATTTCCTCAAAATCCAAATACGATTAAGCTCATCCGCGGTAAGCAACAGTTCCTCTTTACGAGTACCCGAGCGGTTGATATCGATAGCCGGGAAAATACGGCGGTCAGCCAGGCGGCGATCCAGCACTATCTCCATGTTACCGGTGCCTTTAAACTCCTCGAAAATAACATCATCCATACGCGAGCCGGTCTCAACCAGGGCGGTGGCGATAATCGTTAGCGAGCCACCCTCCTCGATATTTCTGGCGGCGCCGAAGAAACGTTTTGGTTTCTGTAGGGCGTTAGAGTCCACACCACCGGAGAGGATTTTGCCCGAATGCGGCACGACTGCATTATAAGCGCGCGCCAGGCGGGTGATAGAGTCAAGGAGGATTACGACATCCTTTTTATGCTCGACTAAGCGCTTGGATTTCTCGATAACCATCTCGGCGACGGTAACGTGACGATCGGCAGGCTCATCGAAAGTTGAGGATATCACCTCGGCCTTAACCGTGCGTTCCATATCGGTTACCTCCTCCGGGCGCTCATCTATAAGCAGTACGATAAGTTTCATGTCCGGATGATTGGTGGTAATCGAGTTGGCTATTTTCTGCAGGATAATCGTTTTACCGGCTTTCGGTGGCGAGGTGATAAGACCACGCTGTCCTTTACCGATGGGCGAAAGCATGTCCATGATACGAGTTGTCGGGTCTTTGGAAAGTACTTCGAGTTTGATTTTCTCCTCGGGATAAAGCGGCGTCAGATTGTCGAACAGGATTTTGTGTTTGGCAACCTCGGGATTCTCGAAATTGACTGCCTCGATTTTCAAGAGCGCGAAATAACGCTCGGTTTCCTTGGGCGGTCTTACCTGGCCGGATACGGTGTCGCCGGAACGAAGATCGAATTTCTTGATCTGCGAAGGGCTGACATAAATATCATCGGGGCCGGGAAGGTAATTGTAGTCGGGACTTCTTAAAAAACCGTAGCCCTCGGGAAGCACCTCGAGCACGCCCTCGGCGAAAATCAAACCATCCTGCTCGGTTTGTGCCTCGAGAATCTTGAATATCAGCTCGGATTTTTTCAGTCCTGAAATGCCGGGTATCTGAAGCTCCTCCGCGAGATTGGTCAATTCGTTAATGGTTTTGGATTTTAATTCTACGATATCCATCGTTCTATCTCCTTGAAATATGATTGTTTTCAAACAGGGGGGCCGGTAGCTCGAATCATCCCGTTTAGTATGCTGGAGTCCCGGATACATCTCGCGCCCGCGAGCAACGTATCATCCGATGGGACAGCAAGGGATATTCGATACCGGTTCAGATCAGGCCGATCTGAAAGTTAATTGGTGAAAATTAATCCAGTTTTTCGCCCGGTGCGTCTCCCCATAGCTTTTCTAATGAGTAATATTCCCGGATTTCAGGCTGAAATACATGCACGACTACATCGACATAATCCAGCAGAACCCATTGCAAGTTTTTGTAGCCCTCGATATGCCAGGCTCCGATCCCCTTTTCCTTTAGCCCCACTCTGATATTATCAGCGATTGACTTCACATGAACATCAACTGAACCGCTGATTATTACGAAATATTTAGCAACATCCGAACTCTTTTTCAGGTCGAGTAAGTGAATGTCGAAGGCGTTTTTTTCAAGCGCCAGTTTTCCTATCGTACGTGCTAATTGCTTTGGCTGCAAAAGTTATTTGACCTCGCTTAAAAGAAGGTTTTTCAGTGAATCATAATCGGATCCGATAATTATCGTTACCTCTATATCCAGAAGATTATCCGACAGTTTTTCAATTAGAAGCTGTTCCGGGGCTACCCTGAGCAGCTCGGCTACGTAAAGCGCCGCCTCAGAATAAGAACCGGCGTTAACAGGATCGCCCTTGCGGTCTATGACCAGTGTCTTCTCGTAGTTGAATGTCCGGGCGTTCCCTTTATCGATTATATCAAAGAACACGCCTGTCGAAGACTGCATGAATGACTGGGCTATATCCTCGGCTACATTTTTAATGCCGCAGCCGTTTTTTATCTGCAGTCGAACGATCTCGGGCTTTTCAGGTTCCTCGATAATAGTACCAGCCGGTAAAAACATCGAAACGGCAAATACTATTATGAAAATCGACAGGAATATAATCGCCCAGCCGGTGAAACCGGGGCTTTTCAACTGCTTTTTGCTTTTTTTCCTTTTAGATGATTTTTTAACCGGCATGACCTCCAGGAGGAGCTAATGAGGAAGATTCGAAAATTTAATACCCCCTCCCTGTTTCAGGGAACCAATAGTTAGAATCATAACGATCATAAGGATTGTAATAGTAACCGGGAACCTGGCGGTAGTTGAACTGAAAATGTAGGTTTTCGGTTGGTTTCCACGATATTGCCAGGCCAGGTAGTATCTCGCCGTTATTTGACAATGTTCCGTTATTATTGCCAAACAATGCGCCCGTATTATGAAGGTAGCCGATATCGAGACGTATTTTCAGTGGATCGGATACCTGATACTCTATCGAATTAAGATATAGTCCCAAACTCTGAGAGCCCGCACTCGATGAGGAATACATCAAGGAGTAGCTCTGAGTCATATGGAATTTGCCGGGATCAAGCAGGGAGAACCCGGATGTCGCCGAGTTGTCCGATTTGGTCGGAAAACTCCCCACCATCTGGGGGAACGCCGAGCCGTATAATATTATTGTTAACGCCGATACCAGAATGACTTTCTTCAACATAATCAAAACCTCCCACTTATTCAGTGGCGGTTAAAGTTTACAGACTTTGCAAACTCTTGTCAATCACTTTCTTAATTAAACTATTTATATATACTTATGTTCCTATATCAAGGTCTCCATCAAAGCCAATTCCTCTTTGGAATTAACCCCCATGCCCTCGTTGGCATCCGCGGATACCATGGCGGAGACTTTCAGGCCGTTTTCCTTGAACAACTTTATCGTATCTGTCAGATAATATTCCGCCTGGGCATTTTCCGAGCTCAGTTTATCTAAAACAGTCATCAGCCTTTGATAGTCGAAACAATAAGCGCCGGTGTTTACCTCGTTTATTTTCTTGATATCATCCGGGGCGTCTTTGAATTCCACGATTCCCTCTAAATAACCGTCAGAGTCCCGCACGACCCTGCCATAACTGCCCGGATCATCCAGTTTGACAGTTAATACGGTGGCCGCCGAATCGGTCTCGCGGCGCATGGCGATTAGTTTGGCAATAGTCTCGGGAGTGATCAAAGGCATATCGCCGCATAGTACCAGGAGGTCGCCGTCAAATCCCTCGAGCGCCGGAACAGCCATCTGAACCGCGTGCCCCGTACCCAGTTGAGGTTCCTGCAGAGCGAATTTTACCTCTCTGCCCGAGAGACTTTCCCTTACCAGCTCGTGTTTATGCCCCACAATCAATACCAGGCTGCCGACTCCCGCTTTGCGGGCATTATCGATTACATGATCTACCAGGTATTTACCTTTAAGCTCATGTAAAACCTTTGGTAGATCGGATTTCATGCGCTTGCCTTTACCGGCTGCTAAAATAACCGCGGCGACTTTTTTTGTATCTGTCATTTAAATATTCTCTCAGTTTTAATGTTAAACCGTCCCTGAAAATAGATTCGGCATATTCTTAGAAACGTTTATTCGAGAATGGTTTAATATGCGGTCTATCTCAGGAGTCTATCGCTTTATTGTATTGGTCGACCTTGACTATCACCGGTTGATGATTGTCGATATCTCCAGTATCAATACTACAGTAGGTTATGATGATTATCTTATCGCCTTTTTGACCCAGGCGAGCGGCCGCGCCGTTAAAGCAGATTTCGCCACTGCCGGTTTCGGCCTCGATAGCGTATGTCTCGAACCTGGCGCCGTTATTGATATTGACTACCTGCACTTTCTCATGCGGGTAAATCGAGGCTTTTTCCATCAGGGCTTTATCGATAGACAGGGAACCATTATAGTCCAGGTCGGCATCGGTGACTGTAGCCCGATGGATTTTTGATTTCATCACAGTAATATTCATATTCATTACTCGCCGAAACTAACAAAGCATCAACCATTTGACAAGTGTTTTTTAAACTTATCTACACGTAAAAATGCTCCCGAATTTCTCAATTTTTCTAAAATACTTATTATGGATGACTTAAGTCTATTACGCGAGCGATAGAGTTTGACATATTTGTCAGATTTATCGGATCGGGGAATGGTAATATATGAAAAATATAGTTGACAGTCCGTTAATTTATTATATATTGGTAATAAGCAAACTTATTAACTAAGGGGTTATGTTGTTGATTTTATAGCTCAGGCTAATGTTTGAGTAAATCTAGCAACAACCTTGCTGTTTATTAATAAAATATGTGTATATCTTCCCTGC
This sequence comes from uncultured candidate division Zixibacteria bacterium, assembly GCA_963668625.2. GTDB lineage: Bacteria > Zixibacteria > MSB-5A5 > UBA10806 > 4484-95 > JAAEQD01. Next base: position 754,958 of record CAXXKA010000008.1, read on the forward strand.
GAGGTAATGATAAGTAATTAACATGCAGTAACTAAGAGGGTGTGAGCATGAAAATGTCGAAATATATAATCCTGGTGATGGTTTTTTCTATAGTATTTATATTCTCGATATCTCAAGCGAGCGATAGCGTTTATGTATGGTATGGTAATGTTGATGGCAGCCCGGTGGAGGCCAATATCGGCACAGACCTGGAAGTAAACGCGTACATTCAAACCGATTCGGATGCTTACGTGGGCAGCGTGCTTTTAAACCTGGCCGGGGATGGAATCTACTTCGACAGCCTTCAAAGCGCTGAGCTTGGCGAATTTTATGCGCCGTTAACCAGTTGGGATGCCGCTTATTTTCTGGATGTTTCGCATGAGGTCGATGAGCTTCCCGAGGGGTGGGTGAGCCAGGGATTGTTTGGGCTTGATGATATTATGCCTCCATTCAATTCGCCGCCATTGCATTCGGAGGTGCCTTACCAGATAGCTAAATTCGTTATGTCTACCACCGCCGATCCCAATAATGTCGGTAATTTGGCGGCGGCAATCATGCCGGGTATAGACTGGCTCAACGGAGTCTCTAATTGCGGTGATACGAACGGAACCCATAATTATGTAGTGGTCGAGTCGGCCAGTCTCCTGCAATTCGCGGGCGGTGGATGGATTAGCGGCCTGATCGAGGATGATCATGGTAATCCCGTTGCCGATGTTCAAATAACGAGCGTTCAGACGGAGAGGTCGGTAATGGGCAACAGCGAGGGTGAATATACCATCGGCCTGGCGCCCGGCGCCTACGATTTGATTTTCTCGGTTGAAGGCTACAGAGATATTGAGCAAACCGGTGTTACGGTATCTTTGAATCAAACAACGCCTCTTAATGTGGTGATGGATATTGGCGTTGGCATCGGTGAGGATCGGGCGGTCCCGATTCCAGATCATTTCGAACTCAAGCAGAATTATCCGAATCCATTTAACGCTACTACCTCGATTGAATATTTTCTGGCACAACAAACCCATGTCGTGTTGGCTGTTTACGATATACAGGGACGTCTGGTTGAAATGCTGGTTGATAAAGAGCAGGAAGCCGGTGTACATAGAGTTAACTGGAATGCCGATATGGTATCCTCGGGAATGTATTTTTATAAGATACAAACCGATCAAAATAGCCGGGTTCAAAAGATGATGCTTCTAAAATAGAACGATTATACTGATGATATTTGAAAGGCAGGATCTACCAATCCTGCCTTTTTGAATTTCATATGAATCGGATCGTCTATCGTTTTCCCAATAACGCCCAACCGGCAGGAAGTACCATCGATGCCATGACAATTTTAAGCATATCTCCGGCGATGAATGGGTATAGCCCCAGATTCAAGACCATTGAACTTTCGACATAAATGGATAACCAGAGTAATCCGAACAGATAAATTATTACGTTACCTGCTGTTAAGAATGCAAACGTGGCGATAAGGTTGCGGTCATAGCCTCGCTCAGCGCAAGCGCCAACGAAATAGGCGGCAGCTATGAATCCCAATAGATATCCCCCCGTAGGACCGAGCATACAGGCAACTCCGGAAAGGCCGCCCGCGAATACCGGGAGACCGGCTGCTCCCTCGGCCAGGTAGGTTAAAATCACCAGCGTTCCTCGTTTGCTGCCCATCGTAGCTCCGATTAGAAGCACCGCGAGTGTTTGGAATGTTATTGGTACCGGACTAATTGGCAACATGACTGAGATTTTTGAGGCCAGAGCTAAAATCAGAGAGCCGCTTAAAACCATCATGAAATCATATAGAACCGCATATCTTTTCGGTACGGGACGGAGCAAATCGATGTAACTTGAATACTGCAAAGTCATTAGTTTCCTCCAACTACAAAACGTGAAGTTTGTTAGAATGTTTGATCATTTGTCAATATTATGAAAAGATAATTTGAGATGCAAATGATATTTGTTGAATTTAGCTAATTATTTTAAGCAGATTTTAATGTTTTTATTTAAACCGGAATCTACCGTGTATTGCTGTTCTTTTAATGATTACGAAACCTGCAGCAATCTATTTTTTCGGTGCATGCAATGGTATTTTTCTTGACATCCAGATAATAAATCCTATATTCCTGATATATGTCACCCCTCCGGGGTAATAACTGGCATCGAGGAGTTCTTCTTGCAGAGTTTACATTCCGAAATAATGCAATGTCTGGCTGATATAGGTCTTTCCGAGCGCGAGGCCCGCGTGTATCTGGCGATGCTCAATAATCGTAATGCTACCGCGGCCGAATTGCAAAAGCATTCCGGTGTACCGCTAAGTAAGATCTATGAGGTCATCGATGGACTCGTGAGAGCGGGCTATTGTACCGAAAGAAAAATCGGCCGTAAGAAGATGTTCGAGGTCTTAAATCCCGACATCGCTCTTGATACATCGTTTAAAGAGCTAAAAAGTCGTTTGGAAAACTCACTCAGTATCAAAAAGAAATTATCAAATATTTATTCCTCCTCGAAAAAAATGTCCAATCCCTCCGAGTATATAGAGGTTCTGCGCGGTAACGATAATATTCATCACCGTTACTGCCAGTTGGTGAGCAATACGCGCAAGGAGCTTCTCGGTTTTAACCGCCGCCCCTACGCTTGTGATACGCAGGATAAATACACGTATCAAAACGATGTCGAGCTTGAAACCTCAACGCGCCATGCAGTATCTCGCTGGGTATATGATCTGGAGCTTCCCGGCGAGGAATGGCTTATACCCAATTTGCGGAACCTTCGCGATAAGGGCCAGGGAATAAGGGTCGCCGAAAAATTACCTTTAAAAATGATGATATTCGATCGCGAGTTATTACTGGTAGCGGATGAGCCTGAGCCATTCAGCCAGCCCGGAGATTTAACGATGTCCGTTATCAAGCAGGGGACTATCGTAAACGCATTTTTAGCGATGTTCGAATATTTCTGGGACAGCTCGATTGAGCTTGATTTATGGGAAAAAATGCAACTACCACTAAGTATATACAGAGAATAGGGTGGTAATTAGAATAGCGAATAAAAATAGTGGTCTTAGACGTAAATAATTTACAGGAGAAGCAGATAAAGAAATTGTTAATTTTGTTAGTGCTCGCTCTGGTGCCGGTTTTGGTATCAGGCCAGACCTTTATCGAGGAAGGTTTCAATACCTGGCCGCCCGAGGGTTGGTCGGCTGATTCTCATCCGAATAACTGGCATGGCGCTGACGGTGATGAGGCCGGCGGTGTTGCACCCGAGGCCGTATTCGATTGGAGCCCTAAATTTTCCGGCACTACGCATTTCATGTCTCCCGAATTTGACCTGACGGGTGTGATCTAGCTTTATTTCGAGTTTAATCACAAGATCGATCATTTTACGGTGGCGCTTATACAGTTGGTGTTGCCACTCGTCACGGCGGCGGTGCATGGAATACTGTCTGGTCGATTTCCAACCCCAGCGGTAATGTCGGCCCGGCTACTGTTTCCGAACAGATAAGCAATGATGATGTCGGCGCGAGCGATTTCCAGATATGTATATTCTTCTCGGGCAGTTCATATAATGTCGATTTTTGGTATTTCGATGAGTTCTTTCTCTATTCGCCTTTAGCTCATGATATGAAGCTCAAGAGGCTGGTCATCGATGACCAGTACGAACCGGGTAATCCAATGGTACCGGCGGCGCTGGTACAGAATTTCGGTTTGAACGATGAGACATTCGATGTCAACTGCGAGATATTCCTGGGTGATGTAAGCGTATATAATGAAACTCTGGAGGATATTACTTTCGAATCGGGCGAGCAAGAGACTATCGCGTTCCCGGCTTATAATATTACCGACGCCAACGAGTTGTTCCGGGCTGTATTTACCACTATTCTCGATAGTGATATGAATGAGTCCAATGACAGCCGCTGGGAGTATTTCAATACCTATACCACTCCCCGGGATATGGTGTTGCTCGAGATCGGTACGGGTACCTGGTGCCAGTACTGTCCCGGCGCGGCCATGGGCGCCGAGGATCTTGTGGGCCATGGACTGAACGTGGCCGTGGTCGAATATCACCAGGGTTCGACCGATCCGTTCCAGAATGCCGAGGGCCTGGAGAGGATCGACTATTACGGTATAAGCGGATATCCCACCGCCGTTTTCGGTGGGTTGAAAAAATACGTGGGCGGCAGTAACACCGAGAGTATGTATTCGGCTTACCTGCCTCTCATTCAGGAAAGAGCGGTTATTAATACCGCATTTACGATGGAATTATTCGGCGCAAACGAAGGTTACGATTATAATATCATGACACGGGTTACGAAAATGGCCACGATACCATATGAGAATATGGTTGTTCATGTTGCCCTGACCGAGTCGGGTATCGCCTATAACTGGCAGGGCCAGACTCACCTCGAGTGGGTTGAGCGCGATATGGTCGAAAATGCTGATGGCGAACCGATCAATTTCGGCTCTGGTGATGTTCAGCAGGTTGAATTCGATTTTAACCTCGATCCCGATTATGATTTATCGGAGTGCGAGCTCACCGCCTGGGTGCAGAACCTGGACAATAAAGAGGTGCTGCAGTCGACTAAAGTCATGCTTACGGATTTAACACCTGTTGCCATCGATGATGACATGGTGGTTTTGCCGAGTCGCACCAGGTTGGGCGCCAACTATCCCAACCCGTTTAATCCATCAACAATGATTGAATTCTCGATCGAATCTCCCGGTGATGTAATCCTGGAGGTATACAATATCATGGGCCAGAAAGTTAATACAGTCGTTAACTCGAGGCTCGAAGCCGGCAACCATCAGGCGTTATGGAACGGTACGGATGAGTCCGGCGCCGGTGTTGCCTCCGGTACATATTTTTATAAGCTGACTACGGATGATTTCAGTCAGACTAAGAAAATGGTCTTGATGAAGTAGTCAGGCAGAGGGGACAAAGCAGGGGGAGAGTGCCAGCAGTGTCTCTCCCCTTCAGAAATAAGAGAAGGATTAAAAATGACAGCAATAGCCAAGATCGCAGCACCGACATTATTAATCTTAATATTAGCGGCCGGAACGGCTTTCCCTGATACTTACCTGATCCAACCTGACGGCAGCGGGGATTTTTCCGATCTAACCACAGCTATGGGAAACGCCGTTGATGGTGACACTATTATGTTGGCCGACGGTCTTTACACCGGCCGCGGTAATCGTGATATAAATTATGATGGTAAAGAGGTGGTAGTTTGCTCGCAAAGCGGGAATCCCGCGAATTGCGTTATAGATATCGAAGGGGAGTTCAATGATACGGCCGAGCGAGGTTTTATTTTCAATAACGATGAAACCGAAGCCAGCGTACTTCGCGATATAAAAATCATTCACGGTAACGCCGATGCTCCCTGCCCCGAGTGCGAAGGCGGAGCGGTGTATGTGCACGACGCCTCGCCTACCATGGAAAATTTGATTCTAGAGGATAACTATGCCTTAAACGGGGCCGGCATCATGGTAAACGGCGGTTCACCGACGATCAAAAACTGTGTGTTCATTAATAATGATACCTTCGACGGCGGTGGTTTCATGTGCCTCTCCGGCGACCATCCTATTTTAGAGGGCTGCGTGTTTTATAATAATACCGCCACGATGCGGGGGGCGGCTATCTCAGGGCAGGGCGAATGTGTTATCGAGGTGGTAAACTGTACTATCGCCCATAACGGCTCAACCGTGGGCAGCGCCATATCCTCGTGGGAGAATGACTATATCATAGAGAATTCCATTATCGCCTATAACGGCGATAGCCTGGCGGTCTGGGCAACGGGTGATCCTGAGATTACAATCAGCTATACCGATATTTACGGCAACACCGGCGGTGACTGGGTCGGTCCGATAGCCGGACAGGGTACGTTAAACGGTAATAAAAACGAGGCCCCGATATTCGTTGATTACGAAAATCGTGATTACCATCTTACGGTAAATTCTCCCTGTATCGATGGTGGCAATCCCGATTCGCCTTATGATCCCGATAACACCGTTGCCGATATGGGTGCATACTATTATTACCAGATCGTCTCTATCGATAATACGGAGTTGCTCCCGAATCGAACCGGCTTGCTTGCCAATTACCCTAATCCGTTCAATGCCAATACTGTCATAGCGTTCGAATTGGCCTCGCGGGGAGATGTGCAGCTTGATATTTACGATATCGCAGGCCGTAAAGTGACCACGGCCGCACAAGGCATGTTCGAGGCGGGAAAATACCAGGTGGACTGGTATGCTGATGTTGTTTCGGGCGTTTATTTTTCCGTATTGCGTACCGATAGCGGCGTGTATACGAATAAGATGGTTTTGCTGAAATAGTAAAATTATTCGAATAGTCTGTTAATGAATTTTTATTAATCGCCGGATTATCCTTCTCCGGCGATTTTTTATTGCATATGCCTGTTCTCGGTTGGTTTGTTGAATGCCCATCGGAAAGAGATTATTGAAGCTTAACTGTTTTTTAACTGATGTCGGCCTTATACCGAGCGCTTTTAATGTAGCTACATTTGGCGATATCATTTTGTTGACATTGGCGGGCAATGTGTTATATTAATGCTGCTAATCTGGCTGAGGGTTACAGGCAAACTTCCGGAGTTGTTGAAAATTCCCATATCTATGTGGAAGGAGGATATTCATCCGGCATGTAATTCTAATGTATCATATTTTCATGATAAGCAAGGAATGGAGTTGATATGAGATCCAGATTTACCAGGTTATTGTTGGTACTGTCTGCGGTATTGTTGTTCGGGGGAGCTTTACAGGCTCAGAATGTGCTTGTGTGGGATAACGATAACGGATCGGATTATAGCGATCCCGATAACGGCGTGACTCGCAGTTGTGAGTATGGTATCGTGCAAGCTCTTAGCGCGAATAATATTAACTATACGACTTTGTCTTACCTGCCATCCTATTTGGATAATTACGATATCATATTCGTTGTGCTCGGTGTCTACTGCCGTAGCTGAGGGGAAACCCCTCCCGGATCAGTTGGATCCGAACAACAAGATGAATTAGTCGAGTTCATGAATGATGGCGGCGCTCTATACGTAGAGGGCTCGGATGTAGGCTGTAGCCACTATACCACCGAATTTTTCGAATATCTCGGGGCCGACTATATCAGGCAGGGTGATGGCTATAATACCATAAATGAAATAGAAGGCGTTGAGGGTACTTTTACTGCTCCTGATCTTTTTTCGTTTCCGGACGGAGACCCTGACTACAAAGTAGATGAACTCGGAGCAGGAGAAGGTACCGGTATTCTTCGATGTCAGGAGGATATAGTCAGGACAGTGCTCTATGAGGGAGCAAATTATCGAGCTATCACCTCCTCTGTAACTTTCGGTGTTCTGGAAAACAGGCAGGAAAGTTCTACGAGAGCTTTGCTCATGGAGCGTTACCTGAATTTCCTCAACGGTAACGATGGCAGCGAATTCTGGTGTTCGCATGGCCAAATCGATTTTGGCGTGCAGTATATCAGCTATGATTCGGTAATCAATATAACGATGCAGAATTTCGGCCAGGGTGGTTTGTATATAAGCGATATAGGTATCACCGGCGAGCAATTCTCGATTGATTGTGAGACGAGTTACTCGCTTGCGAGCGGCCAACGGATCGAGTTGCCCGTAAGATTTTACAGTGATGAAATCGGATACTATATGGGGGCAATTACTTTGACCACCAATGATCCGGATGAGACATCCGTTACGATACCTGTTGAAGCCGAATGTTTCGGGTCGCCTGTAGTTGGGCTCGAACCGACGGCGTTTAATGTAGATATTTTAGCGGACCAGATTACCCAGAGGATAATGACCATAGCCAACAGCGGTGAAAGTCGTCTCAGTTTTAATATCCAGATAGTTGATTCGCACGAGTTGGTCGGTACTACTGATCACCGGACGAATGATGAGTGCGATATCGAGGCAGTGTCGCTGGCGAAGGGCGAATATGATTACCGTCAGGGGCCACCGGTTGTTTGCGGTTCCGGCGGGCCTGATGATTTCGGCTATAAATGGATAGACAGTGATGAAGCCGGGGGACCGGTATATCAATGGTTCGATATTTCAGAGATAGGACAAAATACCGGCTTGGAGGGCGATGACGAAATGGTGACCATACCTCTGCCGTTTGGTTTCCATTATTATGGCAATGAATACGATGAGGTAACTATCAGCACGAACGGCTATCTCACGTTCGGCAATGACGGTGAACATTATGGCAATCACAATATCCCATACTCTGAGCACCCGAATAATATAATATGTCCGTTCTGGGATGATTTAGAACAGGAATCAGGCTCGAACTATAGCCACTACGATCAGACTAACCATAGGTTCATAATTCAATACCAGGATTGGGGATTTTACTCCGGTGGCGGTTCGCTCGATTTTCAGGTACATCTCCTCGAAAATGGTGTGATATTTTTCTACTACAGGAACTTGATCGGAAGCCTGACCTCCGCGACAATCGGAATCGAAAACTCAACCGGCGCCGATGGCCTTCAGGTAGCCTATAATTCCAATTACCTTCACGATGAAATGGCTATTCAGTTTAACGCCGGGCCGATCTGGATCACTATGAACGAGAGTATTGGGATCGTACCGGTGGATTCCACTCATGATATAATTTTCACTTTCGATGCTACGAGCGTTGATGAGGGTGTTTATACGGCCGACATTATATTCGGATGTAATGACCCTGAAACTCCTCGAATAGTCGTGCCGGTTACCATGAACGTGAATTTAACCGGTATCGGGGATGAGTCGCTGCCATACGTTACGGAGCTGACCGGAAACTATCCGAACCCGTTCAACAATTCCACCGTAATCAGTTACTCGATCGATAAACGTACTCATGTCAGCCTTGACATATATAATTTGCTGGGACAGAAAATTGTTACGCTCGTTGATGATATCCGGGATGCCGGTGAATATCGGGAGATATGGCAGGCGGATGTTTCCACCGGTGTATATTTCTACAGGTTAAACGCCGGTGATTATGTCTCGCAGCGAAAGATGATCTTATTGAAATAAATCGTGTCCGGCCTGGTCGTGTCAGATCACGACCAGGTCGATTTTAGGATTTGAAATTTCTGCGCTGACAGTTATATTGTTGATATAATCGGAAATAGCGCACAGGTTAATATCTTAGCAATTGGCAACATAAATTCATATCGGGATAAAAAGGAGGTGGAAACGCAATCCCCGTATCGAAGTTTTGGTCAGGGTAAATCCTTTTTAGGAAGTGAGTAGTATAATGTTTAAAAAAACTTTAGGTCTTTACCTGATAGTAACCGTGATTTTTCTGATCGCTGATACACTCCAGGCACAAAATATACTTATTTGGGATAACGATAATTCATCCCATTATTATGATTCGGAAGAGGGAGAATCGAGAAACTGTGAGTATGGAATCCAAAGGGCGCTGACCGACAACCAGGTTAGCTATGTAACTCGCAGCAACCTGCCCCTGGATATATCGGATTATGATATCGTATTCGTCGTCCTGGGCGTCTACTGTGTCGGGTGAGGAATCACTCCACCGGGAACCGTGGGTTCCTCAGAACAAACGATTTTAATGGATTATATGAATGACGGCGGGACGGTTTATTGCGAGGGCTCGGATGTCGCTTTTTCACATCAAAGCACGGACTTTTTAGATTATTTCGGAGTAGAGTTTATAGATCGTGGAGAGGCGAACGCAATCGATATGATCCGTGGCGTCGATGGCACGTTCACCGCCTCGGACCGATTCGATTTTCCCGACGGTGATGCCGATTACCTTATCGATGAGCTGGCAATGGTTAGCGGAACAGGTTTTCTAGAATGTCAGAATAATATTAGCCGCGCGGTTTTTTATGATGAGGGCGGTTATCGAACGATTATATCCTCAGTAACTTTAGGCGCTTTATTCGATGGCGAAGATACCAATACACGGGCCGTATTGATGGAGCGGTACTTGAGCTTTCTGACCGGCGATGAAAATCCCAATCTCTGGCGCTCACATGACACGATAGATTTCGGCACTAATTACGCGGGTTATGAATCGACTGTAGATTTTAAAATTAAGAATATCGGATTGAACGGCTTGAATATCAGCAACGTTAACATTACCGGCCAGTGCTTTACGTTCGATGGCGATACGGATTACATGCTCGATGTCGGTGAGCGCGTTACCTTACCGGTGACTTTTTTCAGCGAGACCGCGGGAAATTACGATGGCGCGATAACGTTTACCACCAACGATCCTGACGAGGAAAATATTTCGGTAGAACTGACCGCGGAATGTATTTCCGCCCCGGAAATCGAGATATCCGATGATGAATTATATGTTGAGCTAAACCGCGGACAGGTAGTTGATCGGACATTTTCGATTACGAATATAGGCTTGAACGATCTGGAGTTCAGAATCGAAACTCTTGAAACGAGCGAACCTGGTCTGGTAGGCGATTACCGAAATGATGACGGCGAGCCGGTTGTTTGCGGCTCGGGAGGGCCGGATACTTACGGCTATATATGGGTCGACAGCGATGAGCCGGCCGGGCCGGAATTCGAATGGCTGGATATCTCCGGAATTGGCGAGGATATCGGGTTACAGGGATTCGATAGTGGCGAATTCATCGATTTGCCTTTTAATTTTGGTTTTTACGGCAACACATACGATCGGATAATGGTCAGCACGAATGGCTATCTGACTTTCGATACCGACCCTACTGAATATATGAACCACAGGATACCCGATTCGCAGGAGCCTAACAATCTTATCTGTCCGTTCTGGGATGATCTCTACCCCCGGGATGGCAGGGTTTACTACTATCATGATTCAGACCGTCAGAGGGTGATTATACAGTACGATAAATGGGAGTATTACTCGGGGTTCGGTGATTTCACATTGCAGGTGCATCTTCTGGAAAACGGTGTAATTTATTTCTATTACGAGAAAATCAACGGCTCAACCACCTCATCCACTGTCGGTATCGAGAGCGCTGAGGGTAACGATGGTCTCGAGATCGTATATAACAGCTCGTATCTCAGGGATAGTCTGGCCATAAGAATTAATGCCGGTCCGAAGTGGCTTGGGTTGGATGAACTAGCAGGGGCCTTAACTCCTGGTTCGAGCATGAATTTAGTTTTCACTTTCGACGCTCGGAGTATCGGGGAGGGTACTTACACGGCTGATATGTATATCTATAATAACGATCCCGCCAATCCCGAGATTACGGTGCCGGTGACCATGCTGGTAAATATCGTTGGCGCAAAGGACGAAACGCTGCCGTATGTGACGGAGCTCAAAGGCAACTATCCCAACCCGTTTAACGGCGCCACCTCGATAAGTTACTCGCTCGGTAAGCGTACTTATGTAACGTTGGATATATTCAATGTGCTGGGAAGGAAAGTGACCAGGCTGGTCGATGAGGTTAAGGCAGCCGGTAATCATAGTATTGTATGGCGGGCGGATGTTTCCAGCGGGGTGTATTTCTACAGGCTAACCGCCGGCGATTATGTTTCGCAAGAGAAAATGATTTTGTTGAAGTAGAGTATTGAGATTAATGACTCGACCGGGGTGTCGTATGGGCATCCCGGTTTTTTTATTGATCTTAAAACTACCGTTTTAGCCGGTGCGTACATTTAAAGCGAAGCGTTGATCTTTTCATTTATCTTAGACCTAATTTTGTATCGGGCTGTCCTTGCAAAATTTTCGGTGAAGTTTGGCAATCAGCTTCTTTGCCAATCAGATTACAGGAACTATCTCGGAAGGTCAGGTTCACCTTTGAATAGGGCGAAGAGATTAGCCCTATACTACACCTGGGTTCAAGAGTTTGTCATTTAGATATTGAGTTTTTCAGCACCATTAGTAGTTGAAATCATATTCGCGGATCAGTAGGAGTCAGGCTCTCAAGCTACTCAAAGCCAACAGTTAACAGATACTTTTCGCTATGGTGCATCGCGCAAAAAATGACCTCCAATTAAATAAATTCCGCCAATTAAATACTTGTGTTGACAAAACTATTGCCCTATATTGCTTTGGTGCCAGAGTTTAGTTTTTGGAACTATTGATTGATCGAGTTGGCAACGGGAGTGACTATTGTATAAGAAGTACGCTTCTATTTTTTTAGCTATAATTTTCATCCTGGGAAGTATCGCTTATGCCCAGGATGCAGGTGATACGAATCCAGCAGATCAATCCCCGGACGGCATGCCCCCATATCCCAAACCCGACCCGCCACGTAACCTTATAGTCAAAGATAACCCGAGTGACGGTGGCGGCAGGATTTTAGTCGAGTGGGAGTTATCCGGTGATGATGGAGCGGGGAAAGAGAATGTCATTGGTTACGAGATATACCGCGCCGTAGCCGGTGATACTAATTTCGTCTCGATTGGTATGGCCTCCGCCGGCGCCGATCTCTATATCGATTCTGGTGTCGAGGATGATACGAAATATATATATAAAGTTGCCGCTACCGATGGTGTGTGGCGTTCGTTCACCGCGGCTACCAACCCGGTACACTCCTCCCAGCAATGGTTTAATTTGAATCTCAAATACCTGTTTTTGATCGGGCTTTTGATTTGCGGCTCGGTCATATATTTCATATTCCGGGCACAGGGCGGCAGAACCTTATTTATCAGGAAAATAGCCGGTCTTGAGGCTATTGATGATGCCGTTGGGCGCGCCACCGAGATGGGGCGTCCGGTGCTTTTCATCCCCGGTATCCGCGATATGGACGATGTGCAAACTATCGCCGGTATCACTATTCTGGGCAGGGTTGCCCGCACGATTGCAGAATACGATATCAAAATAAATATGCCGGTTTCGCGTTCGATCGTTATGACCACGGCACGCGAGACTATCAAAGCGGCTTACGCGCAGGAGGGACGAATCGATGCTTATTCCGATGAGTTCGTTTACTATCTCACCGATGAACAGTTTGGCTATGTTGCAGCAGTAGATGGTATCATGGTGCGTGATAAGCCGGCCACATGTTTCTATATGGGGTCGTTTTTCGCTGAAAGCTTGATTTTCGCCGAGACGGGCAACTCGATCGGCGCTATACAGATTGCCGGTACGGCTATGCCGGCGCAGTTGCCGTTTTTCGTAGCCGCTTGCGACTATACCTTAATAGGCGAGGAGCTATTCGCCGCCTCGGCCTATCTATCTGGTGAGCCTCGTCAATTAGGCAGTCTTAAAGGCCAGGATGTTGGCAAGGTTATCGCCATGATAGCTATTATTATTGGGGTACTGGCTGCAACTTTGCATTCGGCTACCGGGCTGGAGTTTTTCGGTGATTTTCATCAAATTGTGAAAGATTTGTTTACCACCAACTGATGGATAGGATATGGTAGGGATAATAATCACAGCGATAGTAGTAGCGATTCTGATGGCCACCATAATCATAGCGGCGACGAAAGCCAGTGTTCGCCGCCAGGTACCTCTTCTGATTACAGCCATTGTCGGTACGGTACTGGTGGTATCGGTATTTATCCCGCATGATCCTTTCGGCAGGCTGGGTGAGGACTTTTCGGTATTTTTCGATATTATCGCCGTATTCGCATTCATTTTAGGCGGCGGTAACCTGATACGCGTTCATGGCGACCGTATCTATCGTTTGAAAAAAGACTGGATATTCTCGATCGTTACTGTCGCCGGCTTTTTGGTTACGCTCATAGCCGGCGCTTTAAAAATCGGCAACCCGGATGGTATCCGTGGGGATGTGGCCGCGCCCGGTTCGCTTTTCACGTTGATTTACGATAATATTTTCACGCCGCTTCAAGCCACGATGTTCTCCATCCTGGCGTTTTTCGTAGCCTCGGCCTCGTACAGGGCTTTCCGCGCGAAAAATAAGGAAGCTACTATCCTTCTGATTACGGCTTTTATCATTCTTCTGGGTAGAACACCGGTCGGGGATTATATCACGTTCTGGTTGCCCTCCTGGTTGAGTTTCTTCCATGTGCCGAATCTGGCCAACTGGATCATGGCTATACCTAATCTTGCGGGTCAACGAGCTATTATGATAGGAATTTCACTTGGCGTCGTCTCGATGTCGCTTCGCGTTATTCTGGGTATCGAGCGTGGTTATATCGGTTCGGAGGGCGAATAAAGTGAAAGCGGTTATCCTGACAGTTATAACGCTTATGCTAAGCCTCAGCGCATATGGCGCCGATTTTTCGGATTACCGGCGCATAGCGATAGCCGCACCGCTTATCAATCAGATATTTACAAATCCCGAGATATCAGAAGCCGAAGATTTACAGCTTCAACCGGAAACACAAATCATGTTGTACGAGGAGCTGGCGGGACGGTTCTGCGATGCGTTGGCCGGTCATTATGATGATGAAATCGAGTTTATCTGTTTTAACGATATTAAAGGCAAGCTCGATAACGATAGTTGGAATGAGTTCAATAAATCTTTCACCGGGCAAAATGATGTCACCCCGGAGACGGCCACGAAGTTTGCCGGGCAACTTCAGGCAGACGGCGTACTGAGCACGTACCTGATGTTCAGCTATTATGAAAGCGATGACAGGAAAAGAAATTTAGAACTTCATTTCGAATGGTACCTGGTTGAATTAGAGAGCGGCAAGGTTACACTTTCCGATCAATTCGATTGCAAGGATGATTTTGGTATTGATGAGGTATCCGAAAAAGAGGTGAAGTGTTTCAATAAGGTAGTCAAAAGTTTGGCGGATTCAGGACAATAAATTATGGCTGGTACTTTTTTCGACAAGATCAAGAATATCGACCGGCGGATCATATTCACGTTTATCTCACTTTCGGTGATAATTCCGCTTCTGTTGAATATCCGTTTCGCCGAGAAAGGCAGCCCGATTGTCACCAGTATATTCGACAAGGTGGAATCGCTGCCGGCCGGTTCGAGAGTGCTTATCTCGATGGACTACGGGCCATCTACGGTACCAGAAATTCAGCCGATGGTGAACGCTATCGTCCGTCACTGCAACGAACGCGACCTGAAAATTTACTACATGTGTCTCTGGGCTACCGGGCAAAACCTAACTACGTTAACGGTCGATTCGGTTCAGGTAACCGAATTCCCCGATAAAGTTTACGGTGTAGACTACGTGAATTTAGGCTATAAAGCGGGTAACGAGGGGCTTATCAATGTCCTGCTGACTGATATGAAGAAGATGTATACTACGGATGTTTCGGGCACGCACGTGGATGATATCGAGGCTATGCGGGCGATTAAAAACCTCACCAGTTTCGATCTCATATTCGGGCTCGGCGGTGGTACTCCGGGAATCAAGGAGTGGATACTGTTCGCCGGTGATCCGGGGCGTATTCCGGTAGCCGGTGGTTCGACCGCGGTTCAGGCGCCGCTTCTGTACCCCTACTGGCCCAATCAGCTTCTGGGCTTGATGGGCGGCATAAAAGGCGCTGCCGAATACGAGTCTCTTCTGAGAAACAACTACCCGAAATACAAGCAAATGAGCAGTCCGGCTTTACAGATGATGGGGCCGCAAGCTATCGCGCATATCGTGATTATGCTTTTTATCATTATCGGCAATATCACTTTCTTCATCGAAAAGTCTCGTGATGCCAAACGCAAAGCGGGGGTGAGTTGATATGAGTATATCACCTGATATCTGGACCTGGTTCGGAGCTTTTCTGACCATATCGATTCTCTCGTTTCTGTATAAAGATAACGCTTTTTATAAATTCGCCGAACACCTTTTCGTCGGTGTTTCGGCTGCATACTGGATGGTGATCGGTATATGGGGAACGCTTTTCCCTAACCTTATCGCCAAGATACATCCCGGGGCAGTCAGGTTCGTTCTGCCCTCGTTGGCCGATAGGGAACCCGAGTACTGGTATATCATCCCGGCAGTTTTTGGCCTTCTGATGCTAATGCGTCTTTCGAGCAAACTGGGCTGGATGTCACGTTGGCCGCTGGCTTTTATCGTGGGAACCACCGCCGGTCTGAACTTGATCAGGTATCTTCGTTCAGATTTTATCGGGCAGGTTCAGAATACGATGATACCCTTGATCGCTTTCAAGGATGGCTCGTTCAGTTTCCTCGATAGTTTCTCGAATATCGTGATTTTCGTTGGCGTATTTTGCGGATTAATTTATTTCTTCTTTTCCAAAGAGCATAAAGGTGGTTTCGGAGTCGCCAGCCGGATAGGTGTCTGGATACTCATGATAACATTCGGCGCAGGTTTCGGTTATACCGTTATGGCCAGAATTTCTTTATTGGTTGGGCGGATGCAATTTTTACTGGGGGATTGGCTGGGAATGATTAATCGGTGAGCAATGTAGTTGTGAAAAAAAACATTAACGCTAACAACATTAAGATACCCAAAAGGTTAGCTTATTACTTTTACCATCAATTAACCGCCATAAATTTATTTAAACTGGAAGTATGAAGCTTTAGATAAGTAAGTATGATGAGTGTAAAAATTATCATATGATATTAGTAAAAATAAATAAAAATAAACGGAGGTAGCGTATGAGAAAAATTAATGGGTTATTCGTAACCTTAATTTTCTTAATGTCATTGGGAGGAATAGCGCTCGCCCAGGGTGATATACCCGTTGAGGGTGAGATGGCCGTGGAAGCTGCGGATGCGCAAAGTCCACCGGCCCCTCAACCGCCAACCAATGTGATCATTACGGACAGACCGAATGATGCCGGCCATGGGTTGATGATTGTATGGGACCTTTCGCCCGATGACGGCGCCGGAATGAATAGCGTACAAATGTACGAAATATTCCGTGCCGGTTCCCCTGACGGCGAATTCATATCCCGCGGCATTATTCCCGCCGGCGATAATGAGTTCGAGGATCAGGATGACCAGGAGAGCGGCGGCAGGGGGCCAAATCCCAATTATATGCCGTCTAACAGTACCTGGTATTACAAAATAACGGCGGTTTCAGAGGATGGTATTCACTCCGAGGGAACCCCGGTCGTTTCCGGTACTACCAAAGCTAACATTTTCCACTGGGGCAAATTGCCGATATTGTTCGGCGTATTGATATTCGGTGGATTCTTGCTGGCTTTTATCTCTCAGGCCAAAAGTGGTAAAGAATTGTATGTCCGACCCTTATCCGGTATCAATGCCGTTGATGACGCTATCGGTCGTGCCACCGAGATGGGCAAACCGATCCTGTTTATTTTAGGATTGGGAACCGCCGGCGATATCGCGACTATCGCGGGATTTACGATCCTGGCACGCGTGGCCAGGAGAACCGCCGAATACCAGACCAAGGTGCTGGTACCGGTGCAGGATCCTGTCGTGCTGGCCGTTGCCCAGGAAACCGTGAGAACGGCTTATCTGGAGGCCGGTCGTCCCGATCAGTACAATCCCGATAACGTATTTTACGTGACTGCTTTGCAGTTCCCATATGTAGCCGCGGTAAACGGTATCATGCTTCGTGAAAAACCGGCCACCAATTTCTATTGTGGCAAGTTTTACGCCGAATCGCTGATTCTGGCGGAGACCGGCAATATCGCCGGTTCGATTCAGATATCCGGTACCGACGAGATCGGCCAGTTGCCGTTTTTCGTAGCGGCCACCGACTATACTTTGATCGGTGAGGAGCTTTACGCCGCCTCGGCATACCTGTCGCAGGAGCCGGTTCAGCTCGGCACATTGAAAGCCCAGGACTATACTAAGGCCGTGGTTATGGTCATAATTCTGATCGGCACGATTTTGATAACCGCCGGAGCGACTTTCTTTTTAAATATGGTAACTGTAAACCTGTAACCCGGAGATTGTATTAATGAAAAGAGAAATTCCAATTCTGATCGTCGGGATTACCGGTTTTGCTATGCTTATCCAGTATTTCATCCCGACCGATTGGTCACAAACTATTTTCACCTATTCCCAGGACTGGATTATCGTGATCGGTATTATCTCGATGCCCCTGGGCATTTGGAGTTTGGTGAAAGCTAATGTCTTGAAACTTAAAGTGCCCGGTGAGAGATTCTATTCGGCAGTTTTGCTGGCTGGTTTTCTTATCATGGTATTAACCTGTCTCAAGGACGAGAATCGTGTCATGGGCAGTTTCCATATGGATCTGTTCAGTTACGTTCTCGTGCCGATTCAGGCTACTATCTTCTCGCTGCTGGCGTTTTTTATCGCCTCGGCTGCTTACAGGGCATTCAGGGCGAGATCGGTTTTGGCCACGGTGTTGCTTGTAACGGCATTTATCATAATGCTGCGCTTTATCCCCCTCGGCCCGATATCGACTCTCAACCTTACTGCCGTATCCTGGATACTTCAGGTGCCGAATATGGCGGCTAACCGTGCTATTATGATGGGAATTGGCCTGGGCGCTACAGCGACGGCCATGAAGATAATTTTGGGCGTTGAACGAACCTATATGGGTCATGATTGAGAGGCGGTAAGATATGGATTTTATGCAAAAAATGATGTCGATCGACCGCCGTTGGGTATATCTGGCTATAGGATTAGCGGTAATTATCCCCGCTATCTGGTCGTTCGATGTTCCGGTAGCTGTTTCGCCCGAGGTTAAAAGGATTTACGATTTCGTGGAAAATATGGAAGCCGGTGAGCATCTGTTTATCTGCGTCGATTACGATCCCTCCTCGATGGCCGAGCTAAACCCGATGGCTGTTGCTATCGTCAACCAGGCTTTCGAGAAAGATATCAAGATTATCTTCGTTACCCTTTCGCAGTTCGGTCCCGGACTGGTCGAGCAGATCACCTCGGGGCTGGCCGCCGATCACGGTAAGGTAAACGGGGAGGATTACGCTTTTCTGGGATATCGTCCCTACCCGGCTATCGTTATTCTGGCGATGGGCGTGGATTTCCGCGTACCGTTCCCTCAGGATTATTACGGTACACCGCTGGATTCGCTGCCGGTTCTGGAAGGTATCAAGAATTTCGATGACTGCAAAGGCGTGATCGAGATTACCTCCGGTAATACCGCCGAGTTCTGGTTGATCTACGGCAACGGCCGCTATGGTTTCCCACTGGCTATCGGTATCACCGGCGTTATGTCCGCCAACTACTATCAGTACCTCTCCTCGGGTCAGCTTTTCGGAATCATTCCCGGTGTCAAAGGCGCCGCCGAGTACGAGGAATTAGTAGGTTATCCCGGCGAGGGTAAAGCCCAGATGGCCTATCAGGTGATTGCTCACGGGGTGATTATCTTGTTTATAATCATTTCGAATATTGCCTTTTTCACTACGAAAAAACGTAGAGGCGGAATAGAAGGAGGTCGCTGATGGTACCGGAAAATATGACAACTTATGAGTTGATTTTCAACGGAATTGCGGTTTTCCTTACACTCTGCATTTTCAGTTTCCTGTACAAGGATAACCCGTTTTACAAGTTCGCCGAACGTCTGGTGGCGGGTGTGGCGACCGGCTATTTTACCATGTTGTTGTTCTGGACGAATTTCATGGATAAAGTGGTCGAGCCGATTTTCTACAATGGCCAATACCTGTATATCTTACCGGCCCTTCTCGGAGTTTTGATGTGGACGCGTTTCTCACAGAAATGGACATGGGTGTCGCGTTACTCGATAGCTATCTATATCGGTGTCGGTTCTGGTGTATCGGTTACTATTTACCTTTACACTTACCTGTTCAAACAGCTTCAGGCCACTATCGCTTACCCGATAGGATTCGATCTGGCCGGTGTCAACCAGCTACTGGTCGTTATCTGCGTACTGGCATCGCTGGTTTATTTCTTCTTCTCCACTCCGCATAAAGGCGTGGTGGGCGCTGTTTCCCGGATAGGTATCTATGTTATCATGATCGGTTTCGGCGCAGGTTTCGGCCTGACCGTAATGGGTCGTGTAGCTCTTTTGGTCAACAGGGTGATATTCCTGAAAAGTTACCTCTTAGGAGTATCCAATTTCTTTTTTGGCGGCTAGGTATTTAAATAGATGGTGGGTCGATTCGTTCGACCCGCCTTTTTCCCAGGGGGATATTCATGCGCGGGTGTAGAGTCCCGTTCCTCACGATTTTCACTCTGTTGACGCTGGTAACGCTGGTAACGCTGGTTTCGGCACAGGCCGATATGGATACGCTTACAGCGCCGGCTTTACCGCAGGTTGAAAATATCAAAGTATATGATAAGCCCAACGATCCCGGCCGGACACTGGTGATCGAATGGGATATTCCGCTTTCTTATGATAAGACAACTGTCGCCATTGATGGTTTTAAGATTTATAATGCTGAAAGTCCGGAGGGGCCGTTCGAGCTTCTGGCTACACTGGCCGCCGGATCGAATCGATACGAATGTTCCGGCCTTACCGATGGCCACGATTATTTTTTCAATATCACTAGTTTTTCCAATTCTCACGAATCCGAGATAGCAACAGCCGGACCGGCCTCACCCAGCGGTCAATGGTTTAATACCGATCGTGTCCCGATCATGCTTATGGTGATACTCTTTTCAGCTACAGCAATCGCTTTCATCACAAAAGCCAGGATGGGTTATAGCTTTTACGTGCGACCTATCGCGGGGATCAGGGCGGTTGATGACGCTATCGGCCGGGCCACCGAGATGGGACGACCGATACTGTACGTGCCGGGTCTGGGCACTGCCGCCGATGTCGCTACGATCGCGGCTTTCACCATACTCGGGCGAGTTGCCCGAAAGGTGGTCGAGTATAACACCCGGGTGATCGTACCCAATTACGATCCCGTGGTGATGGCCGTTTGCCAGGAGGTCGTAAAGGAGGCTTACTCCTCGGCCGGAAAACCGGAGCTGTACGACCCGAAAGATATTTACTTTATCACCCAGGATCAATTCCCCTATACGGCGGCTGTCAACGGGGTAATGCTTCGCGAACGACCGGCGACTAATTTCTATATGGGGATGTTCTATGCCGAATCACTGGTACTGGCCGAAACCGGTTTCGTCTCCGGTTCGATACAGATCGCCGGAACCGATCAACTCGTGCAGATACCGTTTTTCGTGTCAGTTTGCGATTTCGTACTGATGGGCGAGGAGCTTTACGCCGCCAGCGCTTACCTTTCCAAAGAGCCTCAGCAGCTCGGTACTTTAAAAGCCCAGGACTGGGGCAAGGTTCTGGTTGTTTTGCTTATGATTTTAGGTGTAATATTCTCAACGATTGGCTGGGAGGCATTCGCCGCCTGGTTCGATGTTGGTTAAGATGAGAGTTTGCGATGCGTAGAGAGGTTCCGCTTCTTATAGTATTCCTATTCGGGATATTCATGATCGTGCAGTATTTTATTCCCCATCGCTATATGGCGAATATTTATCAGGAGTTCAACAACTGGACTATCATTATAGGCATATTCACGATGATCGTGGGCATCGGTTCGCTTACCACGGTTCATTACAGTCGGATAAAGTTCAGGAAAGAAGGCTGGTGGTATTCGGTGGTTACCATAATATCGCTTTTCGGGATGGCCGGAATCGGTATTTTCGGAGGAACCGAGAATGATCTTTTCCTCAACCTGTATCGTTATGGGCTTTCGCCCGTTACCGCTACCATGTTTTCTCTTCTGGCGTTTTTTATCGCCTCGGCGGCTTATCGGGCGTTCCGCGTGCGTAACATTATCGCCACCCTGCTTTTGTTGGCGGCGGTTATCGTAATGCTGGGGCGGGTGCCCGTAGGTGAAATAATCACGAGTTGGCTGCCCGAGTGGTCGCGGTTACCCAGCCTCGCTAATTTTCTTCTGACCGTACCGAATGTTGCCGCCAAGCGCGCCATATATATCGGAGTCGGTTTGGGCGTGGCGGCCGTTTCATTGAAAATCATTTTAGGTATCGAGCGCACCTGGCTCGGTGGGGATGGCGGTAAGTGATGGCCGAGAACACGAAAACATTCTGGGAAAAGATGCTACAGATCGATCGACGCTGGATATACCTGGCGATGGGCATCGCCGTATTCGTACCGCTCATGTTCACTATGGGATTACCGGTTTATGTTACCGAGGAGGTCGAGTCGGTTTACGATTATGTCGAAAATTTGCCGCCCGGTACTGTCGTGATGATTCCCTGCGAGTACGATCCGGCCACGATGGCGGAGCTAAGACCGATGGCTCATGCTATATTCCGTCACTGTTTCTCGCGTGATCTTAAAATAGTCTCCACCTCCCTGCAAATCGAGGGTGTTACCCTGGTGAAAGAGGATCTGGCCTTGATTGCCTCTGAATATGACAAGAATTATGGCGAGGATTACGTATTCTTGGGCTACAAGCCTTACCCGGCTATCGTGATATTGAATATGGGGGAGAATTTCAGAAAACCGTTCCCCAAAGATTATTACGGTACCGAACTCGATGAATTGCCCATGATGAAGGGCGTGATGAATTATTCGAGCTGTGCCTGTATAATAAATATCAACGCCACCTCGGGGGCCGATTACTGGATTAACTATGCCAACGGGCGTTACAAGGCGCCGCTGGCGTTGGGAGTGACCGCAGTCATGGCTACGGACTACTACACGTTTTTATCCTCGGGACAGATATTCGGTTTGATGGGCGGTTTGAAAGGCGCCGCCGAATACGAGAAGCTGATCGGTAAAAGCGCCAGGGCTACAAAGGCTATGGATGTTCAATCGATAGCGCATTCTGTGATCGTGGTATTTATCATACTGGGTAATATCGCGTTTTTCGCCTCTCGCAAAAAACGGAGGGGGATGTAGATGGAAAACCCGACTATATTTTCGGTATTCTGGTATACTCTGGCAGCATTTCTGACATTATCTATCTTTTCATTCCTCTACAAAGATAATCCATTCTATCGTTTTGCCGAGCATCTTATCGTGGGAATTTCGGCCGGGTACTGGATAGCGATATTATATCATACCTCTTTAAAGGATCTGTGGATAGAGCCGATGACCGTCAATTTTCAAGCCCTGTTTACCCCCGGAGGTTCGGTGTTTTACGAACTGGGCATGGTGAGCGTGAATATTTTACCCGGTATACTCGGTTTGATGATGTTTTCCCGGTTTACCGAAAAATTCTCCTGGCTCTCTCGCTGGCCGATCGCGTTCTACCTGGCGATAACCGCCGGTGTCGCCCTGCCGTTGTACCTTCAGAGCTTTACCGTGCGCCAGATGCAGGCTTGCATGATTGCCCTGGGCGGTTCACCCTATGACATAATTGCCGATATAATCGTAATAGTAGGAACAATTTGCGGCCTGGCTTATTTCTATTTTTCGTTGGAGCATAAAGGAGCAATTGGCGGGATGGCCAAATTCGGTATCTGGGTACTTATGATCGGGTTCGGTTCGACTTTCGGTTACACGGTTATGTCGCGTATCTCATTATTGATCGGCCGATTCAATTTCCTGATCGAATGGTTTAATGTTGTAAAAAATTACCTGATATCATAATAATAGTTATGTTTAAAAATGTTGCTAGCCCTATAAGCCTGGCTTATTTGTGTGCTTTATTTATATTATTTCCAGAATGCCTGTTCGGGCAGACCACGCCGGCGGCGGAATATCTGTACGATTCCGTGATGGTGGAAATCCATCCCGATTACACCGCCGATATTACCTACAAGAAATGCATACGATTCAACCGGGCCGGAGCCGATAAGTATTCGATTCTCAGGGTACCGGTTAATCAGCATATAGATTTCTCGCCGATTAATTTCTCGACTCGCTTACCCGATGGCAGGGAACTGACTCTAGAACGGGGTGATATCGAGACTATCTCGGATTTCTCACCTCGTTACTACCCTGAAAGCAAAACCAAGGTAATCTATATTCCCTCTCCCAGAGCCGGCGCCGTAGCCGAAATAGCCTATCGTCTGAAATTCGAAAGCCTGCTTTACCTGCCTCGATTTTTCCGTCAATATGATATACCCTCTAATAATTCTTATTTCGAGGTTAAATCGGGAATCCCCTACGCGTACTATATATCCGAATCATTAGAAATTGGTTTTTTACCCGATTCCATCCTGGCGGTATTCGCGCCGAGCATACCGGCCAGGATAGTAGAGCCGCATATGCCGGCTCATGATGACTACCAGATTCTGATCAAGCCTGATTCCGTGGATTATATGGAAGGCAGGTATGGTTTTTCGCGCTGGCCGGATGTCGCTAATTTCTATAACGATATTTCACCAATGCATGATACGAACGATCTACCAATCGTAATAAGAAACCTGGCTGACAGCCTGGTCTCAGGAAGAAATTCGCGAGCTGATTCGCTGGAGTCATTGCTGGGCTATGTATTGAATAATATCCGCTATATTTCCATGGATATAGGACGGGGCGAGTTCAAACCACTCGAGGCGGTCGAGGTTCTGAGCAAACGTTATGGTGATTGTAAAGACCAGTCGGCGCTTTTAGTCTCGTTATGTCGGGCTGTCGGGTTCAAGGCTGACCCGGCTTTAATGACCACCAGAGAGAAACCGGATGTTATCATCGAGATGCCCTGGCCGGGGTTTTTCAATCATGTAATTACCGCGGTCGATACGGGTAACGGCTATCTTTTCCTCGATGCCAGCCAGGCGACCTGTTGTTTCGGTAACCTCCCTTTCAGCCTGCGTAACCGCCGGGCATTGATATGTGGCGATTCCCCGTTTTTGGAATTCACTCTCACCTCGCCGTACGGACGAAACAATGATATCGATATCGATATGACTTATAACCTCAACGGCGGTAGTGATATGCGGGTGGATGTGCAAATAGAGATATTCCGCGACCCGGCGCATGTTTTCCATTCACCGAACGACAGGCAAACGCTTTCTAACGTTATTTACACTTTATTCAGCGAGGATATACTTGGCAGGTACAGCAATAATTTTCGTGCTGAAACTAACAGTCCCGATTATATCAAGATTATAGGTGTTTTTTACGAGAATCTGACCGAGAGTAAGCCCGGATCCAGGATGCTCGTTACTACACAATCTCCTTATGTAAAAACATTACGGAATTTCTTCGTGCTCTCCGGGCGAACCAATCCCTATGAATTCGATTATTCTTTTAACGTGAATGAAACGGTTAATTTCAATATCGGTAACGATTACGAGGCGGAAAATGATTCACTCGTTATTTCTTTCAATGAACGTGGATTGAACGCCGAGTTAAGCGTACTCACGAATGATAATAACTGCCGGATTAGTAAAAGTTTCCAGTTGTTTAACTATACACTTTCGGCGGATAGATATAACAGGTTCGCTGATTTTCTTTTAATTGCCTCACAAATTGGTTATAATTCGATAGAGTTAACCAAGGGGAAAAGATAATCGGAGGGCCTGGTTGATAAAGCGATTCTTATTCATCATAGCGCTCTTTTTAACGTATAACGGGCCTGCTGTCTGCCAGGATTCGCCCCTGTTGTTGGGAACACTGGCAACTTATCCGGGGCAGGAGGCGGTATACCTGAATATCACCGACAGCACCGGCGTTAATTTTCAGGAGGGCGTATATATCTACAACCGCTTTTTCAAGTCGGAGGCGATAGTACTTCGCAAAGGTGGAGGAGGTATAGCCAGCGCCGCCACGCCTATCATATCGGACAAGGATAAAATAGAGGTTACGGCTTATACGATAACTCCCGAAAACGACACCATCCGGGTAGCCGACGATGAGATAACCACGCTGGAGCTTTTCGGTGACAAGAAACGGTATCTGGTGTCATTCCCCGATGCCCGTGCCGGAGCTATTTTCGTCATGCAATGGCGCATTGTCTCTATCGAGCCTGTGTTTTCCGGCCGGCGTTTTCTGGGAAGAACATATCCTGTTATATTGAGCCGAACAATTATAAGCGCGCCGACGAGCTGGGTATTTCGTTTCCTGGTTAAACCCTCGTTTATTTGCCGACGGGATCGCTCGCGGGAATATATCCGGGATGAGGAATTGTGGATTAACTACGGTTGGGAGGCGAATTCTCTGCCGGGTTTGATTTTCGAGGAGGACAGCCCGCCAGCCTCTGATTTGATACCCTGCCTGTACTACGCTTTCTCACACGATAAACGCTGGCCGAATATCGAGGATAACAAAATTGATTGGCCGCTCATATCGAATTCTTACGGCAGGCATGTTTTCGAAATAGGCAGGCCTAAAAACGAGATTAAAGATGAGGTCAAGTATCTTGTCGAGGGCGTATCCGAAAAACGCGAGAAACTCGCCAAGATAGTGAGTTTCGTGACGACGAATTTCCAATCGGTTTATTCCGATATCGATATCTCGGACGCTCCCTGGAATTTACTAACGCGTGGTTACGGCTCTCAGGCGGAGGCGGCAGTACTGGTGGGATCTTTTCTACAGGCCGCTGATATTCCGTTCGGTTACGTGCTTATCTCCACCCGGGGTAACGGCGATCCGATCAAGACGTTGCCGGCGCTTTTCTATTTTAATCGTTTATTGCTGGCAACTTATATCGATTCAGATACGTTATGGATTGATCCGAACTATCGCGGCGCGCCAATCGGGGTGCTGCCTTTCGAGGATCAGGCGGTGGAGGGATTAGTGGTTGGCCACAAATCCGGTGAATTCATAACAACCCCGATATCCGATTACCGGGAGAACGGCCATGCGACAAGGCTTACTATCAAGTTCAACGATAATGAACTGATCGCCGATGGGGTAGAGTTGCTCTCCGGAGCGCTCAATATAGAGGAGAAACATATCCTTCAGAATATGACCGAGCAGGAGCGCTATGAACGCTGGGCAAGGCTGACCTCGGAGGGTATACCCGGGGCTGTTCTGGATGAGTTGGAGTTTCATGATATTTTTACCGATGTCAACCCGTTCAAAATCAGTTACCGTCTTAAGGCGCCCGGTTACATCAAGTCGGCCGATCAACGACTGTATATCCCGATGGATATACTCGGGCGCTGGCAGATGAGCACCAACTACGATAATAGGAAACTGCCGATCGAACTGGGAAGACCACTATCGCAGCAGGAGCGGATTACTATCGAGATACCACCGGGATACAAGGTGGAGAACCTTCCCGAAAACTTCACGCTTAATACCTACCTGGGGGAGATACTTTCGGTCGCGGTTGTCACCGCCAATGCCATAACGGTTACTCGTGGACTTGGCTTGAAACCGTATACGTTAAAACCAAGCGAGGCGGGAAGCTTGAACGGTTTTTTCAATACCGCCAGCGATCAAGCCGGGAAATACATAATACTCAGGAGATAAGATGCCGGAATTACCGGAGGTAGAAACAATAGCGCGAGATTTGAACGCCGCTTTAAAAGGCCAGAGCGTTATCGAGGCTGAATTTCTCAATACCGCTATTCGCGAAAATTGCAATCTGTATGATCCCTCGCGGCTCTCAAGACACAGTCTGGAAAATATAAGCCGCCGTGGCAAAAACCTGATCTTCCATTTTAGCGGCGGCCTGGCAATGGTTTGCCATCTTAAAATGACCGGCCGGCTTATCGTGGATGCCGATTTACGGGAGAATAAAAAACACCTCCATTTCAGGATAAAATTCGATAAATCTGATTTGAGTTTTTTCGATGTGCGCAAGTTCGGCCGGATTTGCATTACCTCGGAGAATTTGTTAGATAAACATCCCCGATTGGGCAAACTCGGGCCGGAACCCTTTGATATCGAGCCGGAGGAGTTTGTCGCGCTCGTAAAAAGACGTCACAAAGCGATAAAGCTGGTGTTACTCGATCAACAGATATTAGCCGGGATGGGAAATATCTACACTGATGAGGCGCTTTTCGACGCCGGTATCCGTCCGACGTTAAAGCCGGATAGAATCTCGAAAGCGAAATTGATTGAACTGCATGGTTCGATTATCAAAGTTCTTAATATCGCTATCAACAATCGCGGTTCCTCCATAGATGATTACCTGGACGGTCGCGGTCAGAAAGGTAATTTCCAAAAACTAATAAAAGTGTATGGAAAAACCGATAAAAACTGTGTGAACTGCGATACTAAATACAAACGAATAATAATCGGTGGGCGTTCGACTCACTATTGTCCCAAATGCCAAAAATGAATAAAACATACAACCTGGCGTTCGCGCTCGGCGGCGGCGGCGCTCGCGGTGTCGCTCATATAGGTGTGCTTAAGGTTTTGGAGCGCGAAGGCATCGTGCCCGATTTAATCGTCGGGACTTCCATGGGTTCGATAATAGGCGGGATGTATGCGCAGCTCGCCGACGCTAAAGCTGTCGAGGAGAAAGCGCTGGGATTTATCGATAAATTCGTTAAAGAACAGCGCTGGGCAAGCGTGTTGAGTACACAGAAAAAGGAAAGCGAAAAATCTCTGTTAGCCGAACTTTCCGAGTACGTGCAGAAAAGATTCATCGGTTATAAAGCGCTTACCCAGATTTCCATAGAGCCTAAAGAATCTCTTTTCGAGCCGCTCAAGGATATTCTGATAGACAACAATATTGAGGATTGTAAAATACCATTCGCGGCGGTCAGTCTCGATCTTGTCACCGGCGATACTATAGTGATGCGCGAAGGATCTATGCTGGATGCTATCTATGCCTCCTCGGCTATCGAGGGCGTGTTTCCCCCGCTTGAATATAACGGTGGTCTTCTGGGGGATGGCGGCCCGGTAAGTATCACGCCTATAGAGGTAGCTAAAAAGCTCGAGTCGCGCTATGTAGTCGGCAGCGATGTTCATCACCGCATTCAGAAAGTGCAGAAATTCGCCAGCGGGCTGGAGGTGATGCTGCGTGCCGATAACGTCGGCTTGAATCGCCTGAGGCAGATTGAACTATCTTACGCCGATGTCGTTATCGGGCCGAAAGTCGGCTCCATCCACTGGGCTAATTTCAATAAAGCCAGAGAGTGTATAAGAAGAGGCGAACAGGCCGCCGAGATGATGTTGCCGCGAATAATGGAAATGCAGAAGAGGAGAGGATTTTTCAAACAGCTTAAACAAGGCGTTCAGCTTTTGTTCAAGGATCTCTCCGAGGGCGATTATCGCTGAGCAATCTCGAAAATTTATATCTATGATGCCCGAATATCTTATAAGCTAAACCGACTGATTGTTTTATCATTGGTATGGAAATTATATATCCTAGAATTTTATGCGCGCCGTTCATGCTTTTTAATATCATGATGATAGCATTAGCTCCCGTGTAAACATTGTTACCCTCGATATATACTATTGACTTTTTGAAGCTTTCCCGATTGATATTCGATTGACCGGTGTTA
This sequence comes from uncultured candidate division Zixibacteria bacterium, assembly GCA_963668625.2. Lineage (GTDB taxonomy): Bacteria > Zixibacteria > MSB-5A5 > UBA10806 > 4484-95 > JAAEQD01. Next base: position 783,995 of record CAXXKA010000008.1, read on the forward strand.
TTTCGATAATCTTTCGACTGCTTGTATACGATGTTGGAATCGTTCAACCTGTTGCGCGTTTTATCGACAGCAGTCCGGCAAACCAGGCAATCGCCATCATAGATGATCTCTTTCGTTCGAGTTTTCGAATTACCGGCCATAATTATCCTTACCGAAGTAAGCTCCCCTCCGCATATCAACGGAGGGGAACCCGAGGAGGATGCTAAATTTCCATAATAGTAACTTTATTGAAGCAGCCATCAAGACCGCTTGACGAGCTTTTTGTAACGTTCGTTTATTCTCTCCCAATTCAAGTTGGCGAAGAAATTATCGATGTATTTCGCGCGGGCAGGGCCATCCTTATGGTAATAAGCATGCTCGAAAACATCACAGGATATAAGCGGAATTCCTCCCCAGATAGCGCCGTAATGATGCTCATCCACGAGCACGTTCAGCAACCTTCCGGAGTACAAAGAATCGAACGCCAGCACGCCCCAGCCGGAAAGTTTGGCCGAGAACGCGGTAGCTTTAAAATCCTCTTTCCATTTTTCGATACTGCCGAACTCACTCTCGATGGCGGCTTTTATTTCTGGGCCTTTAGACGGGTTGCCATCTCCACCCAGAACTTCCCAGTAGACATCATGTAAAAGCGCGCCGGCGTGGTTCCATGTCTGGCGCCTCTTCAACTCGCCGAAATCCGACCAGTTGCCGTTAGCTGTCGATTTATCGGCATCCCTAAGTTTCTCCTCGATTTTATTCAAGAAGGTAACATAACCTTTGTGATGCGTGTTGTAATGCCAATCTGAGGTCTCCGGGGAGACAACATCCTTTAAAAGCTCTTTAGCTTTATCATCATCGTAAGGACGTGGATTGAATTTCCATTCGTAAGCCATATTAAAACTCCCAAAGTTTTAAATTAGAGGTTTCGGCCGGGTCATTTTCGGGCCCGGCCAGTGTTGTCAAACCAACATGGGCTACAACCATACCTTTGTTTATTATGTTCCTGATTCTGATAATTATTATCAATATATACGTATTGTTTTCATGCGAATAGTTTGCCTATAGATATATTTCTGTTTCAACGGGGTGTAACATCTTCGTTAATAGCTCAAATGACCCGACTATTGAGCCGATTTAGAGAACAGTAATAGAAAGGGTAAATGTAACATCCAAGTGGAGGTTTATAATGAATGCAAGCCGGGCAACCATGGTTATGATTTATATGGGCACGCTGCTGATATCTGTATTATCGTTTTTTACCACGTATAAAGGTATGAATATTATACTTTCGTGGGAACTGGCGCTTCTGGGTTCGCTGGGTTTGCAAACCGCGATGCTGGGGATTGCCTGGAGCCTTATAAAGATTAAGGATAATCGGAGTAGCTACATTATGGCTTTTACGGTAGCGGCTTCTTTTTCGATATTTTTCTCCTACGCCAGTTTCGATACTAATCTTAAGGAAAACACCCGCCCACGGGAAATGCGTAACGCATATTACGAAACCTCCATGCCGGTAATGGCCGACTATTCTCGTCTGGCAAAAAACGCTGGTTTAATCAGCCAGTATCAGGTTGACCGCTTGAAACGTATAATCGAGATGGAGCAGGAGAAAGGCTGGGCGACTATAATCGATGAGGGCAGCCAGGACAAATTCATCCAGTCGATAATCGAGGGCGCGCGTGTCACGGTAGATTCGTGGCGTAGATCGACAGGCACGGATTACCGTCAAGGTAAAGGCAAGGGAATAATAACCAACTACCTGGAAAGCCGTCAGGACCAGGCCCGAAATAATTATATTAAGATACGCGAGTACTCCGATTATGTCGATTCGCTGGCATTGAAATTGAACGCCGATATGATGGTCGAGAGGCAACATGAGTTGGTGAATAAAGCCTATGTGAGTTTCCCGGTGAGCGTGGTAAATATGATCAAGTATGACTCCGAGACGATCAATCTTCCGGCCCCGCCGATGCCGACCGAATTCGCGGAAGCTCCGGCCAATACTCAGCAAGCGCTCATGATGGTCATTGGCGATTTGTATGAGATGGATAAACTCACATTGCTGGCGCTTCTACTGGCAATCGCCATAGATTTCATTGTCATCGCCATCGCATTCGCCGGCTCGCACATTATGGCCAAGGCGGATGTGCTACTGGATCGTATCGAGGGCGAATCGCTGAGACGCATGAAAAATATCGAGGTCGATGATGTGGAGAATTTCAACAAGTTCCTCGACACTAACCTGAACGCCTACAAGAAAGCCGCCCAGTACGGTAAGGATATCGACAAGATACTGGACGATTACCAGAATGCCAAGAACCGCTTACAGGAGCTTAACAAGCGCAACTTATCGCCCCAGCACGAGGATTCAGGTATTCAACCGTTGATCGTTAAAGATCGCTCCCGTCTGGATAAATGGCTTAGCTCTAGCAAGCAGGCGAAAAAGGAACGTAACAGCGCCTAGAACGTAAACCACCGTCTCATGTTGATGAGCGGATTTACATATACCCTTTCTCTGCCGGGCATGATGCCTGGCTTTTTTGTTGAGAAATATATTGTGATGCCTTTCAAACACAGCTTAACACCTCGAAGGTTGGAGAGCCGCGGCTCTCGACTGACCTTCGCTGGAAATCAAAAATATAACTTTCATGTACAAACAGGTGTTCTGCATTTCAACGCGGGGAAACGAACAGGTCAAATTAGTGTGTATAGCGAATAGATAGAATGTCTGTTCCCAAAAGTAAAAGCATGCAGGAAGGACTCTGCTTGCCTATTTCCCATTCCCCCCGGCTTTACCGCTAAACTCTATAATCTGGCAGTTCTCTCTATTAGGAGTGGGATTCAAACCCCTGAAATAATTAACGAGGTAAGAGACATCCGCGCCATGTAAGGCGCAATCGGCGTTGGCGTCACCGGCATACACCGGATCAGGGGGGGCGCCGACGCCCCTGAAATAATTAACCAGGAAAGTTACATCCGAGCCTACTACCAGCCCGTCGGTGTTGGCATCCCCGGCCGGGAATATATTTAGCTTTCTGACCTCAGGCCGAGGTAAGCCGCCGAAACGAATCAGGCTGTCGTCATCCTCGGCGAACACCCTCCAGTATAAATTGCCACCGGCGAGAGCCAGCGTATCCGTAATCATCGTCCTGAACGTATCGGTCAAACCCTCGCGGGTCAACACGAACAGGCTAAACAGGCTGTCAGGGGAAACCTGCAGGGTGTACTCGATCTCGGCCAACGGGTCGTCATCCAATGACTTACCCCAGCTAAAATGAGTATAGTAGTCCACCCATTTGATATCCGGTTCGGGAATGTTAAGCGCAAAAGGTTCGGGCGGGTAATTATAATGATTAGTCCAGAAATGCTGCATTTCCGACCATTCGGATTCCAGCCCACCGTCATCTACAGATTTAACGAGATATATCCACAGGCAGTTGTCGGGCATGGAGTCGGCTACGGTTACCTGGTTTATACCATCATTGGTGGTGAACCAGTACTCGAAATCACAGCCGGTGGATGTATCGGAAAACAGGTGAAATATATAGTGAAGATTATCGGCGTGATCGTCGGGATCAGGATCGGTGGCGCTGTTCCAGGTAATGGTAGGCGTAAGCGATATGACCTCCTCGTAATCCGCCGGAGAGAAACCTGACACGGGAGCATCAGGCGGCAGATTGGAGGTATTTACCTCGAATGTTTGAATCTCGGTCCAACTCGATTGAGCCGCGAAATCGTCCAGTGTGCTGATCCTATAGTACCAGATATCATCCGTTAAGGAATCGGTTACCATGTGATTGTTAATTCCTGCCGGAGTTGTGTATTGAAAGGCAGGATCATCATCGAACTCACCGTCGGAGTCGATCTGTATCAGGTATGATAAAACGCTCGGGTCATCAGATGGATCGGGATCCGAGGCATGATTCCAGTGAATCTCAGGCCATGAGGAATTCACCAGTTGCCCTCCTGATGGATACATCTCACCGGGAGGCGCAAACGGAGACTGGTTATCGTGGTTAACCCAGAAAGTTTGCACGAGAGACCACGGCGATGATAATCCGCCGTTATCGGTAGTACGGATACGGTAATACCAGCGGTTATCCTCAGTCAGCAAATGGCTTACCGTTACGAAATTGATTCCTTCGGGCGTATCGTATTCAAAAGCATAATCCTCATCGAACTCGCCGTCAAAATCCAGTTGGATCGTGTATCTCAAGGTTGTGCTGTCATCTTCGGTATCGGCATCGAGAGCGTGATCCCAGGTTATTCGGGGTGTCTCGGTAGTCACCTCGGAATCATCCGAGGGTGAGTAGCCGCCCAGTGGCGGATATGGAGCGTTATTGGGGCCGGTCTGCGCATCCCCGTAAAAGAAATAGCATTCGTCGGCTGTAAACGTCGAATGCAATCCAAAAGCATCCTGACTTTTTATACGCCAATAATAAGTCGTATTCCAGTCGAGATTATCGATATCTATCAAATCTCCAAGCCGGATAGCAAACGCCTCATCTACCAATAAACTATGATCCGATATTCTGGCTTGCACTATCTCAGGAGAGCTGAAATCTGAATTATCATCGATTTGAATGAGGTAAAACACGGTGTCGAAATCATCCGGGTCGGTTGCCGCCAGCCAGGAAAGGTAAGAATCATCATTTATGGTCGAGCCGTTAATCGGGGAGATAATCGTTGGCATGGTAGGGTAACCATCCAGGTAGAATTCCCACGATTGGTTGCTGAGTCTGGGCTGGGAGTAATCGTTGGATGCCAGAACTTTCCAATAGTAACGGTCAGATCGAATTAATGAATCGGGATATATATAGAGAGTATCGTATATCAGTTCGCTGGTATCGGGCGATTCGAACTGCGGATTATCATCCATAATGATATTGTAGTTCGCAGTGTATCCCGAATCGATGGTTACGGTTCCATGCCAGGTAAAAACAGGAATCGCATCGATTTTAACCGCTTTATCCGCAGGCTGAATCAAGCTGAATGAATAGAACCAGGATTGGCCGTCATAGTAATAAGCGCCTATATCGGCTCTGGAGCCGTCAGGATCTAAAGGAGTCGAGGGATTGCCCCCGTCTATGCACGGCGATGACGGTAATAAATGAAAGTAATCAACTGTTGTATCGATAAACATCGGGTCCAGCTCGAAACACCCAATGCCGGGACCGATATTGTAATATTCGCCATTCTGGTTGCCAAACACGCAGCAATATCTGAAATCCAAATCAGTTGAGGAAAAAGCGTAGATTCCATATGAGGTATTGAATGCAATGATATTATTGAGGATCTCGGTATTAGTGCTGCCGCCAATAGATATTCCGCCGACTCCCTGACTTGGGACAGTGTTTTTAACGACAGTATTATTGGTGAAGCTCGTTGAGGTAGCTTCCAGGATCAGGATGGTTGCCTCACTGTTCGTGCTGACATTATTATGAATCACATTTCTGGAAATATTTGCCGAACTTCGGAATACCTCAATACCGGGGCCGCCGTTCGAGGTATTTCCCTGTATGATATTCGAATTAATTTCCGCATCGGCATAGTACAGGAGTATTCCGCCTCCGTAACCGTCAGTTCTGGTATTGAATCGAATAATGTTATCCCTGATGATTGGCTTCGAGGATTCCTGGTTAACCATTATTCCACCTTTGGAATTGTATTCGATGATACATTGTTCGATAATGGGAGAGCTATTGGTGATTAAGATACCGGATTCGGTTGCCTCCCGAATGGTAAAACCTCTCAGTATCGATAATGTATCCTCTCCCGAACTAAAAGTAACGATTGGAGTGTTGTCAGAATATTTTTCGATGATAGTCGAATCAGTACTGAACTCGCGTTCGACCAGTATGGATTTTCCCAGAAAATTTATGTGTTCCTGATATATGCCCTCGGAAACGTAAATAGTATCTCCCGATACAGCCGCAGCTATGCCGCTTTGAATAGTAGGCTGATCCGCCGGTACGTTAATAATGGTTGCGTATGATGGCGCTATCAAAAGAGAAACCACGATTAGAATATAAAATATTTTTCTCATTTTCCTCTCCTTATTCCGGACCGTTTGAAGTGTTTAGCTGCTCGCGCAGGGAGGTAGATCAGTACTCACACCCATTATAAAATAAAGCAGGAAATCAGATTATGTCAACATATAACTTGATTTCTATTTCAGGTATTTTTAACATTAGAAAATCCTTTCCGGATAATTATATCGGGTATTCATGTGACAGAAATGAGAATCAGGCTGTTGTTATAATAATCGCTTTATCCCTATCATTATAAAGCGTGAAGTTTCGCGGCTTTATAGATACAGGCTTGCAAACAAGTATCACCACGAAATTCGTTCCAATTATCAGTTTATTAATGCCATGATGTGTTTAAATTGTATTATAGTATAATTTAAAAAGTCCCAGATATCTCAATAATATTACCAACTTTACTTATTGATACCATTTTCCTTAAAATTCCGCTTGAACTTTCCCGATGTTTTCCGATAGAATAGACATATGAGATATCTTACTGTAATACTTTCGTTTATGGCGCTACTGCTGACCGCCTGCAAAACCAGCGGTCCAACCGATCCTGAAGATACTGCTCCGATATATATTACGCAACCGGCTAATGGAGCCTCGGTTAGCGATACGGTTACGGTGCGGGCAGGAACTGGCAGTGATTACGATATCGAAAGTGTCGTTTTTTATATTGATGATGACTCTGTATATACCGATAACGTCTCGCCATATCTTTACCAGTGGGATGTCACGGGCTACCAGGCTAACTCCGAGCATGATATCGTCTTGTATGGCTATACCTCAGACAGCGTCTATATCTCTCAGACTGTTACCGTAACCGTAACTCTACCCTCAACCAACGAGTTCAGCCATGTATACAGTTACTCTCTCACGGGTCCTGCCTACCGGGTGGATGCCCAGGATGATTTCGTATACGCAGCTTTAGGCGCCAATGGCCTTAAGGTTATCGATGTCAACGTGCCTACCAGCCCCGGTGAGGTTTATGAATTCCAGCAGGGAACGAATATTTACGGTCTGGATGCCTCGGGAGCTTATCTGGTAACTGCCGAGCGCGATAACGGAGTCCGTTCTTTCGATATCTCCGCCAGTGATACCGTTATTGCCAAGTATATTTACAGCACACCGGGTAGTTCATGGAACGTGAAAATATCAGGCAACCTTGCTTATATAGCAGATAACGATCGTCTGACAATTGTCTCTATGGCCAATTACGGATTTACATTTGTCGGGCAGGTTGTGATCTCGACCGGTATCGTTAAGGATGTTGATGTATCCGGTTCAACGGTATACGTTCTCGATCAGAATGGTGTTTCGCGTTACAATGTCTCCAATCCGGCTAATCCTATCTATCAGGGCAGATACCAGGCGTTTACCGGCCAATGCCAGTGTATTTTCGCTTATGGCAACTACGTGTTTGTCGGTACCACCGGCGAGCTTCGGATGCTTTCAAACACACTGGTTTCCCTGGCCTATTCCGCCAATCAGCAGGGATACACTGGCGTGTGTGCCATTGATGATGTGGTTTTCGTCTCGCAGGGAGGCTCCTCCGGCGGCGCCAGAGCGTTTGAATATTCGAACAGCAGTACGCTGGTGCAACTCGATTCTTACATGATTAACGAGATTTGCAATGATATCGCATACTTAGATAGTTATGTGATTTTAGCAGGCACGAATCAACTCGAGATACTACGTTTTAATTATTCCCCAACTTATTGATTCATAAGTAGTTGTAATCGCCATTCCAAAGCTATAATTAGCCTTATTATTTCCTAAAAAGCGCTTGCCCCGGCTCGAATCAACCGATATATTCCAAATCTTGAAGAGCCGGTCAGAGGGAAGGATAAAAAAATCCCGGTTGCCAGGCTTGCCTGATAGGAATAATTACGGAGGTTTTGATGTTACTCACCGAGGAAAAAATAAAAGCTTTGAGAGAAAGATGGGAAGGCGAGACAGAACGCCTTAACAAAATCGCCGATTCGATAGTGAAAGGCGAGGACTGGACGGAACACCTGGAGGGTTTGCCTTATATCGAAGAGGTCGAGAAAATCCATGGTGATGCTTTCCCGCGAGATTTACGTGGCTCCAATCTCAGACGGTACCTGCAGCCGACTACCATAATCGAGCCTGCTACTCCTGAAGATGCTCCTAATATCTCTTACATTATCAAAGAGGCTATGCTTAACGATACTCCTCTGCGTGGCGTATCACCGTTTCCGGTTCCGCATATCAATGCCGAGGATATAGGACTGGCTATGGAACGCGGTAGTCGTTTCTTCATGGCTATTCAGCTCGGTAAAGTTATAGGTACTCTGCAACTCGATAGCCACATGGACTACAGGCATTGCACCAATGATGAACCGTACTACGAGATATCCAATCTATCCACCCTGCCTGCCTACCGTCACCAGGGCATAGGTGGCGCTATTATCAGGGCTACCGAGGCCGTCTGCCGTCAGGAAGCGCAGCACGATTGGATTTTGATGCGTATTAACGCCGAATTGGGTTTCGAATCTTATTACGAGCGTACCGGCTACAAGCGTTTCGAGGTTTACCAGCGTCGCCACCCCATAGGCTCTCCTGCCCATCTCGAATGCGTTCTGGTCAAGAAATTATAAATTTTTATCGGATAAAAATCACAAGGAGCATTCACTTGGATGCTCCTTTTTTTGTTAGGCTAAAAGCCACCTGCCCTGTGGCCGATGGTAGTTTACAATAGATGATAATATTTCACTGAGCAGGAAGGAATTTCTTCCTGCTTACTTTTTGCATGCAGTATTTTCATCAGGAAAGAATGAATAAAGGACTTCGTCCGCCTGATGACTCGTGGGGTGGACTTTTACAACAGCCTCGAAGTTTTAGAACAAGTAGTAGCCGACCTAAATCGGTAAAATAATGACCAGCTGTCCTCTTGAAATATACTTGCTCTGGATTTCTAAAAATTGAATAAAATTATTGCAAGCGATGATAATTGCAATTATAATAATTACACCATGTTGAAAGGTTTGCATTTTTTACTCACTTACCAGTGCCCATTCGAGTGCGATCATTGTTTTTTGTATTGCGGGCCGAATCTCGAGGGTACCTTCACTATCGATCAGGTGGAGAAAGCCCTGGTGCAAGGGCTAGAGGCCGGCATAGATAATATCTATGTGGAGGGCGGCGAACCGTTTTTATATTATCCACTGATGGTCGAGACATTGAGGCTGGCTAAGAAATTAAACTTAAAGCGTGGCATAGTCACGAACTGTTACTGGGCCACCTCGGAGCGTGATGCCGAGATCTGGCTGGCCCCGATAGTCGAAATAGGCGTGGATGATTTTTCGGTCTCGGATGATGAGTTCCACGGAAGTGACTACGAGGACAGCCCGGCCAGGATAGCTGTCAAAGCGGCGAAGAAACTAGGAATGCCATCGAGCTCAATATGTATCGAGAAACCATTGGTAAAAAGTGATGACAGCCAGTCTAAAGGCGAACCGGTAGTCGGTGGCAATGTTATTTTCAAAGGTCGTGCGGTCGAAAAGTTAATAGGCGATCTACCTCGCAAAAAATTCGATTGTTTCACCGAATGCACCGGCGAGGAGTTGGAAAAACCCGGTCGAATTCATCTCGATCCGTTCGGTAATGTTTTCGTCTGCCAGGGATTGTCGATCGGTAATATCTGGGAAAAACCGCTTGTCGATATAATGTCAGGCTACGAACCTATGAAACACCCCATTATCGGCCCGTTGATAAAGGGAGGCCCCGCCGAACTGGCTCGTGAATATGGCTTACCCGAGGGCGAACGGTATGTCAGCGATTGCCATCTCTGCTACCTGATCCGGAAGAAACTGACCGATAAATTCCCCGAGTATCTCACCCCGAAACAGGTCTACGGAATAAAAGAGTAGTTTCAGTCAGAATGTTTGTTGCTTTCCAATAATAATTCCATATAATTCCTTATCTTGATAACTAAACATTACTATGGAGAATATCATGCTCGATAGAATCAAACAGCTTAGCGATAAATATTCGAAGCAGATGATCAACCTCAGACGTCATTTGCACCAGATACCGGAGACCGCGCTTCTGGAGTTCGAAACGAAGAAATCGATGGCCGAGCAGTTGAAAAAGCTGGGATTGAACGTCAACACCGGTCTTTGGCGAACCTCTATCGTGGCTATGCTCGAGGGTACCCGCCCAACTCCCTGCGTGGCCTTGAGAGCCGATATGGACGCCCTGCCGGTAACGGAGAAAACCGGATTGTTTTACGCCTCAAAAAACAAGGGTTTCATGCATGCTTGCGGACACGACTCGCATATGGCGATGGTCTGGGGAGCGGCCAAGATATTAAGCCAGTTTAAAGATAAATTGCCGGGGTCGGTCAAATTTATTTTCCAGCCCTCGGAGGAGGTTCCGCCCGGTGGGGCCGCCCCGATGATAGCCGCCGGCGCGTTGGAAAAGCCCCGGGTCGATGCTGTTTTCGGGTTACATGTCGATCCAGTTATCAAGGCGGGTAGGATTGGCCTGAAAACAGGGCCGTTGATGGCTCATGTGGATGATTTCAATATAACGATTCTGGGGAAATCGGGACATGCCGCCAGACCGCATGAAACGATTGATACAGTGATGATAGCCGCCGAGCTGATCAGCGCTCTTCACCAGATACCCTCGCGCAAAGTCAATCCGCTGGAACCGGTCGTTATCACAATCGGCAAAATCGAGGGTGGTACGGCTCGTAATATCATAGCCGATAAAGTTACTCTTCATGGCACTGTCAGGGTGCTCAATCAGAAGCTGGCGCAGAAGCTGCCGGGCATTATCAGGAAAACCACCGATGGTATCTGTAAGGCTCATGGAGCGAAAAATGTCTTGGACTATCGCGTGGGTTACCCGGTTCTGGATAATCACCCCGACATAATCGATATTTACGATCATGTGATAACGAATATGCATGGCAAGAATGCAGTACAATATAGGGAACGCCCAGGCATGGGAGCTGAGGATTTCGCCTGCTACATTCAGGATATACCCGGCGCGATGATGTTACTGGGGATACGCAACAAAAGTATAGGCGCAGACAAACCCTGGCATCACCCCGAATTCAAAATCGATGAGTCGGTTATTCCACTTGGCGCCTCGGTGCTGGCGGGCGCAGTGATGGAGTATTTCGACAGGAATAAGCTGAAAATTAAGATAGTTGAAAATAAATACTAGTAATATTCCGAGACGATAGGTAACCGTTTTATTGTGAAATATATTATATGAGGTTTCTTGTAGGTCGGATTATTTCAGAGAAAAATAAACCATCGGCCTGATTAAAAACGAATCCCAGACAGTATCGCCATCCGAATTAATCTCCAGAGTGATATATGATATCTTTCGATTGTCACCCAGTGTGGGGATTGATTCGTGATAAAAACGTCCGTTTGAGTTGTGCTCCACTTTCTGCCAGTCGATCAATATGGGAATATCTCCTGAAATGGTTTCGCCCACCATTCTGAACCTTACCGATCCCTCGGCAGCATCGGATGGGAATTTCGGGAAGCCGTACACGGCAACTATGGAATCGATATCGGCGTTGGCCGGCAGTCCCAGAGGTACACTGATATAGACCTCGCGTCCATTCTCGGGCGCCTCCTCCGGTCCCTGCGTGAATATCCATAGCTTATTGTCATAGATACATCTGCGGGCGGCCGTGTCGTAATATTTAGAGGATGGTCCCGGGAAATAACCCTCGTATAACCTGGCCTTACCGAACTGAGTATCGGATGTTCTGACTTTTCGCAACTCCCAGGCCAGGCCGTCTGAGGACTCTATCTCGAATTTTGATATGAAATCCTTATCGGCCAAAAGCAATACCTTGGTACCGCCGGCATAGATAGGATCCACGAAGTCCTGCTCTTTTTTAGGTTTGGGTTTCGGAGTTGGTTTCTTTTCGACTGCCGGTGGTGGTGGCGGCGGAGCCAGCTTTATCTCGATATCTTTTTGTATTTTAATTCCGGCCTCGATAAAACCGATATTGACCAGGGTTGAGTCATCCCCCAGCTTTGCCAGAAGCGAATACTGGCCTGATTCTATGCCCTCGATTTTATAATTACCCAGAGTATCGGATAATGTGCTATATCTTTGCGGAACCGAGAATACTGCTGCTCCAGCCAGTGGATTACCGTCCTCATCAATGATTTTGCCCTCGATACTGGATGGTTTCTGGGCACAGGAAAGCATTAAAGATATTCCAGCTATTACAAAAAAGTATATTTTCCAATTAGTTTTATTCATCATAACTTCTCCAACCGCACCTCTTTTTGATATTACAGCAAAATGCCAAACCATTAAGCGGTATGATTATACTATTGCGAACATCCGATGTAAAGTCAAAAATGAGATACAATGATATACAAGTATAATATCCGAATTAACTTATTACCTTTAATTCACTCATCTGTACCCCGAATACTAAACGCAGCAAGTAATTAGTATGTGGAAGATAAAACCTTTTAATAGCATAATATTATTTGCCTTACCGGGAACCAGTACGCGATCAAACATGTTTTTATATTAAGATAATGAGAATGATTATCGAAACCATATCAAATTTACCTAAATATCTCATGGAGGACCAAATGAAAAAGATGGTAATGATTTTCACCTTTATACTTATGGCATCACTAGCGCATGCATATTCCGGCGGCCCGCCCGATCAGAAAACTAGCGCACCCGGTGAGGGAAGCTGCACTGATTGTCATTCATCATTCCCGATTAACAGTGGGGACGGTTCGTTTGCTATCGATGCCCCGGCCGGCTATACTCCCGGTGATACTTACACCATTACGGTTACCCTGTCGGATAACGGCCAGTCACGCTGGGGATTCGAGCTTACTCCGCTCGATCAGGGTACTGTCACGATAACCGATGCTGCTAACACTCAGCAGTCCAGTGCCGGGGGTAATACTTATGTAAAGCAGACCTCAACCGGTACTTATAACGGTTCCAGCGATGGTCCTGTCACCTGGCAGTTCGATTGGACCGCGCCAACTACCGATCCTCCGGAATCGATTACGCTTTACGCCAACGGTAATGCAACCGACGCCAGTTTCGGTACCTCCGGTGATTATGTTTATTCCACCTCCGTGACCCTTGGCAGGCTTACCGCTATCGATGATTTCGGCGATGGCGCATTGCCGAGCTTGCTGTCTATGGAGAGCTATCCGAATCCTTTTAACGCAGTTACCACTATTAACTATAATTTGCCATCCGATGGGAAGGTGAATGTCAGTATATATGATATTCGCGGACGCCTGATAACCGAGCTCGAAGACAGCTACAAGAGCGCCGGAGCTTACAGTGTCACCTGGGCAGGCAGAGATAGGAACGGCGGTAATGTTGTCAGCGGTATCTATTTCGTTAGGCTGGCGGTCGATGCCAATTCGACTACGAATAAGCTGGTGCTGCTCAAATAGTAGCGCCGAAATAATGTTACTGAGGGAGATTGTTACCATGTGAGATATTCGTCTTTTGAATTGTCAACAGGCGTGATACGAAAAATCGAACAAACGATAATTACTTTCGCCGATATGGCCGGATTGTTACTTGATGATCGTCATATCGGCGTTTTTTATTCGTATGATTTACGATTTTTCCTTTGACTTTCGTTAACATTCTTTTAATAATCCTTTTCATGCCGATAACTATCAACGATGTTGAGAGAATAGCATCTTTAGCTAAGCTGAAATTGAATGAGAATGACAAAAAACGTCTGCTTATTGACCTTAATGATGTATTGGGTTACATGGAGATAATAACCGAGGTCGATACCAGGGGAGTAGATGCGTTTTCTTATTCGGACGATAGCGGCACAGCTTTAAGGGATGATACATTAACTCCGGGGGTTAAAAGCGAGAGCGCACTGAAAAACGCCCCGGCATCAAAGGATAGTTTAATTAGCGTACCCAGAGTAATTAATCCTCGCAAATAATCTGTTTTTGAATCATTGCTTTAATCTGCCCGCCTGAAGGGCGACCTCGGCCGGTCAGCAAATTGATGATGGACTAATGTGAAATTAGTTGTGCTTTTATGCGTAAATTAAACCTAACTTTTAACGTTTAAACAGTTTTCAAGGAGGACAAATGAAAAAACTGTTAATGATTTTACTTTTTGCCTCGCTCAGCATGATGTTCGTTATTACCGGCTGCAGCGATGATGATGGTGTAGCCAGCCTGTCTGATGAAGATATCGAAGCTATCGAGGGCCAGGCTACGATGGTGGTTTATGACATGCAGGAGAGTATTATCTCCGGCTTGACTTACGCTGATCCCACGTCATTAGCTAAACCAGCTGATATGTCTGATTCAACATTTGAAGAGTATGATGCCGCGACCGGTTGGTTGTATCATTTCTATTCGCATAGTACATTCCTGGGCGATATTGATGGCGCTTATATGTCTATAAGTGGCGAGGAAAGCGATAGTGTTCGTATTGTCAGTAATGTTGGTCAGTATATGGAAACTCCTGATGAGACAACCGACACGCTTCAATTAAGGGGATATTACGAATTTGTTATAGGAATGTCGGATGATACGACGACCATTAACATGGAGATGATCTCTGGTGTCAATGGCGATTACAGCGGTTTGTCGGGCGCAATCATTACCGTAGATGGCGATTATGATAACTCCACGACCATGGAAGATGGCGAATCGACTTTGATATTCGATACCGAGGGTGACTACGACCAGGTTCAGATTACAAGCTCATCTGATTATGCAGGGGTGTACCCTCATGCCGGCTCCATGTCATCGAGCATGCATATCGAGGATTCCGTCTCAGATGACGTTATCGATGTCAATATGATTTTCACATTCAGCGCCACCGGTTACCATGGCGAAATGACTATCAACGGCGAAACCTTTACCTGGGATGCTACCTGGGATGAGGTGGAAGCTATGGGTGTTATGTACGGCGGTATGTAAACCGTTGTAACAATCATGTGATACAACTTTTAAAGCTCGGCAATCGCCGGGCTTTTTTATTGATGCTAAAAAACACCGGTTTATCCGGTGTGTATGTTTAAAGCGAAGCATTCTCAAAAAGGAGGCAGGTTATCAGTAGCAACGACTAATGCTCCTAATAGCAGTACTATCGTATATCTTTCATTGCTACGTAGGGGGTTGTTGAAAAAGCCATTTGTATGAGTCGCTGGACGGACGAAGTCCTTTGTTCATCTTTTTCCGGCGATATGCCGCCTATTCCAGGCGGGGGTTCGGACAGATCAGCGATCTGTCCTTACGAAAAGTTAGAATACCAATTGGATCATAGATTCAAAATGGCTTTGGGGACAGCTTCAGGATGTCTGCCAGACATGTAATTATTACTGAACAGTTTATACCTGTTTTTTAAGTCTGCCTTTTTTCATCCGATAAATAAAATAAAAATATCAAATTGATAGGGAGGAAAAATGCGCAAGACGTTAATTTCAAGTGGGATGCTTATACTGGGTATTATTATAGCTTTATCTGGATGTAGCAGTACCACTGAAAGCACAATAGACTCGGAACAACTTGCCGAGAGCCTTCAAGCCCAGACAGATATGATGGTATATAGTATGAGTGGTTTTATGGATGATGGTATTGACTATGTGAATTACGGCGCAGGCTATACCAAACCTGCCGATACCTCGTATTTTACATTCGATAACCAGACCTACTGGTGGACATACACCCGCGAGTGGACGCTGGCCTCTGAAAGTATGGATTGGACTATTGATGAACTCGATAGCGTCAGATTCAGGGCCGGTGATACTTATCAGGTATCTCCCGATGAGACCACTGACGGGCTCGAGGTACGTATAATCGGTGAGGATTTGATGTCGTTCACGATTGACTCCACCATGGGCGCTCAGTACGATATAGATTTCGATTTCGACAATGCCGATAGCGATACAGTCGATGTAGACGGTACTTTCGATTATATCCTGGAGATAGTTATGGGCGATTTCGAATTCGCTTATGATTTCGATTGTGCTTACGATGAAATACGAATTGTAAATGATCCGACGGAATTCTCCTCCTACCCAGTATCCGGTACGATGACACTGAATGTCACCATATCCTCCAATGGCGACCAGGCAAGCGGAATACCCGAGGGAACCTGGACAGCCTCCGTGACCCTGACATTTACAGATGATGGCTATAGCGGTACGATGACTATCGAGGGCGATAATTATACCTGGGATTCCGACTGGAGCGATCTTAGCGGTGTACTACCTGTTAGCAGGCCATAGTCTTTATAAGATGAATGCAAAAAAAGGCCGGTATCATACCGGCCAGGCTGTTGACAGATTAAGTCAACAGCCTTTTTGTTTTTGATCATATTTTCGTTATCCCTTATATCAAGATTATCATTGTCCCAATACGAGAAACGGGTAATCACTCGTCATGCTTGGCAGGATTGTAAAGAACTGATTAGAAAGAATATCCTTACGCCTCTGGGCAAGTATCTTCGGCATAGACGTCGAGAGACAGTTGAAGGTCACCTGGCAATGCTTGATGACCGCCATTGCTATGAACATTAAGAAGATAGCCTGCTTTCTTCATTATGTTATCTATTATTGGTTGGAAATTCGGTTAAATCCGGCGTTTTGACTTCAATAACTCGATTATACGCAATCTAAATTAATGATCCTTAAAAATACTACAAAAACAAAAGGGAGTCTCGAAAAACTCCCTTTTGTCATCAGTCTTGGGCGATCAAAGACCGCTTGTTGGTAATTTAAACTGATTTAATTTTATCATTTAATCAACACCATCCGTCTGGATTGGGAAATATCCCCAACATTCAAACGGTAATAATATACTCCACTGGATAATCCCAGGGCATTAAATGATACGGAATGCAATCCTGCCTGCCTGTCTTCCTCTATAAGTGTCAGGATTTTTCTACCAAGCAAGTCGTAGATATCCAGCGTTACGAAATGAGATCGTTCTATCGTAAATGAAATCGTCGTTGTCGGATTGAAAGGGTTTGGGTAATTGGGCGAAAGGCGAATATTTTCCGGCAGGACTTTATCGGAAGATTCGCCGATTCCGGTTTGTATAAGATTTATTAATATCGAAACATCACCTGAATTGGTATTAGCAACAGCCAGATCGCTACTGCCATCGCTATTTAGATCCGCCGCAAACAACGAATTGGGTCTGGTCCCGACTTCGCAATTTATCTCCTCCGGAAATGTGCCAAAACCGGTATTGAGCAGCACTGATATATTATTGGAAAATTTGTTAGCCACCGCTATATCATTATTACCATCGCTATCAAAATCCGCAGTAACTACTGAAACCGGTCTATTCCCAACATCATAGTTGACCGCTGCCTGAAATGTCCCATTGCCGTTATTGATAAACACCGAGATATTATTAGAGCCGGTATTAGCTACGATCAGGTCGTTATAGCTATCTCCATCAAGATCATCCGCGCAAACTGAATTAGGACCGTTTCCGGCCTCGTAATTAACCGCTGTCTGGAATGTTCCATCACCGTCATTATGCAGCACTGAGACATCATCCGAATACTTATTAGCTATAGCCAGATCATTATCGTTGTCTCCATCAAGGTCAATCGCGAAAACCGAATAAGGACCATCCCCGGTCTCGAATATTCCCACGGCCTGAAATATACCGTCACCGCTATTACGAAACACTGAGATAGAATCAGAGAACTCATCAGTCACGGCCAGATCGATATCACCATCGCCGTCTAAATCAACCGCAGCCACTGAATTAGGATCCTGCCCCGCCTCATAATTGACCGGCGTCTGAAATGATCCATCACCGTTATTGAAAAGCACCGAGACGTTGTTCGAAATAATATTGCATACGGCTAAATCATTGGAATTATTACCATCCAAATCCGCTGCAAATACCGAAACAGGACGATCCCCGACAGCATAATTAACCGCTGCCTGAAATGTACCATCACTGTTATTGTGAAGTATCGAAACGTCATCGGAATCCCAATTAGCCACAGCCAGATCATTGTCACCATCTCCATCCAGGTCATTTGCGAACACTGAATAAGGAGAAGTTCCTGCTCCATAATTAACGGGTGAGGCAAAAAGTGAATCTTGCGCGGCAGCCTGATTTATTGGGACTACTATCATTGAAAGTAGTATTAAGGCAAATGTAAAACTCTTTGAAATATGCATACATCCTCCCGGTATTTTTAAATTTATTAATCCCTGTGATTGAAAATTATTATGGATATCTTCTATTAAGGCTGCAGATAAAACTTATGTCAGTGCATACGCTCAATATAATAGTATATCAAACAAGTTCAAGAGAATTATAAAAATTGATAAAATGTTTCAATAGATTTCGCTGATGTTAATCTTTCATTCGTTGGATTGTTTTCGCCAGATATTCGTTTATCAAATAAGGGTTTTATCTTTTCATCTTTGAATTAATTATTTTAAATCATCATATTAACATCAATGTTAGGGATAACTATTGTTAGCTTTTACAATCAGGAGACACGGTGAGAATTGCTCATGTATTGGTTTTGCTTACTACAATTTTTATGTTTCCGTATGATATCTTGGCCTTTGATCCTCTCTTTATACCAGAATCGATTATACGGTAAGACGGTCTTCCTGCTCAATAGAGTCAGCCGATTATGATAACAACCTGATAGTGTCTAATTTAAATTTCGCAAACATCTCTATCCTGGGAAAAAATCCATTTCCGAGCGTTAATATATGCGTGTTTTTTCCCTTTTTGTTGACAATCCACATAAAATCATTAACTTAATATCAGTTGTGATTACCCGGATACCTCATCGATAAAGTGAGAATATTAAATGAATAGATTAACAAAACTTATATTAACATCAGCATTGATATTGATAATTGCCTCGTTGAGCTGGTCATACGATACCGAGCATGTCGTAGTGGTGCTCATCGATGGCGTGAGATATACCGAAAGCTTCGGTGATACCACCGGAACCTATTGCCCGCGCTTGACCGCTTTGCAATCGCAGGGAGTCGTGCACGATTCGGCTTTCAATGATGTGGCAACTTATACCTCAATGGCCGTACCCGCTACCTTCATGGGCAGATTCTATGCGCTTCAGGATACATCGTACCTGGGCGAGGATGTTCAATTCTGCAGATACCCGACATTCTGGGAATACGCTCGCGCCGATTTAGGCCTTTCGGATATCGATGCTATTTACATCACCCCCGACTATGGCTCCGGCACCTGGTTACCATCGTTTTACCCCGGATATGGCCCTGACTACTGGCCGTCATTTCATCAATCGGCCAACAGCGATGCCGCCGTATTCGATTCGGCACTAGCAGTAATAACGCGAGACCATCCGGTGATTAGCTATGTATATTTTCCGGAAACCGATCATGCCGGTCACACCGCTGATTGGAATTACTATATCTCCGCAATCAGGGAGGCGGACTCCTTGACTGCCTGTTTATGGGATTCCATTCAAGCCGATCCTGTCATGGCCGGCAAAACGACAATGATAGTGACAAACGATCATGGCCGTCACGATGATGCGCACGGTGGTTTTCAGGGTCATGGATGTGATTGTTTCGGATGCAGGCACGTAATGTTGTTTGCCATAGGTCCTGATTTCAAACGAGGTGATCATGTCGATAGCCCCCGGGCCTCGATTACTGATATAGCAACCACTATCGGTGAGCTTCTGGAGTTCAATACGACATTCTGCACCGGAAGAGTACTACTCGAGATTTTCGGCGATTCCTACGATTATCTGCCCGGCGATTGCAACATGTACGCCGGTTCATGGCCGCCAGTCACGATCGGCGCGGATGTTACCTATCTGGTGAACTATTTCAGGGGTATTTCAACGCCCTGTTTGCAGGATGGTTTCTATGCATCGGGGGATGCTAATGGGGATTGCACTATTATCGGCAGTGATGTTACCTACCTGGTGAACTATTTCAGGGGCATCAACCCGGTTAATTACTGCCCCGATTATCCTCCCACCTGGTTATCTCCCGAGGATTTACCCGGTGAGGCGCCAAATACCTGGCCGGGATGCGAGTAGCCGATCGAGAAGTATATCCAGCGGACGAGTTGCATGAATTAGAATAGTTCGAAATTACGCGACTATACGCTGTTTCCAGTATCTACCAGGATTTCAGTACTGTAACCAATATAGTAATTAGTGTAAATTCAATTGTGTAAATTTGTATTTATTGATGTATTAAAGAATTACGGGTATATCCAGCAGAAAACGCTAATCTTCAAGGAGGATATACCCGTGAAACCACTTAGGTTTGCTGATGAAAATGTAGGTTATGTATTTGCCGGAGTCAAGAGTTATTGGGAGGAGGATGTTCGGGGTGTGGTGTTGAAGCATGCTCGCCGTCATTTGGAACGGATGTTGAATGTTGAGTTTAGGATAGCGGTTGGCTGCGGAAAGTATGAGCGGAGTGAGGAGCGGGCGGATTATCGGAATGGTTATTACCGTCGGGGTTTGCTGAGTTTATACGGCTGGTTAGAGGAGGTAAAGGTTCCCCGGCTGCGTTATGGCAGCTTTGAGTCGAGTGTCTTGCGGAAGCACAAACGGCGTTCGCAGCTATTGGATCGGCTGATTTTAGAGGGCTTTCTGCTTGGTCATTCTACCCGCAAGACAGCACGGATGTTCAAGCGGGCCTATGGTGAAAGCATCAGCGCCCAGGCTGTCTCGAACGTAGTTAAGGCATTAAACGATGAGGTTGGCAGCTTCCACTGTCGGGCTTTGGGCGATGATTATCGTTTTATTCATCTGGATGGTTTATGGGTGAAGATAACCTCTCCGGTTAAGGTGAAGAAGGTGTTGCTTGTGGCCTACGGTGTCCGTCACGATGGCAGCCGTGAGCTTATCGACTTCATGCTGGCTGGCTCTGAGAGCGAGGCCTACTGGTGGGGCTTTCTGTCGGATCTCAAGCAGCGAGGTCTGCGCGGTCATTTGTTGGAGGTTGTTGTTCACGATGGTGGTAAGGGGCTGATTAAAGCTCTGGCCGGGTTATATCCGCGGGTGAAATCACAGCAATGTGTCTTCCACAAGCTGTCGAATATCAGCCAGAATCTGGATGAACGTAAAAACCGCAGCCGAATCACCAGGGATGCTGCTGCGGTCTATCAGGCCGAGACGGAGAAAGAGTTGAAGGCACGATTGAAAGCTTTCAAGGCCAAATGGCGATTGAAAGAACCTAAAGCTGTTCGATCATTTATTCGCGGCTTTGATCGAACACTGATTTATCGAGAATATGCTGAACCTGAAAGAACTCAAATAAAGACCAATAATCCTCTGGAGCGATATCTGGAGGAATTGCAAAGGAGGATAAAACCGTTCAGGAAATTTGTTAATGCCAAAAGTGTTGATCGAATCGTTTATGGAATAGTCGCTTATGTGCTGGATAACCGAAAATCTGAAAATCATTACAAATTTACACAATTCCCTTGATAAGATCATATAGTAACTAATCCAAATTTAAGCTTGACATAATCGTCTATATCCATAACTTAAAATAGTAATACTTCAGTTTTAGAAATAGTGGAGTTTTTAATCAAAATGCTGTTAATATTGTAACAACCTCATTCAGGTGGATGTATGAATAATATAATTATATATCAGAAAATGCTCGGTATGGCGGTAATTATAGTAACTATTTTATTTTCATTTTCTGATGCCAGAAGCGATGATCTGAAAAACTCTTTTCAATTCCTCTCGCCATCACCGGGGGCTGAATTAGTATCAAAGGAAACTAATATTATTATCAAACCCGGTAGTTCACTGACCTGTAATAAAAACGAACTGGAAAACCTCGCCCTGATTCAGGGGTCGATATCCGGTATCCACACGTACTCTATTTACATTTCGGATGATAACCGTACAATAACGCTAACACCGGATGTCCCATTCGTCCCTTCCGAGACGGTCACTGTCGATATCAATAATCCGATACCGGTCTCCGGTGATAAATTAACTAGAACCGGCCAATTCATGTTTTACATCTCTGCCAAATCCTCCCCGCTAATATCCGAGGAGGAATACCGGGAGATGTCATATGAGGGAATGCTTGATCTTGAGGGTGATGACTTGGATGACCCTGTAACTCCTCAAAATACGGATATCGAAATGGTTTTGCCGGCTGACTTTCCCGGCCTGACCATCAGCGCCTTGGACAAACCTGCGAGTGGTTATGTTTTCATCGCTAAACATCGCCCGATTGGGAAAACCTACATGATGATTTTGGACAACATGGGGAAACCCATTTACTATTACAGGCAGCCCAATGTCGTAACCGATTTTAAGGTACAACTGGACACCTTGCTGTCTTTCTATGTTTATAACCGTCACAAGTTTTGCGTTATGGATACCACTTATACGGTGATAGACTCTTTCGCCTGCGGTAATGGTTATTTCGCCGATCATCACGAATTCCAACTTCTGCCTAACGGTCACGCTATTCTGATCGCTTACGATACACAGAGTATTGATATGAGTAGAATCACCGAGGAAGGGCAAACCGATTGCCGGGTAACGGGATTGATAATACAGGAACTCGATCCGAGTAAACAGGTGGTATTTCAGTGGCGAAGCTGGGATCATATTCCTATCACGGATGTTACCCATGCTGACCTTTCCAGCCGATCGATCGACTATATACATGGTAATGCTGTTGAGTTGGATGATGACGGCAATTACTTACTCTCCAGTCGTCACCTGGATGAGATTACGAAAATTAACCGTCAAACCGGTGAAATTATCTGGCGTCTCGGTGGCAAAAACAACATGTTCGAGATTGTAAACGATAGCTCCGGCTTCAGCCGTCAACATGATATACGAAGAACCGATAGCGGTACTATAACCTTTTTCGATAACGGTAATTGGCATTCACCACAATTTTCCAGGGCCGTAGAATACTCGCTCGATACGGTGAACATGGTATGTGAGTTAGTATGGGATTACAGGTACCAGCCTGATATATGGAACGGCGTAAACGGTAGCGTTCAACGCCTGCCCAACGGCAATACGATGATAGGCTGGGGAGGGCCCTCGGAGATAACCCTGACAGAGGTAAACGATCGAAACGAGAAGCAATTCGAGCTATCGTACGTAGAGGGGCCCGATACCTGGTCGTACAGGTCGTTTCGTTTTCCCTGGAGCGGAACCGCTAAAACCCCGTATCTTATAGCCGAGAAAACCGCACAGAAAAATATTAAACTTATATTTTACAAATTCGGCGATGATGATGTTTCCAAGTATTATCTGTACCTGAAGCACAAAAACGGCTCATTCGAACTCGCGGACTCGACGACGAATAATTATTACATCCTGAATGACTACCCCGCCGGTAGAACTTACACCGCGAAAGTTACGGCTATAAATAGCAATGGTGATGAAAGCCATAGCTCTAATAGCGTCAGTTTCGTCATATCGGGGTTGGTATATAAATACCGTCCTGGCGATATAAATATGACAGCCGGATCATGGCCTCCTCGTGTCTATGGCAGCGATGTCACCTACCTGGTGAATAATTTCAGGGGTAAAAATTCCCCCTGTTTGATAAACGGTTTCTTCTGTGCCGCTGATATTAACGGTGATTGCAGAATCACCGAAGCGGATATAACCGGAATGGTATCCTATTTGAGAGGCCAAAGCGATATATTATGGTGCAAGGATCATCAACCGTTCTGGGAGCCGGAAGAGGATTACCCCGTTACAATCCCACCGGATTGGCCAAGTTGCGATGAGTAATGAAAATAGTTGCGCTAATACCGGAAATAGTGGTTCGACTATAAACAGGCTGTAGCAATCTGATGGACAAAATTAGTGTTATATAATAAGTATCTGCCAACTGGCGTAGCTCGAGGATATCTTTAATACCACACTATTAAACCAGCCCGGCTGTTAATGATGCTTTATTAGGCTTAAAATTCTTGATATTGTAATAATAAAGTCAAGCTCGTTCCCTTCTTCAAAGACTTTACTTGGCATCTTTAAAATATGCTTTAATAGCAATGATATAGCGCGCTAATTCTAATAAAAAGCTTGCACAAAATTCGATTTATCGTATATTTAACATGACCAAAACGAGAGATGGGATGTTACTATCAGATATTCCCCCCAATCTTTGGACATCCCATTATAGGGGTGCCAGGGAGCCCTTCCCAGCGCCCCGCTTTTTTTTGCCTAATTTTCCAGACAATTCAATATAATCAGCAATTAATGAATCTATAGTGGTTGCCTGTAATGTAATACCGGAAATAGAATAGCGTGGCCGGCAGATTCCCATATCTACCGGCGATACTACTAAATTGAACGGATTAAAGAAAGCGATATACTCCAGCCAAAGAAATAGCCAGGTATTAGAACTCGTACTCGATCCCGAATATAGGCAAGGTCGACCACTGTTCGACCTCTCGTTGCTCGTTGGCGATCTCGTTCCACTCGTAAGTGCCGATATTTTTCCTGCCGTATACGTTCCAGACACTCAGATAGAATATCAAGTTGGAGCCGGTGAAATTGAATCGCCTATCGAATCGGATGTTCATCGAATGATAATCCGGCAGTCGTTCGGCGTTGATTCGGTCGGAATCGTATATCCCCCGGCCGGCTGTCTCCGAGGCTGCGATATCAAATGGTGTGTAGGGGGCGCCGCCGGCATAAATCCACCTGGTGCTGAACTCCCATTTATTATTCGGCTTATATCCGCCCTCGATACTGAAATTAAACTGGTTGTCATAAGCCCTGTCATACCAGATACCATCATAGCCTTTATAACGCGTGCGCGAATAAGCTCCGCTGATCATCCCGTAGAACTGCTTGGCCAATTTTTTCTGCACCATGAACTCAATCCCCCGGGCATATGCCTCTCCCGAGGATACGAGCGGGTTTCCGGCCAGGTACACGCTTTTACCGGCTATGTCATCAACGATGAATATCTGTTGCTTGAGCGAATCGAGCGGAAAATCGCGGTATTCTTTATCGAATACCTCGATTGTCAGGCGAGTATTTTCGGTTAGCATGTGATTAATTCCGAATACGTAATGATATGCCTTCGGGTCTTTCAGGTCTTTGTTAGCCTCATTTTGCGCCAGTATCGGCATCGGCAGGTTCTGATAGTAAATACCGGCCGCAGCGTTTAGGGTGGTCAGGCTTGAAAGTATGTAGTTGACCGATAAGCGAGGGGAGATACTGGAGTTCTCGTTATAGGTGAAATAAGAAAACCTCGTTCCGGCGGTGACTGACAAACGATCGAATGGATTTACCGTATAGCTGAAAAATCCATGCAATTTAGTCTCGTTAATATTGTCATCAACGGAATATGCCGGGGTTACGTTACCCAGTTCATCGTAATATTCTCCATAGTAATTATTGTAATCGATCAGCGAGTATTTAGCCTCTACACCTAATTCTAACTTGTGAGCGTTGTTTAATTTGATGAAATTAACATTCCTCAGCTTGAATTCGTTCTCAGTCGAGTTAAAATCGAACGACATCAGTTCGGCGCCGTGATCGTAATAATATTTCGTGTCATAACCCGTGTAGTTATAGTCGTATAACGTATGAGATATGGAGGTGTTGGAATAACCATTCGCTCCCCACAGGTATCGCCAGTTGATTCCGGCGGTATTGGCTGTCATATTGAAACTATCGTAATATTTCTCCTCCTCCTCGATAGCATCCTCGATCTCGTCTGCTATATCATCGATAGAGAGAATATTGAGCAAAGTAATCTGGTTATTGCCGTTAAGATCGTAAGTCACCTTGCCGTGAATATCGCCATAATTCGGTACCGAACCGTCATCTTCGCCAATAGCTTTGACTATCAAATCGAGGAAGCTTTTTCGTCCGGCTAATATCCATGAGCCTTTATCGCCAATAGGCCCCTCGGCGCCGCCACCGAAACCGGCAAACCCCAGATCTAACTGGGCGTCGAACTCCTCCCGGTTACCATCCCGGAAATCGATATCCATCACCGAGGAGAGACGGTCGCCGTAACGAGCCGGGAATGCCCCCGAATGGAATTCGACATCCGAGACCAGATCGACATTGATTAGGCCAACCGGCCCGCCAGAGGAACTTTGTTCGGGGAAATGGTTGATATTGGGTATCTCTATATTATCTACATAAAAGCCGTTCTCGAATGAGGCGCCGCCTCGTACGTAGAGTGTGTTTTGGGTATTATCGTACTTGGCGATACTCGGCAATCCCATTATCATCCGGCTGACATCCCCGGCGGTCCCCGGCATGCGACGGATTTCCTCGTTGGAGAAACTCACATTGCTGGCAGGCGCATCCTGACGCTCGGCGAAATAGCCGGTGGTTATCACTACCTCATCAACCTCGATAGCCGATTCATTCAACTCAGCTTTAACGAACGTGATTCTTTTAGGACGTACGATAATATCAGCTTTAAGCATTACCTCGTATCCCAGTAGCCTGAATTTCAGCGAGTAATTCCCCACCGGTACGTTCTCGATCGTAAATTCGCCGTCGCTAGAGCTAACCGCGCCTTTTTCCGTGCCAAGCAGGATTACGCTTACACCGGGAAGCGCAGATCTTGTTTCCGAATCTATCACCGTACCGCTGATACTACCCTTTTTGATCTCATCAGCAGAGGCTATCGTGAATAAAATCGCTATCATTATCAATGCTAAAATTATCTTACTCATTTTCAATCCTTATGCATTTCTATATTTTTTTATCTCAGTATCAATTACCGCCATTCCCATCTCGGTTAGAACACCACCGATATATTCTATGCTGTCATCTTTTACCACCCCGGCGCAAATCATAGTGGCCAGGCCATGCGTAAACAGCCAGCTTTTCTGAAGAATCGAGCGGCGCGCGTCATCATTCAGACCGTCGAAACGACTATCAGTCCTCATTGAATCGAAAGCCTGATCAATAAATTCATTAATGACATCCTTAAAATCATGATTTTCCATAAACAGCGAGCGAAACAGCATTTTCTCATCCCGGGCAAATAGCACAATACCGATACCGATATTTCTAAACGGGTACTTCGTATATGTGCGTTTCGTATACTCGAGTAACAGGTCTTTAGACTCCTTATATATCTCTTTTTCTACTTCCGGCATGTTTTTAAACTGACTGTAAACCGGCGCAGTGGAGGACTTCAACACTCCAGCGATTTTCCTGGCGGTTAAACCCTTTATCCCCTGTATTCGAGCTAATTCAAATGCGGCAGCGATAATACCCTTTCTGGTATATTTATTTTTAGGTGGCATAGCAACAAACCTTCCTATAACACACGTAATATAACATAGGTTATATTACACATTATTGATAGAATTGTTTCGCTTATTTTTTTGATATCTAAGAATTTTAATTGATTTTTATAAACAATGTGTTATAAATTAGAGTATAAAATAAAAGAGATGGGAATAAGCAGAAAGGCTCAGCCCCTTGTCTTTTTGAATATCCCATTTATTGGGACGCCAGGCTTTGCCGGGTGTCCTTTTTTTTTATAAATTGATTTTGCATTTGCCCATGCTATTAAGTATAATAGAAACCTGGGATGTAACTTGAAGGACGAAGCCCCTGGTCACTTCGACATCCCGTTTTATAGGCCGTCAGACTTAGATGTTTGACGGCCGCTTTATTAACATAGCTAGACATCTATACTATATTCAGGAAATGCGATCTTTCGACTCATTATTATTATGGATTTTCTGCATTTCCTTCTTCATACAATCCGGGCAGATACTATGGGTAAATTCTGCGCCGGAATGATCGGAGACATAGGCCTCCACCTCAGTCCAGTATCCTTTGTCATCCCTGACGTTTTTACAATATGAACAAATAGGCAACAATCCGCTGAGGGTTTTCACTTTGGTAAGGGCTTGTTTAAGTTCAAGGATTAATCGCTCTCGTTCGTCCTCGGCGGCTTTGCGGCGGGTTATATCGCGCAGAGTTGTTACGATTTTTAATGGTTTACCGTTTTCGCCGTATAGAAGTTTGGAGTTTATCGAGCAGATAATATCCTCGCCGTTTTTTGAGCGCATCCCCACCTCGTAATCGTTGAGCCATCCATGTTTTAATAGATGGTTGATTAGCTCTGGTCTTCTTCCCGGATCCATATATACGATTTCACTGGAATTGCCGACTAAATCATAACGTGTATATCCAAGTATTTTTTCCATTGATGGGCTTGCTTCAAGGATGATTCCATTCATACTGGTCTCTATATAACCATCATGAATATTCTCGAATATCCTTCTATATTTGGCCTCGCTCTCTTTTAAAGCCTGTTGTGTTGTTTTGCTTTCTGTGATATCACGAACAACGGCATATATTAATTCTTTCTCCGGAACAGGAATCGAGTTCCATGATAGCCACCGGTAAGAACCATCCTTGCATTTGTACCTATTCTCGAATTCCAATACGCTATGTCCCTGCTGTAGTTGATCACAAGCCATTTTGGTTTTTTCGACATCTTCCGGGTGCACGAAATTAATCCAGGGTTTGCTGGTTATTTCTTCGGTAGTCCAACCGAGTATCCTTTTAACCGCCGGGTTTGTTTGCTTGAAATAACCATCCGTAGAAGCAACGCACTGGAAATCCGGGGATAGGTTGAATAAGCGGGATCGCTCCTCCTCGGCTCGGATTCTCTGAACCAAACCCCAGATATTTTCAGCTAACAGGGCTAACTGATTGATATCGAAATCATCATAGTTTTCATTCTTGTTGCCCATGCCGATTATGGCTACTATTTTATCGTTCTCAAAAACAGGTACCGTAAGATCGCGCATCAAGTTGATATGGCCCTCGGGTAATCCTTTCTTATGCGGCAGGCCTGCGTAGTCGTTATGTATAACTGGTTTTCTTTGATGAACACAGTCAACCCAGACACCGGCTTTTTCGATCGAGTAATGAGATTCACTACTATCCGCCAGGCAGTTTTTCAAAGTACTATCCGACCATCTGAAAAGATTGATAGATTTTTGATCGTCGCTGACGAAATGAAGAAAACCGATCTTGCTACCGGTCAAACGTTGCCCCTCTTCTATGCCGGTTTTTATTATATCATCCACCGTGGCTTGTCCGAGCATACGGGCAATTTTTATTATTGATTTAAGCGTATTCTCGGCTATTTTCTGAGGTTTAATATTCTGCAGCATACAAAAATAAGCGTTGTTTCGACTATGTTCCACACAATAAAGGTTCACATAAATAGGGGTGCCGTTCTTATGTAAAAATGTGAACTCTTGTTTATGTATTCCTGCTGATCCATCGTATACGATAGAGCATTCTTTGATTTTCGCTAAACTATCTTCCGAAATGAATTTATCGATTTTCTGGCCTATTACATCATGACTTTCATAACCGAACATATTTAACCAGGCACTATTAACGTCGACTATAATTAGTTCTTTAGTGATTGAATGTATAGGAATGGGAACGTTTTCCAGAAAATTAGCTGTTTCGATATTATCATCCCTAATTCTATTCACGTAATCATATATCGAGCTTTCAAAATCGCTGTTTTTAGCTTTCGCTAATTTTCCGATAGGTGCAGTTGCTGTCTGACCGGGATTGGTTAATTTGATACTTCTACGTTCCCGGCCGTAATTTCGGTTTTTACTTTCTGGCAATCTGCGAGAATTATTTAGCCTACGAATGAAGGCCGGTCTCATGTACCCCCCTATACATAAAATGCCGTTAATATATTATCGGATTGATGTTAAGCTCAATCCGTTAATAATTACCGGAACGTAAATAATGTTACACTCACTAAACAAAATCTGGTTGTCTGTTTTTATTATTAATCCTTCACTTCAGATATCTCAAAGTAATCGATTACATATTAATGCATTTCAACTCAGATATTAACATTTTCAGGGAGGCTAAAATTAAATATTCCCCTTGCCCGAACTCCACAATATCCATATCTTTGCCCCAATGAAAAAAACCGATAAATTATATCTCGGCGCGCATATGTCGATCGCCGGCGGGGTGTATAACGCTTTACTTCACGGTGAAAAAGCCGGTTGTGACACGATACAGATATTCGTAAAATCCTCCAACCAGTGGAAAGCCAAGCCGTTCAAATTGCAGGAGTTGGAACGCTATCACCAGGAACGGAAAAGAACGGAAATTGAGCCTGTAATTGCCCACGCCTCCTATCTCATCAACCTGGGTTCTCCTGATATGGAGCTACTGCAGAAATCGCGCGAGGCGTTTTTGGTAGAGATGGACAGGTGCGAAAAGTTGGAGATCCCTTACCTGGTGATTCATCCGGGAGCGCCTAAAGATTTCGGCGAGGAATATGGTATTAAAACAATCGCCGAATCGATTAACTGGCTTTCCGAACGAACTCCGGATCATCAAGTTAAAATTACCCTGGAGACAACTGCAGGTCAGGGGTCCTCACTGGGACATTCGTTCGAGCAGCTTGCAGCGATTTTGGATGGTGTGGATAATCCCGGCCGGGTTTTCATATGTTTCGATACTTGCCACGCTCACGTAGCCGGGTACGATATTTCGACTCGCAAGGGATTCGAGCAAACCTGGGAAGATTTCGAGCGTATAATCGGTATCGATAAGCTGGCGGTAATGCATCTTAATGACGCTAAGAAAGAGATCGGCTCAAAAATAGACCGCCACGAGCACATAGGTAAAGGCAAACTGGGTGAACGTGCGTTTAGCTACATCATGACTGATAAGAGATTTAAAAGAGTACCCAAAATATTGGAAACTGCCAAAGGTGATGATAACCGCATGGATGAGGTAAACCTGAATTTGTTAAGAAAACTGGCATTTAAAAAGAAATAAATCCGGTTTTGATCGATATATATAAATGGGATGGAAGGAATAGGTTTGAAAACTAAACAAATAGCGATAAGCATATTGATCGTTATCTTTCTCTCGGCTATACCTGTACAGGCCGACAATTTCATTCGGGCTTATACCACGTATAGCGGCACCTCGGATACGGTTGGAATGGCCGAGCATTTTCTTATTTTCGGTACCAAAATACCGATATTTTTACCTCCGTATACGTTTCACGTAGATATTCACCCTCTCACCGAGGGTAAATATAAAGCCAGGATCGACTGCTATGAATTGGCTCCCGGCTATAGAGATCATCATGAGGAAAAAGAGATAGAACCGGAGAAATGGCAGACAATCGAAGGACTGGAATCAAAAGGCCTCGAATTCGATTTTCATTACATAATATTTAAAGATACCGTTGAAATATTCAACTATCTTGCCAAAGACAGCCTTACCACTTTCGAGTCGATCCATTATAAAGCCCGGATATGGAGAGGTACTTACGCCGATTATAAATGGGAGATGCGTAAAGGGTATCTCGAAAACACCTATAATTTCTATCGCAAGGATCATAAGGTAAAACGAGCGGGCAAGATGGATTTCTATGTTTACCCGAGTAGTTATAGCTCGCCGTTTATCAACAACCTGACAGGTTACGGCCTGGATATCCCCGGTAATTCGATTTTTACCGTATTCAACGAGGGATTCGATACCGCTCTGCCGCAATACGCACAGCTTTTCGTGATATATGAGAATCTGGGTTATTCCTCGCGAGCGCTGGCCGTTGGCTATTCGCGGTATTTCCTCGATGATATTTATCGCGCCAGGGCCTTCGTGTCCGGACTATCTCCGGCCGAGCTGAAAGCTCTACTCAATGATGAGTACCCGTCAAACAGGCTGGATGCCGATATTGTGAGCGGTGCGTTCGTAAGGTTCCTGATCGAACTAAAAGGCGTGCCTACTTTCAAAACGCTGTATGAGAAATCAAGGCCGGGCAATATCGCTACAAAAGATGTTTACGATATCAGTTTCGATGATATCGTTTCGATGTTTATCGAATATCAGCGAAACCTTCGTATGGATGAGCCAAACGCCGCTTATTTCAGCAATATCTATAACAGCCAGATGTGGTTCGATCAAGCATTGGAATATGATATCTGGCTCGGTTCGCAGCCGGTAAAAAAGGATTACCATCTCAAGAGCCTGGGCGCGACGCTGTTTCATGTAGGCGACTACGATGAATCTAAAAAAGCCTATACGGCATTCAACCAGAGAAACCCGGATAAGGATTTACCGAAATATCTTCTGGGGCTGGCTCTTTTGCGTACCGGTAAAACAAAACAGGCCATGCGTATGCTGGAACAAGCCTCCGATAGTATCTCGGAGGCCACCCTGATGCTGGGAGAAATCTACCTGGATAAAGGCGAAATCGATAAAGCGGAGACTTACATCCTGAAAGTATCCGAATATCCCGATTATTGGACCTCGCTCTTGAAAGCTCGCTTGGCATTCGCCGAGGGCAAAAATTCCATAGCCGTTGCGATTTTGAGAAAAGCTTTAGCTCAGAGCGAATCTATCACCTCCAACCTGCCCGGTGAGGCGCGCGGATATATTTCAGCCGCCTATGGCTTCATGTTCAGCGGCAAATTCGAGGAGGCGGAATCGGAGCTTAACGTAGCCGTGTTCGTGGAAAACCGACCGTATTACCTGGGCTCATGCTACCTGGCTTTCGGCAGGCTTTACGACCTGGAGGGGCAGCGCGATAAAGCTAAGGCCTTCTACAAAAAAGTATCCGAGATCAAATCCAGCAAGTATGATATCTCGCTGGCCAAACAGTACATGAAGAAAGCATTCAAACTCTAATGACATTTTTAAACTCGGTGTTTTTGGCGGCGCTGGCCGCCGTTGCCATCCCCCTATTAATACATTTTCTTTCCCGTAGACGGATAAAGATAGTTGATTTTTCCTCGCTTAAATTCCTGATGACAATGCAGAAATCCAAGCTCAGATGGCTGAAAATCCTCGAGCTTCTGCTGCTCATTATCAGGATGATGATTATCGCACTGATTGCCCTGGCGTTCTCCCGTCCCGCACTTACCGGCAGGCATACAGCCAGTCATGCGCCGGCCTCGGTGGTGATACTCATTGATGATTCGCCGTCTCTCGATCGCCTTTCCGCGGGCGGCACTTTATTCGAGGATATCAAGCGGGGTGTTATCGAAATAGTCGATATGCTTAAGCCGGGGGATGAAGTCACGCTGATCGGCCTCTCGGGAGAGACCATCCAATATGGCCCCTACTCCGATTTCGATCGTGCCCATGAAACAATCAATGCCATGCAATCGGGTTTTTCGCCTGCCGACTATCGAGCGGGATTGACCAGGGTTAAAGAGATATTAGATAACAGCCATAACTTGAATCGTGAAGTGTATATATTTTCTGATTTCCAGAAAACACCGGACTGGGAAAACGATTTCAGCGATGTCATAGATAAAAACTATCGCTATTTCGCCTTGAAATATACAAGCGATAATAACGATAATATCGGCATAGATAATATCGAGTTTCCATCGCAATTACTTGCTCCGGGTGAGGAATTCGAGATAAAGGCTCGGTTAAAAAACTATAACGATAAGGCCGTAAAGGGACGGCTGGTAGAGATATTCATCGATGGTGAAAAGCGCGCCCAGACCAGTATAGACTTAAAACCTTACGGCAACATCGAAACGGCTTTCTCGATTATCCCCGAGCAGCCCGGCGACCATCATGGCTATTTCCAATTGGAGGATGACGAGTATGGCCCGGATAACAGATTCTTTTTCAATTTCAACATCCCCAGGAAAATAAACGTACTGGGCGTGGCCGAATCTCCTGCCGATGCCAGGATGCTGTATAATATTCTGGGACGAACCGAGACCGGTTATATCGAATTTTCCGGGGTTAACATGTCGGGATTCAGCCAGAAAAACCTCGATCTCTACGATGTTATCATCCTTAACGATATCTCATCTCTTTCACCCGGTAATATCAATAATCTCTCGGCTTTCATGAAATCGGGCAAGGGATTGTTTATTCTTCTGGGGAGAAATAGCAATATAGATTCTTATCGTCAATTCTTAGAGGAAACAACCGGGATACTGGTCGAGAATCCTGTATTAAATCAACCGACAGGCTCGGAGTTGTCGTATTATCCTTTGAAACAGTTCGATTTGACCCATCCCATTTTTAGTATTTACTCCCCACAGCATCTGGAGACATCCGAAATACCCTCGCTTAAGCTGTATTCATACTATCCGCTTTCAGGAGGTAAGTCACTGGCTGATATCGACCGTTCCGGCTCGGTTCTGAATCTCTCGGACAATAGAGCGGTTATAGTCGCCGGCTTCAGCCTGGACATAAATAGCTCGGATATATCCGTACACTCTTTTATCGTGCCGTTCATGATAAGAACTACGGAGTATTTAGCCTCATCTCCCAATGCCGGGCAGGAATATTATCTATCCGGACAATCGGTCAATCTTAACCTGCCTGCCGACCTGGCAGCATCCTCGCTGAATTTAAATCGTCTACAAAATAAAAGTGAATTGAACGATCATACCAATAGTGTCGATAATATCACCATTGAGGCGCTACGCGGAGCTTACGGAAGTTTCGTCAGTATACCACATGCAGGCTATCCCGGTTTCTACGTGCTATCGACTAAAACCGATACGGTTGCCATTTACTCGGTCAATCATGACAGCAGGGAGTCCGTGGCGGAAACACTTGATAGTAAGGGTATCAAAAACAGGCTGGGCGAGGATTTAGTATTTATCGAAAACCAGACTGATATATCGGAGACCGTCATGCAAGCAAAATTCGGATTCGAGTTATGGAAATATTGCATTCTATTGGCTCTACTTTTACTGATTGCGGAATCGATTTTGGTACGTAAAGCCAGATAATACATTTAAATCATTAACCTATCAAGCAACCTCTAGTTTATATCTAACCATTTAATAGCTATAGTATTTTCGCCTTTCTACCGATTCAATAATAGTAGCTTGGGTTTGCTCCCCATGCTTCGTTGTTGGTATGGAAAAATGGTTTTGAAATAACGGGAGTACTATGAAAAAAGTTATATTGGCACTGGTATTAATCACATGCACAGCCTCACCTGTCATGGCGCAGCTTACGCCCAATCAACAGGAGCTACTCGATAAATATAAATCCCGATTTCAAAAAACAGGGGGCTCGAATGTCGAATCTTATAAAAGTCCTGAAATGTACGAGAATGATAACGATTCGCTTGATATTTTAGATAAGAAATACCATGACGAAAATCGATGGAAAAACAAATACGATCATCAACGAACCGATATAGCTCTCGATAGCCTTCGAAGAATCGATAAGTTCGATCGAACCGATGAGGAGCAGCTAAAGCTGTTCGGTCATGATATTTTCGAAACCGATGATGAGGCTTTCAGGCCGGATATTCATAACATGCCGCCCGATGGATATAAGTTCGGACCGGGCGATAACATACTGGTAAATATCTGGGGACGGGTAGATCTGGAACTAACGTTGACAGTTGACCGCGAAGGAAAAGTATTCATTCCTAAGGTCGGCGATATTATCGCCGCCGGTATCACGCTCGATCAATTCGAAGATCGCCTCAATAAAAAGCTCAGCAAAGTATACTCCGATTACAGTTTATCGGTAACCTACGGTAAACTTCGCCAGATAACGATATATGTTTTCGGCGAGGTGCAAAAACCCGGAGGATACACCGTTTCCTCATTAGCTAATCTTTTGAACGCTCTTTATTTGGCGGGAGGAACAACCGAAAAAGGCAGCCTGAGAAATATTCAGATAGTCCGCAATACCAGAGTCGCCGGTAGTTACGATTTGTATGATTTGCTGTTGAGAGGCGATAACTCGGATGATCTAAAACTTCATAGCGGGGATGTGGTTTATGTGCCGATAGTCGGCCCGCTGGTTGCGATCTCGGGAGAGGTACGCAGGCCGGCCATATACGAGCTTACCGGAGAGGAAATCGCAACCGAGGCTATAGAGCTTGCCGGTGGTTCGACCCCGGAGGCGTTTCTCCAGTCAATCAGCCTCGATCGCGTAAGTGTCAGCGATTCACGTATGTTGATGGATTTGAATTTGTCCGATTCATCCGCGTACGAGCAAAACAATATTCAGCTTCAGGACGGCGACAAGCTGACGGTATTTTCAATTTACGATTTTCATGAAAACCTGGTGCATCTCACCGGGCACGTTAAACATCCGGGATTGTTCGGTATCTCCGATAGCATGAGGGTATCCGATATACTGGATAACGGTGATCAGTTAAAAGAGAACGCCTATATCAAGCGAGCAGATCTTTATCGTTTCAATGAGGATGCCACTAAAACATTGATTCCCGTAGAGCTGGAAAAAATATTCAACGGCGATGACAAATGCGATATATTTTTAGAACCCCTAGACAGCCTGGTGGTTTATTCGTACGATCATATCACCCGAAAGAAATATGTTTACATAAACGGCGAGATAAAAAATCCCGGTGAATACAACCTGTACAACACCATGCATCTCTCGGACTTGATATTCCTGGCAGGCAATCTCACCAAACAGGCATATATGGTCAGATGTGAGATTGCCAGAGTCAACCTGAACTACAAGACAGATATTATAGAGATAAACCTGGAGGATATGTTTTTAAAAGGGGATTTTTCAAAAGATATCCTGCTGATCGAGGATGACCACGTATTCATACGTCAGGTACCAGATTGGCGGCCGGTACAGACTATCACTATCGAGGGCGAGGTAATGTTCCCCGGTGAATACGCCATACGCCACAAAGGCGAAAAACTTTCCGAGATGCTGGCGCGCGCCGGGGGCTTAACGCCGACCGCATTTCCCGAGGGCACTATCTATACCCGGAAAAGTATCGAGGGCCAGGTCGAACAGAGGAATATCAGGCAGATAATTCTTAACACACAGGAATATCGACGCGATTCCCTGGGAAACGTCTCCTCGGACTATATGATAAAATTCAATCCCGAATTGCTCAACAGAATCGTCATCGATTTGCCCGAGGTTATCACTAATCCGAATTGTGTCGAGGATATCGCTGTGTCGGATTCGGACTATATCTACGTTCCCACATACCCCTCCGGTGTGCAGGTAATAGGCGCGGTAGCTTTCAACGGCACTATATCTTATATCGAGGGGGAAAAAGCGAAATACTACCTTAACCAGGCGGGAGGCTTGACACCGGATGGCGATAATAACGGGCTGAGGTTGGTTAAACCTAACGGCAAAACGTTTTATGGTCGCAAAGCTAAAAGTCAGAAAATTGAACTGGGGGATGCGCTGGTGGTACCATCCAAACTAAGGCAAAGAACCGATTGGGGTAAGGTACTGACGACTACAGCCACGATAATAAGCTCTATGGCGACGACAATCCTGGTCGTGGATCGTTTGAAGTGATTAGCAATCATCAAATTTAAAAACGAGGTAACAATGGACAAAAAGCTGGTAAAAGTGTGTCCGCAGGTGATCGAACTTAAAGACCCGGAATTAAATTATTATGATATCATATTATCCGGTGAAAATAGAACGCTTCTAAAACTGGATAATAACGAATCGACGCTTCCTCCCTCGGAGAAAGTTTTGAACTCTCTGAAGAAAACTATCGAGGGCGAAACACTGAACCATCACCCGGATTACAATATCGGTAAATTAAAAAGGAAACTATCTCACTACGCCGGTGTCAGCTTCAATTCGATAACCTGTTTCGGTAATGAGGCCTCGATGATCGAATCGATTGGCCATACTTACTTGAAACAAGGTCTGGACGCGCTCGCGACCTGGCCTAATGAAGGGCTGGTTTCACATTATCTCTGTTCAACCGGCGCCCGGGTCATAAACTCCCAATTCGAGGATCCATTCAAACCACGCATAGAGGAGTTAATCTCCGGGATATCGAATAAAACAAGACTTATATATATCGGTAATCCCAACCCGATAACGGGATCATTATTTTCCGAGGCGGAACTCGTATTTTTACTTTCCTATGCCGAGAATATCATGATTGTCGTGGATGAAACCTATTTCGAGTATTCGGGATGCACCATTGCGGATATGATCGAAAGCTATCCTAACCTGATAGTAGTCAGATCG
Source organism: uncultured candidate division Zixibacteria bacterium (assembly GCA_963668625.2). Taxonomy (GTDB): domain Bacteria; phylum Zixibacteria; class MSB-5A5; order UBA10806; family 4484-95; genus JAAEQD01. Next base: position 821,986 of record CAXXKA010000008.1, read on the forward strand.
CTTTCCCGGGCATTCGCACTAGCCGGTATGGATATAAGCTATATAATGACCGATCCTGAAAATCTTAAATTTATCAATCGCTTGGCGATCGGGAAATATCCTAATATGCTTGCCAGAAACGCCGCTATGGCCGCGCTGGAGGATTCGAGACACCTGGAAAATACGATATACCAGATAAACGAGTCGAAAAAGATGCTTTACAGCGGACTTAATATGCTGGGCTATGATTTTACGATCTCGCCGGCGAATTTCATTACATTGAAAGTAACCGAACCCGAAAAATTCACCCTGGCGATGGCCGAAAAAAATATATATGTAAAACATCTGATAAAATATCACGGTTTCGAGAACCATATCAGGATTACTATCGGCACTCCTGACCAAACAGGTATTCTATTAGATATTCTCAGCCAAATACGAACCGGGCCGGTTAAGAGTTCTCATAACAGGCTAAACAGGCTGACAGAACATCGGGCATTATCTAAAAGCTAATTAGCTAAATAGCATATATGGAAAATGGAATCGAAAGCTGAAGCTTTAATGGATCGTTCATGCTTGTTAAACTAAGGAGTTATTTTAAAACATAATCTATCGGGATGATTAACTGTACCGAGATAAGAATTACTGAAGTCAAGTTGACCGCATAGAGGAGAATTAGTGTTAAGAGAGCATCTTGATAGTTTGAGACGATTGTTGTTCGTTGCTTACATTTCCCTGGTGGTATTTTGCTACCATACTGCTCTATACATAGAATCGCAAATCCAATCCAATCCGTTTAATTATGATCGATTCGATGAGTTTTTACCCATCATCCTCATTATCTGGGGCTTCGTATTATATAACGCCAGAGACTGTTACTCGTTCAGATCAAAATCAATATTTCAGGTCGCCCGGACTGCTATACGGGCCTCATTATTTGCCTCCTCGGTATATGTTTTGTACATATTTTTTATTGGATACTCGCAGTATAGCAAATTACAGACAGCCACTTTTCTTATTCTCTCGATGTTTTCCATCCTGGCTATGAGGCTTTCGATTCATATGTTACTCGAATATATCCGTAGTCGGGGGTTCAACTACCAGACCGTCATAGTTGTAGGCCGGGGCAGGCGGGCCAAAGCATTCGCCGACAGGATATTCACGAATCAGCAATGGGGTTATAAAATCACTGGATTTCTATTCAGCGGCGTTAACAACCCGAGCGCATTATGGAGTTATCGTGATGTTCCGGCTATCGGTAACCTGAGCAACCTTCCCGAGATAATCAAATCCCAGCAGGTTGACTGGATCGTATTCGCGGTGGAAAATGCCGAGCTAAGTAAAATCGAACAGGCGGTGAAAGTATGCGATGAGATGGGTACCAGGGCGGCGGTTTTGACAGATCTATATCCCTCACGTTACGCAGATAAACGTATCGAGGAATTTTTCGATTCACCGGTTCTGTTATTCGACTCACTACCAAATAGGGGCTTTTCCCTTGTAGTTAAAGAAGTTATAGATAAGGTTTTGGCCTTGTCGGGAATTGTCATTGTTTCACCATTACTCGTTATTACTTCAATAATAATAAAAGTTTTCTCGAAAGGGTCGATTTTATATAAACAGGAGCGGTTGGGTATTAACGGCAGGAAATTTGAAATGTACAAATTCCGCACGATGATTCCCGATGCTGATTCGATTAAAGACGACTTATCGGAAAAAAACGAAATGGATGGGCCGGTGTTTAAGCTTAAGGAGGATCCTAGGGTTACGCCCGTTGGACGTTTATTAAGGAAAACCTCGATTGATGAGTTACCACAACTAATAAACGTTCTGAAAGGGGATATGTCTTTGGTCGGACCGCGACCACCGCTATCCAACGAGGTTGTACAATACGATCCCTGGCAGAGACGTCGTCTCTCCATGAAACCCGGGATCACCTGCCTATGGCAAATCGGGGGGCGTAACAATATTAGTTTCAAGAAATGGATGGAGTTGGACTTGAAATATATTGATAATTGGTCGCTCTGGCTGGATACTAAGATACTCGCCAAGACCATCCCCGCGGTACTCAGTCGCAAAGGCGCCAGATAGGAAATTTAAATGAGCCAAATCCTGGTCGTAGATAACAATGAGCATATCACACGGATGTTTCAGGAGGTATTGTCTCGCGCCGGTAATGATATTACGGTGGCTGAAACAGGCCGGGAGGCGATGAGGTTAATCGATAACAATCGATTCGATATCGCTTACGTGGACTTAGCCCTGGATGACACCAGTGGCTTGAATATCCTCTGCTACCTCAATAATAGAACGCCCGAAACGGTATCGGTGGTGATATCAGGTAAAACCAACATCGATTACGCTATCGAATCTATAAAAGCGGGCGCTTTTCGTTATATGAAAAAGCCTTTTGATGTGGACGATATTTTGGACGTTACCGCCCAGGCTCGGGCGGAATACGAAAGACGAATTACATCTCTTTCCAGGGAAAGCGAACCCCTGGAGCCTCAACACTACGTGAAACTTCTTGGCGACCTGGTATTGATGATTCCAGCTATGCTGTTAGGTTTTTTAGTACAGCAGGAAATTTACTACTACCGTGAAATCCCGATATTTTGGGGCACGAAAGAGGTGATCTATATCCTGGCTTCTTTCGCGTTCTGCTATTCGTTCATTTTTACCGCCTCATACGGCAAAGCCCTCAGATCGAACACATTTCATATTAATGAAATGATTAAATCGTACGGTTCCGTTTTTATATTGTTTGCCGCCATACTATTTTTCGTAACCGATTTCATTTACGGACGGCTGGTGCTGGTAACAGGTTTCGCTCTTGGCCTGCCTGCCCTATGGATAAGCAGGAAGGTACTGAGCAAACATCTCGGCAATTGGCTACTGGCCAGCAAGGAAGGCCCCAGAACGCTCAAGTTAAAGAGTATTCCACTTACGGAACCCTCCGAGGAAACCGAAACCCCGACTATATCCACGACTCTAAACAGCCCGAAGACAGAGCTGCCGGAGAATATCGAAAAGCAACCGGCGGTCGATAAAAGAACCCCGCCCCCTACCGAAACGAGCGGTGATTGGGGAAGCCGTCTGATACGGGAATTCCGGGATAACAGGTTGAAAAAATTCGAAAAGCAGGAAAAACGTAAACCTGAAAAAGTGAAATAGAAGTATTCGATGTATGCTGTAAAAACCGCCGTGTTTATGGCTATATTTAACCTGGCAGTATATGCCGGCGGCATAATCCCATTCAATGGATCGGATTCCGATATTTACTATAATTTCCACAGGGAATTATATCTCAGGGGACAAATCGAAACTATATCCTCGATATATTCCCCCTCTGTCGATGGTGTTTCGGATGATATCGGTTCCGGATACCGATACCTGTTAACGCCATTGCATAACCTGGAAAGCCGATACCTCGCGGAAAATAACAATCTAGCCCTGGATATTAACCTGATGCCCCATAGTGTTATCACCAATGAGGATGAAAACGCATATATGGCCCTGGCGCCTTATTTAAACTATGGTTTTTCGGATAGATTAACGATGGCCGTTGCCTATCGTGTGGATGGTGCATTGGTGGATGACCATCGCTACCAGGGCAAGAAATGGGATAATTTCGCCGGCTACGCCGACCTGGCAGTGATAAGCTACCGTACCCAAAAACTCAGGCTCGATATCGGCAGACGGCAATCATGCTGGGGAGCGGCCTCAGGCGGTAATTCGCTTATGCTTTCATCCTCGGCCATGCCTATGGATGGCGTATTTTTCGACTACTTTTTCGGCAAGCACCTGTCATTCCACTCGATAACAGCCTATCTTTCACCACTCCCCCAAAACTCGCCGTATAGCGATATCGGTCAAACCGATAATCGTTACTTCTCGGCTCATGCTCTTCGAATATCGCCCCTCTCCTGGTGGGAGATCGTCCTGAAAGAGTCGGTAATCTACGGCGGGATCGGCCGCCGCCTCGAACCAGGATACATCATTCCCGCGATCTGGTATCACGCCGAGCAATTGAATGATAAAGTTGATGATAACACGTTTTTCGGTTTCGAGACTATCATACGTTCCCCGAACAGATATGCCGCCTTCCTCGAAATTCTTTTAGATGATATCCAGATCGAAAACGAAACCGAGGCGGACAACGAGCCCACTGAAATCGGCATAATTATTGGCGCCGATCTGTTCGATTGGCCGATCGCAAAAGGAGCGTTGGAGTTCCAATATACGCGTGTCAATAATTATACGTACAATCAGATAAAACCTCGTAATGTATATATTAACCAAAATTATCCTATCGGGCACCCGCTTGGTCCCGATCATGAAAGTTACGAAATATCATACACTTATCATGCCACAAAGGAATTTACAGCGATATTAAAAGGCAGCCTTACCAATAACGGCGAGGGCGCTTTAGGCGATCCCTGGACCGAGCCCTGGCTGGATAATCCTGAATATTCGGAGAAGTTCCCCTCGGGCATCGTAGAGAGAAGATTAGAGGGTAAAATCAGCATTCACTATGTTAAAAATGATTGGCTTAGAGGTAAGTTGAGCGCGGATCTGGCCGATATTAAAAATAATGAGAATTACTCCGCAGTCAATGAAACTGACTGGGGTATTAATATTCAAATTATGGTTCATTTGCCAAAATTAAGCTGGAGGTTCAGTGATGACTAAGAATATTAAATCAGCAATCGTGTTCACGATTATATTTGCCCTGGCGGCATTTGGGATATCGTCGGCCGATAGCGATTATCAGGTAGGCACGCGCGGCGAGGCTATCGGATTCGCGTTTTCGGTTTTGGCGGATGAGCCATTCGGTTCACTCTACAATCCGGCCGGCCCGGCATTCAGCCATGGATACCAGGCCCAGGTCGGCTACCAGATGCCGACCGAATACGGCCTTTCGCCTATCGAGGAATCACCATATGGCGCTATGATGGGAGTTAACTACAGCACCGCCAATATGGGTACGGTCTCTTTCAACTCCCACAGGTACGGTTCATTTTCCGATCCATCATATGTAACCACGACCAACGCCATAAATCTTTCTTATGCCCACCCGTTCGGACAATCGCTTTCGGCAGGTATAGGGATCAAATACCTGTTCGAGTCCGATTTCGAGAAACGCAACGCCTTCGATTTCGATTTGGGCGTGAAATATCGCATAAACGAAAATATCAGTGTCGGCGGTGTTCTGGAAAACGCTACCCGCGCGAATTTCAATTCCGATCTGCTCAGTGCCCATCTGGATAGAAAAGTTCGAGTAGCCGGAGCATACCATCTTCAGTTGAACCAGCATATCGCCTCATTTTTATTGGGTACCCAGTTTACCCAAAACGAGGGCGAGGATGTCGAGTTCACGAATTTGTTGAATGTCGGCACCGAATGGTGGTTGGCCGCGTACAGCGATATTTCTCTGGGCGCGAGAGGCGGCTACACTTTCGGCAAGTACAAACCCTCCGTTCTGGATGAACAGGACTACAGTCGTTGGAGCCTCGGTTTCTCGCTCAATTTCAATATGCAGGGTAACGACCTTCGCATTGACTATGCCATAAGATCATATCCTTACGAGTCGGATGAATCGCTCACCGCCGATCAATTTTTGTCAGTCAGTTATGGCTGGGGCGGCGTACCCGATTATTTCGCCGGCAAAGAAATCAAGGATGATAAATACGACCTGACCAAATATCAGCAATCGCAGGATTGGCAAACACCGGAAAGCGTGGAAAAGTTACGTGAACCGGTAACGGTCGTCGAAACGCCGATTGCCGAGCCTGGAACTCAGGTTGAACTCCCGGTTGAGGTTGCCTCGAAACCACAAACACCGGTTGCAGCTCCTGGCGAAATCGCCCCGAAACCGAAACCGGCCGAGGAGCCGGCAATAAACACTCCGGTTGGTATTCCGCCTACCCAAACACAGGCGCCTCCAGAGGTCACGCAAACTCAAGAACCAGTCAGCTTGACGATCGTAGATAACACCATTTTAGTGAATGAACAGCCGATAGAGTCACCGGTTTCGATAAGCGAGCCCAAACCGGTGGTCGAAACACCCATAGAGCCTACCGACGAGACAACGCCGGTCAGCCTGAAAATAATCGAATTGCCTGAGCCGGAAAAAGCTCCGGTGAGTTTAACGCCTGCGCCGGTAGCGGTTCCCACACCTACTCAAAACCAGGTTGAACAACCCCAAAGCCAAATGCCCGAAGTTGTGGCCACGGAGCCTCCGATGCAGTCAGAGCCTCCCGTGATTGCCCAGATACCCGAGGAAGAACCGGCCATCGTTCCGGTAATAAATAAGCCTAAAAGAGCGCCGCAACCGGAAGAAATAGAGTACGAGAAACTGGAGCTTAGCCTGGATGCCAACCAGATGAGCGCGCTGGGTATGAATAAAGTTATTTTCACGATGAGGCCGAATGCGATTCTTCATCTTGAATCGTGGAAACTTTACGTTTTCGCCAAGAAACCCAAAAAATGGAACCCGGCTGTTATTGATGATTACGCGATGGCTATTATACGGGGTAAAGGTGTTACGCCACTTACCATTGTTTGGGACGGCACGCTGGCGCGCGGCGGCACGATCGCTAAAGGCAAGTACTATTTCATAGTGGTGGGACAGGATAGCTACGGCACTCATTACAAAACGAAATGGCGCAAATTTAAAGTCCAATAGAAAATTGCAATATCATGATGATACGAGAAAGCAGCGGCTGGAGGAGGGCGCTGCTTTTTCTATTTAAGCAATGTCATTTTCACGACCTCGGTAACACCATCAACCTGCAACCGGGCGAAATACATGCCCGAGGCTATCGTGGCATCCCCCCAGCGATACTTATGCTCGCCGGTTCGTAATTCGCTATTGACTATGGTACATACCCGGCTGCCCAGGATATCGTAAATTTCCAGTTTCACCTGACCGGCGTTGCCCAGGTTAAAGCTGATCTCGGTTGATATGTTAAACGGGTTGGGATAACTGCCCAGGCTTAACCGATAATCACCGGGTATCTCAACAGGCTCATCGATACCCGTAAGGTAGTTCAACTCCTCCAGGTAAACATCATGGTTATCCGGGTAATTGACCGCGTGCGCATATGTGATATACTCATCATGCCCCTCGATATACAGATGCGGCTGGGTGTTATTAACATTATCCTCGGTAATGATATATTCCTCGCCCCAGTCGATAGCATCATAGGAGAAACGGCAACAGATATTGTACACGCCGGCGGTGTTTTTTGCATAAGAGAGCATATAGGCGCTATCGAACATCTCGCATACGAAAGGATCGTGCGAGTTCATGTTGTCGGTCATACGCATGTGTTCGCTCCAGTCATCGAGATTGCCGGAGGTGGTAATGAAAACATCATACTCGTACGTTGTGCCTGTGCGTTTATGATAAGCGTACAGGTAAGTGCCGCCACTATGGCGCATAATACGGGGACGGTATCCCGAATTGGATATCTGCCTTTTAAGCGTATCCCACTGGCCGCCGGCCGGGCAATGCGCTACATACACGCCGTTACTCATCACCACATAGCTCATGGCTAACGAACCATCGGGTGACTGAGTCACCGTAGGATCGTAATATTGTGTGCCGCCGGTCCAGCCTAAATCAACCACCCCCTCGGCAGTCCAGTCGATACCATCAAGAGAACAGGCGGAGTAGATTTTATAGCCGCCATCCTCGTTTTCGAGGCATAATACAGCCGGATAGTATCAGATGGTGTCTGCACGAACGACAATGTCGCCTGATCACCCGCGCCGGTTATGATAGCCTCGGGATCGCTCCAGGTCAGGCCGTCATCATCGGAGAACGCAACATACAGGTCGCCCGATTGCCAGTCGGGGTTGCGGCAGAACACGGTCATCAACCGGCCGGTGTGTATCCTGGCAATCCACGACTCGTAATCGTTACCAGGCCCTCCGGAGATGATAACCGGGTCGGCGAAGGCCGCGCATGAAATCGTTAATACCATCATAAGCTGCAAAACTATTCTTGTGATATAGTTGCTCGAATAATTCATAAACAATCTCCTTGTGAATCGTACCCAATATGATAAATATAAAAGAGAATGTCGAATATACAAGAACTAATATTTGCCGCTAGCGGTAAGTTCAAGCTAGCTTCCTGATCTCCCGGACCATTCGGCAATTCCGATAGATGATCGTAATTGCTAGATATATAAGAGATTATTCCGCAGTACACAGCTATCAAAACCAATAGTATTCCGTTTTCTTAAACCACAGGGAAATTCTGGAAACATTCCATTAGAATATACGTAAGCACTTACATATATTTATTGTTAGAAGGGTGATTAAAATATGGATTTAATTCAGAATCTCGGCCCCCTGGCTTTTGCCAGTCGGCTCAAGCGATTAGCGGATATCCTTCAGAGGGATGTATCACGAATATATAAAGATCAACATCTGGATTTCGAGGCGCGCTGGTTTCCTGTTATGTACGCTCTTACGCAGAAACAATCTATGGCAATCACCGAGCTTGCCAGAAAACTGAATATGACTCACCCGGCAATCAACCAGATATCCATGGCAATGGGGAAAAAGGGCTTGATCGATTCCAGGCGCGGTAAGGCGGATGAACGTCAGAGATTCATCAGTTTGAGTGCCAAAGGCGTGAAACTTGCCCGAGAGCTGAAACCCATCTGGCGGGAGATAAAAATCGCTACGGATGATTTAGTAAAATCTATCGGCGGCGATTTTTTCGATGCATTGTCCGGGATCGAAAAACAATTGGATAATAACAGCATGTATGCGAGAATCAATTCCAAATTTAAAGCTATTAATTATGAGAATATTGAGATTGTCGGTTATAAACCGGCTTACAAAAAATATTTCAAGCAACTTAACTATCAATGGCTGAACGAGTATTTTAACATCGAGAGTCATGATGAAGAGATTCTCTCCAATCCTCATACTAATATTATCAAGCCAGGAGGCGTTATACTTTTCGCCCGACTCGAAAAGAAAGTGATCGGGACGGTAGCGGCCAAACCCATAAATGCCGACATATTCGAGTTGAGCAAGCTCGCAGTCAGCGCTAAGTTCAGACGTATTCAAGCGGGCAGGAAACTGGTAGAGAGTATTATCGAAACGGTTAAATCCGGGGGCGCACGGAAAATTATATTGGTAACCAGCCCCAAACTGACTGCGGCCAATAGTCTCTATTCGAGTCTGGGGTTCAATTTGGCAGAAGATGAATTCGACCTTTTGACGAATTTAAAGAGAAAATCATATTGTATGGAATTAGTATTTAAACCCGGGAGGTGAAATGAATTCTATTCTTGAAAGTGTTCAAATTCCGAAACTGGTATTTCGGGTGTTAGTTTTCAGCTTGTTGGTTATGAGTAGCTCGGCGATGGGTCAAGCGGCAAAAATCGATGATAAAACAATCGATTCCGGTTGGCAATCCGAGTTGATAGACAGTATCGAAACGGCATTGAACGAAATATATGTTTTTCCCGATATCGCCAAGAAAATGGGAAAGCATTTGAGAAAGCAATTCAAACAGAAGAAATATGCCGAACTAACCAGCCTTCGTGATTTTACGGCAAAACTCACCGAGGACATGCATGAGATAAACCACGATAAACACTTAGCCATAAGGTATATTTCCGATGAAATGATCGCTCAATATGAGGGCGATACCCTCACTGATCAAGCGGAGATCGAGGAACTTAAAAATGCCCAACGCGATAATTTCGGATTCAAAGAGGTCAAAATTCTGAATGGTAATATCGGCTACATTGATTTTAGATATTTCGCCGATGCGAGCAAAGCGGGTGCTACGGCAATCGCAGCTATGAATTTCCTGGCTTATACGGATGCCATCATTTTCGATCTTCGTGAAAACGGTGGCGGCAGCCCCTCGATGATACAGCTTATATCGAGTTATTTGTTCGAGGAGCCGGTTCACCTTAATAGTTTTTATGTGCGGGAAACCGATTCGGTTCAGCAGTTCTGGACCCAGTCGTTTGTCTCTGGCCCCAGGATGTCCGATGCGGATGTTTATGTACTGACCAGCGATTATACTTTCTCGGGAGCGGAGGAATTTTCATTCAATATACAAAACCAGGAGCGCGGTATGATTGTCGGCGAAATAACCGGCGGCGGAGCTCACCCCACGACCAGAAGAGTGTTTGCGAATCTTAACGCCAGGCTGAGTCTACCCTTTGGCAAGGCAATAAATCCAATATCAGGAACCAACTGGGAGGGTACGGGTGTAAAGCCCGATATAGAAGCGCCGCAGGAACAGGCCTTTGATATCGCGTACATGGAAGCTTTAAAAAAGATAAAGGAACGAACGACAGATAAAGACCAACTCTTTATCATTCAATGGGCACTGGATGGTAAAGAAGCGATGCTAAATAAGCCGGAGCTTGATGATAGCCTTGCTCAAAAATATATCGGGATTTTCGGGCCGCGAGTGATAACATTCGAAAATGGCGAGCTATACTATCAGCGTGAATCCAACCCCAGGTATAATTTAATCCCAATGAGTGATAATCGTTTCATGCTTGATGGCCTGGATTATTTCCGTATTCAATTGATCGAGGGAGATGACGGTCAATTCGACGAGTTAATAGGCTTGTATGATAACGGGCAAACCGATAGTAATAAAAGAACGAAATAGTACAAGTTCCAGATATTCATGAACAACTCCGCATCTCTGATTATTGAGGAAGTAATATCAGCGGACTGGCATATTTAAGGCCTTGTATTCGTACATAGTATTTAGCCATAAGACAAATATGTTTTATGGCTATTTTAAAATTGATCAATTCAAATTGTATAGTGATGATATGAGTTATTTTACGGCGGCACGCATCCACGTGTGCCCCTTAGCTGTAAATGTGAGATAGTAAATGTAGCAGACGATGAGAGGCTGTCCCAAAAGGCAAGTGATTGAGGTACGTCCTCGCTTGCCCCGATGGTGCCTCAACTGGTCTGCCTGCTAACAAATGCCGGCTGACGAGGATATCCGCCGGCCACAGGAAACCATGCTTTTGAGACAGCCACAGGACGTCTGCCGACCACGGAATATCAAATTATCTACTGATGATATGGATTACTAAGCAAGATTGAATTTGCATGAGCGAATATTAGCCGTTATCCGAAGCGCTTTGCCCTTCCCACCTGTCGATTATCGCCGCGCCGACAGAATCGCCCAGCACGTTTACCGTGGTGCGGCATCTATCCAGGAACCAGTCAACCGCCAAAATCATGGCTATGCCCTCCGTAGGCAGCCCTACGGCGTTCAACACTATCACCATGGTAACCAGCCCGGCCTCGGGTATGCCGGCCGCTCCGATAGCCGCCAGGGTGGCGGTGAGGAATATGATAACCTGCGCACCGAAATCGAGCGGTATGCCGTACACCTGGGCGATGAATATCGCCGCTACCGCCTCATACAGCGCGGTGCCATCCATATTTATGGTTGCGCCTAAAGGCAAAACGAATCCGGCCGTGCGATTAGAGACGCCGCTTTTCTCCTCGACCGCCTCGATCGTAATCGGCAGTGTTGCGGAGCTGGAAGAGGTCGAGAAGGCGGTCAGTAAAGCCGGTGAGATATTCGAGGCATAGTCCGTAATTTTACGTTTGGCGAATATCTTAATCGCGGGCAAGAGCACGAACACTGCGTGAATACCAAGCCCGATAATCACCGTGAAAAAGTACTTGGCCATACGGGCTATCTCGGTGGCAAACCCGCCCTCGGTGGCAAGTTCGGCCTTGCCCAACCGGGCGGCCACGAGTCCCAAAATACCAAGCGGCGCGAAATACATCATGAGACGGATTATTTTCAGGAACGCCTCGTTCAAGCCCTCGAACAAATCGATTACGACCTTGCCCCGTTCACCAAGCGTTGTCAGTATACCGCCGAACAATAACGAGAATACGATAAGCGGTAATATATTGTTATTGGCCATTGCCTTAAACAGGTTCTTGGGGATCAAACCAACTAAGACATCGATGAAAGAAAAGTTCTTCTCCCGCATCTTGATCTCGAAACCCACGCCAATCGTATCGGGCTCGACTTTATTACCGGAGGCGTCATGCCAGTCGGTCACGCCGATTTGCTTGCCGGTTATTTTCGAGGACTTGTCGATTTCACCGGTTATGTTTTGGTCTTTAAGAACTACGATAAATTTCGAGGAGTAGTTACTTTTCTGAAGATTCTCCGGCCCGGTGATATGCAGCATCGAACCGCCTGAGATAGGTCGGGCTTTAATCTGGTAGCTTGCCTGCGGATGATTATCCTGAATCCTGGCGACATCCTTACCCGGCTGTATGATATTTACCAGGACGATACCGATAATAACCGAGATTCCGGTAGTTACCATATAGTATATAATCGTTCGGTAGCCCAGTGTACCTAGCTTGCTGATATGCCCCAGTCGAGCGATACCAGTAACCATAGAGGCAACCACCAGCGGTACTACCATCATGAATAAAGCATTCAAAAATATCTCACCTAAAAATCCGAGTTTGATCGCGGAGTGAGGGGCATAATGGCCAAGCAAGAATCCGACGACGATGCCTATCAGGATGAAATAGATATTGAGATTGGATAAGCTTATTTTTTTAGCCATGAACATTTAATATAACAATATGCATATATTAGTCAAATGTTAATAAATATTGGATTACATCCTCGTGTTCCAATATGGGCTGCGCCGGTAAAGCAGCAGATACTACAGAAGTAATTACTATACATTGCCCTGGTACGTGAGAGTAACCTTTTAAGGATTAAATGAGAACAGCAAAAAAGATAGAGCTAATGTATTACCTCCTCCGGCAGTAACCATATATAGCCAAATCTGAAAATTGTTTAACATGGTAATTTCATTACTTATAAACTTTAACACTACTGTCCGGTCTTTTCATCTCGTTGCGAAGCGCTGTTTCGCAACGTGGCTTGTTTGCCGGCAGAATGCGCATTCTACATGATTCAAGAAGGTTTCCAAGCAGCGCTTGGAAACCAGAAAACCAAGCCTAACATCGGCAGGATATGTCAGGATGAATGATACGCTGAATAAAATAATTATATCGGAAAATATTTTTCATTAACAATTCCAAGGAGAAATTTAAAATTTAACGAAAAACACCGGACACTAGTGAAACTTTAAATATAATAAATTTACATTTGTCCTGCAAGTCATTCACCTTTTTAAAATATAATAGATTGCGCTGAGGAACTCGATTCATTACCTATTAATATTGGATGGTGAATGACTATGCCTAAAATTCGTAAGCTTTCGAATTATAATTTAAAATCGGTTAGAATAGCGGCCGCAGAATATTTCGATATAATAAAAACGGCATCTAATGTCGACTCTGCCCGCGATCGCCTATATAGGAAAATCAGCAGTCATCAACTCGAATCGTTCGCGGCGAAATCGGATTCTTACGAAGGCAAGTATATAAGGATGCGGGATTGTGCCGCGACATTGAGAAATATTATTAAACCTCGTTCGGATCAGCTTTCCGGTTTCAGTGTAATATGAGCCTTATACGATATTGCCCGTGGCAAATCTCGTCCCGACCTTGAACCCGGTTTTTACGCCGAGATATACCATCTGTTTATGGGCTTAAAAGGCAAAGGCCCCGGTTCAGCTCCCGGTGAATACTACATTCCCGGCCGTCCCCGGGGACGTGAAGCCGCACTGATCAGATCGGGTCAACTCGACAGGCTCTGGGATAGAGTGGAAAATTATATGGCTAAATACGAGCACGGGCTGGATATGGATATCGCTGATTACAGAAAAGAACGCAGGCTTGAGGTATTATTACAACTCGGAGGCAATGAAGATGATTGGAACGATTGGCGATGGCATCTGCGAAATGTGATTAAAAATCCCCAAAAGCTATCGAAAATGATACCGCTCTCGGTTGAGGAATCCGAATCGATGGAAACGCTTGCTCGAACTCGTCTGCCGTTTGGTATAACGCCATATTATTTATCCCTGATGAATACCAATGGCGATAAAAGTGATCTGGCGGTACGCGCTCAGGTGATTCCTCCAAAATCATACGTAGAGTTCGTTACCAAAAATAAAGGCCATAACTATTGTACTTACGATTTCATGCTCGAACATAACACCAGCCCGATCGATCTGGTTACGCGTCGTTATCCGGGAATCGCTATTTTAAAACCGTATAATACCTGCCCCCAAATATGCGTTTACTGCCAGCGTAACTGGGAGATCGATAAAGTCCTGTCTCGAGGCGCTATGGCCTCGCGCGGAAAAATTAAAGCGGCCATAAACTATATAGCCGAGCATCCCGCTATTCATGATGTTTTAGTTACCGGTGGTGATCCCCTGGCGATGAGCGATAAGAAGCTGTTCTGGACATTAAGTAAATTGGCGGAGGTTCCAACATTGGAACGTATCAGGATCGGATCGCGTACGCTGGCGACCATGCCGATGAGAATTACCGATGAGCTGGCCGATTTCCTCGGTGCACTGCGAAAACCGATGAAGCGGGAGATCTCGATGGTCACGCATGTCGAGCATCCTTATGAGGTAACGCCCGATATGTACGAGGCAGTGGAAAAACTGAGGCTACGGGGCATTAACGTATACAACCCGCATGTTTACACTTTCTTCGTTTCCAGACGGTTCGAGGCGGTACTATTGAAACGTTTGCTAAAACGAATCGGTATCGATCCATACTACACATTCAACACTAAAGGGAAAGAGGAAACAATCGAATACCGGGTGCCTATAGCCCGTCTTCTTCAAGAGCAAAAAGAGGAAACGAGATTATTACCCGGGCTTTCACGAACGGATGAGGCGGTTTATAACGTGCCCGGTCTGGGTAAGAATTATCTCAGGGCAATCCAGCATCGCGAAATGCTCTCCATACTACCCAATGGTTCCCGAATATACGAATTTCACTCGTGGGAGAAAAATATCCGCAAGCAAAAATCATACATAGGCGTTGATGTACCGATACAGGGATACCTTCAGCGGTTGGAAAAAATCGGCGAGGATGTCAGGCAGTACGAGACTATCTGGTACTATTTCTAATCGTCCTGCTATATCGAAATCACTTCATAAGCCCAAATCACTTATCCAACCGGCGTGCGATTCGGGGCGGCTGTCGCTTGATGGTACGTAGGGTTTGATATCGAGAACGGGCGTGCCATCGAATATATCACTGTTCTCGAATTCGAGCATATTGTCTTCCCGCCTTATAACTTTCACGCAGGATATCGCTATCGGGTTCGGGCGAAACGGCGTTCGGGTTACGAATAACGCGCGCTGATTCTCCGGATCGGGACGGGGGTATATTTTCAGTTTATACTCCTGCCCGATATTTTTATCGAACACCCAGATAAGCCAGACATGATCGAAAGTCTCGATTCCCTCCAGACCCTCCGCCAGGTTATCATCAAGGAACAGTTTAGCTTTAACGATCTGCCCTTTGGGTTTCTTTCGATAATCATCCTTATTTTTCAACTGAGGGCAGGTTACGTAGCCGATAGCTTTCATCTCGAATGTAGTTCGTTTATTCATAACCATAAAGCTATCAACATTAAATCGAAAGTCAACAAAATAAAGCCCGTAAGTTGAGACAACTTACGGGCAATTGGAGAAAAATGAAATTTAAAATGCTAAGCGACAGGTAATCTGGATGAACTGACAATGCTTTCGAGATCGAGGTAGATCAGCAATCTCTCTTCAAGTTTAACGATCGATTTAATAAACTCGGCGCTCAAGCTTTTGGAGGTTTTCCCGGCTATCAATTTCGGGGCTTCCTCCAAAGAACTTTTGTGAACGCGTAACACCTCGGAAACTCCGTCTACGATAAGCCCGACAGTCTCGTTGGAAACATCTACGACAACTATTCTCGTTTTCTCATCATGAGCCGAGTTTTCCATGCCGAATTTTTTACGCAAATCTATAATCGGGATTACCTTGCCGCGCAGATTGATAATCCCTTCCACGTAGAAATCAGTCTGGGGAACTTCGGTGATCTCGACCATGCGGTTGATTTCCTGCACCTGCAGAATATTAACTCCGTACTCCTCGTGGCCGAGATTGAAAGTCACCATTTGCTCCAAATCCTGCCCCTGCTCGTTGATACGATCGGGATTTTCAGTATTCATTTAAGCGACCTCCTCGACATTGCTGCGAAGCTTGAATCCGCTGATCAGATTTCTCAATTCCTCTGATTGACGATTTAACTGTTCGGACGCGGTGGCTGCTTGTTCGGCGCCGGTCGCGGCCTCTTTGGAGATTCTATCCACGTTTTCGACGCTTTTCGAAATCTGCTCTGCGGCGGCCGATTGTTCCTCGGCGGCGCCCGCTATCTGACGCATCATATCCTGTACACCCTCAATTGAGGTGAAAATATTATTCAAGGCAGCGTTCGTCTGGATTACCAGATCTTTACCCTTATTGACAATCCCCGATGATTCCTCCATCTGGGTGTTGGCTCCGCTGACATCATTCTGGATACCTTTGATCGTTTCGGCAACCTCTTTGGTGGCTTTCGTAGTGCGCTCGGCCAGTTTGCGAACCTCATCTGCTACAACCGCGAATCCTCTTCCTTGCTCACCGGCACGGGCCGCCTCGATAGCGGCATTCAAGGCCAGAAGGTTTGTCTGGTCGGCTATATCATCGATGACCTTGATTATCTCACCGATAGCCGTAGCTTTTTCGGCCAGTCCCTGTATATTCTGGGCTGTCACCGCTGCGGAATCAACTATCTCATTCATGCCCTCCGAGGTATTCTCGGCAAGCCTGCCGCCCTCCTGTGAGGCTTTGGCCGCCTCCTGGGCTTTTTCCGCTGCATCCTGAGTGTTTTTAGAGGATTCCACGATAGTTGCCGTCATCTCCTCGATAGCCGCCGATACCTGCGCCGTCTGGTTGGTCTGCTCCGAGGCGCCGGCGGAAAGCTGTTCGGCCGAGGATGAAACCTCGGTAGCCGCTGAGGCCAATTGTTCGGTGTTCTGCGCCACCTGGTAAATGATATCATGAAGCTTATTGATAAATGTATTGAACCAGTTGGCCAGATCACCAATCTCATCCTTCGAGTTAATATCAAGCCGTTTGGTTAAATCGCCCTCACCCTGGGCTATATCTTTTAGCATATTAACGACTTTGTTCGTGGGGCGAGTAATACTTCTGGTGATAAATACAGCCAGTATCAAACCTATTATAATGGAAATTGCCGTGATTATAAGGTTCATCGCTATGGAATTCGATGCCTGGCTCTGAGCATCTCCAACTTTAGCTTCGGCAACTTCGAATTTTTGTTCTTTCAATTGCTTGAGTAATGACTGTACCTGGCTGAGGTTGCTCATGGTCTTAGTTTTAAATACTTCCAGAGCCTGTTGCTCTTCGGCCTGCGTCCAATCGTTATGATATATACCCTTGATCTCCACTGCTGATTCATGAAGATGCTTATGAGGCGCCTCTATATCCGCAAGTATAGCTTTAGAGTGTTCATCCAAATGTTTGTATTCCTCGGACTGCAACAAATCATAATACCACTTGCCAAAACCGCATTTATGAGGATCAAGCTGTTTGTCGAATTCTTTATTCAGCGTAAAGGCCTCTGATAAAGCGACTGCCCAATTAAGATGGTCAACCTCTTTTTCAACCAGGAATAAAGCGCCTTTCTCTTCATCTACGGCCTGCTCGTAATTAACGCCAACCTTCTTGAGACTGAGTGTTGATAATCCCCAGATTAAAACTGCCAAGGCAAGTAAAACGCCAACCATACTAAAGAGTTTTTTCCCAATTGTGAATTTCATAAGCACCTTCCTGCGTTAGTAATGTGTTCTGAAAAAGTGAAAAATACTTCTGCCCATTATTTTTAATAACTTCATCGAAAGATATATTTACAACTTTAAAAATACTAAACAGATAATAAACTGTGTAGATTTATATACCTTATTGTATTAATATATTATAACTCAGTATAGTACAATAATATACGGACACCATACGCATTGCCGATGTAGTCAATATCAGACATGTAACACGTTAACTGCAAAAGACTTATAGATGGTGAAACATGTTGTTACAAATATTGTTTAAGTATTAAAGCACACATTTTGAAATATTTACCTTTTAGTCAATATATAATAATAGGTTTAATAAACCCTTTATATCAGGCATTATATACTCATAAAAATTGCCATTATAGATTTTATTAATAATCCTTAACGAACAACATATTTCAGATGACTATTCGGGGAGTTTTGGCTTTTCGACTCGTGATTGCCATTGTCATTAAGCTTTGATAAAGCTGCTTGAAACTATTTACTTATAGATGGAATTAATACATATTATATTATGAAGTCAAAGTTACCGGTGTGAAATAACCTAAATTTAAGCAGAGGGAACAATGAATACAATAATTAAAAATAAACTGTCTATTTTATTTCTCTTAGTGCTGTCTTTGAGCGTATCGGTTTTCGGCCAATCCCCGAAAAGTATAACCATCCTGCACACCAACGATATTCACGGCCATTTCACTCCGGACCCGGCAAGTTGGCTGGACGATAATCCACCGGTAGGCGGTTTCGCGGCGCTCGATTATTATATCACCCGCGAACGTAACGATGTCGAAAGTTCGCTTCTGTTAGATGCCGGCGATTTCATGACCGGGAATCTTATCTGCAAGAAGAAGCACGGGGGAGCTTACGGCGGCGCTATTATCGAGATGATGAATATGATCGGTTATGACTGCTCGGTAATCGGTAATCACGAATTCGACGCTCAGGGAAGCGATATATCGGCAATAAATAATATCATACAACTAGAGCGGATAGCCGAATTCCCGATTCTCTGCGCCAATATGATCGACTCATCCGGCAACGAGTTCAGCGATGAACATTTCAGGATATTCGATGTCGACGGCCTGAAAGTGGGCGTAATAGGCGTTACCTACCATCAAATGCTGGGCATGGCCTCGGCCGATAACCTCGAGGGATTCTACTCGACCGATCCGGCCGCGAAAGTGAATCAGATCGTCGGGTTGATCGACAGCAAAACCGATTTAATCATAGTCCTATCGCATCTGGGGTACGAAAACGATGAGGAGATGGCTAATAAGATTCACGGAGTCGATCTGATAATCGGCGGTCACAGCCATTCGAGAATTACTCATCCCGATAAGGTAAACGGCGTAATTATCGCTCAGGCGGGTTCATACAATCACGATTTAGGTCGTATCGATTTAACCGTTGCAGGCGATACGGTGCAGTCTTATAACGGAAAGCTGATTACGCCGCTGGTTGCCAACACTAAAGCCCAACCGAGACTTCAAGCGTTTATCGATAGTTTTGCGGTTATGATCGAGGAAGAATATGGAGCGGTCATAAGTCATCTCAAACAGGATTGGCGTGGCGCCTATAACGAGGAATCCAATACCGGAGATTGGCTCACCGATGCCCTTGCCAAAGAGACCGGCGCCGATATCGCTTTCTTGAATTCGGGTGGTATCAGAAAGAATATCATGGCCGGGCCGATTACAAAAAAAGATATCAACGAGATGCTGCCGTTCCAGAATTACGTCGAGCTATTCGATTGCAGCGGTAAAGAACTTAAAGCCATCGCCCAGGAAAACGCCGAGGCACAGGGCCTGGAAACGCACGGGATATTACAGCTGAGCGGCCTTTCCTATAGCTGGCGAAAGGATGGCCGGAAAGTGATAGTGTCCGATATCAAGGTAAATGATAAGCCGGTTCAGGATGATAAAATCTACAGGGTAGCCAGTGTCGATTACGTGAATGGAAGTTACGATAAATACTACGGTATAAAGCCGCGCACTATTCATAACACCGGTATGATTCTTGCTGATGTCATAATCGATGCTATATTAAAAACCGAGACGATCGATGCACCGGATAGAAATCGTATAACACAGCTCGATTAACCCGGCATAAGTCCGGCGGCTAAACTTTATATTGACCTGTAAACTGTCTTAATCCTATAGTTTTGAAAACGGGAGATTTTGTATGGTAAGATATATCAAGAAAATATCCAATAAAATCGGCCTGAAACCGGGTACCCCGACTTATATAGGGGAGCACAGACAGGATAAAGTTGTAATAGACATAATCGATTATAACGAGGATAATTTCAACCACGAATTGAGTATATCAACCGATCAATGCCTCGAATACCGCGATACCGAAACTACCACCTGGATCAACGTAACCGGGCTTCACGATATCCCTATTATCGAAAAGCTCGGTAAGCATTTCGGCATACATCCCCTGATGCTGGAGGATTTGACCAATACGGCGCATCGACCCAAGCTGGAGATATCGGAGAATTACATATTCATAATCATAAAAATGCTTCAACTCAATAACGAGGATGTTATCGAAACCGAACAGGTCAGTTTGGTATTCGGCAGCAACTGGGTTGTCTCGTTTCAAGAACATGCCGGAGACGTATTCGGCCCCGTGCGAAAGCGTATCGAGAAATCATCCCCCCGGCAGAGATTCCTTAACACCGACTACCTGGCGTATTCGCTTCTTGATGCCGTTGTGGATAATTATTTTCTGATATTGGAGAACCTGGCCGAGAGAATAGAGGACGTGGATGAGGAACTTACTATCGAACCCCGGCAGGAGAACCTGAAATATATTCATCACCTTAAACGCGAGCTGATATATATGCGCAAAGCTGTTTGGCCATTGCGCGAGGTTATCTCCGGATTGGAACGGATCGAGACCGATCAAGTCAACAGCCGGACTAAACCTTACATTCGTGACCTGTATGAACACGTAATACAGGTCGTGGATACGGTCGAAACCTATCGTGATTTGGTTTCTGGTCTCCTGGATATCTACCTGTCCTCGGTCAGTAATCGGATGAACGAGGTGATGAAAGTCCTGACGATAATAGCGACCATTTTCATACCACTTTCTTTTTTGGCAGGCGTTTACGGAATGAATTTCGATACCTCGGCAAGCCCATTCAACCTGCCTGAGCTGGGTTTCCGTTACGGCTACCCGCTTTTCTGGCTGGTATCACTGATTGTCGGAGGCGGCCTGTTTTTATTCTTCAAATCCAAAAAATGGCTTTGATGGAAAGGGATAATTCATGGATATAAATTTCAAAGAATTCTGGGAAATAACGATTACCTGGCTTACTACCTCGGGGCTACGCGTGGCACTGATAATAATATTGGCGCTTATCGCCACCAAAATTGCGGCTATGGTATCCAACAGAATATTCAAGCCTTTTACGAAAATCCAAAACGGCCCGGAGATTGAGAAACGCGCCAGAACCTTGAGCTCGCTAATAAGGTACATTCTTCATATTTCGATACTGGGCGTGTCGGTCGTAATGGTACTCGGCGAATTCGGCATCGATATCGGCCCGATAATCGCTGCCGCCGGCGTGGTCGGCCTGGCTATCGGTTTCGGGGCCCAGCACCTGGTTCAGGATATAATCAGCGGCTTTTTCATACTCATGGATGACCAGATACGAGTCGGGGATGTCGTCAATATCGGAGGCCAGGGCGGTCTTGTCGAACGGGTAAACCTTCGTATGACAGTGCTACGCGATCTCTCAGGCAGCGTACATTTCATCCGCAACGGCCAGATAAATATCGTTACCAACATGACCAAAGATTTCTCCTATTATGTGCTGGAAATCGGCATAGCATATCGAGAAAATGTCGATGATGTAATTGAGGTAGTCAAAAAAATTGATGAGGAATTGCGGGCCGACTCCGAATACGGTTCTCAGATTCTCGAACCGATAGAGATACTGGGGCTGGATAAATTCGCCGATTCGGCTATTATAATAAAAGCCCGAATAAAAACCGTTCCGATCAAGCAATGGTGGGTGGGGCGAGAGTTCAACAGGCGAATGAAAATTAAATTCGATGAACTTGGTATCGAGATACCCTTCCCGCATGTCACTTTGTACGCCGGGCAGGATAAGGACGGCAAAGCGGCGGCGTTTCATCTTCTAAACCAAACCGAAAAGGACAAGTGATTAATTTACTGAAAATACAAGAGGCGTACGAGTTCATCACCCATTTCATAGGTGGACTTATAGACCGGGCGGACAAACATCACCTGTTTTTAATGGCCGGTGGATTGGCTTTCTCGCTATTCGTTTGTATCGTACCTTTTATTCTCATCATATTCGCGGCGCTGGGTAATATACTCGAGAGACCCTCAATAGCCGGCGAGATACAGAATTTCATTCATCGGATGATTCCTTATCGGGCATACGCCGTTAAACTCGAGGAGATCGTGTTCAGCCGGGTCAGTGAATTCACCATCTATAAAAACCTCGCCGGCGTACTGGGCATGTTAGGTTTGTTTTTCGCCGCCAGTGGCTTGTTTTCCAGTATGAGAACGATTTTAAACAGCGTTTTTCATGTGGTTTCATCTCAGCCGTTTTTCATCGGCAAACTTCGTGATTTGGGCCTGGTGATTATGGTGATGGTATATTTTCTGCTTTCGACAACGATTTTACCAACCCTCGATATCGTAGGAGAGCTATCCGACAAGTTCGCATTTCTACAATTATTCAAGCTGGGATTTGTCGAGGATTTGATACTGGCCGCTTTTTCGTTTCTGGTGATACTGTTTTTCTTTTTTACGCTGTATTATCTCATCCCTCAACAGAAAATACCCAAACGGGTTATACTGGTAAGCGCCGTCTCGGCGGCGTTTTTATGGGAGCTGGCCAAACAGGTATTCGGGCTGTATATCGCTCATGTCGTTACCTTAAAAAAGGTATATGGAGCTTACGTGTTCCTGATAATCTCCGCTTCCTGGGTGTATTATACCTCGGTGGTATTTATCGTTGGTGCGGAAATCGGGCAATTATACAGGGAATGGATAAATCGTAAAACATTATATGGCTCTCATTAGTTTTATATTATTGATGATTGGATTTTCAACGGGCAAATGAGATGTGATCAATAATAGGCTGACTGTTTCCGGGCCATTATATGTTTGATCCCGGGATCAATTGGCTTGGTATCGAATTACACATTGCAGGGGCGGAGATCGATCAAACCGATTAGATAGGCACCCGGTGGCGGTTTGCCCCGAATATAATCAATTAATAAACTTTAACCAGAAAATACGATGAAACGAGGAACAAGTAGGAAATGTCCGAACATCTCTTAATAGGCTTAGCCGGTATAATCTCGTTAGGTATCGCCGCCCAGTGGCTTTCCTGGCGTCTTCACCTACCGTCTATATTGGTACTCCTAATATTCGGATTCGGAGCCGGACCGGTATTTCACATAATCAATCCCGATGAGTTATTCGGCGAACTGCTCTTTCCGCTTGTTTCTGTTTCGGTCGGCATTGTCCTTTTCGAGGGAGGCTTGAGCCTTCGCTTTAGAGACCTGAAAACCACCGGCCACGAAATAAGAAACATGGTAACAATCGGTATCCTGATTACCTGGGTGCTGATAGCCGCAATCGCGTATTTTCTGATCGGTTTGCAGCTCGAGCAGGCGGCTCTAATCGGCGCGATACTCATCGTAACCGGACCAACAGTCATCATACCACTTCTCAGGCAGGTGCGTCCCTCTCGCAAAGTGGCGGCGATCGTCAAATGGGAAGGTATCATAAACGATCCGATAGGCGCGATATTGGCGGTACTGGTATTCGAGGCTATCGTGGCAGTCGGTATGCAGGAGGGCACTTATGTCGTTGCGCTGGGAGTAGCTAAGGCGTTGTTTTTAGGCGGCCTCATTGGTGTTGCAGGGGCGGCTTTGATGATCGTTCTGCTTCGGTTTTACCTCATCCCGGACTACCTACAAAACCCCGTCTCGTTGATGGTGGTGGTAATATCGTTCGCCGGAGCCAACGTTATACAGCCCGAATCCGGATTGTTGGCAGTAACTGTCATGGGTGTAGCGTTAGCCAATCAGAAATATGTCTCGATAAAACATATAATAGAATTCAAAGAGAACCTTCGGGTAATACTCATATCGAGCCTTTTTATAATCCTTTCCGCCCGTATAACAGTCGACCAACTGGCGCTATTCAAGGGTGCAAACTGGATATTCGTGGCTGTGCTGATCATCGCGGTAAGACCTATCGCCGTGTACCTCTCGACGATTGGCTCGAAACTGAAATTCAATGAGAAAACATTCATCGCCTGGATGGCTCCGCGTGGTATCGTGGCGGCGGCCGTCTCCTCGGTGTTTGCTGTCAGGCTGGAGGAGATCGGTTTTCAAAACAGCGAGATAATCGTCCCGCTGGTATTCCAGGTAATAATCGGGACAGTCGTCGTATACGGCTTATCCGCCTCGCCGGTAGCCCGGTTATTGAAAGTTTCCGAGCCCAACCCGCAAGGAGTGCTTTTTATAGGAGCCCAAGATTGGGCCCAGGAGATAGCCCGCGTGTTCCGCGAGGAGGGATTGAAAGTCGCCCTGGTGGATTCCAACTGGTCACACGTAACCGAGGCTCGTAAAACCGGCTGCCTGGCATATTACGGCAACGCACTATCGGATAATTTCCTCAATGAGATCGAGTTGGATGGCATAGGCAAACTGTTCGCGTTGACCTCCAATGATGAGGTGAACTCGCTGGCGGCGCTTCACTTTGCAGACCTGTTCGAACGCAACGACGTGTTCCAGATTCCGCCGAAAAGCCGTAGTTCCAGCCAGAGATCGGGGGGTATCGCTCCGCATCTGAGGGGGCGCTTTTTATTCGATGAAAAATCGACTTTCGATTATTTGAGCGAATGCTTCAACTCGGGAGCTGTTGTTAAACGAACCGATATCACCGAGGAATTCAACTATGATGATTTCATAAAGATATACAAAGATTCCTACATCCCGGTAGCCCTGATCACCGAATCGAAGGATCTCAAGGTTTTTACAGTAGGCAGTAGCCGCAAACCGCAGGCAGGCGAGGTTCTGGTTAGTATCGTAAAACCCGAACAGTGCAATATCACGCCTGGTAACAATGGAAGTATCAAAAATATTTAAAATACCAGGAGGGGATGATGGAAATTCCTGAGAGCATTAGTGGAATTTATAATGTCGTAAGTAGTATTCTCGATATCGAGTTGTTCCAGATCAATCATAAACCTATCAGCTTGATGTCGCTTCTGATGTTCATTCTGGTCGTAATCGTGTTTTTCATCATCTCGAAGATATTTACCCGGTTTATCCTTCGTTCCATTCTTTCCCGTTTCGATATCGAACGAGGCCTGAAATTTAACCTTCTGAGAATAAGCCACTACCTGGTGATGATAACCGGCACGGTAATAGCATTCCAATTTATCGGTATCGATTTAGCCGGGTTGGCAGTAATATTCGGGCTGCTTTCGGTAGGTATAGGTTTCGGCCTTCAAAACGTGACCTCTAATTTCATCTCCGGTTTGATACTTTTATTCGAGCGGCCGATCAAGGTTGGCGACCGGGTAACGGTCGGCGATGTAGAGGGGGACGTTATCGCGATTAACATGCGTTCCACTACCGTACGCACGTTAACCAATATCGCTATTATAGTGCCCAACTCCGATTTCATCTCCGGCAAAGTGACCAACTGGTCATACGGTGATACCAAAGTTCGCCTCGATGTTCCGGTCGGGGTATCATACGGCTCGGATATCGACATAGTGATCAAGGCCTTAAAAGAGGTGGCCGGGGAGCATTCCCGAGTATTGAAAAATCCTACTCCCAACGTGTTGCTATCGAATTTCGGCGACTCCTCCTGGGACATGCAATTGCGTGTCTGGTTGCCGAATACCAGTGCTTACTATATCACGAAATCCGAAATCAATATGGCGATAGTGAGGAAATTCCGTAAGTACGAAATAGAAATACCTTTCCCCCAGAGAGACCTGCATGTTCGTTCGCCACTGCCGGTACCCCTTAAGAACACCGGGACGGGCCCAGGAGACGATTTGCCAAGCAAGTCGTAACCGGTTATCTATCATATATCTGTATTCGCATTAATCAAAAAGCCGTTGCATAATTCGTATAGTATACTATATTGTTCTTAACTAACGGCTTAAAACGCGGTAACTTCAAAATATAGCTTATCTTAAATACTCGCTTCAAGCCGCAAGCTATAGTTATGAGGATTTACTCGAGTGAGATTAATAGCAATTTCAGATACAAGAGAGAGGGTTATGAATAAAGCTATATCTGTTTTTATTGGGGTAATTCTACTTTGCGGGATCGCGAGTGCGGAGTTTGTCGAGATCGATAATTTCATCGGTTCGAAAATAGAGGTGCTCGAATCGAGCCAGACTCGAACGGTTATATCTTTAAAAATCGGCTCTTTCGAGCAAAACCCGGTTACTATCGACGGCCAACCTTATCTTGAATTGAACTTACCCGGTGAACCTGTAATGCACCACAAAGGAAAACCGGCGCTACCCTATCTCTGCCGAAGTATTATCATCCCGGATGACGCCCGGATGCGCTTGAACATATTGAAATCCAGCTATATCGAATACGAATCCTCTCCGGTTGCCCCCTCTAAGGGGCATATCAAAAGAACGATGAACCCGGAGACGGTGGAATACACTTTCGATGATATATATCAAACCGATAAGTGGTATCCCTCCTCTCAGGCCAATAGCCGCGAGCCTTATATTTTGCGAGATTTGCGCGGTACGGTTATCGAATTTTATCCATTCCAGTATAATCCGGCTACGAAAACCGTTCGCGTATATACCGAACTGGAGATTGAGGTTGTCAACGACGGCTATAGTTCGGTTAACGTTTTCGATCGCGAGGAACCGTTCACGAAAGTTGATCCGAGTTTCGATCGGCTTTATAAGAATCATTTCTTGAATTATGAAAACGGCGCTCTCTTATACGATCCCGTTACAGAGACCGGTGATATGCTTATAATATCCGCCAACGATTATCTCACCGACATGATTTCATTCAAAGAATGGAAAAACCAGAAAGGCATACGCACGACTCTCATTAGCGTATCCATTGTCGGAAATAATGCCGCATCAATTGCCGATTTCATACAGGTATATTACGATTCGACCGATTTAGCCTGGATACTGCTTGTCGGGGATGCCGACGATGTGGCCACACCCTACTACTCCGGGGGCTCCTCCGATCCCAGTTACGCTAAGGTGGCGGGTAGTGATGATTACCCGGATTGCTTTATCGGCAGGTTCTCGGCCGAATCGCCCGCTCATATCCAAACCCAGGTAGACAGAACGATAAATTACGAGAAATATCCTCAATTCGGTGAGAGCTGGTATAATCACGCCGCCGGTATCGCCTCCAGTCTCGGCCCCGGGCATTACGGTGAATACGATGACGAGCATATGGATTATATCCGTGATGACCTTCTGGGGTACAATTTCTCCACTGTCGATCGCATATACGATCCCGCCGCCAACCCCCAGATGGTAGGTGATTCGTTGAACCTCGGGCGCAGCTTTATTAACTATATCGGGCATGGAAGTATCACTGGCTGGGGAAGTTCGGATTTCAACAATTCTCATATTAATAATCTCACCAATGATTATAAATTACCGTTCATATTCAGTGTGGCCTGCGATAACGGCATATTCGATGGTTACACCTGTTTCGGCGAGGCCTGGACCCGGGCGACCAACAATACCACCGGCAATCCCACCGGGGCAATGGCCGCGTATATGTCATCCATAAGCCAGGATTGGGATCCACCTATGTACGCCCAGGATGAAGCCAACGACCTTCTTTCCTCCGAAACGAGTCTGACTTTCGGCGGCATATGCTATAACGGCTCCTGCGCCATGATAGATATCGATTATTCCAGCGGAGTTTTGCATTATGACACCTGGCATATATTCGGCGATCCCTCGGTGTGGTTGACTACGACCTCGCCGGAGGCAATGAATATAATTCACGATGAGGCTATTGTCTTCAATGCTGAACAGCTTACTGTTAACACCGGTACAGAGGCCGCATTGTGTGCGCTTTACGGCGATGGTGTATTGTACGGAGCAACCTATGCCAACCCCTCCGGAACCGCGATAATAGATATACAGGAATTGCTTCCCGTAAACGAGGTATACAACATAACGGTGACCGCGCCCAACAAGCTTACCTATATCGGAGAGATCACGGCTATCGCTCCCTCCGGCGCTTATGTAGTATACGATTCGTATACCGTGAACGACTATTCGGGTAATAATAACGGTATGATAGATTTCGGCGAAACCGTTGACCTGGGTGTGCTGCTCGAAAATATTGGCCCCGATGACGCCGTCTCGGTTACGGCGACTTTGTCCACGGAGGATAGTTTCGTAACAGTGATAGACTCAACCGAAACGTTCGGCGATATTGCCGGAAATTCGGGCACCACATATGTCAGCGACGCCTACCGAATCGAGCTATCACCGGACACCCCCGATGCCTATTCGATCCCGATGCATCTTGAGATAACCGGGAGCTCGAGGGATACCTGGCATAGCGATTTCGTTATCGTTTCGCATGCTCCGGTTCTGGAGTACGCCGATTTCTACCTGGATGACAGCGCCGGAAACGGTAATGGTATACTCGAGGCGAATGAAACCGCCAACTTATCGATTAGTTTGATTAATAACGGTAGCGGCCATGCCTATTCGGTGAGCGGTGTACTTTCGGAAAACGACAACTATATCTCGATAAGCGATCCTGACGGTGTTTATGGAGATATTTTAGGCGGACATGAGGTAGATAACGCCTCGGATGTTTTCACTATCTCGGCCTCGGCCGGTTTCCCGCATAGCTACAGTGTCGAGTTAAATCTCACTTTAACTGGCGATGGCGGCTATAGCCACACAATTCAATTCAGCTTGAAAAACACCGAATCATTCGAGCAAAATAATGGCGGTTACACCGGCACAGGGGGCTGGCAATGGGGCGAACCAACCTCGGGACCCGGAACTGCTTATTTCGGTGAAAAAGTATGGGGAACAGTGCTGGGAGATAACTACAATACCGAGTCGGATGATTATCTAACCGGCCCGGAATACCATATCTATTCGGATGAGGCGCAACTCGAATTCTACCACTGGTACGAAATAGAGGATTATTGGGATGGCGGTAATGTTCAGATATCTACTAATGGTGGCTCCTCATGGGAGGTAATAACACCGGTTGGGGATTACCCCCACGGCGGTATTTATACCCTGGGCGGCCCCGGTTATTGCAATAACTCCGGCCGCTGGCTTCAGGCGGTATTTAATATCGGCGCCTATCAGGGGCAGGATGTCATGTTTAGGTGGCATTTTGTCAGTGATGAGTATGTCGAGGAGGCCGGCTGGTATATCGATGATGTGGCCATTCTCAATAACGCCGTTCAACTGCCCGTCTTATCCTTTGAGCCCGATTCGATTACTCAAACGCTCGAGGAGGGCGAACAAATAGCTACGGATATGATTATTACGAACAATGGCAATGCCAATCTAATATATCATCTCTCTAGCCAGGATACCTGGATCGAACCCGATGAAACATATTACACTGTCGAACCTCAACAATTCGACACCGTAAGTGTCAGCCTGAATGCTCAATCGCTGGAACCGGGAGTATACACGGGTATCATAACGATTAACTCCAACGATCCGGCAAATGAAACCGCCGATATCAATGTCAGTTTAACGGTCACCTCCGGCTATCAGTGCGAATATATGCCCGGCGATGTGAACGGCGATCTGCTCATTATCGGCAGCGATGTTTCCTATGCGGTCAACTACTTCCGGGGAGTGGGTGATTGCCCGCCCGATAGCTGTTTCAACGAACATAATCAGTCGTGGCTGTATGTCGCTGCTGATGTTAACGGTGATTGTGCTTTCATTGGCAGTGATGTTACATACCTGGTAAACTATTTCAGGGGCATTTCACCATCGCCGCTATATTGTGAATATTTACCTCCCCCAAGTGTAACAAATGAAATCTCTATTGACGAAAAAAGCAATAATCAGTCAAAAAGTGTGGAAATCTATAAAAAATAAATGAAACATCAAAACTAAAATAATTATAAGGCGGCTATAGGGGCCGCCTTAATTATATTCATATAGCATTAAATAACAACAGGTTAACTGCATTTAAAAATTACACAAAAACTCAACAAATCACGCATGATAAATATAAATAATCGTAACTTTATATTTATCAACATTTTTCACAAGTTATCCACATCCATGCTAAAGCCCGGGCTTTTTCTGACGATATCCTCATTAAAGGTATCAAAATAGATAATGTTGGAAAGACTTAACGATCCGGGGATGATTATATGGACAAGCGAAAATTAGTATTTGCTGGCAACAGCAAGGCGGTAATCACCGATGAGCAAATGAATTCTCAGCTGGAGAATTTTTATCGTCGCGAGGTTACTAAAACCGGCTTTAGCAAATCTAATATGAATATCGATGAATCTAAAATAGACAAGATAGTACTTGCATATATCGAAAATTACTACTACAGGTTCGGTACCGGTTTGTTCCTTCAGGGGGATACTTTCTCCGGTAAAACATGCCATCTGAAATATATCGCCTACCGGATATTTCAGGAGGCGGGTTTTTACGGCCTGGCTGACAGCCCCGATAGATTCGAGTACTGGAGTTCGCCGGCAAAAGGCAGCTTGATGTATCTTCATCCGCTTTCGATTATCACCAACTTCAATCGTATAACCGATGATAAACTGGTTGATTTCATAAAAAGCGCCGTGACCGTGGAATATTTGTTTATTGATGACATCGATCGTATTGCGGATAAACACAGTTTATTGCGTCTGGAGAATATCATAGAGCGCCGTTATTCATCCAGCATGACAACTATTATAACCTCGACGAAGGACGCGAACAAATTAAAATCGCGAGTAACCTATAAGAGGATAATGCGGATATTGCACGAGTCATGTCAGTTCGTGCAGTTACAAACGGAACCGCATCAATATGATATACGGTTTGCCTGATTGGACAAGGGCATTGTCGGAATTCAGTTAATCTCTGCAGAGTGTCTGTCACCGATGTTTGAATACCTATAACATGCCCTTAGAAAACCTCTAATACTTAGAACATTCAACGACTGAAATCAGGGTAAAGATAAACTTTGCCTCTATTAAATCAATTACTAATTTCAGGATTTTCAGGATCAGATTTCCAGCTATCGGGATTATTAACACTATACTTTCTTGCCCTATTTTATTCCTCGTCATTTCTGATAATGTGTTCATAATAGTTACGCTGGCCTCGGTTTCTGAGACCCCTTTATTATCGAGCTTTAGTACAGCCAGATTATCATGGGCAAACGAGTACGCAGGCGTTATCAATAGCATTATTATTGGCAAAAATAAGATTATGAAAGTATTTATCATCTGTTTCCCCTCACAACACAGGCTATATGTCTATGCTGCTACTAATAAATATAATAAAAAAGTTGCCATAAAATCCAAGCCTTAATAACCATATTAATGCTTTTCTGGTATCAAATGACTAAATTACCACTCCACCTACTAAAAAACCTCTACCATCTCCCCAACATTAAACATACATTACCACCATGTATGAATCCGCTAAAATTCTGATAACCGGCGCCAGCGGGCAGCTTGGCAGACGGCTTATACGAACAATGCTGGCTCGAGGTTATGATAACCTTCGCGGCCATTATCGCTCAGTGGCGAAAGCCGATAAATACTGCCCGGCGGGAGTAGAGCGAGTCTATGGCGATATAACCGAGAGAGACTGGCTGGCGGAGGCCGTTGAAGGCTGCGAGGCGGTTATCCATTGCGCCGCCTGGGTTAGTGTCCGGCCGTTAAAAGATGACAAAGCCCGTTATATGTATCAGGTCAATGTCGAGGGTACTCGTAACGTAATCGAGGCCTGCCGCGAGGCCGGTGTAAAACGATTGCTACATGTCTCCTCTATTGCAGGATTGGGCGCCTCAATAAACGACGCGCCTGTCGATGAGACCGCGTCATTCAATCTCGGCGATTTCGGCTATCCCTATTTTACCACCAAGCAAGAATCGGATGTATTAGCTCTCGAGGCAAACAGTGATAAGCTGGAAACGATCGTGGTTAATCCCTCTATAATGATCTCGCCGCCGGATCGGCCGGTAACCGAAAAGGACCTGAAAAAAATCCCCAAGCGGATCTGGGCTTATTTCGATTTCGGATTGAACCTGGTGGAAACTGAGGATGTCATAGACGGTATGATAAAGGCACTGGAAAAGGGCCGGCCCGGCCAGAGGTACCTTCTAACGGGTGAGAACATAAACCCCGATAAGCTATTCGCTCTGGGTGAAAAATATTTCGGTATCAAAAAACCCCCGATAAAAATACCTTTACCGGTATTATCGTGCGTAGGTTTTCTGGCTGAGATAATGTATTTGTTCAAAGGCAAGAAACCCAAACTCAACCGCAGGATCGGCAGTCTGGCAAAGCTAAAATTTTACTACACATACGATAAGGCCGCACGCGAATTCGGATACGAACCGAAGCCCCTGGAACGGACTATCGAAAATATCCTAGCAGGCATAAAACGCTGAGACTTTACGAAACTATTATAATTACCGGATAGTTATAGCTATTTAATCATTTAAAGCCGCTTGCTTTAGCCTGTCATAGGGGATATCTTCACCTTAACAGGCTACTTAGCCGTTAATAATAAATTAAAATTTTGGTTTTAGATGATAGGTTTTTAAGAATGACTAAAAACAGCCAAGTAATTCGCAATTTTTTACGTAAACACTACAAGCATTTCAACGCAGCAGTCGTAATCGATGCCGCTCAGGCCTGGGTGGACTATTTAAACCGGGGCAACAGGATGTTTTTGACGATGGCCGGAGCAATGAGCACCGCCGAACTCGGTATTTCCTTAGCCGAGATGATCCGTCAGGATAAAATACACGGTATCTGCTGTACCGGGGCTAATCTCGAAGAGGATATTTTCAACCTCGTGGCTCACGATCATTACGAACGTGTCCCCCATTATCGCACATTATCGGCGCAGGATGAGCAGAGCCTTCTGGATAACCACCTGAACCGCGTTACGGACACCTGTATTCCGGAGGAGGAGGCAATGCGCCGTATCGAGCGAAAAGTGTTGAAATTCTGGCAGCAAGCAGACAAAGCCGGCGAGAGTTATTTCCCTTATCAATACATGTACCAGTTGATTAAAAGCGGGCAGTTGGAGGAATTCTACCAGATCGACCCGAAAAACTCCTGGGTAATTGCCGCCT
Source organism: uncultured candidate division Zixibacteria bacterium (assembly GCA_963668625.2). Taxonomy (GTDB): domain Bacteria; phylum Zixibacteria; class MSB-5A5; order UBA10806; family 4484-95; genus JAAEQD01. The sequence goes on from CAXXKA010000008.1 coordinate 855,151, forward strand.
GCGAGAAAAATATCCCTATATATACCCCAGGTTGGGAGGACTCCACGCTCGGCAATATTTTCGTAGCGAATGTCATAAAAAAGCAATTGTCATCATTCAGGGTAGTTAAAACCGGCCTGGAGCAGATGGAAAAACTCATTGGTTGGTACAAGGAAAACACTGAGGACGGCTCAGTCGGTTTTTTCCAGATTGGCGGCGGTATAGCCGGTGATTTCGCTATCTGCCTGGTACCGTTAATCCAGCAGGATTTGAAACAGGACTGTAAACTCTGGGGATATTTCTGTCAAATATCCGACAGCACCACCTCCTACGGCTCTTACAGTGGCGCGGTCCCCAACGAGAAAATAACCTGGGGGAAGTTAAGCGCGGATACTCCCAAGTTCATAATCGAATCGGATGCCTCAATAGTCGCTCCCCTGGTTTTTGAATACGTTTTGGAAAGCTGAGATAAATAGCATTTGAATAAAAATCATTTTAAGTCAAACTAAAGGGATTTAACGATGAGCGACGATACCCCCAAAAACAACCGTCAGGAGCCGGGTAAATTCTTCCGAGATGCCGGCAAGATTCCCAGCCATTTGAAAGCCTCCACTTTCGATAATGCACTCAGGCAATTCGATCAATCGGCGAAAATACTCAAGCTTTCGGATAATCAGATAGCCGTGATAAAACAACCGCGAAAGATTATCGAGGCACAATTACCGGTTCGCATGGATGACGGTCATATCGCGGTTTTCAGGGCTTTCCGGGTTCAACACAATATCTCGCGAGGCCCGGCAAAAGGGGGAGTACGTTTTCATCAAAACGTAAACCTGGATGAAGTTAAAGCGCTGGCGTTCTGGATGACGTTCAAATGCGCCGTCGTCGGCATCCCGATGGGCGGCGCCAAAGGCGGCGTGGTGGTGGACCCCCGCCTTCTGAGCGAGGGCGAATTGGAGCGGCTGGCCAGACGGTATTTCGCCGAGTTGAGCGCCTCATTCGGTCCTGACAGGGATATTCCCGCTCCCGATGTCAACACCAATCCGCAGGTGATGGCCTGGTTTATGGATACTTATTCGATGAATCGGCGTAGCCACATCCCGGCGGTCGTTACGGGTAAGCCGTTGGAAATAGGCGGTTCGTTAGGACGGGAAACAGCTACCGCCCAGGGCATGGTCTACTGTGTCAGCCAGGCAGCCGAACATTTCGGTTGGGATTTGAGCTCGACCAGTGTAGCAATCCAGGGTTTCGGTAATGCCGGCTCGTTTGCCGCGAAATTGTTACATCAGGCAGGCTGCAAAATAAAGGCCATCTCGGATGTCGACGGCGCTTATTTCAACGATCATGGTATCGACCCGGATGATGCCATCGATTACGTGCGCCGTAATAAAACCCTGAAAGACTACGAAAAACATTCGGATGCCGAACGCATGGACAATGCGATGGAGCTTCTAGAATTGCCCGTGGATGTTTTAATACCGGCGGCGTTGGAAAACCAGATAACCGAGGAGAACGCACCGCGAGTGAAAGCGAAATTGATCGCGGAATGCGCCAATGGCCCGTGTACACCCGAGGCGGATGATATCCTTAAGGATAAAGGCGTATTCATCATACCCGATATTTTATGCAACGCCGGCGGGGTGACAGTCTCGTATCTGGAATGGGTACAGAACCGCATGGGTTATTACTGGAAACTGGAACGCGTGCAAGAGGACCTCAAAGAGATCATGAATAAAAGTTTTCAGGCGGTTCTCGAAACATCGCTGGAATACGAAGCGCCGATGAGAATAGCGGCCTTTATCGTAGCTATTCAACGAGTAGTTAAAGCCTCCGAGTTAAGAGGCCTGTACGCTTGATTCATTAGCTAGTCGATTAAAATTATTAAGCCGGGCTGATTGATTTTAGCCCGGCTTTTCTATTTCAGGAAATGATATACCGACTTATAAGGTTCGTATTCGCTACATTTTAGAAATACGAACCAAGTGCCGAAACATTCTTATCCAGGACAAGATTATCCTGATCGATTTGGAATAATCATCAAATTATTTTTTCGACCACAGCCCCAGTTGATTACCCTCCAGATCAGTGACTACGCCCATATAACCATATTCGGGTGATATCTGGGTTTTCTCTTTTACGATAGCACCACCTATACCTTTGACTTTTTCGAGTGTAGCCGAGACATCCTCAACCTCGATATAGAATAAGATTCCGGGTTTTTCGGATAATTCGTAACTCTGATCGAATCCACCACCTATACCATCAGGGGCGGTGAATAGCATATAGTTCCACTCCTTCATCAAATCGAATTTCCAATCAAATAACTCGCCATAAAACTTTTTCGCTTTTTCAAAATCTTTCGAGGGTATTTCCATATGACAGATACCATTCATAATTACTCCTATGATAAAAGTCTACTCCAAATTTCAGTTATCTGTTTGCTAACACAAAGTTAGGGAAATCTTCAAACACCCAATTATTTTTCAAGGTGTCATAGATTATTCCCAGTAATTTTCTGGCTGTGGCAATGATAGCCTTACCGCTGCCACGACGGTTTTTTATACGATTGTAATATTTACTCAAGTAATGGTTATATCGTATGGCAACAAGCGTACACTGCACCAGTGTAGTCCGACCAATCTTAGAACCACGCTTGGTAATCCGACCATGATGCTGAATCTCGTTTGAATTGGAAACTCGCGGCACTACGCCAAAATATGAGGCCAATTTATCTTTGTCCGAAAAATCAGCAACATCACCAATTACCGAAAGCAACACTGTAGCTGATTTGCTGCCGATTCCTTTGATGCTGGTCAGGTTCTTATGCCCGTTCAACTTGCGACCCTGATCCTCTATCTGTTTGTCCAGCTTTTTTATCCCCTCATTCAAACTGCGAATCTGATCAACCAATACCTCAAGCTCAACAGAAACAACCTCATCAAAATTCATCTTTAGAACCCGCTCCAAACTCTTGTTGCTGGAGTAGGCCTCCTTTTTACTCTTGATACCATGATGATTGAGTATGTTGTGTATTTTATTCTTCAAAGCTGTACGTAACTTGACCAGCTTGTCCCGTGTCCCAACAAGTGAACTGATCTGCGCTTTATCTTTCGTCTTTAATCGGGCTTTCGGCAACATGTCTTTGCTCATAAAATAGGCTAAGTTCCTGGCATCGTTTTCATCCGTCTTACTGACTGATGATTTGATTATCTCAAATTTGTTCGGATCGACGACAACAACTCGCTTGACCAAATGCGATATCTCATCAACGAAATAACGAGTGTTGCCAGTGGCCTCAACCGCTACACAATCCGTCTTTTTTAATCCTCGTTTAAATTCCTTTAGATCCTTTAGCCGATACTCCTTGATCCTCTCCCGACCACCGGCTGTCAGGCAACACACGGTCAAACTGTTTGTGTGAAGGTCTACTCCTAAGTACCTCATCTTCTTGCTCCATTCTATGGTTATCACTGGAGCAGACTCTCTGTCGGCGCCTACCAAACTCCTATTCAAGGTCTTTGCCTTATGGTGGCAATTCGGTTACAGGTCTGATTAATCTCCTTTACGAGGTCTGGCCTCAAGCATTCAGTTCAGCCTATAACCTATCCGCTCCAGTTAGAAATTCATTACCGAAGCTCTAACACCAACAGAATAGATTAGCAAGATGCTTTTATCGTACCATCTCCTTTTCTGAAATTGTTGGTATTAAATTGCCGATCTTAAAATATAAAAATAACCGTATCAGGCAACATGTTTCTGACATCGATATCGTAAAGTATAATTTTCTTGAATACTTTTTCGGCTTATGGTAGTTATAATATATACAACGCGGATATCACATCACCGGCTATTAGTATTTACCCTCATATTTCTTTTGCTCGAACGGAATAATTACGAAAACCGGTCAGCGCTACGTAAACCGTATGAAGAGGGGACGCTTCACGACGAGGAGGTGAATACCTGATTGAGGCGATAACTTATTAAACTTTTATCAAGGAGGTATCATGAAAATCGTAGGGTACATGGAAGGCACAAATTCCGAGGTGTTAACCAATCTGTTTTTGGAGGGAATAGAAACACTGCCGCTTTCCAATAGTTGGGATAATCACGGGAAATTTATCGCACATATAATGAAAAACGATGATATCAATCTGGTAGTGGGATATCTTCACAAGTTCATCCCTCACGCCAAACAGTTCGATATCGGCGATCTGTTCTCATCGATCCGCGTTTATAGAATCCCGGTCGTCATTATTGTCCCGAAGAAACTTCAGGACAAAGCGAAAAAGAGAGTACCGAAGGGTATTAAATACACATTCGCCGATCCGGATGAGATAACAGATGTTATTCTTGGCGTATTAAAGCCTAAAAAGAAAAAAGCTAAAAAATCAGCGAAAAAGAGAAAGTAAGATAATCATCCGATTTAACTTAAGCCCTCATTTTTGGGGGCTTTTTTATTGATGGGGTATAGTCCAGACTGTATAGGGACTATCCCATACTTTAAGCCGGTACGGACTCAGGGCATCAACCCAAACAGCCTCACGTTGAAACATTTATCCTATTTCACAATAACGAGTTATACGTGTTTTTGAAACAATAACACTGTCTCTACATTTAAAGGCATAACCTTTGTTCCTCTTTTGTTCAAAACGTAATCAGAAAGGGAGGATACAATGAAAATGAAATTCACACTTACAATGGAAGATTTACTGGTTGATGAGGCTGAAATCGATAACATGGTAATTGACTGGGTCGAGGATGTCAGCCAGGCGGAGGTTTTGGAAATGTCTCATCAATGGATAACCTCGAAGAATTTCCTTACCGAACGCATGACTGGTTTGCGCAAAGTCGGCGAATCATCACTGACAATCGAACCTGTAGAGGAGAATGCGGCCTGATGGAAAGATTCAAGTGGTTGCTCGAGGAAATCCTGACACAGTTCCAGGCTATTGAGGATAGTTTGAGCGCTGTGTTTGCCAAGATACCCGGTATCGGCTCGTTTGCCGGCGATCACAGTAATATCATTCTGATGGCGATAATGGCGCTGATAACGGTTGCGGTTATCAAACCGCTCGTAAAATGGTCAATAATGATAGTCTCCGGCGGGACGGTGCTGGCGATGGCTATCTCGTATTTCTCCGGTATAACATTCTGGGGAGTACTGCCGCTGACGGCTCTGGGTGTGAGTATTGTTCTGTTCTCGAATAAATTTACTATGGGGTGATAATATGTACGAAAGAAAGAGAAGTAAAGTATGTCCGTTCTGTCAATCAAAAATCAAGCGTGTGGACGGCACTTTTAAATGTGGCAATTGCGGGGCCGTAATAAAACCCGAGGTACTGGATACGAAATCGTTAAACAGCCATTTCTTTAATGGCCAAAGGTAATCCATGAAAGAGAAAATAATCAAGTGCACGAACTGCGGCACAACTACCAGCCGTGAGCATTTATTGCCTCTTTGCGGAGCTTGCTTCGAGGGGCTGGAGGATTACGAGGCGTTTTTGGAGAAATCGCTTGATGACGTGGAAATTGCCATTTATAAAAAACCGGTCAAGGTCGACTCGTTCCTTCAGACTTAAAGTTCGAGTTTGTTGCGAAGTCTTTCGGCAACGGTATCTATTCGAGTCGACTCGATTCGTTTCTTAGCCCGATCGTGACCGGTAAAACCAGCATGGTAATCGGCCATTAAACGTTTGGTAAACTCTCCGCTCCTGATCTCGCTAACCAAGTTATCCATAGACCGTTTCGCCTGATCGTTTATTATAAGCGGTTCGGCTTGCAATCCCCCCACCGCTGCGGTTACGCTAATTTTATCGTACATTCCGGCTATGCCATATTTCTTTATCAAATCAACTATCAAGTCTATCTGGAAGACACATTCGAGATAGGCGTTTTCCGGCGGCAATCCGGCTTTCACTAACGTCTCGTAACCGGCCTTCAACAGGGCGCTCAAGCCGCCGCATAGCACGGCCTGTTCGCCGAATATATCACCGATAGCCTCGGCCTCGAATGATGTCTCTATCAAACCGGCGCGCCCGCAGCCAACCGCCCCGGCATAGGCGGCGGCCAGGTGAAGGCTTTCCGGGGATGACTTATCGGTCTTGCCGATAAAGGCGGTTACTCCCTCGCCCTGTATGAAACGTTCCCTCATCCTGATACCAGGGCTATGAGGCGCAACCAATACGAAATCCGTAGAATCAGGCTGAACGACAAGTTTAAAATGAACAGACATGGCATGAGCGAATACGAATGTTTTATTATTGAGCGAGATATCTTTTAGGCCATATTCGAAAAGCTCCTGATGTTTATGATCGGGCGCCAAAACCGCTATAATATCAGATTCGGTCACTGCCCCGGCGGGAGTGGTAACCCTAAAATCCTCTTCGATTACGATATTTTCCGATTTACTTCCCGGTAAAAGGCCGATAATCGGCTCGTATCCCGAATCGCGTAGATTGAGGGCCTGGGCTTTCCCCTGCGAGCCAAAACCTATTACGGCAAATTTCTTACTATCGAGTACAGTTTTATCGATATCACTGTCACGCCATACTTTCAGATCATCATTTGACATGGTTATAGGATAAAGGCTGGGAAATCGTAAGTCAACAAACAAACTGCCCCTGCCACAGTGCCGGCAGCTTTTATCCAACCGACTTAAGCCGTCAGGATAAAAGCCACCAATCCTGCGGCTGGCGGCAGTTTACATAATAAACAAATTATATGCAGAACATTAATGTAATGTTTTTTAAAACATTATTGGAAAATGTTAATCCGATTTCACTAATATTTTGGAAATCCCAATATATTGTGAATCCAACTTATTGGGACGTGAGTGGTTTGATAGTTTGTTTACCGATTATTATTATATTACAGCATAATAAGTTAACGGAATCGGAAAATTGAAAATTTACAATATATTAATCATTCCTAAAATATTAGGAGTATTACATTAAGCATAATATATATATACTGACAATATCTTAAGTCGTAACCTGTAGCAATGTAAGGGTTTGCTTATTTATTGGCTAGTATTTTTGATTTGGCATGGTAGTTGCTTTATTCTTAAGCATATGAATAAACAAAAGGCGGAAAGAATGGAATTCAAGACTTTAACAGAAAGTGAATTCAACCAGGGTGTTCTTCAAAGCAACCAAAAGGTCTGTTTAGTCTTCGGCGCTAATTGGAGCGGATCTTTCTATTTGGTTCAGCCGACTCTTAATGAGTTTGTTAAAAAATCTGACGGGCATGTCAAGATTTTTATGCTTGATTATGATTCTAATAAATGGCTCGCTGAACAGAGTGGCATCTATTTTCATGTACCATCGATACTTATATACGAAAACGGCCGGAAAACTAACCAGGCGGTAGGCTTAATATCGTGTTTGGATTTACTTATCGAGCTTCAAAAGAATAATAACGGAAGTGGCAATGGGGGGCGTCTGGAGAACTGATCGAGCGGGGGAATCCAGGGGGGTGTTTCTCTGCAAAGATTGATTAGTCCAGTAAGGGCCCGGCACGATGTGTCGGGCTTTTCTTATATCTGTACTATTGGTTAATGGCGGATTTCGTAAATTCCTTGCAATAGAATCGAATAGATCATATACGTATCTCATAGTTTATATTTATCAATTTCATTCGGAGGGTGTTATGAGAAAAATTATATATCTGGCATTCGCGGTTATACTGATTTTTCGAAGTACTAATTGCGTTTGGGGAGAAGCCTCTGAAGGATTCGATGAAATCAACACATTTTCGATCGTTGCCTATGATCCTCGAACCGGCGAATTGGGAGTGGCCGTGGCCTCGAAATTTTTCGCGGTCGGATCGGTTGTTCCCTGGGCAAAAGCGGGGATCGGAGCGGTAGCCACTCAAGCTTACGCAAACACCTCTTTCGGCTGGCGGGGATTGGAATACCTGGAGAGCGGTTTTTCACCCGAGGAGGCGGTCGAGGAGTTAATCGGCAGCGATGATAATCCCGGCCGGAGGCAGCTCGGTATTGTCGATTGCAAGGGGCGATCGTTTTCATATACCGGCGAAAATTGTCTGGATTGGGCCGGCGGCAGAGTCGGTGATAATTACGCGATCCAGGGGAATATCTTGACCGGCGAATCGGTCGTGCTGGAGATGGAGGACGCTTTTTTGAATACCGCCGGGACTCTTTCCGAACGGCTTTACGCGGCGTTATCGGCCGGAGATAAAGCCGGTGGTGATTCCCTGGGAAAACAGTCGGCGGCTATGCTGGTGGTTGCCGAAAGCGCTGGCTATGGCGGCTATACCGATAGGGCAATAGATATCAGGGTGGATGACCATGCCGAACCATTCATAGAACTTGGACGGTTGTTGAAAAAAGCTCAGCTAAACTATAGCTGGAATATAGCCTGGACCGCTTTCATGGATAAAGACTATCGCAGCGCTTTGCCGTCAATGGAACGGGCTGCCCGCCTGGATACGTCGTACGCTGAGGTGCAGTATGATCTGGCCGTAATCAGGCTGGCCTCGGGAGACACGACCGGCGGGTTGGAGGCAATGAAAAAGGCAATAGAGTTAAATCCAAAATTGAAAAAACAGGCTGCCGTTGATGATGACTGTGCCGGTTTCCGCGAATTGCCGGATTATAAAAAGTTATTCAAGTGATAATTATTATATTGCGGGAACCCTTACATTTTGGCATATGTTTATTAATTGGTTTATTAACATATTTTAAGTTTCGAGGATTAATCATTCGGGGCAGCACGCTTTAACCATTTACCTGATAAGAATTAAAATACAAATACACAAAATAAGGAGTATAGCATGGAAAATGTAATGGACAAATTGATCGAGTGGGGAGCGCTATATGGCACTAAGATTATAGGGGCGATCGCTATCCTCGTTTTGGGACGAATCGGTATCGGTATTATTACCGGCGTGATCCGCAAGTTGATGCGTAAAACGAAAGCCGATGAGACCCTGGCGAAATTCGTCGTCAGCCTGACAAAGATCGCCTTGATGACGTTTATCGTGATTGCCGCGCTGGGTACCGTTGGTGTACAAACCGCCTCTTTCGTGGCCGTGATAGGCGCGGCCGGCCTGGCTATCGGTTTTGCGCTTCAGGGTTCGCTTTCCAATTTCGCCTCGGGTGTTATGATTATTATTTTCAAACCTTTTCAAGCAGGTGATTATGTAGAAGCCGGCGGTACAGGGGGCTCTATCGATGCCGTGCATATTTTTAACACGATCATGAGAACCCCGGATAACAAGAAAGTCATTATCCCCAACAGCCAGGTTACGGGCAGCAGTATCACCAATTATTCGGCAATGGAAACCCGTCGAGTTGACATGGTTTTCGGTATCGGTTACGGGGATGATATCAAGAAGGCCAAGCAAACACTGGAGAAAATACTGACCGGTGATGACAGGATATTGAAGGATCCGTCGCCGACAGTCGCCGTTTCCGAACTGGCCGACAGCTCGGTTAATTTCGTGGTTCGCCCGTGGGTGAAAACCGCCGATTACTGGGGCGTGTATTTCGATATTACCGAGAAAGTCAAAATCACTTTCGATGAGCTCGGTATCTCCATACCATTCCCACAGACGGATGTTCATTTGCATAAAGTTGATGTTGCTTAGGTTCAGTACTATAGATTCATTAAGGAGTTTCGCGATGAAAAAAATAACCACATTCATGATTCTGACAATGTTCGTCCTGACCGGATCGGTATTATATGCCGATGATGAGGCCCCGGTCAAGGGCTGGAAGAAATCGTTCGACACCGATTTCACCATGACACAGAACTCGTATTCCGATAGCTGGTCGGGTGGCGAGGCCGGCAATATTAGCTGGGTTTGGAACGCCAATGGTGTTTTCGAAAATCAGTTTTCGCCCAAATTCAATTTCAAGAACACCTCCCGTTTCTCATTCGGACAAACTCACGTACAGGATAAAGAAACCAAAGAGTGGGCCAGACCCGAGAAATCCACCGACTTGATAGATATCGAGAATCTCGGTCGTTTTACCATGGGTTGGGTGGTCGATCCTTACGCGGCATTCAGGATTGAATCGCAGTTTCTGGACGCCTCCGATCCTATCAAAAAACTTTATCTTAACCCGATCAAGTTCACCGAATCGGCAGGCGCCTCGCGCAAGTTTATCGGCACCGAACAGAACGAACTGCTCTCCCGCCTGGGTTTTGCCTTACGCCAGATCATGACCAAATCCGTCATAGATACGGCAGGCAACACCGAATCTACAACCACCAATGACGGCGGTTTGGAGTCGGTTACCGATTTGAAGATGACCCTGTCCGAAACCCTGTTATTTACGTCCAAGCTCAGTTTATATAAAGCGCTGTTCTATTCCGAATCGGATGCCCCTGAACTCGTTGGTACTCCCCAGGAGGATTACTGGAAATCGGTGGATATTAACTGGGAAAACAAGGTATCTGCCTCAGTTGCCAAGTATGTCACCGTCTCGTTATATATGCAGCTTCTGTACGATAAGCAAATTAACGTAAAGGGACGATTCAAAGAGACACTGGCTCTGGGGTTGACTTACAAGTTATTCTAATATTAAATTGTAGATTATCTCGTGGGGTATCGTTATTAACGATTCCCACGGGTGATAAAGCGAGTAGTTAATACCAGGATATCGTTCGTGACCTCGTATACGGTTGCGACCGTCAGTTACGATTAATACAGGGAGATGCGATTTTAGGCATTCGGGAATAATTTAACGAAAATGAGGAGTATACATGAAAATTAGAGTTGTTGCGATCGCTATAATTTTGGTTTTGTCGATGAGTACGGTTAATGCCGCCGACTGGAACGGTTTAGTGGGGATAGGATTGCGCGGTCAGTTCGTTTCGCCGTTAAGCGAGGGAGGCAGTTATAACAAGTTCAGCGGCAATGAACCTTTCATGATGGGCTGGTCGACCGAATTCGATTTGAAATACGGTCTTTCCCGAAGTTTCGTGATGGGCCTGGCGGCCGGTTATAGCAAAACATATGACCATCCTTTTAACGATAAAGACCAATCGTATAATGAGATCTGGAATAAGGCCGAAACATCACCAACAAAAATGACCGGAATGCTTGTCGATCTGGAGGGGCAGTATTTTCTTTTCCCGGAATCGAATATACAGCCATATTTTCTGGGTGGAGCGGGTATCGATCTGTGGAAATTGACAACCCAGGATTCCAGCCTGTCATTCAGCGCCTGGCCATCGGGCAATGAATATAGTTTCATGGATGTTAGCGCGAAATTCGGTGTTGGCATTAATTTCTGGCTTAACAAATATTGGACATTCGATATTCAGGCGAAATATTCATACGGTATAACGAATGTTTCGGCGGATGATGATACTATTTATTACGGTGATATGAGCGAGTGGGATAAGCGCGCCTTCCAGTCGTTCATCCAGCCCTCGATAGCCCTGACATATTATTTCGGCCGCAAGATAGATACCGACAAGGACGGCGTGGGGGACGAGGAGGATAGCTGCCCCGGAACGCCCTCCGGCGCAATGGTGGATATGGATGGTTGCCCGCTCGATACCGATAATGACGGCGTATACGACGGCCTCGACAGATGTGAAAATACGCCTGCCGGAGCAGTGGTAGATATTCAAGGCTGTCCGAAAGATACCGACGGGGATGGTGTTTACGATGGCCTCGATCAATGTCCCAACACGCCTAAAACAGCTAAAACGGATATGCGCGGTTGTCCGCTCGATACCGATCAGGACGGAGTAGCGGATTATCTCGATCGGGAGATCAATACCCCGTTTAAAGCCGAGGTGGATGCCAACGGTGTCGGGCTGGATTCTGATTTCGACGGTGTTTATGATGGCCTGGACAGATGCCCCACTACCGCTGCAGGAGCGCAGGTGGATGAGTTCGGTTGCCCGGTGGAGGTAGAGAAACCGGTTGAGAAGATAACTCTGAATATCGAATACGCCACCGGTTCGTACGAGCCGGATGACGAGGCCAAGAAAGTGCTGGATAGGCTGGCCGAAACGATGTACGCCTATGTAGACTATAGTATAGAGATAGATGGTTTCACCGATAATGTCGGTTCGGAGAAAGCCAATCGCGACCTTTCGCAAAAACGCGCTGATGCCGTAATGAAATACCTTCTGGATAAAGGCGTTGCCTCGTACAGAATGTCCTCCAAAGGATTCGGCGAGGATTCACGTTATGCGATAGGTGATAACTCCACCCCGGAGGGCCGTCAGAAAAACAGGCGAGTCGAAATTATTTCGCTTCAAGAATAACACTTGGCTAAATAGAATATCGAGTATCGCCGGGAAATCTTTTCCGGCGATATTTTTTTATGATCAATTAATCGGTAGCCGAGCTTAGACTTGAGGTGTAGCTATAAATCCGCCGGTTACTTGAATCGCATTAAATCATTTTTGAAAAATACGATGCCCTCCGGTATGATAAATTCACCTTTATGATTCAGGCGATACCAGGGACTGATATTTTTATCTGATAGATTTTTGATTATATGAATACTTTGCGCCGGAATAAAACTTTGAGCCATCATGAAAAGCTTATCTTTACTTTCAGTACTTTCTATCATATCGACGATTATCAGAGCATGTCCGGGAAAACCGCCCTGTATGAAAATATCGCCCGTTCTTATCGGATCGATATCGATATTAGCGGCATGAAGGTTTTGCCAGGGTTTGATCGTACTATCGTACTAGGCTATCAAAGCCGTATCCGGTTTCAGGGGGAGATGGCGCAGTCAGTCGGCAAAGCCCCCGGGCACAGTAGTGATTCTCTCATAACCTGCGGGCAGCTTGAATCTGGCAGCTATGCATCGAGTTGAATCAATTTCGGAAACTAACCAGGGATAATCATTATGTCGGGCGTTGGATATCCCGAATGGCGTGAAAATTATCGAAAATATAAGAATAAGTGTTTTCAAAATCACAGAGTACTAAAAATCAGCAACCAATTGCTCTATCCGATAAGTAATAAACTCACCGGTTTTAAAATCGTATAGCTCTATTTCAGTGTTATCATCGGATAAAGCTTTGACGTGTTCGTATGCCTCATCACGGCACAATGATTTTAAGGCTACGATAGAACTACCGCGTATATTCGCGTTGGGATCGTTTAAGGTTTGAATTAATTTTTTATTAACGGTTTTATTAAAATGAGAGCTGTCTATCCCGGCTATTCTGGCGATTGCTATACGAGTACCTTTCTCGAATGGCTCCTCGACTAAAAACGCAGGCAGCATGCCGGCGTATTCGGCGATCAGCTCCGGCACGTTGCGCAATGTCTCACCGATAGCCTCGGCGGAGTACCAGCCGACATTACCCGACTCATCGTTCAGATTCCAGAAAAAGCGACGAATCATCTTTCGCAGTGTCTCTAATTTATTTTTGTACAGGCTGGAGATGACTCCCAACGCCTCGACCGCTCTCATACAGATTAGAGGATCGGGGTCGAACTGGAGCGAGGTAAGTATGCGGATAGGATTACGTGTCGAATTCGCCCAGCTTAAAAGTGAATCGAAATCTCGTTTTCTCAGAATTTCCAGCGCCTCGCCTTTGCGAGAACTTAAACCAGCGGTGTCTGTCATCGTTCTTTCCTCGTATGAAAAAGGGCGCAATTAATACGCCCTGGTGTTTTATCGTGTATCAATGTAGTTTCTCGTCACCGAGTTTTCAAGAGAATACCGGTTTAAAAAGGCGAGAAATTGCCATCCTGCCAGTAATCCTCTTTAAGCTCCTGCTGCTGTTTCAACAGCCTCCTGTGATGAGTGGCTTCCCAATCGGCCAATTCGGTGAAAAACTTTTTCATTTCATCATCGGCTGCTTGCTTTGCCTGATCCTGGTAAAACTTTACGGCCGATATTTCGAGCTGTACGCCTACCGAAAGGGCGGTCATCTCGTAATGCGCCTCCTTGATACGGCTCTTGAAACTATCGCTGAACATCGGGCTTTCACCGCTTTCGGAGGGTTTGCCGACTTTCACGCTCGAATCGGGCTTACCGTCTTTCTCATAAGCGGCGTATTGGGCTTTCAGGAACGTGAAATGTTCAACCTCATCTTTAGCCAAAGCTTTGAATGTTTCCTTGCCCATTTCATCCCGGGTGCTATCAGCGGCCATGCGGTAGAAATTGTGACCATCCACCTCGGCTTGCATCGCTTCTTTCAGCGCCGAGAGTACGCGATCTTTTTCGCTCATCATTACTCCTTGATATCGGTAATATATTTTTTATTTCCTGTGATGCGTAGTGAATATGTCGGTTAATGCTCTACGCTGAACTCTTTAAAATCGAACCAGAAACCGTTTCCCTGAAGCGAGTCGAGCTCGGCCTGCACCAATGCCAGGTGCCCTTCCTCGATTTCGAGGAAACGCTGGAACATCTTCTGCGGCTCGGCTTTCAACTCGTTCACCATTTTCTCGTAAAACTTGCTGGTCTCGATTTCGACATCCAGAGCCTTGGTAAGCATCTGGGCCTCACCGTGCTCATCGGCCTCTTTCATTTTATCATCGAGCTTTTTCACGCCCTCCTCGATAGCCTCGCGGGCGGGGATGGCCGTGCCCAGTTTCTCGGGGGTGAGGCTGCCGGTTTTTTGCCATTCGGTGAGACGGCTTTCCAGGTAGTCTACATGTCCCTGTTCCTCATCGGCGAGCCTTTTAAATACGCGTCGGGCGGTTTCGTTCTGTGTGTTATTGACAGCGGTGGCGTAAGTATCGCGGACTTTTATCTCGTACTCGATGGCTGTTTTGATTGCTTTTTCGACTTCCATGACTGCTCCATCTTTTTACAATTTCCTCGTGGTGTTTAATTATAGACAGTACAACCCGGTTTGTTGTCTGAATGTTCCCATATCCTGTCTAATCTCTTAATTATTTTAAGATAAAAAGATGACGGCTGAATGCAAATAATATTCGATAAAAATATAAACTTATATGAAACTTGACACCGAGCAATACTATAAGTAGTTTAATCTATATGGCCGGTAATATTCATGAAATCGAGAAACTATCCTATCCGCAGATAGATAAGTTAGACCGTCATAAAACTGTGATGATAGTCTCGATCTCGCCTTTGGAGGAGCACGGACCTCATCTCCCCATAGGTGTCGATAGCTTGAATGCCCGCTATTTTGCCGAATACACCGCCCGCATGTTAATTAAGGAATTCCCCGAATACGATGTTCTTCTGTTTCCGGTTATTCCTCTGGGCACCCAGGTGTATAAGCATATCGGTTCGTTTTTTATCAAGCAAAGCACGTTATTCGATATCGTCTACCAGACCGGCAAGAGCCTGGCGTTGTACGGATTCGAAAATATTTTCGTGGTTTCGGGGCACGGGCCGCCGAAACAGATTGTCGCCATCGAGGCAGCCTGCAAGCGGGTATCTCGTCACACCGAGACCCGGATGATTTGCCTGAGTGGAGGATTGACTGTAAAATTCTTAAACGGCGAGATGGTCGAAACTATCAGCAAGAAACTTGGACGAGAATTTACCGATGAAGAGAAGCATCTGTTGAAACACGATTACCATGCAGGCTGGTGGGAGACCTCAATGATGCTCTGGTTGTATCCCGAGTTGGTGGATGATTCGTATAAACGGATGACGCCCCACCTGAAAGATCCGATTACCGGCAAGACGCTGACTCCCGAGAACGAATGGCTGGGGTATTTCGGCGCGCCTGCCAATGCCGGCCGCGATTTCGCCGAGGCCTCGATGGAGGCGTTTAACGATTTCATATCGAGTTATGTCGGGCGAAGTTTAAGCGGCGAGGATATATCTAAGGAGATTAATTCACCGTTCGGAAAGTATCCTCATTTCCATCCGTTTTTTAGAAAGTACACCGCTATTGGGATTATCAGCCTTTTTATTATAGCATTCATTATTTTGATGTTAATCACTAATCCTTAAAGCTTGGTTGCCAGCCACGACTCGATCAAACCGCATAAAGCCAATATCAGAATGAAATAAACCAGCAGCGTGGTGTAGAGATATTTGTTGCCCGAGTTACGTAACAGGTCTTTGAGCGGGAAATGGCTTTCCATGATGCCCACCGTCACCCGGTGCGGCATTAGCATACTGATGAAATATCCCACGATCATCGAGAAGAGAAAGCCGAATACGTTCCACCACATCCAGGAGATATTTTCAAAAAATAACCATAAAATAATATTGAGAGCGACACCGCTAATCAGCCCGATTATGGCTCCGGGCTGAGAGGCTTTTTTCGTCAGTATGCCCAGCCAGAAAATTGCCAGTATCGGGCCGTAGAAAGCTGAACCTATTTTATTGACGAGTTCGATCACTGTTTCCGGGCCGCCAATCATAGCCAGTGCGAACACGGTTGCCAGCGCGCCCCAGAACACGGTCAGCAGTCGTGATATCCGCACCATCTGGCGCGGCGACATACGCCTGGCCCATCTGAAATTACGTTCGATGAAATCTTTCCACGTAGCGGCGGAAAGCGAGTTTAAGGCGCTATCGATACTCGACATCGAGGCTGCGAATATACCGGCTATAACCAGGCCCAGAAGCCCCGGTGGAAAATATTCCACCAGGAAATACGGTACCAGAAAATCCGGCTGAGAATTTTGCACACGGGCGGCGAACCCGGCATGCTTGTTGAGAAACGGAATGAGGAAAAGCCCGAACGAGCAATAAGTGAGAACCAGTGGAAAGCGCAATAGCCCGTTTCCCATCATGGCCCAACGTGCGCCGGAGATGGTATTGGTAGTCAAAAGCCGCTGCGCCTGGCTTTGATCGCAACCGTAATAGGACAGGTAGAGGAAAAAGCCGCCTATGACCATCGGCCAGAAAGCGAATGTTTGGCCATCACCAAGACCCGTTGCTCTGAAATCGATAACGCGAAGGCGTGCGGAATCTTTTGGAAAGAATGCGAATAAATCACCTCCGAGAAGGTTTAAAATAATAATAATACTGAGTATAGCACCTCCCCAGAGTACGATTAGCTGTATGATATCGGAGTAGATATCGGCCTTGATGCCGCCAATGGTGGTATACAGTAGTGAAACCAACCCGATCAGTATGACAGTGTTGGCCAGTGAAATCTCCAGGCAGACACTGGTGACTATCGCTGTTGCCAGAAGAGCCAGGCCCGCGCCTAATCCCCGGCTGATCAAAAATACCAGGCTCAGTATGGAACGTGTTGGTTTGCCGAATCGATTTTCGAGATACTCATAGATCGTGATGCCTCGGCTGTGATGGTATACCGGGATTAGGATCAGCATGATAAGCATCATGGCGAGAGGGATGGCGAATTCGTACTGAAGCCATACCAGTCCGCCGCCATACCTGAGCGCGATAAATGCCGGTGCACTTATCAGGCTGATTGCCGATACCTGTGTCGCCATGACCGATAACGCCACCTGCCAGGGTCGAATCAAACGCCCGCCGAGATAGTAGTCCTCCTGGTTTCGCTGCTTGCGCCCGATTGCGATACTCATGCCGATTATACCGGCTATGTATATTATCAGAACCGCCCAGTCGAGATTGGTCATGATGATTTCCCCTTGATGATTATTGGATTCGTTTAAGCAATTTTAAGAGATGTCAGGCTGGATTTCAATTAAAATATAGCGATGATTGACTAATACGTCAATCACCGGTCGCTCAAAAAATAACCGAAGCTATTGCCCCCGAGGAGTATCTATTTTCGATGAAAACGGATGAGACCTTTATCGTTTTGAACTTCTCGATATTTATTGTATATTACTATTAAAGAGAATCGAAAATACACCAGATGAATCGTAACGAGATAGCTGATAGAATTAAAGAGCTTACCGGATGGCTTTCGGTAGATAAGTTCGCCATTCATACCGATACCTCCGACTGGATGAGGATAATCCGCGGGGATGTTCTTCTCCTGCGAGACAAATTATACCTGATAAAGGGCAATCAGTATGAGACACGTTTCGGTATCGCCGAGCAGCCGAAATACTGGGTGTTCAACGCGGTCGATTTGGAAACCGGCGGGCAAAAGATTATCAAGATGGTTTTTCACGAGGATTTCCATGTCAGGATCGGCGTGTTTCGTATCAGGTGTACGCGTAGCCCGGAGAAAGAGGCGCGTGTGCTCGAGCTGACACTAGGCGATAAACGTTTCATGCAGGGTTATACGCTCGAGGATGATAAAGGTAACCTGGTGAGAATCGTGGATTACATAAAAGGCGATACTTTGCTGGCCGACATTCACGAAAATCCGAAATCTCATGAGCAATATTTTTACGAGGATTTGCCGGGGATTTTGCATAAAATAACGGATTCGATGCAGGCGATCTATCTTCTGCATTCGAATCATATGTGCCATGGTGATATCAGGAACGATCATATCATAATAGAACGGAAAACCGGGATCTATCGCTGGATCGATTTCGATTTGAATCAGCATGTCTCCGATTTCGACACCTGGAGTATGGGGAATATTATCAATTACGCCGTTGGTAAGGGAATTGTCTCGTTCTCCGGCGTGATGAAATCGAGCAAGTTTTCCGATAGCGTTAAAAGCAGCCTGGTTCCCGAGGACGGCGGCGCTTTTTACGAGTATCGGGTGATGAATTTGAAAAAGCTGTTCCCGTATATTCCGGATAGTTTAAACGATATACTTCTTCATTTTACGATAAAGCCGAAAGTATATTATACCAACATGACTAAACTGATCAGGGATTACAAAGAGATGCTAAGATCCGAATTTCCACTGGAGAAAAAATAAAATGTCGCCGGCTATTCATATGAAAGCGGTGATTGTCGGCGGGGGAAAAGGCTGCCGGGCGATTATCGAGCTGGCCTTGAGCGGCTTTTTGCGGGAGCTGTCGCTGGAGATTCTCAGTGTGGTCGATCCCGATGATAGCGCGCCGGGGATGATTTATGCTCGCGAGCACGGTATCAAAACCTCGCTCGATATGAAAGAGGCGCTTTCCATCCCGGGTATCAAGCTCATCATGGAACTTACCGGTAAGGATGAAGTGCTGGAAAATATCTACAAGATGATTCCCCGCGGTATCAAGGTGTTCGATCATGTTTTCTCGCGCATATTCTGGGATCTGGCAAATGCCCAGCGGGAACAGAGCCGCCAGTTGAACGAGATTACCGAACTGGAGCAGAAAATCGAAAGAGAGCGTCAATTCCTCCAGGGATTATTCGATAGAATCCCCGATCTGGTACTGGTACTCGATAGGGAAAAGCACATTGTGAAGACCAACGATAGCTTGAGTATGTTTGCCGATATCTCGCCCGATGAGGCCATCGGTAAAACATGTCAGGAGATATTTGCCGATACCCAGTTGAAAGAAAATTGCGCCCAAACGGTAGGTCTTCTGGATGAGGTTTTAGGCAGCGGTGAGGCTCGCTCGTTGATATGGCAGTCGCCATCGCCACATGAAACTTTCTGGGAGCTGACTCTCACGCCGATAAAAGCGGCCTCGGGCCAATCCGAGGGCATTCTCGGCACCTGGCACAGAATAACCGAAAGAGTGATGCTTCAAAGAAAGATAGAAAGCGCCGAGCTTCAATTCAAAAGCTTTATCGATTCCGCTCATGATTGGATATCGGTAAAGGATCTCGAGGGGCGTTACGTCATCGTAAATAAAATTATCGCCGAATCATTTCATCTTCAACCCGAGGATTTCATCGGCAAAAAGCCAAGCGAGATAGTCGGTGAGGATATTGCCGGCCTTATAACAATTCATGATGAGCAAGTTATCCGCGATGATCGGTACCATCAGTACGAGGAGATAATTCCCATAGACGGTCGTGATCATTATTTCCAAACCGTACGATTTCCGTTGAAAGATTACAAGGGGAGCATTCACGGCACATGTACTATCATGCGGGATGTTACCGGTGAGAAAGATCTCGAGGATCAATTGATACAGGCCGGGAAACTGGCCGCTGTCGGCAAGCTGGCAGCCGGCGTGGCGCACGAGATAAATAATCCGCTTACGGGAATACTGGCTTATGCCGAGGACATGCTGGATGAGATACCCGGGGACGATGAGCATCGCGATGATTTGAAAGTGATAATACGCGAAACATTGAGGTGCCGGGATATCGTGAAGAACCTGCTTAATTTCGCCCGCCAGGAAACGCCGAGGCTGGAGAATCTCGATTTGAATTCGATTATCGATCACTCGCTGGCGCTGGTTCATAAACTTCCACAGTTTCAAGATATCGATCTGAAAGTCGAAAAAAGCAAGAAAAGTCCTTTGATAAAAGGAGATCCCAGGCAGCTTCAACAAGTGGTATTAAATTTCCTGATGAATTCCGCCGAGGCAATGAAAGGCAAAGGCATTATCAAAATTACCTCCGATTACAGGCATAAAAAAGATAAATGCCTGTTGATAGTAGAGGACACCGGCCCGGGAATTCCCGAGAATCTGAAAGATAAGATATTCGAACCGTTTTTCTCCACCAAAGGCACTAACGGATTGGGACTGGCGGTCAGCTGGGGGATTATCGAAAGGCATAAGGGAGTGATAGAGGTGGAGATGTCTAAAAGCGGCGGGGCATTGTTCAAAATAGTGCTACCGGCTTTGCATGAAAAGTAAAAAACTACCGGGGGATAGCCCATGGAAAAAAGATTAAATATTCTGGTCGTGGATGATGAGCAAATCGTTTTGGATAGTATCAAGAAGTTGCTCAGGAAAGATAATTTCGAGGTCATAGGTGTTTTGAATGCCCAGGCGGGACTCGATAGAATCGATGAGGGGGATATCGATATCGTACTGACTGATTTGATGATGCCGGGTATCGATGGGCTGGAGTTCATGAAACTCACCAAGGAGAGAACTCCGAACCTGCCGATTATCATGATTACCGGTTATGCCACTATTAACACCGCTTTACAGGCTACCCAGCTTGGCGCATTCGACTACGTGGCTAAACCGTTTTCCAAGGCGGAGTTCATGGGCGTGATCAAACGGGCGGCCGAGCTTGTTACCTCGGATAAGCTTTCGGGTGAAAAAGCTCCGGAGAAAACCGGGAGTAAGGCCAACGGCGAGAAAGCATTCAAGACTATCGGCGATAAATCGTGGATTATGCTATTGGAGGATGGTAATGTCATGATGGGCGTGGAACGCTCGTTCCTTCACGCTGTCGGTAAGATACAAAATATTTTCCTGCCCTCGAAAGGCGAGAAACTCCGGCAGGGCAGCGTTTGTATACAGGTATTCTCGACCGATATGCAGTCGCATACCTGTGTTTCACCGCTTTCGGGCACCGTGGTCGATACGAATCAAAACGTAATCGATAATCCGGAACTTCTGAACGAAGACCCATACGATGAGGGCTGGCTGGTGAAATTGAAGCCCTCGAATTTCGATTATGAAGTGAAAACGCTGGGGTTGTAGATTTATCGATTATTAACATCATTGTTAATGATACATATTTTCCGCACGGTTATTGAACGGTTCGGCAGGATCGTTTTTATTTAATTAAAGACAGGGGCCATAACACTCGAAAATGATTCTAAGGTATCACAATGTATAAAACCGTTCTAATCGTTTTAGCCGAGGGGTTCGAGGATATCGAGGCGGTAACTGCCATCGACGCCCTGACTCGCGCCGGTATCAAAATCACTATCAGCGGCATGAGTACGCGCCCCGTGCGTGGGGCTTACGGTTGTACTATTATCGGCGATACCACGGTTGATAAAATCGACGGCCAATTCGACGGGCTGGTTTTTACCGGTGGGTTGCAATGCGCCGATGCATTAGCCTCCAATGAGAAAGTAGTCGAGTTGGTGAAAAGGCATAATGAGGATAACAAACTGGTAGCGGCTATATGCGCGGCCTCCAACGTTCTTCTGGCCAAACAATGCGGTATACTGGAGGGGCGAATCGCTACCGGCGACCCGTCGATGGTCGGTTATCTCAGGGATGCAGGCGCTATATTGAGCAATAAGATATACGCGGTCGATCGCAATATTATTACCGCCAACGGCCCGGGGAGCGCCATGCAATTCGCGTTGGCGATTGTCGATTACCTGGTTGGCAAAGTTAAAGCCGATGAGTTGGCCGAGAAGTGGCAGGTAAGTCGGAAAGCTTTCGTGCATGATTCGGTAGCCTCGGCGTATTAGTTGTTTCATTTCAATTAAAGTTCCGTTTTCCTAATGATTTACTCTTTTCGAAAGCCAGGCAAGCATCCGCGTATACTTGCTATCCCCCTGAGGTAAACCTGAAAAATCTTGACAGGAGCAGGGATTTATACTAATAGGCTTCAGGATTCCACACCAGTAAAAGGAGCTGACGATGGTTAAAACCGCATTAGTGATTATCTCGGATGGCGTTGAGGATGTCGAGGCGGTGGCGCCGGTAGATATCATGTTTCGTGCCGGTGTGAAAGTCACGGTTGCCGGGCTTTCCGGTGAGCCTGTCAAATGTGCTTACGGTAATACGCTTATTCCGAATACGACAATCGATGATATCGATTCTTTATATGATGCCATAGTATTGCCCGGCGGTTCGCAAAACGCTGATAATCTGGCTGCCAATAAAAAAGTGATCGATCTGGTGAAACTTCATTTTAACGAGGGCAAACTCGTTGCCGCGATCTGCGCCTCTCCCGGCCGGGTGCTGGCTGAAACCGCTAATATCGTCGATGGCAAAATGATGACCGGCTTTCCCGAATACCAGGACAAAATCGAAAACGCCGGCGGATTTTATACCGATGACATGGTAACCGTGGACGGCAATCTGATTACCGGAATCGGCCCCGGTGCAGCGTTTCTATTCGGGCTGGAGATAGTCGAGTACCTGGTAAACAAGCAGGTCACCATTGATTTTGCTCGGAAGTGGCGTATCCGTCGGGAGATGTTTGATTAGAATAGTAAATCTAATTCACATATTCGATTATTACCTGACAATGATAAAACCAACCGAAAACAAGATCGTTTTTACTT
Organism: uncultured candidate division Zixibacteria bacterium; assembly: GCA_963668625.2. Classification (GTDB taxonomy): domain Bacteria; phylum Zixibacteria; class MSB-5A5; order UBA10806; family 4484-95; genus JAAEQD01. The sequence continues at coordinate 878,025 of CAXXKA010000008.1, forward strand.
CCTAATTTTAAAACAGAGCCTTTTCGACAATCCCTGCTATTGGTAACGAGGAGCACATGTTGTAGTATGATAAGATACTGCAAGCGTAGAGCTTGGAGTCTGTCGTAAAAGTATTACTGAATGGGTACTTAATGGACAGTCACACCGATGTTATCCGAGGGTAGGGGCGAATGGCTGACGATTTATATACGTAAGTTCGGGCAGGTATCAGGATGAAAGCGAAGCGACATCCCAACACGGAAACTCCCTAATCATATTTGGAATTAATTCTTTCGAATAACGACCGGTTAAATAGTTAGATCGATATAAAAATCCCGGATAGCAGTAACAATTTTATTATTCATGGATAAATCTTGCTTATCTGTATACTTTGAGTTTAATTATCCCGGTGAGCACGAAAATAATTACTCGGGCGCTTACGCCTTTGATCTTAACAGGAGATATCCCATGAAATTAATTAGCTGTCTGGTTGTGCTAGTATTTTCCGCCGCCTGCGCTTTAGCTCAGGATGAGCCATCGACCAAGCTACCACCGGGCGATTCACCACCGCCAACTGCTACACAGATGCTCATCGATACCGGTGCAGCAGACGATTTCGATAATGCCGCCTATGTGGTTGTCGCCGACTCGTCGCGTTCGGTTATTAGCGAGGAGGGCGTGGCCAAAACCCATATCTACATGTTGTATAAGATACTCACCGAGGACGGCTGTCAGGAGATGTCGGTGCTTCGCTGGCATTATGAGCCGCTCTCGAGCTATATAGAGGTACGCGAGGTAAACCTGATCAGGGGGGATTCTACGATCTCGCTGGCATTGGATGGTCTTCGCGACTTACCCGCCCCTCAGCATGGCATATACTGGAGCGACAGGATAATTATCATGCAACTGCCGCGCCTTCATGTTGGGGATGGCATAGAGGTTAAAGTATACCGTAAAGGTTACTCCTACGCCCTGTTAGACGGCAATGAGCCACCGGATGATAAATACATCCCGCCGATGGCCGGGGAGTATTTCGATATAGTACTATTTCAGTCGGATGTGCCGATTATCAGCAAGCATTACTCCTTGAGTATGCCCTCCGGCAAGCGAATTCAATCACAGGTGTTTAACGGCCCGATGTATTCTAAAACCAGCTTTTTGGGCGATACCACGACATATACGTGGTGGAGCGAGAACATGGCCGCCTGGGAGGATCAACGATACCATCCCGACCCGCCAGATATGCTGCCGAAGGTAGTGATCACTACAGCCGAGAGCTGGGAGGCCAAGAGCAGGTGGTTTTTCGATGTTAACAGGAATCAGTTCGAGTTTACACCCGCAATCAAAGCCAAGGTGGATGAGATTTTCAAGGAGGCCGGTGTCACGAAGGGTACCGAGGAGCAGAAAGCATTCGAGTTGGTTCACTGGGTAGCTCAGAATATCCGCTATAGCGGCCAGACAATGGGCGAGGGCGAGGGTTTTACGCTTCACCCGGGAGCAATGATATTCGAGCAACGCAGCGGTGTCTGTAAGGATATCGCGGGCATGCTTATTACTATGATGAGGGCCGCCGGGATGGATTCCTACGGCGCAATGACCATGGCAGGCAGCCGTATCGAGGATTTACCGGCCGACCAGTTCAATCACTGCGTGGTGGCTCTTCGCAAGGATGACGGCCGGTTCGTGATGTACGACCCAACCTGGGTACCGTTCGTACGGAATATCTGGAGCAAGTACGAAACCGAGCAGCATTATCTGATCGGTTCACCGGAAGGGGAGGATTTGACTCATATAGCTTACAGCCCGCCCGAGGAGTCAAGACTTCAGGTAAACAACAAGTGCAAAATCCTCGAGGATGGTTCGCTCGAGGGGACGCTCATCCTGGAGGGCACCGGCTCGATGGACGGTCGTTTGCGCGGTTATGGTCATTGGTTCAGGCTCGACCAGATCGAAAACTATATTGCCAGAACTATAGGGCGCGCCTGCGAAAGAGTTAATATCATTGATATCAAGCATGGTGACATTCTAGATTTTCATATTAACATGAATTGGGAGATAAAATATAGCATACCCGATTACGCTATGATAATCGATAACGCCTACGAGTTCAAAAGCCCGCTGCTTATTATGAACGCTAACTCGCTTTACTATTACCTGGGGTACAACTACCCCGAGGAGCGAAACGGTGATCTGTTTTTCTACACAACCTCGCATTTAGATAGCGAGGAGGAGATCAAGCTACCCGGAGGCTATAAGGTAATTGATCCACCGGAGTTATCCGAGGATGATGAGACATATATATATACCTCGTATGAGGGCGGTATGAAAGGCAGCACGTTTAATCTCAAACAGGATATTAAAATCAAACGTCGCCAGGTACCCGAGGATAGTTATAAAGCTTTCGCTAAGGTGATGAAAGATGCAAATGAATTTACCGACACTGTATTCCGTGCCACGAAAGGGGGCAAATGATGAAAGCTCTAACCGTATTTACAGCAGCATTGATTTGTCTTAGCTTTTTCGTTCCGGCACAGTCGCAAACATCCTTTTCAGGTAAGCAGGATATCGCCGAGCTCATGAGTCTGGCCGAGCAAAATTTCGATATGGCCAACGAGGATGCTGTCATATTATTCGAGGGTAAAAAGATTTACTGGACCAATGATGGCAGGCAGATCGATTTCGTGCATCGCATTATATGGATTAACACCGACTACGCCATCGAGGACTACGGCGACCATCGCATAGCCTACGACAGCGAGCATTGCGATTTCAACGTGGTAACCGTACGCACCTGGATGGATAACCAGTGGTGGGAAACCGGTGAGACCGGCATAGTGCCTACTACCCCCGATGAGCTGGAACACGCTTACGATTACGCCAATGTGCAGGAGATGATGCTTCTGCATAACGGCATAGAGCTGCCCTGCATTCTCGAGGTGGCCTATTATATCGAGGATAAAGAGCCGTTCCGCGGCGGCATTGATGGTATCTGGACATTTGCCAAGTCCGAGCCGGTTGTCTGGTCGTGGTTTGGTTATGGCGTGCCTGAGGGTACCGAGCCGAATGTCGAGGCGGGCCGGGGCGCGGGTTCAGCTGAGAAAGAGAAAGACAGCGAGTACGATCTTGATGTTTACTGGTGGAAAGCTGAGATGCTGGATAAGACACCTGTAAGCCATATACAGGATCCGACACTTGACCGTCCTTACATAATATATTCTACGTGGAAGGATTGGGTTGAGCTTGGAGTAAAAATAATGGTCGACTTAGATTATGCATCGACATTTCCTAATAATTTATCCAGTGAACTTGACTCTATTCTATTTGATGCGATTTCCCTTGTTGATAGCGTTAATTCAATAACAAAATATGTCGATTCTAAAGTACGACTGATAGATTATACAAATTCATTTTGGAAATATTCACCTCGATCGGCATATAGAACATACGAAACTGCTTATGGTCACTATCTCGACAGAACGATTTTAATATCTGCATTTCTACGACAAGCTGGTTTAGAAGCAAAACCTATGTATTTAACCAATTTTGTCGGTGAATACTTTGTTACTATTCCTACTATTTCCTTCATGCAGGAAATGGGATTGTATATTATAAATGATAACCATTTATTATATTACAATCCATACAGCAACAGTTTCATTTCTGGCTCAAGTACATTTATAAACAACTTGGCATGGGCACCAGATACTCCAGGGAAACCAGCGATTCTCGCTTATATTGATATTCTTATTCCGAAAAGCGGTTTCGACCTAAATTTGAATAGTGAATTTAACAAAGAAAATGGAAAAATAACCGGCGCTGGAATTGTCCACTCTACAGAAGCAATGAGTTTATACTCTAAAACGTGTGGTGCTGGTAATAAAGCTAAATCATTTTTAGATAAAATGATTTCAAGTACACTAGCAGATGCTAAAATTATTAATTATAACCCAATAGATTATTATCATTCTAATGTTCAGTTTTCTTTAAATTACGAAATAGAAAAACCTGAGCAAGACGACAATGGCCGTATCTCCTTCACTATCGGCAATCCTACCGGCGGTATTTTTGATCAATTGCCGGGTAACATTCGTCTAACCGATCAAACAAGTGAAGTGAATATACTTCTTAAAAACCCTGTTACTGAAACTGTATCAATCAATCTTAAACTTGATGACATCGATCTGGTCTACAAACCTGAAAGTAAGTCTTTCACCAATGATTGCGGTTCGTTCGAGCTTACAGTTGCCGAGGATAACAATCGGTTAACTATCAAAAGAAAAATAAGCTTGGCTAAGGATCGCTATACGCCTGAGGATTGGGATGACCTTCGCCAGTTATTGTTAGCGCATGGTAACAAAAAATACAACACGGTGATATTCAAAACCGGCTCTGATGAGGCGGATAAGGAGGAGTAGCTACTGTAATATCTCCTCATCCTCCGCACTCCAGGAGGGCTCTACGATACAGAGGAATTTCAAATCGGTCTCGCCCGTGTTCGTGATATATTGAACCGAGCCGGGGGGGATATAGATAGCACAGCCGGGCTTCACGGTCCGGCTTTCTTTATCTATGAACATCTCGCCGGTACCCTCGAGAATATAGTATATCTCGGTACTGCTCAGTTTATGCTTATAGGTAGTCTGCCCCGGCCTGACTACGGCATGCGCCAGGCTGTGGTTAATCTGAATATCATCTTTTAGCGAGTTGTACAATTCGCTAAGGGTGGTGTTATCACCGGCGGTTATCTGATCGCACTTATCCAATTCTCTGATGAACATATTTATTTCCTTTTTCTTTACTGCATCTTTTAACCAGGTTCCAAAGCAGCCGTAGGATTATCGAAAAAGTCTATTTCACGCGTCGCTGGTCGGACGAAGTCCTTTATTCATTCTTTCCCGGCGACATACTGCATGTAATCAGGTGTCAGGAAAGAATTCCTTCCGCCGCAACTCAAGTTTCAACCGGAGGGACGAAGAAATCTGTCTGATTTTTGTATTACCAAGAATCAACAGAGCTATGATGAGGGATTCTTAGTCCGTTTCACTACCTCGCACTGACGGTACTTTCAAACAGGGTTACCAATCTCATGGCGAAGCCTGAGGTTGGGGCGTCCGATTGCGCAACAGACCTAAATTCTACAGCTCAAGCTCACTGCCAGAGGCGTATGTCGATACGCCCCTAAGCAAACATCATCCAGATATCGCAATAACAGATTTATTATAATGAATAGACAACGATTCACAATAGTAAAAAGGCTCCCAAGCAACGCTTAGGAGCCAGTAGTTTGCTTTTGAGTAGGGCCATCAGGATGTCGCATAGCTTCCATCCTGATGAATGCAATAAACTCTGATGTATTATTGCACGCCGGTCCAACCCTCCAATACTGCCAGCATCACCCACCAGGCGCGGCCTTTTTGCCAGCAATTAAAACAATGCGAGTGAGCGCAGCTACAGTCATTCGAGCAGTCGTTCTCGGTTATTGCGCACCAGTCGGAACACCAATCGCAGCCGTCGCCATCATTAGCATAATAGTTTCCATCCGGGTCGTAACTTTCGATATCGGCGAAATCGAACAGTACCTTGTTATTATCGAGGCAGTATTGTCGAATCTGATTGTTATGACGTCTATGATTTAACTCGGGATCGCTGCTGGGGTAATACCGTCTGCCGGTTTGATATACGAACGTCACGTTGGGATAAGCCTGCTCCAGTTCGTTCATCTTATCGAGATATATCTGGGTTTCCGCCTCGGTGTAGTACAGATGCTCCCAGCACCAGGAGATACTGGCGAGATTACAGCCGGGATGCGAATCGAGATACGACCTGAAATAAGGCGCCCAGGTGGTATCGCCATGCTCGCCTACGTGGTCGCTGGTGGCATATATATTGTCATCGAAATCCGGAAATCCCTCCTCTATAGCAATCTTATAAACTCCGGTTCTCACCTGGCTACCGTGCGAGGTGTGACGGTAGTACATGTCATATTTAGCCATAATCGTGTCGATTAAAGAGGCCGGAATATTCAACCAGTCCTGATCGGCGCCATCGCAGAACGTGTGATCAGCGATAATCGCGCCGGAGGAGCCGGTATCCTGCACGGTGATAGTAACATATTCGGAGTCGGCCAGATCACTGTCGGAGGCGACGAACAGCGCGGTATGATTGCCGAGATCAGCCGGATCGGGAGTCCAGCTTAACTGAGCGGTCCCATCTCCAAAATCAGAAAAAGACGCATCCCCCGGCAGATCGTATGCATGAAACGAGGGAATGTTGCCATCAGGATCATATCCCGAAATACCGAACTCGAGCAAGCTGCCAACATGCACCATCCGCGTGCCGATCGGTTCGAGTATCGGCGGCCGGTTTGTGTTATATACGGTAATATCAGCCATCCCGGTATCAGCATATATAGTGGAGGTGGCTATGAAACGCACTTGATAGAACCCTACCTGAGTATAATCGGGATCGAAATAGAAGCGGCCATGGCCGTTTCCCGAATCGTAGAACGCGGCGTTAGTCGGCAGCATCTCGGCAACTAATTCGATATCATCATCGTTGGGGTCCGTAGATAGTACGATAAACTCCAGATGTTGCCCCTCGCCAACGTACTTTTCGGGTATCGGACCAATATGAGGCGGTTCATCCTGCGCCTGATTACATACCGGCCAGCCGGTCGGCATGGTTGCCGGTAAGCTACTATTATCGGTCCAGGTAGGCGGGTGAGTTCCGCAAAACCTCAAACTGTTCATAGCTCTGAAATAATTAACGAGATAGGTGACATCACTGCCAATTATAATACAATCACCGTTAACATCCGCAGAGGGCCAGTGATCATCGAAAATACAGGCCTCTATACCATCCATACCCCTGAAATAATTCACCAGGTAGGTAACGTCGTTCCCTATAACCGAGGGTGGCCAATCGCCATAATACATATTAACATCCCCGGGAAGATAATCGTATGTCTGGGCATAACATTTATTAGCGATAAATAGTGTGATAACAATCAATAAACAGAATAATATCCTCGATTTAACGCTTTTTAGTAGCATTTACTCCTCCGTTATCGCGATTGCGTGTAAACATATTTCCGTGAAGTTTAAACTGTGGTACTGCTAATGTATCGTGTTGTCTTAATTTAAAATACAAAGGATTATCAGACTGTCAAGGCTAAATTACAAACTTATCATAATTTAATAGTAGATATTACAATCGCTATATCATAAAATAAATCCGTAATTGTATTAGCTTGTACTGACACTTTTTATTATCATAATATGTTTAAAAAGATTGGTGATACTAATGCCATTCGAAAGGAATAGATATGGGTATCCTTGAGATAAAGAATTTAAAACTGACACTTGGCGATAAACCGATTATCAACGATTTATCGATAGATTTCTGGGAGGGGCATATCCACGCCGTGGTTGGCCCGAACGGAGCAGGCAAATCCACCTTATCGGCAACCATAATGGGGTTGGCGGGTTACAGAGATTACGAAGGCGAGATAAGCTTTCAGGATGAATCATTGAAAGAATTCGGCGTGGATGAACGCGCCAAACGCGGTATTACTCTTGCCTGGCAGGAGCCGGCGAGATTCGAGGGGCTTTCGGTGCGAGATTTCATTCGTTCAGCGGCAAAAGATAAAAGCGACAAGACAGTTAACGATTGTTTGGCGGAGGTCGGGTTAGACCCTGACGAGTATAAATATCGCGCTGTTGACAAGACATTATCCGGCGGCGAGCGCAAGAAAGTCGAGCTGGCCTCGATACTGGCAATGAAGCCGAAAATGGCTATCCTGGATGAGCCGGATTCGGGTATCGATATTGAGTCTATCAATCGTATATTCGATGCTGTCAAGACTCTCAAATTCAACGGCACAACAGTCATTCTTATAACTCATAGTTTAGCGGTATTGGAACAAGCCGAGCACGCGTTTCTGCTATGTCAGGGGCAGGTTGTGGATAAAGGCAAGGTCAGCAAAATCCGCCAGTATTTCGAGGGCAAATGTCTCTCCTGCGATCATAAGAATTATCCCAGCCTGGTTGAGATAGGAGAAAACAAATGAGTTCGCAAACTGAGCTTATCAACGATTTATATAAAAGCATAGATTCAGATCCGCACTCGCTGAAAGATCCCGATACCGCTCATCTGGTGATAAATCACAATGAGGTATTGGGGATGAACGCCGTACCCGGTTTGCATGTCGATGTCGACAAAATCGAGGACGGCGTGGATATCAAATTCCGGCTGGATAACAACATCGTGGTCAAAAAACCGGTTCATCTGTGTTTCGGGATGTTTGCTGAGAGCGGTATACAGAAAATCATCATGGATGTTGACATTGGCAAGAACTCGAAAATCGCGTTGCAAGCGCATTGTACTTTTCCAATTGCCGTGGATGTCCAGCATATCATGGATGCCAGGATTAAAATCGGTGACGGCGCGGATTACACCTATTTCGAGAAACACGTACACAGCCCCGAAGGCGGGGTTAAAGTATATCCCAAAGCGATAGTCGAGATCGGCGAGGGCGCCTCATTCAAGACCGAGTTCGAATTGATAAAAGGGCGTGTCGGCCTCATCGATATCGATTACGAGATGAATGCCGGAGCCGACAGCACTGTCGAGATGACATCCCGGGTTTCAGGACGAGGGGATGACCTGATAAAGATTCGCGAGATAGCCAACCTCAACGGTGAACGTGCCCGGGGCGCGCTGACCTCGAAAATAGCAGTGCGCGGGAATGCCAGGGCTGAGGTTTATAATAAACTGGTAGCCTCGGGAGCTTATGCCCGTGGTCATGTAGACTGCAAGGAGATATTGCAGGATAACGGTATAGCTCAGGCTATCCCGATTGTCGAGGTTCGTCATCCCAAAGCGCATGTCACTCACGAGGCGGCCATCGGCAGTGTCGATAACAAGCAACTCGAGACCCTCATGTCGCGCGGCATGGATGAGGATGAAGCTGTCGAATTGATTATTAACGGGATGTTAAGCCGGAGAAAATAGTTACTTTCGGAAACCTGATTTCTATAGCATTCGTTGTTTATCATGTATTGGTTCGCGCGTGGGGTAGCCTGATTTTTACATATTTCCAAAGGATATTTAACTCTTTAATCTTAAAAGAAAAATCAACTAATGGCATGCGTTATCTCAAATTACTCTCAATCATCATTCTAATACCGACGCTTTATGCTGCGGGAATTACCGACGATAAAACCGGCACTATAACCGGCAGTGTAAGCAATGCCATAACCGGCGAACCGCTACCGGGTGTGGCCGTAATGGTCGTGGGCAGCAGACTTGGCGGTTCAACCGATATCGAGGGTAGCTACGAAATCCCCAATGTGCCGGCGGGCAAGTACACGCTCAGGGCTATCCTCATAGGCTTCGAGCCAAACGCCAAGAACGATATCGTTGTCGAACATATTCGCCCGTCAAAAGTCAATTTCCGCCTTCAAGAAAGCGCCATAGTTGGTGAGGATGTTATAATTACGCCGGACTATTTCGCCAAAACTCCCGATTCGAAAATCAGTACGCAGGTACAATCGAGCGAGGAAATTCGTCGTTTACCGGGAGGTTTCGAGGATGTTGTCAGGGCTGTCTCGATACTGCCGGGAGTGGCCCAGGCGCAGGCGGGCAGGAACGATTTGATCATCCGCGGCGGGGCGCCCTCTGAAAACCTGTTCATAGTCGAAAATCTTGAGGTCAACAATATCAACCATTTCGGCACGCAGGGATCGGGCGGTGGGCCGCTATCGTATATCAATCTCGACTATGTAGATCAAACCGCTTTCTCCACCGGCGGTTTCGGCGCGCGTTACGGTGATAAACTATCCTCGGTATTGAATATCGAGCTTCGCGACGGACGTACCGACAGGCTGGGCGGCAAAGGCACCATCTCAGCCTCACAATTCGGATTCGATCTCGAGGGACCGGTAACGGGAAATGGCTCGTTTTTGCTTTCCGCTCGTAGAAGCTATCTCGATATTATTTTCAAGGCGGCCGGGTTCAGTTTCGTGCCGGAATATTGGGATTTTCTGGCCAAAACCGATTATCAGCTTAACAGGAACAATCATCTCTCCATCCTCGCTATCGGCGCAATTGATAACACCAGGTTCTTCAATGATGATCGGGATGATCGTTACGATAACTCGACTGTCTTGGGTAGCGATCAGACTCAAGCGATAACCGGAGCTACCTGGCGACACCTGCTGGGCAAGGGTTATTTCAATCTTACGCTGGGCACGAACTATGTCGATTTCAATTACGAGCAACGCGACTCTCTTCTTAGCCCGCTTCTGTCGAATAAATCGAATGAGCGTGAATCGTATATGAAACTGGAGTTGACTTATCAATTGACAAAATCGCTGGAATTCACTACGGGCTTTACCGGTAAAAATATCGGTTTCACGAATGATATATACCTTCCCGAACAGATAACCGATTTCGGCGATACCGTGGAGATTTCCGGTACCTATGAAAGCTATACCACTAAAGGTGCGAGTTTCGCGCAGGTATCATATAACAATCCTTATTTCAGGACTACCCTGGGCGGCCGCTTGGATTATTTCGATTTGATCGAGGATAAGTTCGCGTTCTCGCCTCGTCTGGCTAATACGATTAAGATTTCCGAGAAGACTAATCTCAATTTCAGCATGGGACGGTATTATCAATCACCCTCGTATATCTGGCTGACTGCCAACCCTGTCAACCGCGAGTTGTCGTTTATAGGTGTCGATCAATACGTGGTTGGTATCGACAGGCTGATTCGTCCCGATACTAAAATCAGTATAGAGGTGTATTACAAAAGATACTTCGACTACCCTGCCAGCTTAACGAGACAATACCTGGTGATGGCTAATACGGGAGCCGGTTTCGGCGGCTCCAATAGCGGATTCGCATCATTCGGGTTCGATCCGCTCGTAAGTGAGGGCGAAGGCGCCGCTCGGGGCATCGAAATGCTTCTGCAAAAGAAGCTCTCCGAGATACCCGTATACGGGCTTTTGAGCCTCAGTTATAGCCATGCTGATTTCACCGCTTTAGACGGTGTAAAGCGCCCCTCGAGTTTCGATCAACACTGGATACTGAATATCGGAGGCGGCTACATTCCTAACGCAAACTGGGAATTCGCCGCTAAATTCAGGCTGGCTACCGGCAAACCATACACGCTGCTCAACCCTGACGGTACCCGGGATGAGACTAACTATAACTCTGAAAGACTCAGCGCTTCACACATTCTCGATATACGAATCGATAAACGCTGGATGTTTTCCAATTGGATGCTGGTAACATATCTCGATATACAGAATGTTTACGATAACCCAACCGAATCGATCCCTGAATGGGACGAACGTACTCAGTCTATAGATGATGATGAAAGCATAGGATTGTTGCCCTCGATCGGCGTAAGTATCGTTTTCTAATCTGAGCTTTTCATCTTCCCCTTCACTATTACCTCATCAAGCGGTTTTCTATCGTTGGGCGACTCGATACTCCTGAAATCATCCTCGAGTTTATCTTTATCACCGTACTTGCCTATTGCGAACGCCGCTATGGCAGTGTATTTATCTTTAGGAATCCCCAGCTTATCGTAAATACCCTCTCTATCGAAACCGGCTATACCGTGAGTGTATAACCCAAGCATCCTGGCCTGTAGCGTCATCGCCATCCAGGCTGCGCCGGTATCGAATTGCGCCCAGTGATTGAGTTTACCGTTTTTATCGAAATTGTTTTTTGCTAATATAAAGCCCAGCGCCGGCGCCGATTTCGCCCATCGCTGATTCCACTCGTTAAGAATACCAAGATATAGTTCCAGATCATGTCTCTCATAGGCATAAGCAAATAACCAGGGTTGTTCATTAAAGCAGGACATCGACCAGCGAGCCGCCTCGAATACGCTTTTTACCGTATTCTCCGGTATCGGCGAGGGATCAAACGCCCGGGGTGACCATCGATTTATAAATAGCGGATCGATAGTGTGTTCCGGTTGACGACTGTTTTTTATTAACTTTCCTTTATCCTCGAACAGGCTATTCATTTAAAAACCTCCTTTACTCTTTAGTTTTTAAACTCAAGTAAAGGAGGTTAAGTCTCGGTTTTATTTAATCAGTATTAAAATTATCTTCCCGCGGATTAATTCGTCTCTCCGCCGCTTGAAGTATACTTAATAGCATATTTCCATAACTTTGCCCGGCTATACGAGCCATTTTCGCCAGATGGCCATCCCAGCACCAGCCCGGATTGGGATTAACCTCGAGCAACTTGGGAACGCCCTGTTGATCGAGCCGCCAATCGAAACGAGCGTAGTCGCGGCACTCGAGACGTTCGGACAAGCGCAATGAGCTTTCTATGATGGTCTTCTCGATATCATCGGAGACTATCGCCGCTATGGACTTGATCTGCCAATAGGGTGAATCAGGCAGCCACTTGGCCTCATAACCGCAAATTTTGGGAAGGTCCTCCGGCAAGGCCGAGTAGTCCTCCTCGATCAGTGGCAGCACCATGTACGATTCGGGAGGATTACCGATTATACCGAGGCTCAAATCCTTACCGGTTAAAAACTCCTCGACCAGAACCGGCTTATCATAGCCGAATTGAGTCCTGATATTGGAGATGGCATTAACCAGTTCCTCTAGAGTATAAGCTACGCTTCCCTGAGTGATACCGAAACTCGAATCACCGAAATTAGGTTTGACCAGCGCCGGGAAACCAAATGGCAGATCGAATGTTTTATCCTCGGGGTTTACAAAAAATGCCTCGGGTACGGTGATGGCCATCTCTTTAGCAATACCTCGCACCAGCGATTTATCGTAACAGAAAGCGAGACATTGCGCGCCGGAGCCGGTGAAAGGAATCTCCAGCATATCCAGAATAGCCGGAACATGCAATTCCTTACGTGCGTCATTTGAAAATCCCTCATCACAAAGGTTAAATACGTAATCGGTTTTGCCTTTCAGCTTCATCAAATCGGTGATCAACGTATCGTGATTATCCAGATACTCGAACCGGTAATCCTCCTGCTCTTTTAATGCGCCTTTAAGCTGATCGATCGTGTAAAAATCGTCATCATCGAAATTTAGCGTGGGTTTGATGGGATCGGGTTTGCGGGGATCGCCCATCACCACGACAACGCTTTTAACCGCCACCCTGGGTTTGCGAGGAACGGCGCTCCACTCTTTCTTGACCGTGCCGGAAACTATCAGCCGCTGCTGCATCATGCCCAGGTCCTGGTTCCTCCGGGAATCCGGGGTTACCTGGCCGTGGAACTCGATATCTTTGAATCCGATACTGTCGAAAAGCTGTTTGATTTTCTCCTCCGAGTACAGCCTCTCGGCGTAAAATTGATCGGCAATCACGCCTTTTTCCACATGGGTAATTACTTCACGAGATATCAATCGCTGCTCATCCGAGGATAGCGAGCGTTCACGGCAGACGAAGTATTTTTTATTTATCCACTCCCACGAGCGAGGTTGAAAATTTTCGCGAAGAAAATCCCCATCCGCAACATCGATGAGAACACGGCCGCGCGGTTTGAGCGCTTTGAATACTTGCTCGAGTACGAATTTATCCTCATTGGCGTTCTCGAAATAGCCGAAACTGTTTCCCATTATTATAATAAAATCGAAAGTATCGTTGGCAAATGGTATCTTACGGGCGTCTCCCTCGCGAAATTTGACATTCAATCCCTCGCGTTTGGCCCGGGTTTTAGCTTTGGCGATAAGGTAATGCGACCTGTCAAGACCCTCGATATTATTGAAACCGCGACGAGCCAGTTCCAGGCTATGCCGGCCCTGCCCGCAAGCCAGATCGAGAATCCGGGACTCGGTATGAGGCTTTAAAATCTCCCCGATCAAGTCAACCTCATCTCGCGTGATCTTCAAATCATCAACAACATCGGCATCAGTTTTGAGATAAAGGCTGTTGAAAATATTACGCCACCAATCGGGACGGACATGCCTCTCCAGATCGGGGATAGGGCCTAATACCCTGTTTACCGGTTTTTTAATCTTAACCGATAAGCGGGACTTGCCGGTTACGGCATCCCTTTTCATATAATTTCTCCTTTCGGCGCAATTCATAGGCGCCAAAAAATGGGGTTTTCAAGCGGCGGTAATTAAAGCTTATTTCGAAAAAAAGCAAGAAATAAATTAGGAGTATGGGAAAATAGTTTAGCGACACAAACACCCAGTGGCAGGAGAGGGCAATCCAAGATCGCTACGCTTAAATAGCTGACAATACTACTGATATATACTATCGCGGGCCGATAAAAAACGAGTCCAAAGGGGGCTTTTATTCATCACGAAAAAGGCTCCCCGGGCAATACCCGGGAGCCGGTATAATCATCTTCTGATATAAACTTTCGTAAAAGACTATTCTTAATGCCCATCCCAGCCGGCTACACGGGCCATCAACCACCAGAACGCCTTGCCTTTCTGGTAGCAGTTGAAACAATGCGAATGGGCGCAACTGCATGATTCGCAATCGTGGGCGGCGCACCAGTCCTCGCACCATTCGCAGGCATCGCTGGCATCCGGGTAGTAGTTGCCTACTGGATCATAGCTTTCGATATCGGCGAAATCGAACAATACTTTGCCGTTAGCCTGGCAGTAATCGCGTATCTGGTTGTTGCGGGCATACAGGTTGCCATCCACACCGGTTCCATCCAGATGGCCGGTCATGTATATGAAAGTAACATTAGGATATTCCTGCTCCAACTGGTTTACCTTGTTAAGGTAGATATTGATGCCCTCCTCGGTATTGCTGGAAACTCCACCACACCATGACCACATGGCGATATTGCAGGTGTTGCCTTCCTGATCCAGTCTTTGCCGGGTTATCGGCGCCCAGGTCGTATCTCCCTCATATCCCAAATCATCGCCATATTCCGAAAGAGAAAGAGTACCGTCGCCCATATTGTACTCATACAGGCTAAGCTCGTTTTCCAAAAGGTACATTCCTGAGATAATCTGCCCGCCGTGTGAGGTATGTATATAGAATATATCGAAATTCGCTTGAATCGAATCTATATATTGCTGGGGAATGTTATCGAAAGCGGCCGAGGCCAGGTGATTCGCGATGAGGAAATCCTCGGGATCGCCGCTATCGGTTGTTTTTGATTCATTGCAGCTGCCGAAAAGGCAAAACGCAATACATACAAATGTGATGATGCGTATCATAATTTATTCCTCCAAAGAAAAATATTCGTTTATATTTTCAATTCGGCAACTAGATTATTTATATTATTATTATTCGGAATATAATTAAACATTGACTGTAATATGGGCGGGGATTATATTAATATTGATAATGCAGGGACATACAATCACCTGACTAGTTTTAATTGAAATAACGAGTTTTTTTTGTCAAATATTTTATTTTTTATAACCTATCTTACAAACTCTGTCAACCAAGGATTATCAAATGATTGATCAGCAGAACTGCGGATGGCAAAAAGTAATAGCTCTTATGATGAGTTGTATTATGCTTTCAGTGGCGTTGACTCCCGGCATAGCAACCGCGCAAACTTGCGAGGAAGGCAAATGGGCGGGCGAGGAGGATGGCAACGCCGCCGGTAGTCCGGCCTGGATATTGGCCGGTATTGGTTGTGGATGTCTCGGTGTCGCCGGAGCAGCTTTGATTGTCGGCCAGGCGCCGGTGGAGAATTTCATCGGCCAATCGCCTGAATTCATCGCGTGCTACATGGACTCTTACAAGA
This sequence comes from uncultured candidate division Zixibacteria bacterium, assembly GCA_963668625.2. Classification (GTDB taxonomy): domain Bacteria; phylum Zixibacteria; class MSB-5A5; order UBA10806; family 4484-95; genus JAAEQD01. The sequence continues at coordinate 893,725 of CAXXKA010000008.1, forward strand.
AAGCCCGCCGCGAACGCCAGATAACGTATTCGATTATCGGATGGGGGATCTGGATGGTGATCTATTTCGCCGCTATTTATCCTGATACTAAAGACGACGATTAATCGCGATGAGGTTATCCAGCCTGTTTCTGATTAACCGCTATAAGCTCATTTTTTTACTATTTATGCTTATGTTATCCGGGGTGGCTTATTCCTACTCACTGAAATCCCTGCAAGTTGATTTCTCCAGGTCGGTGCGCACGACCACCGGTGATAATACCTCCTTCGGGACGATATACTATTCCGAAAGCGGACTTTTTAAACTCAAGATTACCGAGCCGTTGAACCAGTGGCTCTTTTTTAACGGTGATAACTATGAAATATATTATCCTGATGATAAAAAGGCGTTTCGTTTTTTCAGTAAACTACCTACGGGCCTGCCTTTTTTCGAGACCTTTATAGGAGTTATCAAGGAGGATTACGGCCTTTCCGATATCGGCTATACTATCGAGAAACATGAGGTCCGGGCCGATACACTTTTCATGTACTGGAAACCGCCGGACTATCTGAAAGAGAATTTCGGTCGGTATTTGATCTGCTACCTCGAGAATAAAATCATCCTCGCCAGTAGCAAAAACGCCGAGCATGAGGTCACTGTCAGATCATACTATTCGGATCATGTCGAATTCAATTCAGTGTACTTTCCGATGACCATCAAGACCGTAAAATATACCAGGAGCGATTCGACGGTGGAGACAGTAAATTACTCGGGGGAGATATTCAATCAGGACCTGCCGGAGAATATCCTCGATATGAAAATACCGTCCGATATCGCAGTCAAGGAAATCGAATGGTAGATTTGAAGAGCGTGATTCGATTCACATTTTCGGTTTTGCTATTGTCATTTTCGCATCTTTATGCCGGTAATTATATCGATGACATGAATTTCATCCTCGGCTACGAGCAGGCAACGGAAGTATCGCCACGGCTTGAAAATCCCGAAAGTACCCCTCAAGCCAATGAGTTTAAAATGGCGATGACCGGCGCTATCAGGTTTTACCAGGCCGCCATATCCTCGCAGGATTTATCGGTATGCGTATTCCAGCCGAGTTGCTCGCATTTCGGTATGGATGCTATCAGACATTATGGCCCGATTCATGGCTTGTTGATGACCTCCGATAGGCTGCTTAGATGTCACAGTTACGGCAAGGTTTATTACCCATACGATTTCAAGCATGATAAAGCGCTGGACTTGCCGCTCGAGAATTTCTACCTGTTTTACGATCCTCGGGATCATGGCAGCTATCGATAATCGGTTAACGAGAAAAAAGTAGTGGTGTTTTGAAATCGATTTTCCTGATATGCTCGTTATTGTTTTGGCTCATCGGTGTGGCGCTTTCGTATGGTGATGATTCACTCGAGGTGAATTATTACACGCCGGAAAATATCTACAAATTCGCGAACGCGCTTTATGCCGAGGGCGACTACGCCCGGGCGGCGGCGGAATACCGGAGATATCTTCATTTCTCGGAAATCACCACTAATGAAAAATCAGCGATTGAGTACGAAATAGGCTTGTGCTATAAGAAAGCTGAGCAGTACACTAAAGCTATAGATCATTTTCGACTTTCGATAGACTGCTCCGGCAATATCGCCCGCTCCGATACCGCTCATTACCAGATCGGTTTAGCTTATTTTGGCAACGAGCAATACGATAATTCCTCGAAATACATAAATACTTTCATAACCGAGGTTAAAAGCGACAGTGTCAAAAATCGGATGAGCGTTATTAGAGGTATAAATTGTTTGTACCGTAGAAACTGGCAAGATGCCCGAAAAACGATCTCATCTTTCCCGGAGGGATATTGGGATGTTCCCGTGATGAACTGGTTCGATAATATCTCGGATCAGGCCTCGCGGATAAATCATAAAAGCCCGCTGGCCGCCGGCGTGATGTCTACACTCATTCCCGGATCGGGTAAAATATATGCCTCGCGTTTCCGGGATGGTGTTTACTCGATGGTGATAATCGGCCTGACCGCCTGGCAGGCTTATGATGGTTTCGATGAACACGGGACAAACTCTACAAAAGGATGGATTTATTCGACCATCGGTGGCGTATTTTATCTGGGCAATATTTACGGCTCGGCGGTAGCCGCTAAAATATATAATAATCAGCAGGAGGATAAATTCCTAACCCGGCTGGGGGCCGAATTCATTTTATATTTTGATTAATTCGAGATACGTGTTCATAATATCGATCTTGATAAGTTTCATAACTTATCCCCTCGCCGCCTATGGGGACGCAGCCTTGGAGCTTGCCGATGACCTTTATAAAGGCCAATACTACGAGGAATCGATTACGGAATATAAGCGGTATATGTTTTTTAACCCCGGTAGTGATCGACTGGATTACGCTTTCAGGCAGATCGGTTACGCTTATCGGCAAAACCATGAATTGGAAAAATCCATTCGGGCTTTCGGAAATGCCATTGCAGCGGCAAAAAACGACAGCCTGGCTGATGAGATAAAGATCGATTTAGGTGTCACAGCCATAGCCTCCGGCAACTACGAAAAGGCGGAGGCGATATTGCTGAAACTGGCATATTTCGACAAACACTATAATATAAAAGCCAAAGCCTCCCTGTACCTCTGTATCAATATGATCTATAAATATGAATGGTCGGAGGCTCGGGCCGCTTATGCCAACTATCTAAAATATATCGTGGATGAAGCTAACGGAGTCTATCTCAGCGACTCGCTGTTTCTGGCAACAGCCGATATCCATCTCAAATCACCCCGGTTGGCTAAAACCTTATCGACATTCCTGCCCGGCAGCGGCCAGATATACGCTGGGAACTGGTTTAACGGCCTTAACGCGCTGATTATCAACGGCGGGCTGGGGTACCTGGCGGGCGATTCGATAATCGAGGGCAATTACGCGGATGGTATATTGAATTATTTCATGTTGTTTTTACGGTACTATCGGGGGAATCGTCATAACGCGGAAACACTGACCTTGCTGTATAACGAGAAGTATAATAAAAGAACAGCCGATTCGATTCTCGAGACCATACGATTCATAAAACACGAGTAACTGATCTACATTCCGGGCTGGCCTATAATTACAGGATCTGATTCCTACTGTGGCGTATTTTCCATCCGGGTATAATCTATTTCAGAACCAAGGGTACTGTGCGGTATAAGGTAAACCAGAAGCGTAACGACCGCGGCGATTATCGCCCAGGTATGCCTCCCGTAGCCTCGTGATTTGGCTTTCCAGAACGATACGACCCAGAATATTACGGCGAAAAGAGTTTTATTATCGGTTAAATCACTGCCGGCAGGCCAGCCTGTCCAAAACGCGCCGAAAGCGAATTTCTGCACGATCGGGCCGAGTATCAGGCCGCCCAGAGCCAATCCAACCAGGGTGATGAGGTTCAACCGGTATAAGTTGTTGCCGCCGATGATTCCCTCGAGGCCGGTACGGGTGGCTAAAAGCATCCCGGTGAACATGAAAAATATATGCGGGAAAAGCACGTATGACGGCACCGCTCCTTTGAATCGGATCACGACAGTCTCCTCGGTCAGGGGATATTTCGTGCCTTCGCTGTCTGATAGGGTCACCTCGTACATTACCTTGCCTGCCGAGGGCTGTTTGGGGATCGTGACTACCAGGTTATCGCCTTTACGCGGTAGAGTTTCGGTAGTCCATTCATCATAGCTCTTATAACGCTTGAATGTCATCTCGCCGGTGATCGATTTATCGGGCGCGTATAGCTCCATCACGGCATCATCGGTGGTATCGTGCGAGCGTAGTAGTCGATAACTGATCTTCTGGTCATCTATAGTGACACTACCGCGCACGGGGTATGTCGGCCCGGTTGCTCGTTGATAGGCAACGGATGCCAGAGTAAGCAGAACCGTAATTATCCAGAGCAGAGCTGTTTTCCAGGGTTTTGTCGCGCCCATTTAGTCATCCTATCTTTGAAAAATTAATCATCATAACCAAGTAACCCCTACTCGGGTTTCTATTTTCTCATAGGATAATAATAATATATTCGTTTTTGAATCAAGTAAACCATTATCGTAGCTGGAGAATGTGCGGGTCACTATTAGAATCATATATATCAGGAATACTTAGAACTTGTGGATATCTTTGCCACAATGGGGACATTTATTTACTTGTGTTTTATTTTGTAGATATTCAATAAAACCTGATCCTAATATGCCCGCGGGAAGCGCGAATAAGCCAATTCCCAAAATCGAAATTATTGCACCAAATATTTTACCCAGTGCGGTTACAGGAAAAACATCGCCATAGCCTACTGTAGTAAGAGTCGCGACCCCCCACCACATCGCTGTTGGGATATTAGGAAAAGCATCCGGTTGAATATCTTTTTCAAGAAAATACATGATGCTTGAAGACATGATTAATAAAACCATTACGCCCAACAAAGTCATTCCGATTTGGGTACTCTTTGTTTTAAAAACAAATGCTAAAGCTCTCATTGATTCAAAATACCTTGATAGCTTTAATATACGAATAATTCGAAACACCCTGATCGTTCTCAGAATACGTAGATCTATCCCCAAAAATAAAGGGATGAAAAAAGGTAGAATCGCAAAGAGATCAATTAATAGCATTGGTTTAATAGCATATTTTAAACGTCCTGAGATTACTCCTTGATATTTACTTTCGGATGTACATGAATAAACTCGAAGTAAATATTCTATACTGAAAATAGTAACAGATACTATTTCGAAATAATAAAAAAATATATGATAGTGAGTGGCAAGGTTGTTATATGATTCTAAAATAACAGCAATAACATTTAAAAGTATTAGTAAAATTATAAATATGTTAACTGTTTTACTAAATCCATCTTTTCCTCGAGGGATTTCAATAATTTCATAGATTCTTTGCTTTAATAGTTTACTCATATCATAGTATTATTGATTTCTATCTCGTAGTAATCTTTCGGACACACTTAAATTCTTAATACTAGTATTATCTTTTTTCTTGTTCGCTGATATATTCTTTTTGAGGCTTTTTTTATTAATTTTAACGATTTTCTGTTTAGCCTTTAATGCTTCATCACCTTCTATAACATCCCTTTTCAATACTTCATTCTTTAATATTTTCTCGATTTCATCTGATTCAACCTTTATTCCCGTTGCTAGCTTTCTAATATCTCTTTTTATGATGTTAATTACAGGCTCACTAACAACCAATGAACCGATCACGAATCTGTTTACGCTTTGAACTCTCTCATAAAAATCTTCACGTACAGATTTACCAACGCCTTCCTTGGTTAATAAATACAACTTATTTTGATCTTCAAGCTTTCTGTAATTGATATCCAAAAAGCTAAACGAAGTTACAAGATCATGCTCAACCGGTCTCTCGAATCTAATTTTATAAAGCTCCCAATTTATACCATTAGTTAATACGACCCATTGAACGCCCTTATTAACACCATATTCTATTACTTGGCGCAGGTGTTGTTCTTTTAATGTCAAACCAACAGCTTTGACCTCTATCAGGAATTGTATTTTGTCATTCATTTTAATTGCTAAATCGCAAAACATATTACGAATAGCATATTCACTCGTTATTTCAATATATTTCTGATATCCAAACACTTCCGCGAGTATGTCTTGAATGATCGAGACTGTATCAGCCTCATTAATATCCCTATCCTGAGCAATTTTCAATACTTTCTGAAATTTACTCATCGAATTCTTATAACGTTCAATGACTTTTTTAGGTAGATTTGCCATAGTATCCTCCGTAAAGGTTAGAATCAACATGTACCCCTAATTACAGATATAATTTATATAATAGTATTACCCGTGTCAATAAAGAATTAATCTTAAATTGTTACATACTCCACTATTGACTTCTCAGATACCAGCCAATATATTGAACCGGTTTTGAAATCAGGCATTGAGTCTGAACTAAGGAGATTAGCGATGATTAAGAAAAGTGCCCACGATATCATGATCCCAATCAACAAATATCCCAATATATTCAGCGGCGCAACCGTTAAAGAGGCTATCGCCGAATTCGAGCACGCGTTTCTTCATGTTGACGGGCAGATGTCATTACCCAGGGCGCTTCTGGTTATCGACAAGAATCATACCCTGTTGGGTATGATCCGCCGCCGCGATATTTTAAAAGCTCTCGAACCTAAATATATGCAGCCAATGGCGCATCACCACCAGAAAGAGCTCATCGATATCGAGGGTTCGCCCGAACTGGCCGCATTATCGGCTGGCAAACTGATTAATTCGATAAAAGCTCAGGCTACACAGAAAATCGATGATATAATGCTGCCGGCGGAGCTGATGTTCACAGCCGGTTATGATGATCATATAGCTAAAATCATATATGTAATGGCTATCAAAGATTTGAATTTGATGCCGGTTATGCGTGATGGTCAAGTCGTTGGAGTGGTTAGAAGCGTTGATGTTTTTCACGAGATTGCCCATCTATTTACAGAGGAAGAATGAATCCGTTTTTTCCTCTAATCATTAGAAATAAATAATTTAACTAATAGACGGAGGATAGCAGCCTGAACCCCGCAGCTCACGAAATTCATCTGGCACGGGGCCCCCGCCGAATCGACTGGAAACGTCTGGCCTTTATCTTTCTCGGCCTTTCCCTTTTTACAATCGTATTTTTCTCACCGGACTGGCCGGAGGCAATCGACCCTATGGGGAAGGTGTTTCAACTCTCGTACGAGGGTAAAGCAGCCCTGGGATTGTTTCTACTGGCCGCCACCTGGTGGGTATTCGAGGTCGTTCCCATCGGTGTGACATCCATAACGATCGGCGTGATTCAAGCCCTGTTTTTAATTCGTCCCGCGAAAATCGCATTCAGCGATTTCATGGACCCATCCGTGTGGTTCATTATCGGCTCACTGGTTATCGGTATGTCGTTTTCCAAAACGGGCCTGACCAAACGCATGGCCTACAAGATGCTCCAACTGGTGGGCGAGAAAACGAGCATGATCTATCTGGGGGTTTTCGTTATGACAGCCGGATTGACGTTGATCATGGCGCATACCGCTGTAGCCGCCGCGCTTTATCCTCTGCTTATAGCCATTTATTCTCTATACGAGGAGGATAACAAGCCCACCAAATTCGGCAAGGGCCTGTTCATGGGGATGGCTTTCGTGGCCGGAGCAGGTTCGATTATCACCCTGCTGGGCGCCGCCAGAGGAGCGGTGGCCATCGGCTTTTTCAAGGATATCATCGGCCGCGAGGTTTCGTTTTTCGAATTATCGTACTACATGGCCCCGGTCGGCATAAGCATGACTATTATTCTCTGGCTGTTTTTCATGGTATTTTTCAAGCCCGAACGTAAAACCATACCCGGTTTGCGAGAGCGCGCCGCCGACTTGAACAAACAACTCGGCCCGATGACCAGAATCGAGATTCTTACGCTTATCATAGTATTCGCCGCGATTATCACTATGAGTTTGAGATCGTTTGTTCCGGCGTTGGGTCCTATCAACAAAAGCGCGATTATTCTCGTTTCCACGATATTATTCTTTCTACTGGGTATATTAAAAATCGATGACCTGGAGAAGATACCCTGGAATATAGTGCTGCTTTTCGGCGGAGCCATGAGTATCGGTTTTTGCCTGTGGCAAACCGGCGCGGCAAGCTGGCTGGCTATCAAGTGGCTGGGAATTCTTCAAGACGCTCACTGGTTCATATTCGTAATCGGCGTCTCCTGCTTCGTTCTGATAATGACTAATTTCATCATGAACGTCGCGGCTATCGCCATAAGCTTACCGGTCGCACTGGTGATCGCGCCTTACCTGGGAGTCGCTCCCGAGGTGATATTCTATTCGGCCCTGGTCGTGGCAGGTATGCCGTTTTTACTCCTGGTTGGAGCGGCGCCGAATGCAATCGCTTACGAATCGAAACAGTTTACCTCGGGGGAATTTTTCGGCTATGGTATACCCGCCAGTATAATCCTGGTAATACTCCTGGGTGTATTCGTTTGGATCGTTTGGCCCATGATGGGAATGCCCACACAGGCCGAGAAGGTAACCGGTGATCGGGTCATGCATGTCATGGTGACATCAATGGATGGCGATTACTCATCTTCGCTTTCCGAGTCGGTGGAGGGTTCGGGAATGAAGGCCTCGCTTTGCAGTGATGCTGAAAAAGCGGTAGAGTTAGTCGGCAAAACCATGCCTGATATCATCGTGCTGGATTTCGAGTCGCACGATTACGGCAGTTTATATTATCGATTGAAACTAGAATATCCCGAGATTAAAGTGATTATTCTGTCCCGACAGGGTTCATCGATCAATTCCGAATTCGGTATTTCGGAACATTTGAACAAACCGATATCTCCAGATTCGTTGATGGGCTATGTTAACCGTGCCTTGTTTCAAGTAGAAAACTGACAGGTCGCCCGGAAGTAAATGAGAATCGCTATATTAGACTGGGAATCAATCCAATGCGTTTACATTTATTTGTTATTGTTGTCGCGATGTTGATTATGGGCAATTGTAACGGAATCGATACTGATTACATGAGCTTGCATAATAATGCTCTGGTGGCCGATATGCACTGCGACACGGTCATGGATTTAATCGCCGGCGAGGATATAGCGAAGAGGGATTCGACCGGCCATATCGATCTGCAGCGACTAAAAGCCGGCGGGATCGATCTTCAGGTCTTCGCTTGCTTCGTTTGGACACATACCCCACCGGCTGAGGCTTATGCTATGGCAAATAGGATGATCGATACTCTGGAAACGCAGTTTGCGCGTAACAGTGATCGGATAGAGATTTGCAGGACAGCCGACCGGGCGGAAAGCATTATCAATCAGGAAAAGATGGCCGCCTTCCTGGGAATAGAAAACGGCGTCGCTATCAGAAATAATCTAAGCGATCTCGAGCATTTCTATAATCGCGGCGTACGCTATCTCACGCTTACGCATACATCATCCAACGACTGGTGCACCTCCTCATCCGATTCGACTCGTCCCGGCGAGGGCTTGACCGAGTTCGGTAAGGATGTCGTACGCAAAATGAACGAACTTGGGATGATAATCGATGTCTCGCATGCTCGTATCGAGGCGGTCGAGGATGTGTTAGAGATAACCACCGCCCCGATCATAGCCTCGCATTCATGTGTTCGGGGGATACAAAATCACGACCGTAATTTGAACGATAACCAGATTCGTGCAATCGCTAAAAACGGCGGTGTGATCGGCATTAATTATTTTCAGTACTATCTCTCTCATCGCGCCTCGGAGATAGCCGATTCCATTCAACTGGTCTACAAAGAGGAAATCGACGCGGCCAAGAAATCATATCCCGATGATTACAAGACTCGTCGCGAGATACTAAAGCATGTTTATGCCGATTTGACGGTCGCGCTCGAGGGCGTGGTTGATATCGGTACCGTGGTTGATCATATCGACTACATAGTCAAACTGGTCGGCCCCGATCATGTCGGTTTGGGCTCGGATTTCGACGGCGTATCGCGCTTACCGGAGGGATTAACGGATTGCTCGATGACGCCGAATATTACTCGTGAGCTGGTTAAGCGAGGCTATTCCGAGGTAGATATCAAAAAGATTTTAGGCGGTAATTTCATGAGGGTATTCAGGCGAGTTTGCGGCTAATTTTAGAATAAGTAATCGGCAAAATTTACGATGTAATCTCACGCCGCTTTCCGAACGCGTAAATTAACGGCCACGATCAGAATCATAATCGCGCCGACTGCCAGCAGCGAGTTGTTGAACCAGAACATCCAGAGTGTATTGCCAACCATATCATGCATGAATCCTCCGAATAATATGAATCCGATCACAGCAGTCCATTTCATCCATCTATTCAAACTACCCCAGTTGAATATTATTAAAAATACGACAATCTCCAGAAAACCGAACGCGTTGCGACCGGTAGAGGCGATAAGCGGTATCAGGCCGGTCAGGAAAGCCATCTCAAAAACGTAAGCATCATTGATATCGTGCCCTTTGAATATCAGGTATAAAACCAATAAACACAATAAAGCCAGTACGATTGCCTGGTAGACATGGGTAGTCAGCGGCGTAAACTCCACGAGCCGCATTGGGGTGTACTTAGCCAGCGCGGCGAAAATCGTGAGGTTGCCATCGCCCAGCATATCCTGTTTGTTGCCCAGATCGATAGCCAGTTCGTGAAACCAGAGCTGCTGCTGATCGATGGCCATATCGAATCCCATGAACACTGAAGGAGCGATGAATAGTACCGCGGCAAAAACTAAAAACATCGCCACTATTTTGAATTTCTTTTTCACTAAAAAATATGGCAGGAAAATCAGGCAGTGCGGTTTCAAGAACAACGCCATGGCCCACAAGAGCGATATGAACAACTCCCGCTTGTTACGCCACAGATATATCATACCAATATACATCAATAAAAGCAGATGGTTTACCTGTCCCAGGTGTAACTCGCGCTGAAGTTTCACGCCGATTATGCAGGTTACGATTAAGACGACGTTGTTTATAGTTTTAGGAGGCAGCTCTTTATACCACGGCCGCACGAGGGAGATACACATATAACATCCCAGAAGAAAAATAAGCGTTAGAAATATCCAGTAGATGGCTCGCGCGTAAACATACGGTATTGCAGTATACGGCAGAAAATAAATCGCCGCCGTCGGAGAATATTTATAGTAGTAATGGCCATCCTGCTCGGGACGGTATAGATTTTCTCCGCTTAACAACCTTTCCGCGGCGGTTACATATACTCTGAAATCGGAGGCCTTGAATCGATCATTGGCGATCTCGGGTATCATCATGAGCAATATTACTAAAAGCAGTAAAGCTAAAGCAAAATTACGTTGCGACAGGTAGGCGTTTTTCAGAAAATCTTTCAAGCCCTGCTCCGGATTCTCATCAAGCGATTAATCTTAAATAAAAGTTACCCGCAATTATAATTCAATATCGTGGTTATGCCAAATATTTAAATAGACTCGGATAACAAAGAAAAGCTCGATAAACCTCTAGATAAGCAAAAACGGGCATGATATTGCTCCGCTTGGATTACACGTATAAAGCGGTAATCCTATTTATCTTCGATTTGAGTGGCTTTCAGAGAGAAATCGACGTTACCATGACGGGTTATTATACCCTCTATCATGTAGATAACATCCTCGGCTATATTCGTCGCGTGATCGGCAATACGCTCCAGGTGACGGGAGATACCCAGGATATGAATCAGACTGTCGAGTTTATCGGGATGTATTTTGATAAACTCCTTTACTTTGATATATGTTTGACGGTTCATTTCATCCACTTCGTCATCCATCAAGCAAACATCCCGGGCCATATCGGAGTTTAACTGCACCAGCGAATCGAGGCTTTTTTTCAGCATGAACTGAACTTTTTCCACCATCTCGGCAAAATTAAAATCATTACTCAAATCGCTCTTGGTTGCTAAAAACGCCGAGCGTTTCGCGATATTCACGGCCTCATCACCGATACGTTCGAGCTCGTTGTTTATTTTCAGCACGGCGATTATGAATCGCAAATCGATAGCTACGGGTTGGTGAAGCGCCAGGATTTTCAGGCATTCCTCCTCCATTTCGACCTCGAGCTTATCGATTTCGATATCTTTGCTGATAACTTCCTGGGTCAGATCATAATCGCGGCGTGATATCGAATTGGCCGATTTCTGGACATTTTCCTCAACCACCGCGCTTAACGATAGAATATTCTTTTTTAATATCTCAATAGCGTTTTGCAAATGTATCGGCATTTAATATTCCTTGCCAGTTTTTCCATCAACCGAATCTTCCGGTAATATAATCTTCGGTAATCTTTTTATCCGGCTTAGTGAAAATCTTTTTTGTCGGCCCGAATTCTTTCAAGTACCCCTGGAAAAAGAATGCGGTATAATCAGAAATTCGCGCCGCTTGTTGCATATTATGTGTTACGATAACTATCGTGTAAAGTTGTTTTAGCTCGCCAATCAAATCCTCGATCTTGGCTGTCGAAATCGGGTCGAGCGCCGAGGCAGGTTCATCCATCAGGAGCACCTCGGGCTTAATAGCCAGGGCTCGGGCTATACAAAGACGTTGCTGCTGTCCTCCCGAAAGCGACAGAGCGCTTTTATCCAGAAGGTCCTTGACCTCATCCCAGAGATAAGCTTTTTTCAGCGAGGTTTCCACGGCGTTGCGGAGGATAGTTTTGTCTTTTATACCGTTTACGATCAAGCCATAGGCCACGTTATCGTAGATCGATTTCGGGAACGGATTCGGCCTCTGGAAAACCATGCCGACCCGGGTTCGTACGCTGGCAACATCCTTGATATCTTTGTAGATATCGATGCCGTCGAGCGTGATCCTGCCCTCCCTGCGAGTTTTAGGTATAGTCTCGTTCATTCGATTAAGCGAGCGCAGGAAGGTTGACTTGCCGCATCCCGAGGGACCGATTAAGGCGGTCACCATCTTCTCCTCGACATCCAGGGAAACATCGAAAAGAACTTGATTGTCACCATAAAAGAAATCAAGATTACTAATTCTCATCTTGTTGTTCTTTTCCCCGGCAGGTTCATCGATAATACTATTCACCATCTGGTCAGCCTTGGTTTTTGCCTTATCATCCGACATTGGCGCGCCTTTTCCTCATATTCGACCTGATTACGATAGCAGTCAGGTTAAGTAAAAAAGTCAGGATCAACAACACTACTACCGTGCCGTACAAAATCGGCAGGGTCGCCTCGACATCCGGAGACTGTGTAGCCATTACATATATATGATATCCGAGTTCCATGAACTGGTCGTTGAGCTTAGCGGGCAAGTAAGGCAGATAATACGCCGCTCCGGTAAACATTATCGGGGCTACCTCGCCCGCGCCTCGGCTTATCGAGAGAATCGCGCCGGTCAGGATACCGGGCATGGCCTGCGGTATAATTATCCGTCTTATGGTTTGAAGCTTGGTAGCTCCCAGAGCGTAACTGGCTTCTTTCAGCTCTCTCGGGATAGTATTCAGAGCTTCCTCGGTAGATATAATCACTACTGGTAGTGTCAGCAACGCCAACGTAGCCGCCGCCCAGATAATCGCCGGTTGCCCCCAAACCGGGGCTGTTTGACTGAAAAACATAGAGTCCAGCCCGGAGCCGATAAAGCCTATGAAAAATCCCATACCGAATAAACCGAACACGATCGACGGCACACCGGCTAAATTACTTATCGCCACCCGTATGAGCTTGGTGATCTTCGAGGCCGGATTAGTGTATTCATGAAGATATATCGCGGTAAGAACTCCTATCGGAATCGCTATAATAGTCATCAGCAACACCAGGAATATCGTGCCGATTATAGCGGGGAAAATACCGCCTTTCTCCATTCCCTGCTCAGGCGGACTGGATAAAAACTCCCAGCTGACCATGCCAATACCGCCATATATGATATTGAACATGATAATAACCAGCATCGAGATTATTATTATCACTGCCATCGAGGTCAGAGCTTTCGGTATATAGCCTTTGCTTTTGGGTTTGAAATCGCGGGAGGGAATGAAATCCTCTATGTAATCGCGAGAGATTTTAGCATCGATAGCCATTACTGTTGACCCTGTATTTTCTCTTTGAGTTTATTCAAAATAATTTCTCCGCCCAAATTGGTCAGGAACGTGAACGCGAACAGCAGCGAGCCTATGAAAAACAGAACGCTGTAATGAGTGCCGCCGAATACGACCTCGGCCAACTCCGCCGCAATCGTCGCCGAAAATGTCCTGATCGAGTCGGCGAAGTTCCACGAGGATATTGCGGCGTTGCCGGAGGCCATCAACACTATCATCGTCTCGCCGATAGCCCTGCCGAAACCAAGCACTATACCGGCCCCGATACCGGGAATGGCCGCCGGGATAACCATCGTGAAAGACACCTGCCACGGACTGGCGCCTAAGGCCAGCGCGGCCTCGCGAAGAGACCCGGGCACCGAGTTCAGCGCGTCCTCCGAAATAGTGAAGATAATCGGGATAACCGCCAACCCTAAAGCGATACCGGCGTTAATCGCGTTTAAGCGAAACGTGAGTCCGAATAGATTCTGAATCATGGTTGCCATCACTATTAGCGCAAAAAAGCCCAGTACCACCGATGGTATACCGGCCAATAGCTCTATAGCCGGTTTAATCAACTCGCGGATACGTTTGGAGGCGAATTCCGCCGAGTATACAGCCGCGCCTACTCCCAGCGGAACAGCTATAAGCATAGCGATCAGGGTAGCTTTCAGGGTGCCGATGAATAACGGCATCATGGAGAATTTAGCGGGATCGGAGGTCGGACGCCACCTCGAGTGGTCAACGAACATTTTCTGCAAACTGACCTCGGCAGCGATATCGGGATCGGTAAAGATAGGAATTGCCTCTTTGAAAATGAATATGAATATAAGGAAAATAATGACGATAGCTGAAAGAGCACTCAGCATTATTATCTTCTCACCGAGGAACTCCAGCACCCTCGACTTGCTTTTAAACTCGTATCTCTCCAAAAAATTACTCCGACATCCTCGTGAATTTACTCAGTCTATCATGTTAGCTTTGGCCATCTTGGATGATAATGGCACGTAGTCTATCTCCTCGGAGATTTTCTGGCCTTTAGCCGACAATGCCCAGTTAACCAGAGCTTTTACCTCGCCGGTAGGTTGACCGTTGAAAAACCAGTACAGCTCGCGCGATATCGGATAACTGCCGTTTGAAACTGTCTCCACGGAGGGTTCGACCGCCGTATCCGTTTCGGTCTTTTTAATCGCGGCAAACTTGACACCCTTAGCCCAGGCAATGCCACCGTAACCAATACCATTGACATCCTTTGAAACCGCGTTAACCACTGCTGCTGTACCCGGTAATGTCTGGGTATATTCAGAATACTCGCCTTTCGAGAGAACATGCTCTTTAAAGAAAGCGTAAGTACCGGAGTTATTTTCGCGCCCGTATAAAATAATTCGCTTGTCCCGGCCGCCAACCTCGCTCCAATTGGATATATTGCCGGTGTAAATTCCCTGAAGCTGTGCGAATGACAGCTCTTTCACCGGATTCTTCTCGTGGAGGAATACGGCTATACCGTCCAAAGCAACCGATATCCTTTGAATATCTATGCCTTTTTTCTCGGCCAACTTGTATTCTTTGGCTTTCATGTCTCTGGAGGCTTCGCAGATATCCGTAGTACCGTTTAAGAGCGCGGCAATACCGGTACCGGAACCGCCGCCGGATACCTGAATGATAACCTCGGGTTTTTCTTTCATGTATTCCTCTGCCCAGCGTTGGCCCAACCTGACCAACGTGTCAGAACCTTTAATCGTTATCGTGTTTCCTGCGAACAGTATCGCCGATATCACCATCACAGCCAGCATCGCGATCATTACTTTTTTCATCATTCCTCCGTTGCCGGTTGGTTCACCCTCCTCGAGTACCGGCGAATTTTAAATTACACTCTTCTCTGTGAGAATAGTACGTATCAATTGTTAAGTATTCGTTAGCTTTTCATAAAAACAACGAAAACATTTATCCTTATCTTAATGTAACTCTTAATCATAGAAAAAATGTTCATCATTAGTACTTAATTTGATACACCATCTGGACTTTATAATCATCACCGAGGCTGTTACCGGCTACCGGCAACTTACCTCTGCCGCCTGAATCAGAGTCATAAGAGGTTGTTTCGAAATCGAGTATGACCATATTTCCCCCCGATAAACCATACGATAAACCGCCAACAATCATCGTATAAGCAGTCTTATCGGCTATCAGATTATCTTTATCGGTATCAAACCGGTCGAATCTACCGAACAATGATAGTTTTACAGACTTAAAAGGTGAGATATTACCGAAAACCGATACCCCCTGAGTTTTCAACTCTGCGCCTGTCGAGTCGATCCAGGTACCTTTGGCGTTACCGGTAGTGGCGAATAACTGACCGGATAGAGTATATCTGGGATTTTCGATACTCAGCATACCGATATTAACTTTATAATCAGGTTCATCCATTGTGTTACCTTTACCGAATATACCGAAATAGCTGAGTTGAAGTCCGGGCATGATATCGGGTATGGGGCGGAATGTTAATCGTCCCTGAAATGTCTTGTTCTCGTTGTTCTCATCTGCATGATAACCGCCGCCGTTGTATACGCCGATATGCCATGAGCCAAAACGGCCGTCATAATGGCTGTTGCCGGTGAGCTTTTCGGCCTCGTTTAATTTGCCTCCGAAATTGCCACCCAAGCTTATCCCTAAATCGGCAGAGTTGAGTACGCCGGCGCGCTCGATAGCCATAGTTCCCTGGCATCTGTAGATATTTATATGCTCCTCGAAATCCAGCCAGGGGATGTGTCCCAGGCCGATTTCGGAACGCCAATCGGTAAAGAAACCGTAGCCGGTATGGCGAAGTTCGGCGAAGAGATATTTCTCCCTTACCTTATAGTCACCGGTGTTATCTCGATGAATATCCATCGTAACGCGCATTCCGATCCATTCTGGATCTGACTTTTTGAATGTGAAATATCCGCGATTTAAGGAGAACTCGTTGTATTCCTCGTAAGTATCTCCGGCTAGAGGCGAGCGACCATATGAATAATCGATATACCCGAGAACCTCCATTTTCACGCCTTTAAACGGATTCTTGTCTGCCCCTCCGGCTATCACCGGATTTGCCACAAAATAAGCTAGATACATAAACAATACACATCCAAGAATTACTGTTTTTGTGCTTAATAAGTTTGAAATTCCCTCTCGGATCATAAAAAGCATACCTTTCCCTATTGGTAACGAATTATTCTTCCCTGATTGTATTTCCACGGCGTCAATCATCACATTGCGATTAAATTAATTTAATGTTATGATTGTGTTAGCGTACTATTAGCAAACGATAATATTATTAAAGAAAATTAAGATATTGTTCAACTTTAGTATTGTTCGGGATTTCGATTTTATGATAATGTTGTAAATCTCTCTATGTTTGGAATATATAAGATAAAGTTGATTTTTTCAACTATGCATGTGGAATCGATATCGTGAAAATACTACCTTTGCCCAGGTTGCTTTCCACAGAGACTTTACCCTTGTGAACGATAACGATATGCTTAACTATTGATAACCCCAGCCCGGTTCCACCCAACTGGCGGCTTCTTTCTTTGTCCACCCTGTAAAACCTCTCGAATATGCGTTGCTGATCTTCCTTTGGTATACCAATGCCATCATCTTTGACACTGATATTAACGAAATCATTATCCCGCTCAACCATGACACTTATCGTTCCACCTTCGGGGCTGTACTTTATGGCATTATTCAGAAGGTTAACCATTGCTTGATGAATGAGATCCTCGTTTATTTTCGCGCTCAGGTTCTCAGCGCATTCCAGTTCCAGCCTGATACTGCTTTCTTTTGCCTGTGGATCGCAGGTTTGCAGGCTGGTTTTAAGCACACCATGAAGTTCTTGCATCTCGAACGCGATACCGGCTTTCTCTTCATTCTCCTCGATACGGGATAGGTTTAGAAGATCCTCGATAATACCGTTGAGTCTTTCGGTCTGTTTTATGATGATAGATAAAAACCGGCGAGCATCATCGGGGCTGTTTATAGCGCCGTCCTGAAGGGTTTCCACGAATCCTTTTATCGAAGTGATCGGGGTTTTAAGCTCATGCGATACGTTGGCCACGAAATCGCGGCGCATATTTTCCAACTCACGTATCTTGGTGATATCGTTCAGCACGATAACCGTTCCGATATGCTTGCCCGCGCCATCCCGGAGCGCTGCTCCGTGCGCCTGTATATAGTATTCTTTGCCCCGGTCCAATACTATCTCGCCCTCAATAGCTTTTTGTTCGGCTAATGATCTTTTCACGAAATCTTGAATCTGGGTATTTCGCAGTACCTCGTAAATATAACGACCATGAGCCAAATCATCGCTGACATTGAGCATACTCTCGGCGGCGGCATTGATATTTATCACCCGCTCGTTCAGATCGATAGCCAGTACGCCCTCGACCATACTCGATAATACAGCCTGCTGCTCGTTTTTCTGGCGAATTATCGTATTGATCCTGTCGTTCAACTGGATGGCCATCTGGTTCATCGAATCGACGAGCCCGCCAATTTCGTGCGAATCGTGATCCGGCATTCGATGGCTTAACTTGCCCCTGGCATACTCGTTGGAAATACTCCGCATCGTTTCCAGCGGATCGCTGACTCGTTTCGAGGTATACAGGCTCGCCAGCAATATCAGAATCATCACCGCCAAACCTCCGAGCGCCACCCTGAAATATACGCTCATCAAAGCCTCATGGACTATTTGCACCGAGCGGGAGGCCCGGATAGCCCCGATCACCCGGCGGTTTTCGATGATTGGTACTGCCACATATACGAAATCGGACTTGATGGTATTGCTATATCGAACCGCCACGCCGATATCACCCGAAAGCGCCCGGCTGATTTCGGGACGTTGTGAGTGATCCTCCATCAGGACTGATTCCTCCTCCGAGTCACATCGTACCATGCCATCCGCATCGACTATAGTCAAACGAGTTTCGGTATCATTAAAGAGGCTGGAGCAATAATCATCATTAACGAGCGCCATTACATCATCATCGCATTGGGTGAAATGATTATTCACTATAGTAGCTTTGTTTTGTAGTTCGACGACGACTTGCTCGAGATAGAATTGTTCGAAAGTCTGGGAGATGTAAAACGTAACCGCTATCATGGCGATAAACGTTATCAACCAGAGCGATGGAAATAATTGCCAGACTAGACGCTTTCGATTCACATTTGTTCCCTGAACCGGTAACCGACACCGCGTACTGTTTCGATATACTTGCCGTAACTGCGGAGCTTCTTGCGCAACCCGACAACCTGAACATCAACGGTTCTATCGGTTACGACATAGTCTTCACCCCTGACAGCATCGACGATTTGATAGCGAGTGAAAACCCATCCCGGACGGCTTGCCAGGAAGTGCAGCAATTTGAATTCCGTAAGCGTGAACTTTACCGATTCGCCGGAAATCAGAACCTCATGTCGACCCGGATGAATCACCAGGTCGTTAATCTTGATAACCGAGTTCTGATCCGCCGGATGCTGGGTATTACGTCTAAAACAGGCACGAATTCGAGCGATAAGGACTTTAGGGCTAAAGGGTTTGGTTACGTAATCATCCGCGCCTAATTCCAATCCGGTTACTATATCCGATTCCTCCCCCTTGGCGGTTACCATGACGACCGGAATAACAGCCGTGGCTGAATCCGACTTGAGAAGTTTGCAAACCTCAAGACCGTCAATGCCGGGAAGCATAAGATCAAGTACGATCAAATCTGGTTTCTCCGCCCGGGCTTTATCCAAACCGATTTCACCCGAGTTGGCGCTTATAACCTGGTATCCCTCTTTATCAAGGTTATATCTTATTAACTCCTGAATGTCCTCGTCATCCTCGACAACAAGTATTTTTGCTTTTCCCATAATCATAATGCCTGTAATAAACCCCGAAACATTAGCCTAATGTTAGCAATCGGTTAAATTTACACTTGCGATTTCGACTACCATTTGTTTAACTCGTTTAAAACCATCCATTTATTGAATATGAATATATTAGCGATAAATTAAAATCAAAGCAAATCATATATTTCAACTATTGACTTTTGGAGCAGTTTAAATTTTACAACCTGAATTATCCGATATGCGATTGAAACCCGCAGTAAGTGACCTGCCAGTCTATCTTTTAGAGTTATACTCCCGGTACTTCTTCAAGCCGCCGGCATGTCATCGGTGTAAGATATTGTTTTCTTGTCGCCACGATTTAGCAAATCAGTCAATTAATCGGTTGAAATAAAGCAATTTTTGGAAACAATTCTAAAAACTCCAATGTTACCTATAATTTGAAGGGTTGTTGAAAAATTCAGCTTCACGAGTCGACAGGAATCATTTCCTGGCGAATTACCGTATGAATATAGGTGGCAGGAAAGAATTTCTACCACCTCAGGTAGATTTACATCAATCCTTTGAATAGATGTTCGTTCAATTTGCATCCATTATTGCAAATTGACTTTTTAAACCCGGACTGCTATACTTTTAAGATGAAAAGTGATTGAATGACCAAACTAATCAAACTGGGAAAATTCGTTTTAAACTCATGAATAATATCAAAATTTAGCATATAATTGAGATTTGTAGGAGGATAAATGCCCGCCCAAAAATCATCGACAAAGAAGGCTACCGGAAAGCGCAAATCGGAGATTCCCGATGACGTGTTGATGGGGCTATATACTAACCTGCTAAAAACCCGCCTCCTGGATGAGAAACTGCGCAAGTTGTTCCGTCAGGGACGATATGCCGGCACTTATTTTTCGGCGGTCGGGCAAGAGGCAACCACGGTCTGTCCCACATATGGGCTCCGTGATGAGGACATCATAGCACCATCACACCGCGAGATTGGCTCTGCCGTAGCTAAAGGCATCCCACTGGTGGAGATTATAGCCCAGGTGTACGCCCGCAAGAACTCGCCCGACAAAGGCAAAACTCACCCCTGCCATTACGGCTCGCGCGCGAAAGGATTTATTTCGCCCTCCTCGACCCTTGCCAGTCAAGCCATCATAGGCACGGGCTGCGCGATGGGTTATAAAATTCAGAAAAAGGATAATGTCGTAATCGCCTTTTTCGGTGAGGGCTCGACGGCTAGAGGCGGTTGGCATGAGGCCGTGAACTATGCCGGCATTCACAAGCTGCCTATCGTATATATCTGCCAGAACAATCTCTGGGCCGAATCGGTACCGGCCAGTAGCTCGGCGGCCATTCAGTTTTTCTCCGATAGAGCCAAGGCTTACGGTTTCCCGGGTGTTACCGTGGATGGTAACGATTTTGTCGAGATGTATAAAGCCTCGCAAGATGCCATAAAGCGCGCTCGTGAGGGCAAAGGTCCGACCCTGATCGAGGCGATGACCTACCGCTGGTACGGCCATTCCGAGATTGACCCGGCTGACTACCGAACTCAGGAGGAGTTGAACTACTGGAAAGAGAAAGACCCGCTGGCACGCGCCGAGAATTATCTCCGCGAAAGAGATATTCTAACGGATGCCAGGCGTGAATCTATCATAGAGGAATGCACGCTTGAAATCGAGGAAGCGATCAAGGCTAACGAAAACGAGAAATACGCCGAGCCCGAGGAGGCTTACGAGGACGTGTATTCGAAGAATTTCCCGGTGAGGCGTGATGAGTACTGATATACAGGGTAAGAAATCATCCGAATCCAGAATCGAGATGACCGAGCTGGTATTACCCAATGATGCCAACGTACTGGGCAACGCTTTAGGTGGCCGCGTAATGCATTGGATCGACCTGGCGGCGGCGACCGCGGCACACAAGCATTGCAATTCTATATGTGTAACCGCCTCGTTGGAACGTTTATCGTTTTTGAATCCTATAAAGGTAGGTCAATTGGCTCATCTGAAAGGCCGAGTTGTTTGTACGGGGAACACCTCGCTTATTACCAAAGTGGATGTTTACTCGGAGGACATGGACACGGGCGAGGTCAAGATGACCTCCGAGGCGTATTTGATTTTTGTCTGCCTGGATAAAGACGGCAACAAGAAAAAAGTGCCCCCGGTGATTTTAGAAACGGAGGCGGAGAAAGCCGAATGCGCCCGGGCACAGGAGTTCAGGAAAAAAATACAACAAAATAAGAAGCAGGAGCGGAGATGAAGAAAACATCATACATCGATGCTATAAACCAGGCGATGCATGAGGAGATGGAGCGCGACGAAAAAGTCTTCATCATCGGCGAGGATGTCGGAGTCTACGGCGGCGTATTCAAGGCCACTAAAGGGCTTCTGGATAAATTCGGCCCGGAGCGCGTGATCGATTCGCCGATCTCCGAGGTATATATCGCCGGGGGAAGTGTTGGCGCGGCCATGGTCGGCATGAGACCTATCGCCGAAATTCAGTTCGCCGATTTCATAACCCCCTCCATGGATCAGCTTATTCAGCAGGCGGCCAAACTTCGCTACCGCACCGGCGGCCAGTGGACATGCCCGATGGTGGTACGTGTCTGCTGCGGCGGTGATGTCGGCGGCGGGCTTTATCATTCGCAAATTAATGAGCAGTGGTTTTTCTCTCAACCCGGCCTGCAGGTAGTGCTGCCATCAACGGCCTATGATGCCAAAGGATTACTGAAATCCGCTATCCGAGGCGAGGATCCGGTGATATATTACGAGCACAAACGCCTCTATCGTTGGGTTAAAGAGGATTTACCCGAGGATGATTTCATGGTGCCTATAGGTAAAGCAGCGATTCGTAAAGAGGGTAAGGACGTTACGCTCGTTTCCTACGGATTTATGGCCCATCGCTCTCTTCAAGCGATGGAGGAACTGGAAAAGGACGGAATATCGGTGGAGATGATCGATATGCGGACGATATCTCCATGGGATAGAGAGATGATACTGGGGTCAGTGAGGAAAACATCGAGAGTGGTGCTGGTACAGGAAAGCTCGAAAACAGGCGGCGTGATGGGTGAGATCGCCGCGACTATAGCCGAGGAGGTTTTCGACTACCTCGACGCTCCGGTGGCGCGCGTGTGTGGTTTGGATGTCCCGGCTATACCGTTTGCTCCCCCGATGGAGCATTTTTTCCTGCCCAACCCGGAGAAAATAGCCAGAGCCGTTAGGAAAGTAATGGAATACTAAGGAGATTGCTATGGAATATAAAGTTGTAGTACCCCCGCTCGGGGAATCGGTAGTTGAAGGAACAATCGTAAAGTGGCTGAAAAACGAAGGTGAAAAAGTAAAAGTAGATGAGCCTCTGGTTGAGATAATGACCGACAAGATCAATGTCGAGATACCCTCCGGACACGATGGCGTAATGCAAAAACACCTGGTCGCGCCCGATACGGTAGTCGAGATCGGCCAGGAGATAGCCATAATGGATGTCGAGGGCGAAGCCACCGAGGCCAAGACATTCCAGAAAGAGGCTGATGACGGCAAAGAGCATATCCCGCAGGAGCAGGAGGTTACTCCCCCGGCAGAGGATTTCGTCAAAGCCGCAGAACATCACCGCCACGAGGGCATTCACGCCGATGAGGACGCTATCGAATCCGGTATCAAGGCTGTCAAGTCCTCTCCGCTAGTGCGACGATTAGCCCGAGAGCATTTCATAGACCTGCGTAAAGTAACCGGCACCGGCAAAGATGGTCGCGTTTCCAAAGATGATGTTATCAAGTATATAGATATGCGTCACCGCGCCGATGTCGTGGTGCCCGATTTCACCTGGCCCGGCGAGGAGAAAGAGGAGGTCATCAAGATTTCCGGCGTACGCAAGGTAATCTCCGAGCATATGACCAAATCGGCTTTCTCCATCCCGCATGTTACTACATTCGATGAGTGCGATATGAGCGAGCTTATTGCCTGGCGCAAAAAATACGTTAACGGTATCGAGGAGAAACACGGCGTACGTGTCACGTTCCTGCCGTTTATCGCCAAAGCCATTATTTTCGCCGCCAAGGATTTTCCCTGGATCAACGCCCATTTCAATGGTACCGAGATGCGGGTTAAACATTATTTCAATATAGGCATGGCGGTAGCCCGCGACAATTCGCTTATCGTGCCGGTGGTAAAACACTGCGAGCAGAAATCCATATTGGAAATCGCCAAGTCGATGAAGGATTTAGCCGATAAAGCCAATGCCGATACGCTCTCCATGGATGAGATATCAGGCGGGACTATCACGATTACCAACGCCGGAGTGTACGGCGCGACAGGTTCCACCCCGATTATCGCTCATCCGCAAGTTGCGATTTTAGGCGTGCATACGATCAAGGAGAAACCGGTCGTAGTCGATGGCGAAATCGTAGCCCGGCCGATACTGAATTTCGGTATGAGCTTCGACCATCGAGTCGTAGATGGCGGCTACGCCGTGCAATTCCTGCGCAAGATGATCGAGTACCTGGAGGATCCGTCCAGTTGGCTTATTGATGTTTAAATACGTTTGCATACTAATCAGGGCGTTTTAAGACGCCCTTTTTCCATACTGAAAGGATTTTACGATGGCTGATAAATATCAACTGGTGGTGATCGGAGCCGGCCCTGGCGGTTATGTCTCCGCTATCAGGGCGGCACAGCTTGGCCTGAAAACGGCGATTGTCGAGAAAGAATATCTCGGCGGTGTATGTCTCAACTGGGGATGTATTCCCTCTAAAGCTCTTTTATATGTCACCGAGCTAAAACGCACAATCGAACACGCCGAACGTCTGGGCATAAAGGCCGAGGGCGTAGAGATCGAGATCGATAAACTTAAAAAGCACAAAGATGACACGGTCAAACGCTTGACCGGCGGCGTTAAGGTACTTTTACAAAAAGCCGGCGTGGATATCATAAACGGCGAGGCCTCATTCGTCTCAAAAAACGAGATACAAGTTAATGACGGAGGTCAGAAAACCCCGGTGCAGTCGGAGAATTTCATTATCGCCACCGGCGCATCCCCGATGCAGATTCCGACTATCAAAACCGATGGCGAGCTTATCTTAGGCGCGCGGGAGGCTATCGATATACCGTTCGTGCCTAAAAAGATGGGCGTTGTCGGGGCCGGCCCAATCGGCACCGAGATGGCAACCGTGTACAGCAGCCTCGGCGCCGAGGTGACCATAATCGAGCTTATGGATGCCGTGTTACCGATGCTGGATAAAGACCTGTCTTCGGCCTCCGAACGAGCGCTTAAAAAACAGAAGATGGAGATACTGACCTCCTCGAAAGTTACCGGCTCGAAACGTACCCCCAAGAAAGTCGAGGTAACCGTAGAGACACCTAAAGGCGAGCAACAGTACAAGTTCGATATGGTACTGGTCGCCGCCGGCATGGTGCCCAACACCGGTACGCTGGGACTGGATAAAGCCGGTATTAAAACCGATAAGCGAGGTTTCATCGAGGTGAACAACAAGATGCAGACCAGCCTACCGAATATCTATGCTATAGGTGATGTGGTCGGTGGTATACTACTGGCGCACAAAGCCTCGCACGAGGGTATCATCGCAGCCGAGAACGTTTCCGGTGCGGCTCATATCACCGATTGGAAATCGGTACCGTACGCGGTGTTTACCGATCCGGAGATCGCCGGTGTGGGTATGACCGAGAAAGAAGCTGTCGAAAAAGGCCACAAGGTGAAAGTCGGCAAATTCCCCTACCGTGCTATCGGCAAGGCAATCGCCACGCTGGCCTCGGATGGTTTCACTAAAGTCATCGCCGATGCCGACACTGATGCCATACTGGGTATTCACATGTTCGGCCCGCATTCGGGAGATATCGTTTTCGCCGGTACGACACTGCTCGAGTTCGACGGAACAACCGAGGATTTAGGTCATCTGATGGCCATACATCCGACACTATCGGAGGCCATGATGGAGGCCGGTTTGGCCGCCAACAAGAAAGCGATACATATAGTTAATTAGAATCATTATTTGGCTTATAAATATTCGTAGAGGCGTTCGATCGAGCGCCTCTTTTCAGAATTTTTAATAAGCTGGCGGGAATTCTTTCCCGCCAAGTTTAATCCGGTAGTATTTCATCAGGAAAGTATAAACGGAAAACACCGCATATCATACGATACGGATAGTGGCCCTCATCAATAAACCCAACACTTTACAACTTGAAAACAAGATTTGCCGGATATGTCTGCACGATATTGATGATTAATCGTTATTTGAAAAAGTAACAGATACCGGCTTTGATATCGAAAATATATGAATATTGATGGCTACGCTCGCCATACGAATTATAGCCATAACCAACACTTACTATATCCAAACTGACTCCCCCCTCGATACCCAGGTATTCCGATACCTTTTTCACGACTCCGAAACTTCCGGTAAGAAGAAACTTTGATTGCTTATCCGTGACTTTTTCGCTCCAGGTCTCATTGGTGCTAGTATTCTCAAAAAAAACCTCGAGTGAGGTAAGATGCTGTATAGCTCCAAATCCACCATAAAGGTACCACATGCTAAAGTCTTTGATGTTTTTATCGGTATGGCTGTAATACTCAACCGCGCATATATAACGAATCCCATGAAATTTAAGTTTGTGATCGGTAATTTCGTTATCGGGGAAGTTGGAATAAAGCTGAAGGTTGTCGTCGATACTCATTCCGGAGCGCGAGACGATAAACCGTAATGCCAAATGATGGTCGACTGCTAATCGGAAGTCACCCTCGAATCCTATTCCTGAGTTTATCCCCTCGTAGTAGTCACCTATCGGTATGCTATGAATCCCGGAAAACCTTATTGCGAAATTCCATATTTTCCATGGAGATACCAGGTAACGATGAGGAATATCAGAATCGGGCACCGGAGTATTACTGCTGGTTAAATCAAAAAAAGGAATATCTTCCTCGCTTTTATCATCAATCTCCCCTGATCCGGATGAAACATCCCTTTTTTTCAAAACCTTATCAGTAATATCTTTATTATCGAGATCCAACACTTTCTCGATATGATCAAATCCTAGCTCAATGATCCTGTCCTCGAGAGATATACGAATATTTTTATAGTAATTATTTGTATCATATTTAACATTTTCGAATTGCTCGCCATTCTTTAATATTATAGTACCCTGACTGGCCGCCAACGGGCTTAGTGATACAATAAATATAGCTAAGGTTAATACCAATTTTCCTATAGATTTAGAAATAGTCATTAAAAACTCCTATGATAAAAGTCTACTCCAAATTTCAGTTATCTGTTTGCTAACACAAAGTTAGGGAAATCTTCAAACACCCAATTATTTTTCAAGGTGTCATAGATTATTCCCAGTAATTTTCTGGCTGTGGCAATGATAGCCTTACCGCTGCCACGACGGTTTTTTATACGATTGTAATATTTACTCAAGTAATGGTTATATCGTATGGCAACAAGCGTACACTGCACCAGTGTAGTCCGACCAATCTTAGAACCACGCTTGGTAATCCGACCATGATGCTGAATCTCGTTTGAATTGGAAACTCGCGGCACTACGCCAAAATATGAGGCCAATTTATCTTTGTCCGAAAAATCAGCAACATCACCAATTACCGAAAGCAACACTGTAGCTGATTTGCTGCCGATTCCTTTGATGCTGGTCAGGTTCTTATGCCCGTTCAACTTGCGACCCTGATCCTCTATCTGTTTGTCCAGCTTTTTTATCCCCTCATTCAAACTGCGAATCTGATCAACCAATACCTCAAGCTCAACAGAAACAACCTCATCAAAATTCATCTTTAGAACCCGCTCCAAACTCTTGTTGCTGGAGTAGGCCTCCTTTTTACTCTTGATACCATGATGATTGAGTATGTTGTGTATTTTATTCTTCAAAGCTGTACGTAACTTGACCAGCTTGTCCCGTGTCCCAACAAGTGAACTGATCTGCGCTTTATCTTTCGTCTTTAATCGGGCTTTCGGCAACATGTCTTTGCTCATAAAATAGGCTAAGTTCCTGGCATCGTTTTCATCCGTCTTACTGACTGATGATTTGATTATCTCAAATTTGTTCGGATCGACGACAACAACTCGCTTGACCAAATGCGATATCTCATCAACGAAATAACGAGTGTTGCCAGTGGCCTCAACCGCTACACAATCCGTCTTTTTTAATCCTCGTTTAAATTCCTTTAGATCCTTTAGCCGATACTCCTTGATCCTCTCCCGACCACCGGCTGTCAGGTAACACACGGTCAAACTGTTTGTGTGAAGGTCTACTCCTAAGTACCTCATCTTCTTGCTCCATTCTATGGTTATCACTGGAGCAGACTCTCTGTCGGCGCCTACCAAACTCCTATTCAAGGTCTTTGCCTTATGGTGGCAATTCGGTTACAGGTCTGATTAATCTCCTTTACGAGGTCTGGCCTCAAGCATTCAGTTCAGCCTATAACCTATCCGCTCCAGTTAGAAATTCATTACCGAAGCTCTAACACCAACAGAATAGATTAGCAAGATGCTTTTATCGTACCATCTCCTTTTTTTTACATAATATATTGCTATAAATGTTAAGGCAAGGTGTTTTGCCGGTATTACACCGATACTGAAACCGGAGCTGAAACAAATATAATTCGATTACATTATCCTAATATAATGGAAATAGTTAGCATATAGTATCAGATTAATATGCTAATGCGTTGATATAGTTTACTTAAGCAGGTGCTGAGAGAATATTAGATTGGGTGCAATGAGGTGTAACCGATAGTAAAGCTTATCGTATAGAGCAAGAAAACTTTACTCTTTTTTCTTTTTTAAGTGAAAAGTACTAATTTTTCGCCGATTAATTAAATGATCAATAAATTTTAGAAACAAAATACCGTTAGCAATCGTTATGGCAAATTAACTTGTTAAGGAGGTTTGAATATGCCGAGCAAAACTGCTACAACCAAGAAGGCAGCTACTAGAAAAAAAGCTACCTCTACTCGGAAAAAAACAACAACCTCAGCTAAAAAGAATACCAAAGACCAGAGGATGGTTTTAGGTAATCCCGGCGAATTAAATACCAAAATCCGCCAGAAGGCTTACGAGATGTACCAGCAGCGCGGTGGATGGCATGGCGCTGATATGGAAGATTGGTTGAAAGCCGAGCGAGAGGTTAAAAGAACGCTGACTACAGCATAAAGTTGACAGGGTCGGGATACTTACCGGCCCTTTTTTATTGTCAGTGAAACGAGCGCGTTTACAGCCTCGATCAAGGTTGATATGATTCTCTGCACCAGAGCTATGACCAGTGCGATCTCGGCGGACATATAAGCCGAAAGCAGGGCTACCAACAAGGCTTCGCGCACACCGATACCACCGGGAATGAATACCGCCAGGTAGCCAATAGTCCAGGCCAGGGGCAGAAACGATATAACTGCGGCCGCATTCACCGCGTTAATCGGATGAACCGCCTGTATAAGCATATAAAGGCTCAATCCGTAAATCCCCCAGAATACCAGGTATATCACGAAATAGATAATAATCGAACTATAGCTGATATTTAACTCGATCGTATCTTTTTTTAATAACCTTGAGCCGTAATCAAGCACTTTCCGGAGTATTGACGGGTGTATGGCAATAAAAGCAAGAATCATTACCGATACCACCGGGATATGGAATTCGGTATATTTTCGGCTGATCAGGAAATAAGCCAGCCCCCAGAACAAACCCGAGCCCTTGAAACAGACCTCATTTATTATCACAGCAGTCATCGAAAGGCGCTTGCCGATACCGTACTCGCCGGTATAATATACCATCCCCAGCACGCTCCATACCTTGCCGGGCAGGTATCTTCCGATAAACGATAGGTTGAATATCCTGAAAATTTCAGGCAGGTTGAATCGATATCCGGCAATTTTCGTAAAAAGCAGGCGAAATACTACAACCGGGCCGAACAACGCCAGCCAGGTAAGGATAATAGAAATAATGAGATACCATATATTAATATGCCAGTCGAATCCGTTTAGTTTTGACCAGTTGACTGTCAAGTAGTAGGCCATGAAACCGAAAGCTAGGAGTATATAGACATATTTCAGGATTGCCGAAAATTTCTTATTCATTAATCGTTCCTTAATGATATCCGGTATTGATTATAATCGATAGGATGCTTACATTCAATAAAACAATGAGGGGATCGTAATGAGTATGTTCGAAAAATATAAGCCTGGAAAATCCGATAATGGTGAGCCTCTCGAGGATTTACTTTTCAGATCCGCCGTTATAGATGATGCCCCGTTGCTGGCAACTATAATGTTTAACCGCGAGGGCGGTGATATCACGGATATGATAGCCCGATTCGAGAAAGAGATCGAAACGAGCGATCCGGGCAGCCATCTACTTCTAATAGCCGAACATGAAGGTAAGATAGCAGGTTACGCCCGAGCCAGGTATTTCAGCCATCCCGAAAATCCGCCTCGTAATATCTGTCCCGAGGGTTGGTACTTAGCGGGTGTAATAGTTCGTTCGAGATATCGTCGCCGGGGTGTTGCCCTGGCACTAACCAAAAAGCGCCTGGAGTGGATCGCCGAACGAGCCGGATCGGCTTACTATTTCGCCAATGCCCGTAATAAGGTATCATTCGAACTTCACGAAAAATTAGGATTCGAGGAGGTCACTCGCGATTTCACATACCCGGGTGTGGAATTCGAGGGCGGCGAGGGTGTTCTTTTCAAAGTGGAATTGATTCACCTGGAGCAGGTTTAATCCCAATCGATATCTTTACGCCGCAAATCTTTTTTAGCGCTATGCTTTTTCTTTTCTTCCAATCGTCTTTTTTTTGCCGCTTTCGATATTCCGGTTTTAATACGTTTCGGCTTCTTGATCAGGGCCCGTTTCAATATTTCGATAAAACGACTCAGTACATCCTCACGATTGGCAAGCTGGGTACGATACTTATGCGAGCTTAACTGAAGAATACCCTCTCCCGAAAGTCGCGTTTTAAGCTTACTCCGAAGTATTGCTTTTTGATTATCATCCAGAGAGCGCGAATTTTCCAGATCGAAATACAGGATAACTTTCGTCTCCAGTTTATTCACGTTCTGTCCGCCGGGTCCGCCTCCACGGGCGAAAGTGAACCTGATCTCGCCCTCATCTATGGTTAAATGTTTATTAATCTCTATCATTACGATAATCCTCAAGTTAACGATTGCCTTTCCTACGAAAATATCATTAATTCGTTTCATGCGCTACCCTAAAAGGCTCAAGAAAACAGGTAAACCCGGCGGAATTCGAGGCGTTCGATTGAAACGTAAACTCAAGTTCAACCCAATACTCGATACCTCGTCCGGTATTCCCGTTCGCTCGAAACTCGAACGGGCATGTGTGGATTGGCTTATGGCACACGGTTTCGAATTCCGGTACGAGCCTCTTATACTACTGGGCGGCAGGCAGTTCCGGCCTGATTTTTTCTTAAAAGAGCATAATATATTTTTAGAGATTTGCGGTTACAATCATATGCCGCATTACCGCGATAGGGTGGCCGAGAAGAAGAATCTTTACCATAAATTCGGCATGGATGCTATATTTATCGAATGTCAGAGAAAAAGTGATATGGTAAAAGCTCTGGATACCGAATTCATAAAAAGGGGGTTGGTGGATGACAGACAATAAGGAGAATCTTTTGAAAAGTATTATTTGCGATATAGATGGTGTAATTGCTCATGATAATAAAATACTTCCGGGTGCAGCCGAGTTTTTGAATTCCCTGATAAACAGCGATAAAGAATTTCGTATGCTGACCAATTACCCCTCGCAGACTCCGGCCGATCTACGCAATCGTATCGCCGCCTCCGGTGTGGATATCCCCGAGGATCATTTCTATACCTCGGCCATGGCCACTGCCGCTTTTTTAAAAAATCAGGAGGGTGATAAAGCTTACGTTATCGGCGAGGGCGCGCTTACCCATGAGCTATACAATATCGGTTTCAAGATTACCGATATCAATCCCGATTTCGTGATCGTGGGCGAAACTCGAGCTTATAACTGGGATATGATTCAAAAAGCCTCATATTTCGTTATGCGAGGGGCGCGTTTTATTGCAACCAACCCGGATGTTGCCGGGCCGAAAGGGCATCCCGCCTGCGGAGCCCTGTGTGCCCCTATAGAGAGAATAACCGGCAAGAGGCCATTTTATATCGGCAAGCCGAACGCCTGGATTTTGCGGGCCGCTCTAAATAGTATAAATGCCCACTCGGAGGAAAGTGTTATCATAGGCGATAACATGAACACCGATATACTGGCGGGTATTCAGGCCGGCATAACCACCGTGCTGGTGTTAAGCGGTTTAAGCCAGATGAGTGATCTGGAGAAACTCCCGTTCAGGCCGAATTACATTTTCCCCAGTGTAAAAGAGATAGATATAATTTAGTTACTGATGGATTCTCGAGGAATTCTCGTTCTCTACTCCATGCATTTCAATGTTCGAGGATACCTGGCGATGTATCTGATATCCTCTTCGGGAAAATCCCCGAGAAACCCGGTGTTTTTAATAGCCTGTTCCAGGAAATTATAGTTCAACTCGTAACTGTAGTCTTGCATATACCCGGCGATATCGCCCGAATGTATGTTGTTAATATCGATGACGAACACAGGAGAGTTGCAATCGAATTCCAGAGAACTGAATTCGAGGTATTTATGATTTGGTCTCTCTATGGATTTGAAATGAATCGTCCGGTTCGGAATATCATATACTATATTCCAGACAGTGCGTTTGCCGGATTTCACGAGCGCCAGAACATCGAAAGCGTATTTTATATCTTTATTAGCGTTTTCCGGTTTGAATTTATCGGCTTTTACTCCGGCATGCACGAATCGATCCAGCGAGGCTTCGCGGCTAAATACTTCTATCTCTGTTTTGCGTTCACCGAGCTTTTTATCTCCGCCGAAACAATCATATTTCCCGGCAAATTCGTATGATTCGGCATATGTGTTATTGGTTATCACCTCTATGGGCATATCCATCCCGGAATGAGCCACCATCTTGCCATTTAAAATTTCTATCACCGCCGTATTCCCGGTGGCATCCACAACGAAATAATGAACCAGCGCGTTGTTATCGCCGTTAATACGAATCTCTTTGTCGGTCGCGATGACTTCCTCGACAGTCCTGCATCTATCGAGCTGATACTGCACCCACTGTGTATTGCCGATACTCGGACGGTTATCAGGCCGTGGATATTCAGTGGCGCGTAACCACAGAATCTCCACCACCAGGCCGGCCTCGTTCATCCCACCATTAGGATTTTCCCGACCATACTGGTTGAAAGTGACGCTGCCATATTTTGACACCCAATTCGCGGGATTGCCGGAGATCAACGCGGTTTTCGCCACGCTTGCTTTGTTAACTATCAGTAATCCCGAACTAACGCTCCAATCGTAATTTTTTGCTACATATATATGGCCATCGCCTTGCAAGCATAAGGCCGTGCATGGGATAATTGTCTCATTGATAAATAGTAAGCTTACCAAAGCCGCGATCGATATGATAGACTTATTCATTTTCACTCCTCGATACCATCGACGGTTCATCTAGTTTTTTCTAGCCTGCACGTAATGTTCGGTTTGATACCGGCAATGTACGATTCAAAATTTCTATGTATACTGTAGGAAAATAATTCATTGGCGCGTGTAATGCAAACTCTTTGATTTGGGCTTTGCCGATCTGGACATTTTATCGAGTTCCGCTCGCACTGCTATTGCGATCGTTTTCATGGTAAGAGGTTTTCTGATATAAGAACCTGCTCCGAGTTCGAGCGCCGCCTTCACACGATCAGTTTCAGCGTATCCCGAAACTATGATAGCTCGCTGCTTGGGATTGATATTAAGAGCCTGTTTGTAGGTCTCGGCGCCGTCGATACTCTCGGGCATTATCATATCCAGTATTAAAAGGTCGAACGAGCGGGTATTCAAAATCGATAAAGCCATCTCACCGGAATCGGCGGCCACAACCTCGTAACCGAGTTGTGCAAGTAAAGCAATGGCTATCTCGCGTTGAGTCTGATCATCATCCACGACCAGTATGCTTTCATCGCCACCTTCGATTTTGTCGGATGCCTCCTCTCTTACCTGTTCACGCGTAATCGGGAAATACAAAAAGAATCTTGTGCCTTCGTTCGGTTTGCTCTCAATATCCACGAAACCGTTATGATCCTCCATTACGGCATGCACTACACTTAAGCCGAGGCCTGATCCTCGCGAAACATCCGCGCGTTTGGTAGTAAAGAACGGATCGAATATTTTGGGTCTGACATTCTCTGGAATACCACAGCCGTTATCGCTGATAGTAAGTTTCACGTATTCGCCCCTGGGTATCATTCCATAGCGGGCGACCGAGTCATCGATATAATAATTTTCGGTTCGTATCTCAACCTTGCCATCCCTACCGAGAGCATCCCAGGCATTCGTTAGAAGGTTGGCGATAACGCGGCTTATTTGAGATTTTCCACCATTTATATTCATAAGATTGGACGAGTAATGTTTCAGTAACGGTTTATCCCCTTTTTCAGAGAGCATGCTACTGACGACGCTGTCTATAACAGCATTCAGGTTCAGCGGTTCGAGATTATAATGCCCCCGTCTGCCCAGGACTAAAAGCTCCTGGTTGATTTCCGCCATATATAAGGCGGCCTGTTCCATTTTTTGGATATATTTCATGGCGGGATGATTGATATCCAGTATCCCTCTGATAATATCAGGATAGGCGGTAAGCGGCCCCAGAAGGTTGTTGAAATCATGGGCGATTTGCCCCGATATTCGGCCGGCCGTCTCTAACCTCTGGGTGCGGTTGACAAGCTCCTCTAGGTTTTTCTTTTCGGTAACATCAATTACCGCCATGATAGCGCCTTCATAATTCCCTTCGGAGTCGAGCTTGGGCGACACGGTTGCCAGGATGTGTTTCTTGTTTCCTTTTGCGGTAATTATTTCCAACTCATACTGTGAATTACTATCCAGTCTTCTTGACTCCCCAATTTTATGCAAGTATTCATGCAGCTCATCAGGAATAAAATCGAAAATTCTTTTCCCTACCAGCGCTCCCGGATCGCTCACCTCGAGAATTTGCGCTAAAGCAGGATTGCTAAAAAGGAAGTTCCTGTGCTCATCGACTACACTTATCCCCTCCAATACCGAATCGAATAGTTGTTGATAACGCTGTTCCGATTCCCTCAGTTCGATCTCGTATTTCTTGCGTGAAGTGATGTCTCTTACGATTGCCAGAATAAAATCCTCATCACTGAGAGAGAATTGATTGAGGCTTACCTCGGCATCGAATAAGGTTCCATCCAGACGGAGGTGTTTCCATTCGAAAAATTGCGGTTGGCCGTTCAATGCGGCCTTGATTTTTTCCATCGCTTTATCCGAAGATAACTCTCCCTTATCCTGATATTCAGGAGATAATTTGTATGGCGACTTGCCAACTATATCTTCTCTTTTACACTTGAATATTTCGAGTGTTTTAGAGTTACAATCGATAAATAATTCACCTTTCATAATAAATATGGAATCATTGGCTGATTCGAATAATGTCCTGTATTTCTGCTCGTTCTCTAATCTTGCTTGTTCTGCTAATTTGCGCTCCGTGATATCGGGGAAAACAAGGAAACTGGCTATGAGCTTGCCTGCTTTATCGAATAAAGGAATGCAATCGACAATAGCATAGCGCACGGACCCATCCTCCCTGACTATCCTATGCTCCCGTGTTAAGGTTCGCTGTCCTTTCAGCGCTTTGACAAGAGGAAGTTCATCGAAAGGGATCAGGTTTCCATCGACGTCATAGTCTTTCCAGGTTATCGCCAAATCCAAAATGCTTACACCAACCTGGGATGGGATATCGCTCACGGCAAGAATATCGCTGCAAGCCCGGTTATACATCCTGAGCACCAAATCAGGTGAACTCACCAGAGCCATAGGTATAGGCGATTGATCTATGATCGATTCGAGCAGCGACTTCGAGTTTTCCAGTTCATATTCTGCTTTTTTTCTATCGGTAATATCTTTGCCAACCCCACGTATACCAATTACTTGGAATTCATTATCATATACGGGTAATCCCGATAGTTCAAGAAATACATTATGGCCATCCAGATGTTCGAATCCCAACTCGATACCCGAAAATGGATGTGGATCGTCTAAAGTATTGTTTCTAATACTATTAAGTTTTTCCGTATCTTTAGGTGCTACGAAGTCAAAGATGTTTTTACCGACAATCTCGTCTGCCTTAAAGCCCAGTATTTCTACAATTTTAGGACTCATATAGGTGCAGTTCAGTTCATTGTCTGTTTCCCAGATTATATTCTCGGAGGTTTCTATTAACGATCTGTATTTTTTCTCATTATTGGTAAGCGCTTCTTCGATATTTTTCTGATGCGTGATATCCCGAAACATCGCTGCTACCTTACCCTGGGTGATTTGGAATACCACGACCTCATACGCGCCCTTTATCAAACCACCTTCGTAATCGACCCGCTCGGTTCGCCAGGGAGTACCCTCCAGGGCCGCCCATTTGTAACGCTCGGGAACCTCGGTATTTTTCAATTGAGGAAACGCCTCATCGATTGTTTTTCCGATAAATCGAGAATGCTCCTCACCGAGTATTCTATCTGCCGACTCATTTGCGCCAACGAACACTAAATTACCGTCACTATTAATGTCGTAAAGATGTATCCCGAGAGGGGAGGCTTCGATGATGTTACGGAATGTGTTTAAGCTTTCATCCAGGGCGCTTTTCAATTTTACCTGTTCGGATATATCCTCAACCGATAATGCTATACCGTCAAATTCGTTGTTTTTGTCAAATAGCGGGGCGGCGCTTAAAGACACTATAATATGTTTGGAGTCTGGGAATTCTAATTTATACTGCTGGTTGTTTAGAGGTTTTAATGTTTTTTGGATGACTTCGAAAGGCTGCTTACTTATGGGAACTGGATTGTCGTTTAAATCTTTGACAGTCAGTTTGGCATTAGCGTATTTTTCATTGAGTACGTCATTTCTGTTTAATCCAAGTAACTGTTCCGTATAGCTGTTAAGTAAAACTACATTTTGACATTTATCGATTACAGCGAGTCCGGTTGGAATCTTTTCTATGATTCTTTCTAGGAAATCTCTGCTTACGTGCTTTTTTTGTTTATATTCGAGCTGTTCTTCCAGGTCTTTGACTTTTGCTTCAAGCTCGTCTATTCGCTTTAATAATCTTTTTTGGGTCATATGAATTTAACCAGAATTATCCGTTTACCCCAAGTTTATTTATAAACATAAAATACAATATACTAAACATATATCGGTAGTACATCGGTCATCTTTCATCAATAAGCCATAATATGTTTACTTATTTAACTTTAATAACAGTTACAATTGTATTTATCGAAAATAATGATGAGTATATATTAACCTTAATGTTAACATGCAAACAATTTCTAATGTGGCCATAATGGGGTGTTAGTGTCATATTATTAATGGAACCACCATCAAGATATGGCGTTAATATACGATATAAAAAGTGATTGACTTTATCTTGCTTGCTGTTTAACATAGACAGGTATTTTGCCGACGTAGCTCAGCTGGCTAGAGCGCCTGACTGTGGATCAGGAGGTCTTGGGTTCGATCCCCGACGTCGGTATTTTTTTATTCCGGAGGAAAATTATGGCGGATGTTAAGCCGAGACTGTTAAAAGGGTTTAGAGATTTATTGCCAGATGAGGCGTTATTTCGCGAGCAGATTATCTCAAAGATTAGAAAAGTGTATGAATCATATGGATTTGCGCCTATCTCCACGCCGGCGCTGGAATATAAAGATATTCTACTTGGCTATGGCGAGGAGGCCTCCAAGCAGATCTACCTGTTTACCGATCCAGATAAAAACGAGGTCGGGCTTCGCTACGATTTGACTGTTCCGATTTCAAGGGTGATGGCTCAATATAAAGATATAGTCCGGCCGTTTAAACGTTATCAGATTCAACCGGTATGGCGCTACGATAAGCCCGATCCGGGGCGTTTCCGTGAGTTCATGCAATGCGATATCGATATTATCGGCTCCAAATCAATGCTGGCGGATACCGAGATTATGGTTGTGATGGTTGAAGCGTCTAAAGCTATCGGCCTGGAAACGAAAATCAGGTTTAACAATCGTAAAATTCTAAACAGCCTTGTCAGATTCGTTGGTATGACCGAGGATTCCGCGCATTCGGTGTTCCGGGTACTGGATAAGCTCGATAAACAGGGGCTGGATAATGTCAAGCTGGAACTCGGGCCGGGACGTAAAGATGAATCGGGTGATATGATAGCTGGACTCGGATTGAATGAAGATCAGATTGCAAAGATAGTCGACTACATTCAGCTTCCCAGCAAGAACCGTAAAGAGGCGCTCGATTCGATCGGTTGTTTATTCGAATCTCTGGAGGGCAGCGAAGAAGGCATCGATGAACTGGCGCAGATAGATTCCAACCTGTCTTCCATGGGCGTATCCGATGATCAGGTGGTTATCGATTTCAGTATCGCCCGGGGATTAGATTATTACACGGGCCCGATATTCGAGGCGGTTTTTACCAATGAGAAGATTAACCGGGTAGGCAGTATCATGGGGGGCGGACGATATGACAATTTAATCGGCAAGTTCGCCGGGCAAAATACGCCGGCCACCGGTGGCTCAATCGGTATTGACCGCTTGATCGCGGCTATCAGGATGCTGGAAAAGAGCGCGCCGCGTTCCTCCACTGCTGATGTGCTGGTTACGGTTATGGATAAGGATAAGCTTCCACGTTATATAAAAATCGCTTCTAAATTGCGATCCTCCGGTATTAAAACCGAACTGTACCTGGGTAAAGAAGGAGCAATCGGCAAGCAGATGAAATACGCTGACCGTGCCGGTATTCCTATCACGGTTATTGCCGGCTCCGATGAGTTCGAGCGGGACGAGATATCGATAAAAAACCTGAATGTGATCAAACAGCAAGATGTTCAGATCGAGGACAGGCAGGAGTGGATCGATAAAAAGCCCGGCCAGGTTACAGTGCCGATGGCTAAAATGGTTGAAACGATAAAGTCGTTTTTGGAATAGATTCAGCAATAATTCGTCGATTCTACGAGTTCCTATACTTAAATATATCACATTTTATTTGTTTCACGCCGATAACACTCATATACTCAAAGGTAAATTAGAACTAAAAGGAGTACTAATAAAATGATTAAGACATCCCGCGCACTGCTAATAGCAATAATGTTAACGACTGCGGTTATGGCCGAACAATCAATCACATTCGATGATTTATACAGCTACCCCCAGCTCGAAAATTTCTGCCTTTCTCCCGATGGCAAATACATTGCCGCCGAGGTAACCGAGTACGATCTCTCGAGCGACGAGGCTTTCACCAATATCTGGATAGTACCGGTGGATGGCGGCGGGGTGTATCAACTAACAAATGGCGGAAATGATACGCAACCGGCCTGGTCTCCGGACGGCAACCGTATCGCCTTTATCTCTACTCGCGGGGATGGTTTTACCGGGCAACTCTGGACTATATCGCTATATGGAGGCGAGGCAACCCTTCTAACCGACAACTACTCCGATTTCGCTTATCCGGTATGGTCAGGTGACGGCAAATCGATTATAGTGCAAACCTCGGTCTATCCCGAATGTAACGCGGATGACGAGTGTAACCGCCGGATTGACGAGGATAAAGAGGAAAGCGAGGTCAAGGCGATTCTTTATGATGATTTGTTATTCCGTCACTATAAATGGTGGAACGATGGCAAGCGAAATCACTTGTTTCTAGTCGATACCCAAACCGGAGAGTACTCCGACCTGACTCCTTTCGATAAGGACGCCCCTCCGATAGCGGGAAGTTCCGATCCCGGGTACGCGTTCTCGAAAGAAAACAGCGAGATCGCGTTCGTCATGA
This sequence comes from uncultured candidate division Zixibacteria bacterium, assembly GCA_963668625.2. Classification (GTDB taxonomy): domain Bacteria; phylum Zixibacteria; class MSB-5A5; order UBA10806; family 4484-95; genus JAAEQD01. The sequence goes on from CAXXKA010000008.1 coordinate 933,069, forward strand.
ACACCGATACGGTAGTAACGATTAGCACTAACAATGATGTTTTCACGCTCAATATCAAAACCAATCACCTGACCCGTATATCCGATTCTCCCGGTTATGATGATAATCCCGTATATTCCCCTAACGGTCGGCTTATCGCATATCGTTCGATGGCGCGCGGTGGCTACGAGGCGGATCAGCGAGATTTGATACTGTATAAACGGGTAAACGGGGAATATGAAAATATAACTCAGGAGTTCGATCGTTCTGTCAACGAGGTTGTCTGGGGACCGTATTCGAAATATATTTACTTCAACGCGGTCGATCAGGGAAAAAGTAAGATCTACAAGCTAACTCTTAAAACTGGTAAAATCACTACTCTTGTTGATGACGGCGTTTGCTGGAATTTACAGATTTCAAGCAATGGCCTGTATCTTTACTATATAAAATCTACCGAAACCGAGCCATATGAGATATACGAGTACAACAGCAAGAACAACAGACAATCGCGTCTGACACATTTCAGTGATGAGCGGTTCAAAGATCTGGAGCTTTCACCTGCAGAGGATTTTCTGTTCATTGGCGCCAATCAGGATAGTATCCACGGCATGCTGACCTTCCCGCCGCAATTCGATAAAACATCCAGGTATCCATTGGTACTTCTGATACACGGCGGCCCGCAATGGTGCTGGCTGAAAGATTTTAATTACTACGGCTGGAATACCCAGCTTATGGCGGCTCAAGGATATATAGTGGCGCAGATCGATCCTCACGGCAGCCGGGGGTACGGCCAGGTTTTCGTGGATGCGGTCAACAACGACTGGGGCGGCGCTCCGTATGAGGATTTGATGCTGGGGCTGGATTATCTGATAGCCGAGCATGAATATATCGATACCACGAAGTTAGCGGCGTTGGGGCGATCTTATGGGGGCTATATGGTCAACTGGATCTGCGGCCAGACGGACAGATTCGCCTGCTTGATCAGTGTCGACGGCAGTTTCGAAAATATCAGCGACTACTATTCCACCGATGAACTCTGGTTCCCGAACTGGGAGTTCGGCGGACCGCCCTGGGAGGCCAGGGCTAACTATCTCAAACATTCTCCGGCAGAATATGTGGCTAATTTCAATACCCCCACGATGGTGATACACAGCCAGTACGATTACCGGGTGGATATCAGTCAGGGGATCATGATGTTTACTGCGCTGCAGGCCAGAAACGTACCATCACAGTTTTTATATTTCCCCGATGAGGGACATAGCATCAGAAAACTTCACAACCACCGCCACGTATACCGTGAGCAATTCGAGTGGTTGGGCAAGTATTTGAAATAAAACCGTAAGCCGGGTTCGAGCAGAGCCCGGCTTTTTTCTTTCTATATCTCGTTACGTTTACCTATCAGGATGGCGCGTTAGACAAACGTACCAGGGAGATGCCAGGCCTGGTGCCCACGACAGTTGGTGGTACGATAGTAATACCTCATCCGAGACGAGTGGTGGAGTTTTTAGAGGAAATGGGGTAAAGCCAATTAAAGTCCGCCATTGCAAGAAGGCGAAACAATCTTCCAGAATAGCAACTCGCTGTATTAAGCCGCTGATTAGTATCATTGCGAAGCAGCGCTTCGTAACGAGGTTTAAGGAATACACGCAGTAAATCATTGCATTTATACAGCCACTATATTAAAATTACCCTCATGAATAAATCTTCGAATAAACTTTTCCACCCGGCTTTTATTATAGCCCTGGCTGTCCTTCTGGTAAACGATCATTTTCTCAAAGCTGCCCATCCGGGATGGCTGACCGGTAAGCTCTCCGATTTCTCCGGCCTGTTCGTGCTGGCGGTGTTTGTCAGTGTAAATGCCGGCCGGTATTTTAAATCATCGAAATCGATTATTATTATTCACATCACGATTGCCTTCGGTTTTATTCTCTGGAAAATCGCTCCGGTGGAGAACCTGTTCATCGCAATTAACGGGCATATCGATATTCCTCTACCCTCGCGGGTGAAAGATATCACCGACCTGATCGCTCTGGCGGTATTGCCTCTCAGCTATACATTCGTCAAGCGTTCTCACGATAGCAGGCTCGTTCGGCGGCTTTCATATGGCCTGCAGAAAGCAGCCTCGGTTATTCTGATATTGATAACCGGTGCAGCCGTTATAGCTACACCACCGGGCAAGAAATATAATCTCGAGCCGGGGGCAACTGCCGAAACCTATAAAAGCCAGAACAGGCTGAGAGAGATTTTCGAGCAGACACTGGCCGAGCAGGATATAGAGATTCAGAATATAACCGATCTTGATGATACCACGGCTCATTACAAGCTGAAATTCTTTCAGAGCGATGACCCGCCGACTCATGACTATCCCGAAAGCGACAGGATGTTTATCACTTTCCTGACACTGGTATATTCCCCCGGCAATCATACCATAGCTATAACCAATATCGATGGCTGGGTGACACACGATTTGCCGGAGGAGAAGGAAATGGCAGAATTCTATACAAAGTATCTTATCGATCCGTTTTTGGAGAAAATGAAATAAATAATGTTGCATTCTGTTTTCATCAAATAGAAAATGGTGATAAATCTAGCTCGATTCGATCATGACATCAACTTTCCAGAGGGCCCCATCTGATATTGACTAGTATAATATTTGTTTCCGGATTTACGTTTCGCTCAGGAGGATTCCGTTCTCGTTAATGCCTATTTGAATTCGTTGCCTAATAAGGTTTATTACGGCCGAGATCTGAGCGATAATAAGATATGGAATTGTTATGATAAAATCAATTTCACTACTGCTAAAAAGGTTGATGAGTCGAGTGATACGATGGTTAACTATCATTTATCAAGAAGCGCTTTAAAAGAAAACATAACCAATTACTATTACTACATCCCCTCGGTAGAGGACTCCTCGCGAGAGATTATATTTACCGGCATCAATGGAAATGATCAAAAGACTCGTCATAATGGCAAACCATATCCGCCCACTTTGGAGGAGGCTGAAATACAAGCTGCCTCAATAGATATGTTCTCCGAAGATCTCTCGAGATATCAATATCTGTACTTTTTCGATAACGCCATTGAGTTAGAAGCGATCGGCTGGCTAGCAATGGAGACAGGTTATATATCCGGGTTAATCCGGCTTATAGGTAAACAAGGCTCACTGGGCGAGAAAAATCTTAAAATAATAGCACTATCCTCGCTTGGAGCATGCCTTACTTTTATGGCGGCGGATATGATTGACGCTAAAATTCGTCAGAGAAAATCTTTAAAAATACGCCGAGAGCTGCTCGAACGAATCCATCAAAATAACCAACGGAAATAACTATCATTCGAATAAATTAAAAGCTGTTGAAATTATAAGCGTATTCTATTAATATTTAGCCTGTGCAAGGATGATCTGATACTCCTACTCGCACGTATTATCTTTTGAAAACACGATAACCCTCATCCCGGGAGGAGCTTTGGATATTATTAACAGCATTATAGATTTCTTGAATAAAATTGCCTGGGGTATTCCTGAGCAGATGCCGTATATGATCGTGCTGCTGGTCGGTACCGGTATATTTATCACCATACGTATGGGCTTTCCGCAGTTTAGACGGCTAAAGCACGCCATAGATATAACCCGCGGAAAGTATGATAACCCCGAGGATGCCGGCGATATCACGCATTTCCAGGCGCTCTCTACTGCGCTTTCAGCTACTATCGGTATCGGGAATATCTCGGGCGTAGCGCTGGCTATACATTACGGCGGCCCCGGGGCCCTGTTCTGGATGTGGATAACCGGGCTGTTCGGTACCTCGCTCAAGTTCGCCGAATGCACGCTATCGATGAAATACAGGAAAATCAATCCCGATGGTTCGGCCTCGGGCGGCCCGATGTATTATATCGAGCAGGCGTTAGGCTGGAAATGGCTGGCTGTAATTTTCGCCACAGCTACCGCGATAAGCGCGCTCGGGCAAGGCAACTCGATACAGGGTTTTACCGTAGCCGATCAACTCAACTCCGATTTCGGTGTGCCGGTATGGATTACCGGCGTTATTTTAGCCTCCCTGGTGGGATCGGTGATTATTGGCGGTATCAAGCGCATCGCTAATGTCACCCGGATATTGGCTCCGACTATGACATTAATCTATGTGGCGGGCGGGCTTTTAATACTGTTTATGAATATCGATAAACTCCCGGATACATTCGGAATGATATTTAAATACGCCTTCGAGCCTCACGGTATAGTTGGCGGTTTCGCCGGCTCGGCGTTCATGCATACACTTATCTGGGGGTTCAAGCGCGGGTTGTTCTCCAACGAAGCCGGCCAGGGTTCCGCGGCTATCGCTCATTCGGCCGCTAAAACAAAAGAGCCGGTACGCGAGGGAACGGTTGCCATGATGGGGCCGTACATCGATACTATAATCGTGTGTACTATCACCGGTCTGTGCATTCTGGTGACAGGAGCCTGGACAGATATAGTAAATGGCGAAGCGCTAAATGGCTCCCCGCTAACAGCTCATGCTTTTGGGAAGGGGCTGACATTCATGGGAGGTTACGGTTCGTTTATCGTAACCGGAGCGGTGCTTCTGTTTGCTACCTCCACTATTATAAGCTGGTCATATTATGGCGACCGAGCGGTGCAATATCTGTTCGGCGATGGCGCGGTCGTACCGTATCGGTATATTTACGTAGCAGTGTTATTCATTGGATGTATCGTAGGGTTGGAGCCGGTCTGGAATTTCGGGGATTTCGCCATTGCCTTGATGACCATTCCGAACCTGATAGCTCTAATCGCGCTCTCTAAAGTTACACGGAAACTGACAAGCGATTATTTCGGCCGCGAGCAAGTGCCGTATAAGAAATAATAGTTTGTCGTAGGGGTGTATCGCATACGCCTTTTTATTTGATCCTAAAAAATACCGGTTTAGCCGGCATGTCCTTTTCCTTTTACAACACTAAACTCTATTTGACGGTGGTGTCAGGAATCCATTCCTGACACCTGATTTCATGCGGCATATCGCCGGGAAAGGATAAACAAAGGACTTCGCCCGCCCAGCGACTCATGCAAATGGCTTTTTCAACAACCCCGGAGGATGTAATCCAGTATGTCCTTTTCTTTTTATAACACTAAACTCTATTTCTCTTTAGTTAGCTTATGTGGAGGGGAGACAAAACGAAGTTTCTAGAATACGGCGGGTTACAAAATCGGAGTTTTGTAACCAGTACAAGTATAAATCGAAACAGAGTTTGGTGGCGAGAAGTAAAAAAGGCGTACCTTTTCAGATACGCCCATAATAATAGTCATGCCGGCTATCGCTACATTTTCTCTTTAACCAGCTCAATCTCGAGATCAATTTTAATATCATTGCCTACTACCAGTTTACCATCCTTAAGCTTGCTATCGAAAGCAACGTTATAGTCCTGACGGTTGATACTTGTATTAGCGGCAAAGCCGGCTCTCGTATTTCCCCAGGGGTCCTCAACGATTCCACTGAACTCGGCCATCAGGGTAACGGGATGAGTTACACCCTTGATAGTCAAATCGCCCATAATCTTGAGATTGCCGTCAGCATCCGGAGGCATTACCTTAGTTGACTTGAATGTCATTGTCGGGTATTTCTCGACCTCGAAGAAATCCCCCGAACGAAGATGGTCATCACGCTTGGTGTCATTGGTATTGATAGAATTAACCTGTATGGTAATTTCGACTTTAGCATCGCTCCAGTTTTTGCCATCGAACATGACATGCCCGTCATACTCCCCGAATTCGCCTCGGACATTCGAAATCATCAGGTGCTTGACCTTAAAACCGATTTCACTATGAGATTTATCAAAAGTCCATTTGTCGGCTTTCGCGCCAACCGCAAACACTAAAATTAATGCAAATACTATCGCTACACGTTTAAACATCTTATTGTTCTCCTTATTTATTGCCCGGTTCTTTTTGATTATCTTCTTCATTTCCAACCGATTAATAAAAACTGATATACTTTAGTAATGGTTCCATTCCCTTGATTAATTATACAGCAAGACATTATATTCTTAATTACCCGGTTTTTAAAATCTAAAAGCAAAATGTAAAAAATCTCATATCTATGTGATAATCTTCACAACTTATTATTGTCAATAAGGTTAGTACGTAGCTGGTTTAATAATAAGGAATACAAGTCTATTTTATTGTGTTGTTTACTATTATAAGATAATCAGGTAAAAAAGTACTTGACTTATAAAACTTATCAATTTACTATAGTTTAAGTCAAGTGTGACTATAAATAAGGTGGTTTATGAAATTTTCGACTCGCGCAAGATACGGTTTACGAATGATGGTGGAACTGGCCAGACTTTTAGAAAAAGAGCGCCTGGTTCGTCTCGGGCGAATAGCTAAAATCACCGGGCTTTCGGAAAATTACCTGGCGCAATTGGCGATCTCCCTAAAAAACAGCGGTTTATTAATCGGCATATCCGGTAAAAAAGGCGGCTATCAACTGGCAAAACCGGCCAGGGAGATAAAAATCGGTGAGATAGTGCAGGCGGTTGCCGGGCCTCTCACCGCTACCGATTGCGTGAACCACCCGGAAACCTGCCTCAATGCCAGTTTTTGCGAGGCCCGAGTGCTCTGGGTACTGATAACCCATAGTATCGAAAATATTCTGGATGATTACAGCCTGGCCGATCTCATAAGCCACAATTGGCTGGAAAGTGTCAGACAACAACATCCCGGCCTGGCGATGCTGAACCCGGATATCTTGATTAAAGATGAAAATAGTGAAACCTTACCGGGCTGCCCGGTGAGTTCTAATAATCGAGAGGAGAAATAAAAATGATGGTTATCCAGATGGTGACCTATATCTCCCTGATAATTGCCGTAGTCGCGATGATTGTCAAGGCGATGAGGTATGCCAACGCACCCGAGCACCTGAGATGGGAACTCTATCCTGTACCGCATGAAGGTGACCGAGCCGAATACGGTGGTTCATATCTCGAGGAGCTTGACTGGTGGACAAAAAAGCGTCACGCGGATCATTTCAAAGAGATTAAAGAGATGATGGCCGAGATCATTTTTTTGAAAGGCGTATTTAATAACAACAAACGTGTCTGGACATCCTCGTTTCCTTTCCATTTCGGATTATACCTCTGTATAGGCTGGTTGGTGATGCTTCTTGGAGGCGCTATCGCGGAGAAATTAGGTGTAGAGATTTCAGCGAATGCCGGTGCAATAGGGATTATCATCCATTACCTGACTATCATTGCCGGTTATCTCGGCCTGGTTTTGGCCGGACTGGGAGCGTTCGGGCTATTTATCTGGAGAGCAACCGACCCCAAGCAGAAACCGTATAATTCACCGGCCGAGTATTTTAATTTAATCGTGTTCGATATAGTAGTCGTCGTTACCTTAATAGCCCAGCTTACCGGCGATTTCGGTTTCGAGACCTTGCGTGCTTATGTCGGCTCGCTCGTAACGTTCTCTCCGGCGCCGGCGCTATCGGGTTGGATGGTTGCCGAGATCGTCGTCGTCTCGTTAATAATCATGTACATTCCTCTCACCAGGATGTCGCATTTTGTTGCGAAATACTTCCTCTATCATGCCGTACGCTGGAACGATGAGCCGAACCCGAAAGGCAGCGCGATCGAGAAGCGTATCGCCGAGCTTCTGCAGCAAAAAGTCGGCTGGAAAGCCTCACACATGTCCACGGGTAAGTCCTGGGTTGAGGTGGTAAAGGAGACTGACAATGAGTAAACAGATTAAAGTTAAAGATATCAGTATCAAAGGCAAACAGCTTGTCGAAATAGATAAACACAGGCTGCCCAAATTACCCTATCCGTACGAGGATTGGGTCGAAGCCGATATCCCGCAGATTTCCGAGGAGAAGCGCAAGCAGGTGGATGTTTCCCTCGACGGTATTTTGAACCCGGCTATTCCAATTCCTGAAACCGAGGAGCAAAAGCAGAAACTGGTCGCAGATTTTCTCGAGGGCTTGAAAAACTTATTGAGCCAGGAAAACAACTGGACATTCTTGAAACCTTTGATGCTTTCGCTGGATAACTGCGTTAAATGCAATACCTGCAGTGATGCTTGCCCGATATTCAAAGAGAGCGGCGAGATCGAGGTTTACCGACCGCTTTTCCGCTCGGATGTCCTTCGCCGTATTATCCGTAAATATATCAAACCCGGTGGCAAATTAACCGCGGCATTCTCGGGCAATAATATCGATTTGAACTGGGAGACTATATCCCGATTAGCGCAGCTTTCGTATCGCTGTACGCTTTGCCGTAGATGCGCCCAAACCTGCCCGATGGGGGTCGATAACGGCCTGTTGACCCGTGAAATCAGGAAGCTGTTCTCTCAGCAGTTAGGGATTTACCCGGCCGAGCTTCATAAAGAAGGCACGATCAAACAGCTCCAGACGGGATCATCCACCGGCATAAATACCGCCGCCTTCCTGGATATTGTCGAGTTCATGGAGGAGGATATAACCGATAGAACCGGACTGAATATCAAGATACCCGTCGATAAACCGGATGCCGATATTCTGCTGGTACATAACGCCGGCGAGTTTTTATCCTGGCCGGAAAATGTCGAGGCGTTCGCTATCATATTCGAGGCCGCCGGTTTAAGTTGGACATTAACCAGCCAGGAGGTCGGATACGACTCGGTCAACTACGGCTTATTCTACGATGACGCCCAGCTTGCTAAGGTAACCTTAAAACATGCTGAATCAGCCAAGAAACTCAACGCCAAGAAAGTGGTAGTTGGAGAGTGCGGCCATGCCCATAAAGCCATGATGGCTATCGGCGATAGAATCTGGCTGGCCGAATCGAATACCCCGCGTGAGTCGAGCCTTGTGCTACTCGATCATATCGTATCCAAGGGTATGATAAAGCTCGATCCTGAGAAGAATAATTTCCCGGTTACCCTTCACGATCCCTGCAACGTTACTCGTTCGATGGGTATTATCGAACCCCAGCGTCGCGTTATCCGTAAAATCTGCCCGCAGTTCCGGGAGATGACACCGCATGGTGTGAAAAACTATTGCTGCGGCGGCGGTTCGGGATTTGCGATCATGCAGAGTAACAATTTCCCTAGTTGGCGCAACGCTATCGCCGGTAGACGGAAATTCGCCCAGATACTAAACGCATTTACCAAAGAGGAGCTCGAACCGTCAGTCAACAAATATGTCTGCGCGCCGTGCTCCAACTGCAAAGGTCAGATCAGGGATTTGATCACTCACTATGACGCTTACGAGAAGATCCGCCTTCTGTATGGAGGCCTGGTAGAGCTGATAGTAAACGCCATGCCTGAGGTAAACAAGGAATTCATCGAGTGGGATGATTTCCATTAGAGATATAGATATTACAAACATGATTCTTTTAAAGCCCGGTGTAAGTCGGGCTTTTTTGTTTATCCTAAAAACCATCGGTTTAGCCGATACGTCCTTTTCTTTTTATAACACTAAACTCTATTTCTATTTAGTTAGCTTATATATAGGGGAAACAGAACGAAGTTTTTAAAATACGGTTGGTTACAAAATCGGAGTTTTGTAACCAGTACACCCCTTGCCAACCCCTGGATCCTGAATCAAGTTCAGGCTGACATAGCCAGCTTAGGCCGACTGGGTAAAAGTCACCGGTCCTGTGGCCGGAAATAGTTTACTGCGAGGTTCGGTTCTTTCCTGATTCATGAATTTCAATAACGAAGTTTAATGATTTATCCAATCAAAAATAAGGCAGGAGCATGCCGCTCCTGCCTTTCGCTGAAAACTAGTTACTCATCGAGCAAATCCCCGGCATCATCCGAGAAAAGACTACACATTCTGGGACGCCCACCGGAACCATCGCACCAGATAGCCGACTGCCCTCCGGCGCCATCCATAACCGTATATGAATTACCGCCTACGGAATCATGAAAGAGTCTAGCGAACATATCGTCCTCCCTGTTAAGATTTTTTGTGATAAGAAACTCCACTGCCTGTGATTGATAATTTGTTAGCGAAATTTCCAGTTAAAAGAGCAACAGCAACGTATCTCGATAGATTGCCGATTGGAGTTACTCATCGAGCATGTCGCCGATATCCTCGACCGGCGAATTACCATACAACGAATGACCGCCTTTATAATCAGCGACGACCAGTTGAGGAACATTACCGTTATCCGCAACGATCCAATTGTACATCCGTACCTTCCTTGTTAAAATTCATACTTCATCTAACAAGACGATGATTAGCTCCCAGGCGGAGGAGTCAATCCCCCACCTGAGAAAGCGCTACTGCTATTCAGCCAGCACATCACCGATATCGGATGACGGTAAGGAACCGGCCTTAGCTCCACCTCCCGAGCCATCGCTCATGATACGAGGTCTGCCACCTGAGCCATCGAGATAAATCAGTGGCCTGCCGCCAGCTCCGTCACAACAGACATAAGGCCGGCCGCCTGAGCCATCAAGCTCGATGTAGGGTCGTCCACCCGCGCCATCAGACATGATGTAGGGTCGTCCGCCTGAGCCATCAGACATGATGTAGGGTTGTCCACCCGCACCATCACTCATGATAAAAGGCTGCCCCCCGGCACCATCCATCCAAATTCTTCCATACATTTTCTTCCTCCTTTTGAAAGAAATTTGAAATATTGCTAATTCGGTGGAAAGTATTGATCCCACCGTTTCGAGAACTAATTCGATCAAACCATACTGATTTTTTCCATTGGTTTGACATTGATCGATTTGACTTCATCGATCAACTCCGCCGGTCCGAGAATTTTCAGAACATCACTTACTGCCAATGATTTCATGACATCCGCGAATTTCGTGAAATCACTCGCTTTAGTATGCAAAATTTGCTCGAATACCGCCGTCCTGTCGGCAGAATCGATACCGGCCAGGTAATGCGCCAGCGCTTGATGGCCACGAGCATCGGGAGATTTATAGCTTTGGAACTTTCGCACGGCCCCGATTATACAGGATGTAAGTTCATCCCGGCTTATTTCAAACGAGGATAGATATTCACCGGCGCTGTTTATCGCCTCGATCGTTTTAGTAAGATTCAAATCGCGGTTGGAAACTATGGTGAAAACATCACTGGTGTGATCATAGTCGCAATAAGATTCGTACGCGCCGCCGGTTACCCTGATTTTATCCCAGAACCATGTTGTCCAGAGATGGTTGCTGACAACGTACGCGGCGCCTTTCGATTCGAAACCTGAGCGACCAATATCAATACCCTTACCAGCAATGCCTGTCTGGGATGGTATAACGAAGCCCTCGGTTTCCGGCAACGGATCGAACTCATGGGGGTGATAGACTGGTTCGTTTTCAGGCAACTGATAGCTTAATGACAGCAGTTGATCTCTTATATTATCCCAAACCGGACGCGAGCATGTAACATTCACTATCATCGTTTTACGGTTGATGAGTATTTGCTTTATCCGATCGAAAATCGCTATGGTTCTTTCGGGAGTTTTCTCGAATTCATTCAGCAGATTTTTAAGAAAACGTATATAGTCGATTCCGGTCAAACATTCGGACATCCTGCCGGCCTCGTTAAAGTGCGCATTAAGCCGATAACGAATAAACTTGAAACCGTGCTCCGAATAAAGCATGGATTCGTGTCGTCTTAACTCATCACTGGTTATATCGTACAACTCCGAAGGGTTATGAATATCCGAATCCAGGATCAGCTTTTTGAATGAATCTATTAAAGCCCCAGTATTATTGAGAATCGCTTTCCCCGGAAACAGCACCAGTGAGGAGCTAGTCGACTTGTCTTTATTCGAGATATTGAAAAATCCGGTACGCACTCCGCCGGTTTCGTTGTTGATCGTTTCATTCAGATTATCCCCGCCAAGCTGAAGCATTGCCCGGGCGATTAACCTCGAATACCGCACGAACTCTACCGGCAGGGCGCGCAGATCAAAGCCAAGCGTGATATAAGCGGTACCGCTGGTGTGAATATCATTGAACAGTACACGAAGGCCGTTGAGGTTTACAATATCCTGATTGATGATATCAGGAGCCATTTCGATATCGGAAACTCGCAGGCGGGGTATCATATTCCGGTCGAAACCGGCTTTTCTTAACCTAATCGAATCATCCAATCGTGCCGGTGATTTATAGATATCATCCAGTTGCTCCGGGGTTAACGATTCCCGAATACGTTCGAGCTGCGAACGTTCCAACCCTGATTCCCTGTCGAGCAAGCCGGGATCGGGCCTGAAAACCGCGACCGACCTGTGATTGTTGTTCAGCAGGCATTTTTCGATCAGTCGTTCGAAATAGTTATCATCGTTTTTAACCAGTTGCTCTATTTCCTGGAGCGGTTGTTCAAAACCAATTTTATCGAATATATCTTTTTCGTAGCACCAGGCTGAAAGAGCTCTGAGCATTAGTTGAATTCCTGCCGGAGTCTTGCCGAAATTATTCTCTCTGATAAGAAACTGTAATCGGTTAAGCGCCGCTTTTTTCAGCTTTCGATCTATGCCTCTCGAGACGATTCGCTCCAAAGCATTGAGAACCGAGGATTCGGCCTTAGCGAGGTCGGCTTGCGCTACACCTTTTAAGCCGGTCGAAAAATACGGCTGTCGTAAATCCTGGAATAAACCCACTCCTGCTGTGGTATGGCCGTACACCGATTCTAAAAGTGCGATTCTCAATGGCGAGGAGTTGAGCCCCATGAGAATAGTCTCGAACATCATGTTGACTAATGTGGTTTTAAAATCAGGCTTATCGTTTAACACCCAATTTAATGTAACTATATTTTCATCCCGGTTCCCTTCATTTTGCCGGGATGGAAACGTGTATTCAGCCCTGGCGGGTTTTATGAACGGTTGTTGGCGCTGGACGGATATAGCGTAATCGACGGTATCAAAATCCTTGAGAAAACTATTTATTCGTTCGAGGTAATTATCCGGTTCGATATCGCCATAAAGAAAAATAAAGCTGTTGGATGGATGATAATGCTTTTTATGATATTTCAATAAGTCTTCGTAACGTAAATATGGTATTTGCTCGGGAAGCCCCCCTGGTGTATTGGAATAGGGGCTTTGGGGGAATAATGATTTCCTTATATTCTCAGTGATTCGCGATGAAGCCGAGGAGAAATGGCCTTTCATTTCGCTATATACTATTCCTTTATAAACCAGTTTATCGGGCCGGCCGTTACTTTCCAATCTCCAACCTTCCAGCGCGAAATTCTCCGGCGAAAGTGTGGGGAAGAAAACCGCATCCAGCATGAGTTCCATGCAGTTGGAATAATCTTTCTTGTTGGGTGTAGATGCCAGATAACATGTCGTATCAAGGTAGGTATAGGCATTCAGGTAGTTTTGAAGCGATCCCTTCAGCAACTCGACGAAAACATCTTTGACGGGATATTTTCTGGAACCGCAGAAAACCATATGCTCCAGAATATGCTGTATACCCGTGGAATTCTCCGGGGGAGTTCGAAGGGCTATTCCAATGGTTTTGTTTACATCACTATTTTTAAGCGAAAATACAGTGGCGGATGTTTTCTTGTGCTTAAAAAGCTTGCAGACTGCGTTAAACTCCGGTATCTGCTGTTTTTGAACCAGCTCGAAATCGGTAATATCTGGCACACATACCTCCGTAGGCTAGCGGTTTTAAGCTATATCTCATCTCTGGCGGTGTAGATGCCGGCGGTAATAATAGCCGGAATTTCCTGAAATTACTTTACGGTAATCTCGTAATATGAGGCGGTTTTCATCAGGATATACTAATATTGTGGGATGCCGGTACTATAGTCATCTCTGGAGAAAATACTTAAATACCTTACTGCATTAATCAATCCTGGATGGATATCGTTTCAAATCCAGCGGCTTGCTTATTGATTAAATAAACGGATTTGATGTTCCCCACTACACAGTATTTCTTTATCTTTGGCTTAATTTTACGAAGAAGTTTTAGCTTAGTTTCATAATTTTTTGTAATATTATGAATACATCATCTTGATAGTAAGTTTATTGTAAAATCACTGGTGTCCGGTTTTTTCATACTCGATCATGATTTACATTCAGCATATTGCAACAAATATGCGGATTACTTCGTTCGGCTCGTAATGATTGACCTTATACGGTTTTTCAACAATCCCGGCGTTTCGGAACCAGGGATTGGAACCTGTATTTACAGATGGCTGTTGAAATAGAATTAGCTGTTGAAATATCGAATGCAAAATATTAAATTAATCCAGAAATAGCGTGGAGATGTCTATCTCAAACTTGGAGACTTATGAGCGCCGAAATCAGAGCTGTCATTTTCGATATCGATGATACCCTGTACGATAGAAAAAAAGCACAGGCGATAGTTTTTGAGCAGTTCAAGCATCAATATACCGAGCTGTTCGACTCCATTGATATCCACATGCTCACCACCGCCTATTATGAGGCCGACAGACTTTCCGGCGAATATTTCTACGCCAGCGGAAAGGGTGAAAGGCATCGACAGAATAGATTCGGTCTTTTTCTGGATATGCTGGAGTTGGATAATGAATATGTCGGGGAGATGGCAAAGTTCTATATAGAACAATATAGCAAGGTCAACACCCCGATGGCAGGCGCGGTGGAGGTAGTTAAAGCGTTACGTGATAAATACAAGCTTGGCGTAATCACCAATGGTCTTTCCGAAACGCAGAGAAATAAACTGGATGCAATAGGTTTGACCTCATTGTTCGATAGTATCGTGATTTCGGATGAGTCCGAGTACAAAAAACCCGAGCCCAATATATTTTGGGAATCAGCCGGCAAACTCGCTTGTAAATCCGAGCAGTGCATCTATATCGGTAATTCGTATAATGGCGATATCATCGGCGCCGCCGGAGCTGGTATGAAATCCTGTTGGTATAATCCCTCTAAAAATAGGCCAATGCATATGCCGGTTATGCCGGATCATGAAATTTCGAAATTGGCGGAGCTACATGGTTTCCTTTAGATGTTAATCTCATGAATATATTTGATTGGTTAAAACAGAATATCGATTTTCAGGAATGCGATTCGACCGCTTTGATGTACGATTACATGGAATCGCAATCGAACGAATTATTGCCTATTATTTATCAGCCTTTCGATATCGATAACCTCTCACACTGGCGTGACCGGGGATATATACTCGATTTCCATTATTCCGTCGGCGAGGGTAATATCCTGGATTTCGGTCCGGGGGATGGCTGGCCTTCGCTGATGATAGCTCCGTTCACCAATCGTATAACCGGTGTTGAGGCCTCGAATACGCGAGTGGAGGTTTGCAGAATAAATGCGGCCCGGCTCGGTATTCAAAACGTCGAGTTCGTGCATGTTAAACCCGGGGATAAGCTGCCATTCGAGAATAACTTTTTCGATGGCATCACCGCTGCCTCATCCATAGAGCAAACTCCCGATCCATTCGCGACATTAAGCGAGCTATATAGGGTGTTGAAACCGGGTGGTAAGCTCAGGATGTACTATGAGTCGCTTGCTGGATATCGGGATGGCCGGGAAAAGGAAATGGTCAGTTGGCAAACGAAAGATAGCAAGTTCAGGATAGATATCTACAACAGGATTATTGACAGGGAAGAAACGGAGATATACTCCCTGGAATTCGATTTACTATCGGATGATATAACAACGCTGTTCAGAGATACAACCGATGCAGAAGATATTCCCGATGATTTGCTTAAAAAGTTGAATAATATTACCAGGTCTATTGATAATCCATGCAAAGCCAGGCTGGTACAACCGGATTGCCGGACATGGCTGGAATGGATGGGAAAGATCGGTTTCAGTGGATGTTTGCCCACCCGCAACGGCGGTATACTGGCGGAGTTGATGTTCAATACATATAAAGGGGAGAATCGACCGACGAACCTCGATCAACTCGATGAACTTCTTATACCTTTTATCGCTGAGATAATTAAAATAAAAGAACCTGTATTATCCAACCCTATGATTACCGCAATTAAATAAACCTAACGAAATACCTTATTAAAAACAGGGTGATCGGGAATGTTTTCACAGGGTGGCCAACCCTCGGGCATCTCGTCCGGTACTTCGTTTCCGTTCGACCATTGCGGCGGAATCATGGGACAATAGTCAAGCCCGATAAAGCCTCGGAAATACGACACCAGCCGGCTGACATCCGAACCGAGTACCCGGCAGTCTCCGGTAACATCCCCCGAACCCCAGGCGCCGTTTATAGAACAGGGTTTGCAAGCTTCTATAACGCTGAGATAATTTACGATATACGTAACATCATTGCCGATTCGTCGTGGCGGCCAGGCGCCGTAATACATGTTGGCGTCCCCCAGCAAGAACGGATAGCCCAAAAAGCGAAGCTCGATATCAACTTGCGCGGTATCCCCGGCCAGAGCCTCTATCTCCGAAATGATAGTGTCGGCGTAGTTTATATGATAGAACGAAAGCTCATAATTGCCGGCATCCAGGCTATCGAAACTGAATTCGCCGTAGAAATCGGAGGTGTCGGTGCGCGACGGATTGCTCAGGTCGACTACAATGTTTTCGAGAAATGCCCCGGAGGAGTCGGTCAGAACTCCGGTAATAAACGTAGGATAATGCATGACCATGAACAACTGGGTAGTGCTGTCGGAGGCAATATGTATATCGGCTAACGTCGTATCGTTATAGTACTCATCTATGAAACTGATCTCGAAATCACCCAGATCAAGAGAGTCCATATGGAAATTGCCTTCCTCATCGGTGAAAGCCCGGTGAGAGGTGCCGCCCACGGAAACCCTTATATCCTCCAGTGGCATCATGTTATCATCCACCACCGCTCCGGCCAACTTTCCCGGATACCTGAGTATCACATTCTGCATTACCTCGATATCATCAAGCTGAACCTCGACATTCTGAATGATCGTGTCGGCATAGTAATAGTGACGGTAGCGAATATTATAGCTGCCACTACTGAGGCACCCGATTTGATACTCACTGTTTGCATCCGAGCGTGTACTGAAAGGAGCGTTGGTAGTATTGATATAAGTAGTGCTAACCGTTTCGCCTAATGGGCCGGTTATAGTTCCGCTTACATAAGGAAGATAATCACAGAGATCGTATATCACCGGCTCTACACCGGCGTTGACCTCCAACAGCTCATGATCGTGTACGGTGATCCAGTCCTCCTGCTGCTGCGTGGGAAATCTTGAGGCGATCGCCGTAAATGAATATGAGGGATCGGTGTAGTAGTACAGGGTTCTATCCAGGCGGTAGGACCATATGGTATTACCATCGCTGAGTATGAAATTTAAAGCCTCATCATAACTGCGAACGTTTATTTGCCTGAGCGCCTCGATTATACCCTCGACCACGTTCCAGTCATGCTCCTCTATATTTTTCAGGAGAAGAAGGAAATACAGCTCCGAATCGATAACGAGATCGGAATCGGCCGGATCGCATTCGGCGATACCTGAGCCGGTTAGCGGATTTTCTATCAAATAATGTTGTCCTACGAGTTCGTATAAAAGTGGTTTGCTGGCGGTACCGTTATGAATAAAAGTCCAGGTGCGATTGTCCTTTTCTCTTATAAACGGGTGCGGATCCGGAATGCTATCGCTGCCGTGGGCACAGCAACCGGCGGAGCAATTTCTGACATGGCCTAAAATGATATTAGGGGCGGTCCTCTCCAGGCCGGCTATGATCACGTCATATTGGATATCGTTAATCGCTCGTATCGCTCCCCTGTCGATAATCGCCGTATCCCCGAATGACTGATAACTAGCTATACCCCAGCCATCTATATTAGCGGATTCGGAAAGCCGTTCGAGTGAATAAGGGTAGTCAACGTAATAATCCTGTATGAGTCCCCGGGGCATATCCGCGGAAATTATTCCCGTTATCCGGCAATTATGAGGTTCCTCATTCTCCTGCCCGTAAACTATGGGTATAGAAATAAATATCGTAAACAATAACGTGATTATCAGTTTCATTAGAAAAATCCGTTTTAAAGTATCATCAATTATAACTAATATATAGTCCTATTAGTTAAATCGCCACTACTTTTAGGGGCTTTAATATATACTGAAAATTAACAGTATTCTCTACAAATCCAGATCAAATGACTGCCCGAATTCGGGCACCTCGACATTCCAGCCCAGTTTATCGCGGATTTTCTCCGCCAGTGAGGCTGAGGCGTCGCTTTCGCCATGCACTAAAAATGTCTTTTCAGGCGGGAAATTGAATCCCATTAGCCAGGCTAGTATCTCATTGTAATCGGCATGCGCCGAGAGGCTGGAAATGCTTTCTACATGGGCGTTTATGGGCACCTGGCGACCGTGAATCTTTACCTCCGGCTTCTTTCTTTCTAATATTTTCCGGCCTCGCGTGCCCTGGGCCTGGTAGCCGATGAAAAACACCGTGTTCTTCGGGTCGGGCAGCCGGTTGGCCAGGTGATGTAATATCCTGCCGCCGGTGACCATACCGCTGGCGGAGATTATTATGGCATTTTTACTGACTTTGTTAATTGCCTTGGACTGTTGGCGGGTTTCGCAAATATGAAGCTTCTTCGGATGAAACGCCCGTTTGCCCTCAATCGTTAGTAACCTGCTGGTGATATTCTGGTCGGTACTTCTTTCCTCGAAAATCTTGGTGACATTGATCGCCATCGGTGAGTCGACATATATATCCAACTCTGGTATCTTGCCATCCTCCTCCAACTCGCGAAGCATAAACAGTAATGTCTGGGTTCTGCCTACCGCGAAAGAGGGGATAATCAGCACGCCGCCGCGTTTCTGGCTTTCCGCGATAATCCTGACTAAAGCCTCGCGCGGATCGACCTCATCATGCAGGCGGTTGCCGTAAGTGGACTCGATCACCAAATAGTCGACATTAAAAGCCTGTACGGGGTCGCGAAGGTATTTCTCGGAGGGACGTCCCAGATCGCCACTGAAAACAATCTTTCTGGATTTGCTGCCGCGACCGATTTTGATATCGATAAAGGATGAGCCGAGTATATGGCCGGCATCCTTGAACTTTATACGGAAATCATCCTCGAGATAGAATCCCTCGCCGTATTGCAGGGGCATCAGATGAGTCAACGCCTGCTCGGCATCCTTGACAGTGTAGAGTGGCAGGGCCGGTTTATGTTTGGAAAAACCGCGTTTATTGGCCCATTTCGCGTCCTCCTCCTGCAAGTGCGCGCTATCTTTGAGCATGATCTCGCATAGCTTGGCGGTGGCTATCGTACTGTGTACGTTGCCATCGAAACCATCCTTGACCAGTCGCGGAAGATAGCCGGTGTGATCGATATGGGCGTGGGTTAGAAACACGCGCTCGATCTCGTTGGCCGGGAAGGGGAACGGCTCCCAGTTTCGCGAGCGCACCTCTTTAGGCCCCTGGAACAGCCCGCAGTCGATAAGCATGTTCCGGCCTTTGGTTTCGAATAAAAAGCGCGAGCCGGTAACCGTACCGGTAGCGCCATAAAACGTGAGTTTCGATTTATTAGATTGCGTAGTTGCCATAGTACATCTCCATGTTAATATCCAATATAAGATACGGTAATGATGCCCGAAATGCAACTTTATGTGAGGAAAAAGGGGAAAGGCGAGCGAGGGGGGAGGGGGATGTCATCCCAAACTTGATTTGGGATCCATCTTCCCACGCTTGTGATTACAAACGTTACTTGCCAACTGCCACATGCTGACATTCCCACTACCGCTAGGGTGGGGATGGGGCACCGGGCGATACTTGTTTAATGAAGACAATCAACTTGACAATTATGTTTATTCTAACTACATTTCATCATAGATAAAGAGAGTTTTGGTATGATAATCTTCCGGGTTGTTTATATGCATAAAGTTGTTTGTTTCGCGATAGAATAGTAGGAGCAGGTTGAATTCCCGCAGTTTTGACATTATGGCATAAAATATAATCTACTTCATGCATACTTTTGCCCTCTTTTACCCAGGGATTAGCCACCCGATAACAAACGGAAATATTTGGTGAGTTGAAATGCAAAGTTAAATAAATCAACATGAAAGGGACTATAATGAAAGGATCAATTTTAGTATTAGTATTTGTTGCAGCGTTTTTTTCATTTGGCGTTGCGCAAGAAGTTGAAGACATTAAATCGTTAAGAGAAGAACAAATATCTAAACTCGGAACAGGTAGTATACCGCGTATAGAGGAAGTTATTAATGAAGCGAATTCATATCTTTCTTTGCCAATTGAAAGGCAAACAATAGAAGAGCTGGAGAAACTTGCCGAAAAAACAAATAGAGCATCAAACTTTATGGATTTCATCCTTGAAGAATATCGTGATTATTATAGCGATAACTATAGATATGAATTTGTTCAAGAAAAAGTGGCACCTTTCCACGACCAATACCTCATTATATCTAATAAATTAAGAAGCTTTAGAAACGAAGCATATTTTAATATTGGCACTCTTTACAAAGAAGCCGGTGATTATATTTTAGCCTTTTTTTATTTTCGGGATGCGTTTCGTTTATCCTCATTTACTGAGAGCGAGGGGGATCATAAAGGAATGAGGTATATAGCTGAAATTGAATTGAAAAAACTACTTGGAATTGAGGAATTAGGTACATTTCTCTATTGGAAAGAATAAGTAAAGTAGGCCACGCCTACTCGGGGCGTGACTAACCCGCATACAGAGCAACAAACGCCTACTGCATGAAATACCTGCGCTGATAATTCAAGCATTCAAATCCCCCTCAACCCCTTCTGGATCTCCCGCTCGGGCGGGACAGGCCTCATCCCCGGCCGGAATGACACTATAGTTTTCTGACTTTGATTATCCATATAAGTCGTCGTTTTGCTTTCACAATTATACTATTTAATCCCACCAAACAAAAAACCGGGATGGTAAAACCACCCCGGCTACTAAAAGAGCGTATCTGAAATTAGTTAGATTTCTTGAAATCCTCCATGAATTGAGCAACAGCCTGAGCGCCCTCTAATGTCATGGCATTGTACATCGATATCCTGACTCCACCGACACTGCGATGTCCCTTAAGGCCGACTAAACCTTTAGCCTTGGCCTCGGCGATCATCTTCTTCTCCAAATCCTCGTTGGGCAGGCGAAGAGTTAAATTCATCCAGCTACGGCTGTCTTTCTCGGCCGTGCCTTTGAAATAATCGGCGTTGTTATCGATCACATTGTAAACAGCATCCTTTTTCGCCTGGTTGATCTTCTCGATTGCCGGAAGACCACCCTGCTTTTTCACCCACTCGAACACCAGTTTCACGATATAGATAGCGAAACACGGGGGAGTGTTGTAAAGCGAGTTCTTGCCGGCCTGGGTTCTGTAATCCAGAAGAGCCGGGTTGCCGTCTTTGCATTTATCCAGCATATCCTGTTTCATGGCCACGAATGTGACACCGGCCGGGCCGAGGTTTTTCTGCGCGCCGGCGTAGATCATATCGTACTTCTTGTAGTCCCAGGTGCGCGAGCAGATATCGGAGGACATATCGGCGATTAACGGAATGCCGCCCGGATCGGGGATGTAGTGATACTGCGTGCCCTTGATCGTGTTGTTGGTGGTGATATGCAGGTAAGCCGCGTTATCGGGGATATCCAGATCGGCCTGCTGCGGTATGAAACTATAACCTTTATCCTTGGAGGAGGCAGCCTCGTATGCCTTACCGATAATGTTGGCCTCTTTAATAGCCTTGGACGACCAGGTGCCGGTATCGACATAAGCGCCGACCTTGCCCTCGGGCAGGAAATTGAACGGGATCATGGCGAACTGCATCGAGGCGCCAGCGGTTAAAAACAGAATCTTGTAGGTGTCATCCAGACCAAGCACCTCTTTAGCCAGCGACATGGCCTGGTTATTGATCTCGTCGAATTCCGGCGAGCGGTGTGAGCTCTCGATAATCGACATGCCGGTACCGCGATAATCCAGGAACTCCTCCTGCGCTATTTTTAAGACATCCAGGGGAAGAGTGCACGGACCGGGATTGAAATTAAATACTCTATTTGCCATTGATATATCCTCGCGATTTTTAAAGTTCGTTTTTGACGTACTTACCAATTAACTCCTCGATGATATCACCGATACGGAGCAGGTTCTCTTTGGTAGAGGCGCCGATATGCGGAGTCATGACCACTTTGTCGGCATCTCTGAAAGGTGTGCTTTCCGGCGGATCGGAATACCAGACATCATTGCCGTAGCCGGCGAGCTTACCGCTCTTGAGAGCCTCGACAACATCCTGTTCGACAACGCATTTGCCGCGGCCGGTGTTGACCATGTAAGCGCCGTCCTTACAGTCGGCCAAGGTATTCTTGTTGATCATGCCGAGAGTATCCTCGGTTTGCGGCATGTTGATCGAGACGTAATCCGAGACAGCGAGAGTATCTTTGAGCGAACCTTTCATCTCGGCGATATCGTGCTTCTTGATGAACGGGTCGTAGGCGACTACTTTCATGCCGAACGCCTGGCCGCGTTTGGCGATCTCGGTACCGATTCTGCCGATACCCAGTACGCCCAGGGTTTTGCCGTAAAGCTCGGAACGTTTGAGCTGCTTTTTCTCCCACTTGCCCTCTTTCATTGAGATATGGCCGGGTACGATATTGTTCGGCATGGCTATCATCAGCGCGAAAGCCAGCTCGGCAACCGCTATGGATGATGCGGCCGCGGTATTAAAAACCTTGATACCTTTTTCTTTGGCATAAACCTGATCGACATTATCCAGGCCGACTCCGCCGCGAATGACCAGTTTCAGGTTGGGAGCGCCATCGATATATTCTTTGGTAACTTTGGTTTTACTGCGAATCAATATGACCTCAGCCTCCGGGATACGAGCTTTGTCATCGGTGATCTCGCCGAATTTCGTCAGTTTCTCCGGTAAACCGGGATCGAATGCATCGGAAATTAAAATCAACATAGGATGTTCCTTTATTCTATTAATTGGTTAACAGGTTAACAACCATGCCGCTGCGAAGTTTCGGTTCAAACCATGTCGATTTGGGCGGCATTACCTCGCCGGCATCCGCAACATTTAACAGTTGTTCTATCGATGTTGGATAGAGTGAAAACGCTAACTGGTATTCACCCGAATCCACCAGTTTCATCAGTTCTTTAGTACCCCTAATACCGCCGACGAAATCAATACGTTTGTCGGTTTTGGGATTCTCGATTCCCAGAATCGGCGCGATCAGGTTATTCCCCAGTATGGCGGCATCGATGGAGTTGACCGGATCTTTAGGGTCGAATGAGCCGTCTTTAGCTATAAGCTCATACCATTTACCCTCAGTGTAAACGCCAAAGTGATGAGGCGTAGCCGGGGCCAGCTCGCCCTCGTGTATTTTTATCTCGAATTTGTCTCCGGCCTGTTTGAATACCTCATCCATGGAGATCGTATTATCTTTCACGACACGGTTATAGGGCAGGATTTTCAACTCATCATCGGGGAATGAAACGGTCAGGAAAAAATTGTACGGCTCCTCGCCTGTGTGATTGGGATTACTCTCCTTATTGCGATGGCATATCTCGGAGGCGGACTGGCTTCTGTGATGGCCATCGGCGACATACAGGTAAGGCAGTTGATTGAAGCGCTCGGAGACTAAGGCGATAGTCTCGTTGTTATCGATAACCCAGAATTCATGCTTTATACCGTCATCGGCCGTGAAATCTACCTGCGGTTTATCGGAGGTGATTTTGGCGAACAACTCTTTGATATTCTGGTTAGAGCGGAAAGTCAAAAAGACAGGACCTACCTGAGCCTCTAAAAACGTAATGTGATTGGCGCGGTCGTTGACTTTCTCGGGGCGGGTGTGTTCGTGTTTCTTGATAAGACCTTTATCGTACTCCTCAACCGAGGCTAAAGCCACCAGGCCATGCTGAGCCCGGCCGTCCATGGTGAGACGATAGAGATAGAAACATGGTTTCTCATCGCGTATCATTATCTTATCATCAATCAGCTTCTGAAGATTGTCTTTGCCCCGCTGGTATACCTGCCGGCTGTATTGATCGACATTGTCATCAAATTCCAGTTCAGCTTTATTAACGCGCAAAAATGATTTTGGATTATTGGCTGCCATTGCGCGAGCTTCTTTAGCATTTAAAACATCATAGGGGGGTGAGGCGACCTCGCCTGCGAATTCAGGCTTGGGTCTCAAGCCTTTGAACGGCTTTACTATCGACATGGAATACCTCCGTTTTATCGCGTACTCGTAATATTCAAATTAGATCAGAAAATAACAAAAATGCCGTAAAATCCAAGAACATTTATAGGGTTTAACGTAAATATTATCAGACTCATAAAGAAACGGAAAAGCCCGGAATGAAAATCGATTTCCGGGCTAATTGATATCTGCTAATCTATTGTATTACAATAGTATATCTATTCGCATAGTGGCCAGCCATCGGGTGCGGTAGTAGGCACATCCTCGTCGCTGAGCCATTCCGGTGGAGTATCGGGGCAGTATAGAATCGGATTAATACCTCTGAAATGGTTAACGAAATAGGTTACATCACTACCGGTTGTGCTGCAATCGCCGTTTATATCCGCCGCTGCGAAGAAACCATTAAAGTTGCAGGGAATGCTTGCTGGTTTGCCACGGAAGAAGTTCACCAAATAGGTAATATCAGCCTGGCCGGTGCTGGGAGGCCAAGCAGCGTAGGCCATGTTGGCATCCCCGGGAAGATACTTGTAGGCATTTATAATCTTTAGAACTGGGAAATGTTGCGATAAGGAATATACCTTTGTTCCAGTTTAATCTGCTATATATGCAGGCGCTGAACTAAGAGTCAGACCTGTTCCTATAGCATCGTTAATTACGATATCATCAGGAGTTAAATTATCCCTGATATGAGCTTTGAATGTCATGAATTGAATCGGTGCTGATCCGGGGGTGAAGTAAAACGGTGATGGATCATATGGCACCGGGCCATCATTATAAGCTACGAATGCTTTGCTGTCCCAGGTATTGCCCAGGCTGTCTATCATG
Source organism: uncultured candidate division Zixibacteria bacterium (assembly GCA_963668625.2). Taxonomy (GTDB): domain Bacteria; phylum Zixibacteria; class MSB-5A5; order UBA10806; family 4484-95; genus JAAEQD01. The sequence goes on from CAXXKA010000008.1 coordinate 957,940, forward strand.
AAATCATGATAAACCTCATTAAATGAAAACAGGTCCCAGTCATCGAATATATCGTAATTATATGTACAATCGGTGGCAAATGAATCTATATATGCGTTCACTAGTGTCCGGTGTTTTTCGTTAAATTTTAAATTTCTCCTTGGAATTGTTAATGAAAAATATTTTCCGATATAATTATTTTATTCAGCGTATCATTCATCCTGACATATCCTGCCGATGTTAGGCTTGGTTTTCTGGTTTCCAAGCGCTGCTTGGAAACCTTCTTGAATCATGTAGAATGCGCATTCTGCCGGCAAACAAGCCACGTTGCGAAGCAGCGCTTCGCAACGAGATGAAAAGACCGGACAGTAGTGATATGCGTTGTTAATACCTAAAGATGTATAAGAGTCCCAGGGGCCTTCGCCATATAAATCCTCTAGCAACTACTATCCTCAACTAATAAACCAAAATTACGAGAATCCCACTGGATAATTATCCCAGTCGGGTCAAAGTGGCATAATTCCTGTAGAAAATAATCCGAGTAGATGTTATTTATTGCTATTGGGCAGTTGAAATATCCCCCGCCGACACTTGAGTCAAGCGCTACGAAATACACCGGAATATCAATGGTATCGTTTAAAGCTACCTCGATAGGCTCTCCTGCCGGGCCATCATTATCACCTACCAAAAACATAACCTGCTGAGCTGATACCGAGATGCTACTAATTAGGATACAGCAAGCGATTATCTTAGCCGTTTTGCTTATAATACTCTCCTTGAAATAGTTTTATTATAAAAATTCTACTTATTTTACATCATTTCGATAACTGTCAGCGATAAATCTCCGGTATGATAAAAGAGCTAAAATGGTGTGTTAAGTGTTTTTTGTGAGGTTTAAGTTAATTAACTTGACACTCATTCATCAATCATTTGCCGAAATCTTAATTTCACACCCTTCCTTCGATAAATTATTATTATTTATTTATCGTTACTTAAAGAGCCATATGATTAATGTAATATTTTCAATCTACTCGTCAATTACTTAGAACTGATTGTTTTAGTATAGATAAAGCAATACATTATTTATATAGCTTGGCAAAGAAATCATTAGTGTAGGAAAATAGAACTGAACTAAAGCAATGTTTGGAATATTATTCGGATCAAATCAGTTGAGCTAAGCCATATATATGGCTGCAACTACGCCGATTGCCAGCGAGAGCACTATTATTACGATACCCAACACGACACGTTTCATGGCTACACCTCTGGTGTTGACCTGTTTACGATTAATAATTTTTAGCTTACTCTCTCAGTCCAAACTGAAGATGCTGCAATAAAGATAGCATATGGCTTATTTTAGTCAAGCAAAATTTAAGTAAATGAGCAAGAGCTCGTGTCTATTATTCAAGGGCTTTTTGCTTAGCTCTTTCGAGATTGGTTTTGTAGATATGAAAACTAGAATCATCGCTTTTAGCGGCTTTTTCAACAGCTTTAGCATAACTTTGCGCGGCCAGGTCGTATTGTTTATTCTCGTAATAAGCATCACCCAGGCTGTCAAATACATTTGCCGATTTCGGGTAGAGCCGGGTATTATGTTTGAATATTTTGATAGCCTCATCGATTTTATTTTCTCTTAATGCGCGATATCCCATAAGGTTGAGCATCTCTTCAGGCGGCTTTATTTCGAAACCGAATCGCTCGGTAACCATTCGGTAATGCTGCTCGATAGCATCCAGGCCCTTATTTTGAATCTCCAGCGGCGGCCGTAGATCCTTGAATATCAACTCCAGACCCTGGTACAGGCTCAATAGCGGGGTGGAGAGATGGCTTTCACCCGGCATGTATTTATATTTCCACAGGAATTTCTCCGGGGCGTTAACCGCCAGCATATCCACGAAACGCTGCATCGGTTCGAGCATGCCATCGCCCTCATCGCCCATAGTCAGATACATGAACTTGTTCAACTCCCGGTTTTTGCTCAGAAAATTCCGGGTGTTTCTTATCAGCATATCGTTTTGCCAATCCAGGGGCGCGCTTATGATAATATAGGCGTCGAACAAATCCGGCATGGTGTACATCGAGTACACGCCAAAAATCCCCCCCAGAGAATGCCCCGAATATATTCGATATGGCTCCGTCGGGTACTTGCTCTCGATATAAGGCATCAGTTCGTATTTCAGGAACATCATGAATTTATCCGCTTCGCCTTCGTACTCCTGATATCCGGGTTTATATCCCTCCTCGAATTTCGGGGCCAGATCCCGGTCGCGGCTGCTATGCGGGATAGCTACCATAATCATTTCGGGGATATGGTCACAGGCAGATAAGAACGAGACTATGCCGCTGGAGTAATGAAAATTACTACTGCCATCGGTTATATATAAAACCGGGTATTCGTGCTCGTGAAGGTCTGCGCCGCGCGGCAGGTATACGAGTAAATCCCGATCCTCATCGAGAATACCCGAGTGTACGCGATGAGCATAACCGACATACACCGGCGCGGTTTTTATTTCGCTCTGGGCCGACACGGATGAAGTGCCGAGCATGAAGAAAATAGAAGCTAATATTATGATAACAAATATGAATTTACCGCTTTTCATATATTCCTCACTACCTTTATTCATGGATCCTGATTTCTTGCCAAACGTGAATATATACCACTTTCATCTATTTATACAATCGATACGGTATAAAATTTCAGAATTTATTGTATCTCGCGGCTAAAAAGCACAACTTAGCTTTTCGATTCATCATCCCGGCTCTTACGTTTTCTGGCTTCGTCCTGCCAGTCGACCGCCTGATCGGTCTCATCGACGATCTCGGTGCCGAGAATAGTCTCGATCAAATCCTCGAGAGTAATTAAACCTGCTACTCCGCCAAACTCATCGACGAGTATTGCTATAATATGTCGTTTCTTGAGAAAGTTTTTCAGAAGAGTCAAGCAATTGGCCGATCCGGGAATGTAGTTGATCTCTCTTACAATCGATTCGACCAGCGCCGATTCCTGATCGCGGGCTTTAGCCAGGATGATATCCTGGGCCATTACATAGCCTATTATTTTCTCGCGATGCTCCTTATAAACCGGCACCCTGCTGAATCCCTTGCCCTCTATTTCGTTAAACGCTTCTTCCACAGTCATGAAAGCATCCAGCGAAAAAATCATCGTGCGTGGGGTCATGATATCCCGGGCGCGCATATCCTCCAGTTTAATGATGTTTTTTACCATTGAACTCTCATCATGAGATATCTCGCCCTGGCTGGCGCCCATTCTGACCAGCGCCAATATTTCATCCTCGGTAATTCGACTAACTTTCGTACCCCGCGTAATAAATGATGAGAATTTCTCTGTCAGGAAAATCGCGGGATAGAGTAGAAATCGTATTAGTTGAAGCGGGTAGACGATCAGCGGCCATAGTCTGCGCCAGCGCACAACGCCGATTGTTTTGGGCATAATCTCGGATAAGAACAATATTCCCAGTGTCAGGGCTATGGGGAAAAATGCGAACATAGACGGAGATAACACTTTAGCGGCATACATGCCGGCTAAGGTTGCGCCTGTCGTGTTGGCGATGGTGTTCAATATGAGTATTGCCGCGATCGGTTCTGAGATATTTTGTTTCAAGCGGATGAATTTAACGGCCAATCGCCCCATCTGCTTGTTGTCGCGGGCGGCCTCCAGGGTGCTCATCCGGGAGGAGTAAAGAACAGCCTCATAAAGCGAGCAATTAGCAGATATAAAAAGAGTGAAAAACACTACTATTATCAGAATTGACACATCTATCTCCTAACTATAAAACAGTTACTTTCGCGTATGTCATGCTTTTAAGGATAAATATCGTTTGCATTTGTTAAATATTAATAAGTAGAAAATCGAAATTTGTCAATTGAAAAGCGGCAATTATCATGGCGTGATCTTATCAAGGGAATTGTGTAAATTTGTAATGATTTTCAGATTTTCGGTTATCCAGCACATAAGCGACTATTCCATAAACGATTCGATCAACACTTTTGGCATTAACAAATTTCCTGAACGGTTTTATCCTCCTTTGCAATTCCTCCAGATATCGCTCCAGAGGATTATTGGTCTTTATTTGAGTTCTTTCAGGTTCAGCATATTCTCGATAAATCAGTGTTCGATCAAAGCCGCGAATAAATGATCGAACAGCTTTAGGTTCTTTCAATCGCCATTTGGCCTTGAAAGCTTTCAATCGTGCCTTCAACTCTTTCTCCGTCTCGGCCTGATAGACCGCAGCAGCATCCCTGGTGATTCGGCTGCGGTTTTTACGTTCATCCAGATTCTGGCTGATATTCGACAGCTTGTGGAAGACACATTGCTGTGATTTCACCCGCGGATATAACCCGGCCAGAGCTTTAATCAGCCCCTTACCACCATCGTGAACAACAACCTCCAACAAATGACCGCGCAGACCTCGCTGCTTGAGATCCGACAGAAAGCCCCACCAGTAGGCCTCGCTCTCAGAGCCAGCCAGCATGAAGTCGATAAGCTCACGGCTGCCATCGTGACGGACACCGTAGGCCACAAGCAACACCTTCTTCACCTTAACCGGAGAGGTTATCTTCACCCATAAACCATCCAGATGAATAAAACGATAATCATCGCCCAAAGCCCGACAGTGGAAGCTGCCAACCTCATCGTTTAATGCCTTAACTACGTTCGAGACAGCCTGGGCGCTGATGCTTTCACCATAGGCCCGCTTGAACATCCGTGCTGTCTTGCGGGTAGAATGACCAAGCAGAAAGCCCTCTAAAATCAGCCGATCCAATAGCTGCGAACGCCGTTTGTGCTTCCGCAAGACACTCGACTCAAAGCTGCCATAACGCAGCCGGGGAACCTTTACCTCCTCTAACCAGCCGTATAAACTCAGCAAACCCCGACGGTAATAACCATTCCGATAATCCGCCCGCTCCTCACTCCGCTCATACTTTCCGCAGCCAACCGCTATCCTAAACTCAACATTCAACATCCGTTCCAAATGACGGCGAGCATGCTTCAACACCACACCCCGAACATCCTCCTCCCAATAACTCTTGACTCCGGCAAATACATAACCTACATTTTCATCAGCAAACCTAAGTGGTTTCACGGGTATATCCTCCTTGAAGATTAGCGTTTTCTGCTGGATATACCCGTAATTCTTTAATACATCAATAAATACAAATTTACACAATTGAATTTACACTAATCATGGCGTCTCCCTATTTCAGGAATTTGGTATAAATCACCTGGTTTAGATCCGGGTCTATTATTGAAGCTAATTCTAACAATTCATTGACATTTAATTGAACTAAATTTAGTTTATATCGATTCATGAATTTGGTGCTTGATGGAAATAAATCGGGATCGGGAATAGAATTCTTGCCCATTAAGGAAATATTGTGCCTTACAAGTTGTTAGATTATAATAAATCAAATCCTGAACCGGTTATATCCCCCCCTCGGGTGAGCCCATCACGAACAAACACTATATGCGATAAACCTCACCTGATGTTTCTGGTGCATGAAAGGTCTGACAGTATTGGCGGCGTTCAACGTCACAGCGCCCGTCTTAAAGATGGCTTGAGCTACAAATACGAGATTGAGAGATTCAACTGGAAGGGGCCGAAAAACAATTTGCCGCTGAATTTCCCCGGTTTGTATCTGAAAGCCAGACGAAATGATTATGGCTTTATCTATTGTGATGATGGTGTTTCCGCGATCGTCGGCACCAAGGTATGCAAGCCACTGGGAAAAAAGATTATGGCTACGGTTCATGGTCTTGATATAATCGTACCTCTGCCGGGCTATCAGCCGATTATCACGAAGGCGCTCAAGAGGCTCGATAAAGTGGTTTGTGTCAGTCGGGCTACCGCCGATCAGGCTATCAGGCATGGCGTGGAGCCTTCCCGGGTGAGGATTATCCCTAATACCGCAGAGTACGTACCCGAGGTTACTGTTAAGAACGAATCGTTATACGAGCGGATTGAGGTTCAAACCGGGATTGATCTGCGCGATAAAAAAGTACTATTCAGCCTGGGCCGTCCGTTAAAACGTAAAGGTTTCGACAGGTTTATCGAGAAAGTCTTTCGTTATCTTCCCGAGGATTATGTTTATATTGCTGCCGGGCCGTTGCCCTCCAAACCAGCCTGGATAAAAACCGCCGGATTTTTACTTGGCGCCGAGGTCAAAAGAAAGATAGAGCTGGCGCTGGGCGTGTATACGGTTCATGATGAGCTGCTGAAATTGAGTAATCATCCCCGGGTGTTCTATCTGAATGGAGTCTCCGAGTACCTGAGAAATCTGCTATTTGCCGCCTCGGACTTATTCGTTATGCCAAACCGAACCGTCGAGGGAGATATGGAGGGATTCGGTATCGTGGCCCTGGAGGCCGCCGTGCGTGGCGTGCCTGTTATCGCCACCGGTATAGAGGGAATTACTGATGCCGTTATCGATGGCCGAAACGGTTACTGTGTGCCAGAGGGGGATGATACCGGTATGGCCGAGACGATTAAATCTTTGATAGATAAGCCGGAGCGATTAGCCGAGTTAGGCGCTACGGCCAGGGAATTTACCCGGAAACGTTTTTCCATCGACTCGATTGTCGGCAAGTATGAAAAGCTGTTCGAGGATATACTACGGAACGGACACGATGCCGCTCACTGAAAACCCGCTTAAAAAATCCCAGTCGATAAACCGCAATGGTTTTGATTTTCATCGGGTACTGAAAATTATCTCGTTTTTTATCCCGATCGCGGTAATCGGTAATGTGGTTTACGCCGTGATTGGTTCAGAATCGGGCATATTGGAAAAATTCAGTCATTATAAAATCGAATATCTACTGCTCGCCGTTGGGCTGGTGCTTGTTCCTGTAGTTTGCCAGATGCTACGTATACTACTGTGGAGCCGGAAATTCGAGGTGAAAATAAAACCGATTGAGGCGTTTTAAAACCTCCGTTATAGGCGATATAGGCAGCGCGGCCACACCCACGATAATCGGCGGTGGTTACCTGAAACTACTTTTTCTGGTAGGTTATGGCTATAATCCCGGCCGGGCTACCCTCCTGATGGTGCTCGGTTCGCTCGAGGACTTGTTATTTTTCTCGTTGGCTTTACCGGTAATGATATACCTGACACATGCCTGGGATAATCCATATGTTTTAGCCGCGGTGAAAAATCTGGTTTCGCACTGGCCGGCGCTGGTGGGGTTGGCGGTTGGTATATCGGTTATCGTCTATTTGTATAATCGCAAGAAAAGGAGAATGGAAAAAAGCCGGCGCAACGGAGAGTCCAGCGAGCAACAAGAAATCGGTTTGTGGGGAAAGCTGGTACTCAAGTTTCGTCACTACAAAGAGGATTTCCTTCAAGCGGTGGTTTTCATTACCCAAAAAGGCAAAGGTACATTATTGCTGGCAACAGCCTTAACCGGAATAGGTTGGGCGTGCAGGTACGCCAGTATAAACGCGCTGGTGCTTGGTCTGGGCTACGAGGTTGATCTGCTTTTATTTACTCTCTTGCACTGGGTGGTTTTCTCCACCATGACGATGATACCTACCCCCGGAGCAGTTGGTGGGGCGGAGATCTCGTTTGCGCTGGTTTTCGGGGGCTTATTGCCACCGGGCGTAATCCCGATTATTACCGGTGTCTGGCGATTCGTTACTTATTATATGGTAGTGACGGCCGGCGCAATCTATATGGCAATTGCCGGTCCGAAATTTCCCTCAGGTAAAGGTGAGGATATCGAAAGATAAATAGTTAATGGATTTCATAGATGCTCGATATGATAATTTCATGAGCAGATTTTGCGTGAATTTAGTAAACTTTGTTTGGGATTCGTCGTACAATTACGAAATATTGAAGAATAAAAAGTTTGGTAAATAATTTAAGCTTTAAATAAACACCATTTCTTCATTAGCAGGAGTGAACATTTAATGATAAAACTACTCGCAATAGTTATAGTTTTTACGACCTTCGCCGTTTCAACCGCCCAGCAGAACTACACTATAAGCGGTCATGTCAGGGATAAAGAGAGTGGAGAGGAACTTATCGGCACGACTATCTATGTCAAAGCTCTCCAATCCGGCACGAGTTCGAACGTGTATGGATTCTACTCGCTGACAATTCCCGAGGGTATTTACCTGGTGCGCTACAGTATGATCGGTTACGATGCATACGAGATTGAGATAGAATTGACGAATGATATTCGCCATGATATCGAGCTGAAATCCAGCGCGGTCAGGGGACAGGATGAGATAGTAACCGCCGAGGCGCCCGACAGGAATGTAAAATCCGTCGAGATGGGGACCGTGGAGATAAACCCGGCGCAAGTGAAATCGGTACCGGTTTTGTTCGGCGAACAGGATCTTTTAAAGACCCTCCAGCTATTACCCGGCGTACAGGCGGGTCGGCGAGGGGAAACAGCGGTTTCAATGTCAGGGGCGGAGGTCCCGACCAGAACCTTCTGCTTTTGGATGAGGGCGTGGTCTACAACGCCTCGCATCTACTGGGATTTTTCTCGGTATTCAACACCGATGCTATCAAGGATGCCGTTTTTTACAAAGGATCGTCCCCGGCCAAGTATGGGGGACGATTGTCCTCGGTGCTGGATATGAAGATGAAAGAAGGCAACTCCAAAGATTTCAGTCTGGATGCCGGGATTGGTTTGATAGCCTCGAGGTTCACGTTGCAGGCGCCGATTAAAAAGGATGTCAGTTCGTTTATTATCTCGGGACGCAGAACATATGCCGATTTGTTCCTCAAGCTTTCCAGCAATGAATCGATGAACAAGTCGAAGCTGTATTTTTACGATCTGAACATGAAAACCAACTACCGTGCCGGTGAAAACGATCGCCTGTTTTTATCGGGATATTTCGGCCGGGATGTCTTAGGCTATGCCGATGATTTCGGGATCGACTGGGGGAACGCGGTCGGCACGTTCAGATGGAACCATCTGTTTAGCAATAAATTGTTTTTGAATACCTCGCTTTTATATAGCGATTACGGATATAAGGTCGGCGTATCCAATGGTGATGAATTGGTAAGCATCAAGTCCTCCATAGTTAATCTAACTTTAAAAGAGGATTTCGAGTATTTCCATAATACAAGGAACACGTTCACGTTCGGATTGGATTATAACCTATCACACATTCAAACCGGGAGTCATCGAGGCTAACGACGAAAGCTCGATCAACAAGCTCGAGATCAAAGAGAAATATGCTTTCGAAAACGCGCTTTACGCCAATCATAAATTCAAATTTACCAATATGCTGAGCGTGGATTACGGTTTACGCTACTCGACTTTCACGCTAATCGGTCCGGGACGAGTAATATGGGTTTGACGAGGACGGCGATATTACCGACACGACCGATTACTCCGGCGGCGAGCTTATCAAGCATTATAACCAGGTCGAACCCCGGATCACTTTCAACTACTCATATGATGACGAGAGCTCGTTTAAAGCCTCATACGCTCGTAACACCCAGTTCATGCACCTGATATCGAATACGACGACAACTACACCGTTCGATTTATGGCACCCCAGTACGAGTTCCGTAAAGCCCGGAATCGCCGATCAATACGCGGTCGGTTATTTCCGGAATTTCAACGACAACCAGTACGAGACCTCGATAGAATTTTATTACAAGGATTTGAAAAACCAGATAGATTTGAAAACCGGTGCGAATATATTTTTGAATGAATTCATCGAATCCGAATTGGAATTCGGCAAAGCCCGATCATACGGAGTGGAGTTATTCGCCAAGAAGAAAACCGGCAAGCTTACCGGTTGGTTGAGTTATACCCTGACGAAGACCGAAAAGAAATTCGACAATATCGAAAACGGCGAATGGTACCCGGCCCGTCAGGATAGAAGGCACGATCTCTCGCTTGTAGGGATGTACGACCTGGGACGCAACTGGACTTTTTCGGCAACCTGGGTTTACTATACCGGCAATGCCGTCACGTTCCCCGAGGGCAAGTATGTCGTCGATGATCATCTGGTTAACCTGTACACGAAGCGTAACAGCTACCGTATGCCTAATTACCATCGCCTCGATCTTGGATTGACCTGGGAGGGACACAGTTCCAGTTGGAATTTCTCACTGTACAACGCATATGGCAGAAGAAACGCCTACTCGATAGAATTCCGTCAAAACGAGGATGATCCCTCGATGACCGAGGCGGTACGAATCGCGCTGTTCTCGTTTTTCCCGTCAATAACATATAACTTCTGGTTTTAGGGAGGATTTGAAATATGCTAAGCTTGAAATACATTAAATCACGTTACTTTATTCTTTCGGTTATGATTGTGGTGTTCATGATTCTTACAGGCTGCGAGGATGTCATCGATTTGAATGTCAATAACGCTGAACCACACCTGGTGATCGAGTCGTATGTTCTGGATGATCCGCCTCTGGCGATGGCGATCATAAGCCGTTCGTCCAACTATTTCGGCAATATAGAAATCCCGATGGTTTCAGGAGCTACCGTTGTCATTAGCGATGATGCCGGCAACGCCGATACGCTATTCGAATTTCAGGAGGGCGTATATGTCAATCAGTATATTCGCCCCGAAGTTGGCCATACTTATACCTCAACGGTAACAGTAGATGAGGTGACTTACACCGCCTCGGCCACATTGCCGGAGCCTTTGAGGATAGATTCGGTTTCCTACGAATACCAGGAAGGCGGCGGTTTCGGCAGCGAGGAGGATGAGGGTTATATCCTTCATGTACATTTTACTGATAGGGAAGATGTCGAGGAATTCGCCAGGTTCAAGATAACGCAAAACGATTCGGTTTGGGAGGAGTACTATCTCTATTCTGATTTTTACAGTGATGGCAACGATATCGATTTTAATTATTTTTACGATGTTTTCCAGCTTGGCGATACTGTCGAGGTCGAGGTGTATAGTATGGATGAGACGGTTTACGAGTATTTCGAGATTTTATCAGATGTAGCCATCTATGAGGAAGGCGTGGAGGTCGAGGGTGAACCCGGCAACCCGCTGACTAACTGGGATAACGGGGCCCTGGGGTATTTCGGAGCTTTCGCGCTGGAAGATCGGATATACATAGTTGAGGACCCGGATTCTCTGTAGATAAAGTATTGAATAATACTATTCATATAAGGTAGTTATTTAGTATAATTATATTAAGTGTATAATTAATTTGGAGGATTCGATACATGCAATGTCCGGAATGCGATATCCCCCTGTTGACTGTCGAGCTTGATGAGGTTGAGATAGACTACTGCCCGGAGTGCGAAGGTGTCTGGCTCGATTCCGGTGAATTGGAGTTACTGACCGAATCCACCTCAGGCAGCAGTGATTTACTCGATAAAATAACCGATGCGGTTGATACCAATGAAGATGACTTGAAATGCCCTATCTGCTCTCGAAAAATGCTTAAAGTAGGTTTCGGGGAAAGTTCGGATTTGGTTCTGGATAGCTGCTCCGAGGGGGATGGGTACTGGTTGAATAAAGGCGAACTGGAGAGTGTATTAAAGATGCGTCAAGGCGATGACAGAGTCGTCACGCTTTTGAAAGATATTTTCGATTATAAGAGGATAGATAAAAACGAAAGCAGGTAAAATATGGCAGGTTTTATAATCCTGGCTGTTGTCGCGATAGCAATAATTTATGTTGTCTCATTGTTTAACTCACTGGTGAAACTCAGAAACCAGGTCAAGAACGCCTGGTCGCAAATTGATGTTCAGTTAAAACGGCGTCATGATCTCATACCGAATCTCGTGGAGACGGCTAAGGGCTACATGAAACACGAACGCGAGACATTCGAGGCGATAACCAACGCCCGCAGTAAAGCGATGTCCGCCGGTAGTGTAGCTGAAAAAGCCGGCGCGGAAAACGCTTTAAGCGGCGCGATGGGGCAATTCTACGTAGTGGTGGAAAATTATCCCGAACTGAAAGCAGATACGAACTTCCTGTCATTGCAGGAGGAGCTTACCTCGACCGAGAACAGAATAGCTTTCGCCCGTCAGGCGTATAACGATCAGGTGCTGTTTCTGAACAATAAAATCCAGATGTTCCCCTCGAATATCATCGCCGGTATGGGTAATTTCCCGCAGGAGGAATATTTCGAGATCGAGGATGTCTCTCAGCGCGAAACACCGAAAGTGGATTTCAGTTAAGGCAGTATCATGGAAAAATTCGGCATGTGGGAGCTGATTGCGAGTAATAAGCGCAAGTCGGCTATTTTATTTGTCATCATGGGAGTTATTCTCATGGCGCTTTGTGTCCTGTTCGGTAAATACTATTTCCCCGAAACAGGCCTGGTAGCTTTCATTATGTTCGGGATAATGTTCTGGGCCGTTTACGCGGCGATAGCGTATTTCTCCGGCAGCTCGATCCTTCTGGCTTTAAGCCATGCCAAAGAGGTTACACCAGAGATACATCCCCGGCTTTTCAACGTGGTTTCCGAAATGAAACTGGCGGCGAGTTTACCCTCGATGCCGAAAATCTATATCATCGATGAACCCTCCGCCAATGCTTTTGCCACCGGCCGTGATTTGAATAACTGCGCGATTGCAGTGACAGCCGGGCTGTTGGAGAAACTCGACCGGGATGAACTTCAGGGAGTTATAGCCCACGAGATGTCGCATATACTGAATCGTGATATTCTGTACATGACATTCGCCGGCGTGACTGTCGGTAGTATCAGCCTGTTATCGTACTGGTTTCTGCGAACGTTGCGTTTTTCGGGCGGCGGTTCGCGGCGATATCGTTCGAAATCATCCAGCGGAGGCGGGCAGCTTCAGCTAATATTGCTGATAGTCTCGATTCTGGGGGCGATACTCGGACCGATTATGGCGCAAATACTGTACTACAGTATCTCCCGCAAACGAGAGTTTCTTGCCGATGCCACTGCGGTACGTCTTACCCGGTATCCCGAGGGGTTGGCCAGGGCATTGGAAAAACTGGTCGAGGATGGCGCCACCATCCCAAAAGTAAACGCGGTTACCGCCCCGATGTATATCGTCAACCCCATTAGTTCCGATAGCGCACAGTTTTCCAGTGTGGGCCGGACTCATCCCCCCATAGATGAGAGGGTGAAAATACTGCGCAGTATGATTTCAGGCGCGGGTTATAACGACTATCAACAGGCCTTCTTTAAAGTCATGGGTAACGGCAAATCACTTATTCCGAAATCGAGCTTGAAAGAAAGCAAGAGTGTCGGCCTCAGGCAGGCATCCAAATCACGGGATAAATCGACATCCGGCAAACGCGAACTGGGTGATCTTCTAAAAGCGGTTAACGATTATTTATTCTTAACCTGCGTTTGCGGTTTGAAAATAAAAGTGCCGCCCGATGCTAAAGAGAAAGCGATCGAATGTCCTCGATGTAAACGCTCGGTACATATACCGGTGGCGCAGATCGCCTCGGTAGCCGGCGCTTTAAGCGGCACCGATAAACTGGCAGGCATGGCGAAAACGAGGCCGGATGAAATAACTGCTCCCGATACTCTCGAATTCGAGAGAAAAGGATCAGGCTGGCAGACATTTACCTGCGCCTGCGGTAAGCTGCATAATATCTCGCCCCGATTTTCGGCGCCGAAATTTACTTGTAAAGGATGCGGCAGGACTATCAAAGTAGCGGCTTGATCCTCGTTCCTGAGGTTTCAGGGAGATTTAGAGCGGAGGTTAATTTGGAGTACCTTAAAATAGATAGATTCGACCTGGAGTTTTCTCGCATAGGTCTGGGCACCTGGGCTATCGGCGGATTCCTCTGGGGTGGTACCGATGAGGAGGATTCGATCGCCACGATTCGAAGCGCGATAGATAATGGTATCAACGTGATCGATACCGCGCCCGTATACGGTTTCGGATTGTCAGAGGAACTGGTTGCCAGAGCTATCAAAGGTTTTATCGATAGAGAAAAGGTGATCATCTCAACCAAGGTCGGGCTCGAATGGCGGCGCAATCTCGTGCTCAGAAATTGCACGCCGAAACGGATACGGAAAGAAATAGATGATTCCCTGCGAAGGTTGAACACGGACTATATCGATATCTATTTCGTGCACTGGCCGGATCCGAAAGTCCCGTATGAACAAACCGCCGATATAATGTATGATTTTCTCGAAAGCGGTAAAATAAAAGCTATCGGTGTCAGTAATTATGATGTCTTACAGATGCGAGCTTTCGGCAAATCTGCCCCTATTCATTTTCTGCAGCCTCCGTATAATCTGTTCGAGCGCGAGATAGAATCGGAAATATTGCCTTACAGCCTCGAAAATGACATACGAATTTTCGGCTACGGTTCTCTTTGCCGGGGTATGCTTTCGGGCAAGATGGCCGCCGACCGCCTGTTCGAGGGGGATGATATTCGTCAACTCGATCCCAAATTCAAATCACCTCAATATGAAAAATATTTGAACGCAGTCGATAGTCTGGATTCGTACGCTCACGATAAATACGGTAAAACCGTGATGGAATTAGCAGTCAGGTGGGCGCTTGATAAGGGCGTACATACGGCATTATGGGGTGCGCGTAAATCCTCGCAACTCGAGAATGTCGATAACGTGTTCGGTTGGCATCTGGATGATAAATCACTGGCCGAGGTTGATAATCTTATCATGGAATATGTCCCGGAACCCATAGGGCCGGAATTCATGGGGCCTGGAGTCAGACGGGTATAAATCGATCTGTTAACTTTTGTCATCTTTTTAAAAAATTATATAAAACATTCTACGTATTTATTCGTAGTTGAGTAAGGTAACGCGTGGGTTTTAAAATAACGTATTAATTTTCCCGAATTATACGCAATTTAACGCAAAAATTGTGTTGCTTTAGAGATGTATCAAATAAGGAGCTTAAAAGATGATGGGAGTGAGTAAAATACGAATGATTATAGGCTTGATACCGTTTGTAATATTAATAATGGTATCAATCGCACCGGCCGTGCCTAATCAATATGAGCCGGTATTCAATCCCAGCCTGGAAATCCACAAAACGAGTTGCACGATAAAAGTTGATGGTAGAATCGAAAGCGGCGAATGGGATAATTGCGGTCGAGCGGAAAATTTCGTCGAACGTCAACCGGGTATAAACATGATGCCGGAAGTGCAGACGGTGGTATTTATTACCTATGATGATGAAAACCTGTACGTTGCTTTTAACTGTCAAGATAACCCGGCTGATATTCGCGCGACTATGTGCCAGCGAGATCAGTATTCGGGCGGCATGGATGATGTAGTGACGGTGCTACTGGATACTTACGGAAACGCCACCTGGGCATACGAATTCATGGTCAATCCGTATGGCGTGCAGAAAGACTTTCTCTGGTCAAGCATCCACGGTGAGGATTCCGGATTCGATTTGACCTGGGAGTCGGCTGCGACTATTACCGATATGGGCTACCAGGTGGAGATGGCTATTCCATTCGCGAGCATGAGATTTCCCAATAAGGATATTCAATCGTGGAAAATCGATTTTTACCGTAGTCACCCCCGCGAAACTTACAAACAATACTCCTGGGCCGCATATGATCAGGATGAACAGTGCTGGCCCTGTCAGTGGGGAACCGTCACCGGTATACAGGGAGTCGAGCCGGGTAAAGGATTCGAAATAATGCCGACATTAATCGGCACTCAGGCCGGTAGAATTTCCGATTATGGAGATCCTAATTCGAAATTCATCAATGATGACGCAGAGGCGGAATTGTCAGTCGGCGGTAAATATTCAATATCCTCGGATGTTACTCTCGAGGGCACATACAATCCCGATTTCAGCCAGATCGAAGCCGATGCCGCGCAGGTAAATGTCAATTCAACGATATCACTTTTTTATCCCGAACGGAGGCCGTTTTTCCAGGAGGGAAGAGATATTTTTCAAACCATGTTTAACTCGTTCTATAGCCGAACGATAAACGATCCGCAATTTGCTCTGAAACTCACCGGTAGGATGGAAAGCTATAATATCGGATATCTCTCCGCCTATGATGATAACACCCCCTATATGATTCCGCTGGAGGAACGAGGTATCCTGGTTAATACCGGTAAAAGTTATGTCAACGTACTGAGGGCTACCCGGGCGTTCGGCGGAGATAATCATGTGGGAGTAATCTTCAACGACAGGCGTTTTGACGGCAGTGGCTATAACTCCATCGTAAGTTTCGATCATGATTTCCGCCTCTCACAGAAATACAGTTTCACGGGCCAGTATATCATGAGCTTTACCGAAGAGCAGGATGATAGCAGTTTGAATCAGTCATTCAATGGCGATACTTTCGATAACGGCAAATATACTGTCGCTTTCGATGGCGAGAAATATCATGGAACCGCCCATGTAACCCAGTTAAGGCGGCGTTCTCGATTCTGGAATTTCAATATCGATTACAATCATTGTTCGCCCTCTTACAGGACCGAGACCGGCTATGATCCATGGAACGATTATCACAATTTCTCGATCTGGAACGATTTTAATTTTTATCCTGAAAACGGAATTATTGAAAGGATTTCACCCGAGCTTTATCTCATGCGAAAATGGAATTATAACGGTGATATCAAGTGGAGTCAGGCAGACGCGTCGGCTCAGGTTGATTTCCGTTGGGCGCAATCATATCTCGGAGCTTCGGTGTTTACCGGCGCTGAAAAATGGGGCGGTATCGAATTTAATGATCTGAAGGATATCGAATTCTGGTTAGGAAGTGAGTTCTCGAGTTCTTTCGGTTATGATATGAATTTCGGTTTCGGAACCAATGTTGCTCGCCGTTTTCTGGAAAAAGGTGATTTCATGTTTTATTCGTTGTCCCTCGATTTGAAACCATGGGATAGACTGGTTATAGAACCATCACTGGATTACACGCGGAGTGAAAACCATGATACAGGTGAGGAGCAGTATAAGCAAACAATCACACGTACCCGGTTCCGTTATCAAGCTAACAAGGAACTTTCTATTCGTCTGGTGGTGCAGTACAACGATAACGGCGATTATCTCGATATCGACCCGCTGTTGACATACAGGATAAGCCCGTTTTCGATGTTCTATATCGGTTCGACGCACGATTTCGCCAAGCTAACCGACCCCAACGATAATTCCAGAGTACTGACACAAACAGACCGTCAGTTTTTCATGAAACTACAGTATTTGTTCAGGATATAAAAAGCAAATCCCGCTTGCGATGAGATAATCACAGGCGGGATTAAATCTCTAATTCAACTTCATGAATTTCTATTCACAGGCAGACCAATCGGTTGGCTACTGGGGCTGCATATCCTCAGTGTGGGGATTATAAATACCTGTGATAATATAAATAGCATCACTACTGTCCGGCCATTCCATCTCGTTGCGAAGCGCTGCTTCGCAACGTGGCTTGTTTGCCGGCAGAATGCTTATTCTACATGACTCAAGAAATATCTAATCAAACCTGCCATCCAGAAATCGGGCGCGTTGAGATGAGCGCAGCCGTTACAAACGGTTATCGCTCCTCCGTTTATCAGTTGATACTGCAGCCAGCCGTCACTGCCGAATTGCTGACCATCTATAGCCTCGTAAGTGGAATCGAATTTTTCCTGGTACAGGGTGACCCAGCTGCTATCGTTGAATGCCGTTGATGTTTAGGATAAAGACAGGATGGGGAATATTATATAAAATGCTATTGAAATAGGATTTAGGTTTACCATAGTCACGCCAATATTAAAATAATTTCCTAAATCAGTATAGTAATCGATAATAATCCTGTTAAGCGACATATCCTGGGAGATGGTTTAAAAACTCATTTGTATTTTTGTTGACTAATATGGTTTTCCAAAAATATATCAGCAAATAATATTCGATTCCAATTTAATAAAAAAGTCATTGAACACAAGAGTAAATATCAATATAATAAAATAGTTTTGGTTTAGAAATAATCATAAGGAGATTACATATGAACATTAGGCCACCTCGAAAGAGAAAACTACATTCGATAGAGACTCGAGATGAAATCGCAATGAAAAAGAATGAGTTATATTTACGGGCATTAAGGCAAAGAGAAGATGATGTTGTTAAATTCCTCGGTCTTCTGGTTCCAGCTCTTGTGGGGTATATTTGGTTATTAACTAAATCATCTGAGGTTTGTGAACAAACACTATTCTCAGGTACAGTAGGTGTCATATTCGTTCTTTCTGTTGGTGCTGTTTTTACAGTTGCGCTTGGCTTCAATTATAGATACATAACGTTACAGATGGCTAAAATTGACGTATTTTATTCTGTCGATAAATTAGTTTTAAAAAAGTGGCCTAGAAAGCCGGGTGATTTTAAAATGATATTTTGTTCACCACCTGAAATATTAAAAATATATTGGATATCATATTTAATATTAATACTATTAATCTGTTGTATTTCATGTTTGTTTATTGATAAATGCTCATATTTATGTATCATTTTTGTGATTAGTTTTATTGCATTATTGTTTAGTATCTTATTGCCTTTCTATTATGGATGTAAGATACAAAAAATTTGTGAGCTTGAAGGCATTAATTGGAATTATATTTAACTGCCAATAAAACTTACAATTAATATATACCTTATTTATCTAATACTTAGTAATTAAATTGATATCGGGAACAATTATCATAATCGGTTAATTCTAATATGATATAAGAGTATTCGTTAAACAACATTGGTATGCTTGATACAAAAATATCAATCACTCGCAAAAAGATGGACTTATGTCATCTGATAATTTTAATTTGGAGACCGTCTTAACCGAGTCGCGGAGGTTCGGACTGATCGAGGTGTTCAAACAGTCGGCTCATATTAATTCAGTCGAGGATTATCGTAAACTTTATGCCACGAGTATCAACGATCCGGAGAAATTCTGGAGCGAGGTAGCCGAGGAACTTCACTGGTTCAAAGGCTGGGACAAGGTTGTCAACGATGATAACGCACCTTTCTATAAATGGTTCGAGAACGGCAAGACCAATATCAGTTTCAATTGCATAGACCGTCACCTGTTTGACCGGGGAAAAAACAAAGCCGCATTGGTCCGGGAGGGCGAGCCCGGAGATACCAGGGTGCTGGGATTTGTACCGCGAGGTGAACCGATTCGCAAACGTGCTTAAAAATCTCGGCGTAATGAAAGGGGATAGGGTAATAATATACTTGCCGATGATACCCGAATTGGCTATCTCGATGCTGGCCTGCGCGCGTATCGGGGCGGTGCACTCGGTGGTATTCGCGGGATTCTCCTCCGACTCGATCCGCGACCGCATACAGGATTGCCGGGCCGAGTACGTTGTAACCGCTGATGGTTCCTGGCGACGCGGCAACGTGCTGCCGTTGAAAAATATGGTGGATAAAGCCGTGGAACAGTGCGATTGTGTCAAGGATGTGCTGGTTATCCAGCGAAATCCCGGCTCGAGCTTTCCCTGCCATATACAAGAGGGGCGAGACTACTGGAATTTCAATAAATAATTTGGAGCTTGTGTAAAACAACTTTTAACCGTAAATTATCATCTCTCGATTTAGAAATTTCTGAAAGAAAAATGCTCTTTGATTATATGAGATAATAAGGCACCTTATTACTGGAGGCAAAACTGATGAGAACTACATATGGCAGGATAGCTGTATTTATTCTCTTTCTCCTATTAACTGCAACTGGTTATGCCCAGATAGATTGGCAAGCTAATTTTTTCATACAACCTTATCCCTCACCTTACCTGAGCGATTGGGAATATAACCGCTCAACCGCCAGCTTGACCCTGTATAATTATTCGGACAGCGACATTGATGTTATAGTTCATGTTACGGTCAGCCGTCAAAACGGAGAATTGATCGGCAGGGTAAACAGTAATCGCTTATTTATTCCGCAAAGCCCGCCACCCACGATACTGAACTCGGATGATATATTCGACTGGGACTCTGCTGAATACGGTTCCAACCAGAGGGATATCATCATACGAACGGGCAGGTTGCCCGAGGGCAATTTCGAGGCCTGCGCCCGGATTACCGATATAAACGGCGAGGTGTTGATTGAGGATATCTGCGCGTACTTCTCGATACTATATCCCGAGCCGCCCATGCTTTTAATGCCTAACGATCAGGATACGATTGCGTTACATTATCAAACTTTCCAGTGGACTCCGGTAATACTGCCACCTGAATTTCAAGCACTATATTCGATAAAGATAGCCGAGGTAAATCCGGGGCAACAACCCGAGCGGGCCTTGCAGGCAAATCAACTTCATCACGAGGAATACGATATCACCTCCAATCTGTATCAGTATCCCATCGATGGTTACCCGTTCGAGCCGTCCAAGCAATATGCCTGGCAGGTAAGCGTATTCGATCAAAACGGTATGCCGGCTGTTTCCAATGACGGCCATAGCCAGATATGGACTTTTTTCACGCCCGATACTACTACCCACGAGGAACCTGAGAAACCCGGGCGCAGGGATATCGTAGGGCATCTGACCGGCATGCAATCCATGCAACCACTCGGCGATGCTAAAGCGGTCTATCGTCAACTGGAGCAGGTATGGGAAGGCGATTCTATCGCTTATTATCCATCGCCCGATTCGGAGGTGACCACAACTAACGATAGCGGCAGGTTAAGATTCTCGAATGTTGCCGATAGCTCGTTTTTCAGTATTACGATAAGCAAAACCGGTTATATCGATGAGTATTATCTATCCAACACTTATGAGACTATCGGGGATGTAGATCTGTGGAATTTGTATCTCACAGCTGATTACGCCGATATCGCGGGCAGGGTCGCACAGATACACTCCGATCAACCTTTACCGTTTACCAGCGTTGAGCTATGGCGGAAAAGACCGATTCAGGAGTCGCCGGGAGGCGGCGGCCCGGATGTAGAGGACAGATTGTTGCATTCGGCCAGGGCCGACTCCGCGGGTAATTTCGTATTCTCGAGAATTCCCGGTGGCTCGGGCTATTATCTGAAAATCGATAAACCGAAATACGAGCCTTATGAATCATCTAATTTCAAGGTTATCGGTGGCATTTACGCTTACCCCGGAACAAACTACCTGACTCCGAAATACGGTGCGATTAGCGGCACGGTCAGGGACTCGCTTACTAATAATATGATTACGAATGCTATAGTGTATATCTATGCCGATAGCGCGAGCTCTTCCGGAGTTAAACCCGACAATCCCTTTCAACCGTCAAGACCGGACAACGAACCGATTGCCGGACCGGACACCACCGATTTCGCGGGTCATTTCAATTTCTCCGAGCTCCTGTTGAACGAATTCGAACAACCGGCCGATCGCTACGTTTTGTGGGTGGAAAAGGGTGAATATAAGACCGCGATGCGATCCGCGCGGATTACCGAGATGCAGTTAAACACTACAGTCGATTTCAGTCTATTACCGCAACCGGGGATGATACAGGGAGTCGTTACCAGCTCGGTTGACGGTTCGCCGATCGGCGATGCCAGGGTGGAGCTTCAGGTAGGAACGCCCCAGAGTATTCGTTACGGTGCGTACGGAAAAACAGAGAGAACGGCTTATACTAACCCTGATGGCAGCTACAGTATTACCGATATCGAGGAGGGCAGCTACGCCGGGGTCGTATTTTTCAAAAGAGGATACGAAATTTTCGGTATACCCGGTCCTATCGAGATAGTGAACGGTCGTATTGTTACTATCGATGCCCAGCTACGGCAACCGGTTGGTGTAATTACCGGTCGTGTCGTTAATGAGGACGATAATCCGTTATACGGGGTAACTATACTGTCACCTAATGCTCCCGGTATCAGCGGATATACGGAGGTTGATGGGACTTTCATTTTGAATAATGTCCCAGCTACGGATGTGATCCTCGATTTCAACCTTCCCGGCCATAGCGGTATTTCCGATACCTTGACTGTCGAAAGCGATGATACGGCCAATGTGAATATCACTATGCAGGGCTATCGCGGGAGTATCACGATAACGGTAAAGGATTCCACCTCTAACTCTCCGATAGCGAACGCTACTGTCTATATGTCGGGAATGGAGGAGCAATTAACCGACAACAACGGCTCGATAACTTTCAACCGGATACCTGTCGGGCCTAAGCGGATAAGGATAGTACCCCCGAACTGGATGATCTTGACTATCGTGAGCGGTCGGTTAATATAGATATCGACGAGGGGCCTAATAATCCTCTTGTCTTAAAGCTGCTCAGGGGTGGGCGAATTTCGGGACGAACAATACTGGCCTCAAGCGATACACCGGTGAGCGGAGTGTATGTATCACTCGAGGGTATCAATGGAATAATCGATACGACCAACTCGGCCGGCGAGTTTACTCTTCGCAACGTCCCTGCCGATGAAAATCTTACCATCGTAGCCTCACGAGTTGGATATACCACCGCGAGAGTGGATGATATCAATATCGAACCGGGGGAGCATCGCGAGAACATACGGATAGAGTTGCAGGAATCGGAAATCGATTCGGTTTTCGGATTCGCGGTGGAGTTGGATTCGATTGTCGCTATGCCCGGAGATAGAAAACGTGTTTACGGGGCTGTGGTAAATGTGCCCTCCAATCCGGTTATAGGTTTCCGTGATCGATCGACGAGGTTGTATTTCGATAACTTGATAGTCGATAACCGAAACGAGCCGGTGGCTAATAGTTTCCCCATAAGCGTGGATGAGATCCCAGTAAAAGTTTTCACCCGGCTAAACGCTACTTTGAAAGATACCTCGGGCGGGCCTCTCAATATAATCTGGAATGATTCGTTGAACACCGGTGAAATTAGATCCGACCTGGTAATGGAAAACGCCATCCCCAACTGGATACCCGGTTCGCAATGGGCACAGGAGAAAATCGATAGGGTTACCGCGCCGGCGTTGTGGGCCGATGGTGTATATCACGGTTTGGAGGGGGAGGCTTTCGGCCTGAACATGACCGGGCAAAGTATCGGTTTAAGATTCTGGGGATTCGAGCTAAGCGTTGACTATACCCGCACTACTGTCGATGATGAGGGATTCCATTACCATGGCGCAATCCAATTCCCGCGCCTGCCCCGCCAGATCGAAATCGAGAATCTGAATATAAGAAGCCGAGAGGGGGGAGGAGTCGAGTTCGCCGGGGTGACGGTTAAAACCGATCCTCCGATTCGAATGGAGTTTAGCAGTATAACGGTAGTCGATAGTTCCGCTACCTGGAACGAGTCCGGTTTCAAGGCTGATGGCGCTATTATAGCTACCTCGCTTGACCGAGAATTCGGCTTTACCGATCTGCGAATATCCCCGGAGGGTGATTTCCTGAGCCTCGTGTTTAACGCGGATGCTCGTTCGGGCACTATCAACGTACAATCGGCCGAGTTCACTATCTCCGAGCTCGGTTTCGGTACGGATGATTCGACTCATATCAGATATTTCGTGTTCTCCGGCGCCCTGGCTATTCCTCAGCTTGATGATCCGATCGAATTCCAGAATCTGAAATTCACCGAGGCGGGAGATTTTACCGGCAGAATACAATTCAACATGGAAAATACCATAGCCGGGGTGGTCACGTTACAACTCCAGGCGATAGAGTTCGAGGAGGATGATCGGGGTAAATTCATTTTCATCGAGGGAGGCCTGGCGTTCGATATCCCCAACCTTCACTTGCAGGTAGGAAATATCAGGTATTACGAGGATAGATCGTTCAATATAGAAAGAATAGAGATAAGTTTCCGTGCCGGCCCTACCGAGGTGGCGGTATTCGCCGAATGGTCGGATGACGTTTTTTCCGGCGGCGGCAGCATAATCGTACAGCCGGCATTCAGCGCGGCGGCGCAGTTCCGGTACGGCGGCTCCGATGACTGGTGGATTAAAATCACGGCTAACTCGCATATCCCTATCGGCGCCGTTACTATCATTAATGTCACGGGGGAACTGGGCTATCAGGAGGGTACCTGGATTTTCGGATTCGGAGGAGGTTTCACGGCCGGTAGTATGGAGAAAGCCATGCGCATGGATCTCTACGTGCGCGTACTTGCCACACCCGATGGTCCCATCATAAACGGCACAGCCGAGTTAATTGCGATGTCGGGACTCGAGATCGGGACGGCCTCGATAATGCTCGATTTCGTGAATGAAAGGTTCACCGGTAATATCACGTTTGAGTTCGAAAAATCGGGTATCGAGGTAAGCGCACAGATCGATATCGATATCAAAAGCGGCGAGTACTGGTATGTCGGCGGGCAGGCGGGAATCGACTTTTTCAGCCTGTACGAGCTTAATTCACGATTGGCGCTTGCTAATAATTATAATGGCTGGATGCATACCCTGCCGGTTTCATTCCATCCTGATAACCGGACTATTGACGGCTATCACTCCGATTTGACCTTTCATATTGGAGACTCCGGACGTTGTTGGGGACTTACCTGCGATGCCTGGGCATTCATGGCTCTCAACTGGCAGGGGGATGTCGCAGGTGGTATCAAGATGCACGCCAATGCTTATGTCGATGTCTGGATTGTCGGGGGTTCGATTACCGCCGATATGGAGGCGGCCGTGCAGTACGTGAATGACTGTTTCGCTCTTCACGCCCATGCGGGGGTAGAACTTAAGCTCTGGATAGGCTGTTGCGGACGAGGGGATGGCTGTTGGAATGTCTGCTGGGCCTGGATTTTCCCCTGTGGCGGGACTGCCTGTTTCGGGGTTGATATAGATGCCGATTACGCCTGTAACACCGGCTGGGATTTCGATGTCGACTGGTAGAATATTCGGATAATAATAGAGGAGATAGATAATGAAAATCATAAAGTTGATGTTAGCGCCGGTGGCAATACTGATAATGATGTCATCCGTATATGCCCAGCAGGAGGAGTTCGGAGTACAGGCGATATCCAATCCTGATGGAATACTACTCATAATCGGAGGCGAGATTCTTCACCCGACTACCGCCGATCTTAATGATGGTTGGATCGGCTATAATATTTACAGGCAAAAATCAGGCAAATCGAAATACGATAAGGTTAACGAGAAACCGTTAAGCCGGGTGGATTCCATCGATGATTTAGAGAAGAAACTCGGTATCAAAACTCAA
The DNA here is from genome assembly GCA_963668625.2 of uncultured candidate division Zixibacteria bacterium. GTDB lineage: Bacteria > Zixibacteria > MSB-5A5 > UBA10806 > 4484-95 > JAAEQD01. The sequence goes on from CAXXKA010000008.1 coordinate 982,897, forward strand.
TACGCGATAAAATTCCTGGGATTGGAAACTACCGAAGAGCTCTGGGAAATGTTGCTAAGCGGAGATCAGAAAATAATGATGATCAGTATTCTTGATCTCTCCTACAGGGAAATATTAGGACTATCTTTTCAAGATAGAAATGTTAAACCGGGTATCTCTTACTCGTATGTTATCACCAGGGTAAATAGTGATGGCAAAGAATCCGAGCGTTCGGCAGAATCGATAGTCACGTTCGGCAAGTCTCCGTTTGATTTGAAAGGCCCGTTAAATGTCATTGCCGAGGCGGATGAGCATGAAGTGCGTCTTTCCTGGCAGGTCAACCCCGCCGATACCGGAGTATTTTCTTATTCCATATATAGAACGAATAAACCGGCCGGACCTTTCGATAAGGTAAACGACAAGCCGGTCATGATATTCGGACAGGAGGGAGTGGATAAACCGTTTCCCGGCGCGTTTACCGATAGCAAAATCAAACCCGGGTTAAAATATTATTACGCGGTGGTCTCGGTGGATATCGCCGGTAACGAAAGCGAAAAATATCCCCTTGTCGAGATTACGCCCGGTGATATGAAAGCGCCGGCCATACCGCAAAACATAAAAGCTAAATCCGGTGATCCGGGCATTACCTTAACCTGGGATATCGGTGATGAGGCGGACCTGGCCGGTTACAATATTTTTAGAAGCCAATTTGCCGACAGCCAATTCGTCAAAATAAACAACATGATGGTTCCGCCCGATACGGGATTGTACTATGATCATAAAGCGCGAGCGGGTGTACAGTATTACTATCGCCTGACCGCCCGGGATCGTTCAGGAAACCAGTCGCAGCGTTCGGCCAGGGTGTTTTCGGTATACGAAAACAGCCGTGGACTGTTGTCACCGCAAGCTGTTGGCGCAGCGGGTACCCGGGAGGGAGTGACTGTCACCTGGGAGCGAAATTCCGAGCCGGATCTGCAGGGTTATTACGTGTTCAGGGGAGAAAGCGCCACTGACAAACCGGTGCAGGTTTCGCCCCTGCTGCCGGGAGATACCACCGGCTATCATGATAAGGATAAACATCTCTCCCCCAAAGGCAATTACTGGTATTACGTGCAGGCGATAAATTATTCGGGCTACACCAGCGAGCTATCTACTCCCGCCACCGCAAGTCCTGATATTATCGTACTTCCTGAGCCGCCTCTTTCGTTTTACGGTTACCAGGATTTGAAAGGCAACCGTTTGTTCTGGGATCTGCCTTTCGATAACACGGTTGTCGGCTATTATATCTACCGGGCCGAGGAATCGATCAGCGGCTCATGGCTGAAAGTTACATCCGCGCCGGTTCCCGGAAATATCCGTACTTTTACCGACACCACCGCCGAGAATGGCGTGACCTACAGGTATCAGATCAGGTCGGTAAACGCAAATGGCGCCGAAAGCAAGCCCTCCCATAGTGTGTTGTTGAACATATTCACGCCGCCGCCATTGCCACCGGGTGGCATTATGGTTACCTCGGTTGCCGGGGGATTGAAAATCTCCTGGGATAAGACTATGGAGGGGGATGCGGTTGGTTATTATATCTACCGAAGAATACCGGGGGGGAGAATCGAAAGGATAACACGGGATATCATCGATAAGAGCGAATCAAGTTTCGTGGATGGTGGTAGTGTGCCGGGAAAGAGGTATTACTATTCGGTTTCCTGTCTGGATGAGCATGGCCGCGAGGGCGCCAGATCGGCGGAGCAGGAGTATTTCATGCGATAGATGTAATTGCTCTATGCCACGTTTACAGGCGACATTCGGCAGGGTTGCATCATTATTATAGTATAACTATTGAATAGCAGATTATTTGTCAAGTACGGAGCAGGGTACCTGATTTTAAATACGTGTCGCATTCGTGTTTTATTACTGGAGTGGTCATCAATTTTAATGTGTCAAATGCATTTTTGAATATCGTACACTCTAATTTTTCTTTTCAGATTTATAAAAAACCTAACTCATTTCGACAACTGGTAATCATAGATATTATTGAACGAATTTGATGCTATAAATTATAACATCATCTACTGTTAGTTAAAAACTATTCTACTGCTTAGACTATCTAATAACGAAATTTGCTTGGACGAGCCTAGTAAGTTTACTATATTTCATTAATATTTGATAGTCATATTGATTTTGTTTAATTGATATGAAAATAAACTAGTATAGCAGATTTAGTGATAGTATCGATACGTGTCCGAGAGCTAGTTATACATTAGAGAGAAACAAGCTATGTATTTTCGCAATCCGAAATTGATTCCACTGCCGGAGACATCGCAGGATTTTGAACGATTGTGCATGTATATAGCTCGTAACCACTATGGCCCTGATTTTTATCGCTATGGCCGAAGCGGACAGGAGCAAAGTGGCATTGATGTTTATTCGGCTTATAACGATGGCGTATATTTGCAATGCAAACTGTATAAAAAATATACACCTAAATTGATTTCGGAATTGAAAGAAGACTTTTCTGCGGCCCTGAAAAAGTGCCCTGATTTAAGAAAATTTATTTTTGCCGTTAGCATCGATAATGATAAAAATATTCAAGATGTTTGTAAGGAATTGAGTGTCAACAATAAAAGAGTGATTCCGTGGTTTTGGGATGAGTTACAAAATGAAATCGCTAATTCTAAATGGCTTTTACGTTATTGCATGAATATTGGATCAGGCGCTCAATGGGTCAATGATGATTTCGTCAAAGCTGAAATGGAAAAAGGGATAACTAATCACTGGAGCCCATTACGATTTTATAGCGGAAACGAATATATAGCATGGTATGGTTTACTACAAAAATGGGATGCTCCTCGCAAGCATTACGATGGAATTGTATCCGCTATAGATAAGTCATTTGATGATACCTACGGAGATATGCCGGTAGCTGCTGTTGTTAGAGGTGCTGGAGGAACTGGTAAGTCGGTTTTGTTACGCAGGTTAGCGTTAGATTTGCGAAGGGAATATACTATCTATTGGATTGCAGATAATGCAGGTGATTTTCTTAAAAATGAATGGGTTTATGATATAGAAATACATAGTGATGAAAAATATTTATTAATATTGGAGGATTGGTATCGCAATTTTACGCGAGCTACTGATCGACAATCTGTTAATTATCTATTACAAAAGGTAAGGAGATATCCTAATGTTCGATTACTCATCGGTGATAGGCCCGAATCCAACCCTGATTATCCGACAATAAATGAAATGATTTTTGATCTAAAAGCCGACGAAAACCATGATTTATTCTCGTATATCACTGAAATCGTTCCCGATTGGAAAGGCAAGTTCAACGAGGAAGATCGGGACCTGCTTTATAAATCAGGATTTTTTCAAGCTCTGTTTGTATATCAGTTTTTAGATACGAAAAGAATTCATCGAAAAGCTGAGGATTATTTTAGAGAAATTATAGAAAGCGACTATAAGCATCTCATAAATAACAAGGATAATTTCTATCGAGGCCTGGCATGGTCGCTTTACATTGTGTCAAATCTGTATATAGATTTCGGAATTCATCTCTCGCCGGAAGCATTAATTGCTATTGCCGAGGATTTTTCAAAGTCCAAGCGTCCTTTTTCGCTCGAAAACGATGTCCGATTGATAGCAGAGAATACTGTAATTAGAAAGTATATTGAAGTTATTCAGGTCAGCTCCAGGAATGACGCCGGTGAAGAAAATTATTATAGGATTAGGTTTCTTAACGATACTTTAGCCGATCAAGGATGGCTATCTTTGAATGTCGATGAGTATGATAAATATGAAAGACCATCGACAGTTTTAAGGGTTATTAAGGCTTTAAAAGCGGAGAAAACGGCATATGATTTAGCAGCTCTTTTAAACTTGATAGTTAAGGCCAAATCAAAGTTATTGAACAAGGATCAAGTCCTCTCTTGCTGTAATTATTTAATATCAATTAAATGCGACTCTTATCATTATATATATGTATTATTTTCCGAAGATATGATAGATATCAATAACAACGAAAGATATGAATATTTACAAAAACTAAAAGGTCTGGGTAAATACAAAACCACATATTGGATTCCTGTCGTTATATGGATGAAGAAGGAATTAAAAGGAAATGACTATAAATCAACATTAAAGATGTTGGTCGATGCAGGAACGAATAGTGGTGCTATTTTAAATGCATATTTTAAAATATTAGATGAAAAAGAGTTATTAGCAATATCAGATTATTACATTACCCCTGAGAAATTTAACGATAACCTTTATAGTTATTCCCTTCCTACGTTGCTTAAAAGACTAAAAAGCTATGATAAAATTTGTTCTGCTGCTCTTAACTATTTGAAATCGGAGGAGCCAGAAAAGAATTTCCAGATTTTCACTACCTGCCTCAATATTGTAAAAGCAAACAAGGTTGCTATTGATATTGCCTTCAATTATCTTAATTCACCGGAGCCAGAGAGAAGAAAAGAGATTTATTCTACTTGTTTGAAAATTTTGGAAGATAAAGAAATAGCGAAAGTTGCAGCTCGTAAATATATCAAATTACCGAAATCAGAGATATCATACCAGATTTTTAACACCTGTTTGAATATAATAAAAACTGAAGAAGATACGAAAGTTGTTGCTCGTAAATATATCAAATTACCGAAATCCCAAATTGAAAATGAGATTCTTCCTACTTGTTTGAAAATTTTGAAAGATGAAGAAATAGCGAAAGATGTTGCTCGTAAATATATCAAATTACCGAAATCGGAAATATCATACCAGATTTTTTCCACCTGTATGAACATAGTAAAAGACGAAGAAGATACGAAAGATGTTGCTCGTAAATATATCAAATTACCGGAATCAGAGACTACGCTCGCAATTTACACTACTTGTTTAAGTGTATTAAAAGATGAAGAGATAGCGAAAAAAGAAGCGATAAAAATATTGAATTCGCCGATTCAAAAAAGTAATGCTAGACTGATATATCATGCGCTGTTTATTACAGCTACAGCGGAAACTGAAGAGCTGGATTCTCTTGCTGAAGCTAAGGTAAAAGAGATATTTCAGTTAAAAAGGAATTGCTGTGGGGCGGAAGGCAAAATCATTCATAATTTATATTTACAAACCATGAAAGTCCCATTATTCAGGATAGAAGTCTGGCAATCGGAAGTTGACCGAATATTGCGTAATAAAAATACGATTAACAGGAGATTGTTTGGTTCATTGACTCATAGTCATATTAAAAGGCCTAATCCATTAGCCGGTATGTGTTTGTTATTTTTACGTAACTGGAATGATGAATTTAATAGACCTAGAAAACATTGGGAATATTTTGAGCGAAGCCTTGCTCATCCAGTGATTGTGGAGAATAGCAAAATTAAAGAAGAGATAAAACATTTATGCAATCGAATGTTGAATGCCTCGAATTGTCCTTCAAATTTAAATAACTGCATTAAAAAAGTAGTCGAAAATGATACATTTCCCTTATGGGATCCGGATGGAAAAAGTAATTAAAACCTCTGCATTTATATTGCCTGTTCTCTAAAAAGCCATCATATAACGGAGTAGGAACCAAATTGCCGAATATGAAAATATGATCCCTATTCATGCTATTTTGCTAAATTATTGGTATTAAACTTACTCTGTTGATTGATAGCGAATTGCAATAAATCCGACCTGCACCTTTCGACACCATAAAGCGTCAGAGATTACCACAGATATACCGCAGTTGTTACCGTATTGTTGACATGAAAAAGGCGGCCCTTTTCAGAGCCGCCTTCCGTAGATCAAGGTCAAAGTGTTAGAGCACTTTTCAAGAAGTAGTAGCTGAGTTTAATTACTCGAATCAAGGAGTTCATTCACAATTCGGCCAGCCATCGGGAGCCTCGGCCGGTAAATCGCCGCTGCTTTGCCAGGTTGGCTCATAGTCAGGGCAGAAATGTAATTCGTTCGCGCCTCGGAAATATTGTACCAGGTAGGTAACGTCAGCGCCGATTACCGAACAGTCACCGTTAGCATCAGCCGAATTATAGAAACCACCGACCAGACACGGCGCGGCGATAGCCCGGAAATAGTTCACCAGGTAGGTGACATCAGCGCCGATTACATTCGGCGGCCAGGCACCGGCAGCCATGTTGGCGTCACCGGGGAGGTATTCGTAGGTATCACCGCCCGCGGCAAACAGGCAAAATGCCAGATCAGAATTACCTTCATAAACTGTCCAGGATGTATTTGTATTATCCTTGAAATAGGCTGTTGAACCAGTTTGTGAATCGGTAGTTAACCAGTAAGTAGGTGATGATACCGTTCTGCAGGCTAGAAAATATGTGCCGGCAGCCAGTTCTATATCGAGGTTATCGAATTTATAAGCATACACTTCATCGTTTTCGTTGTACGTATAGTTCAAGGAAATTCTGGAACAATCACTAGATTCTCTATTGAAAAGAACCGAACCCGGTGCGCCATTATCATTAGCCAGAATCTGGAAATCGCCTTCGCGATCGAAATATGTCTCTTCGTCATCAGCAAAAGCGCAGATAAATTTGATGGTTTCGAGGGTAATATCCTCGGCGATGGTAAAATCATCACAGGCGAAATAAACGCCCTCATCTTCAGGCCCGCGATAAATAGCGATCCCATCTTCGTTATCAGAATCACCATTTGTATAGTAAGCGCCCTCACAAGGAGGTGGCAGTTCATAGATATCCAGAGTGTACTCGCCACAGCCTTCGTATAGGCAATCTATAGTAAGGTAATAAGTACCGGATTCGAGGTCGTATGCAATAAGTTCCTTATGGCCGTTTTCGCAATCGTAGGTGCTTACAGACACATCTGATTCACATATCGAGGTACCGATATATGCTATGAACTCCCAGAAAGATTCGCTGTTGCAGAACGAAAAAACCCAGTCGCCGTCCGTTGGAACAGTAATTTCATAGATATGATCTTCACCCGGATAAGTAAGATAACAGTTGTTCCCTGCTCCACAGGTTGAACTTGTTCCCGTATAAGGGGCGGTAACAACGAAATCCGGTTCGGGGGGCGGCGGGCAGTCTACGCCGGTAATATTCACAATATAAGGATTGCCGCCATATTCAAAATGACCAAATATCGGGTAATAGTATGTACCGGCGTTTAAACCATTCCATGTCCTGTAGGTATATTGACCAAATTCACAACCATATTCCACTGGAGTAAAGATTTCACCCGAACATGGGCAATCCGTAAACAAGAGAGAAGATGTCTGGTAAACATAGTACTGGTTTTCGCAAAAATCGATAGTGACATTCATACAACTTTCAAGAGTAAATTTAACCCAGACTTCGGGATATCCGTGACTATCACAATCCCGAGTTGCTTCCACCGTAGTGCCGGTAAGCTGAACCGTTTCGTCTGAAGTTAAAGTACCGGCATCATCGGCATTGGCACAATCATCATTAGGCGGAGTATTAGGAGCCTCAGCGATCGTTAAATAGCCGTTTCCAGTACCTATATAGTTGCTTCCAATCTCAACAAGGTACGATTGGCCGGATGTTACCGGAAAATCCAAAAAAGAACCTTGATTGCAACCTAATTGAGACGGGAGTGGTGAACAGCTATTGCCATCATAGGCGGCAATAATAGATTCAAACTCTGAACCCATCAAATCAATTCGTGCAAAACCCGTAAATGACGAGGTATAGAGGAACCAAACATTCCCTCCCTCGGTAATGCAACTACCGCTGCCATCGTATGTCGCGCTTCTTACGGAGAAGGGTGATGAAGCGACTTCTCCAACCGCAATTGCGTCACTGCAATTATCATTATCCGGCGGTGGCGGGCAACTAACACCTTCAATATTAATAGTGTAGGACCTGCCTCCATCGAATCCTAAAACTGGATAATAATAAGTACCAGCCTCTAAGTTAGACCAGGAAATTGAAGGATTCATGTTATTGCAATACTGCTGATTACCATACATGACATTGCCCACATCACAGGGACAAGCTTCAAACAACTGGGTCGGTGCATCATAAACTTCGTATTCGTTATCACAATAATCTATGGTTACATCCATGCATGATGACAGGGTGAACTTTACCCAGACTTCGGGATACCAAAAATATCCGCAATCCTGAGTTGCTTCCACCGTAGTGCCGGTAAGCTGAACCGGATACCCTTCAACAAGCGTACCGGCATCATCGGCATTGGCACAATCATCATTAGGCGGAGTATTAGGAGCCTCAGCGATCGTTAAATAGCCGTTGCCCGTACCTACATAGTTGCTTCCAATTTCAACAAGGTACGATTGACCGGATGTTACCGGAAAATCCAAATGCAAACTTTGACTGCAACCCAATTGAGACGGAAGTGGTGAGCAACTAGCACCATCATAAACTGCAATAATACTCTCAAACTCTGAACCCGTTAAATCGATTCGAGCAAAACCCGTAAATGACGAAGTATAGAGGAACCATACATTCCCTCCCTCGGTAATGCAACTACCGCTGCCATCATATGTCGCACTTCTTATCGTGAAGGCAGATGAAGTGACTTCTCCAATTGCGATCGCGCCACTGCAATCATCATTATCCGGCGGGGGCGGGCAACTAACACCTGCAATATTAATAGTGTAAGGACTACCGCCATTGTAACCCATAACCGGGAAATAATAAGTTCCGGCACCCAAATTAGACCAGGTCAGGGATGGATTCATATTAGGACATTGTAGCCAATTTCCATTATAGACATCGCCCGCATCACAGGGACAATCATCAAACAACTTTGATTCTGCGCCATAAAAATCACCTTCGTAATCGCAGTAATCTATGGTTACATCCATGCATGATGAAAGAGTGAACTTTATCCAGACTTCGGGATCCCAAAAACTGCTACAATCAACCGTTGCTTCCACCGTAGTACCGGTAAGCTGAACCGGATATCCCTCAACAAGCGTACCGGCATCATCGGCATTGGCACAATCATTATTAGGCGGGGGATCAGCCAAAACAGGTGTAATCATAACACAACATAATAATACCAGGATCAACATTCTAAACATGCCTCATCTCCTATCAGCAAATTCATTCTTTAGCGGTGTTTTGGATTTTAGCACTTTTTAAAGATTTAATTTGCCTGTTACAATTCCAATGTTTAAGTTGTAATTAGCGCCGAGAATATATTCTCGGCATTTTTCCGTGAGGCCGTTCCCGATAAAACATCGGGAACGGCCATTTGTTTTCCTGATTACCTGAGTTATTGTTAAAAGTAACGTGGTTATTTAAAACGTTTATCTAAATTCTTATTTAATGAGCGTTACTACTTTAAAAATACCATCCTGTTGCTGAATGAGCCTTCGGAAGTATTCAACCGGCAGAAATATATACCCGATGATACGATAGTTCCCGATTCATTAGTGCCATCCCAGATTAAACTATGTGAACCGGCATATAACGCTCCGCTATGCAATGACTTTATCAGCCGACCACCCACATCAAATATCGATACGGAAACATCATCAGCTTTTTCCAGGGAAAATCGAATCGAGGTGGTAGCGTTAAATGGATTGGGGTAATTTTGAATTAACTCATACGATAAGGGCAACTCTGTTGGCTGATCATCGATTCCAGATATTACATCGGATTCCAGACAAAATGCCAGACAAGTAGGCACCGAAGCCCATTGGCTACGATCACGATCATATTGAGCTCCAGCGCCGCTAAGACCGGAAGTCTCCCAGGCGAACATACATCCGTCGGCCTCATGACTACTTTGAATCATCACCCAGCCATCGTCGATATATAATGTCTCCGGTAAATCAACCATAAACTTAATCTGCCGAGCATTTCCCATTCCCGGGAAAGCGTAATTTGTCTCCTCCCAGTTGGCTAAAACATCATATACTGCAATAGTATCCAAAGGTATATACGGTGAACTATTGCTATAATTACAGAAAACAATTTGGAAAGGAGCGGGGTTTTCAGGTTGGCAAATTTCTTCACCAGTAGCACTAAAATAAATTCCCCACCAATTCACCCGGGTAATTCCGTCATCAGTTCCCGCAAATTTGTCGGCTACAGCATACTGAGAATTTAAATCTGAATATAAGCAATCAGAGGAAAAATTAAAAAAGTAAGCAGGCGGTTGACTAAAAATGCTGCTATCGTTACAAACCTGCCTCGTAGCTGCCTTAACATTAATTACGTACTCACCTTCATATGAGTCCATTACGAAAAATGGATAGTAGTAAGTACCGGGTGGTAAACCTTGCCACCAGAGGAGCGTAGCAGAATTAGTAGGGCATTCCCACATCACAGATTCAGCTATAGAAAATACCCAAGCACTACTTGAATGAGGGCAATTGTCCGCAAGGACATACGACAAATAATATCCACTGTTAGCCATGGCCACAGTTCCACAGAAATCCACACTGACATCAAGAGTATCCTCAAGTGTAAATTTAATCCAGACTTCAGGTACAGGTTCGACCATCTCACACCCTATAGTTGCTCCGGTATTATCACCGGTAAGCTCGATAGCCAGTCCGGCAGTAAGAATACCACCGTCAAGTGCGCCGGCGCAATCATCGTTAACTGGCCGTTCCGGCGCAGGTGCGATTGAAAGATATGTGGATGATGTATCGCGTTCATGATTATAACTTACTTCTAACAGGTATTGCTCTCCGGCGATTGCATCGAAATAAAGATGGAAAATTTTCCCTAACGTCATAGTTCGATTTAATATCGTAGTGCTTGTCGGATAAATAGTTAAATAGTAATTGGCGTTATTATTACTATTATCTGAAGCAACTATGTAATATGTTTCACCCCCGGTTACAGGAAAACTATAGATAGTTGGTCCCTCCCCATAAGTATCATCATAGTAGTTATTCCAGTAGCTGCAAGCCAATTCGTTAGCATCTTCATTCATTATCACGATTCCCATATCGTTATCGGGGCTCGTAAGTATGATATCGATTTCCCCATCGGTTTCAGCGGTATAAGAATATACGGCATCCGGACCAGACTGATCCCAAGAGTACATACATGAGCATTCCTCACTGTAATCACGGTGCAAACCTTCCATGTCGCTATAATATGAAACCGGCAATGGATCGGTTATCGGCGTAGCTGACTCGATGTCTTCACCTCCATCGAGTAAAACAGAGGCAGGTATTTCAACGTATTCGGGACAGGTGGAACCATCATAAACGGCAATATTGGGGGCAATAACTAACTGATTCTCGGGATCATCAATATCAATTCGCATTCTACCGGTAGTGCTGGCAGTATATAAAAACCATATATTTCTAAATACTGACAAATTGCCGCCATCAACTGTAGCCTCGTTTGCATTAATTAATAGATCCTGAACGTCGCCAATCTCTATCGCATTGGAACAATCGTCATTAGTGGGAACGTCAAGTATAATGCCATCATCCTTCAAATGACGTATCCCGGGGGTTGGTTCGGCTATCTTTGCGTTATCCGCATTTTTAAGCCCAACCGCATCGGCTAATATCGGCTTAGTTATACTATATTCCTCAGTAGCAAAGACTGCAACTGCCAGGACCGTAACCAACGCCAATGAAATTAATAGTGCTTTTCTCATATAAATCTCCTGTAACTCTTTCGTAACATTTATGTTACTTGTTTTATTAGCGACTACTTCTCTTTTTCTTTATTTTCCACCCCCCTAACAAAAATCATCCATAAAGTACTTTTTGTTTTTAACAAAAAAGTGGTCTTTTGCTTGTTTCCAGATCGAGTCGAATAAAAGTACGAAGCCTTTTGCCATAGCTTTATGTTCAGTTGCAAGCATTGTCAGCGATGTTTTCTCCTTGATGGAGTCCTCCAGGGCAACAAAGCATGTCTTTCTATCAAATAGAAAAAGTTTAATAGGAAGTTCATCAATAATTTTTATCTCTTCTTCATCACCGGATTTCAATGTAGCTGATTTTTCAAAATATTCTAAAATTTTGTCTTCTGGCGGCATTTCAAGAATTATTTTTCTTACAATCCCCCTTTTAGCGCCTTCATTCTGTACATCAATCTGTTCCCTGAATCGTGATTCAGTGTCACATGTATATGGAGGTTTCATGAAAGCCAGCACCTCATTTTGCGTTCTGGAATATAAATCAATATATTTGTTATGAATTAATTCCGGGCTGTTCAATATTTCGATTCGATTAATTGGATCACGATTATTACGGTTATGTTGGTACAATCCATTAAGGTCACCGATTATTGAATTCATGTTGTTTTGAAGACTTTCCTTAAGAAGCAACTTTTGCTTTCTTTTCTTTTCCAAATCTTCAAGCTCAAGCTCGGTAGTTTTAATGGCAGGTAAGAAAGTTTTTTCCTTAAGTGTCCTCGGATCCGCAGCCTTGTATCGCTTAATTCTCCCCGGAATACCTATAGCTAAGCCTTTCTCGCTTAACTGTTCCAGAGCGTCATAAGCGCTAGTTCGCGGAATGCCCCCGATTTTTGCAATCTCTCCAACCGCAAGAGATTCTCTTTGAAATAATGCCTGATAGCATTTTGCTTCATAATCGGGAAAACCCAATTGCTTTAAAATTTCTACATAATTTACGTTTTTCATTTAATCACCTGCGTTGTGTAGTGACTGAATTTATTACGGCTACGACATCAATATAGTGTCTTCTTTGTTTTTGTCAAGCAATTACTTCTAACTGATTATTTATTATTATGTTATGGCGAAACTCAGGAATAGCTTTTAGAAATTTACATCAGGGTAAAGATGGCGGTTGCTAGAAGTAAACTACCACCGGCCACAGGGCCGGTGGCTTTTATCCTGCCGGCTTAAGAGGGCTATCACCGGTTCCTAACCTCTCAAGATTCCGTGGCTGGCAGACGTCCTCGTCAGCCGCATTCACCTAACTCAAATCTACTGCTAAGGGGCACACGCGGACGTGTGCTGCCCACAAAAAGTCTATAGTTGTTTTCTAACTTAGGAGTATCCATGAAAGTCAAGGTCTTGAAGCTTGGAGAATCGGCAAAGTAAGTTGAGGTGCAACAAGGAGCTACGGTTGAGCATGTCATCCAGGCTGCGGGTTTCAGCTGCGAGTATACGACATTAAACATAATAGGTCTTTACATATTTGATAGATTGCAGGTGCAGGATGGTGATGTTATCACCATGGATCCACAGATCAAAGGCAGCGACCAATGATCTGGCAGCAGTGACCTAAATAATTTTCGGGAAAACTCCAATTAATAATACTTGACAAAAACTCATAATAACTTATATTAGTACTGTCGTATACAGAAAAATATAATATATACGACAGAAAAGAGACTTCAGGACCAGTGAATTAAGAGAAGGTTTAATATGGAAAACGGCTACAGTGTCAACGTTTTAACTGGGTTTGGCTTAACTAACTACGAAGCCAAAATATACCTGGCTTTGCTTGAGAAGAATTATCTTTCAGCAACGGAAATAGCTCGCCTGACAAAAGTACCTCGTACTTGTGTTTACGATGATTTAAAGACTCTTGAGCAAAAGGGACTTTGCAAATCTATTACCGGTAAAACAAAATTGTATTCGGCTGTGGCGCCCTCACTAGCCAAGGATGTCCTTTATCAGACGGAGCAGCAAAAAGTCGAATCAAAAATCAATGAGTATAATGATAGAATAAAAAGTGAGCAGGATGATTTAGTAGATAGACATAAAGAGTTCGAGAAATTAGTTACTAAACTATCTCCAGTATTCGAACAAAGTAAAAAGGGTAGTAATCCTCTTAACTATCTTGAAATAATCGTGTCACCTATAGCTATTTATAAAAAATATATAGATCTTATCTCTAATTCAAAGAAAGAGATATTAACTTTTGATAAACCCCCGTATTCCTCGATTACGAAGTATGAAATAAGGGAATCTCTCAAAGTACTAGAGGATGCTATCGATAGGGGCGTAGAAGCAAAAAGTATCTGGGAACTACCCGAGGAGCAGGACGAAAGAACCGCTAAATTACAATACTTCTTTAATAGATTCAATCCCCAAAAAGATAAAATCAAATTCATTGATGAACTTCCAGCTAAAGTTACAGTAGTCGATTCTAAAATAACATTGTTCTCTCTTGCCGAACCATCTGTCGGTGTACAATCGCTGATTACTCTTGCTGCTGAGAGTGAAACTTTAGCCAGAGGTTTTAAAAAATTGTTCGAATTGTACTGGAGTAATGCTGAAGATCCGGAGAAATATAAGGAAATCAGGTAATACGGATTCGAAGTACTTCACGCAAGATAGGTAAAAAATTGCATAGTCAAAACTAAAGAGCTGATTTTGGAGGTGAGGTAATTACTGGATAAAAAATATGAGTATTGTTAAAGGAAAAAAACTTCTGGGAGCATTTAAGATGAATAAACGACTTTCTTGGATAACCTCTTTGGTAATAGTCTTGATGCTGATGGCTGTTACTCAGGCAGGCACCTATACATCCGAATTAAATTCCTATCTTGAAGGACAACAGCTTGATGATATGATTGATGTTATAATTTCTATGGAAGATAAATCAGTCGAATCTCAGGTTGGTATTACGGATAGATTAGAGGAACTCGTAAATCAGGGGCAAATAGCTGAATATCGAAGCATGTTGATGGGGCGCATGATAACTGCGACCGCTACAAGAACAGCGCTGGATGAGTTAGTTACCAGGTCGGATGTGAAGCTTATATCCCCTCGTAAAAAACTCGATTCTAATAACGATGAATTTCCTATTCCGAATGATACCGAAGACGGCCTTAATGTCATACTCCTCCGCGTATATGCCGGTACTGAGACCGCTCTAGCGGACTATTTAGTATCATCAGGATTGGTAGCCTCAGTTACGGTATATGAACTGATGACCGGTACTCCAACACTCAGCGAACTTCAAACCTACGATATGATTTTCTTCTGGGGAATGGGTGATGTATATGATATAAGCACTTTGGATCCGATTTTGATCGAGTGCGCTAACCTGGGTATGCCTATAATAACCTTTGGTTATATGCATTTCTTTTTTGGCTTGTGGACTGAAGGTTCATATATGACGACAGTCTGCCCTGTCTTGCCTCCTGCAGGAATGAACGTCCTCACCGGAGTTCTTGGTGATTATGACGAAACCAGCCCGATAATGGAAGGTATTGGCGAAATTAGCGATAGTTACGGCACCATTATGGAAGTTCCTGCTGTAGAGAACGCCGTGGTTCATGCCTCCTGGGATAACGGTTATCCGCTAGTGGCGACAAGGCCGGATTACCCGAGTGTAGCTGCTATCAATACTTTTCCGTGTGATGAGATGACCTCAGGTGGCGGTCTTAGCGGGGACATATTCAGGCTTGTTCTTAATACAGCCGTTTACCTGGTCGAAGGCAGCGGTAATGATGACTATGAGTATCTTCCCGGTGATGCCAATATGTCTGCCGGTAGCTGGCCCCCGACGGTAATCGGCTCGGATGTTACTTACCTTGTGAACTATTTCCGCGGAATATCCACACCATGCATGTTATCAGGATTCTATGCCTCCGGAGATGTCAACGCTGACTGCGTTGTGATTGGAAGTGATGTTACTTATCTTGTACGGTATTTTCGAGGAGCAGCGACATTATCGTACTGCGCCGACTATGAACCGGCCTGGCAAGCACCGGAGGATTTCCCTTCGGAAGCCCCCGACGGTTGGCCGAACTGTGAAGAATGAAAATTAAATAAATACGTTGTTTGAAGTGTATATCGGGAGGCGGCTGAGGCGGTCGCCTTCCGAGACAGCCGAATAATCAGGTCTATGTATGATAGTGATGAGAAGGAAAAGAATAATGTCAATTGATAGACAGGCATTCGATCTCAATTTGATGAAGACGACTACAATAATGAGGGTGGTATTAGAATTTTAAATATATCCGAATGATATGAGTTTAACGGTAACAGGGCATTGATATTTACTAAAAGGGATAAATAGTAGTTATCAATAAAACATCTAAGGAGTAGCGATGAGGATAGGATTAATTTGTTGGACAGCGCTTGCGTTGGTTGTATTTGCTTTTACGACCGGTATTGAAGCAGGCACATTTAGCTCCGATTTCAACCAATTTGCGGCCGACAATCAATCGAAAGATGTGATTAGCGCCGTAATCACCATGTCTGATCGTGTTGATCTTGAAGCGTTAAAAGCCGAGCTGTATGCTCAAAAAGCTGACCGTCGGGAGTGGCATGAGACCGTGGTGAGAGCCCTGCAGGATAAAGCTACTGTGGCTCAAGCCGATTTCATAGCCAGTCTGGATGAGATGGTTAAACAGGGGAAGGTCGAGAATTACAGGAGTTTCTGGCTTGGCAATTTAATTGTCGTAACCGCTGCCTCGGATGTATTCGACGAGTTAGTTCTGCGAGCTGATGTGGATCAGATTGCTCCGAATTATAAAGTCGAGTCGATTAAGGATTTCGAAAATACGGATATGCCTCTTACTACCTCGGGGGTGGAAAGCGGCCTCAGCGCGATACGAGCCGATGAGGTCTGGGCAATGGGATATACCGGCGAAGGACGCCTGGTAAGCCATCTTGATACCGGTGTACAAGGTACGCATGAAGCTTTAGCCAACAACTGGCGTGGCCTCGATTCGCGTTATAGCGAAAATCCCGGGTGGGCATGGTTCGATCCTATTTCTAATTCTGATTATCCGTTCGATGGAGCGGGGCATGGTACGCATACCATGGGAACGATATGCGGAATGGGCGAAAGCGGTGGCGATACGATAGGCGTGGCGTTCGGCGCCGAGTGGATTACTGCTGGTGTAATCGATAGATTATCCGGTAATCAGGAAATAGTGTTTATGATCGCCGCGTTGGAATGGGTCGTCGACCCCGATGGTGATCCCTCAACCGAGTGGGATGTCCCTGATGTTTGTTCCAACTCATGGGGAGTATATACCGGTGACGGCAGTGATTACTCTCCGTGTGACGCTACTTTCTGGGAGGTTATTGATTGTGCTGAAGCCGCCGGCATCGTAGTCATATTCGCAGCGGGTAATGAAGGCGCGAGCGGGCCTGAAACTATAAGGGCACCTGCCGATAGGGCGACGACGGGATTGAATTGTTTTTCTATTGGAGCAGTCAACGGCGCTGAAAGAAATTTCCCGATCGCATCATTTTCCTCTCTCGGGCCATCTCATTGTACGCCTGACGGCCGAGAAGCCATCAAACCGGAAATCGTAGCCCCCGGTGTCGGAGTCAGAAGCGCTTATTCTGGAACCGGTGGTTACGCGAGCATGAATGGCACCTCTATGGCCTGCCCTCATGTCGCCGGTGTTATTGCTCTTATGCGTCAGGCCAATCCCAATCTGACTCCAGATCAGGTGAAACAGATCCTAATCGAAACAGCCATTGATCTTGGATCTGGTGGTGAAGATAACCAGTATGGTCATGGCATTGTCGACGCTTACGAGGCGGTGCAACTGGCGTTGGCATATAGAGATGATTTCGGGGTTTTGACAGGTACGATAACCGATTTCGCTACCGGTGATCCCATCTCGAACGCTAAGCTTAGCACCCTGAGCGGGTCATGGTCCACCACCTCAAATGCGCTTGGCGTATATAAATTATATTTACCCGCGAACGTTTCTCATATCATAAGTATAAGTAATTCTCCTTCTCACTTGCCGTTATTCGATACGTTAACTGTTGTCGCCAACGAGACGACATATGTTGACTATGTATTAAATAGCAAGGTTCCCGTAATTTTCACTGTTTCATTTTCTAATGGAGATGATATTTCTTACAGAGATTTTTATATAAGGGGAAGCTGGGATAATGAAGGTTTATACGATGTTTCCTGGTCGGGAGATTTATTAGCCGCCAGTGATGACGGTGAGTTTCCTGATGAGGCGGCAGGCGATGGTTTATTTACCGCCGAGGTTCTGTTGCCGGTCGATCAGGTTAATACGTACAGTTGGAATGTTTATACCGAAGACTACGGTTTGAACTCCATAGATGACGCGTATCTCGCGAGTGGAGTTGATTTCGATGTTACCGATTACGAAGCCGTTTCGGTTCCCACTCTTAATCCCAATCCAACAGGTTCTGACAATAATTTCAGATTCGCTATAGTGGGGAATAATGGTTTAGAATTCGATCTTGAACCGGGATTTGGTGAAGAAGCAAATAAATGGGGCGTAACGACCTCTCTTTCCGCGAATGTCACCTACGATTTTACTTTCAATGTTATGAACGGCAATCAGCCCGTATACGGCGCGGGCGGCGTTGGTGGTTCGGAGGTTTCATATACGGCCGTTATTGATACCGTATATGAAATCATTTTCAATGACGATAACGATACTCATATCATACAACCCACTAACTCGGAAGGGCCGCCGCAATATCTTGGTACGACAAACGGCCAAGATGGACACATACCGGTTTCCTGGCTGAATCCTGAAAATATTTCATCAGCCGAGATATCTTATGATGATGGTGTTGTTAATGACGCGTATTATTTCAATTCGTCTAATGATCTGGCAGCCGTCATGTTTTTGCCTGCAAGTTATCCTGTAGTTATAGATTCTGTTTTTGCCCATATCATTACTCAGGGAGATGAATACTGGCCCTGGCCTGATGGTACTAATGATCCAATGGGTTTATACATTTTCGTTATAGGCGGCCATTGCGACGATGGCTACCCGGCGCCCGCTGATGAACCGATTTACTACCAGGAGGTAACAGCCGAGCCCGGCGTAGGATTAAGAGTAGATATCCCTGATATAGCTATAACCAGCGGTGTGTTCTGGGTGGCGTTGAGTAACCTCGATGTCGGTGGATACGATGCTTTAGCGCTTGATGCGGTAACGGATTACCCGCCCATGCAATGGTACCGCCGGTTTGGCGAATGGCATAGGGGAGGTCTGTTTTACGGCGATCAAATGATACGTACTAAAGTTTTATGCAATGATGTATCAACCTGGCTTGCCTATGACGACGGCACCCCGAGCGATGAATATAAAGTAGCTCTCAGCGGTCCAAATGATCTTGATGAAACGACAGCGACCAGTTACTCGAATAACAACAGCGCCTTATCCGTTAATTTCGACGGCGTGGAGATGCCGGCGTATTATCCGCACGTCTCATCAATCACATCATTGATCACTGAAACCGAAACAACGCTGGGATTCAATTTATATCGCGGTACCTCGACTGATCCGTTTAATCTCGGGTTGAAAATCAACGATGGTCTTCTTACCGAAAACATCTTCATCGATTATGGCGAAGATAGCTATGGGCCGATCGTGAACGGGACTCCATACTACTACCAGGTTACAGCGGTTCATGATATCGATGGTACTCAAATCGAAATAGGACCATCGAACCAGGCCGTAGGTATGGCAGTTAACCAGCCCCCCGAGACGGTCGAAAACCTAACGGGCGAAGTTGATGGTAATACTGTTAGCCTCAGTTGGGATGCCAATACCGATTACGATTTAGTCTCGTACAACGTGTATCGCCGTAATTACCACGAATACAATTACAACCTCATTGGTAATGTCCGGGCGGTGGAGATGACCTTTAGCGAGGATATATCAGTCGATGGACTGTATCGTTATAAAATTAAAGCTGTTGATGCCGGTGGTTTGGAGTCGAGTGAGTACTCAACTTATATCCAAGTCCAGATAGGTTTGCCCTCGCCCGGTAGAATTAGTGCCTCGAATGATTACGAATACTCTATCAATCTGGAATGGAGCGCTCCCCTAATGGGCGGTTCTGCTGCCGTTACCGCGAATGCCGAAAGCGATGACGACATACCGATTTCAAACTCGACGACTGATTTAGTGGATGCCGTGCTGAGCGGTTACAAATTATACAGGTCAGATAGTGAGGATGGAACCTTTGAGTTAATCACCTCTTTGAGCAGATACTCCATATCATATTATGATCGTACGGTCGATAACGGTATTCCTTACTATTACAGGGTAACTGCGGTTTACGATTCGGGAGAATCCGAACCGTATAATATAGCCGAGGGGCTGGCTGTTAACTATGCTCCGGAAGCCCCTACCGATCTTGTCAATGAAGTTGACGGGAACACTGTAAGCCTGTCATGGGAATTTGAAAATGACATGGAGGATCTCGATCATTACAATATCTACCGCGAAAACACGGGTGAAACAGAATGGATTCCTGTCGGAGCGAGTTCGGTGGAAAACTATTCGGATGAGGTTAATGCCGGTAACGGAATTTATAGATACCGTGTAACCGCAGTCGATAACGGTGATCCTCAACTCGAATCGGAATGTTCCGATTTTGATTACGCATATATCGGTAACTTACCTCCGCGAATTCTAATGGCGACGAGCAATCAAGATCAAGCCGTACCGTTAAGATGGCTTACGCCCGAAGTTCTGCCTTGTACGACGATTGTGTATGATGATAATAATGCGTACTTTGCTACATATGACAGAAGTGAAGTGTACTACTTGGCTAAAAAATTTACCGCCGAGGCGCCGGTAGAGGTGTGCAGCGCGTTCGTTCACGTGGCTACGGCAGGCGATAGGTTCGATGTCGATGCCTGGCCGGATGGCGTGCACGATCCAGTTAAAATAACCATATTTGATGATAATGGCCGAGGTGAACCCGGCAATGCGTTAGCCGATACGATCGTAACCTGTGAAATGGGAGAGTGGATTACGGTTGGATTTGCCATGCCGATTATTTCCACTACGAACAATTTCTGGGTAGCCTGGAGTAATACCGGTTCATCCGGTTATGACGCTATGTGCGGCGATATGCAGCAGAATTACAGCTCTATAGATTGGGTTGGTGTTTATGGTGAGGGAGGCATAGCGTGGAGTTATTTCAGATCAATGTATGTTGTTGATTTGATGATAAGAGCATCCATCGCCACTGAAAGCTCCGTAGAGCTGTTAACAGGGGATAAGCCCGTATCCGATCGCTTAGCTCGAAACTCGGGCGAGCAGCTCCCACAGGTTTGCAATACCGAGGAAACGCTTGGATACTATATCTATAGAAGCACTTCGCCTGATGTTCCGATAAATGACGATTATCGCATTACCCCGGACTATCTTTCCAGTACTGTATACGAGGATGATGATGTTACCAACGGAAATACATACTACTATGTTTGCGCCGCCGCTTACGATAACGATGGCGTAACAGAACTGGTGGCTTCCGATGAAGTTTCCGCCACACCGGTGAGCGGAGGTCAGCTTGAGGTTGATATCTCTTTGATAAACGCAACTGCCGAATTAGGGGATGATCCTGTTACTATTCCGATCGAGGTAACGAATGTTGGCGGTTTACCGGTTACGATGTACACCGGCTTAAACAGCGAAACCCTGAATTCAACAACGCGTTCCGGCAGCAATTTCTTCATCACAACAGATTTCCCGGATGATAGTGTCGGTATAATTCGTTTCGATACCCCGGAAGACGAATATCCAGTTACAACCAATACAGGCGGCCCTGACGATTACGGTTATTACTGGGCAGATTCGGATGATGAGTACGGTCCCGAATATGACTGGGTTGACATATCAGGTATCGGTGAAAGCCTGGAGCTGGCAGATAACGGGATGGCTTTCTCGCTTGACCTGGGATTCGGTTTCACATTTTATGGTAATACTTTTTACACGTTAAATGCCTGTTCTGACGGTTTTATTAGTTTCGATTGCACCTCAAGCTCGGTAAACTATTCCAGGTTCCCGACATTTAATGTGCCTTTTAACGCGATTGCCCCGATGTGGAGTGGATATGATAACGCTGATTTTAGTAGGAGTTCTTTCTACTATTACACCAACTACGAGGATACGATGATTGTATCCTGGCATAACGTAAAAGTGCACTACGCGGATTCCGAAACTTATACTTACCAGATGATTTTAACTTCCGATAATGTTATTACCATGCAGTATCAAGATGTATGTGTAACCTCTGGAAACCATGCAAGCGTTGGTATTCAAAACGGCGATGCCTCGGACGGCCTGACAATATCTTATAACGATAGATATTTACACGACGGATTGGCGATCAGGGTATGTCCTCCATGGCTGGGCACTGATCCGACCGGTGGGGTTATCGAAGCAGGAGAGACAGTCACTCTTAATGCTATCTTAGATCCTACAACGCTTACGACAGCCGATATATATACGAATACACTGAACATAAACGGCTACGATTTAAATCATGAGTTGGCGCCGATAAGCATACCCGTAACTTTCATAGTTGAAACTACGGGCATCGATGATGAAACCACAATTTCGCTGCCTGAATCTTATTCACTCGATCAGAACTACCCGAATCCGTTCAATGGGAAAACCGAGATAAAATACGCCTTGCCCGTGGTAAGTGATGTTACCCTCGAGGTGTACAATGTTCTGGGTCAGAAAGTTGTGACTCTGGTTAACGCTAAACAAACCGCAGGTTACCACAGTTTAATTTGGGATGGTACTAATGAGTCCGGACAGGTTGTATCGTCAGGTTTGTATATGTATAAGCTGGTTACCAATGAGGATACTTTTGTAAAGAAAATGTTGATGCTTAAATAACTCTTCTTGATTTTCGCAGGATTGTTGAATGTATGATTAGGGCAGTCGTGTTAACGGCTGCCCTTAATATTAAACGATCCGGGCCGTCCGTGCTATTCCGATCACAGCCCCGGATAACCGAATTTATTATGATTGAACCTTCTGGTTCGAATAATAGATACTTAGCGTTTGTTTCCTGAGTGATCTAGCTCTTTAATCTTGTGTACGTCTTCAGAAACTTTTTGACAGATTTAGTCAAAATCTAAAAGACAGTTTTGATAATATCAAGCTAAAACCTGCTTTCGCATATTTTGTTGTTTTCTAAGACTTAACGTCCTCTTTTTGATCTGTTCACGTTTATCTAAAATATCTAAATCCCTACCATAGTAAACATCGGCAGGTGTTAATTACCCAGTGATTCATGGTATCGCTGGTTGTTGTAGTACTCCACGAACCGTTCGATCTCACGCTCCAGTTCGCCCGGAAGGTAGTAATGCCGAAGCTTGATCAGGTTCTTCATGGTGCGATGGTACCGCTCGATCTTGCCCTGTGTCTGGGGATGATCTCGGATAATCATCCATGACCGTGGACAGGTAGTACCAGCCCCAGCCGACTACCTTGAAATAGGTAAAATCAATCTGCCAGAGCTCGTTTATCCCGGTGGTCGGATGTTTGAACTTATCCGAGGCTTTCAGCACGATATAGGCCGAAGAGGTGATCAGGTCGTAAGCCTTCAATGTCCGGTAAACACTCGATTCAGAGATAAAATACTCCTGGGTATCGGTGATATACCAGGCCGGCTCTCTCGGCGACTTCTCAGGATGCTCTAAAACTATATCAACGACCTGCTGTTTAACCTGATCAGGAATACGGTTCCAGAACTTCCTCGGCGAACTCTTTCAGTTGGCCAGACCATCATAACCGTGCTCTTTATGCCGCCGGCACTACTCGTAGAACGTTCCCCGATTGATATCAAGTTCTAATAGAGTCTTCCTGGCACTTAACTCCGAGTTCTCCACGATCTTAATTATCTCTATTTTCTCAGCCTGGGTATATGATTGTTGTCTTTAGTCATGGTCAGTTCCTTTCAACAGGTTAAGCTAACCAAAACCGTCTTTTAATTCAAATGCTAAAATGGCACGGTAGGCTTTGAAGGGTTACAGTTATAATCAATATGACTTAGCTTAGATAAACATAAATATTATATTTCTCCTTTATGTAATATCAAAAACAGTTAAATGTGCTAATTTACTATTTTAGCACAATTCTTAATATGTTGCCATTACCCATCTTACCAACAAACAATCATTTTTTGCTTGACAACTCCAGATTTTATAATATCCTGTAATAGTTAGAACTACTAAATAATTACACCTTCTGTTCTATGAAAACAAATTAAATTACTCAGTGAAAAAATAGTAGTTGCAATAAATCGAAATGAAAATGAGTTGAAAAATGAGCATAGATCCAAGTTGATATTTCATCTGCAATTAATTGGAGGATAGTTGCTTATCAAAATACTAAAATCGCAGAAAACGAAATAGATACATAGTTATAAACATTTAAAAGGATAATGATTTAGCGCGAAAAGTAAGGAGACTAATAATGAATAAGTTTTACTCATTATTAATAACAGCAGTTCTAGTAACTTGTTTCAGCTTCACATTGGCAGGTAACAAACCGCCAGACCCATCAAGTCAGGATGACTACTCGCTCTGGCAAAAAACACCAAACGGAGAAATTGAGCTCGTCAATCCATCTGAAACTGAATCGGAAAAGTCCGTAATTTCTTCGCATGTATCGAATTTACTTGAACGAGTCCAGCTTTATCCGTTGCAGAACTCATGGGGAAAGTTGATTCTTAAACATGGCACCGAGGAACAGATCAGGCGGATGTACGATCTTTTAAGCAAGGGTTTTGCTACTACGGAGGATTTTGAAAAGTTTAATGCTTTAACTGAAGAGATCCTGGCGCAAATCCCCCGTGATCCACTATCCACAATTACTGAGATTGGTGATAACTGCGCCGATCCAATAGCTATTACCTCCCTGCCTTTTTCAGAAACACGTTCCATGACAGACTATAATAACTACTATTTCGCCGGTGGGAATGAAGTCATTTATAAACTTACCCTTACCGAGACGACAAGGATAAAAATCTCATTATGTAATAGCGAAGACCCTAATTTCGATGCTTTTCTAGCTTTAGTAAGATGGAGTGATTGCTCGCAATTTTGGTTTAATGGTTCATCCGTCCAGGGCCATAGTCTGGATGATTGCGGCAACATGCTTCCGGAAATACCGTATGTCGAGGCTTGCGCAGGCGATTGGGCTATTATAGTTGACACATGGGATCCCATTTACAACACTGGCTCTTACACTATCGACATTACCATAGAGGATCCGGTTGTTCTTGAACCACCACCGGGAGCTTATATGGAACAGGAGGCCTGCGGTGATAGCACAAATAATACCGACCCGATCAACGAGGCGGAACTTATAAGTTGTGGCTATACCGTTTGTGGCGCTATCTGGGCGGATTACTTGGAAAATGAGAACGATTATACTGGTGACGCTGATTTTTATACATTTACATTGGAGGACACTTACGAGCATTGGAAAGTTGATTTAACTGGAATGTCTGAATTTAGGACGAGGGTAGCCCTGTATGAGATTATTCCGGATTTACCATTTCCAATGTGGTGGAATATTGAATCATTTTATCCGGGTCAGCCATTTGCCAATGAAATTACTGTTCGCCCGGGCACTTATTTATTGGCAATTTATCCAGCGAGACTAGCAGCCGACATCGTTTGCGATGATAACAGCCTTTACTATTTTCAACTCGACTGTGGCCCCATAGAACCGGGAGGACCAGTGAACGACTGGTGTGATGATGTAACACCGCGTCTTCTCGAAAGCGGTGATTCTCTGATTTTCACTGGCAACACCACTAACGCTACAATCGATTGTATTCAGAACGCACTGGTTCCAGATTTTGATATCATACCCACTCAAACCTTCTCTGGTGAAGTCTGGACAGCATTTACAACTACAGACACACTTGATGTGATTGTTGCTTTTTGCGATTCTGATCCCAACTCGGTGGGTCAATGCGCTTCATTGCTTTATAATGATTGCCCTTGCGGCTACGATGGTGTTTCGGCCGATAGCTATAATTATTTATATTGTTCTGACGGCAGTTTAGCGTTGTATTTTAATGCTCTTCCCCCGGGAACGTACTATTATGAAATATTCAGAGATCTTGATATACTCGATGTCACCGATTACAGGCTGGCTATCAGCGGCACTCTTTGTCCCCAACCGCAGCCGAATGATAACTGCGCGAATGCCATAGCTGTCTATGAGGATATACAAACTGAATTCAATACCACTTATGCCAGTTTTGATGGCCCCGGCTATTGCCTGGAATCGAAAAATGTCTGGTTTATATACGAGCCTGATGAAACCCATGCGGTGAGCGTGAGCTTGGAAGGGTCACGTTTTAACACCAAGATGGCTATTTACGAGGGGGGCGAGTGTCCTCCAAGTCAGGAATCGATGATCGAATGTAATAATAATTACAACTCACTTTCCAATTTCTCGTATATCGAGTTCCTGGCAGTTGAAGGAACGCGATATTTGATCGAAGTCGGCGGGACAAACTTAGAAGCAAGAGGCGCCGGCTTTATGCTTATCTCCCCTATTGCCTCTCATGACGTACGCGTGGATAAGATAATCAGCCCCCTGCCGGGAAATATTCTCGATCCAGGAACGGACTATGAATTAAACGCCATCGTTTCAAATAGAGGATTCTACGAAGAGACATTCAATGTAATTGCAGTTGACAATTATGGTTTCGAGTTAATCGAGGAATACATTACGTTAGCCCCAGGCGAACAGACGAATTTATTCGAGGGCAATTTCTATACTTCTCCTTCCGAAACTTGCGAGGACCATGAATTTAAAGTAATAACATCGCTGAATAGTGATGAATTTACATCAAACGATACTTTCACTGTTACTTACAACATCCCTCGTGAAGGTGATATAAGGCATTATGGTTATTACACCGACGGTGAAGATGCATGGATAAGTGGCCCAGTGTTCTCCGAAATGATATCAGCGACTAAATTTGTTGCCGATGGGCGGGATGCGATTGTCTATATCGGTGGTAAATTCGCTAATACCACTTCGATCGATAGCACGATTGACCCGGTTAAGCTTTATCTTTTCCAGGATGATAACGATGACGGTTTCCCTGATGATGAACCGAGATTCGAGGCTGTCGTTCAGCTTCAGGGGATGGAATATAACTGGGTCTATGCTGTCTTACCGTGCGATGTAGTTGTTGACAGCGGCCAGGTTTTCTGGGTCGGCTTCGGTATAGTTAGAGATGGCCGTGAAGGCTTTGAGGGTATCTTCGTCGATGCTCATCCTGAGTGCGATAGCTCGTGGCTAAGGAGCCAATATGGCTATTGGGAGAGAAACGTTGAAGCTAACGGGGATAAGTTAATAGGCGCCTGGGCCTTGCCTGATTCTCTTACCGGTATCGATGATTGCGAGACGGGCTTACCGTTATTCTATGGGCTGGCTCAAAATTACCCCAATCCTTTTAACGCCCGGACTGTAATACGTTACAACCTGGCTGAGCCTGGCTTAGCTACTATTACAATATTTGACATTTTAGGACGAAAGGTCGAAACACTGGTTGACGATTACCAGACAGCAGGCCTTCATCAAGTTACCTGGAACGCAGGAGACTTTGCTTCCGGATTGTATTACTATAGAATTCAGGTTGGTGACTATACTGAAACGAAAAATATGCTGCTTATGAAGTGAGACCCGAACGCAGGCAGTAGGATAACGGCTCATCAGCCCTGTGGCTGGTGAGCCTGTCGATTCCGATTTAAGGAGAATTATGAAATACTTAAAAATTGTTTTGTTGGTAATGCTCTTAACGGCGTTTAGCTATACGATTGTAACTGCCCAGACAGTCGAGTTTGTCGGCAGTTATGATACACCGTCAATCGCCCGTGGTATTACTGTTACTGATAATTACGCTTATATTGCCTCAGGCTCATCGGGTTTGCTGATAGTAGATGTCTCCGATCCTGAAAATCCAGTATTTACAGGAAACTATCAAACATCAGGTACTGCCAATGATGTCTGTATCTCGGGAGATTACGCATATATAGCCGCCGGTTTTTCAGGCCTTCAGATAGTTAATATTTCCAATCCGGGCAGTCCATCACTTGCCGGCAGTTACAGTACTCCCGATCGTGCTTTAACTGTTCAGGTTATAGGTAACTACGCATATATAGCCGACAGGGCTTCATTCCAGATAATTGACATTTCCGATCCAGAAAATCCCGCCTTAGCCGGGAGTTGGAACAATTCAGCAAATGATCTTACAAGCGTTAATGTCAGCGGAGATTATGCTTATTTGACCAGGTTAACATATGGACTGATTCTGGTGAGTATAACCGATCCTGAAAACCCAGAATATGTAGGCGAGTACTACAATGGAAGTAACACCACCTATGACGTTCATGTCTCCGGCGATTACGCCTTTGTGGTTGATGGGTCATCACTGAAAATGATTAATACTTTTATCCCAAACGCTCCTACACTTTACGCGACGTGTTATGATTTGTCGATTGCGAAGAGTGTTTATGTTTCGGCCGGTTACGCTTATGTAGCCGACTTTGATTACGGGCTTCACGTGATATATAATCCTGATCCATTTCATCTTACATATATCACGGGTTATGAGACGACCGAACATGTCTATGACGTTTTTGTTTTAAATGAATACATTTATATAACTGAGGGATCTTCTCTTTTGATTTTAAGATATTCTCAGGTTGATATTAATGAAGAATTCAACCTGCCACAGGAGTTTTCACTATCGGGTAATTATCCCAACCCTTTTAACTGTTCTACGGTCATATCATATGAGCTGAAACAACCCACAGCGATCAGGCTTGATATCTATGATCTTTTAGGTCGCCGTATTGAGACGCTGGTTAATGAATACCAGCAAGCGGGCCAACACCGAATCACCTGGGATGCAACAGGTGTCAACTCCGGCGTTTATTTCTATAAAATGCAGACAAATGAATATACTGAAATGAATAAAATGATATTGTTGAAGTAAGCCATTGAGTATAAAATATGTTACTCCAGAAATATCAACAACAGTAACCGAACAGGGTCGCGAATGAAACCGGAACCGATCATAAAATTTCTTAAAGCTTTCGATTTAAATACTTACGAGGCTAAGTGCTATCTGGCGCTTTTAAAACGTGATAACTTGTCGGCTGCCGAAGTAGCTAAGTTATCCGGGGTCCCCAGGGCGCGGGTGTATGAGATTCTCGACAATCTTATGGACAGAGGTTTTTGCCATTTGGTCGCGGGACAAGTGAAAAAATTCAGGGCGGCGAGTCCGCTGGTTTTTCGTGATCTGGTAGAACAGAAACATGAAAAAACCAAAATTGAAATCGATCGACAAGAAGAATCGCTTAAATCCAATATTGTGGGTAGAAAACAGAAATTAAATTCCGCAATTGAGCAAAAAAAGCAAGAGTTCGCTTCTAAAGTAGAACAAGAGAGGCAGAAATACGACTCTGAAATAAAACGAAAAACAGAGGAATTCAACTCCGAGATGGAGCGAAAAAAGCAAGACTTCGACTCTGGAATCGAGCGAAAAATAAAGGAATTTAATTCGCGAATCGAGCGGGAAACCGAAAGGGTTGATGCCGTAATCATGCGGGAGAAAAAGAAATTCGATTCCGAAGCTGAAAAAGAAAAACGAGAAATCGAATCGCTAAAGAAAAATGTGGAAAATGTTGTCGAAACTTTCGTAGAGACTTATAAAAAAGGCCGTATGAACACCGCCCCTCTTGATTACATCGAAATCTTAAGAGAGCCTACGCAGATTTTTAATAAATTCATGCAGTTTGAAAAAAAGGCCCAGCATGAAGTTTGCGCCTTTATAAGGACAAGTTACAGTAGTGCCAGACCTTCGCTGGAACTCGCGAAAAAATATGATAAGGCTGAAAAAGACCTGAGGTTTAATTTGCTTAAAAAGGGTGTAAAGTACAGAGTTATATATGAAGCGCCAGGTTTAGATAAGTCTATTATAGATAAGTCCCAGCTTGACAAAGAAACGATTATTAAATTTTCCAAGTGTAATGATAAATTGGCCGAAGCCGGCGAGGAAGCTAAAACATTACCGGAATTGCCAATGGTTATGTCTATCTGGGATTCCAAAGCCTTTGTGGTCTTGCTCAACGATCCGGTTTCCGGGGAACCGACTCATACCTCGTTGTTCATTGAGCATCCGGCGATGGCGCAGAGCATGAAAATAGTATTCGAAGCGTTCTGGGCGAAGGCCGAAGACCGTCAAGTTTGGAAAGAACGCGAACATAAAAAATTGAAATAAATCAGTGGTAATAAATAAAGTCGCCGAGCGTAAACGCCCGGCGATAAGGACGATAACGACCTTTCTTGTCGAAAGGTGTAATCATCCCAATACTAAACAAAAGAAATCAGGTAAGCAAGGCAAATTTGGTAATTGAAAAAGAGAGGAGAGACAATCGCTGATTAATTATTAATCGCAAAAGGACGATAACGGCCTTTCTTGATGGAAAGGTACAAACGATAACGCTTCAAATCAGAAAAATCTAAAAATAGTCACGGCCCCGCAATTTTAAAAGCGGGGGGTGTGTAAATCTATCATTTAAGTTATTAGCGAATGGTGTTGGAAATATGAGAAATACAAAAAAGCAATCCATGATTGGGTTAGTCCTGGTATTGATGTTCCTGGCTATTCCCAGTCTGACTTTTGCCGATGGCGCCTGCTGTACCTCTAGCGGATGCGTGGAGGTTGCGGACGTTACGACCTGCTTAATGTCTAATGGAGTCTGGATTGGTGAGGGCACGAGTTGCTCGGACGATCCTCCACCCTGCAACGGTGCCTGCTGCACCGGTGAAGGATGCGTAGATAATCTTGATGTTACGACTTGT
Organism: uncultured candidate division Zixibacteria bacterium; assembly: GCA_963668625.2. Taxonomy (GTDB): domain Bacteria; phylum Zixibacteria; class MSB-5A5; order UBA10806; family 4484-95; genus JAAEQD01. Next base: position 1,013,397 of record CAXXKA010000008.1, read on the forward strand.
ATGATGACTTACTCCGGCCTGTGGATGGGCCCGAATACATCATGCAGCGATCCCGATATTTGCAGTGGCGCGTGCTGTATTGGTACGTCCTGCCAATTTATCACCGAAACAGAGTGTGCTAACCTTTCCGGAAGCTTCTCCGGTTTTGGCATAACCTGTGATCCGAACCCATGTGTTCAGCCAACCGGCGCCTGTTGTACCCTGGAGGGGTGCGTAGCCGATGTTGATGCAATGACCTGCGCGGTGGTTTACTCCGGCGTGTGGATGGGATCCGAGACATCATGCAGTGACCCTGACCTATGCTCAGGCGCTTGCTGTATAGCCGATACCTGCCAGGTTATGGATCCAGCCCTATGTAGTCAACTCAATGGAGATTTTGCGGGCTATGGTTCGGGCTGCTTCCCTGATCCCTGCGGCCCTACTGGTGCCTGTTGTCTGCAGACGCCAGTTGGCGCATTCTGCACGGATATGACCGAAGAACAATGTGTCTTGATGGGCGGTTCCGCTACTTATCACGGTGATGGTACCTTCTGCGATGGTATTGACGGTGACGGTAATGGCGTGCCGGATCTCTGCGAAGATCTCGAAGGTGCTTGCTGTATTGGTGAAGATTCGTGCTTATTCGTTACCGATTCAGAATGCCAATTGGCCGGTGGCGAATTCAAAGGAATTGGTACTGACTGTTCGGATATGAACTCGAACGGTGTCGCCGACGTTTGCGAAAACAGTACGGAAGGCGGCGCTTGCTGTACTTTCATGCAGGGTTGCGTGGATGTTGCCGATCAGGCGACTTGCGAAGGCGATCCTTATTTGGGTCAGTGGATGGGCGCCGGCACTAGTTGTTCGGACGATCCTCCTCCTTGTAATGGCGCTTGCTGTACGGAAACCGGTTGTGTCGATAATGTCACTGCTATGACCTGTCTGTCAGCTCATGCCGGACAGTTCGTTGGTGCCGGCACTAGTTGTTCGGACGATCCTTCTCCATGTAACGGCGCCTGTTGTACGGATGAGGGATGCATTGATGGTATTGATGCTATGACTTGTATGACTACATATTCAGGTCAATTTATGGGCGCGGGTACGTCATGTAGCGACCCGGGTATTTGCAGCGGTGCCTGCTGTACCGGTGAGACCTGTCAATTTGTTACCCAAACAGAATGTAGCAATTTGTCCGGAACCTTCTATGGTTATAACACGACCTGTGATCCGAATCCATGTATCCAGCCAAGCGGCGCTTGCTGCACTCCTGAGGGATGTATAGCGGATGTAAGCGGAATAACCTGTGCGACGGTTTACTCCGGCATGTGGATGGGACCAGGATCATCATGCAGCGACCCTAACCCTTGTGTGGGCGCTTGTTGTATAGATGATAGCTGTCAGGTATTGGATCCAGGTGAATGTAATCTCCTCGGTGGGGAATTCCTTAATTACGGCTCGGGCTGCGATTTTAATCCCTGTGGCCCTACTGGAGCTTGTTGCACAGAGTTTCCCGTGATCACTATCTGCTCAGATATGACAGAAGAAGGATGCGCGGCGTTAGGTAGTGTCGCAACGTTCCATGGCGTTGGCACTTATTGTGATAATATTGACGGTAACTCAAACGGTATCCCGGATATCTGCGAGGATCTCGAAGGCGCTTGCTGTTACAGCGATGGTTCTTGCATGATGCAAACCGATGAGGATTGCCAACTGGACGGTGGCGAGTTCAAGGGGATTGGCACTGACTGTAGTACCCCGGATATTTGTCCAGCGCCTCCCGGTTTAGATTATCTCCCCGGTGATGCCAACATGGCTGCCGGCTCGTGGCCGCCGAACGTAATCGGCGCTGATGTCACCTACCTGGTGAACTATTTCCGGGCTATTGCCGCGCCATGTTTACTGGATGGTTTCTATACCTCCGGCGATGCTAACGGTGACTGCTCGGTAATCGGCGCTGATGTCACTTACCTGGTACAATATTTCCGAGGCGCGAACGAATTACATTTCTGCCCGGACTATCAACCATCCTGGTCTGGCAGCGGCGATTTACCGACCGAGGCTCCCGATGGTTGGCCGAATTGCGAATGAACTCTCTGATTTGAGTAATTAAACTCAGCTACTACTTCTTGAAAAGTGCTCTAACACTTTGACCTTGATCTACGATAGGCGGCCTTAACGGGCCGCCTTTTTCATGTCAACAATACGGTAACAACTGCGGTATATCTGTGGTAATCTCTGATGCTTTATGGTGTCGAAAGGTGTAGATCGGATTTATTGCAATTCGCTATCAATCAACAGAGTAAGTTTAATACCAATAATTTAGCAAAATAGCATGAATAGGAATCATAATCCTCGTGTCCGGGGTTTGAGTCCCTGCTCCGCTACTTGTCTTTCAATAATTAGGGATTAGCCTATATTTAGTTTAGTGCTCAATTATATATGACTGTGAGGTTTTAGCTTGCCCACCCTATTGGTGGGTTACCTGTTGAAAGGCTAACCTTTTCGATAGAAAATGAGGTAGATTTCCCGTTCATAATGGGTAAAATACAGGATATTATTGATCCAGATTTTCCCAAACAAACAGGAGTTGAAAACAGGTATAAGATAATTGACCAGCCGTTTGTCAATGAGGTTGGCCTATTTAAACAAGCCATCAATATTGGTGAATTCGGATGGTATTTTATACAATTTCCCGAGAAAACGGTCTTTCAAAAATTAATTGTCCAGCCAGGCGAATTGGATATGGATTTATATATAAGCCGCGATAATAATTGCCTGCTATATAGCTTCTATAACTCAAGTACCAATAAAATAACAATCACAGGAAAAATTGTCCCAGATACTCGATCAATATACTCAAAAATTAAAGATAACATAGATGACCTCGAGTTGCGGCAATACTATTTGAATTCCAGCCTTGCGAAAACAATTGAGGCCGAACAAATGGCAGAATCTGTTCCTGAGTTGATGAACATGGAAGAAGCAGCCAGATATCTCGGAATTGAGGAAAAGACATTGTACAACTGGGTTAGTGCTGAAAAAATACCAGTGACTAAAGTTGGCGGCAGGAATAAATTCCGTAAGGAATTTCTCGATAACTGGTTGGATCAACAAACCGGCGTAAAGGGGAAAAAGCGACTGGCAAAGCGCCGCAGAAGGAAATAACATGTGCCAGATTTGTGCAAAAAGGGGTATGAAAACGGGTGAAATTCAAGGAAAACCAAGGAAACAATAAAAGTCCATAAATAGCCGTAAGATGTTATCCTGCAGTGTAATACGTTGGTTTTTAAGGGAAATAAAAAAGCGGGGTTGACGAGACTCGAACTCGCGACCTCCTGCGTGACAGGCAGGCGTTCTAACCAAACTGAACTACAACCCCGTAGAGTAATCTATTTTAAAGAACAAGCCCTGGATTAATTATCGGAATTAGGTTCGGGTTCTACAACCCCGGTGGCTTCATCCGTACTTTTGACTTTCTTGCCGTATAGTATGGCCAGAGGCAATACTGCGCAATAACCCAGAACGAGCAAAATCGGAGCGCCGGTGATATCACCGACACTTAGAAGGATGTAACCAATTACGATCAATCCCAAACCAACCGCCAACAGGATATAGTTGATTTTGGTAAATCCAAGAGATTCTTCTGATTTCTTCGATTTCCGTGCCATTAAACCAACCCGGTTAACTCGTTTGAACCCTAATTTTGCAACAATCGAAGTTAAATAATTATTGATAAAAGTCAAGCAATATTTCTAACATATTATGAAACTTATAATTCCGGCGTTCTATTCGGGTTTCCCTCGCGCGGAAATCAGCCTTAATATCAAGTCCAGATCTTCCCGCCCTAAGCCCTTTGACAGGATCAACACTAATAGAAATGACAACGCTCCACAGACTATTCTCAGCAATACCTGCAAGTTTTCTGATAGAACGAGCACTAAAGTCATTGCCACAAGCGCTGGAATCAGTTTTAACAACCAGCGTAATACCTTACTGATACTCAGGTTATGACCAATCATCACGAAAAAGCCAACGCCTGTTAGAGCCTCCGAAATAAGGGTGGCTATAGCAGCCCCCTGAAAACTATACCGGGGTATAAAAATGAAATTAAGCCCGATATTAAGTACTGCCCCGACCGCAGTTATATACATCAGGGAGCGTTTCCAGTTACTGGCGATCATATATGAACTCTGTATAGAATTAATGAACATCAGCACCAGAGCCCAGATAAGTATTTTCAGCGAGATAACACCCGGCAAATACGATTCCGGGTATACCATCTCATATAGCGAACCGGCGATAAAGACCGTACCGAGAGCCACGGCCAGGCCCAAATACATCAGATATTTGAAACCGATACGGTATATGTTGTTCATGCTGGTTTTATCAGCATTGAAATATCCCGAAAGCCTGGGCAATATCGCAGCTGAAAACGAAGTCGATACCATCAACATGCCGTTAATAAGCGCGTAAGCCGAGTTATAATAACCAACTGCCTGATCGCCTTTCATTAATGACAACATGACAAAGTCGGCGCGATAATAGATTGTCATCAAAACGGCCGTAACAGCCAGCGGCAAAGCCGATTTGACGAAAGCAACCGGCTCGGTCAAACCGACTTGGAAAGATAAACGGCATACCCTCACGTTAACTACTATCGCGATGGTCAGTGTAGCTATCGTGGCGCTAACGAGATGAGCAACACCTATGCCAAGCAAACCATAGCCTAATATCAGCGCCGTAAACCCCAGCAGTGTCAGCATGAGCTGGGTGAGCATGGCCAGCATACCGTAGAGGCGGAAACGCTCATAGCCCAATAAAGTCGCAGAGAAACCGCCCATCATGAAATTTACCCCCATAGCCATAGCAGCGAATCGCATGAACTGTTTTACGGTATCCGGTTTATTTATATAGTATGATAATGCGAATGCGATACCAACAACGATCACTATGGTAAACAGCCGGGCTATAATCGAGCTGCCGATTAGCCTGCCGACCTCGGTTTTATCTTTTATGAATGCAATTTGCCGGGATTGATATGTATTTAGGCCCTTATCGGAAATTACCGCCAGAAGAACCAACAGCGAGAGAACGAAACCATACTGACCGAACACCTCCACCCCGAGCACACGAGCGGCATAGATGGTAAAAAAAAACCTAGAAGTTTTATAACTATCTGAGAGGAAAGCAGGATTATGGAATTTCTCGCCAGGCTGGATTTCCCGCCGACATCATTCACCGAAAAGCTCCGTTTCGATTATATCGATTAAGATATGGCCAACTGCAATATGAGATTCCTGTATATATTGCACCACCTCTGTGGGTATGACCAAGCATTTGTCGGCTAACTCTACCAGCTTGCCGCCATCCCCACCGGTGAATCCTATCGTGTTGATATCAAGCTCTTTTGCTTTCTCCACGGCCTTTATCACATTAGATGAGTTGCCGGAGGTCGAGATAGCAATCAAGATATCTCCGGGCTTGCCTAATGCCTCCACCTGACGGCTGAAAATATGATCGAAACCGTAATCGTTCGAGCAGGCTGTCAGTATCGAGGTGTCGGTGGTCAGGGCGGTTGCAGCTAATGCTCTACGCTCCCTTTTCGAGGAGAGTCTTACAACCAGCTCTGTTGCCAGATGCTGGCTATCAGCCGCCGACCCCCCATTGCCGCAAAGCATGATCTTGCCGCCACCAGAGAGCGATTGGGCGCATAGCTTACCGATTTCGAGTATCAACCCGGCCTGATCCGCAGCGATCATCTCTTTAACTTTCGCTGATTGAAACAATTGCCTTTGTATTTTATTGATCATATTCCTATTTCCAATGCAAAGCCTCCGTGAACCTTTTCGCCAGCGAGGGATCGCGTTCCAATGCGTTACCAACGACAACCATCGAGGCGCCCGCTTCAGCCAATTTGCCGGCATACTCGGGATCGGTGATACCACCGCCGACCATCACCGGTATATCGACATATTCACCTACTGCAGTAACCATATCCTCGGGCACCGGATACAACGCCCCTGAGCCTGCCTCCAGATAGATAAGTTTCATCCCCAGGTATTGCCCGGCCAGGGCATGAGCGCAGGCGATCTCAGGCTTATCACGAGGGATCGGTAAGGTATTCGAGAGATACGACACCGAGGTTAACACGCCTGATTCGATCAACATATAGCCTGTCGGGATAGTTTCCAGGTTCAGAGCTTTAATCATCGGAGCCGATTTAACGTGCTCCTCTATAAGAAGATTCGGATTTCGTCCTGAAATAAGCGAGAGATACAGGATAGCATCGGCATTAGCGCAAACATTGGAGGATGAGGCCGGGAATAATATCACCGGTTTATCCGTAGCTTTTTTCACCTCGGATAAGGTGTGCTCGAATTTGTTTGCCATCATAAGGGATGAGCCGAACAGGAAAGCATCCGCGCCGGCGTTCTCGTAATCGGAAACCAGAGATATTAAATCATCGCCCGATTTACGGTCGGGATCAAGAAGTACAAGAAAGCAACAACCATGACGCTCTCTTGCTTTCAATAAACTATCATAAACTGTCATTTTGAAAAGAACTTCGTTAGGCCCTCAATGGCATTATCGATTTTCTCGGCCGGCATAGCTCCGCGAATAGTCGGCTTACCGCCACCACGAGCTCCGGCAGCTTCGGTCATGACATCCCGGACTTTATTGATAAAACCCAGAGATGGTCCGGCGATAGCGAATTTACCATCCCCGGCGGAGATTACCAGTACCGCTTTATCATTATATTTTACTTTAAAAGTATCGATAAACGCCATCATTTCTTTAGGATTAGACATCTTAAGCTTAAATACCAGCAGTTCGCCATCACTTGAGCTAAACTCATGGTCGGGCGTTGTATCCGAGGCTTTCTGAGATATCTCTTTCTCGGCTGATTTCTGTTTATCCTTCTCGAGTTTCTTCAACGCATCCAGATAATCGGCCAGCTTGGTATCCAGACCATCTTTGCGTAAGATACGCGGATGAATCTGCGACTGTATCTCGCGTATGCTATCAACAACCTCTTTGGAGGCTTTAGCGGGCTCAGTTTTAAGCTTCTCTGAAAGCTCCGATATCAGCTTATCTTGTATTTGGAAAAACTCTTCAGATTTACTGCCTGTTATGGCCTCGATACGTCTGGTGCCGGCGGCTATGGCGCTTTCGGTCGTTATAAAGAACTTGCCGATATCCGCCGTGTTGCTGACATGCGTGCCACCGCAAAGCTCCATCGAGAAATCACCGGATTTAACCACGCGCACGGTATCACCGTATTTCTCGCCGAATAGCGCCATTGCGCCAAGCTTCTTGGCCTCATCGAATGGGTATTCTTTCCAGCTAACCGGCAAATTCTCGGCGATTTTCTCGTTAACGATTTTCTCGACCTGCTCTATCTCCTCGTCGGTCATCCCCTGGAAATGCGAGAAATCGAAACGCAAGCGATTGGGATCGACAAGCGAGCCCTGCTGATAAACATGATCGCCTAAGGTCAGGCGCAGCGCTTTGTGCAGTAGATGTGTAGCCGTATGGTTGCGTTTGATATCGGCACGGCGGGCGTGATCGATCTCGGCGGTGACTTCGCCCTCGTAATTTTCCGGCACATCACCTTCGATTTTTTCCGCTATATGCAGGTGCTCATCACTAAGCTTAACCGTATCGATAACTTTCAGCTTGAATTTATCAGAGGAGATAATGCCCGTGTCGCCGACCTGCCCGCCAGATTCGGCGTAGAAAGGAGTATGTTTAAGTAGCAAATGATATTCTATATGGTTATTCGGGTTGGCGATAATAGCAGGGCTTTCATATGATTCGTTATCATAACCTACGAATTTGGAAGTATCTTTATCGTATTTCCACTTGGGATTCAATATGACCCCCACAGCATGGAACTTGCCCGACTCTTTACTGCGCTCGCGCTGTTTCTCAAGTTCGCTATTAAACGCGGTCCAGTCGATCTCCAGCCCCTTCTCATGCGCCATGATCTCGGTTAAATCAGCCGGGAAACCGTAGGTGTCGTAAAGCTTGAAAACCTCCTCACCGGGGATAACTTTGCTGCCTCGCGAGCCTGTTCTGGAAACTATATCCTCGAAACGAGCGATGCCGGTTTCGAGCGTACGCCCGAACTGCTCCTCCTCGGTTTTGATAACCAGCTCAATCTTGCCGCGCTGGGCCGAGATCTCGGGGTAAACATCCCCCATATAATCAACCAGCGGCTGCACTATCTTATATAAAAACGGTTCGTTTAAGCCAATTTGATGTCCGTACCTGGAGCCACGCCTCAGTATCCTGCGAAGTACATAGCCACGCCCCTCATTGGAGATATTGGCGTTATCGGCTAAGGCGAATGTCAGCGCCCGGACATGGTCGGCTATCACGCGATGAGGCACGCCCGCCGGCCCCGGATCGTAGCCTTTACCGGAAAGCTCGGCCACCTTGCCGATTAGCGGCTCGAATAAATCGGTGGAGTAGTTGGAATCGACATTCTGCATCACCATGCAGAAACGCTCCAGCCCCGCGCCGGTATCGACAGAGGGTTTGGGCAACGGCGTCATCTTGCCGGTATCATCCCGGTCGTACTGCATGAACACCAGATTCCAGATCTCCATGAACCTGTCACCCTCGCCGTTTAGCTCGCCCTCTACACCCTCGCCTCGATCGTAATGTACCTCGGAACAGGGGCCGCATGGGCCGGTGTCGCCCATCGACCAGAAATTATCCTTCTCGCCGAATCGCACAACCCGGTCGCCAAGCTCAGGGGCGATTTTGCGCCATAGCGCATCGGCATCGTCATCATCTTTGTACACGGTGGCATACAGACGTTTGGGGTCGAGGCCGAGATGTTTGGTGACAAACTCCCAGGCGAAATGTATCGCCTCCTCTTTGAAATAGTCACCGAAAGAGAAATTACCCAGCATCTCAAAAAATGTTTGATGGCGGGCGGTGAAACCTACGTTATCGAGGTCGTTATGCTTACCCCCGGCGCGGATACATTTCTGCGAGGAGGTGGCACGGTTGTAGTCACGTTTTTCGATGCCCAGGAACGTGTTTTTGAACTGCACCATCCCGGCGTTGGTAAACAATAGAGTTGGATCATCCAACGGCACCACCGGCGAGGATTTCACGCGGTGATGGTCATACTTCTCGAAATATTCGAGGAACGATTTTCTTATCTGATGTGATTTCATAGTCTTTGTAGATAAGAAAAATCGGTTTAAAAATCAAGTTATAAACATATTATAGATAAATTCCAACACTGTCTATTTATCTCTCCAAATCCGTGGATACCAGCTTGTATGATTCGGGTAACCATCTAACTACATGCTTATGATTTGATGCATTTTCGGCGAACACGGGGGCATTGCCTCTTTCAACAACCTCTACTTCCACGTTTTTATCAAACTTCACCAGTATCAAAGATTCTAGATGGATTTCGGATTTTATCATCTGTTCGGAGTTATCGATATTATCAACAACCACAATAAGTGTATCGTTTTCCAATAATGAATTAGAAAGCAAATCAAGGCTGGCGACTATATGATCGGACATGCGCTGTTTTTCCCGGAAAAGATCGGATAATATCCCGATCGCGGTAAAATTGCCTGCAATATAAAATATTGTAAAAGCCAATAAAGTTTTTCTAATTCCCCAAAACTTAAATCGGCTGTTATAGAGGTTGTTTAAAAAGTAGGCAACAATCAATAACACACCGGGCACAGCTGAATACATATAGCGTGAGATTGGCCTGCCGGGGAAAATATCGAACAGGTTCAGATCCATCTTAAAAACTGACACTGTCGATAGAAACATTATTGACCATGCTCCGAAAAACAGCAAGCTCTTATTCCTACTTTTTATTAGTAGGATAAAAAATATCGGTACAACTATAGAAACAATCACTTTTATAGATTTTAATACCCACAGATAACTTTCCGGGAACATAACCGCCGCCCTTTGGGATATTGGAACAGCGATATATCCTAGATAATACCAGATGTTCACGAAAACTTTCATATTAACTTCAATATCCTGATCAACGAAAGTTTGTGTTTTAAAATAAAAAAACAGATAAAGTGAATATAACAGTATCATGATGATAGAATAGGGTATTAATTTTAATCGAAATGAATTCTTGGAATACAAAATTACAATAGTAAAAAACAAACCAATCGTTACGAATCCTGATTCTTTAAATAAGACTGCACTGAGTCCCAAAAACAGGAGATATAAAAAGCTAATCGGACCGGGATTATCTATAAAATCAAATGTCTTTATAGCAAACAATAACGACAAAGCAGTGACCCAAAGATCACCGGAGCTGGATATCCAAAGCAGAATGGGGGAATTCAAATAGTAGAAAGAAAACAGAAAAACAGCAGTTATTCCTACTGATTTTTTAATATTTAGTTTCACTAGTGTCCGGGCTTTGAGGCTGGCTTGACAGACCTCCTATAATAAGGGTGTAAACGCTAATTATAACACCTTTGTTTACAGGAGGTTAAAAATGCAAGGGAAGGTTACAATACTTCGCCAGATAACGCAAATGATTTCTCGATACGATTTCCAAAAAGCAGTTTCGACTGGCAAAGGGCGGCATTTCACGGTTTCTTTCGGCTACTGGTCGCACCTGGTGGCGATGATATTCGGGCAATTATCGGAGCAGCAATCGCTGCGTGATCTGGTCTTGAATCTTTCCCGTCAGGCGCATAGGTTTTACCATCTGGGTATGTCAAAGATACGCCGTTCGACTTTTTCGGATGCCAACAATCATCGGCCCTCGGCAATATACGAGAACTTGTTTTACATATTATTGAATCGTTACGGTTGTCATTTTCAAGGCAAAAACCGGAAGCTGGGGAATAAATTATACTCAGTTGATTCGACGGTCATAGATTTGTGTCTGGGGTTATTTTATTGGGCTAAATTCAGAACGACCAAGGCCGGTGTCAAGCTTCATGTCAGGTTAAACCATGATGGTTACATCCCTGATTTTGCGGTTGTCACCAATGCCAATATTCATGATTCCAGAGTCAGGAAGATGTTCAATTTACCGGCTGGCAGTATCGTGACTTTCGACAAAGGCTACAATGACTACAGTCTTTTCAAGTTATTAAATGATAAGGGGATAATCTTTGTCACGCGGCAGAAGAATAACGCTAAATACAAAGTAATCAAACGGTGTAGAACTAATCGTAAGCAAGGAGTCACCTCCGATCATTGGATTGAATTTACCGGTTTTTACTCCAAGCAAAAATGTTCGATTAGGCTGAGACGAATCCGTTATATCGATAAAGAAACCGGTAAAGTTTATGTATTCCTGACCAATGATTTCAAACATGCCGCCTCGACTATTGCCGACATTTATAAGCAGCGCTGGCAGATAGAATTGTTTTTTAAAGCGTTAAAACAGAACCTTGTGATCAAGACTTTCTGGGGTACCTCCAAGAACGCAGTATATTCCCAGATCTGGGTGGCTTTGATAATCTATTTGTTAATGAGCGCGCTGAAATACAAATACAAAATATCGGCCTCAGTTGGAAAGTTAATTCAGAGAATCCGGTCATTCGTGTTTGAAAAAGATGATGTCCTGAGATTCCTTAAAGACCAAATACCAATCCCAATACAAATCGCTCAAACATCTCAAATTAACCTGTCCCTAAAGGCCGGACACTAGTGATTTAGTTTATCTGTCAATTTCCAGAAGAGATAAACATTAGCTGCATGCAATAAAATACTCATGAAACTATGAAAGTAAGCGTTAACGCCGAATATAAAATACCATAGGAAATTAGCCCACAAACTCAAAGGCCTGAAATAACCGTAAATAATGCTTCTTTGAAAGAATATCTCCGGATTACTTAATGCTATCTTGGAATAAGATAAACACAACCAATCATCTCCTATAAATTGACGGCTTAAAAACGGCAGATAAAATACGATAGCTAGTGAAACGATAAAATAAACAGCATGCTTTTCTACACTTAGTGTTTTCATTAGAGAGCCTCTCCAATCTCCGGAATACACCGATAAAGCAAGATTATAATTCAGGTATTTTTCAACACCATGTTATAGAGAATGTAAGGCGCGTTCTTTCTACTATAGTATAAGTGTTAACAATAGTCGATTTATGTATGATATTATAATTCGGTATTTCCCGTACCGATTCCGCACTATTATAATTGCATAAAGGAAAACTCGGATGCGAGAAATAAATTTATCTGTTCAAAACCTCGAGCGCGGCATATTTGGGCATAATCTTTTTCACCGAGGTCTTGAACTGAATCGTAAGCATCATGTTCTCGCCTCGCCCTTCTTTGTCGACTATCCTGCCGACACCGAACTTAGCGTGTGATACTGTCAGCCCGACTTTCAGCATACCATCGATACCAGACTCGTCCTCATCGTATATATCTACATCGAGATAGCTGGGTTTCTTTTTCGGCTTTTTCTGCCTCGTGGAAAAACCGCTCAATCGATTGGTGACATTCCGGGCCATACCGCCGTTTTCGTAATAGTTGATTTTCTCGACCTCTAAAAGTTCCTCGGGAATATCGCTCAAAAAACATGAGGGGGAGGTAATATTTGGGCCGTCAAAACGGCGACGGAATCCCGCCATCGAAAGATAGAGTTTGCTCATGGCGCGAGTTATCCCCACATAACACAGACGTCGCTCCTCCTCCAATTCAGAATCGGCCGAGAAAAGAGTTTGCTCTCGTAGCAATGGGAAAAGGCCTTGCTCCATACCGGTAAGAAACACGGTATCGAACTCTAGACCTTTGGCCGCGTGCAAAGTCATCAAGACAACCGCGCCCTCACTTCGGTTCATCTTATCCACCTCGCTGATCAGCGCCACCTCCTCGAGGAATCCTCTCAGTCCCGAATCGCGATCGGAGTCGGTTTCCTCCTGGGCGCGAATAGCGAAAGCGCTGACAGCATTAACCATCTCCCGCACGTTCTCCAGCCGGACATCGGATTCCGGCGTATCCTCGGTCTCGAGCATCCTGAGATAACCGGTCTGATCGATAAGCTGACGGACTAAATCATCCGGCGGAATATCATCGACTTTAGCCGCTAATTGAGTCATCACTTTATTCATTTTGGATAGCTCGGCGCCTGCTTTGCCTTTCAAGTCGACTAAGTCGAGATTACCCAGTAATTCGAAAGCAGGGCGATCCAACGCGGTAGCGGTAGCCAGGATTTTATCGACCGACACTTTGCCAACACCGCGACGGGGAACGTTTATAATACGCAATAACGCCTCGTTATCGGACGGGTTCACTAGCAACCGCAGGTAAGCGATGATATCCTTGATCTCTTTGCGCTCGTAAAACTTGGTGCCGCCTACGATCATATATGGTATACCCGAGTCTCTCAAGGCATCCTCGATTGACCGCGATTGTGAATGAGTACGATACATTATGGCGAAATCCGAGGGGGATTTATCCTCGGCAATCGAGTATTTTATTCTTTTAGTGATAGTCTCCGACTCGTCGCGTTCATCCCCGCACATTAGCAGGGTTATCTTATCCCCGCCCTGGCGTTCGGTGAATAGCTTTTTGGATTTGCGGCCGATATTTTTGGATATCACCGCGTGCGAGGCATCCAGTATGATATTCGTAGAACGATAATTTTGCTCCAGCTTTACTACTTTACAGCCGGGATTATCGCTTTCGAAATTCAGGATATTGGATATATCCGCGCCGCGCCATCCGTAAATTGATTGATCATCATCACCGACAACACAAATATTTTTAGTCTCGCCGGCCAATAATTTCACCAGCATATACTGGGAATGGTTGGTATCCTGGTACTCATCAACCATGAGGTATTTATAGTGTTCGTTATAAAGCTTGCGGACCTCGGGAAACTGCTGCAGGAGTTTGACCATCTCGAACAGGAGATCATCGAAATCGAGCGCGTTATTTTTTTTCAACTGCTTCTGGTATTCGACATATATACGGGCAATGTTGTTTATGATATAATCATCCGCCGCCTCGAGGTATTCATCGGGACCGACAAGCCTGTCTTTGGCTTTCGAGATGGCATTCTGGGCGTGACTGTGAGTCGGCTGATCCTCCGGGGTACCCAATTTCTTGATGATACGTTTGATCAGAGCTTTGCTGTCGGAGGAATCATAAATGGTGAAATCGCGTTTGAAACCGAGTATTTCTGCGTGATGTCGTAGCTGACGAGCGCAGAACGAATGGAACGTGGAGAGATTCGCGAACCGGCCGCTGCCGCCCAGTAGACTGATTACACGTTCTTTCATTTCACCGGCGGCTTTATTAGTGAAAGTAACACCCAGTATCCGATCCGGGCGTGCCAGGCCATTGGTAACAATATGGGCAATGCGATGCGTAATCACGCGGGTTTTGCCGGAGCCCGCACCGGCCAACACTAACAGAGGTCCCTCGGTGTGGGTGACGGCCTCGTGTTGCGCGGGATTTAATCCTTGAAGATGCTTATCATTCATAGCGTGCCAATATATATGAAATTTCTTTTTATGGAAATGGTTTATGAAAAAAAATAATAATATATACGATTATGAACAACCGTCTTTACTTTATCAGTATCATGCGACGGGTATTAGTATAATCGCGACTTGTCATCCTGTAGAAATACGAACCGGATGCAACCGGTTTACCCGATTGTGCCCGACCATTCCAATCGAACGCGTAATGTCCCGGCAATTTATACTCATCCAATACCGTTTTTACGAGTTGTCCCCGGATATTAAATATCCGTATCAGCACCGGCCCGGCTTTCGAAACATTATAAGATATTTTTGTAGAACCATTGAACGGATTAGGATAATTTGCCTCGAGGGAGGTGGCAACAGGCAAAGAATTTCCCGTAACACCTACATCATTTAATATATCATCCAAAGCGGTTATGAAACTCTCCATCTCGGTCATGGTACCGGTGGATACCCTGATATGATTCTGCAGTCCCCAGCCGGTTCGCACACTCACGCCTCGTTGGTTGAGTAAATTGGCCAATTGAGCCGAATCGAATTCGGTTTCAAGTAAAAAGAAATTAGTTTGCGAGGGCACATATCTCATCTCGTTCTGATCGAAATAATCGAAACAGTAGGCTTTGGCCTCGTTATTTAGCGTAACCGTATTATCTATATGTTCCTGATCCTCGAGCGCGGCGATAGCTGCAGCTTGCGACAGCCTCGTAATCGAGGCGTATATCAGCCACGATTGCATCTGCGAGATCAACTCTTGCCTTCCGATAGCATAACCGATACGCAATCCTGCCAGACCGTATACTTTTGAAAACGTTCTTATAACGATGACTTTCCGATCATCCTGAACTAACCGTATTGCGGTCTCATACGAGGGATCATCCACGTACTCGTGATACGCCTCATCGATAATGGCAACGACCTGCGAGGGCAAGTTATCGACAAAATCCTCGATATCATCGGCGGAAAGTACCCTGCCGGTCGGATTGTTGGGATTAGTAATAATCACCGCCTGGGTAGAGCTATCCACTCGGGAGGCCATATCATCCAGATCGATATCGTAATTACCATCGAGATAAGAATAATGGATATCAGCGCCTATCAAATCGGCATCCGAGGGGAACTGGCTGTATGAGGGATAGGGTGAAACTATATTATTGCCGCCGGTAATAAAAGACAGAGCCGCCAGGCGCAGGATTTCGGTGGCGCCACAACCGGCTATCACCTGGCCAGAGTTAACATCATGACTATTGGCCAGATAGTTTTTAAGCCCGCCGGCATACCAGTCGGGGTAGCGATGGCTCATATCGATATTGTCGGAAATCGCTTGCATCGCCAGCGGAGATGGCCCCAGCGAGTTCTCGTTATAACAGAGCCTGTTAACATAATCGGTTAATACCGGGAAATCATCCCGTCCGGTGTGATTCTCGGAAAAAATCGGCGCGGTATTAAATAGCGAAAAGGCGGCGCTTCCAGCAACCAGCCCTAAAAACTTACGCCTCGATAACTCTTCCCTGATATTACCGGTGGTGTGTTTCTTATCCATATACACCTCCGTAAAATAAATAGATAATACTGACTATGTCCTGTTATATAACAAGTTACCAGTCGTTAAAATATAACATTTTCGGGGAAATAGTCAAGATATATGCCGATATAGTAAAAGAAGTGCTTGACAATCGGGTTTTTAGAAATAAATTTGTGTGTCTGTGGCGGAGTAGCTCAGTCGGTTAGAGCAGAGGAATCATAATCCTCGTGTCCGGGGTTCAAGTCCCTGCTCCGCTACTTTTTATCTTGCTGAACGACAATATGTTATAGGCCTCCTTCTTCAGGTTGGATTTATCACTTTTTATCCCACGGTAACATAGCGGTAACAAAATAGCTAAAAAAAGACCGCCCAAATACAAGGGCGGTCAACTTAATACTATATCGGCTACTGTACTAATACGGGAGTTTACTTAGCATTTCGTCTTTGTGATCAGGTGCCAAATGTGAGTATATCATTGTCGTCTCAATCTGGGCATGTCCAAGAAGCTTTTGCAACGTGAATATTGGCACATTAACCATTGCCAAATGGCTGGCAAACGTATGCCTGAATGTATGGCATGTAGCCCACGGCAGGCCTATCGAAGTGAGAGTCTTTGATATGAATCTGCCTACCCACCATTCTCGCCACTGCGGTTGCTCCTTGCCATGGCTATCAAATGGCCCAAACACTTTACCATCGCTTCTTCGCTTCATCGATTTCAACATGTCCCGAAGTCCCGGTGAGTACTTGAATGGTAGTATACGATTACGTTTACCCTTGGCATTGATCCCTCTTATGACAAGCTGGTTTCTTTTAAAATCGATATCGTCCCAGGTTAACGAAAGCGCTTCACCTAACCGTGTTCCAGTACCCAGATAGAAATCAACTAACTCCGCAAAGGATGTATCCTTAAATTTATCCTTCACCCTGCTGATCTCTTCCAAGCTCAGGTATCGTGGGTACTCTGACTGCGGCACTCTAATGTACCGGATTTTATCTAACGGGTTTTTATCCAGCATCTCCCATCGGACAGCTGTATTAAATGCAACTTTCAGATGACGGAATTCGAGGTTTACGGTTGATGGCGCAATTCCATTATCTAATCTGTGTTTCCGATAGTTCTCCATCGTCAAAGGCCGTATCGAACGGATTTCCTTATTACCAACAAATTCAAGCAAATGCTGAAGTATTCTACGTTCACGTATTACCGTACGTGGTGCCTTCACCTGATTTGAATGATCCAAATACTCATCGATAAACTGACTCAACTTTATAACCTCATCATTCGACTCAATTGGTTTTCCCTCAGCCAATAGAGAGCAAACTTGATGAAAGACTTTATCAGCGGTACGTTTATCACAATTGCCGATTTTAAAGGTTTTCTGCACACCATTCTCCCAATAAAAGATCCGCCAACAGTGCTTACCAGATTTATACTTCCGCTTAACCAGAGAAGGCACCTCAATCACCTCCTTTCGATCTCATAGGATAGCTTACAGTTATTTTCTCTTCGCATGATTTTACGTATTCAGTAACCTGGCCCCAGGTAAACTGAACAGAGTTACGGCTAAAGCGTGTACACGCGATCTTGCCTGATTTGACCCAGCGCAGCACTGTATTACGATGTACGCTGAGAGCCTCGGCTACCTCGTTTACCGTTTTAGTCAATTTGCCATCGGGCCAGGTGTTCATTTTTCTTATACCTAAAAAATTACCTCCCGGTCATCATGGTAAATGACTGGGAGGATTTATAAAACGCCTATCCTTTTAAGCGATTGTCCTCATCGGAATCGTGGTTATCTTCATCGTCTGACACAATTTGATTTGCCCGAAATAGAAATTCATGGGCTTTAGCTACATGATCAGCGAGATTTCTATACCCCGAAATGGCAATATCAAACATTCGCTTTAATTCTGCTGGCTGATTTTCCCCGCTTTGGGATAGTACAACACCAAGATGATTTATGAATTCATGCCGAGTGTCAAAAAAGCCAGTCGCAACACTTACATAATCATAAGCATCGCTTGGAGAATCACTATTATTGGCTTTGTCCTTTAATCCGCCTAGGAATTCTCCTATATCATAGTCGTATTTGGGGAAATCGATGAACTGCACTCCTTCAACAACTATCAGCGCATCTGCTCTCTTGATCGAATCCAGTACATGATTATAGCAATCATTGCAGATATCTGGATTACAGAAGTAGTCGCGAACTAAAATTAAATTATCTGTATTCATTTAAAATACCTTTCCTGGTTTGTTTTCCTGCGCCAGCTAGAAAGATGGCACAGGTAGGTTAATACTAATGCTGTTAGTTTCTAGGCGACCCTTTACATTCCATCGTCAGCCATTATGATGATAGCGTCCAGGGTATAGCTATAAATCGCGCGGAAGCAATCAATGGCATTTCCCCATAATCTTTCAAAATATTCGTCGCTCAAACTATCATCATTAAGAAATTGATATTCTACTATATACAGCAGTAGCATTGTCCAGATAGAGAGGTACCGGAATGATAAGAAGGTATAATCTCCTAAGGTTTTTTTTGAACGAAGTACACCGGCCCTCAAGCGAAGATGTTCCAGATCGTTCAAAACATACGTTAGGAACCCGAGAGAAAGCACCCACTTATTACCTTTAGCCTCGATAATAATATCCTGTTCAACCATGGCTTGATACCGCTGCTTTACTTCCGGACCACCCTGTAAAAGCCCGTTGAATGCATCCAGCGGAATTGCTAAGGCAGGAGGGTCATCATCTTCAAGAAACTTCTTTTTATCGAAGTCCTCTCCCGGTGGAATCTTTAAAATTAATTCCATTTCCTCAAGCACAACATCTTTCGTCCCTGGGGCGTTAATCCCAAACGCTATTTCCAGCGCATTTAGAAGGTGTTTGAAAATATTATGGAAGTAAGGCAGATGGGCTTTTAATAGAAGTCGATTTGCCTCAACTGCATCTTCGGTGTCAGCCGTAGTGTTAGAAAAGTCGAATGATGTCAGATAGTTAAACCAAGAACGCAGATAGCTTAGAGATGTTTTGGCATAACAAACCCTATCTTCGTATGTAGGCTCAGCGTCATTAGAGGTATACCTATCCAGTTCATTCTCAACATACTCCCCTAATTTGGGGGCCGAGACGAATTCTTCCGAGCCAACCTCAAATATCAGGCCATTTTCAATTAATGCCTGGCGGAGGTCATTTAAATCGGCATTTTTCCAGCCGAGCTTTTCAGTAAATAGTCTCAAGGCTGCCGGAAATTCGTTTGTATTAGAGTTATTCATGTTTATCACTTTATTGTTTTGCCCGCAGCCGGATAGAACGGCGATGCGGGCGGGTTAACATTTTGCTAATCTTCAGACTCTGTGTCTGAATCAGCGTTGTCTACACCGGCTTTTATGCCGAGCTCTTTCAGCCGTTTCTCGACTTTTTCCAATGTTATTTTGTTTGAATCAATCATTACAGGCAGATTATCCTGACGCTCTTTGAGTTTCCTTTTCTTCTCAGGATCAGGTTCAGTCGCTATTATTTCAGGAAGATTCTGAAGCTCAGATTCATGTTCAGCATTTAGGCGTGTCAGTCGAGTAAACTGGCCACGAAGAATGCCTGGATTGTCAGTGGTTTCTATAGTGGTACGGGATGACGGATTAGCTTTTTCGGCTTGGCGTTTATCTTTATCGATTTTCTGGAGTTCCTTGTTTTTCTCTAGGAATTCAGGGACATCGATATAGAAAACACCACCGACATTAATTAGGGAATCACATCTTCGAGCCTGGCGAGTCAGCTTCTTAAGATCAGCGCCAATCATTTCGGCATAGGCTGAGAGAAGCATATTGTCGCCAAAAACTAATCCGATATTTAATTTGCTATCGTTTGACATTTCTTTTCCTCCTTTCCTACCGTTGATAAAATCAACCGCAATTTTAAAAACGGATTATTTATGTTAGCGATTTTAAACGATCGATTGATGCCAGTTAGCATTGGCTCGTTTTTGGTAGTTATTAAGATTTTGCCCAATTAAACACAGCGTATTGGGTTCGCTATAATAGTAGGTTGTATGCAACCCTTATGAATAAAAAACTGTTTAATTGGTGTGAATATATTTGCTATCTTTATTTAATTCATTGAGTTATAGGTGTCAAATGATTGAGGAATATTGCGGCGAGAAATAAAAATATCCGAAAATTACCTTAAGGTTGCGTAACCCAAGATAGCTTCAAATTTAGATATAGATTTTTTTATATTTCTCTAATTGTTATTTGAAATTTGGGAATATAATATCCATGGTCCGACCACTTGTAAAATGGGTCTTCAGTGATTTCAAAGCAATTTTTAAGGACTCCTCTTATTTTTGAAATATTGGATTTAAGAGTCCCCCGCTTCATTGCATTTTGTATTTTCCTTGCTTTTTTTTCATCAGCAGTAAACATTAAAGTTGCCCACCATTTTCCTATTTTTTCCCCTTTTCCTTTACGGAATCCTAATTTAGAGTAATGGACTTTTTTAGTTTTACTACCTGCAATAATACATACCCTTTCATAATTCGAATCAACAATAAATTTTACATTTTGCCATTTTGATACGTGCGGGAATTTAAGAAATTTTTCTTTTTGCTTTGAAGTTTTAAGTGATAATTTTTCTATATTTCTTGAAATACTTTCGATAATTTCAGATTTATCCGAATCAGACAATCTGGTATAAGTTGGGAAGGAATCTTTATTCCATAAGTGATTTACAGAATATTCTAATTGCTGTTTAGATGGAGGATGAATATTTATACCGGCTATTATTCGATTTTTTATTTTTTTTAATATACCCACATTTTCTTGCGCAGCATAGCGTATTGGAACATCTGCTAAATGAAAATGTACAACGTTTTTCTTGAAGGAAATTAAATACAAAGGCAATAATTCATCGGATGTTTTATTTTGTATCGAAGATTTATATGCATCCTCTGTTAGCTTCCCCCCATTGTTTGGACAGTAATTTAGCTAAAATAAGGTGGAATTTCTAAGTATTAGTCCATTATTTTTCTGTTTAATCGATTCCTTTTTTGAATTTAAATTATAAACCTCATAAGGCGTCTTGCCGTTTAAGGCCTGATGGAAACGTTCGGTGTTGTAGAATTCGAAATACCTCTTCAAACCGAGGTAAGCCTCCGCCGGCGTCTGGTAATCGTGAAGATAAACCTCCTCGTACTTGACCGATCTCCACAGACGCTCGACAAAAATATTGTCAAGATACCGACCGCGACCGTCCATGCTGATAGCGATCCGCTTGTCTTGCAGTACACCGGTGAAATCCTTGTCGGTAAACTGTGTTCCCTGATCGCTGTTGAATATCTCCGGCTGTTTGCCATCCAACGATTCCTCCAATGCCTCCACGCAGAAAGAGCTCTCAAGAGTATTGGACAAACGCCAGGCAAGAACGTAACGCGAGAACCAATCAATCACTGCCGCCAGATAGAGAAAGCCCCGGCTAAGACGAATATACGTGATATCGGCGCTCCAGACCTGGTCAACATGATCAATCAGGACATCGCGTAAAAGATACGGATATATCTTGTTAGACGGACAAGGCTTGCTCGTATTTGGTTTAGGGTAAACAGCTTGAAGACCCATAATCCTCATCAGACGTTCAACCCGCTTGTGATTTATATCATATCCCTGAGACTTTAGACAGAGTGTCATCTTAGGACTGCCGTAAAACGGGGTCCTGGTATATTGATCGTCAAGCAGACGCATAAGTGTCAGGTTCAAATCGCTTTCCCCAGTAGGCCGGTAGTAGTAGCTTGAACGGGGAAGCCCCAAAAGCTGGCACTGACGGCTAATTGAAATGTCCGGGTTTGATCGTTCCACCAGATTCCTCAAATCCTCAGGCGAGACGCCCGCTCCTTTTTTTTAGAAATGCCAACTCCACCTGAAGCTTACCAATCTCCTGATAGAGAGCATCCATCCTGGCTTGCTCATCCTCCCGCAACTTGGCCTTGCCGTTAGAAAAGGCTTCCGGGAGAGACTGTAAAGCCTGCTTCTTCCACATACCAACCTGATTAGGGTGTACTTCGTATTCCGAGGCTATCTGATTAACGGTCTTCTGACCGCGAATGGCCTCTATGGCTACTTTTGCTTTAAGCTCCCCGCTGTATCGACTTCGCTTCATCAATTACCCTTTCTGGACATTTCTACTAATTTAATACCACCTTAAACAATTGTCCAGTTTTTGGGGGAAACCTCACTGCTTCAGGCCATTTACATAGAAAACCTAATAAAGTAGCACGAAAAATATTTTTAAGAGCACTGTCATGGCAAGTTATTATTGCTTGATACAAATTAAAATAGATATTCCCTCTATCAATTTTCGCTATATACTTGCTATAATAGATAGGTAGGGAGTATTTAGTTATTGGAGGGGAAAGAATAATATCAAATAAATTATCTAAATCATCATTAAAATATCCGCGGTACAGCTTAGTCATATTAAAGTTGGTACATATATTATTTACAGGCTTAATTAATTCCATTCTTCTTTTTTCAGCCCATTTTTCAATATTAAATTCATTTTGCTTATCATTTTTCATACAAACCTAACCTTTTATATATTTAAACAGTAACAATAATATCTTAAAATAATATTTCAAAGAATAATATTGTTAGTTAACCACCTGAGACATTTAGTCTTTGATTTTAATGATCCGTTATTACATTCTTGGAAAGTCAAGATTTTTAAGAAACAGTAAGGCGGATAGGGATGGATATGGTATTGCATTTTATATAACTAATTGTCTTTCAGGCGATTGCCAGGCAGTACTTTGGCTCCTATATTTAATCTCACCATCTTCCAACGACTTACGAGATCGCACAAACTGCTTTTAGATACCCTGAAATATTTTAAGCCTCTGTGAAGGCAAATTTCGAATTGATGAAAATACACGCTAAAGAACGAAAAAAAATATCGGGCCCATATTTACGACTGGCGATGCAAACACGTCAGCTTCAACAACTTCTAATGGGTTTGTTAAGTATTTAACCTACTGAAAATAAATAAGTTATGGTATTTTTTTGCTTGACTTCGGAGACTAAAAAGGCTATATTGAATTTGGTGGCCATAAAGCTTTTCGCATCACATCTTGGAAAATCCCAATCAATGAAATCATGGAAATAAATGATAAGGTATGAATGTCATGCCTCTGTCAATAATTAAACATCAAATCAAAGTAGATTATGAATACCAAAGACATGAATTATGCCGCTTACTTGCTGGCAAACAATCGTAAATTGGAAAGCTGTTATCCTGACGGACGAAAGTTCTGGTTTGTGTTTCCTGATGACGAGGAAGTAAAATTACTTACCCAAAAGTATTATCTAAATACCGGGCCAATAAATCCGCAGGACTTTGTAAACGCACAGAAGATATTGAAGAACCTGGTTAGAAACTTTCAACCAGCCTGATAAAGGAATAACAAATATGAAAACATGCAATATTAATAAGGAGCTGTTAAACAGCTCGGCTCTTTTCATTAAAGAGCCACTATATGAAACCACAATCCATAGTAATTTTAATGAATCAAAAACTTATTCAAGAAGTATTCTCAACATTAAAGAAAGGAGAATTTATCAGGCTTGCCTGGGAAGATGAAAATGAAAAGTTCCATAAGACTGGAACACAAAATTATGAACAATTCATATCAAAAGTAGATGAATTAAAATCCTTCCCTTATATTGCTAGTATTTGGTTTACCCCCAATCCCAGCAATTCACCATCATCACATACTCAGGATGATATTACCCGAGCCCACTGGGTATATGTCGATATTGATGATGTCTCCCCCGAAGAATTCCTACAAAAATACGATTATATCAAACCAACCTATACTGTAGCCACCGGCCATGGAGTCCAGCTTTATTGGAAGTTGAAACGCCCCATAGCTATACCTAATGAACAATGGCAAGCCATAGAAAATGCAATAAAACGCAAATTCCATGGAGAAAAGGGTGAATCATGTTCATTGCTAAGGGTACCTGATACACCAAACCGCAAGCATCTTATTGAGAAGCATAGAAAAAAGGGCTATACGGTTGAAACTAAATGTGAAGTCATTGGATTTTGTGATGAAGAATATGATCTTGATGATTTTATCGAAGCAGGTTTGGATATTGATAATCAGCCCACGGAGATCGTGACAAGCCCTACAGCTAAACGTTCTCTCGATGACCTGAAACGAATACGCCAGTATTGTCCAGCTATAAACGAAGCCTTTTTATCGATAGAAAATAACAAAGGTAACGAAAAGACAATCGGTCATTACAAACGCCTGGCAGTAGCCAGCATGATAAAACATACAATCGATGATGAAAAATATCTGTTGAAATTATTCAGCAAGGTATCTGATTTTGATCCTCAAAAAACTTTAAAGTATTACAGAAGTCTGGATAAATGGCCTTTTACCTGTGCAAAACTACAGGAAAAAGAACTATGTAGTGAAACTTGCCAATTGATGACAGACCTCAACAAAAAAAGTCCTATAGTATTCGCATATCGCTCCGGTGTTCAATTGAAAACTACCGATACCTTATTAAATGAAACCGAGAATGATAGTAGTTTCAAAGAGTTGATGAAGCGCGTAAAATCCATTGAAAACCCGGTAAATCAGGAAAAACTGATAAGCAAGGTTATTGCCGAAACCGGCATAAACAAATCTTCTATCAACCGTTATATGAAAAAGATCAAAGTTCGAGATGATATTAAATCATACATCGTCAACGGTGAAGTTGATCCCGTGAAAGCGGCGATATATATAATCAGGCAATACCAGCTAATGCGATATCAACAGGATTTCTATAAATATCAGGATGGAATATGGGAGCTTATGCCTCAGGAGGAAGTCGAGTCGTTAATTCATCACGAGATCAAACAGTATTCGGACAACCATACAATAAGCGAGGTCATAAATGCAGTCAAAAGAGAGGCTTTAATTAAACCCAACACGGTTGATAAAGCCCAGGGTAAGTATTGGATAGCAGCCAGCAACGGATTATTAGATGCAGAAACGAAAGCTCTTCGCGATTTTACGCAGGAAGACTACAGGTTCATCAAAATGAACGCGAAATATAATGCGGCAGCTGATTGTCCTGTCTTTAAAGAATTTTTACGCG
Organism: uncultured candidate division Zixibacteria bacterium; assembly: GCA_963668625.2. Classification (GTDB taxonomy): domain Bacteria; phylum Zixibacteria; class MSB-5A5; order UBA10806; family 4484-95; genus JAAEQD01. The sequence continues at coordinate 1,038,527 of CAXXKA010000008.1, forward strand.
AGTTGTTCATGTACGACACTGATGCCGCTGATAAACGTAAACTCGTTCAGGAGATATTCGGCTATCTGCTGATACCCGACTACTCTCTCATAAAGAAGATGTTTTATTTCTACGGGCCGAAAGCTAACAACGGCAAATCATCGTTAATTGAAATCATACGATCAGTAATGGGGCCAGGGTATTTTGATAGTGTCCCCATGGATAAATTGAATGGATTTTTATTGAAACGGCTGCAGGGAAAACATGCTAACGTCGTAGGTGACCAGGATGCGTATACGAAGGTGCCTGACGGCATATTGAAACAATTGATTGGCGGCATGGATGAAATCACAGCGGATGTGAAATACAAGGACGCTATTACGTTCACTAATTATGCGAGATTGATATTTGCCGTTAATAAACTGCCGTTTTCAGAAGCGAAAGACGAAGGTTATTTTACCCGAGCCGTAATCCTAACGTTCAATAACCAGTTTTTAATAAATCCTGATCGTAAGGATCACCGGCAAATGAAAGCCGACGTTGAGAAAATACAATACATAAAGGATAATGAAAAAGAAGGTATTCTCAACTGGATGCTGGAGGGTTTGAGCAGATTGCTGGCAAACAAGAAACTAACGATTCCCACTTCATCAGAATCAGCTGTGAAGGATTACAAAACAAACAACAACAGTATATTGTTATTTGTTGGCGATAACTGTCAGCTAGGACCTACTTTCCAAGTGAGTCAATCTGAGTTGTATACGAATTACAGAGGCTGGTGCCAGGACCAGGGATTTAAAGGCTATGCGAATTCGGTCACGTTTTATGATTTGCTTGAGAGGGAGTACAAGGTTGTTCGACAGAGAACCAAAAATTCACGACGTCTTGTAGGAATTAAATTAACCTGATTTTGTCACCTTTGTCACCCTCTGTCACCGCGTAAGTCTATGTGTATCAACAGAGATGACAAAATGACAAGAAAATAGCCTAAAAAAGTTTTACAGGGAAAAAATAAAAAAATTTTGTAAATGAAAATAGTTTTTAAACCGTAATTTAACATCGTTTTGTCACCCGACCAGCTAACCAGTTATGTATTATTAAGATAAGGGAGTTGGGATGGGTGACAAACGATGACAAAGGTGACAAAATAATTACCATGACATACAGAAAGAAATTCATTCCTCATATAAATCTGAGGAAAGCATTACATCATCCAAGATTGGACACCATCGAAGCAGAACCTAAGCAAGATTTCGCTGACGGTAGCGGTTTTCTGGCTGAAATGCGCGAAATGGATTATTTAGCTGACGAATCAATCAAATCATATGCTCCCACTACTAATTGATGGTAGGTATGCCACAATGGCGCACCAAAAAACAATAAACACTTAACCAGTATCATCTATATGAATAAATATAATAAGTTAACCTCTGACAATAATGACAAACCAATGAAAAACATGTTTATCAATCATAACGGCATAATCTGCTACATATCAAAAATCAGCCAACCACACAAAATCTGGTACCATATCTGGGTAGATATAGCAAATTACGGCCAGCGGTATATTGAAGAAAAGCTGAGCGTAACCGATCCCGATATTCAGCAGAAGTTGCGAGATGAATTTTATCATGCTATTGAGTCCCATACGATACAACAATCCGACTTATTGGAGGAGCATAACCTTCGATTCGATAAAACTGACTATCCATTTTATCTGATGGACAAAACTAAAACCTCGGTCACTATATTCATGGAAAAAGGCCTATTCACACTTGGAGAATGGCGTCCGCTTGGTTATCCCTGGGCAGTCGTTTATAGAACCGACACACCTCAACAGATTCAGGCAAAGCTATTTGATCACAGAAAGCAATTCGGTGTTTCGATGTATAAGAAGCTAAGGAAGATCTGCAACTGGTAACATCTCAATTATGGCATAAGGATTTAAAGGAGTCCCATATGAACGACAAACTAAATCTGGCCATAATGACAATATTCTCCTCACTTACCACTAACTGGGAAGATAACGGAAACATAATGGCCGAAGCTGTAAGAGATAATGTTCTGGCGAATTTGTCTACTCTTACAGGAAAGAGCATCTCTGAACTGGAAAAAGAGATTGAAGCGATGGTTGAATAATGAAAGCCCCTGCTATTGATATAGTAGGGGCTTTTTTATGATATTTTAAGTATAATACCAGCAAAATCTCCATTACAAATCATGATAGTGTATAGATCTGACTCTGAATATTTTAAAATCCATAGTATAAACTGTTTTGCCATCCTATTGCTAACTTATGAGCAGTCTGTGATATATCGATAGAAATATGTCAATATCGTTTTAGCTTCTAGCAGGAAAAACACTTTAATTATAGTAAAATATTTAATTGTTTTTATATACAGGTTTAGCTATATTTCGTTGATGCTTTATGTTAGCTTTTGATGTTTTTGGTCCTTAAGGTATAAAATGGCTGATAGAAAGAAATCTGGTGCAGATCTATTTATAGTAGATAACAGCGACTCCAAGTGGAAAGTAAAACAATACCTACTTGATTGGGCAGATATTGCCAACAAACTGGACATCGCTACTGGCTATTTTGAAATAGGCTCACTACTTGCCCTTGATGGGCAGTGGCAGAAATTGGAAAAGCTGCGAATACTGATGGGCGACCAGGTGTCAATGCGGACTAAACGAGCGCTTCTGGCTGGAATAGAAGCCGCTAAAGAAGTGCTTGACCATAGTATTGAAAAAGAGAAGGAAGATAATGATTTTCTAACTGGCGTCCCTGCAATAGTTGATGCCATCAACAAAAAGCAAATTGTTTGCAGAATTTACAATAAAGCTAAATTTCATGCGAAAGCTTACATTACACATGCGAAAAAAGAAGTAATTGGATCCTCAGCCCTCGTTGGCTCAAGTAATTTTACTTATCCAGGGCTTACAACAAACATAGAGCTAAATATACAAATTAGGCGCGAAGTTGAGATTCTCCAAGAATGGTATGAACAACATTGGAAAGAAGCTCATGATGTATCTGAAGATATTCTAAAAGTTATCGAACGCCATATTAAGAAATATACTCCCTTTGAAGTATATGCCAAATCCCTGCAAGAATTTTTCCGAGGACATGAAATAACTGTTGGTGAATGGGAGTTAATGGGACCTGATAACGGTGGCTCTCATGTTTATCAGAGGCTTGACCAATATCAAAAAGACGGCTACAAAGCTATAATGAAAATAGCTAGACAATATAATGGAGCGTTCCTTTGCGATGGAGTAGGTCTTGGTAAGACATTTATTGGCTTAATGATTATTGAACGTCTCTGTATGTTTGGTCGTAAACGAGTCGCCCTCTTTGTGCCGAAAGCGGCCAGGAAGCCTGTCTGGGAAACACACTTGAAAAAGTATTTGCCACACTTAAGAGGTGTTTTTTCTAACCTTGCAATTTTCAATCATACTGACCTTTCTCGTGAAGGCGAATTTCCCGAGCAATTTGAAAGAATCACCAAGATGGCTGATGCAATAGTAATTGACGAAGCTCATCACTTCAGAAATCCTGGTATCAAAGGTGAACTTACTGGCAAACCTTCCCGATATCGAAAGATGTTTGAAATCGCTGAGGGGAAACAGCTTTATCTTCTGACAGCAACGCCAGTTAATAACAAATTGATTGATCTCCAACATATGATTGAGCTTTTCTCTCGCAAAGACTCTGAATACTTTAAATCTGCACCACTGGGGATACATTCACTTCGAGGGCATTTTATAAAAATGGAGAATGCCTTAAAACGAATTCTGGAAGAGAAACACAACTCTGATGAATTCACTTCCGAAATTAGCCTGGCAGATGCCGAACGTATACTCAAAGATGATTCATTATTTAGAGCTCTCGTCGTTCAAAGAAGCAGAGAATATGTTAGAAAAAGCCAGATACAAAATGATGAATCGGCTGCTACATTTCCGGCAAGGTCTGAACCTAAAGTAGTAAACTATTCGATTAAAAAAACATATGGTGCTTTACTAGATTTACTTGAAAAAGCATTTTCTAAAAGGAAACCCCTCTTCACTTTGGCAATCTATTTTCCTCTAGCTTATTATATTGGCCCGGATGAGGAAATCGATCCTCTTGCGGAAGGACGCCAGAAACAAGTTGTATCACTTATTCGCACTCAATTCCTCAAACGGTTTGAAAGTTCTATTAAGTCTTTTGAATTTTCTTGTGCGTCTTTGTTTTTCAAATTGCTAGCTTTTCAAGAAATTAATAGTCAAACTAAATCTGAAAAAGCTAGACTGGATAAATGGAAAACCAAATATTCTGAGTTGTTAGATTATATCCGGATTGCCTTCCGTACTATTGATGAAGAAGATATCGAGATGGACGATGACTTAATCCCTGATGAAATCCTGATGAGGGTTCAGGAATTACCCCGTGATGAATACAATGTGCCCGATATGTTGGCTGATAATTATTTTGACTTGGATCAGTTAGTCGATTTCATTAAAGAGTTAGCTAAATTCAAGCCATCACATGATGATAAGCTTGCCGCCTTAAAACGAATACTCAAGCAGAATAAATTCTTAAGCCAGCATAAAGTATTGATATTTACTGAATATCTAAATACAGCCAGATATCTCAAAGAGCAACTTATACAATCAGGCATAAGCGGTATTGACGAAGTAGATAGTATGGATAAAAGAGATCGCGGTGATATTATCTCAAGCTTTGCACCATATTATAACGATTATACTAGTGAGAAATTAACAGACGATGGCTTTAAGGAGATTCGAATATTAATTTCCACAGACGTACTATCTGAAGGGCTCAACCTTCAGGATGCGACGTTACTAATTAATTATGATATTCACTGGAATCCAGTTAGATTGATGCAGAGAATCGGTCGTGTCGATCGAAGGATGAATCCCGATATTGAAAAGCAATTGCTAAAAGACCATCCCGAGCTGGCAGAGACCAGAGGACAAATATATTACTGGAATTTCTTGCCTCCTGATGAGCTGGAAAGATTATTAAAATTGTATAATAAAGTAACACACAAAACATTACGAATTTCGAAAATATTTGGTATCGAAGGTAGAAAGCTTCTTACTCCTGATGACGAGTATGACGCTTTAAAAGACTTTACACATACATACGAAGGTTCAACAACGACCATTGAGGAAATGCATCTGGAGTATCAGAGGCTCATAAAGGAGATCCCTGATCTTGAAGCGCGACTTAATAATTTGCCAGGAAAGGTCTTTAGTGGAAAAAAACACCCTGATACTGATACCCAAGCTGTCTTCTTCTGCTACGCTTTGCCGGCCCCCGATACACAGCCATCCCAGATGGACGCGTTCAAGGAAGTCATATGGTCGGAGGATGCCGGTCATACAAAATGGTATCTCTACGATGTTGACACCGAGAAAATTCTGGATGAGCCGGCTGATATAATTGATATTATTCAATGCGAGCCAACTACTCCACGGCATAGAGCCGTTGAGAATAAAACTCTTTCAGAAATCCGCGTAAAAATCGAAAAGCATATTAAAAATACGTACTTTAAGAAAGTCCAAGCTCCTATCGGAATTAAGGGTGTATTGAAGGCATGGATGGAGTTAAGTTAATAAGGCATAATAATGACGAATCTTGATCGCGATCATTTAAGCAAAATTAAAACCTTTCCATCATTGGTCAAATATCTAAAAGATGAACTAGATTGGCCAATTGAATCTGTCGATTTCGATGAACTCACATTTGACTATGAGCCAGAAGAACTTGGTATAGATTCCAAAACCGCCGCTAAGATTTCCGAAATCAAACAGCTGCGCCCAATTGTTACGAACCAACCATGGGGGATATTTTTTGTTAAGTTTGAGCCCAAGCAATTGCCCGTCGTAGCGCTAAGAAGAATTCTAAGCCAACTAGTTATTAAAAAAAGGGCATCTGGGAAGAAAGCTGAGCAAGCCACATGGAATCTTCATGATCTGCTATTTGTTTCAAATTATGGCGAAGGTGATCAGCGCCAAATTACTTTTGCCCATTTTTCTCAAACTCCCGAACGAACAGACTTACCCACTCTCAAGGTGTTAGGATGGGATGACTCCGATACAGCACTACATATAGATCATGTTCATCAAGAGTTAAAAGATAAGCTGAAATGGCCTACTGATGAAGATGATTTACCGGGTTGGCGAGAAACCTGGTCATCTGCCTTTACGCTAAAGTATCGCGAAGTTATTACCACTTCTAAAGAACTTGCGGTCCGCTTGGCTGAACTTGCTAAAAGTATTCGAAAACGCGCTAATCGAATTTTAGCTATTGAAACCGAAAAAGGCATGCTTCGCAATCTTCATAAAGCTTTCAAGGAAGCACTTATTCACGACCTTAATGAAGATGATTTTGCCGATATGTATGCCCAGACAATTGCTTATGGCTTGTTAACGGCCAGAGTATCCCGCCCAATGGGCATTAATGCCGATGATGTTGCTAATATGGTGCCAATTACCAATCCGTTCTTAAAAGAAATGTTGGAAACTTTCCTTACTGTTGGTGGCCGAAAGGGAAAATTGGATTTTGACGAATTAGGCATTCAAGAAGTAGTGGAGCTTTTAAACAGTCCTGATACTCATATGGATGACATCCTTCGGGATTTTGGAAACCGCACGCGACAGGAAGACCCTGTGATTCATTTTTATGAATATTTTCTGACAGAATACGATAAGGACAAGAAAGTAAAACGAGGCGTTTTTTATACGCCTCAGCCGATCGTATCTTTCATTGTCAGGAGTGTGCATGAAATCCTACAACAAGAGTTTGGACTGGAAGACGGCTTGGCTGACACAACAACCTGGGGCGAAATGGTTAAACGCCATAAGGATTTGGTTATACCCAAAGGCGTTCCTGCAAATCAAACCTTCGTTCAAATTCTCGATCCGGCTACAGGGACTGGCACATTCCTTGTTGAGGTCATAGATATTATTTATAAGATGATGACTGAGAAATGGAAAAGAGAAAAGCGCCTTGAATTAGAATTCAATAATCTATGGAATGAGTATGTACCGAAACACCTGCTACCTCGTTTGCATGGCTATGAATTACTAATGGCTCCGTACGCTATAGCCCACCTCAAGATTGGCCTCAAACTCTTCGAGACTGGGTATAGGTTTAGAAGCGATGAACGAGCAAGGATATTTCTAACGAATGCTCTGGAGCCGGCGTCTTCTTTGGCTGATGTCAAGGCGGCTGGCTTATTCGAAGCGCTCGGACACGAAGCCCAAGCAGTAAACGAAGTAAAACTGAAACAGCGGTTTACTGCGGTTATTGGAAATCCACCATATTCAAAATCATCAGCAAATAGATCACATGAAACCGAGCGATTAGTTGAAAAATACAAAGCGCTTGTTTCTGATGAAAGAAATGTTCAACCATTGTCGGACGATTATGTCAAATTCATTGCGTTATCTGAAAAATTACTCCAATCGAGTGATATTGGTCTACTCGGAATGATAACAAATCGTGGGTATATACCAGGGATTATTCATCGAGGTATGCGAGCATGTATTGTTGATTCATTCTCATCAGTCTCAATTTTAGATTGTCATGGCGACACAAACATAGGAGAGACTCCTCCGCGCGGGGAGGCGAATGAAAACGTGTTTGATATACAGCAAGGGGTTGCAATCTGCTGTCTAGTTCGTGGACCAAATTTATTGCAGAAACATGCGGCGCATGGTGATTTATGGGGTACAAGAACAGAGAAATTTTCTTTCCTTACTCAGAGAACCATGGCAGCTGCAACGAGGAAACTTCCGATTGCCCCTAATCCGCCAAGGTATTCCTTCACACCTATTTGCTCTATGCTCAGGCGAGAGTATGAATCTCAACTTAAAATGACACAGATCTTTGGTACAGGTAATGTTAAAGCAGATCAGGGACAGCGATATGGCAATGGCATTAAGAGTAATAGGGATGCGCTTCTGATAGGATTCACCTATTCCGAAGTTGTTGATCGAATGAATTTGCTCGCAGATACGAATTACTCAGACAAAGAAATCAATGAGATGTTGGCGCTTACTGATGGTCCTTATTGGAATACCGCGCGCGAGCGTGAGAAGATCAGGGCCGTTAAGCCCAATAAAATGCTAAGACCAATTCTTTACCGCCCATTTGATTGCCGATGGATATGGTATCAGAAGAACCTTATTCAAATTGGCCGAGGTGGTGCTAGCCCAAACCTCATGTACCAGATGCTGGTCGGTCCCAATATTGCCTTACTTACTTCAAGAAATCCTCAGGAAGACTCATTCTCATCCGTTTTTGTGACAACACTTCTATCAGAAATGAAAACGGCTGAAGCTACAAGAGCATCATATTGTTTTCCTCTTTTTATACATCCCACGCAAGATCTCATCGTCAGTGAAACAGTAATGAATTTCTCCCCAGATTTTGCAAAGGGCTTGGCAAAGGCATTACAACTTTCCTGGTCTAGCCAAGCAAATGGCAATCTTAAAACTGCTGGAAATGTTGGTCCTAGGGATGCGTTTAATTTCATATACGCTCAGCTACATTCAGTCATGTATCGAAAAAGATATAGTAATTTTCTTTGCGAAGACTTTCCCAGGATTTTTATCACACAAAATATAGATCTATTTCGGACGCTAAGTGAAATCGGCTCTGAGCTTATCGATCTTCATCTCTTAGAATCCCCTAGGCTCAATAATTTCATCACGACCCTTGTCGGCTCTGGCGATTTCCAAGTCAAAAAAGTCTTCTATTGCAATGAAACCGTGTGGATTGATAAAGAGAATACTAATGGTTTCCAAGACGTATCTGAAGATGTATGGGAATTCCGCATAGGTGGTTATCAGGTCTGCAAAAAATGGCTAAAGGATCGACAAGCAAAAGGTGGGAAAAATCCTCGTCCTGGTCGTGTGCTAACCAAAGAGGATATTGATCACTATCAAAAGATCATCGTCGCCATTAGCGAAACAATTCGAATTATGAAAGAAATTGATGAAGTTATCGACCAGCATGGCGGCTGGCCTGGCGCGTTTGTTACTAATACTAAATAAACAACATTTAATAGATGGATGAATAAGCATATGAACACAAATTGGCATAAGAAATATGAAGGCGTTGGATTTTATGCTAATAATGAGGTAGAAAAAATCTTAAATACACTTACAGATGGCTTACCTGTTGACATTGAAGATTCCAATCCTCGTAGTCTTAAAACAGTCCCCACCTGGCATGTTTTCTTTAAAGGTGTAAGGATATTAGAATTAGATGTAAACAAAGGCGGGATATTATTTAGGATTGTCAAACTGATTTACTGGCCTGATAATATAACCACCCATCCTGGATTCAATTTGGAGAAATGGAATAAGGGAAAAACAGCAAATTTAAGTCTCAGAAATGAAAGGATGGCTCAAGATTTACGTCCTTTACTTAAGGAACATTTGCAAATTCTCGAATCCGTACTTAACGGAAATAGAAAAGACCTAAAAAAACCGCTATTTGATAAAAAACATCTCAAAGAGCAATATTTTGAAACTGAAGTCACTGAAAATCTAAATCTTATTGAACCAGATTTAAAGTTAGTTAGACGTCAGTTGGTAACATCTGCCGGCAGGCTAGATCTATTATGTTCTGATAAAAACAATCTCCCCGTAGTAATCGAGCTTAAGATTGCCTTGTCAGATACTTCAGTATTGGAGCAGATTAAAAGGTATATCGGATATATTAAAAAAGATACTGGTTTAGATACTCGTGGCATTATTCTTCATAATGATGATGATAATTTAAGCAATTTGAGAGATGCAGCTGCCTGTAACTCTATTCAGGTGATTTCATGGAAGCAACTTGGCACCTAAGAATATAATTACAGTGAAGAGTAGTAAAAGTAGCAAGAGGTAAAATTGAACATTGATGAAATTCTAAATGTAATTAAAGTTATTGTTAAAAATCGTGAAGATGGAATATTTGTTCCGATTCTTGAATCAGATTTACATGGATATATATACCATAAGATTCTTAAAATCCTTAAAATTTCGACGTCTAAAGTTCACATCGATAGTAGAGTACTGGGTGCGCCTAATAACACTAAATATGACATTGTTATCGGCGAAGTTCGGTTCCGGAGTGAAGATAAAAGACCTGCTATTAAATCTGAAGTATTAATGGAAGTTAAAATATTCCCAAAAGGATTTGCCAGCGGTCAATTGTGGAGACGGTTCGATCAGGTAATCAATAAAGATATTCCTAAATTGGTCGCAGTAACAGATACTTCTATATTGAAAATTGAATTTATCTATGATGAGGTTGACTATTTATCTGGGAAACATCAAAAAACAAAACGTTTAGATTATTTGTGTAATTATAAACAAAGAAAAGCCCCCAATGTACATTTAGCTATTGTGAGAAAAGATAAATATCTAAAAGACTGGCAAATCTTAGTGAAATAAAATTAAGGAATAGTTATGTCACTACTTTGGACTAAAACAGGCCCCTATCATCAAGTTGATTATAAAAACGAAGCCGAGTTGGAATCAGCTATATTAGAGGTGCAAGATACACTGTTTGGCCTTGACCGTATTTATCTTGATGTGAAAAAGAAGATAGGCGTCAAAGGTGGTGTACGCAATATACCCGATGGCTATCTGATAGATTTAAGCAGCCGTAAGCCTCGTTTATATGTAGTCGAAAACGAATTAGCAGCTCACGATCCCCTTCGCCATATAGCGATTCAAATTCTTCAGTTCTCGCTGTCTTTCGAGACAGAACAACGTGGTGTAAGAAATATCGTATTTAATGCGTTGCAAAAGAGAGCCGCCGATAAGTCAAAATGCGAAAAATATGCCTCAGAAAACGGTTTCCGTAATTTGGATCATTTGCTGGATTTGATGGTATTTGAGGGGCCGTTCGCAGCTCTGGTTATCATCGATGAGATACCTGACAATCTTGAGAATATCCTGGTAAGGAAATTCCAATTTGGCGTGGAGGTCCTGGAGCTGGCTAAATATCAAAACGAATCAGGTGAAAAGGCATATCGATTCAGCCCATTCCTTGCGGATGTTAATGCTGATCTCGATGCAGCGAAATCCACAGTCACTACTAGACAATCTATTGATGTCGAGGAAATAGACACGGTAGTAGTACCTGCCCGCGAGGACGGCTTTGAGGAAGTATTCGTTAATGAGAACAGATGGTATCAGATAAGAATACACGGCTCGATGAAACCTCAGATAAAGTATATAGCTGTTTATAGGGTATCACCAATATCAGCAATAACTCATATAGCACCAGTGAAATCAATCGAGCCCTGGAAGGATACTGATAAATATGTAGTTAATTTCGCTGAGCCAGCGCATGAAATTGGGCCTATACAATTAGTACCCAAGGAAAGCAATGGTCGCGAAAAGGCTTTGCAGAATTTAAGGTATACATCGATGGATAGGCTTGAAAACGCGAAGACTCTTGATGATTTGTGGTAGAATAAGGATAGTGTTAATGATGACACTTGATGACGATAAGTTGTATTTAGTAAAGAGCATTGTAAATTGGTACTGTAACGCATGTAATAATCCGAGCTCACAGGTACTAAGGCACCCTGAATTCGGTAGGTGGAAAAGTTGGGATGATGATCAGCTATTTTGTTCTATCTTTTTTGCCGTTGCTGCTAAAAAGAGATCAATAGAAGCACGAGAATACCTAGACTTAATGGAAAATCATAATCTAAATTTTGAATTGCAAGTATCAATGTTGACAGGCCTTTCGTATGAAAAAAAACTAATGAAAATCTGGGAATTTGGCAAGGGTAAAAATCGGTTAAATAAATGCCTCGGTTTATATTTTAGCACTCCAGGGAATATAGGCAGAAAGGGTAACTATGAGAGAACCATTACCGATTTTTTCTGTGCATTTGAGGATCGTGGATTCAAAGCATGGTTGATCAAAATGGAAAAAATAAAATCCGAAAGAGATAGAGCTAAACAATTAGAATTTGTACCAGGAATTAAATTGAAGGCTTCTCGAGATTTTCTTAATGACATCGGTATGACTAATAGTTTAGTTGCCCTCGATTCCCATGTCTTATCTGAAATGAGAGAGATTTGGAAATGGAAAGTACCCGAGAATACGCCCTCAAGCCGAAAACGCTATTTGGAAATTGAGGATGGTGTTAGGGATATAGCAAGAAGAATCGCTGCAACGGTACTGGAAATAGATAAGGCTATTTATTATGCTAGATCAACTGGAGAATATTCCAGTCAATAAATGGTCTTAAATTGAAAGGGAGAAAGTTTTGTGAAAGAAGAAATAAGGCCAAAAGCATTTATAAGTTGCAGTCTTCGTGAAGAAGATAAAGACTTTGTAGATTTTATCACAAGAATTGTAATGCGTTTTGGATTTGAGCCAATGGGAACTATAGGCAAATATCAAGCAGCCCCTATTCCTATCTGGCAGCAAATGAAGGAAGGAATCGCTTCAGCTGATTGCGTTGTGCTTATTGCTACACCTAGATATCTGCAGCAAGATATCAACGATAAAAATAAAACCGGGCAGGGCATTTCGGAAATGCTCCATATTGAAGTTGGAATGGCTGTAATGTCCGGTAAGCCAATACTCGCATTTGTACTTGAAGGAACTGATATTGGAGGATTTTTGCCACAAGCTATTCAATACATTGAATTAAAACATACTGATTTTGAAGGACTAGCTTCTAAATGGCCATTAATTGCTAATTATTTCCGTAGCGCTATGTCTATTATTCAAAAGAAATGGTATGAAAACGAGAATAAGAAGATGTTGAAAATCGCAGGAACAATCTTAGCAATTATTGGCGGTGCTAGCGTTTTAGATAGAATATTTCCAGATAATTGATGTTTATGTGTGATAATTTACTGATTTAAATTAATCTAAAAGGGGTTTTAAATTGTCCTCCCAATCAACTACACCTAAGCAAACAGGGGGCGGTGGTTTTCAGTTTGAAAATAAGGTAGGGGCTTACTTTTTATCATTTTTGTTGGCAGGCAAACCACCGTTTGAGCCAGAATTGGGTATAATTAAACGCTTAGATTTTCAAGTATTAAAGGGTGGCTGGCTTTTAGACGATTTACTTTTAACCCTAGAATCATCGGAAATCGTCAGACGTTGTGCATTTTCCATAAAAAGCAACAAGCAAATTACTAAAAATGGAGCCCCCAGCGATTTCGTTAATCTAATTTGGCGGCAATATTTACATGAAAATACTGATAAATTTAATTCTGATTTGGATTATCTGGGATTAATTTCTAAACCTTTTGCGCAAAATGTAAGAAATAAACTCGATGTACTTTTAAATTACTCACAAAAGCAAGATTCTGAAAACTTAAATGTACGACTGAAAGATGATAGTAGCTTAGTTGAGATATCTAGTAGCTTTAATTGTCCAGCCGACTTAGCTAGCAAATATAGCGTTACTGAAAAAAGTATAGGGGAATTGCTTAGTCACCTACTGATTATTGATTGTGATTTTGATACCTCTATTCAAACATGGCAAAATACTGCATTTCAAAATTGTCAAGATACTTTAAAAAGTGGTTCTCCTGATGAAGCACGTAATCTTTGGGAAAGCCTTTTAATAGTTTCTCAAGATTATGATTCAAGTGGAGGAGGCATAACATACATTGATCTAATTAATTTGTTAAGAAGTCGATTTAAGTTAAAACACCATCCTGTTTACGACGGCGATTGGCGAATATTGGAAGAGTTGAAAAACGGTTATCTTAGCAGCATTAAAGATACGATTGGTAAAAACATATCGATACATAGAAATGAAAAAATCGTTGAGCTTAAACGAAAAACTGAGACTAACTCTATATTAATCATTATTGGAGTGAGTGGGATTGGTAAGACAGTACTAGCCAAGCATTTCGTCGAAGATGTAAGTACATATAAGACTATATGGCTACCAGCAAGCAGTTTTTTAAGACAAGATTACGCTTCATTTGAGAATAGCTTAAATTTAAGTTATTCTCTCGCAGAATTAATAAATATTGTTCCAGAAGAGCATGCATATTTTATTATTGATAGCTTTGAGCAATTACGTACTGATGAAGCAAAGAGAAATTTAAGAATTATTATTAAAGCCTTAAAGTTAGGAAACATAAATAGCCCTTGGAAATTGCTAATTACATATAGAGCGGAAGATCTAAGCCAAATGTATGGCATGTTAAGAGATTCGGACTTACCACTTGAATTCACATATTTCATGCAATTAGGGGATATTGAAAAAGACGAATCCAAGGAAATTTTAAACGGATTTCCTAGCTTGGAGAAACTAGCGCATAATCCAAACATTCGAAACATACTAAAAAATCCTAAATTTCTTGACTTGATTATTACAAGGCTTCAATACAATTCCAATCTTGAACTGCCAGAATGGATAGGTGAATCCCATTTAATTGATTGGTATTGGGAAACTGCAATAAAGCAACCTTCAAGTGGAATGATTCGTGATAATTTCTTACAAAAGCTTAGCCAAATTCAAGCTGATAAATTTGAAACTGAGACGCCTTTAATAGATTTTCAAACGTCTGAATTGAGCATTATCGATGAACTTAAACTGGAAAACGTATGCCGAGAGCAAAATGAACAAATATCATTCTTTCATGATATTTTGGGGGATTGGGCGAGGCAAAGGATATTAATAAGCAAATCAAATAGTATATCTGAAATTATAAAGGAAAAAGTAAATTACCCGTCATGGCATAGGGCGATTAGGCTATATTGCCATCATCTTTTAGAAAATAATAGAATAGAAATATGGTCCAAGCTTTTAGATGATCTAAGTACCGCTGAGCAAGAATTCAACCTATCTCAAGATATTGTGCTTGACTCAGTAATCTATACTGTAAATGAATTATCAATGCTTGAATCTATCTGGCCTCAACTTATTAAAGATAAGGGAGTATTGTTAAGACGGTTATTGAACCGATTTTTACATATAGCAACTTATCCTAACCCAATTTACTTAACAATCGCGCATACTTTTCATCTTGATAAAGATTTGAGCTTTGCGACATTAAATCGAGTGCCATATTGGCCGTATTGGTTACCATTATTAGAATTGATAGACAATCACAAAAGCGAAGCAAAGCAATATGCTATGAAACAGGTTTCCGAATTAGCAGATATTTGGCTACGGCAAGGTGCAAAGATTTGGCCACTAAGAAAAGAGATAGCTCAAATAGCACTCGATATAGCTAATAATATTTTAGAACAGAAATTAATGGGACCTACAATTGTAAATAACAAGATTGATAATACTGCATACAGAGCTGCTTTAGCTGGTGTCGATGTATTGCCTAATGAAGTTGCTGAATTTGCATTAAGAGCATGTAAGCGCAAAGTATCTCAACTGTTACCTAAAAGTATTCGAGTACAATCTATAATGGGGACTTATGAAAGTGAAATCCCAGCCCCTTGGCCCAGAGGCCCACTTGCAAGACCAGACCATGCATTCAGGGATTTATGCTTAGGGGCAAGCGATCATGATACAATGTATCCTTTAATACTAAGCATGCCTCATATTGCCCGTGAAGTAATTTTAGCTTTGCTAATTGAAGAACCAAAGCCTTCTGATCCCTTTGAATATCGTATAAGGGATACGTATGAAATCGTAGATATGCATGGTTGGTTCCCACCGTTTTATACACACGGCACGTTTTATTTCTTTTTAAAATCTAATGTATTAGAAGGCGTTGGCCTTATTTTAGATTTAGTCAATTTTGCAACAGAAAGATGGGCTGCATATCGTGAAAAAGAAGAGGATGAAGTACCGGGCTTAGAGATAGAAATTATTAGTAACAAAAGAATATGGTTGGGAGATGGAAGAGTATATTTCTGGTATAGGGGTGAATATAGTTGTCCCCAAGCTGTTGCATCGGCATTAATGGCGCTAGAAAAATATTTAACTGATGAAATAGATTCAAATAAATCCATCAATACTATAATAGATTTGATATTAAAAAACGCAAAATCCTTAGCATTTATAGGTTTACTTATATCTATTACCAAGAAAGACAATTCTTTGCTAAAAGGGCAATTAAAAGATTTAATCCGTATACCAGAGATACATTTATGGGAAATGCAATACTTCCTCGATTCTCATAGCTATCAGTTAATCGGCTGGGCTACTAAAGGCGAGTATATGCTAAAATTAGCGCAAGAGTGGCAAAATCTTAAGCACAGGACGATTGGATTTGATTATGTTTGTCTTCATTTTTTTGTCAGTTCAGAAGACATGAAAGAGTATTTTGAAGACGTCCTTTCAAAATGGAGATTAGAATATGAAGCTCTTGAAGATAATCACTATCTTAAAAACTATCTGGAAAAGTTAATCGCTCAATATGATAGCCGTAATTGGCAAAAAAAGATACATCCTCAATACGGAGAATGTTTCGAATTTGTCCCGCCAAAAGAATTGCGCGAAAAAAGCGAAAAATATGCAAAAGATTCAGAAATGGAAAGGCTTTTACTATACTGGCCGATGCAATGCTCACAAATACTTAAAGATAAATTGCCGTTAAAAATCGATGAGCTTGAATCAATATGGCCAATAATACAAAAGCTTTATAAAATGGAATTATCAGCTGACCTGATAAAGAAAGATATTAAAAAAGAAGATGCTATATGCGGCTGTATAGCCGTTATTTTTATTCTCCAAAGAGAATGGCTAAGGGATAATCTTGAATATGAGAATTGGTGTATTAATTATATAATCGAGACAATTAAAAATCCTATACAATTTGATGTGGATGATAGCTCATTCAGTATAACCTACTGGACATGGGACTATTTTTGCGCCTTGGTAATCCCATATATCTGGGCAGAAGATACCGAATCTAAAGATATTAGGAATTGTATGTTATTAATGTTACGATTCCCTCGTTACTCAACTGTTCAAGCACTTTTTAAGTCCGCAATTGACAACCGAGTTAATTTAGGACTTAATTTAAATCAAATTCAGAATTACATTCTCGCTTATTCAGGGGCAAAATGGCTTTACGATCACACGAAGCATTTGGGTAAATCGCAGTTTAAACTTGATAGATGGTTCAATAAAGAAAAAATAATTTTTATTAAGAACAAGTACCCAAAAGAACTATTATCGTGGGATAAATTAATGCCCAAAGATAGCTATTGGAATAGGTTGATAAGACGTAGAAAGTATCCAAGACAATACTCACAGTTACAAGAGTTGCCAAATTTGGATTTGTATTTAATCCAGAATGCCTTTAGCTATTTGCCTGATTTAAAGGATGCAATTGACGATTTCCAAAGAACACAGTGGATCAAGTTTTGGAAAGAATCGTTAAATTACATGCTTGCAATAATTAGTGAACGTACAAAAGACAATGACGAGATAAATGGGACTCCATACGATTGGGATAGGTGGGTACTAAGACGCATATCCCGACTTTTATTAGAATTGGATAATAGCGAAAATCAAGAATTATTTTGGAAACCTATTTTGGATCTAGGTTGCTCAGCACACTATTGGATTAATGATTATTTTCAGGAATGGTTTAATAATGGATTAAATGATACAACCAACTCAAAAATATTTCTTTCAATCTGGTCAAAAATGTTTGAACATGCGGATTCGTCTCCTAAATGGAGTAGAAAAAAAGAACGTAAAGGATATTATTGTAATGAGATTTGGTGTTCTTTAATGGGATTTGATTATATATGCATGGATATTTGGAGTGCTGACAAAGCAACGATTGTAAAAGAAATGAAGGATTATTTTGCTCGCTGGGCGAATAGAAATTTACTTTACGCCGACTGCATAAAAGCTTTTGCTACTTTTCTTAAGCAACCAGCGGCGATCTTGATACGTTTAGATGGTATTATTTGGCTAGATATAGGATGCAAGAGTATTGATACTTACTATTGGGAAAAATCTGATTTTCAAGAGAAGTTAGTTTCACTACTTTCAGCTTGTTGGAAAGATGACGAAAATAATATTCGAAATAATCAAGATGTACTCAATTCTTTTAATAACTTATTGAATAAATTAGTAGAACTTCAAAACCAGACTGCAATGGAACTACATGATCTTATAATTAATCAGAGAAAATAAATTTATAAATATAAAACGCTAAATTATGGCTTAAATTAACTAGTTACTTACAATATGGTATAAGAATATGATAATCAGAAGATTATTATTTACGTCTACGCGGCTTAACGGATAGTCTCTTAAGAGCCACCTCTGCTATTTCAGTAACAGCTTCAATATCCTCAGCAGATCTACTCTTTAATATCTCAATCAAATTATTCATAGCAAGTTGAGATTTGGTTTTCTTGTCAGGGAAATCAAACAAATCTTTCAACTCAACCTTCAAAACCTGTGATATTCTAAACAGGGTATCAACCGAAGCCGAACGCTTGCCGTTTTCGAGCAAAGCTATAAAATTAGTGCTCAAGCCAGCCTTATCGGCTAATTGAGCCTGTGTCAGTTTCAGGCCTTTCCGTAATTGCTTAATTCGGTTTCCCAGTAAAATCAAAATATCCATACACTATAAATAAACGGATAGGAAACCCATTGCGTAATAGACTGATAGTTATAGTAATGGCGATATATGCAAATTATATATTGACTAATAGTGTGTTTTTAGTATATTGCCTTTGTCACTCAAGACGAAAGAAATAACGGTTTCGACTGGGAAAACGCCTAAGATTCGGGGTGTTACCTATTGGTATGTAATGGCTTAAGCGAAATGATGACATCTACATGATTTCGAAAATTAGTGAACATCGTAAAAACATAACCTGGAAAGAGAAATGATATGCTAGCCAAAGTCTTAGAAAGAGAAATAGCCTGGCATCGAGAACTGGCAAAAACGCTGAAATTATTCAAGATGCCAGCATCAGAAATCACAAAATATACGGAGACTCCAGCCGCCTCATACAATCCCAAGCAATTCATGTTCCGCGCGATGAGCCCAGTTGAAGGAAGAACGATACTGGACTTTGGATGCGGTAGCGGCGTGACCTCGGTACAACTCGCTATGATGGGGGCCGCCAAGGTGGTCGGCTTCGATCTATCACCGGATCTTATCAAGTACGCGACATACTTAGCCAGTCTTAACAATGTAGCCCGTATCTGTGAATTCCATGAATCTAATGCTCTCACCTACGATATCGGTACTGGAATGTATGACCGCATATTGATCGACAACGTCATGCACCATCTACCTCGCGAGGAATTCCCTGATATCCTGGATAAAATAAACAAGGCCTTAAAGCCAAACGGAATTGTTGTATTCCGCGAGCCGGTAAACTATCTGCCCTGGTTAAACTCGTTTAAACTGGCAATCGGTTATAAGGCAGACGCTACTGAGGATGAGCATGAACTGGGGAACACAGATGTAAATCTGATAGCTACGGCATTTGAATTAGTAACGATTAAGCATTTCTCGATGTTTGATCGTGTCGCTATGTCGCTGGGCTTGGATCAAGCTAGATCTATATCTCAGAGAGTCGATAGTGCGCTGCTAAACTTAATGCCAAGTTTTATGAGTAAGTTTGCCGGTACTGTGGTTATAACAGGTTACCCTCGTAACAAATAGATAACAATAAATAAAATTACAAAAGAAAGGACAAAACAATGAAACGGTTAAATATCTTGACTACGATATTGGTTGTCTTAATGGTAATTCCAGCATCCCCATCAACCATCAACATCCCAGCCGATTATCCGACCATTCAGGAGGGAGTAAACGCAGCAGGTAACGACGACACGGTCCTGGTACAACCGGGAACGTACGTTGAGAATCTATTTCTTGATGAACAAACAGTCGTTCTAGCTTCACTGTTCTTGACTACCGGCGACACGAGTTATATCGAGCAAACCATTATCGATGGTAATGCCTCTGGTACGGTAGTAACGTTTCATTATCAAAACCACCATAACCGAGTATCACATTTGATAGGCTTCACGATTCAAAACGGTTATGCCCAGTTTGACCAATATCAATTCGGCGGAGGAATCTGTTGTCAGTACTCCAACCCGATAATCGATCACAACATCATTACCAACAATCACTCAGACTGGGCCGGTGGTGGAATTCTGTGTTGGACTGGCGCGGGCCCCGTAATCTCGAATAACAGGATATTCAATAACATCGCTGACGATGAGGGCGGCGGCCTTTGGAGCGCCTGGTCGCATCCCACAGTTATCAACAATCTTATCTATTCAAACCAAGCCGCTGCTGGTGCAGGTGTAGTATTTGCAGTATGTGGTGACCTTACATTTTCAAATAATCTCATAGCACGCAATGAAGCCGATTCTATCGGTAGTGCGGTCTGGGCGAAAAGTTCAGATATATTAATTGCGAATTCAACGATAGTAGATAATACTACCGATATATCCGATCCATCCGTTCACATTAGTGGTCAAGGTTACCTAGGGTTATTAAACACCATTGTGTGGAACAATGGATTACCACCAATACACGTCAGTTCCAACTCAAACATTTCAGTCTCTTATTCCGACATCGAAGATGGCTGGACAGGAATAGGAAACATCGATGAGGATCCAATGTTCTGCTATCCCGATACACTAAACTACCAATTGCAGGAAGACTCTCCTTGTGTCGGCACTGGCCAGAGCGGAGCTAACATCGGCGCGTATGGAATAGGATGTGCTACTGTTGATATACTAGAAGATGTTGCCAATCTGCCATCGGTCTGCGTGCTGGCTCAGAATTATCCGAATCCATTCAACGCTTCGACTGTTATCAGTTATTCACTTCCATACGATGCGAAAGTTAAGCTTGATATCTATGACATTGCTGGTCGGCATATTGAGACTTTGCTAAACTCATTCCAATTGGCTGAGCGCTATCAAGTAAACTGGAATGCTGTTAATTATTCATCAGGAGTATATTTCTATAAACTCCAGGTTGATGATTTTAGTGAATCGAGGAAGATGTTCTTAGTAAAGTAAAAAAAAGGGAGCGAATAAGCTCCCATTTTTTAGCCTGAATCGGTACTCTCGGTTTCAGGCTTTTCATCCTTCTTTGGCAGAACCAGCTTCAGTATCTTCTCGACGAGCGTCCCAACTGAATTTGCCAGTTCCTCGACATCTGATTCCTTCATCAACACCTCCAACATATTAAGCGGCGAAGAATTTCAGCAATCACCGCTAATACGGTTTTAAGTTTACCTGTCATTTACGAATTCCTTCCTTGAGCAGACTCAGAGTTTTCAGATCGAGAGTGACCGCAGGTTCAATCCACTCATCATTGGCAAATGCAGCGACCTGCATACAGATCAGACCAGCTAGTGGCAGTACTGAATAAATAATCGATTTGGCGGTACAGCGTTCATCCAGGGTCTCTGAATCATCCACCAGGGTCTGTTCGTATCTTTTACAGCTTGATGGTTCACCAGGACGAATACAATAGACCTGAATTACTCGTGCTGCCATACGTGGATCGATGAGAAGCTGTGCACTGCGATTGATTGAAACCGATGCCCAAATACGCTTCCGCACATCCATAGAGTCCACCGCGGATATAACAATGTCAGCTTCGGGCTTCTGTTTGATGAAAGACCGTGCCAGGGTAATCATTGAGATTTGCCCATCAAATTGACGGATCAGATCGGAACAGGCATCCACTTTCTTTTTACCCAGATCGCTGTCTCTATAGAATTGGTTGGGGAGGTTCTCAACGCTTACCTTATCATTATCGATCAGCGTTAATTGACCGATTCCCATTTTACAAAGAGAAAGGGCTGTGAAACTTCCAACAGCTCCACAGCCCACTATCGCGATATGCAAATTCGCCAGCCTTTCCTGATTAACAAGTTCCTGCTGACGGATATATTTATCATCCATTAGACCTCCTAAAAGTCCTCAAACATTGATTGCCTCGTAAGCATCTCATATTCGTGGAAATTTATGACTCCCTGGTTAAGCGCCTCCTCCAGCTCCTCCTCGCTTTCAAATTCACTAACAGGTATCATCTTTTCTTTCGGTATTTGAGGAGTTTTGTCTTTCTTAACTTTGGCTTTGAATTCGGCCTCCAGTTGTTCTTTCAACTCGCCATCTTGAGGAAAGTAAATCTGTGTCGCAACTCTATCCAAAACCATGTGACAGGGTTTGTAAACATCTATCCTCGTAAGTATCTCATCTCTGGAATTTGTAACAATGGATACCGAATACGAGCCATTGGCTAATAGCTCACAGCATTTATGGTCAGTCGAGGACCAGAATGTTTTCATATTCGCGTGACTATGAATCCAACATTTTAACTTAGCGCAGTCAATGTTCCGCGATGCCAGGTCAATCATCAGATCGGCAACTGCCTTATCATCTATGATCGTTTCTACGCCATTTACAACTTGTGTAAGCAAGTATATCTCTGAAACCAACAGACCAGTTGTAGTGCCGTTCTCCTGCAGTTCCTCGATAATGCCTAGGGCGCTGACCTCATCACTACCAGAAAGGCTAATCCAATACCTGAACTTTGCCCAGGCTTTGTAATCGACATACACCACAAACTCATTCGGTTTCATCTTCATCGTCACCTCCCTGATGTGGACAATCCATAATATCACAGTTTAAGCAATGATTTTGATTAACAGAGTGACAGCTTTCGTAATCCTTATAGTACAGGCAGGTGGTAAACCTGCAGGTCATACACTTCTTTGGATCAACATCATGACAATCAGTTAGCAGTTCAATGCCAGGTTCACATCGATCAGGGCAGTTTACGCAGTTCTCGAAATGTATATCTTCGATGCATTCGTTCAATGCATTCTCATAGTACGGACAAAAACTATCTCCACAGTCGAGGCAAATACGTCCATAACTACCGCCTTCTCGGCAACGTTCATACTCGTCCTTTTCTTCAGAGTAATCGGGATCATTCCAGAATTGTATGCGTTGGTAGGCATCATCTTCATTGTACTCGTGTACGAACTTATGAAGTATTTCCAGAGTGCCGAAAATCTCGTATTCGCCCATCATCTGGCGAAGACCTGAGGCGATGTTCCCTAGACAAATCTCATTGTCGCTGTTCACGTGTGGATGTGGATAATCATTCACTGTGTTATCGTGGTTATAGATCTTAGCCCGGCCCTCACTCAGATTAAGCTCTATCTGAAGCTCACCAATTTCGAATTCCTCTCCATCGTGCTGGATATAAACCGTGTGAGTTATAGCACGAAGATACTTATCATCTATGGTGATTGACTGATACATCCCAGGGACCAGCTTTTTCAACTGATGATACTCGTTGACGATTTTTTTACATATCGGTAGGCTTGGATGACTTAGCTGATCCAAAACATGCTTATCGATATTGCGCGTCCTGGTTAGTTCGAATATCTGACGGTTTAGACTATCCAGCGTGTTATCAGCCTGGTAGACAGAGTTCTTGAGCGCCTGTTTACGTTCCTCAAACCCTGACAGGACCAGCTTCTTAAGCTGATCCCGTTTTTGTGTGTGGTACTTCTGTGACAATGGCAGAAGATGTTCCTCAAGAGCTTTAGTGATAACCTCCAGGTTGTCTTCATTGAGCGGATACCCTATGTGAAGAGTAAGTTCCTCGACCTTGACTGGAATATCGGCGTTCTCCTTAAAAACGACCTGGATTGCATCTGGATTGTTTTGAGTAAATACATCAGAAGGTAACTGCTCGACCTCGATAGGAACGTTGAGTGACTGGGCGTGATAGCTGGCAAGAGAGTTAATCTTCTGCCAGATCACCGGCGACCACCTTTGATCTGAGGGTTCATCGTAACCACGTCACCATCCTGCACCGGCGAGCTGTCAAATGCAGGGTGACCGTTTAAGGTAATTGTCATATGATCACGGTTGAAACCCGCAGCCTGTATAACGTGCTCTACGTTTGCGCCTTCTTGAATTTCAACCTCTTTAGCGGACTCACCTAGCTTTAGAACCTTGACTTTCATATATTCTCCTCTGTTAAAATGAAAAAGCCCGCCTGATGACGGGCAGTTTGTTGTTATTATTCTTATACCATTTTAATGAAGTAATTGGGCTTGACAAATCAGTATGCGATTGGTAATTTTAATAAAGAAATGATAATAATAGTTGTTTTAGTTGCCTATGTCTAATTAGAACTCTATAAAATATTAGCGTTTAAAATAATTGCTAATATTATTCAGCTGATTTGTTTACAGCAGTAACTTTATGATAAAATTTATTTTAAATTATTTGAATTGTTTTTAGTTAATTGTAGGAAGGTTTTGAATGCCTAAAAGCAGGAATAATGAAGGATTAAAAATGGCTCGTTTATTAATGGTATTGAGCAGCATTTCCCCCCTTTTTATTTTATGGGCAATTCGCGGTAATACTCTGGTACCAGAATACTATTTCTTTGGCTTTTGTGCAGCGATGGTAATATTGCCAAATTTATTCCTTTGGTTAAGAATTCACACAGCTCAAAAACTTAATGAACAAAGGGAAATAACAATTGGATCGGCTGAAGACCACAGAGACCATTTATTAGTTTATCTTTTTGCTATGTTATTGCCTTTTTATTCAGCGGATATGTGTTCATGGCGCGAAGTTGTTTGCGCATTAACAGCTCTTGGTTTTATTATCTATCTATTCTATCACCTAAATCTCCACTATATGAATATAGCATTTGCCGCTAAAGGTTATAGAGTATTTACTGTCTACCCGCCAAATGACGATAATCCTATAAGCGGCAAGACCAGTTTGGTATTAATTACTAAACACGTTTCTTTGTTCTCTGGACAAAAAATAAATGCTTATAGACTCAGTAACACAGTATATTTTGAGAGGAATTGATGACATTAGATTTCGATATTGAAAAAATCGAGATTGTTGAATTCGGTGTTGGTATTGATGAAGTACAAAACCAGTCTTTTAACTGCATTACAGTTGATATAAACGTTCAGTTCGCCTTAAAGGAAATGATTATTTCAACTTGGGATACTTTACAGTCCAATAATGATAATCCTGGAATTTTTGAAGCCTCCGAAAAATATAACACTACAGAGTATATTTATTTGCCTCTTTGTGATAATTTAGCAGAGAAACTAAAACAGTTGCACGAATCAGAGAATCTTGAAATCGATAACACAATATTAGATGATCCTTCCAATTTATATTGCTATTTCACGCGTATGTTAGATACACAAGGTAGGCGACTTACAGCAATTCGGCGCGCGACTCAATTTAAAGGAGTCTTAAAAAAGCGCCTTGTTAGGCTTGTTACAGATGCCTTAAAGATAATTGACGACAAAGTATTTAAACTTGATAATGATTTTGATCTGCTTATTGATTCTTCTAATATTCATATTTTAAGGCCTAGCGGTTTTGAATTTGTATGTCATTTGCAAACTGCTATTCTTGCAGCCGTGGAGAAAAATATCAATAAAATTAAAAAAGATTTGCCTTACGTAGATTTTTCTTCAATTCAAGAATTTGCTGGTAAACATACTCGTGCAGCTAGGTATTTAGCTTCAATTCGTTCACAAGATATAAAGAACACTGATGCAAGCGCTTTAAGGAAGCTATGTAAAAATACAAATGTTGATGTTCGAACTGTAAAAGGCAAAATAACAGTTGAAAAAAAAGATATAATGGGATTCTTAGAAGTCCTAGACAGACGTAGATATGAAGTGACATTAGTAAAAGGCTCGCCAGAACGTTTTAGAGCGCCAAGTAGAAAAAAATTACCCAGGCAATAAAGGTAAATTATGTGGAAAGAAGCTTTTCGATATTAACATGTAGACATTGAAAAAAGTTTATAAGACAGATATTAGTTTTAATTTATAAGGCGATTTTGTTAGCAACTATGTAGATTAGAATTTTTTTAATAGTTAGATGATTTTTAAATTCTCTATTTTTTACATCTTGGGAGAACTTATTATTTAGGGCCTAAATATTAAAACCATTCGGGGATATGGCAAAAAAATTATAGTATAATAATATACGGTAGAAAGCATTTATACGTTATTTTATCTGATGCCAGCATATATAGTTTAAATTAAGCATAGCTTGGGATTCGAGGAAAATTGTTGTCTAATTAATATTGAAAGGTGATTTATGGATGTGGTGATTGACCATACTAGTTTACACTCATTAAGCAACCGGAAAATACCCATGGAATATATTGGAAAGAGATCTCGTGAAATTATGCAATTTGTAGAATTATATCTACTTTCAGGTAATATTTGGCTTATCGATAAATCTAAAGATCTATCGAAAGGTGAAACAACCGAAATATATAATATGTTAAGCAAAAATGAAATGACCATTAACAATAAAGGTAAAATAGGCATATATAATTTAAATATCAATGACTTAAAAAAAGCACATACATTAGCAGCACCTTTAATATTTGAGTCTTTAAACCAGTTGAAAAGTACGGATTGGAAAGAAATTCAACAACCAAGAGGGGTATTTTTAAGACCTGGTAATATGCCAGTAGTAGATATAGAAAAAATTGCAAGAATACCATATGGGAGCGATAGGGCTGAGGAGTTTATTCATGATGCGTTTTCAGATTGGGGCGATGAAAAATCTACTTCGGCGGTAATATTGATGAATTCATTATTATATGATTGGGTGAGAAATTTCTATAAAGAAAAAACGAACTATGGATCACATTCATTATCCTATATTAATACAATTATTCGGTGGAAAATTAATGAAAAATTAGCTTCGTTCGCAAAGTTTAATAATATAGATAATAAATATATATCCCGAGGTAGATATGCCCCCGCCCATGGCAGAGCAATATTACTGAAAGAGCATGCAAGGATAGTTTGGAAAAATAATATTGAAAAACTAGATGCTTCATTGTTAAATTCAATAAAAAGAAGATTGGGGAAAGATTCTTGGAATGAACTTATAACTTTTTTAGGGCCAACTTTAAATTCTGAACTTCCTTTTATAGGTTTATGGTTTTTACATCAACTTCCTCGGAATCCATCACTTGAAACATTGTTTGAATATTTAAATTTATATAAGGATCGTAAAGAGATAAATGTATTAAGGAAATACTTATCAGATGAATATACGGATGACTATGAAATCCAACAAGTTTCAAATGAGCTTAACAAAAAGCTTGGATATAAACATCAACCTATACAATCTAATATTCGTTGGATTGTAAGTACTAGATTCCCGTTTCTAGAGCTAAAAACGGAAAAACAATTGCCCGAAGAATTACTTTCTATTAGATCGGCTGATGATTTAAAAAAGATTCTACGCCGAATAGGAAGGAGAATGAAAAAAACAGAGGAAGCAACATTGCTTTTTAATATAATTAAAGATTTCTATCCAAATGAGGAAGTTATGAAAAATACATTTGAAAAAATGCAATCCATAATAAATAGTTAAGAATTATTCAAGAGTAATACGGAATACGTTTAAAGATATATTATCTAAATAGTTATGAGCCGAGGATTTTTTCTATATTGGGTATTAGCTTATTTTATTCTACATACAGAAATATTAGAATTTGTATACATAATACCAATATAGGTCTAGTAGGCGTATAAATTAAGGTTAATAATTTATACTTGACATCTTAATCTTTCCTGCTATATTAGAAGTCGCATTATCAAGGGGCTCAAGTCTGCTCCAGCATTATCATTTAAAAGTATTATCAGGTTTTGGTTTAAAGGTTAGTAAGGGGATCTTAGATACATATGGGTATACATCATCAGGAATTATCAGAGGGATAAGCCAAAGATAATGTTGGGGCAATAGATATTCTACTTAATGTCCTTGTAAAGTAAGAAATACCAACAAAAATTGGTTAATTTGAATTATAGCGCTACTTAAGTTAAGTATAAGTAGAGCAAGCGGGAATAAAACAATACAAATTATCTAGAATAGGAGGAAATATGTTAGGAAATCGGCACTTGATTAACAGGAAGCTTGCTGTGGCTTTAATATTGCTTACAACCCTGCTTTATATATTTTGCTGCTCTAATGGAAATAAGCCTAGACTAAATGAAATTACAATTGCCCAATGGGGCCAAGAAAGATATTTGATTTATCTGCCATTATACTTAGCTGAAGAAGAGGGATTTTTTGCAGCACAAGGGATAGATATCAAGATTAAGTTTTCTGGTAATGATGACCAAGTATTCGCATCAGTTTTAAAAGGCGAAGCTAGTTTTGGGGTAGGTGATCCAGTATTTACAGCAATCTCACGAGAAAGAGGAGCTAAAGGTAAGGTGGTGGCATCCATTGTTGATGGGGTTGCAATTTGGGGAGTAACAAACAATCCGAATATTGGAAAAATCACTAGTAAAGAAGATTTAAGAGGGCTAAAAGTCGGTACATTTCCTGAACCATCTACGAACTATACTCTCATGAAAAATACCATACTTGAAGGCGGAGATGATCTTAAGGACACAAAAATCGTACAAGCTCCTATTGGAGCGCAAATTGCTTTGATTGAAAACGGTGCAGCCGATATAGCTATGGAACTTGAACCGGGGACATCAATTGCTGAGAGCAAAGGGTATAAAGTTGTGTATTCATCTCCAGAATTCTACGGGCCTTTTGCTTTTACGGGCTTAACTACGACAGAGGGGTATATTCAATCGAATCGTGACATGGTTCAAAAAGTTGTATCAGCAATTGAAAATGCTTTGCAATTTGCCCACCAAAATGAGCAACAGACGATTGAAATTGCTCAGAAATTGTTCCCAGGATTAGAGAAAAACGTAGTTGCCATTGCTGTTACACGAATGCTTAGTGAAAAGACTATACCCCAACATGCTGTAATGAGTAGTGAAGCTTGGCAAAAAGCTCTTCAAATCAGACTACAAGTTGGTGATCTAAAAGAAATCCAATTAACAGAGGAATCCGTTGATAATTCTTTTGCTGAATCCGCACAAGCTAATGAATAACAGGAAAGATCAAGTGAAAAATACTTTTTCATTACTAACTAAATATAAAGCAATAATTGCTTCTTTGACTGTAACCTTAATTGGCATAATCCTAATAGCTATACCTATAGTATATAATTCAGAAAATTTTTGGATTATATTATCTCAAAGGATTGGTATTGTATTATTGACTTCAGCTCTAATTTCTTTCATCTTTGGATTTTTTTTCAGGCAAAATTTTCAAGAAGACATGGTATCTAAAGTAAAATCTGAGCTTAAAAACTACTTTGAAACTAATAACTCTATAAAAGAATCAGGGATCTTAGAATTTCATCGAAACTTACCTATTCAAGATGTTGTTAATAGTATGTCTAGATCTTCTACAATTAAAATTCTTCAAACATGGATTCCTGATTTATATCACTTTGAAAAGCCTTTTAGGGAGGTAGTAGAAAGGGGTGGTTCGGTTGAGATTCTTCTATTAGATCCTAGATCGAATTATGCTAAGCAAAGAAGTAAGGACTTAGAGTACCCAAATGATCAGTATGCATCCGATGCTATAAAGGCCAATATAACTGATCTCTCAAGATATTGTTCTTTAGGAAATATTAAAAACAAAATAAAAATAAAGATGTATTCATGTTTACCTTCAATTCAAGTGTATTGTTGTGATGAAAAAGCTTTTATAGGATTCTATATGCACAAAAACCAATCGACTCAATCTCCTCAACTTGAAATCCTAATGCCGCATTCAGTTATGGGATCTCGGATTGCTGAAGAATTTAACATACTTTGGAAGAGTTCGAAATCAATTCATATTAGCGAATGGCTTGCTGATGAAATAGATACCAAGTCAGCGCTTTAGTTCAAGTTTATTTGAGGGGACCATTATGAAAAGATCATTAAATGTTGCGATATCAACCGACACTATACTCTATGCTCCTTTCTATCTGGCGTATTTTGGTAATGATTTTGATGATACCCCATTTGGACCTGTAGATGTTAGAATAGTCGGCTTAGACGATGATAGGTTTGACTCGTCGAAAAAATTAAGAGGTGATAACTTTGTAGTACTTAGTCTGCTGTTTGATTACGCCGATGTTGGAATTGGTGATCCCTCGATATTAATTGATTTATCTCGATCGCCCAAAAAACACATACCACTTGTAGAAGATTTCTCAAGTTTCTTACAAGAAGATGAAAAAAAGAAATTCATGGAAAGTTTTGAAATACCAGCGATTATTAGAGATCCAGATTTAGATAAATTTTCAGGATTCTTAAAAGAAAAAGACCTCAAAATAGTTGGTGGTTTAGTATCAAAGCTTGCTTTTATCGTTGTTGGTAACAATAACTTAATACCAAGCCATAATTCTGATCCACCTCATGAAATTGGCGGGATCTTTGGGGCTTTAATGCCTGATGCAGAAAAAAGCATTAAAAAAATTATATCCTATGATTACCCATCGACAGGCTTTTGCATAGGAAAGATAATAAATAATCAAATTCCAACACAAATAGAGTTTAAACATAAAGATTTCGGACAGGAATTATCTAATATTGATAAAAATCAAATTTCGATATCTTGTGATTTTGTAGCAATTAATAAAAGAGCATCCCAAAATGAGTTTGTATCTTTAGAAGATTATATAGCTCATTCATCTAACATTACTTTCACCGGAATTATGGCTAGAAATAATGATAACAAAATTCAGCAAATTAAAGCTTTTTTGTGGGCAATAGATAAAAACTTACATGAAATTTTTCAATACATTAATCAAGGCGATAAAAATGGTATGAAAATGTACTTTCAAGAGAGATTAAAAAGACATAAAGATTTTAAGCAGGTGTTAGTAGCTGATAGTGAATTCGCTGAAGATTCATCAAATGATATTAGCAAATTAATTAATACTTTCATTGATAATTTGTTCAAATGGAAGCGTAAAAGTAGTAAGTATCTTTTTTATAGCACTGTTAAGCCAATTTCTTTAGATATCTGTAGAATGTATAACATAAGGCTTCGATCAGCTAGTGATGATGAATTAGATCTTAAAAATAATGAAAATGAATCAATGAAGATAATAGATAGTTATATAAAAAATTTATCCTCAGATTGGGATAAAATTCAGGAACTAATTTTAAATAGAAAAGATAAATGGTGGTGGAAAGTACTATTGAAAGATCAAAAAAGTATTTTTTACACCTCCACTTTAATTATCATCATCGGAATTGTAAGTACTATTTTAAGTATTTTTGATTGGAAGTTTCCAATAAAATTTCACTATGCCTATATTATATTAGTGTTGGTGATCTTTATTCCGTTATGGTATATTATTAATTCTGCATATCACCAAAAATACGAAAAATATGTATACAAAGATTTAAACCAGGTCAAAACAGACAATACTAAAAATAAACATTAAAAATGATACACTTTAAGAGAGATTATCGCAGCTTGAGTTCATACATTAGCGAAAGAGATACTCAGCGAAGAAAAAAGCAGATTGAAATTCTAGAGAAAGTATTTATAAACAGTTTTGGAAAGACTGTTAATTTTATTATGTATTGGGGAGCCGGAGAAAAAAGGCGAGCTACAAAAGAGGATATACAGGCGATATTATTTGTATTTGGAGCATTAAAAACTATAGAACGAAGTTATAATCTTAAATGCGATCTAATTATTATTTTTACTGATACACATGCTTATTTAAATGGTTATAGTCACGAACAAACGTTGGATTATTTTTCTGATATAATAGAATCATTAAATATAGTGAATTTCAATCACATAAAGATGTCAGACTTAATAAAGCCAATACTTAAAGAAGAAGGTATCAATAATGTTAATAAATTAATTGATAACATTATTAATAAATGCAATAAATGTGAAAATATGAATTCACTGCCACTGCCTCGAAATATCCGTTTTGAATATATGGCAAAATCTGCTAAAAGATATTCTAAACGGGTGAGTTTTACTCAATCCCATTCATTGATATTTAATTCTCCTGAATCATCAGCTAATGCTTACATACAACTGAATCTTAAGGAGAGAATAATTGTTAAAGAGAAGTTTCAGAAATCAATCTTTATTACTTACGTTTCAGAAGCAGAAGATTTCTTACTACCGAGCCTACCTATAATGAGAGTATTTTCTGTCCGTAAAGGATTCCGCTCCAGGCCTTGGTTTATTAAAGAAGAAATGGAGTAAAAAAGTATGTGTGGAATTGCCGCTATCTATTCACAAGAACAAGAATTACCCAATGATATTGAATTCATGTTAAATAAAATTTCTCATCGAGGAGAGAATCAACCTAATAGTATCTCCTTAGGCAATTGTTGGCTGGGAACAGCTAGATTAAAAATAGTAGATAGGGATAAAGGAATTCAACCAATGCTAAACGAAAATAGCACTATTGGTGTTATTTTTAATGGAGAAATCTATAATTATTTGGCTTTAAAAGAAAGATTAATTGCAAAAGGGCATTCATTTAACACTAATTGCGATACAGAGATAATTGCACATTTATATGAAGAATATGGAATCAATTTCTTAGCGATGTTGGATGGTATGTTTGCATTTGTTTTATACGACAGTATAAAACAAAATTTGTTAGTAGCAAGAGATTATTTTGGGGTAAAGCCTCTATATTATGCTAAAAATAACAATTCTTGGTTTTTTGCTTCTGAGATGAAAGCATTAGTTGACTTAGAAATTGAAACCATTGAAGAACTACAACCTGGGAATTATATCTTTAAAAACACCATTGGTCATTATTATCACCTAGTGGATGAACCTATGGAAAGTATTTCTTTTAATGAGGCAAAATATGAGGTTCGGAAACTAATTGAAGATGCTGTTTGTAAACGAGTTCAAACAGACTTACCAATAGGTGTTTTATTCGGCGGGGGAATTGATAGCACAATAGTGCTGTTATTAGCTCTTAAGTTCAATCCAGATGTTACCGCTCTTATTATAGGGAATGATGACTCTCCCGATTATATTTATGCTAATCGAGTTTGTGAAGACTTAAACATTCCAGCTCTTAGGCGCACATATAGTATTGAAGATGTATATGCTCTAATTCCCAAAATAGTTGATGTTACCGAGAGTTACGAACCCAATGTTGTAAGTGGTTCGGTTCTTTCATTTTTATTATGCCAAATGGCAAAAGAACATGGATATAAATTACTGCTATGCGGGGAGGGGTCCGATGAAATATTCGCAGGCTATGGAGATTTTTTATTCAAATCGGATGATGAAATTAAAAAAGGTATATTGAGGCTGCTCGCAGATTTACATCGGACTCAACTTCAGAGAGTAGATAGAACATCAATGAATTTTACTATTGAGGTTAGAGAGCCACTATTAGATAGAAAGCTTGTAGATTTTGCACTGAAATTACCTCCAAGATTTAAAATAGGCAAGAATAGCCAGGGGAAATCAACAACAAAATTAATTCTTCGAGAAGCCTTCAAGGATATTCTACCTGATTATATATATACTAGAGAAAAGCAAACACTAATGGATGGAGCTGGCATTGGCAAGGTAGATAGGGAATGCGGTTTGCTATACAGTTATGCTAATTCTACTATTTCCGATGATGAATATAACAGTTGGATAAGAGAATACCCCGAATACAACTTAGCAACAAAAGAAGATGTTCATTATTTTAGACATTTCAGCAGTAGGTATTTGAAAGCGAAGTTTGCTCAAATTAGGCCATATCATGCGCAGAAAGAAATAGCTGTAAATGAATCAAATTAAAATTGAACTAAAAAACATAAGCAAAAAATATAAATCACCACCGCCACAAGGCACTGAAATATTTCGAAATTTAGATATGACTATTTATGAAGGAGAATTTTTGTGTATTGTTGGTCCTAATGGATGCGGAAAATCAACGTTATTTAATATTATATCTGGGCTTGAAGCGATAAACTCTGGTGAGGTAAATATTTCAAAATCATCAAAGAAGAATAATAGTATTGGGTATATGATGCAGCGAGATCTATTACTTCCCTGGAGAACAGCTTATCAAAATATTATGTTAGGATTAGAAATTCAAGGTAAAATAAATCATAATAATGAAAACATTATTAATAACCTTATACAGGAATTAAAGCTTGAAAGGCAAGCAAATTCCTATCCTTCGACTCTTTCAGGTGGTGAGTGCAGAAAAATAGCTTTAATCAGGACTTTAGTTACCGATCCAGACATTCTACTTTTTGATGAGCCTTTGTCAACAATTGACTACGATGCTCGCTTGGATATTGAAAGAGCACTATATTCATTAGTTAAAAAACAAAATAAAACTATATTATTTGTTACTCATGATATTGATCAGGCTATTGCGATGGGTGATAGAATCATTATTTTCAATCAGATACCCAAAGGTATTAAGTCAGAGCACATAATTGATTTAGAAATAACCGATCGTGATCCAATAAAGGCTAGAGAAAGTACAAAATATGTTGAGTATTTTAGCCAAGTTTGGAGAGATTTTCCAAAATGAAAGCACGCAAAGTTGTATCAAGAATAATTGATTGTATCTTATTTTGGTTGCCATTAGTACTTTTTATTATAATCTGGCATTTTACAGTTCAAGGATCTGAAACTCGTATTTTTCTTTTTGCTTCACCATTTTTAGTTATTAAAGCGCTCTGGGATGGAATTTCTTCTGGATTACTAATTAAAGACATTTGGGTAACCTCTCTTGAAACACTTAGTGGTTTTTTACTTGGAAATATTATAGGATCTATCATAGGATTATTATTATGGTGTTCAAATAAGATTGCTCGAATTTCGCGTCCCTATATAGTTGCAATAGGCTCTGTTCCGATATTTGCTATTGCTCCTATGATGATCATTTGGTTTGGTACTGGCATTTCCGCGAAGATAATTATGGCTGCACTCTCCACAGTGGTTATAGCTATCGTTCAAGCTTATGAAGGTGCAAAACAGGTTGATAGTGACCGTATAAGACTTTTAAAGAGTTTTGGTGCAACAAAACTTGTTATTTTCAAGAAATTAATTATACCTTCAGCACTAATTTGGGTAATAAGTTCTTATAAATTGAATATAAGTTTTGCATTACTTGGTGCGTTTATAGGTGAGTTCGTATCATCTGAATATGGTTTAGGGCATAGGATATTGCAAGCAGGGGGATTATATAACGTGCCATTAGCGATTGCAGGGATATTGTGCATCATTTTTCTTGCCTTATCTATGAGTTGGATACTAGGTATAATTGAACGAAAACTGTTTTCATGGAAGGATATTAGCTAATCTCCGAACATATTTAACAGTATTAAATGGTTATTATAGATGCTATATCAAATTCAATGAAGATTACAGTATTTTAAAGATCACCGAGTTAAACAGGAATTGGGATTAGAAATAGATCTATAGAAGATGGATTTACGAATTTAAGCATTATTATAATTGTAGCCCTTCAGTTTCTACCGCGATGTTTAGGTATTTCGACTAGATGATACAGATCCACGTCAACAATACGGTAACAGCCATGGTTGATCTATGGTGTTCTCTGGTGCTTTCTGGTGTCGAAAAGTGTAGGTCGGATTTTACAGAACTCGTTGCCAATCAACACAATAGACTGACTATCAACAACTTAACAGAATACCCAGGATAGGAATCATAATCCTCGTTTCCGGGGTTTGAATCCCTGCTCCGCTACTTGTCTTTCAATAATTAGGGATTAGCCTATATTTAGTATAGTGCTCAATTATATATAACCGTGAGGCTTTTGAATGTACTGTCACATAGGTAACAGATCAGACCGGCGACATGGGTAGCACTTTTATTAATCTTTATTATTTAAAACAAATCTTCATTTTATACTCTAATAATTTTATAGTTAAAATCATCTAATTTGGCAAGTTTAATATCAGCGAAGTAGATATCCCAAAACCTGTCATCTGTTTGTTCAAAGCCGACCAACTCTCCAGCCAGAGTTTGGCTAAGATGGATTTGTCTGGATCGCCATCTGATATCGCCCTGGGAATGAACTTTTCTAATAGTAAAAGTATCAGGATAAACAAGATCAGGTAAATCAATCTGTAATTCGGTCGGTGATGGTTTATATAGATCGGAAGGAGTTCTTTGATTCAACGCTTCATGCGGACGTTCGTTGTTATATTCCACAAGGAATCCATCGAACGCCAACTGTTGAGACTTTATGTTCTCTCGCGGCGGAGTTGCGGTTTCAGCCTTCAGGGTTCGATGCATTCGCTCATGCCGTCCGTTCTGAGCAGGCTTGCCCGGCTCGATTCTTTCCGGGATAATACCAAGTTTAATCCACTCGATAGATAGACGGGATAAACCTCCAAGCGTAGTCGTTACAAAAGGAGGGCCATTATCTGTTCGTATGGCGTGAGGAATGCCATACTCTCTAAACGCAGCATCGAATAACGGCTTTACACCATAATAATCAGTTCGATTAACCGCCTGGCAACGCAAAAGATAACGGCTATACGCATCGGTTAAGGTAAAAGGATCGCAGCGCGCTCCATCACCTGTTTTAAACCAACCCTTAAAATCAGCACACCATACCCTGTTTGATGAATCACAACCAATAAATGGCTCCGTGTAAGGAGGAATTCGTCTCAAGCGACGGCGAGGTACTACTAATCCGTGACGTCTAAGTATTTCTCCTATTGTGCTCGGAGCAGGTATAAAAAGGTTAGGATGATGACGCGCTAACCAGGCCTTGAGTTTCCGAGGGCCCCAGGTGGGATGCTCTCCTCGGGCAGATACTATCAATCTTTCAATCCTTGACGATACAGCGCTCGGATTGTGGTGCGGAGCTCGAGAAAGATCCTTTAAACCATCAACTCCTCTCTCTAAATACCGCCTGACAAGCTTATAACCCGTTTTACGACTGATATTAAACTCACGGCACAAAGCCGCCATTGACCACTCTGATTCAAGATAATAACTGATAAACCTTATCTTCTCATCCATGGGTTTACTCTCTTTCCACGGCATGACAATACCTCCTTGTCGTACCGTAAATTAATAAAAGTGTTACCCATGTCGCCGGTCTGATCTGTTACCTATGTGCCAGTACATTCATGTTAATCAAGGCTCTGGCGGGCTTATATCCGCGGGTGAAATCACAGCAATGCGTCCTCCACAAGCTGTCGAACATCAGCCAGAACCTGGATGACCGCAAGAATCGAAGTCGTATCACAAAAGATGCTGCAGCTATCTACCAGGCCGAGACGGATAAAGAATTAAGAGCCCGATTGAAAGCTTTTAAGGTCAAATGGCGGCCTAAAGAACCAAAGTCTGTCAGATCATTCATTCGAGGTTTTGATCGGACATTGATTTACCGTGAGTATGCCGAGCCGGAAAGAACTCAGATAAAGACGAATAATCCCCTGGAGCGATATCTGGAGGAATTACAAAGGAGGATAAAACCGTTCAGGAAGTTTGTTAATGACAGAAGTGTTGATCGAATCGTTTATGGAATAATCGCTTATGTGCTGGATAACCGAAAATCTGAAAATCACTATGAATTTACACAATTCCCTTGATAAGATGAGATACCATGGGATTAATTAATTAATTTGCGCTGATTTCATTATATGTTATATTGGTATTACGCATCACTGATTTTACATAATTAGATCAAAAACAATGTATACGAAAAGGTTAACCGGGGAGGATACCATGCGCAGTTACCTTATTTTAGGACTAAGTGTAATTATGCTGGTCTCAGTTGTAATGGCCCAGGCGCCACAGATTGAATGGCAGACGACTTTCGGAGGCGAGGCCCATGACTGGGCCAGGAGTGTCGCTGAAATAGAGGGGGAAGGATATGTGATTGCAGGTCGTTACTATACCGAACCCTACGGCGGCGGTGAGGATGAAGTGTATGTTGTCAAGACTGATTTGGATGGTGGACTTGTTTGGGAAAATACATATGGCGGTGATTACAGCGATTTTGCAAATTGTGTTCTCGTAACCGATTCCGGTGGATTCATTGTGTGCGGTAACGAAAACTCATATCCACCTACGGGTACCAATATCTGGTTGTTGTCTCTGGATGGGGGCGGGAATATCAATTGGGCGGAAGTATACGGTGGTGAAAATACCGGCGAGCATACGGAGTGTATGTGCCGTACCCTCGATGGCAACTATATGATTGCCGGATCAAATATGGATGGCTGGTTATTCCTGAAAATTTCACCATCTGGAGCTTTGCTTAACCAGGTTTCTATTGATCGCCCCCTGAGTTTCCGCGAGATAGCCCCAACCTCGGACGGAGGAGCTATCGCCGTTGGCGGTGGAGCTACATTGTTTTTGGTAAAACTCGACTCGAACGGCGACACCCTGTGGGTGCACAACTACGGAGGCTCTTACGGTAGTTCGGTTATCCAACTCGAGGATGGCGGATATGCCGCCGCCGGGTACAAATCTTACACAAATATGGGTTGGGATTTCCGACTACTGCGATTGGATGCCGATGGAGAAATTATCTGGGATAATCACTATGGCAACCAGTATGATGATGAGGTATATTCGTTGAGACAAACTCCTGATGGCGGTTTCGTAATGGCGGGGCTCATGTATCCTCCAAGCGGAACCGAGAACCATCGGGTTTGGGTAGTCAGGACCGACTCTAGCGGCGATACGCTCTGGACTAAGGCGTTCGGTGGCGATGGTTCGGATCTGGCGTTTAGCGTGCGGCCGACAGCAGATCATGGATTTATCATAGCAGGTAAAACCAATTCATTTGGCGCGGGGGGTAACGATATGTACGTGGTCAAGCTTGGCCCGGAAACCTCGGTGAATGATGACGGCGTTCTACCATCCGTTGTTAGTTTAAAACAAAATTACCCCAATCCATTCAACCCGGAAACGATAATCGAGTTCGATTTACCGTACGATTCCCATGTTATCATAGATATATATGATATTCTCGGCCGGAAGGTTTCGGAACTGGTCGATGAGAAGCGGCCTAAGGGAAATAACAGAATCGTATGGAATGGTACCGACAGTAGCGGACAACGCATTTCAAACGGCATATATCTATATCGTCTCGAGTTCGAGGATTATACCGAGACCAGGAAGATGATTATACTGAAATGATGCTCACATTATTTCAGCTTCTAAATGGATTATCAGTAAAAATCCTATCATCCTATATATTTCAACGACCGCTGCTTTTCCAGGCAGAGAGGATGGCGATATCACCGAGCCGACCGGTGATCCCATGGTCGGCAAGCTGGTGGAGTTCGATACCTCTTTCGGTACTTTTGTCGGGGTATCCTCCGGCTCCCCCGATGCCAACGAGCAGGTTATTGTACATCAATCTTGATGGAACAGAGACATTATCGATTGAGCTGCAGGAGATAAATTATTGCCGCTAATCGGATATTACAACGCTGGGTGTGCAGGTAGTAATACACAATTGGCTTTTACCGAAAAATCGTGCAATATGATGTTTCGAGCATATCGCCAGGCATTCTTAATGAAATTCGAACGAGTTTTATGAAATCAACGGCATATAGAGAAATTCTGCTGAAGTTGCTGATTCGGGACGTAATTATCTCAACGCAAAAAGGTTAATGTCAGCTAATATATACTCTGGAACATCGGCCTAAAAAAAATCGTTGACAATAAGCAATTATACCCTATACTAGTCGGGTTTTAATGGTTCTCCATTTGGAGAAATGTTGTAATGTGCCACTGCGTGATTATTCCCTCGAAGATTAATCTGTAGATTGCATGGTTTTTAAAATGGCAGATATTTCTGCCCTTAAGGGATGTGTAGAAAAATGACTGATGTCGCGTTAATTCGGAACCTTGCTATTGTCGCCCATATCGATCACGGAAAAACAACTTTAATAGATTCTGTGTTCAAGGCGACACAGACTTTTCGTAAAAACCAGCAGGTCCCCGAAAGGTTGATGGACAATAATGTTCTAGAGCGCGAACGCGGCATAACTATTCGTTCCAAACACTGTACGGTTTCCTGGAATAATTATCTTATCAATATAATCGATACTCCCGGCCATGCTGATTTTTCCGGCGAGGTTGAACGCGTACTATCGATGGTGGATTCGGTTTTACTCCTGGTGGATGCCAATGAGGGGCCGATGCCCCAAACCCGTTACGTGCTGATGCGCGCGTTGAAATTGGGCCTACGACCCATCGTGATTGTCAACAAGGTTGACCGTCCCGATGCCAGACCCGATTATGCTTTGGATAAAACATTCGATCTTTTCATAGAACTGGGCGCTACCGATGAGCAGGCTCATTTCCCGGTGCTCTATGGCTCGGGTCTTCACGGATGGTTTGTCAATGATCTGGATAAAGAGAAGCATGAGGGCATGTCCGCGCTATTTCAGGCCATAGTCGATTATGTCCCGCCGCCGGATGTCAACAAAGACGGTGATTTCTTGATGCAAGTCAGCTCGCTTGATTGGAGCGATTATATAGGCCAAATAGGCTGCGGCAGGGTGCTTCGCGGTAGTTTGAATAAAGGCGAGGCATTTAATTGTTTCGTAACGAAATTCATCGATCCGCAATCGCAGGATAAAGGCTGGACGCTTGATTCTACCTCGAAAGCAGAGGGCATCCATATGTGGACGACTCGCGGATTGACGAGGGTCGAGACCGATTGTGTATCCGCCGGCGATATAGTCTGGCTGGCCGGCCCCTCCGAGATTGGTATCGGTGATACATTCTCCAGCAGTGAAAATACCGAAGAGGCATTAAAACCCCTCGAAATAGAAGAGCCGACGCTTTCCATGTTCTTCCTGGTCAATAACGGGCCATTCTCGGGCCGAGAGGGTAAAGCGATCATGTTCCGTCAATTAAAAGAACGGCTCGAACGAGAACTTCGGGTAAATGTCGCTCTTCGTATGGAGGACATCGGTCGTCCTGACGGCGTGAAAGTTTCCGGCCGTGGTGAACTTCACCTGGCGATACTTATCGAGGAGATGAGGCGCGAGGGACTGGAATTCTGTATCTCCCGTCCCGAGGTTATCACGCGCCTGGATGATAACGGCAATGTGCTTGAGCCTATCGAACAATTGTTGATAGATATCCCGGAAAATAATCAGGGAGTCGTGATAGAGAAACTTGCCCATAGAAAAGGCGAATTGGTTTCGGTGGAAAACACCGGTTCTAGTTCTGTCCGAATAGAATTTACTATCCCTACCCGAGGTCTGATAGGTTACAGGTCGGAATTCCTGACCGATACGCGTGGACTGGGCGTCATGGCCTCCCGGTTTATCCATTACGGGATGCAGCGAGGTGAAATACAGTCGAGAAACAAAGGATCGGTTGTCAGCCTCGAAACGGGAACCGCTACCGCTTATGCCCTGGAGGGACTTCAGGAGCGTACCACGATCTTTATCGAAGCTACCGAAAAAATATATACAGGTCAGATTATCGGTGAAAATTCCAGAAATATGGATATGACCTGTAATCCCACCAAACGCAAAAACCTGACCAATCACAGATCCTCGACAAAAGACATAGGCGTTAAACTTGATATTCCGCGTAGGATGACATTAGAACAGGCCATGGGCTGGATCAGGGATGATGAACTGGTTGAGGTAACTCCCAAATCCATGAGGTTCAGGAAAACTATCCTTGATTTCGACGAGCGAAAAAAATCAAGAAATAACTCTCTCTTTCTGGTAAACGATTAGTATTCGGTCGGGCTATTCCGGCCAACTCGCAAAATTATCCGCTTTCGCTATGATATCGCTTTGCTATTGCTTAAAAAATGTATCATTGGTATCTTGAAGCTATATTACAGAAACTGTTTTCGGTTTCTTGCGGTTCATACTTGAACCGGGTTCGAATTATAAAAAATACCAGGAGGAATTTTTGTTAATTTCTCGAAAAAACTCGTATCTGATTTCTTTGATTATATCCGGAGTGCTGCTTATTCATTGCGGAAACAGCAGCGAGGGGGCGCGTGGCAACAACGGTGGTAAACTGATCCCGGCGGTCGAGGCCGTAAAATCCGATTTCGGCTCGCTGCCTTTAAGCGAAAGGTTCAGCGGCCTGGTACGGGCGAAAAACCAGGTGGAAATTTATCCCGAAATAAGTGCCGCTATCATGAAAGTATATGTCGAGAACGGCGACACCGTTAGCAAAGGGCAATCCCTGGTTCAACTTCGCGATAACCGCTACCGCGAGCAATTCAAGCAAGCTCAGGCCGGTTACCGGATAGCCGTTGCACAGGTAAGCCAGGCCCGGGCGAAATTGGGCAAACTGCAATCCGATCTAAAGCGAGTTAAGGCGATGACAGAGAAAAATCTTTCCAGCCCCAGCGAGCTCGAGGAAATTCAATCGGAAACCGCCTCCGCCGAGGCCGACCTCGCCCTGGCAAATGCCCGCGTGGAACAGGCGCAGGCGACTATCGACGAGTACGAGGAAGCGTTGTCACGAACTGTCATACGTGCGCCGGTAGCGGGTACGGTTGGCGACCGCGACGCGGAAATAGGGATGTACGTTAATAGCGGTACCCGCCTGTTTAGCCTGGGGCAGCTCGATACGGTACGGGTCGAAATAATCCTGACAGACCGCATGTTAAACTATATCGAAACGGGTCAATCGGCGGAGATAATGGTGGATGATCAGGTCTTCGGCGCCGTGCCTGCCAAACTCACACGAATCTCGCCCTTTCTTCACCCGGTAACGCATAGTACTGATGCCGAAATCGAGATAGCTAATCCCGGCCATGTTTTGAGGCCCGGTATGTTCGTTTCTGTCGATGTTTACTACGGCGAAAGCGAACAGGCTACGCTGGTTCCGTTAAGCGCTTTGTATGAAAACCCGATCAGCGGAGTAACCGGAATTTACATTACGCAGGATTCCCTGAAAGGGGAGGTCGTTGAGGTAAAAGAGGATAACGAGCGGATAGCTCTGACCACTCCAGCATCATTCGAATTCGTACCGATAGAGGTGATAGCCCGGGGTCGAACCACCGCCGGAATCGCAGGAATCGAGCGGGCAAGTGGATAATCACCCTGGGGCAGGATTTATTAGGCGGCCAATCGGGCGAGGCGCGGGTTCGCAAGGTCGATTGGAAATGGGTGGAACGCCTTCAGCACATGCAACGAGAGGATTTACTGGAGGAGTTCATGAAACGTCAGAGGGAAGCAGCCGGTGGTTGATAGACAGTTAAAACAGTCGATCGAATAATGGCCGGTATTTTTATCGTGATTAAGATATGAATATAACTCGCATCTCAGTCCATCGCCCTATAGCCACCACAATGGTATTTTTAATTATCCTG
This sequence comes from uncultured candidate division Zixibacteria bacterium, assembly GCA_963668625.2. GTDB lineage: Bacteria > Zixibacteria > MSB-5A5 > UBA10806 > 4484-95 > JAAEQD01. The sequence continues at coordinate 1,081,691 of CAXXKA010000008.1, forward strand.
GTACTGGGTGTTATGGGATTCCATTTTCTGCCGGTTGATCTTCTACCGCAAATAGAATATCCCCGCTTAAGCATCTCGACTTCCTACCCCAATGTCGGTCCGGAAGAGATTGAGACGATTATTACCGATCGTATCGAGAATGCGATTGCCAGTGTGCCGAATATCGAGGACGTGCGATCGAATTCGCGGGAGGGCAGGAGCCGGGTAACATTAGAGTTCGCCCAGGGTACCGATATCGATGCCGCTGCCAATGATCTTCGGGCCGCGCTCGATAGAATTCGGGATGATTTCCCGCCCGAGGTGGAGCCGCCCCGTATATGGAAATTCGATCCCGACAATTTCCCGGTTGTCATACTCGGCGCTCGCTCCAGCCGCAGCATGGATGAGCTGACCCGGATACTCGAACGCGAGGTCGCCCAGAGGTTCGAGCAGATACCCGGTGTCGGTTCCGTGGATGTCTGGGGAGGCGTATACCGAGAGATTCAGGTGCAGCTAAAGCGCGACAGGTTGGCCTCCAGTCAGCTATCGGCTTCCGACGTCCAGGCGGCGTTACAGCGCGAGAATGTTACCTTGCCCGGTGGCGATATGCGCGAGGGTGTCAGCGATATCTATGTGCGTACACGGGGCGAGTTCAAGTCCATCGATGAGATAGCCGCTACTATTATTACTGTCATAGATGGCAAACCTATTCGTGTCCGGGATGTCGCCGAGGTAGTCGACGGCTACGAGGATATCAACCGTATAGTGCAGATAGACGGCCAACCGATGATCAGGTTAGGCGTACGTAAGCAGTCCGGGGCCAACACCGTGGCGGTTGCCGCCGAGGCACGCAAGGTGATGGAGCAGATAAGCCGCGAGCGCGAAGATATCGAATTATTGATGGTAATAGACCAGAGCCAATTCATCCAGAATTCAATCAATAATGTTCAACAATCGGCGCTATTCGGCGGGCTTCTGGCGATATTCATGTTGTATTTATTTCTCCGTAACGGCTCGACAACATTCATCATTGCTCTTTCCATTCCAATCTCGATAGTCGCTTCATTCGGATTACTGTTTTTTAACGGCCTGACCCTGAATCAAATGAGTTTCGGAGGGCTTGCGCTTGGAATTGGATTGATAGTCGATAACTCTATCGTAGTGATCGAAAATATTATTCGCTTAAGAGAAAACCATCATACTTTGCGGGAAAGCGCCTTAACCGGAACCGGCCAGGTATCGGGAGCGATCGTCGCTTCCTCGCTGACAACGATGGTGATATTTCTGCCGGTAGTATTCATGCAGACAATCTCCGGCATGCTTTTCAGGGAACTGGCATTGGTGGTAGTGTTCGCCTTGCTGTGTTCTCTATTCGTCGCGCTTACATTGGTACCCATGTTGGCCAGCAGGTTCTTGAGTGTCAAACCGGGTGAGAAGACCACCGAAAACACAAATACTCGTTTGGGCAGATGGTTTGTCCGAGTCGAGGATACGTATTCCCGTCATCTGGAAACCGCGGTTCGTCATAAAAAAATCGTTTTCATATCAACCGTGGTATTGCTGGTTATTACATTCCTGCTCTGGCCGCTGTTGCCTGTAGAGCTTGCTCCGCAAACCGATGCCGATGAGATAAGTGTCGATCTGGAAATGGCGCAGGGAATGAATATCGCGGTGGTTAACGAATACCTTCAAGAGCTGGATCGAATAGTACGTCAGATTACCCCGATGGAGCAGGTACGGCATCTTACCTCCGAGATACGCGGCGGTGATGCCGAGGTCGAGATAGCTTTGAAAGGTGCGGATGAACGTACGATAAACAGCTTCGTTCTAGCCGATGATATCCGTCAAGCGGTATCCGGTAAAATTCCGGGGGCGAGCGTTCGTGTTTCCGCTCAATCGGGTTTGTGGATGTTGCGCCGATTGTTCGGCTCCGGTTCGGGCGAGGCGGTCGAGATAGAGCTTCGCGGCTACGACCTGGGAGTTGCCGATAAGATAGCCGGTGATTTGCAGGAGATCATGGAAGCTATGCCTGTTGTTGCCGATGTCCGTGTAAGCCGCCGCGAGGGACGACCGGAACAAAACCTGATCGTCGACAGGGAGAAGATCGCCAAACTGGGGCTTTCAGTCAGGGAGGTGGCCGAGGTCATTCAGACCAATATCGGCGGCAGCCGCGCCGGTGTTTTCCGCCAGGGCGGCGAGGAGTTCCCTATCACGGTAAGGCTTCAACCCGGGGATCGTCTCAGTACGCTTGATTTGAGCAATGTCTCTATCACTATAAGTTCCGGTGAAACACTACCGATTTCATCCGTAGTGAAAACCGAACGTCGCCGAAGCCCTACCGAGATCGAAAGAATAAACGGTCAGCGTGTCACCTATATCTCCGCCAATTTGGAAAGTGGCGCGGCTTTAGGGGATGTTATCGAGGAGCTCCAGAACGGGCTTCGTGATTACGCCTTACCGGTCGGTTTCTCTATCGTGTTCAGCGGCGAATACGAGGAGCAGCAAAAGGCTCAGAGCGATTTCCTGCTTTCAGTCCTGATGGCCGTTACTCTTATTTACATGGTAATGGCGGCTCAGTTCGAACGTTTCATCGATCCGCTTATCGTGATGGTGACAGTGCCGCTGGCATTCGTCGGCGTAGTACCGACTCTTCTTTTAACGGGCACCACTCTCAATGTGCAAAGCTTAATGGGCATTGTCATGCTTATCGGTATCGTGGTTAATAACGCGATCGTGCTGGTGGACTATATCAACCTAATGCGACGCGAGCAGAAACTGTCCTTGCAGGAGGCGGTGCTGCAGTCGGGACGGCTACGTCTGCGGCCCATCCTGATGACTACCTCTACCACGGTGTTCGGTATGTTGCCGTTAGCGTTCGGTGCGGGCGCGGGCGGAGAGATACAGGCGGCGTTGGCTCGCTCGGTAATAGGCGGATTATCCGTATCGGCCTTTATCACTTTGATATTGATACCGGTGGTATATATAACCGTGCATTCCGCTATTGATAAATACCGCAAGCCAGTTATTCCCGAGGATTAGTTCATCTCGAAAGCATTATCGTTGTATAAAGCTGTTATATGTTTAGTATCTACGATTAGTTGCCGGCCGTGGAATCCATCGGATCGTAATGGATATCGGTGGCATCCGAGGCGGCCAAACCAAGCAGTGAATCAACGGGAGGCGCAGGACTAAATTGTGAGGGAGTCACGATTACGCATTCCTCATGTATCCAGTTGGAAGCTCCATAACCAAGAATGAATCCGATGATTAAAACCGCGGCGACTTTGAAAAGGTCGTACGATTGCCTGGGTTTATGCTTGGCATGAGGCATATCGATGGAATGCCCTATTGCTCTGATACCGCCTATCGAGCTGATTGCCCGGCGAATACGATCCAACCTCGTTTTGCATTCGATACAATTTTCGAGATGGCACTTCAAGTCGTTTAAAGTGGTTTGAGCGTCGATCAATTCCAACTCATATTTCAAAAGGTCGTCATCACTGATATGTTTCATTCGAATATACCTTCCTCTATTAAAATATCCCGACATCTTTTTACGGCGTAAAAGATACGAGATTTAACCGTGCCGATAGATATCCCTAAAAGATCGGCTATTTGCTCATAACTCTGGTCGGCGTAAAAACGTAGAAGTAATGTCTCTCGATGTTTGTCGTCGAGTTTGCGAATCGCACCGCTGATTATTCTGTCGCGCTCATCTTTTAGCATAGCGGTCAGTGAATCCGGATCATTATGGGCCATATTCACGCTGTTTATGTTTTCGCTATGTTGCCGACGATGTTTCTCCTTTATCGAAAGCCGATACGCGATAGTGCCGAGATAACCCTTAACCGTGCCGGAGGTATTAGAGATAATGGCTTCATAAGCCCGGAGGAATGTCTCCTGTACTATATCCTCGGCCGCTGCCGGAGATCCAGTAATCATCACGGCCAGCGATAATAAACGCGGTTGATAATTTTTGGTCAACTCGTGCCAGGCCTCGATATTACCTTTCTGAGCTCTATGAAATATATCCCATTCGGATTTCAACGATCTATACCTTTACTCCTGCACCATTCCTTTATTCGTTTAACATCCCGATGTTCGCACAATTGATTATAGATTGCATCACGATATTTATCTGGAACGTACTGGTCTGCGTAATTAAGATACCAATCAAAGATATCTTCTAGCAAGCCTGGCGCATGGTTTTTAATATCGATCATATTTTTGGGTATTGATGTTGCATAATTGTATATCAATTGACGAGCCGCATCGCCCTCAGGGGAAAATTTTAGACGCCAACTGTTCAAGCTGGATGTCCGAAAATCTTTCATCCATGACGTATATACTTTCCTGAGCAGGTCCCCGTATGATTCTTTCGGCTTTGTTATTAAAGTAACCAGTCCAAGCGTTTTACCGTTCGCCTGAAGAGGTCGCAACTGTTGGCTGAGGTAAATAGTACATGAGAAATATACGGGACGATTAACCTTCTCGGCGGCTTTGACTATCATATAAATGAGCGTATCGCTGTACGTTCCTCCCCGTGATGGTGTTAGTTTTCCGTCTTTAAACATTTCATTTAAATCTTTGCGAAGTTTAGTATAATCTTTTTCGGTTATAAAATGCGGCGCGCCGTGATCTATCATATATTGCGGGTACCATTCTGTGTTTAGCAAGCTCCGATTTAGCACCGTAACATCCTGCCGAATACCAAGTATGTTTTGAAGAATCCACATCGGATAAGTATCGTTGTCTCCGTTGGTGATAATAATCGCATTCTTTTCCGTACTTTGTAGGATATTGTAACAAAAATCTATCACCTCATCATGAATGATTCCGATTTCCAATAGATGTTTTAATGTTTTATTGAAAGATGCATCATCGCGATTGATCATTTGATTTACTGCAATCACGAACCAGGGATCGGGATAACTCGGATCGAGAGCAACTGATTGCTCCAGTAGTTTCATTGTTTCAGTATTATTTGAAGCTCCCTGGTTCTTCAGAGCTCGTAAGTACAATAACGTTGGATTAGCTTTATATTTTTCACATCCTTTATCCAGTAATTCCCAGTAATTGTCATCCTGGGCATATCGACACGCATACATCCAGTTGGCATAGGCGTACTCCGATGGGTAAACATCGTAGTATGCTTTCCATTGTGCCGCCAGTTTCTCGTATGTCGGTTGATCGTAAATAACCAGTCTTTTGCTTTTAATTTCCTCCGGGCGCTCGATTTCACCGGCGCTCAATTGAATGACGGAAACTGCGAAAAGTAACACTACAGCAATGGATGTAAACAAACTTGTTTTGTAATTCATAATATTTTCTCCTTTCTGATAATACAATCCGACAGGCTTCGAAATGTTCATCAATATTCGAGAAAATAAGCAATTAATAATAGCTGGTAACCGGCTGAATGGTTTTCAATCACCGGGAAATATAAATTATTAGATATCCAGGATCAATGTTTTATTAATGGCTCGAATCTTATCAGGATCGACATCGGTGTTTTTGGCATATTCCGGCCATCTTGATATGGTCTCGATTATCCTATCGAGTATCTCCCCGGGCTTTTTGATATTCATATTAGACGCCAGGCTCAGTATATCCTCCCGGGTGATATCATCTCGCTTTTCGTTTATACTCATCTGATGCCTCCTGGTCCATTTACGTTCGGGGTTGTAGGCGAAAGTGATATCATATGCCGGTGACAGCCGCCATACACCTTTCTTATCCATTAAAAAAGATATATTCTTGGTATGATCATCCTGGTTGCGGGCAACGACATTAAAGCACATTCTTCTGAATAACTCCTCAGAGTCAGGGTATGGCAGGTTCAATTGCCTGATCACCTGAAAAGCCTGTTCGTAGGAATACGATAATGGCTGGTTGTAGTCGAAATGAGCCAATCCGCAAAGTGTCTGCATATGTATTTTCTCGCCGCCCTCACGATCGAACCGTCTGGTCATGAAATGAGCGCGCTTGTTTTCATACTTCAGATCGCACTCTGTCATATTTATTCCGCAGTCTCCGGCCATAAAGTAATATGCATACTCAATTTTCCCGTACCCCTCGGGATCACCTAACTGCTTATTAGTTACGCCATCGAGTTTGATAATCCAGTAATCGTAACCGTTTAGATTATCGGTCTGACCCGAGCGGATATCTCCGGATATTTTATTATAAGCGATTACCGCTTTGGCTCTGGCTCCGCCTGCCGAGGTACCAACCCTGATTATATCATTTAAACCGTCTTTATCGAGTTCGCTCATGTTAGTGCGAAGTTTGTCCCGGTCGGCAATTACCTGGGAGGCCAGGCGAACCAGCTTGTCGAGCTCGATCGATTTGGCCTCGCTCTCGAACATCTTGAGAGGCGGTTCATACTCGAGAGCGCCCATACCTCTTTTACCGGTGTAACACAGGCGTTCTACCGGCGTGATCGAACCCGGCGAGCGTCCCTGTTCGGCCAACCACCTGTTTACCAACTCGGTACCATATCGGTCGGGAAGGCTATCGGCAAGCATACCCGGTAAGCCGCTGTATGTAATAAATCGCAAATCCGGAAATTCGAATATGGTATGACCGTCCAGGGCGCGACGAATAGGCATGGTAAGAGGCGCCAGATCGTAGCCGCGTTTCAAGAAACCGCGATCATACTCGAATGAGGCGTACCCCGAATCGGCATTCCAGGCGACCGCCCCGACAAACTCGCCCCAGATTCTAACCTCGGCAACATCGATCATAGTAAATGTCCGTCGTCCATTGCTATGTATTTTTCCGTGGATGAGAGGCTCGTTGGCGTTTGTTTTTACTCATGCGCAGCCTTTCCAGGGGGCTTATTTTGACATCCTCGCGAAATCCATTCAGGATATCGAGCTTATCCATAGCCCGTAATACACCCACTATAGTCAGAAGAGTAGCGGCCCGGCCACCCTCGAGGCGACTAATGGTTACCCGGTTTAGTCCCGATATCCGAGCGAGTTGCTCCTGGGACAGATTACGGTTTAGCCTCATTTGCTTGAGATTGGCGCCAATCTCTTTTACAATCGCTGGATCGGCCATTGCCCGCCAATCGTTTTTGTTGCTTTCCGTATACATAATCAGTAATATCCTTTTGTATTGTAGCTTGTATGTATCATATACTAATATTCGACTGAAATCAAGATTTATTTATGGGAATATTATAATTAAAAGTTATATCACTACTGTCCGGCCTTTTCATCTCGTTGTGAAGCGCTGCTTCGCAACGTGGCTTGTTTGCCGGCAGAATGCGCACTCTACATGGCTCAAGAAGGTCCCCAGGCAGCGCTTTGAAACCAGGGAACTAAGCCTAACATCGACAGGACATATCAGGATACATGATACGCTGAATATCGGAAAATATCTTTCACTAACAATTCCAAGGAGAAATTTACTGAAAAACACCGGACACTAGTGAAGTTATATGTAGAATCACTCCTACATTTTAAAGTCAATTTAGCCATGATATTAAATTTATAGAATCCCCCCGGAAATCGATAATTTGCATTTATTAATTATCCGAAAAGCCATTGAATACGCAAACCCAGATCGATAATGATATCCATCGACAGCTCCGAATCGATTATGGCCAGGTTGGTGGTATCGGAGTTCATATGATCAGCCCTGAACAGGAATCCCATCGAGGGGCTCAAATATAACTTGCTGATATTACCTCCGCCGATTAATCCCGATAAGTTTATTCTGGGACTCCAGTATAAATCCATCAACATACCGAAACTGCCCTTGCTTTTGTATAACATATACTGATCGACATCCCCCAACGGCTCGAATTTCACCGATCCCATCCTGAGTAGAAAGTAAAACGAATCGGTGTCGATCAAGCCGAATACGCCTTTTCCGGTGAGCCTGGTGTCGACTATAAGATCGCCGGTTTGCCCCTCGCCGGTGGAGGCCGTAAGGATCGATTCATGCGGCTTTTTCAGTACCGATCTGTATATACCGAAACGTATATATTTATTCTCAATGATGTTCTTTTTTAATATGCATAAATACCAGTCCTTGAAATCGGCCTGAAACTCGAATGAATCATCGAGATCGAGATATGTCATCACGCCATTACGGTCGGCGAATACGGATTGCTCCACGGCGATCCCAATGCCCTGGAAATAATTTCGACGATAATCGAATCGAAGACCCGAGAGAAATCTGATGAATCCGTTTTCACTACCGACACCCAGCGGCAACAAATCGAGATAGATAAGGTAGTCCTCGAAAGAACTGGTCCCGCTTTCGTTTTTTCTCAATATGATATTATGCTCCGGCGTGTCCTCGAACGGCCGTTGAATTCGTCCGCCGAAGAAGCGGTTTTTATTCAGAGTGAGGTTGCCCTCTACTGTCCAGGAGGCGACCGGCTCGGATTCGTAGTCGATGGCGTGGCCGGTATACTCCTCGTCATCGTCATCATCACTGGTAAACCAAACACTGAAATGCGACCTGGCTTTGATATCCGTGCCCACATCCATTCCGAAAAGATCGATTGCCACAGCCGGATTGACTTTTACGAGTAGAATTACCAGCGTTATTAGTATCCAACATAAGCGTTTATCGCGTACTATCATTATGATTTGCCTCCTCGATTAAATGATCGTAAAAAAGCGATTCTCAAATGTATTGATTTTGTTATTTTGTAGCAATGGTTTTTATTGTATCTATAATAAAACGTATTACTCTCCGGAAAAGTCGTCGGAGGATGGAGCATTTTATGGAGACGAGTGATTAACGGGGGTTATTGGGCCGAATGATTAAACTTTGTGGGCAGGTTTCGTGTATAATATACAAACGATTAATCGTATCCCGTACCGCCGGGGATAAATTAAACGGGGGATATCTTAGATATTCGTGGCAGACAACAGTTTAATACTATCATCGAAAAACACCGAAAGAAAGGTGCTGATAGTTGCGCTTGTTTTATCGCTTCTATTTCACCTTTTACTCCTGTTATTTATCAAATTCGACCTGTTCAAGTTTTTTGATATTCCCGAGGCGGCGAAAGATACTCACGAGCCGGTTACTTTCGTATTTCCCGAAAACAATCCCCGGCAGGTGGTTGAGAATATCAATGAGAACGGTGAAAAGCCGGATAAATCGGATCTGCTGTCGGATAATGATTCCCGAGCCAGAAGCGATATACTGATGGAACAGCGAGGTGACCAGCCATACAGCGAGGGCAACACCGATCTCATGAATATGTCGAAACCCGAGGCCATGGCGGAGCACCAAAATGATATAACGGAAAATTTCAGGGAGAGCGAGGAGTTCTACCGCGAGGCATTGCTAGAGGATGATGGCGCCGGAGCTGTATCAAAAACCAACCGTCAAAAGTATGTCGCGCCTCGCATTACTCCCGAGCGAAATAACAGGCCGGGCACGAATAATATGCTTAACCAGAGGGACTTATCCTCCGATTTGCTGGGTGATATTTCGCTGAGCACTTACGCCTGGGAATGGACTCCTTATATGAATGCGTTTAAAAGAAAGCTGTACGAAAACTGGCGGGTACCGAGTGGTTATTACCTGTTCGGTATCAAAGGCAAAACGATAATCGAGTTCACGATAGATCGTTCGGGCAATCTCGTAAGAAGTCAGGTTCTCAGTCACGAGGGACATGAGTCTTTAAGAGTATCGAGCGAGCTGGTGATAAAAAAATGCTTTCCCCTTCAACCCTTGCCGGTTAGCTTTCCTGATGATTCACTAAATGTTCAATTCACCCTGCTATACCCCGGGGTGGAGAAAAGGATTAGGTAATATGCTGGAGTTTTTCTCGAGAGGCGGTTTCATGATGTATCCACTGGCGCTATCCTCGCTGGTGATGGTAACTATTATCGTGGAGCGGTTATTCATGCTAAGGCGGTCGAAGATTATCATAGCCGAGATAATTGGCGTGGTCGAACAGTTTAACTCGCGCAAGGACCTGGATTTGGCCAAGAAAATATGTTCGCGATACGAGGGGCCGTTGCCCAATATCGTGAAGCTTCAACTGGAAAATATCGATCTGGGCAAGGATGATACCAAAGAGCTGATCGAGGATCAGGGCCGTCAGGAGATAAGCCGCCTGGGGAGAGGGCTGGGGGTACTCGAGACGATCGCCTCGATAGCGCCTCTTCTGGGATTGGCCGGTACGGTACTGGGTATGATAAAAGTCTTCGGCGTGATCAAAGAACAGGGAATCGGCCAGGCCTCGGCTCTTTCCGGAGGTATATCGGAGGCGTTATTAACCACCGTAACCGGCTTGTTTATCGGCATACCGGCGCTGGTGTTTTTCAACTATTTCTCACATAAGTCCGAAAAGTATACGCTGGAGATAGAGAAATACACCTCGACATTATACCGTAAGGTTAACCTGATGAAAAACTCCGAGGGCTCGATGGAGGATAACATGTCGGACTATGGCATTCAACCATCTAAACACGAAAAGTAGCCGCCGATGAAATTAGCCGTAAAAAACAAACGTAAAGCCGGATTGAACTTAACGCCTCTCATTGACGTGCTTTTTATCCTGATTATATTTTTCGCCGTATCCTCCACGTTTTTAGAACAGCCGGGTATAGAATTAAAACTACCCGAGGCCGAAAGCGGCGTGGATCTTCCGATGGAGAAAATCGTTATTCATATAGATAAGACCGAAAAATTGTACATAAACGATAAAGCCGTTAGCCGCGAGGAACTTGCCGATCAAGTTCTGGAGTTAATCGGCGATGAGGGCGAGAAAAGCGTGACATTGAACGCCGATACGGAGGTTCATCACGGCGCGGTAATATCGTTAATGGATGATTTACGCAAGAAAGGCATATACAAGATTACTGTCTCCACGGTCAAACCCTCATTATAGTTTTTTAACATTTCCCTTGATTTTCATGAAATTTATTTGTATCTGCAACAATTGCAGTTGCAACACGTAGGAGGGGATTAGTATGGTTAGCAAATCGATAAAGATGAAATTCGAAGGGCTGTTCAAGGAGATATTCCTGACAGTATTCCAATTTAAAGAGCGAACGCGCAGGAAACTTCTGGATAATAATTTCGAGATGTCATTCGAACAGTCTATGGTGCTTTTCCTTTTAGAGGCGAATGAGGGTCGAAGTATGACCGATTTAGCCTGTCGCTCACCGAGAGACAAAACCACCATGACAAGGATGATAGACGGATTGGAGAAAAGCGGGCTTGCCAAGCGGGTACCGTGTAAAACGGATCGCCGCCAGATAAATATCTACCTGACCGGCAAAGGCAAAAAGAAAATCGAGGAAATTAAATCTCTTAAGCCGGATACTCTGGATGTCGCTTTCAAGGGATTGAAATCCGAAGAACTGGCAACGACAATTAGAACTTTACGGAAAATGCAGGAGAACCTGAAGGAGGGTTAGATTCATTTATTGGTTGTAGATGCAATATTCGTGAGAACTAATTAAGCCCCCCGCTAGTTTTCGTGTCTGAATAAATTAACGAGAGATAAAGGAGATGGCAGATTGAACAGGATTAAAAGCGCTTTAATAGCCGGATCGATTATTATATTGGGTATTCTTCTTTTTATGATTTTTAGTAGTCAGAAAAAGCCGATGAAAATGAATCCCGGCGTGAAAACGGAAAGAGAATTAAAAACTATAATCGCCGAAAACCAACCGATCGAGCTCGATTTTAAAGTGAGCGGTACCCTTCACTCGCGCGATAAAATAGACCTGTACGCCGAGGTAAGCGGCACATTGGAACAGGGAGGCAAGCAGTTCAAAGAGGGAGTTGCTTTCGATAACGGCGAGGTCGTATTTCATATTAACGATGATGTTTATAAAAACACGGTACTGGCGCAAAAAAGCAGTTTTTTGAATCAGTTAACGCAGCTACTGCCCGACCTTGAAATCGATTTCCCTAATACTATCGATACCTGGAATAACTACCTTGATCGATTCGATTTCGATAAACCCTTAGCGCCGTTACCAGAGCCCTCCAACAGCCGCGAGCGAAACTACCTGGCGGCGCGTAATATCTATAATCTTTTCTATACTATCAAAGGCATGGAGGCGACCCTCGAGAAATACACCATGCGCGCCCCTTACGACGGTATAGTTACCGAGTCGAACCTCAATCCGGGAATGCTTGTCAGGAGCGGCCAGAAATTGGGCGAATTTACCAGTACCGATATCTTCGAGCTGGAGGCCTCGGTTGGCCTGGCCGAGATAAGGAATATAAAACGCGGCCAGTCCGTGAAACTTACATCGGATGATATACCGGGCGAATTCAAAGGTGTAATTCAACGGATTAACGATAAAATCGACCAGGCCTCGCAAACATTGATGGTTTACATTACCACCTCGGATAAACGTTTGAAGGATGGTATGTACCTGACCGCTCATATAACGACACGTACCATTGAGGCCGCGGTTAAGGTGCCTCAGAGAGTTCTTGATAATGATATAGTATACGGCCTTCAAGATTCCGCCGTTGTCAGGCATGCCATTGAAATTATCGGAACCGAAAACGGCAACGTAATAGTCACCGGAATTCCTGATGGCGTGGTGATTCTGGATGAGGATATTAAGGGTGTCGCCGGGGGTACGAAACTTTCAGAGATAGCACTGGATTAGGGGGCTGAATGCGGAATGTCATAAGGCAATTTATCAAATATCCTGTTCTGGGAAACGCTATAATTGTTCGCGGTTTTACTGTTCGGTATTATAACTTTTCGAACGACTCAAACCACCTTTTTCCCCGATGTCGAGAGCCATACTATTTACATACAGGCCGCTTACCCGGGCGCCTCTCCCGAGGAGATCGAGGAAGGTATCGTCCTGAAGATCGAGGATAATCTTAAAGGCGTTACCGGTGTCGACCGGGTCACCTCCACTTCCAGCGAGAATTCAGCCAGTATCACTTTAGAATTATTGAGCGGTTATGATATTAACGAAGTCCTTCAGGATGTAAAAAATGCGGTCGACCAGATAAGCTCGTTCCCTGTCGATATGGAGGAACTCGATCGTATACAAGCAGGAGATGCTCAATTTCGGCGTCAGTTTCGTGATTAGCGGCGACGTCGATCTGAAGACTCTCAAAGAGACCGCCCGTAGAATCGAACGCGACTTGCTCAATTTTCATGATATATCGAAAATAGAGATAACCGGCTTTCCCGATGAGGAGATCGAGGTAAGTATCCGCGAAAGCGATATGCGAAAGTTCGGATTGACTTTCGACCAGGTCTCGACCGCTATAAAAAAACGCCAATGTGAAATTGACCGGAGGCACTATCAAAGGCGCCAAAGAGGAACTCCTCGTTAGGGCGGATGCCAAGAAATATTACGCCAAAGATCTGGGTAATCATGTAGTAAAAGCAACCTCGGACGGAACGATAGTGCGTTTGAAAGATATAGCCACCTTAAGCGATAGATGGGCCGATAGCCCCAATCGTATCTACTATAACAATCAAGCCGCTGTCCAGATTAGTGTGAACAATACCAATGAGGAGGATTTATTCGTAAGCTCCAATTATGTGTTGGAATATGTTGATAAATTCAATGCCGAGCATGATAAGATAACCGCCAGTGTTATTCGCGATGGCTCTAAGATAGTGGGCGAGCGTGCCAATATCCTCATGAAAAACGGTATTATCGGTTTGGTGGCTGGTTTTACTGTTCCTGTCGCTTTCGCTGAATACTCGCCTGGCTTTCTGGGTTGTCCCTGGCAATTCCCGTCTCGTTTGCCGGTATGTTCATGATCAGCCCGTTTTACGGTTTCACTTTCAATGTGATGTCGCTGATGGCTTATGATCCTGGTGATAGGGTATACTGGTTGATGATGGCATTGTTATAGGTGAAAATATTTATCAGCAGTACGAGAAAGGCAAAAATCCCCTGGAGGCGGCGGTCACCGGTACGATGGAGGTTTTGCCGGCGGTGACCTCGGCTATTTTTACCACGACAGTGATTTTTATGACATTCTTCTTCCTTGAAGGCAGGATGGGGCGATCGAACCAAAGATATCGCATTTGTCGTAGCAGCCACCCTGTTATTTTCGCTGGTCGAGGGGATTTTCATATTGCCTTCCCATATAGCCCACTCCAAAGCCCTGCGTACCAAGCAATCGGATAAAAGTAAGCTGGAGATTTTCAGCACGAAGGTACTTCAATGGTTTAAGATTAAAACATATATGCCAATGTTAAAATTCTGTATCAATCATCCATTTATTGCCCCTGACAATTCCGATCGCCTTATTCATGATTACCATAGGTGCGATCAAAGGCAGGCAGCGGTTATCAAAACCACCTTCTTCCCGGCGCTGGAGGCCGACTATGTAGCGATTAACCTGGAGATGCCTGCCGGAACCCCCGATGCGGTTACCGATAGTATTCTTCAGGATTTGCAAAAATCCATAGTGGCTGTCAATAATGATTATATGGATTCGCACGATGGCGATACGCTCATCACGGCGATCACCCGAAGAGTTGGGCCCAATACGCATGAGGGAACGATATCCGCGCCGCTTATAGAGGGGCGTTATCGTGATTGGACCAACACTGAGGTTGCCGGTAGGATAAGGGAAAATATAGGCGTGGGTCGAGGACGCGGAACTTCTCGAGGGTGGATGACGGCGGTGGTTTTTTTCGGCAAGCCCGTGTCTATCGTATTAAAAAGCGATAATCTTCAAAAACTGCAAGAGGGCCAAGGATGTCTTGAAGATAGAGCTAAAGAAGGTCGGCGATTTAGCGGATGTCATCGATGATAACCCGCCCGGTCTTCGCGAGGTAAAGGTCACCCTGAAAGATAAAGCATTCGCTCTGGGATTGACTGCCAATTCGGTGCTAAACCAGGTTCGTGGCGGCTTTTTCGGCAGCCAGGCACAGCGCATACTGCGTGGGATCGATGAGGTGAAGATATATGTTCGTTACGATATGGCTGATCGTTCCTCGATAGATGATTTACGTAGTATGAGAATCAGGACAACCGACGGACGCGAGTTTCCGTTGGAGGAGATCGCCACATTCGAGATCGACCAGGGCGTTATGTCTATCAAGCATATCGACGCCCAGAGAGTGATAACGGTAGAGGCTAATATATCCAACCCCAGTGAGTCGGTTACCGATATCCTGGCTGACATTTCGACCGATATCATGCCGGGGATCATCGAGCGGTACCCCGAGGTAGATTTCGCTTTCGAGGGCCAGAGCCGTGAAAGCGCCAAGACCACCTCGGCTATGATGATGGTGGTGCCGGCCGTGCTGGTGCTGATGTTTCTCATCATCGTAGTCACTTTCAGGTCGTTCATACAGGCGGGCATGGTTATCATACTGATACCGTTTAGCCTGATTGGTGTTGCCTGGGGGCATTTCTTCCAGGGCTATTTCATAAGTATGCTCTCTCTTTTCGGGACGATTGCCCTGGCTGGTATCGTTATTAATGATTCGCTGGTGTTCGTGAACGCATTCAACCGGTATCTGAAAGCCGGTATGAAATTCAAAGACGCTTTATTGGAAACCGGAGATTCGAGATTCAGGCCGGTTCTTTTGACCTCCCTGACCACTATTGCCGGGCTGGGCCCGTTAATTTTCGAAAGCAGTTTTCACGCCCAATTCCTTTCCCCGATGGCGATTTCGGTGGCTTACGGTTTGTTATTCGGAACCGTGTTGACTCTGTTATTATTACCGGCATTGATGGTAATAGTTAACCGTTTCAAGATATGGACCGGGCGTGTATTTGCCGGAATAGAGTTCACTCCAGAGGCTGTCGAACCGGCGATGCGTGAGGAAAGATTCACCAGGGAACAAAATATTAAAGAGGTATAGTGATGAAGATAAAAATCATGTTTACGCTGTTTGTCGCGATTGTTATCTGCTTACCCGTGTACGGGCAGGAGATGCTCTCTCTGGATGATGCAATCGTCATCGCGCTCGAGGGCAATCATGATATTCGAATCGCCCGCAACGATCAGAAGATCACCGATAACCAGGTAGGCCTCGGAAACGCTGGACTGCTGCCGAAAGTCGATCTGGTTGCGGTCAGCAGGTACCTCGATGAGACACTGCCCGATTCGTTAGCTGGGGTAACTACCCGGACAACAACCAATACTGCCCAAATACAGGCCAGCTATACGCTGTTCGATGGTTTAAACAATATTTATACTTACAAGCTTCTAAAAGCAGGCGGACAGCAGGGGGAACTTCAAAGCAGAAACACAATCGAGCAAACCGTTCTTCAGGTTAGCCAAGCGTATTACGATGTTTCGAGCGCTTACGAACAACTGACAATCACACGCGAGGCGCTGGCAATCTCCAACGATCGACTGGCGCGCGCGCGCAAACGCGCCGAATACGGCCAGGCCAACACTATCGAGGTACTTTCCGCTGAGGTCGATTTGAACACCGACAGCACCTCCGTTTTGAATGCGGCGCTGGCTTTTGATGAGGCTCGCCGGAATTTAAACGTACTTTTGAATCGTGATATAAACACTGAATTCGCGGTCGATACGGATGTTGATTATATCGATAATCCGGGGCTGGAATATTACAATAACCACGCTTTCGAAAATAATGCGAGCTACCTTATGGCGCTTAACTATCTCAAGCAGGCTAAATACGGCCTGGCCATAGCCAACTCCAGTTTCCTTCCCGAATTGAGCCTTTCTGCATACTATGGCTATATGCAATCTTCTCCCGATTTCAAGATCGATTACAACGATCCGATTAAGGACATGTCGGTTTCGGCGACTCTGAGTTTCAACCTGTTTAACGGATTCCGCGATAAGATCAACCGCCAAAACGCAAAACTTTCGGTAAAAAATAACCAGTTGTATATAGATCAACTGGAATTGCAGTTGGCCGGCGATATCATAAATGCCCACAAACTATATGAAAACAGTCTTACCGTATTGACGCTTCAACAAAGTAATTTGCGATCGGCGGATCTGAATTTCAGTCGTACCGAGGAATTGTTCAATTTGGGGCAGGCTACCACCACGACATTCAGAGAAGCGCAGCTTAATTTGATACGGGCAAAAAGCAATATCTCGACCGCCAAGTTCAATGCCAAGCTAAACGAGCTGCAATTACTCAGGCTTTCGGGTTTGTTATTGAGGCAAATTTAACTGATACGAGTAAAAGCCAGCCTTTATAAGAAGGAATAAAATCATCCGTAAGGGCAAGACATGTCGTGCCTTTTGGGGGGTTGATGATATATTAGATTCATTATACCGCAAGTATTCCTTACGAGGTTTTCTCCACTCTGCGACTTTCTTTGAGGTCAGGCTAATTTTACGTTATTATCGAATCAGCCCTTGTTGAGTATAATATCGTTTAGTATATTGGCGTTTTTAATATAAAAGTGAAACGGAATAAGTATGCCCCAAAATATCAACGCCCGTGAGGATTATATATCCCGCATAAATAAAGTGATGGACTATATCGAGGCCAATCTCGATAGCGAATTACAGCTTAACGAACTGGCGAAAGTAGCTAGTTTCTCGCCATTCCATTTTCATCGCATTTTTAAAGGTATGGTCGGTGAGACCTTGCGAAATTACATTCAGAGATTGAGGGTTGAGAAAGCCGCTAACATGCTTCTGTTAATGCCGAAAAAATCGATCACCGAGGTTGCTTTGGATTGCGGTTTCGCATCCTCGGCTCATTTCGCGCGGGTGTTCAAGGAGACCTATGGTGTGAGCGCCAGCAAATGGCGTGAGGGGGGGTATAGCAATTTCAGAAAAACGGATGGCAAGGATAATCAATCATTGAGCAAGACCGTGAAAGAAACATCCGATATAGACAGTTATCTTGATCCAGTAACATCTAACATAATATGGAGGATTAAGATGAGTGGCAAAAGCAATCTGGAATTGAAAGTGGTGGTCAGGGATATAGAGGATATACACGTTGTCTATATCAGGCATACCGGGCCGTATAAAGCCGATGAGGCCCTGTTCCAGCGTCTGTTCATGAAACTGGCGCAATGGGCGCAGCCGCGAGGGTTGTTCTCGCCGGAGACAAAGTCATTAACAATCTATCATGATGACCCGAATATCACCGATGAGGAGAAACTCCGGATAAGTGTCTGTTTCAGTGTGCCTGAGGGCACCGAGGTTGATGGCGAGATCGGCAAGACCACGATCAAGGCGGGCAAATACGCAGTTGCCAGTTTCGAGATCGGCTCCGACCAATTCGAGGAAGCCTGGACCTCGGTATACAGCGACTGGTTACCTCAAAGCGGCTATCAACCGGATGACCGCCCGTGTTTCGAGCTTTGTCTCAACGATCCCAGGACGCATCCCGAGGGCAAGCATATTGTCGATATCTACGTGCCGGTCAAGCCGCTGTAGATATTCGCTTGAGATGAGTACAGGTGTCAGGATGAAAGCGAGGCGACATCCTGACACAGTTTTAATTCCGGGCATCAAACCGATACAATGACAGGTTATCTTACCGAATCCTTACTGAAAATGTAACCGGCGTTGCGACGGTATTTGCCATCCTTACGAGTCATCATTTTCTCCATGATGAATTCCCGACGCACGAAACAGAAATCCTCGTGGTATTTCAGGATTATCTCGTTTACCTCTTTTTCGGGGTAGACACGATTGAACTCGAAATCCTTGAGTATGAATTCGAGAATGTATTTCCTTTTCTTGCGTTGCGCCGGCAAAGTCTGGAAATAGCCGTCAACCATGAAATTATTAACTACCTTCTTACCGGGATCGGCTTGAGATTTATTGGAATGCTTTTCCAACCACTGAATTAGATCCGATTCCTTGATCCGCCAATCCTTACCGATTTTATAACCCGGTATCTCTCCGTACTTTAGCTTACGTGAAATGACCTGCACATTCATTTTCAGTAATTCAGCAACCTCGGTAGTGGTGTAGAATTTGAGTTCCGGCGTATTGTCCAATTCGTTCATTTATTCCTCACTATTATTCACTATTGATCATTATATCATTCTTTAGTGTATTATAATGTATTTTGCAGTATTATCAAGTGTTTTGTTGGTGGTGTCCTTATTTGAAATTCTCGCAGACTGAACAAATGTTCAGGAGGTAAGATGCTTGATTATAAACCGGAAAAAAAGAAAAATTTTTTCCACCATTAGATAAGGGGATAAAGACATATGTCTTAATTTTGCGTGATAATGGAGTTGAAACCTATGAATCGTGTGAAGGAGGTGAAGGCCATGCGTTTCCAGAACCAACGATTCGATTTGATGGCGAATATTATGCTGGTTTTGAAGCTCTTGCGATTGCTTTGGCTTATAATCTACCAGTCTCGGAACTAAGAAGGGTCTATTCTATAGATAACGGTGAACCAACTGGGCCGTGGTGGGAGCTGACCTTCACCCCTACCACAGATTTGATTTAGTGCTTGTGTTTATGACCGGATTTTTGACATTCCTTGCAAAGACGTTTTCCGCCTTTCCCGGGTGTCATATTTCTATCTTCAATGTTATTGCCGGTTGTACAGTTTGTGTCATTGTGGTAGACATTAGTTTGTTGTTTCGAGTGCCAGGGTTTCTTTTTAGCCATGATTTGCTCCTTTTTTGATTGGTTCTTTGAAAATAGAATTTTAAGCGACCCAATGGCGATACGGCTTTTCTTTCCCCCGTGTCCTCAAGTGTTTTTCGGTTCCTCATACGAGACCTGCCGAAGCGCAAAAGAGGGGAGCTCTCTCGTAAAGTATCGCCTGCAATATCCTGTTAAGGACCATCGTTATTAAGGTAACGTAGTGGGGCCATCTGAGGCGACCTAAACCAACAATGTCGGTTCGGTTCGTGTCATCCGGTTATCCCTTCTTGCATTTATGGGTCTTTTCCACCCCGTGTTTACGAGACCTAATTATCCTTAACTAATTAGGTAGTGCCTTGGGGGCGTCCAAAAATTTCCTAAAAACATCACCTATCCTTTCGGGAATGAGTTGAAGGTTATTAACGGATGCCCCTTTCGGGGTTCTATATCAAAATCTCCTGCCAATTACCAAAACGAGTTGTAATGCCTGCGGCAATTGCAGGGGTTGTTTTTAGTGTTCTATGAAGCCTTATAAAGTTGTAGTGCCAGAAGTGAAGTGCTAAGGCCGCCTTTAAATTAGCTAATTTCTTTGAAAATGCAATAGTTAATCTATTCAATCGTTTCATATAGGTTCTCATGGTAAGATTCTGCCTTTCAATATAAGACGTGCAAATCTTGTCAGGGTCAGGGTTTCCGCATATTATACTTATATCAATATCCTTTAATCGTGATGGGCTATAGCCCTCTCTTTTTATATTACCGTCACTGTGATAGCGTTTCGATAATTGGGCATAATGAATCATTGTACCGAATGTCCAGAGAACAGCACCAGTATAGCCGTTAAAGCCGTCTGTGGTTAATTGAAAGTTCGGTTTTACACGCCGTTTTAATTGTCTCATAAACATATAGGCGTAATCTGAGGTTCTTTGACCGACTAAATATAGCGGGACGAGTTTAGTGTCTCTATCCATAGCGACATATACATAATGACTGCCGAGTCCGTCACTATCCCACGGCTTTACGTTTGTTTGTTTCTTGCCTACATACGTCCAGATTTCATCACACTCTAAATGCTTACATTCTAAATCGTGAAAACATTGACTCATGTAGTAGAGGCAATTTTCCCCTGCACTAACCATTAATCGCATAATAGTATCCCTGTGAACGCCTGTGATGCGTTCTATGCCCCGTATGCTATTGCCCTCTACCAGTAAATTCAAAATCATTTCCTGTTTTTCTGTTTTAAGTCGGTTCATGGCTTTTCCCTTGACTATTTGAGCGGGAAAGCCGATAATTAACATGGTTCGACTAAGCGGCTCACCCCGCTTGGTTGATACTTACCCGTCCCGATGTGACCGCATCGGGCGGGAGTTTTTAAGGGGGATAGCCTATCGGAAAACCGACAGACTATCCAGAAAAAAATATTTAAGTTTTTATAGGTGGTGGCGGGCGTGGTATAATTAGGCAAGTTTTTAAGAAAACACTTGCCAAACCAATGTAATTATTGTATAATAACATCACAATCGAACCCCTTCCAAAGGGTTTAAAGTTGGCCGGACTGCTGCAATCAGTTCGGCTTTTTAATTGTTAGGTTCTTGCGAACCAGCAACGTCAGGCCTTAATGCCTTATAGAGGCCTACATCAACCTTCTCGATCTTTTTGCCCTTGACCAAGTTACTAAGCATGGCAAACATAGCCCCTTCAAAGCTTTTGGCTGTAGATTTATAGCCTTTTCTTAGTACTATTTGCCTGATTTGTTTAGCCCTTAATGATTTAGGGTAAACTTCTGTCAGGGTTTGGACAACATAAGATCCTAAAGACTGAGGCGTGCTATTATCGGTTGTAAGGTCAAAAGTCTCGCCCTCTGTCTCAACATTTAGGGGGATTTGCCCTTGATACCTATTAAGCATACGCCTAACTGCCTCTAAGTCAGCGTTTAACGCCTTGATCTGTTGCGTTAAGTCTTGTTCAATCTTTTGTAGGTTTTGTACAATTTCTTTACTCATACCCCAAATATAACATAAATGATTCTGGAACACAAGTATTTTTTTAAGAAATCTTGGTTTTTCTTGCATTAGTGTGGGTTTACTTGTGGGTTTACTTGTGGGTTTACTTATGGGTATGTTATTATCTATAGACATATATAGCCTCTTTTGTTTTTAAATTAGGTAAAAGAAAGGAAAATAAAATTGAGGAATTAAAAATGAAAAAAAAGAATAAGAAACTGACCTTTCCTGGTTTCCAAGCGCTGCTTGGAAACCTTCTTGAGTTATGTAGAATACGCATTCTGCAGGCAAACAAGCCATGTTACGAAGCAGCGCCTCTCAACGAGATGGAAAGACCAGACAGTAGTGATGTACAAATTTTATCGAAGTTAGGATTCCCAGATTATGTCCCAATCCCCCTTTCAGCCGTAACTTATCCTCCGGCCTTGCGTATCATTTTATGTGTCAGTTACATAATAACTTAATAATACCGTATGGACGCGATGAGCAATCCCTGGATCAAGATAGAGAACATATCACGGCATTATAAACGAGCCAGATCAACCGTGCGAGCCCTGGATGGCGTTTCGATTGCCATAAAACGCGGTGAGTTCGTGGCCATTGTCGGCTCCTCGGGCTCGGGTAAATCCACGCTTCTAAATCTGATAGCCGGACTCGATCATCCCACCGCCGGTAGTATCATCCTCGATGGCCTCGACTTGAACGATCTAACACCGCGCGCCAAAGCCAGAATCAGGGCCGAGAAAATCGGTATGGTGTTCCAATCGTTTAACCTTCTGCCGCAACACTCGGCGATAATGAATGTCGAGATGGCCCTGTATTTCGATAAGATGCCCCGGCATAAACGTCACGGGAAAGCTCTCGAGACTATGGAGAAACTGGGCCTGGCGGAGCGTTTAAACCATCGCCCGGCAGATTTATCCGGCGGCGAACAACAGCGGGTGGCATTCGCCAGGGCGCTGGTGAAATCACCGGAGCTGCTTCTGGCGGATGAGCCAACCGGCAATCTCGATAAGGATAACTCAGCGATAATCATGGGATTAATGAAAGAGCTTAATTCCGGCGGGCAAACTATTATCATGGTAACGCACGACTTGAAATCGGCGGAGCAGATCGCCGACAGGCTTATAAGATTAAATTACGGAAAACTTTCCGAGGATAGTTAGAGGATATAGCGGTATGACTTTCAGAGATTTAGTCGAGCTGTCGTTTTCCAATCTCTACCGGACAAAACTTCGCACCCTGCTAACCGTGAGTGGCGTCATTATTGCTATATCAACATTTACGGCTATGATCTCGTTCGGCGCGGGCAATCAGCAACTGGTCAACGATACGTATAAGGATCTGGGCTTATTTACCAGTATGAAAGTTTACCCTATAGAATCCCCCGCCGAGGGTGATTCTATCGAACCGGGCATACTTAATAAAGAGGCCGTATCGGAACTGGCTAAAATTCCGGGAGTTGTTTTAGCATATCCGTTCGTGGATTTCACCGTCACCGCCGGAGTGCTAGACACCCAGATAACGAGCGAGGCGCGGGCTTTGCCGGTGGAGGCGCTCGATACTCCGATTATGCGAAAACTTCTCAATGGTTATGCGTTTTCCTCCGATTCGGCTAAAGAGGCGATAGTCACCCCGGCGTTCATCGAAAAGCTAAATACCGAATATCCCGATTCACTGATAGGCAAGGAACTGATCGTATCGCTTCAAATAGCCAGCCTCGATTCGGCTCTTATAAATGTTCTGGATGATAACGAAACCACATTATACGATAGATTCGAGGCTCTCGATCCCGATTCACTTCTGTATATGAAATATATCAGGCGAGTTGCCAGGCAGGAACTCGGCGAGGGAATCAAACGGTTAATCGATGGCTTTTTCAACCGCACCATGACAGTTGCCGATACCCTGACGATAGTCGGGATAGGCGAAAAACAGCGTCAACGCCAGTTTACCCTTTCACCTATTGTCATGCCTGAGCGTACGGCCAGACTGTTGACCACCGCCGGTTTCGGTATCGGAAACGACCCGCTTTCGCTTTTCGAGGCGATGAGAAGCGGCGAGTTTTTTCCGTCTGACGGCTCGGAGCGTGATGAGACTTATCCTCGGGTTACATTGGAACTAGATCCGTATGTTTCTTACGAGGGCATTAAGGATTCTGTCGAGGCGATGGGATTCCGGGCGTTCAGTTATGCCGAGGAGTTCAAGGAGATACAGCGGTTCTTTCTGTATTTCAACGCTGCCCTGGGTGTTGTCGGTTTAATCGCTTTGATGACCGCCTCGCTGGGGATCATCAATACCCTGTTGATGTCCATAAACGAGCGCCGTAAGGAGATAGGTATTCTTCAATCGCTAGGCGCTTACCGCACCGATATATGGGTGATTTTCCTGTCGGAGTCGGGGGCCATCGGTTTTGCCGGGAGCGTATTCGGCATAATTTTCGGCTGGCTGGGTACACGAGCGATGGCATTCGTATTAAAACTTATAATGGAGAATGAGGGGATTCCGGTAGTCGATCCGTTCGCGTTACCATTCTGGCTTATCGGTTTATCTATGGTTTTCGGGATTTCGGTCAGTATTCTTGCCGGCTTATACCCGGCAGCTAAAGCCGCCCGGGTGGATCCTGTAGAGGCATTGAGAGGCGAATAGTCGATTAATGTTTGGCGTGATGTTTATTTTTTGATTTGGGTTTATCCTTAAACAGCTTATCGTAAATATCAGGGTATAACTGCTCGGCGCAATCGGGGCATATGCCGTGACTGAATTGAACATCTGAATGGTCTTTCACATAAACCTCGACCTCGCTCCAATAGCCGTCATCATCCCTTACTTTCTTACAGTTGGCACAGATGGGCAGGAGGCCGCTGAGTATTTTAACATCCTCGAGCGCCTTGCTTAGCCGCGTATTCTTGTCTTTAAGCTCGTCTCTTTGACGGCGAATTTCCTTGTACGAGTCAGCCAGCATTAGAATGGAACGCACGCGAGCCATGATTTCTATTTTATCTATTGGCTTACGAATGAAGTCAACCGCGCCCGCCTCTAAGGCGGTTCGAAGGTTTTTGGAGGAGGTCATTACACCGCTGGCAACGATGACCGGGATGCTTTCGGTGATACTGTTTTTCTTGAGATTGATGATAGCCTCGATACCCGACATCCCCGGCATCTCCCAATCGGTGATAATCAAATCGGGAACGATTTTTTCGGCAAGTTTATAGCCCGATTCGCCATCGGTTGCCTGGTACATCTTGTAAGGCTCGCCGGTTTCCTCCAAATGATTTACTATAATTTCGATATTTATCGGTTGATCATCGATAATCAGTATTTTGCGCTCATCCATAAATCTAACTCTTATCTACGCCTTTATTAATTTTTTGTAGCTGTCCTTGTTATTAGTGTATACCGCCTGGTGTATTTTATCTTTCCATGCCTCCAGGGCGATACTTTCATTGGTATTGATCTGCCTCAGCGTTTTGCGAAGATCGCTTATTTCGTAAATTTCCAACTCTCTGAATTTTGCGAGGTACTTGTCGAGAAGAATCTTTTCATCATTACTAAACTCTATATCGGTATTCTCAACCGATGCTGGAGTAGGTTTGGCGGCGGAGGCTTTATCCGACAGGCTAACAGTGAACCAGAAAGTGGTCCCCTCGTGAGGCCTGGATTCGATCCAAATTCGTCCGCCGTGCGATTCGATCGCCATTTTACAGAATGTGAGACCCAGGCCGGTAGAGCGTACCTTACCGGCCTGTTTGGGAGCGACCTGTTGAAATTTCTCGAATACTTTCTTTAAATTATCCTCGTTTATACCCTCACCGTTGTCGCTTACCGAAACTTTCACCCGGTCACCCTCGACCGCAAGTGAGTCTAACACTATGCGGCCGTTCTGGGGTGTGTATTTAATCGAGTTGGTGAGAAGATTTACGAATACCCTTTCGATTATATCGTTATCAACACTTACAGTTAAATTATTCGCGATATTGTTATCTATCGTTATACCTTTCTCGTGGCTAAGGAAATTTATCTGCTTGATAGCGTTCACTCCGACTTGATACAAATTGATATCATTTATCTCGAGATTCATCTTGGAATCCTCGAATTTCTGGACATCCAGAATATTAGTCACCATGTTCAGCATTTGAAGAGAAGCCTGGTAGATAATATTTTGTGAAATATTTTCACGTGCCTGGGAATAGTTGAGTATGGCGCCCAGTGGATTTTTCAAATCATGAACGATCATTCCGGTCATGGCCTCTTTGAACCTGTCGAGCTCGATAAGTTTATCGTTAGCCGATTTTAATTCGCCGGCCTGTTTTTCAATCTTGGCTTTTTGCTTATTCAACACCCGGTTAGCTTTTTTCTTACCGTTATATGCCCTGATTACGAATACCGCGAACCCGATCATCAGCATTAAACCGATTCCGATCGAGAACGTGAGGGTGCGCTGCTTGTTGATAGTTGCCTGCTGAACTTCTTTTTCTTTGCGAAGTAGCTCGTTTTCCTGTTCTTTTTTATCGGTGTCGTATTTGGTTTGCATGTCGGCTATCTTGTTGCTGCTTTTCTCGTTGAAAATCGAATCTTTCATGGCCGTGTATTGTTTATAATATTGCAGCGCGTTTTCAAAATCCATCTGGTCGGCGCGAAGTTTTGAGAGGCAATCGTAGTTTTCCATTAGCATATCTTTGGCGCCGATTTCCAACGAATAAATCAGGCTCTGGTTCAAGTATTTGGACGCTTCCTCGTAATTTTGAAGGCGGCGGAAAAGATCACCGATATTATTCGTGGTTATGGATAGGCCATAAGTATCCTTAAGCTCCATCTCGATTTTAAATGATTCGAGGTAATGAGTAAGAGCCTGATCGTGATCTTTTAAATCATCATAGGCGTAGCCGATATTCAGTAGAGCGTCACCAATGCCGAATTTGTCATTGATTTTGCGATTCAACTCCAAGCATTCATGATAGAACATTAGCGCTTTATGATAGTCTTTCTCCTCGGAATATACGTTGCCTAAATTATTGAGACACAAAGCCGCGCCGGAAGAGTCGTTTAAAATCTGGAACAGGTTCAGTGATTTTTTATAGTAATCCAGCGCTTTATCGTTTTTACCCAATATATTATATATAGTGCCGATATTTACGAAAGAAGCCGCTATACCGCTGGTATCGTTGATTTCCTCATATATTTTCATTGATTGAAGATAATATTGGAGGCCTGTATCATACTCATCCCGATCCAGGTAATTTACACCGATATTGTTCAAGACATTCGCCTCGCCCTCTTTGTTATCGATTGCCTGGTAGATTTGTAACGCTTCATCGTAATAACGAAGGGATTCCTTGATTTTATACATATTGGAATATCCAACGCCGATATTTTTGCGAGCCGTCGCTTCACCCATCTTGTCATCGCAGCGAAGCGCCAACTCCAGCGCCTGATAGCCATATTCTATTGTTTGTTCGGTTGAAATGCTCCAGGAGGCCCGGGAAAGATCGTTGAGGATTTGTACTTTTTCGGTGCCATCTACGATAGGTAATAACCTTCGCAGGCTGTCTGCCACACTGTGGGCCGATATAGAACCCATCAGAAGAAATGTCATTACTATTACGGTTATAAGATGTTTCATCAAAGAAGTATCCTGACTATTCAACAACGTGTGTTGACGTTTCCCCTCCGGTTATTTAATTGTTCAACTGGCAATACTATTATCAATCTATATGCCGAAAAACACCGGAGCTGTTTCATATTCATACATTTAATGTAAAGTATTTAATGACAACATGATAGGCGTTGCTATAAACCGTTGTATCGGCCTATAAATGGCTAATTTTCAGGCTAAAATATGGGGAATATCCAATACCCTTTGAGTTCATACGATAGTTTTGGATTATTATATCGTTATTTTGCGATTTTAGCATTACGGATAATTATATAAGGTTTAGTTTACAAGCACATGCGTTGTCCAGATAAAGATGTAACCTTATCTTGGCCATGACGTAATTATAATAAACATATCATTCGTATATTTGATAATCGAATTAATATCCCTGGAATTTATCCGAACAGAAATTTCATTAAAATCGTATATATGGAGGATTGGATGAATTTATTTTTGCGCTCGATATCGTTGACTATTATTGCCCTGATATCGATTACAACCTGCCAGAAATCCGATAACAGTGCCTTGATCCGAAAAGAAGGTATAGCGATACGTTTCTATCTTGACCGTAACCGCGTAATTATTCCAGTCAGCGTTAACGGTTCGAAGGAATTAAATATAATCCTGGATACGGGAATGCGATTCGACGGCGTTTATCTTTTCCACGAGGAGTTAGTCGGCGAGATAGATACGGCAGGGGCAATTGAGGTGCGTGTACCCGGCGCGGGTGCGGGTGAGGCCTCAACCGCGACTATGATCGAAACCGGACATATCAAGTTCGGCGAGGTCGAGTTGGACAGTCAACGAGTGATTATCTCCAGGAGCCCGCATACCCAGACTTTCCCCACCGATGGCGTAATCGGTTGGAATTTGTTCGGTCACTATACGGTGGAGATAAACTACGATCACGAATATATTATCCTTCATGATACGACCGGATACGAGGCCGATGCCTCCTGGCATGAGGTACCGGTTAATATGGTTGATGGCATGCCTTTTTTCGATTGCCGGGTAGAGGTGTTGGGTGGGGATGATGTGGCTTTGAACACGTATATCGATTTAGCCTCGGGGGACGCCCTGGAATTGTTGACGGGCGCCGATCAAAAATTCAAAATGCCTGATAATTTAATAGATGATTATCTTGGCACCGGTTTGAGCGGTGATATTCACGGCCAGCGAGGAAAAGCCAGTAAATTAACTTTCGGCGGATTTACCCTTCACGATATTACCACTCAATTCGCTCCCACCGATGTTCGTTCCAAACAGGACGGCAGTGAAGCTATACTAGGCAATGATGCGGTTCGGCGATTTAATATCGTGTTTGACTACGCACATTGTCGGCTGTTCATAAAACCCAGCAAATACTTTACGATATCTTTTGATTGATGAGATATATCAGGCGGTGACTAGCCTGTGAACGGTGATCTCCGACCGGGCGCCTATACGTATCTGCGGCCCCCAGAACCCAGTCCCTTTGCTGACATAGAGCGCCATCCCGTTATGCCTGTTGAATCCGGACATATAGGGTTGTGCCAGCGCCACCAGAAAATGATAAGGGAAATACTGTCCGCCATGAGTATGGCCCGAGATCATGTAGTCGAAACCGGCCTTGTCCGCCTCGAATATGCTTTTGGGCTGATGCGCTAGCAATATCTTTGGCGAATTCTCCGGGGCGCCAGCCATGGCTTTTCGAGGGTCTGTGCCATGTCCCGGGTGTGAATGGCCGGCGGAGTAATCGGTCACTCCGGCAAGCGTAAGTTTATCATTGCCGATAGATATGATTTCATGTTCGTTGATAAGAGTCTTGAATCCCAGCCGCGATATCTCTTTTAGCCATTTATCTATTCCCGAATAATAATCATGATTGCCAGTTACGAAATACAGTCCGTGTTTTGCCTGAAGATCGGCCAGCGGAGCGACATCATAGCCAAGTTGCCCGACCGAGCCATCTACCAGATCGCCGGTTAAGGCTACTATATCAGGATTTAAACCGTTAACCTGCTCTACTATATTTTCGACGAAAGGCCGTTTGATGTTATGGCTGACATGAATATCGGTAATCTGCGCGATAGTCAGACCGTTTAGCGAATCGGGCAGGCCTTTAAGGGGGACATCCACAGTGACAATGTTGGGTTTGCGATAAGCGCCGTAAAGCCCGTAACCGATCATAGCGCCGGTAACACCGACAATACCGAGGTTAACCGAGTTTACGAGTAAAGCGCGTCGGGAAGGATCTACCGCATCCGCGGCAAGGTTTTTCGATTCCGAACCGAAAACGCCGGTGAGTTTGATTATACCTATCGTGATCAGAAACACGATATCCTTAACCAGCATGAACGCGAACAGTATGGTGAAAAAGCCGAAACTGAGATAGCCGATTCGAGCGGCTGTACCGATCCATTCGCCCTCGATGCCGTTGAATCGCATTATATGAGGCAGGAAAGGTAGGATAAGGCTAATTGCCAGTACCAGCCATAATACAATACTAATAGGCAGGCCGAATGCGGCGGGAATAATTATTCGCCAGCCGATATAGCCGTACATCAGAGAAAACACTATTATTACAATCAGTAGAAACGACATTTAAACCTTAGAGCCTTAAACCTGCGGGCCAGGTTTCTTGTTCCAGACATTAATTAAAAACAATTCGAGTGTATCACTATTTTATTTTATTCAATATGTGTTTTTTGCTCTTCGAGCGCTTTATCAATTTCGGCAATTGCCCGGCGGTCTAAATCCAAGGCCTCCTTAAGAACCGCTATTTCCCGTTTACGTAACGCAGTATTCCGGTCATTTATCCCTTTAGCGCCTTTCGAGACAAAGATCGGGTATGTTTCGCGCGCCTCGGCTAACAACCTGTATTGATTATTATATATAACGGCTGCGTTTTTCAAATAGCCGGATATTTCGGTTGAAAAAAAATGTGCATGGCTATCGAGGAAAATACCGGCCTGTTTGCGCGAGTCTACCAGGGAGAGGAAACACCAGTTACTAACTCTATAAAGTAACTCACGTTGTCCATCGGTGAAACTATCTGCCCGGATTAGATCATCCATCCAGGTTTTAAAAGCTAAATCGCCGAATAGGTAGCTATGCTCTCGTTTCTCAGGATAATCAGGTGGAGTCCACGAACGCTGCCGCCAGCCATATAGCGACAGAGCGTTGATCACGCTGTCGGCAGTATCAATATCGCTATTATGTGAAACAGGAATTATTATCATTCTCTCGATTTGACTTTTAGGCAGCCTTAACGCTTTTGGGGAATTATACGAATTCCACAGGAAATAGATACCATCCTTAGCTATTTCATATCCCTGAAGAACAGCTACATCGAGATCATTAGCATGGCCGATGACGGGTATACCTATATCAATCGAGTGAATGATTTTGTCGTACAGGCGGCTCAACTCCTGATCGCTTAAAGTCGGCTTATCGTAAATATCGAAAAGCCAACCGGTGTTAGCTTGGGTAGCCTTCATCTCCTCGGGAAATTCGCCGGTGGGGCTTGAAAAACACCACTCGGGTATATCCGTGCGACGGTACCATCTCAGGCGAAACGCCAGGCCCGAGAATCCCATGATATCGGCGTAGGTAAGGGGATATTCGGTCACTGATAAGGCTGAGGACAGCGCTCCGGCATAGGTGGTGGCGCCCGAATGCTCCCACGAGAGTTTGGGGAGATTCTCGATAAACACTCGCCGGCTATTATAGTTCGATATGGAATTATCCGTATCGTCGATTAAGCTACGTACGTGTTTAATCATGGCATCCCAGCTTTTAAAGCCGTAATCGATCGCCAGTGCGAACTGTACCTCATTTAAAGCCGTATTTTCCGCCAGTATTTTTTCATCGCTGAGTGACTTATAACGGTTGAGTTTTTTTAAAACATCGCAAACCGATTTGTCGCCCGCACTTTGACGTTTTAGGATATCTTTAGCCTGATTCTTTAAATGAGCGATGTTGGGTTTTGGGGGCAATGAACGTGACATAACAACTCCTTTCGACACTTGCCGGGGTCTGTAATATCTGGCAGAAAGTAAGTTGTAATATATAACCTATACAGGTGAACTTCGTTCTTCCCACAGACCGAGGAGGCGGCCATCTCCGCCCGTATGGTTAAATATACTTATCAGCGTTAATGAGTCAATATTTATTTATACTGTGCCTTAAACAGCAAACCGTTGGGAAAGGATTCCCAACGGCTCTATGTATTTATCGGTTAGTACTATATAATACTATTACATGTTCCACCAATAGCTGGCTTTAATGAGAAATACGTTCTCGGCATCCCCGGAAAACAGATTCTCCAGGTCGCGGGAGAATTCCAGGTTATTCAGGGCGCTGTTGGATTCGGACATCGCTCTTGTCCATACCAGATACAACGTTGATCCCGGCCGGTATTCCCATCTGAGAATGAATGTAGAGTTGAGTGCCGAGTAGTTAAAATCTTCCTCATCCTCCAGCGGATATGATGCGTAGTTTTCACTACCGAGGTAACGCCTGTAATC
The DNA here is from genome assembly GCA_963668625.2 of uncultured candidate division Zixibacteria bacterium. GTDB lineage: Bacteria > Zixibacteria > MSB-5A5 > UBA10806 > 4484-95 > JAAEQD01. The sequence continues at coordinate 1,113,349 of CAXXKA010000008.1, forward strand.
GCGGTAGTCTATACCTGAGATATACCCCTGTCCGGAAAGTTGCATGGATAGATCGCGAGTTAAAACAACGCTGGCGGTCAAACGCAATACGACCTCATCCTGATACATATCGGCGAATATCGAGGTGTCGGCCTCATTGGCCACCCACATTATTTGATGGAAAGAGCGTATGTAATTAGTACCGGCATCGAAAGTGATATTGCCCGCCGGCCTGTAAGTAACGCCGGTCCAGTTGGCCCACCAGTGACCGTATCTAGCCTCGCCGCTGCCGGGATTGATATTGAACGACCATGTTTTACGCGGATCGGTACTCAGCGAGGACCACCAGCTCCACGAGTCGGTTCTTTTCCATGGTCCATTGCCGCGAGTCTCTTTATCATCATACTCCGCCAGTTCAAGCTCGGCGCCACCGCTGAAAGTCCAGTTATTTTGAAGATCCCAGGTGAAATTAAAATTACCGCATTTGCTGATATTGTATCCGGCATAATTCCAGTAACCGTAAAGGTTGATATTATTCCAGGAATTACGGACAATCCACCAATCATCGGTGGTGCGGTATTGTAGCCAAAGCACACCACCGCGCCTGTCATTTCTGGAGGTGTACCCTAGCCGGTTTATCTCGAGATTAGGATCTTTCACACTGAATCCGATAGAGCCCCGGAAATGATCACCAGCGGTTTTCTCCAGATCGGTAACCATGCCGAATCCTTCTTTTTTACCATGGACACTGCTAAATATGGTTTGACCGTAAAGCGACCAGGTTCCGCTGGGGGTGAATAACCTCCAATCTGCGCCGCCTGTTGTTACCGGATGCCTGTTATCCTGGGTGGCAAGCGTTAACATACCGCCGATGTTGGAGTTCGAGAAAATATCCTGTTGCAAGCGCAGCACCGAGCAATTTGCCATAGGCTCGACAATGCCATCCAACTCATTACCGGAAGTATCCGTATATTCGGCTTTCTCCTCCTGAGTCATGGCGTTCAAGAAAGCTATGGAAGTACCCGTGTTGAGTTTTCCCGTTATTTTGGCCGCGCCCAGTATGGTCACTGCGTTCGGATAATTCGTATAATAATCGAAATTCGGGTCGTATGAATCGTCATCCTCATCTTCTATATCGCCCAAAGGCGCTCGACCGATACGTCTGGAATAGAACAGCGTGAACGGGGTATCGAACAGGTTAGCCCCCTCCAGGAAGAACGGACGTTTCTCGTCATAGTATGTTTCATAAGCGGTCAAATTCAGCACCGGTTCATCCAGTTCAACCTGCCCGAAATCGGGATTGATAGCGGCATCCAGAATAAGGTTGGACGACAGACCATATTTCAAATCGAATCCCGTATTGCTCATATAATCCCTGCCATCAGGATTACCCTCATTCTTTTTTTCAGTCTCGATTCCACCGACGGCATAGGGTAATATCTCCAGGTGGCGTGATGGTTTTATTCCTTTCAAACCTGTCAGATGTCCAAAACGAGAGACAAAGCCCTGTTTTGAGGAGGGGGAATGAGCCCACCAGGGAGATTCATTTCGGCGACTTATATAGCGGGTGACGTTCATGCCCCAGGTGTGTTCATCCTGCTCGGCAAAACGCAGGCAGTGGAACGGTATCATTATCTCGGCGCTCCATCCCCAGGGTTGGGCTTTTACTCCGGACATCCATACGCCATCCCAGGAGTAATCTGTCCAGGTATCGTTATATAAACGGCAATCTCGTTGAACGCCGGCGGCGCTTAAATCGAATCGATAACCTGTTTGATGATCGTGGTATGGATCGAGCCTGACAGTGACGACATCAGACTCACCCCAGCGGTCGCGTCGCACTAACTGACGATGAATTTGCTCGGGATCATCATCATAGCACCAGAAAGCGAAATACATAGCGTGATCATCATAAACAACCGCTACCAGCGTTGATTCGGTGGCCGGCTTGCCATCCTCCGGCTCACGTTGAATGAAGTTACGAGCGATATCAAGAGTTTTATTTTTCCAAATCTCATCATCAAGGTTGCCATCAATAACAGGAGCCTTACCGTTAACTCGCGTTGCCCGGAGTTCAGGAACAGAGGGGGCAATAGTTTCATCATCCTGGGCTATGGCAGTTGAGTAAATAACAGAGAAAAAACAGAATAAAAAAATACAACGATACAAATAATAATGAGCATGATTCATGTTACTCTCTCCATTACAACTGGTTTGCAATACTTCTTACCATCTGAATTACGAAGCAATTCGTGGAAGGTTACATTTTTTTTCATGATTGTGTGAATGGCACTTAGAAAAAAGCTAATTATGAGTCCTATATTATATTAAATGGTTACTATGTTCTTATTTGGTACAACTATTATATTATTGTCGATTTTTATTATGCTTTTAGTAGTTTTGTTTCAAGGTATTGCCCAATATATCGATACTAGATATAGCAATTATCAATAGGAAATATCATTTAAAACCTGATACTTGTGAAAAATTTAACTATGAGTGCAAAACTGAAAACTGAACGGACCGCTATCCTAAAACAATGTTCTAATTTGAATTGTCCGGGTCGGCAGGGGAATAATGACCCTGAGGTACATTTACTGGATGTGGTTGATTTTAAGAGCATTCAGTCAATCCAGGATTCGTTCGCTAAGGTGACTGGTGTGTCCACTATTATCGTTGATCTTGAGGGTGAATTAATCACTCGACCAAGCAATTTTTCTGAGGTTTGTGAGATAGCCCAGGAGACAAGAGCAGGAAGGGAAAGATGCGAGCGCTCGAATAATATAAGATCGGAAAAATCATTAGCCAGCATTAAACCGATTTTTCACAAATGCCTGGCTTGCGGTTTTGTCGATGGCAGCGTACCGATATATATCGGCGATATGCATGTTGCTAACTGGCTGGTAGGTCAATGTAATGCTGCCGGTGTGACTCGAGAGGATATTGCCCGATATGCCGATGAGATCGGGGCGGATAAAAAGCGGATGTTGAGAGCTTTCGATAAGATGCCGGAAGTAACAATTGAAAGATTCGAAAGTATTCTCGATTTACATTATCAAATCGCGAGTGAGTTTTCCAGGTTAAGTATGAATAACTTATTGCTAAAAAAAGAGATTGCCGCCAAAGAGCTTATAGCCTCCCAACTGGAGACCTCCGAAAGTTACCTGAATGAATGTTTCGATTCGGTAATGGAGGCAATCATAATAATCGATTTGGATAATATCATTCAGTTTGCTAATAAGCCTGCGGCCGAACTTTTTGGTACCGATTCTCTGGATGATCTAATCGGGAAGACGGTAATGAATTTTATCGAAAACGAGTACAAAGAGATTGCCAGGAATGAATGGGAAAGACGCAAGCAGGGGAAATCCTCGAAATATGAAATAAAACTGAAAAACAACCATGGACAGATACTTAATTTGCTGGTGTCCTCAACGCCCCGTTATAATAGAAAAGGCGAATTCATCGGAGCTTTCGCCTCGGTTATCGATATTACGGAACAGAAAAGGCTGCAGGAATATCTCTCCCGGGCACAGCGTCTGGAAACAGCCGGAAGAATAGCGGCACAGGTCGCTCATGATTTCAACAACCTGCTCGGACCACTCGTTGCTTATCCTGAGATTATATGTAAGTATCTTCACGAGGATAGCCCCGCCTTACAATTACTTCAGGATATGGATAAATCAGCTTCCCTGATGGCGGAAATCAATCAGCAACTTCTAACTTTGGGCAGGCGAGGCCATTATAATTTCGAGACAGTGGATATCAACGAGATTATCTTGCAGTCGCTGGAGAATTTAAGCAATTGCCTGGATGGAATCGAAGTTGATCTGAACTTATCCAGTGACGTGATGGGAATAAAAGGAGGAGGTTCACAGTTAATTCGAGTTGTAACGAATTTGCTTAACAACTCAATTGATGCCCTCAATGGCGAAGGCCATCTCCTGATCAATACCGAAAATTTCTATATTGATGATAATTGTAGCGAGAATTTCCAGATACCTAATGGGGATTATATCAAGATAACGATTTTGGATAACGGTTGCGGTATAGAAGCCGGTCTATTACCGTTGATATACGATCCGTTTTTCACCACCAAAAAATCGGATATCAAACGAGGTTCAGGGCTCGGGTTAAGCGTGGTTCATTCGGTTGTCCAAGACCATAACGGCTATATCAATATCGAATCTAAATCCGGCGAGGGAACCTCGGTATACCTGTATTTTCCATCGGTGCAAGTGAAGACCAGGGAGATTTCCGAGGTCGGTAATATTATTGGCCATGAGAAATTACTTGTAGTAGATGATGACGCGGTACAACGGTCGGTTGCCGAAAACCTCTTGGCTGATCTTGGTTATCAGGTTAGTCTTTGCAGATCGGGAGAGGAGGCAGTATATCATATTCGGAATAATGATTACGATATCGTGATTTTGGATATGATTATGCCCAACGGTATGGATGGCGCTCGGACGTTCGAAGAGATTCTCAAAATAAAGCCGAACCAGAAAGCTCTTATAGTTTCCGGTTATGCCCAATCCGATAGGGTGGAGAAAGCCCGTAAACTGGGTATCGGCGGATTCGTCGGAAAACCGTTGAAGGCTTGTGATATTGGCAAGGCAATCAGAAACCTGATCGATAACGACAAAAAACAGTAGAAGGCCGGTTATAAACCCGGCTTAGAACCGGTCACCATACACTACTATACGGTGTTTATCGTTTTACTTCTCCCGGAAGATATTTGCAAAAACTATTCTTCAATACGATTGGATAGTAAACGTGTTATGAGGTTGTTTTGATTCCATCCTTGCACGTCTATTCCCCGGATCGGACATTAATGCTTATTATATTATTAATCTTTTAACCACTTCTCCAATATTTCAGTGGACTCTTTTTTCACCCGGGCCGTTTCGGCTATGCCTAAGCTATTATTATCGGAGACGACCACCTCTTGAACCAGGCTGATGGCTTTATCTTTCTGATCACGTTCGTATAGCACCTCGGCAAGGTATTGTTTGCCATACAAATTGTCCGGCGCCAGCGCTATTGCCCGCTCGAGGTATCTCTGCGATTTCTCCTTTGAGGGCCAGCCCAGTATGAACGGTATCTTCGGTGATTTGAAATGAACCCGCCCCAGTATCCGATACCCACCGGCATCACCGAACAGGCTATCGAGCTGTATGGCTTTCTGGCAATAATCGCGTATTTTCCCGGCTGCACCTTCACGGGCGGCTTTAAGCTTTCCGTATTCCTCCGCCCAGACGCCGTATAGTATGGCAGTCCAGAGATTAATCCCGGCTGATTCGGGGAAATGCTCCAGGCTTTCCACGCCGAGCTTCTTGCCATCATCGTATATTCGCTTTTTCAGCTCTTTGTCATCCGTAGTGAAATTACCTTTAAAATAGTAAGCACGCAAAAGTTTCCAGGTAGCCTCGACTTTCGTATCGTACGAGGATGATTCCATGGCCTGACGGTAGAGATCGATGGCCAGGTCAATCTCGGCGGAATCGGCGATCTGGGTTTCGGTATCGAACGAGTCGCCGCGATGCTCGTATAAGCTGTCGGCGGTGGCGATTAGCTCATCAGCGGAGCCCACATTCCAGAGGCACAGCAAGCCGGCTATGATTAGAAAGGCTTTTTTCATTTTAAATCCTTTTATTAAAAGTAAGATTCTTATTCAGTTTTGCTTTATGTGGCAAATAATAATATCAATTCTAATATATTTCCATAATAATATGGTTAAGAACTACCGGACAAATATTTTTATCGGTTTACGATAAGATCACCCGCGAAAAGAAACTATAGTGGCTAAATCATCGTAAATAGACTATACTGGTTTCGTGGTATGGAAGTTAAGAACGTGATCGGAGAAATATGGCATTCGAGAAACAACCCTTTTTGTTCTCGGCATTAGTCGGGCAAGAGAAACTGAAAACCGCCTACCTGGCCAATATCGTAAATCCGAAAATCGGTGGGCTTCTAATTAGCGGTCCCAAAGGTACGGGCAAAAGTACTATCGTTCATTCGATAATTACCGTATTGCCCGAGTATGAGGCGATTGCCGACTGCCGTTTCAACTGCGATCCCGATCACCCGGAAAAACACTGTACTCTCTGCCGTGAAAAAGAAAACCATGAGACCAAAAGGAATAAGATGCGCGTGGTGAACCTCCCCCTTAGCTGTACCGAGGACAGGTTGATCGGCAGTATCGATATCGAGAAACTTCTGAAAACCGGCGAGAAAAAAATCGAGGTCGGAATATTAGGCGAGGCCAACCGCAATATACTTTATATCGATGAGGTCAATCTTCTGCCGGATCACCTGGTGGATGATATCCTGGATGCCGCCGCCTCTCCCTGGAACACGATAGAACGAGAAGGTCTTTCGATAACGCATCCGGCAGATTTTATACTGGTGGGCACGATGAATCCGGAGGAAGGCGAGCTTCGACCGCAAATCCTCGACCGGTTCCCGATCAATGTAAAGGTGGAATCGATAACCGATCCCCGCCTGCGAGTGGAGATCGTAAAACGTAATCTTCTGCATGAAAACAATCCCGATAAATTCAATGAGCTGTTCGAGGCGGACCAGAAGTCTATCGGTAGTATTATCGTTAAGGCAAAGAGATATCTACCCCGAGTACAAATCGCCGAGTCGTATATTTACGCCATAGCCGAGGCTTGTGGCGAGCTTAAAGTCGATGGTCAACGGCCTGATATCGTAATCGTGAAAACCTCGCAAACTATTGCCGCTCTGGATGGCAGGGATGATGTAAAACCCGGCGACGTACTTCTCTCGGCGGAGTTCGCTTTATCTCATCGCACCCGGGATGGTGGATTGCTGGGGCCACCGACGGCCGAGGAGATCAGGGATGCTTTCGTGAAATACCTGAAAAAAGCCGAAAGCTCCGGGTCGGGCTCATCCGGTACCAAAAAAATCTCAGGAGACAATGCCGAGATCGATAAAGATGTCGATAGTTTTTTGGAACGCGGCAGGGACGGGCTCGAGGATATGGAGCCGGATGATATCGAGGTAAAAAAAAAGCGGATGAAATAGATCGGCCGCGTAACAAACGTATCGACGAACTGGTCGAGAAATACTCCGAGGCCGCTCCTCGCGATGCCACTTTCACTCCCGGTGCAACTAAAGTCAAAGTACCTATTCCGGATATTCCGCAAGACCAGCTATTCGATTCATTCGATAGTTTATACAGGTCGACCAGGAATTCGTTTTTCGGTTTCCTGCGCTCTTTCAGACGGCAGAAAGTGAGATCGGCGCGCGGTAACAAACGTCGCGAGGCTGTTTCCTCCATGACGACCGGCAGGGATACGAGGGTGATCGGTTATATCAGGAACCAGACGAGGCTGGCAATCAAAAACACGATCCTTCATGCCGCGATTAACAACCGCTACGACCTCAAAAACAGGCGGTTCGATATCCAGAGCGAGAACATGAGAGGCTGGACACGTCGAGAGTACGAGAGCCTCACGTTAATATTGCTGGTGGATGTCAGTAAATCTACCTGGGCTTTCATCGAGGTATTCAAAGAAATTTTATCCTCCCTGACGGATTATTTTCACAAGCACAATGACCGGGTAGGTTTGATATCTCTTCAGGGATTGCAGGCTAAAATCTACAGCCACCCCACTCATAACTTTAGAGTGGTGGCCAGGGGATTGAGCAAACTGAAATTTCACGGCGAGACACCTATCGCGGACGGCTTGTATACCTCGCTAAATATGGCCAGGATGGAAAAAGCGAAAAACCCCGGCGCGAGATCTATCGTTATATTGTTGAGCGATTGTTTTCCGGAGCCGCTTACGCTGGGTGTTCGGGATGTTTTCGAGGATCCGGCATATCGAAATTCTATCACCGCCGCGGCTCAATACAAAAAACAAAAAATAATGCTGCTGGTGATTAATCCCTCTTTTACCGGGGAAGAGGCCGAATTGCCGGGAGAAATATTGTCGGAGAGTATCGCTAAAGCCGGCGGGGGAGGGTTAATAAAACTTCATAGGGATAAAGACAGCCGCTACGCGAATTTATCAACGCGTGAAATAGAAATTATCATCAAGGGTATCGAGGATTCGCTCTCCCGCAAAGAGGGTTATCTGAAATAAGAAATCATCAGCGTACACCTCCCGTTAGAACTTATTCACAGTGATGTCATACAATAATAATAAGATATTCTAATAGCTATTACAGGTATATTTTCGTATAAACATCTAATAAGAATGAGTGAGGATATTATGATTGATGAACAAATCAGGAATTTGACGCAAAGAGTATATAAGCTCGAATTGGTGGTCGGTAAGTTACAGCAAACTATCGAAAAACTGAGCGGGCAAAAAATAGATGTTGAAGAAAGCGTAAAAGCCGTAGAAACCGAAATAGTATCGACACCCGAAAAAGATACTGAAACGGTCAAACGAATATCATCCCCCGGCAAATCAATACGACCACGCAAATCAGTTGATCTTCCCGATTACATGAAACGAAGCGAGTACTGGTTGAATAAAGTCGGTATCGGTTTACTGCTGTTTGCCGTAGTGTTTCTATTCAAATACTCCGTCGATCAGGGTTGGCTGACTCCGCCGGTGCGAGTCATTTTCGGATTGGCGCTCGGCGCGTTGTTTCTGGCGCTTGGTTTCAGACTCATCAAAAAACGTCGCCATTTCGCGCAGGTTATGTTCGGGGGAGCTATCGCTACATTTTACATATGCGGTTTCGCGGCTTTCAGGATGTTTTCGCTGGTATCGTACCCGGTCGCCCTGACATTCATGGTATTGGTTACGGTAACAGCCTATCTGCTGGCAATCAGGCAGAATACCTCAGTGCTTTCGCTGTTGGGAGCGATTGGCGGTCTGGGAACGCCATTTATGCTTCATGGAGGAGTTGGCGGAATACCGATTCTGGTGATTTTCACTATCTTGATATTGCTGGGTACCGTAGCTGTTTTTCTGTATAAAGGTTGGTATTCCCTGCTGTGGCTATCGGCGATCGGTAGTTGGATCGTGTTTTCGATTAACCTGGTAGATATGCTATATGATAAAGATATAATCGTGTCCGCCGACCAATGGGCGTTACAGATCGCTTACTCGAGCGGCGTCCTGCTATTCTGGCTCGCGCCGCTATTCCGAGAGATTTACCGCAGCGGCAAACATGCCGAATCATCCCTCGGCTCAAGCTCGATCAATCGAAATATATATATTCTCAATGTGATCGTACCTGCTTTCACGCTTGGAATTTCAATGGCGATCTGGCCCGAAATAACGCTTAAATCCTGGGGCTGGATTACCCTGGGAGGTGGAGTCGTGCTCGGCTTAACCGCATGGGGGCTGGATCTGCTGGAACGATTCGAAGACCTCGCGTTCACTAATGCGATTTTGGGATTAGCATTTCTGACCGGCGCCGTTTGTTTTATACTTGACGGTGATTCGCTGTTTTTCGCGCTGGCCACCGAGGCGACGGTAATTCATCTGATTGCCATTCGTATTAAAAGCAAGGGCTATGCTATTTGTGCGCATGTATTGAGCCTGTTTATGGCTTTGGTATTCTCGTATCGGGTATTCCCCGCTATAGAATTGATATTCCCATCCTCTATTTCGCACGATCCTGTTATAAACGCCAGGGCGTTAACCGATCTCTGGTTGATCGGGATGTGGGTTATTTTGTCGGGGTGTTTTCAAGCAACAAAAGTGAAGCGTGTATATTTCATTGCCGCTGCGGTGGCCCTGGTCGGCTGGTTCAATCGGGAGCTTAGTGGTAACGTCTTGTTATTGTTACTGGCTGTAGAAGCTGTTTTGATACATGTTGTTGCCAGATGGAAAAACGATCCACCCATAAGGTTGTTTGCGAATGTATTCTATGCCATTATTGGCATGGTAATGGTGATACGACTGCTGGGAGTTAAATCCCCCGGGCCGGCAATGGTTAATTTTGATGCAATAGCCAACATGATAGTGATAATCTCCCCGGCCGTAGTATATAAGTACTTTAAAATTGATAAATCCTATGTGCTCTATCTGTATTTCTCTCATGCTGCGTTTCTGACATGGTTCTATCATGAGCTGTATGTTTACCCTAACGGGCAGGGAATCATTACTGTCGCCTGGGGAATTTATAGCGCGATATTACTGGTGATCGGCCTTCGGCTAAACTATCATCGCCTGAGAGTCGTCTCGCTGATTACTTTATTCATTGTCGTCGGCAAGCTGTTCCTTATAGATTTGGCCGCGCTGGAGGTATTATGGCGTATACTTTTATTCATGGGATTCGGCGGATTGTTTTTATTCCTCAGCTATTATTTCCGCAACCTGTGGAGATATGAAATTCCTGAAGGCGATGACGAAAATATCACCGAGCAATAACGGGTAGCAAGTAGTTTTTCACAGGGATTTCATACCCCGACTCTTTTGATTATGCTTTCATATCGGGAACGGTTATGTTAATTTGGGTGTTATCAATACTCGAATACGTGATGTTTTTGCGACTGTACCGGGTATGACCTGATTGGTTCGTATCTTTCAGAACCTCGCAATTACAACCGGGATAAACATAAAATCAGATAAAAGGAATAAAAAATGAGCACCATTAAAATACTCTCCTGGAACGTGAACGGTATACGAGCAGTGCATAAGAAAAAAGCATTCGATTGGTTTTACGAGCGTAAACCGGAGATACTTTGCATGCAGGAAACAAAGGCGATGGAGGAACAGCTTCCCAAAGACCTGACCACGGTCGAGGGTTACGAGCATTACTTCATCTCGGCCGAGCGTAAGGGATATTCGGGTGTCGGGATGTACAGCTCCATCGAGCCTGTTGATGTCAAAGGTGGTTTCGGCGTCGCCAGATTCGATTCGGAGGGACGCTCGATGATTGCCGATTTCGGAAAGTTCGTGCTTTTCAATATATATTTTCCTAACGGCAAGATGAATAAAGAGCGATTGAAATATAAGATGGATTTTTACGATACTTTCCTCGATTACGCCAATAAGCTTAAAGATGACGGCAAGAATATCGTTATTTGCGGGGATGTCAACACTGCGCACAAAGAGATAGATCTGGCCAGACCGAAAGAGAACGAGAAGACCTCGGGATTTTTGCCCGAGGAGCGCGCCTGGATTGACAAACTACTGGATAACGGCTATCTCGATACTTTCAGGATGTTTCACGATGAGCCCGATCAATATACCTGGTGGGACATGAAAACCAGGGCACGCGACCGGAACGTGGGCTGGAGAATTGATTATTTCTTTGTCAGCGAGAGCTTGAAAAGCAAGGTGAAATCAGCCTCTATCCATTCTGATATCATGGGCTCGGACCACTGCCCGATCGAGATAGAACTGAAGCTTTAACGATCTTTAGGGCTAATATCAGTTAGCCGGTGGAACTTAATTAAATCAGACCTATCGATATTATAATAGCCAAAGGTATATTTTTTTATTATTGGCATATACCTCTTTAATTTATATATTGAGCACGCGAGTAATCCTATATAATTATTCGTATAAAATTTTATGACTTGATATTCTAAATTATTTCGGGAGGTAGGATGTTTGATAAACTCCGGACGATTTTAAATAAAATCGATGCCGACTACGCCGACATCCGCTATGAAACCAAAAAGCAATCGAATATATCATATTCCGGTAAAGAGTTGACCCAGATAGGGGCGAGCACTACCGATGGTTTCGTGGTCAGGGTGCTGAAAAACGGCGGCTTTTCCTCAGTCGTGTTTACTAAAGATGATGATGCTGATAAGGCCGTAGGATCAGCGGTGGAAAACGCCGTGTTAACCGGGAAAACGATCGCAAAACCAGTCAGGCTTGCCAATGCGGAACCGGTCAAGGACGAATATTCGCCGAAACTCGTGGAGGATCCTCGCGATATCAGCATAGAGGAGAAACTCGAGTTGGTGAGCAAGTACAACGATATAGCCTTGGATCACGAGGGGATCGCCAGTACACAGATTAATTACCGCGAGATAATCAGGGACAAGTATTTCCTTTCCAGCCAGGGATCGGAAATCCACGAGGACCTGGTTACCTGCGCGTTTTCCGGCGAGCTGATTGCCAGGGATGGTAACCTGATGCAGAACATCCGGGTTGGCGGTGGCGGCTCCAACGGTTTTAACAGGATTCGAAATCTCGAGGATATAATGGAGCAGCGTTCGAAAACAGTACTCGATCTGTTGAAAGCCAAACCGGTAAAAGGTGGCGAATATACTTGCGTACTGAATCCGAACATGACAGGCGTTTTCGCGCATGAGGCATTCGGCCATTTTTCCGAGGCTGATATAATCGAGTCGCTGCCGGCGATGAGAGAGAAAATGAAACTGGGTGAGCAACTCGGCAGCGACAAAGTCAGTATCGTGGATGATCCGACATTTCCAACTCAACTGGGCTATTACAAATATGATGACGAGGGCGTTCCGGCCAGGCGTACCGATCTGATGAAAGAAGGCGTACTCGTGGGAAGGTTACATTCGCGGAGAACCGCAGCCGAGTTCGATGAACCGATTTCCGGACACTGCGTGGCCGAGGATTTCAGATTCGCTCCGATTGTCAGAATGGGCACGACATTCGTCGAGCCGGGGCCTAACTCGCTGGATGATTTAATCAGAATGATGGGAGATGGTTTATATATACTCGATGCCAAAGGCGGGCAAACGGCCGGTGAGAATTTCACTTTCGGCGCCCAGTACGGCTACGAGGTCAAAAACGGTAAGATAGGGCAAATGGTTCGCGATATTAATATCAGCGGTAACCTGTACAATACCCTTAAAAATATACAGGCGGTGGGCAACGATCTCACCCTGAACAAGGTTGGTAGCTGCGGTAAAGGTCAGCTTAATATTCGCTCATGTCACGGCGGGCCGCATACCCTGTTTTCAAGCCTGATTGTAGGAGGTGCCTGATGGAAAAACTTTTGGAGATGGCCAAACAGGTTTGTGACAAAGCTGAGATTTACTCGATAGAGTATTCGGACAATGCCGTCTCGTTCCAGGACGCTAAACTTCATGAGATTGAAAGCTCATACCAGTCGGGTATCAGCCTTCGGATTATCAAGGACGGCAAAGAGGGTTTCGCTTATACCCGTAATCTGATCGATCGCCAGGAGCTGCTGGATAATGCCAGGCTTTCGCTTGAAGGTGGTGTCGAGGCCGGTTATGATTTCCCCTTGACGACCGAGATACCCCGGATTGATTCGTACGATAGTTCGCTGGAAAACCTGACCAACGCCGAGATCGTGGATGAGGGCAATCGCGTGTGTGATTTGCTAAAATCCAAAACGGATACGGAAATTATGTTAAGCGGCATAAAACATCTGACCAAAGCCCGCTTGATAAATACCGCCGGTACCGATCTATCCGCCCGGAATAGTATTTACGGTATTTTTGGCGTGGCTGTTACTCCCGGATCCGGATCAGGTATACATCGCTTTTTCCAGAGCACGAAATACGAAAAGATGCCGGATAGCTATATCAACGAAATAGCCGAACTTTTCAATCATACTAAAAAAGAGGCCTCTTTCGGTGGCGGTAAAATGAAAGTGCTGTTTATGCCGAACAGCCAGATCGTTTTCAAATACCGTTTGCTAACCGGCATGAGCGCGAAAAGCCTTTACGAGGAAACTTCGCCTATTGCCGATAAAATAGATCGGCAGATTTTCTCCAGCAATTTGACTATATATGATGATCCGCTCGATGAAGCACATCCCGGCGCCGGCGCTTTCGATGATGAGGGGGTTGCCTCTAAACCGCTGACACTGGTCGAAAACGGCGTGTTCAAGAATTATTATTACGATTTAAAGTATGCCGCCAAGCTAAACGCTCAGTCTACCGGTCATGGCCATAAAACCTCGATGTGGGGCGGTGATGCTATCACGTTAAAACCGACCCCTGCGCTGAAACATCTGCGGATAAAACCCGGTGATAAAAACCTGACCGAGCTTATCCGATTGATAGACCGTGGAATAATCGTGGAGGGTTCGCTCGGTCCGCATAGCGGAAATATACCCAACGGCGATTACTCGGTTGGCGCGGTTCCCGGCCTGTATGTGGAAAATGGCGAGATAGTCGGCCTCGCTAAAGATATTATGGCGGCCGGCAATATATATGAGACTCTCAACAATGTAATAGGCGTTGGGGATAAGCAATACGCCGCTTACGGTACCTGGGTACCGCCGATACTGTGTGATGGTGTAAGCGTGGCCACCAAGATCTAAACTCGATTAATACATGATATTCGGCGCCGGTTGTTAAAATCGGCGCTTTTTTTGTTGACAAATCGAATTAATGAAACATAATAGGGGTGTCCCCGTAATGGTGGGTAAGCAAAGAGAACGTAGTTTGGAAAGGAGGCGTATTTTTATGGAAGCGACATATTTTTATCTAGATGTTGAAGTGCGCCCCGGACTGGTGGCTGTAGGATAGGATACAGTTTTACCCGGCTTACTGAAAAAGCCGTTTTGAATACATGACCGCGGGCGTAATCAGTCCGCGGTTTTTTTTCGTTAAATCCGCGGTCAACATGTCGGCGGTTTTTTTATTTCCGATATTTAAATGTAAGATAAAAAGGAATTTAAGATAATGAATTTGATAGATTTAGGCTGGACAGAATTTTTCGAAAAAGAATTCGAGAGTTTCAATGGGCGGGGATTCAAACCCCTGCGGATTATCAGGGAGCATAAAGAGTTGTATATGCTCGCGGGCGAATCGGGCGAGTATAGAGGAGAAATCACGGGCAAGTTTCGTTTCGAGGCCAAATCGCGGGCCGATTTCCCGGCTGTGGGAGATTGGGTTGTCGCTACTCCGTTCGAGAACGAGGCTAAAGCGATAATTCATGCCGTGCTGCCTCGTAAAAGCTGTTTTTCCAGACAGGCGGTACTGTCGGGAGGGCAGCCGGAAACCGGAGGTAAAACCGATGAGCAGGTGCTGGCAAGCAATATCGATACGGTGCTGATAGTGAACGGGCTCGATAACGATTACAGCTTGAGGCGGATGGAGCGATACTTGAGCGCTGCCTGGGATAGCGGAGCCAATCCGGTTATTGTTTTGAACAAGGCCGATATCTGCGAAAATATCGAGGCAAAAATAGCCGAGGTCGAGGCAATCACTTATGATACCCCCATCCACGCGATGAGCGCCGAGAAACAAAGCGGCCTGGAGCAACTGGATCAATATATGGTAAGAGGCAATACGATAGTTTTGCTGGGCTCCTCGGGCGTGGGTAAATCAACTATAATCAACCAACTTCTGGGAGAACAGCGATTGAAAACTCAGGAAATAAGGCAATCCGACAGCAAAGGGCGTCACACGACGACCCACCGGGAGCTAGTGGTATTGCCCGAGGGGGGAATCGTTATCGATACGCCGGGCATGAGGTTGTTCAAGGTATGGGATGGCGATGAAGGACTGTCGCACACGTTCGGCGATATCCTGGAGTTGATGTCTCAATGCCGGTTCTCCGATTGTAAACATCGTAGCGAACCCGGCTGCGCCGTGAAAGCCGCCCTGGAGGAAGGCATACTGGATCAGAGGCGGTATGACAGTTATTTGAAACTTCAAAAAGAACAAAACTTTTTAGAAAACAGAAAAAACGAAGCCGTTTTCAGAAAACAGCAACGCGATCTGGGTAAATATTACAAGAAAATTCTAAATGAACAAAATGAATTAAGAAAGAAGAAACTTCGATAAAGGCGGAACCGATATGCTCGAGGAAAGTGTAAAACTATTCGAAAACAACAGGGATGAAATATTAAGCCGGATATGCGTTCGCTTTGAAATCAAACCGGGGAGCTTGAGTAAATTGGGCTCTTTCGAAAGCTTAGTATACGAGTATCCCCGGGATGGTAAAGAGTATATCCTCAAAATTACCCATAGCCTCCACAGGAGCGAGGATTTGATAATGGGAGAGCTGGACTGGGTCAACTACCTGGCGACCGCCGATCTTTCGGTCTGCGAATACTATCCCTCCGTTAACGGCAATTTGGTGGAAAGTATTACCGTGGGTGATTCCTCTTTTCATGGCTACATATGCGAGAAGGCTAAGGGTGAATTTACTAACGCGTCCAATTGGAATGAACGATTGTTCGAATCGTGGGGCGCGATGATCGGCAGAATGCACGGCGCTACCAAAAAGTACCGACCTTCACGGGAAAGCTACCGGCGGTTTCACTGGTATAATGATCCATCCATTAATATAGCCGATTGTCTTCCCGATGATCAGATTGCCGTGGTTGATAAAGCCGAAGAGTTAATCGAAAAGCTGAAAGAGCTGCCGACGGATTCGAATAACTATGGCTTGATACATAGCGATCTTCACACCGGAAATTTCGTAGCGCAGGATGGTGTATTAACGGCATTCGATTTCGATGATTGCCACTACGATTATTTCGCATTCGATATCATGATACCGCTGTATTACGCCATGCTCGATGAATCCATAGGCGACGATAATACCGAGTTTGCCGGTAAATTTTTCAAACATTTTATCAGCGGCTACCGGAGGGAAAATAAGGTCGAAAAATGGTGGTTGGAATATCTTCCGGATTTCATGAAACTTCGCGAGATAGATTTATATTCCGTAATCCTTCGAGAGAATGCTCACGAAACTAACGACTGGTGTAGAAGATTTATGGCCGGCAAGAGGGAGCGGATAGAAAACGATATACAGGTGATCGACATGGATTTTTCGGATTTCTAAAGAGTTTGGCTTTGAAAGTAACGCCCTTTATGCTAAAATATATACGGTGTTATGAACGTACCTGAGTTTAAAATACGCGGCGCCTCACTCGATGACGAAAAAGCTGTCATGAAAGTATTCAACTATTTCGTCGAAAACAGTTACGCCGCCTATACCGAGCACTCCGAGGGTAAGGAGTTTTTCCGCCGCCTGTGGTATATCTCTCGCGGTTACCCGTTCTATGTGGCCGAAAATAAAGATGGAGAGATAGTCGGATTCGCCCTGGTACATCCCTATTACGGCATTGGCGTTTTTCGGCGATCGGTACGGATCACCTATTTTATACTACCTCGTTACACCCGGATGGGCCTCGGTAAACGATTTCTCGATCTTCTGACCGAAGCATGTCGGAAATCGAGTGTTGATAATATCATGGCCAGCGTCTCCAGCCGCAATCAGCAAAGTTTGGAGTTTCACAAGAAATATGGCTTTGTCGAATGCGGCCGTTTCAAGGATATCGGCCGTAAGTGGGGCAAAAGTTTCGATGAGATATGGCTGCAGCTAAAGGTGAAACCGTGAGTATATTTTTATCCAATCAACTCCCCGATGAGTATGAATATTTCGAATTGTTCGAGACCACCGGTTGGAACGAGGATTACGGAGCCAATCCCGGGCAACTTCTGGAGGTAGTGAAGCGGAGCACTTATCATGTCTCGGCTTACGCTGGTAATCGACTGATTGGGTTTGGTAGGCTGTTATCGGATGGCCTTCTGCATGCGGTTATTTTCGATGTCATAATTCATCCTGATTACCGGGGACAGGGAACGGGTAAGGCTATCATGAATGATTTGATAGACAAATGCAGGCTGTGGAAAATCCGCGATATTCAATTATTTTGCGCGGTCGATAAGGTCGGTTTCTATGAAAAGTGCGGATTCGTTCCTCGTCCGGAAAACGGCCCTGGAATGGAGATTAAAATCAAGTATTAGAGAGATTTTCAATAAGTTATTGCAATTGATTAATCCGGAGATTATCTATTAGTAATGCATAATGGCGAAACGATTTTCCAATGGTATTCTCTTCTGCCCCTGATCGGCATGTTCTTCATGTTGTCTCTTGCAGTCGTTTCACTCGTCTCCGGCCGCAAAGTTCTTCTCTGGAAAATGCTGGCTATTTTCGCGCTGCTTTTATCATTGACGGCTTTTTTCGCTTTTAAAGCAACTATTTCAACCAACGACTACGAACTTTATAAGTATGTTCGTTTCGCGCCTTTTTTTGCGGTGATGTCGGTTTTGTTCGCGGTTCATTACAGTATGCTTTTAACCGGTCAACCGAATCATATAGAGTTATTTTTCGGTCGGGCTTCCTTGAGGACATATATTTTTTTCGTAGTAATCCCACTGGGAGTTATTCTTGCCCTGGCCCTTCATAAAGGGCTGGTTTTATCGAGTGCGTACCTGACCGAACCAGGCGGCATTCGGATCGAGTATGGCCCCCTGATAGCATTACCGCTTATAATTATCATAGGGGGATTCACGAAAATCATCATATCAATCAACAGGACTTACAGGTCATCGGTAGATAAATCTTTCCGTAAATTCCTGAGATTGAACCTGCTTGCTTTCAGGGTAACTTATGGCCCGGCTCTGGGGCTTTTTATAATTTTGCCTCTTTTCGGTATTCAGTCTCAGGTGTTTGCTTTTATCGCATTCCCCCTGGCGGTGGTTATATTCTATATCGCTATTGTCCGTTACCAGTTCGATATGGTGGATGATTTGAATCGCGGGCTCGAGAGGAAAGTCGAGGAACGTACGGCCCAGTTAAAACATGCGCAATCACGCCTGGTTCAAGCCGAAAAAATGGCCTCCCTGGGTACGCTGGCGGCGGGTGTTGCTCATGAGATAAACAATCCCATCGGCGCGGTTATCAGTATTCATGGCTCGCTGGTAAGCGCTATCGATAACCTGAAAAATTGCTTACCGCAAAAAAGGGATGACTCAGGATGCGAGAAACTCGAACAATCGCTTAAAATCATCGATGATGCCAACCGGGTGATTAACGATGGCTCCAGACGCGTGGCAGATATTGTCAGAACACTGAAAAGCTTTGCCCGTCTCGACCAGGCCGATCTGCAAAAAGCCGATATTCATATGGGTTTGGATGACACGATTAAACTAATCAGCCATCAGTTGAAAAACAGAATTACCATCGAGAAAAAATATTCCGATATCCCTGAAATTAACTGTTTCCCGGGACCTTTAAACCAGGTTTTTCTGAACATTCTCATAAACGCAATCCAGGCCATTGAAGGCGAGGGGAAGATCACTATTTCAACCTCAAAAGTCGGCGACCATATCCGGGTAGTTATCAGCGATACCGGTAAGGGAATTTCCGCTGAAAACCTGAAAAAGATATTCGATCCGGGATACACGACTAAAGGCGTAGGCGTAGGCACCGGTTTGGGGCTTTCGATATGCTATCAGATTATCGAGGATCATCAAGGAGAAATCAAAGTAGAAAGCGAGCCGGGCAAAGGCACGACATTCACGATTATCATTCCCGCAAATTTAAATACCGAAAATAACGGCCTGTAAAAGAAAAAGACGGGCTGGGGGGCAGCCCGTCATTGGGGTTATAGGCAACAGATACAGGTTAATGTCTTTTTAGTCGGCGATGGCATATTTCGAGAAGTGATGAATCTCGAAACTAGCGCTACCGTTCCTCAGGTTTTTGCCATCCACGGCAACCCAGTTTCTGTGATCCGGATTGTACCAGTAGAGGTACTCACTGCTGCTACCGCTGTACTGATACGGTTGATGCAGGACAAGCGGTTCTTTAAACTCGGCGCCACCGGGCGTACACTCGTAATAGTACACCACTCCATCCGACGTATACCACTTCTCTGCCCTTATGAAGATATAGAGCCTTTCGCCGAACTTGTTTTTATCAAAGGCGTTTTCAGGAACTGAAATCTTGATGGTTTTGCCATCGATGACGAATGAGGTTACGCTTGCCGCACTGCTAATCTCGAAACCGTGGGCAACCTTGCTGATTGAATAGACATTCAATTCGCCTTTTGCCAGTCCGGGAGTTTTCGCGTTCAGCTCTTTAGCCAAATCTACGGATTGGATGGCCAATAAGTCAGTATTAGCAGGTTCGTTCGAGGTAATCTGATTGTCGGAACACGCAGTGAATAGTAATAGTGTAAATAAGATAATCGATATGCCCCTGAATTTCTTTAACAACCCTTTACCTTTCCTCATACTTCCTCCCTTCTTACTTGTCATTTTAGGTTCTTTATATACAAATAGCGTACCCTCGATAATAAAAAATAAGATGTTGATTCATAACATGTTATAAAAATGGGTCTGGAAACGTTATGGGGAACACGCAATAGGTTATAGGATAATTCCCATAATTTTTCAGCTAAATGGATTTGTTAAACTAAAAGAGTTAAGTTAATCAGAGTTTACCGGCGCGGATTTTTTCATCCAATTGATAAGCGCCTTCCATCAGAATTGCATCATTGGAAAGTTGATTGTTGGGCGCGGGAAGTTGGCTCTCATCAACAGGTTCCACATGCCAGTTGCCATCGGTCCAGGTCATTCCCTCATAGATAGCCTCGGCGCCTGCTTTTTCGCCTAAACGGGCGTATATAATATTTCCTTTATCCAGGCAAACCTCAAGCTGCATATTCGGTTGCGCGTTGGGAGTGATTGTCAGCCGAGCGGTTTTTCGACCCGGTGAAAGGGCTTGCATCAAATCGATAAGGCTCATATCGGAAAGCCGGCCCCTGGCGCCCGATCCCTGGGAGTTATCCCCGGTTCGACCGGCTTGAACCTGGCTTATGATCTTTTTTATCTTCACTAGCAGTAAGTCATAATTGCCGTTAATGGTTATGACATCCTCAATGCCTCTATCGTAAACCGAGGCTAATTGGCTGGATATCTCTTTTTCCGCCAGTATAAATGTCGGTATCTTCTTGATATTTATTTCGTTATGTTCCAGCTCATCGAGTATTGCGGTAATTTCCTCTGCCGTTTTCTTAAATGCCAGAAGTAATATATCGGGTGTACTGCGCTTAACCAGGCTAATTACCGATTCGACATCGCTTTCCGATAGTATGCGGTAACCCTCGTTTTTCAACCTCAATTCCAGAGGATACGAGTATTCCGGCAAGTTGGAGAAAATAAATACCTGGCCGACTCCGGCATTGGTATGGATATCCAGTATTTCCTCTTGCATCATGGCGATAAACGCCTCAACTACCTCGTTTAAGAACAGTTTACCGGAAAGATCGCGGAGTTTCTTTTTTACCGTGTCCAGTTTTTCCAATGTCAGTTTCTGATCGAGTTGGATGTTTTCACAGAAAAGATCGACTATCGTAATGATATTTCCACCGAGGCTTTCAATCGGCAGGCTATTAGAATATTCGGCAGTTAAATCCTGGTACATTGAATAGATTATACTCAGTATTACCGGTGGATAATCGAGCGACTGTAATAGTTTGGCCGATAAGTCAATCTGTTCCTTGTAGTCTTTTTCACTGGTGTTGGGGTAGTAGTAT
This sequence comes from uncultured candidate division Zixibacteria bacterium, assembly GCA_963668625.2. Classification (GTDB taxonomy): domain Bacteria; phylum Zixibacteria; class MSB-5A5; order UBA10806; family 4484-95; genus JAAEQD01. The sequence continues at coordinate 1,134,580 of CAXXKA010000008.1, forward strand.
TTGGCAATATCGTGAAGATAGGCGGCGTTGGTGATAACCATAGTATCCTCGACAGGTATGCCTAGTTTGCGGCAAAGCTTTTCGGTATATCGTCCGACCGTACCGCTATGATTGTCTGTCAGACCGTCTTTCGTGGAAAGAAGCGAGGTTAGAAGTGTCAGGTTACGATCGAGTATCAGGCCGGCGGTTTCGTATGACTTTTCGCTCAAGACCAAATCGGATGATTTTGAGTATTTGATTATCCGTGTGCGAGGTGATTTCTTGCGAATTTTACTGAAAAAACCGGAGGCGCAATCGTACAGCGATTCCTTGATAATGACAGTTTTGTATTGATTCTCATCGACTAATTTTTGTGCCTGTTCGAGTGTTTCACATATCGTGGTTTTGTAATCATCCCTGGCAAGTATGGTTTGATATAAAGACCCGGAGTATTCCTCATCGGTAATAAACAGGATTGTCTTGCTTTCGGTTTTTTCCAACGGCCTGTGGGATTCAACCTGGGTGGTTTCATCGGTGATATTCAAATCCGGAATATTGAGAGATAATTTCTCGTTAATATTGGTATTCTGGCCGTGAACATACTTCCTGATGGCGGTATCCAGGGCCAATTCGGCGGCTACGTATAATTTCACGAATTTGCCTTGTACCAGGTAATTGATATCATTAATCAATTGCTGATCGGTGGGATCCTCGCAGGCGATTTTTAAGGTGTTTGTCTTATTATCATATTCGAACGGAACGATTTTGCGGGTCACGATTTGTTTGGCCGGTAACATCCCGATAACCTCCTCGGAGATTTCAAGATTGGAGAGGATGATACCATCGCATTGAAGCTGATTGGCCAGGGCCTTAATCAGAGTAGCCTCATCGATGATCCGGTAATACATCAACTGCGAACCGAACCGTCCACCGTTAGCTTTCTGACGTAACAGGGCCTCGGTTACCTGTTCGGGGGTAACCAGTCCGTCTTCGAGGAGTATCTCATCCAGGCGTTTTCTTTTCGGAACCTGTGCCATTATAATTTACTGAATTCCATGCTGGTTTTTGTAGTTTTAGTAACATCTATCATAAATTGATCCGGGTTTATCGCCACCCGCATTGCCTCCTCGGGGGTGATAGTGTTACTTTTTAGCAGTTCCCTTAGATGATCATCCAGAAGTTGCATACCTTTTTTCTTACCGGTTTGAATAACCGTTTGAATCTGATGGGTTTTGTTCTCGCGTATCAGATTGGAGAGGGAGGTATTATGCGCCAGAAGTTCATAGGCAACACATCTACCGGAACCATCAGCCTTGCGAACCAGTTGTTGGGCCACCACACCGAGTAATGTCTCGGAAAGCATAATCCTGATCTGCTGCTGCTGATCCGCCGGGAAAACATCAATAATGCGGTTTATCGTACTCGAGGCGGTTCTGGTATGAAGCGTACCAAGTACCAAAAGCCCTACCTCGGCGGCGGTTACCGCCAGTGAAATGGTCTCGGTATCGCGCATTTCGCCCACCAGGATGACATCGGGGTCCTCACGTAAACAGGCGCGCAGAGCCATCGGGAAAGACTCCGAATGCATACCGATCTGGCGCTGTGAGATAAGCGAGTTTTTATTGCCATGAACCATCTCGATGGGATCCTCCAGCGTTATTACATGCTTGGAGTAGTTGGTATTGATATGGTCGACCATGGCGGCCAGGGTAGTGGTTTTACCGCTGTTAGTCGGGCCGGTTACGAGTATGATACCGGCTTTGTTATCGGTAAGGTTTACCACGGCATCGCTGAAACCGAGGGTCTGTAAGTCCCTGATACTATCCTCGATTATACGAATGGCCGCGCCGATTCCGTGGAATGTTTGATACAGGTTCACCCGGAAGCGGGCTACGTTTTTAATACCGTAAGAAAAATCAAGATCGCCGGATTTTTCGAATTGTTTGATTTGCGTATCGGAAAGCATTTCATACACGAGTTGCTTGATTCCCTCGCCGGTCAATTTCGCCGAGTGGGTTTTCTCGAGCCGCCCGTGGACGCGTACTATGGGGACGGAGCCAACGTTCAAGTGAAGATCCGAGGCATCCGCCTGCTTGATTATTTCTAAAAGTTGATCTATTTTAGCCATAACGCTTAAAGACTATTCCTTTTTTAGATGTATCGGAAATTTTTATCGGGAGTTGACAGAAGAATAAATAAAGTTTTATCGATCGTTTGATCGGTAACACCATTCAATGTTTTAAACATTGTTATTAATATAGGGATAGATTTCTATCCAGAGTTACCGGGCGAGAAAAATAGTGAATCAAAGGCTTTATCTGCCCGCCATCAAGATTTCAGTATTTTAATCCCATTCAATTGTTTGCGGATAGGACTTTCGTTTATTATTATTAGGGTAAATATAAAAACCTGGAGACAATATGAATCCTATATATCTTGATTATAACGCCACTACCCCGATAGACCCCCGGGTTGCCGAGGATATGATCCCTTTCGTTACCGATCATTTCGGCAATCCCTCGAGCGGGCATAGTTTCGGTATCACCACGAAAAAGGCGGTCGAGAAAGCCCGCAAGCAATTGGCCGATATGCTTGGATGTCAGTTGGATGAGATCATCTTTACCAGCGGTGGTTCGGAATCCAACAACTATGCCATAAAAGGAATAGCCCGGGCTTATCGTGACAAAGGCAATCATATCATAACCTCAGCAGTGGAACATCCCGCGGTATTGGAGGTTTGCCGTTTCCTCGAGGGGGATGGATTGAAGGTCACGTATTTGCCGGTGGATCAATACGGCCTCGTCGATCCGTTACAGGTGGAAAAAGCGATTACGCCTCAGACGATATTGATAACGGTCATGCATGCCAATAACGAGGTCGGCACGATCGAACCGATACGCGAGATTGCCGATATCGCCCACGCTCAGGGTATATTGATGCATTCCGATTGCGCCCAGTCGATCGGGAAAATACCGGTGAACGTTATTGAATTGGGAGTGGATTTGCTCTCTGTAGCCGGTCATAAATTATACGCGCCGAAAGGTATCGGGGCGTTGTATATCAAAAATGGCGTGAAATTGGAAAAACAGGTTCACGGCGCGGATCACGAGAGAAACCTTCGCGCCGGTACCGAAAACGTAATCGAGATTGTAGGCCTGGGCAAAGCCTGCGAGTTGATAAACAACGAATTCGATAAACATACCGCTTATCTACGTAAAACCCGCGATCAGCTGGAAGATGGTATTAAAACTAATTTTCCTGATATCAGTATTAACGGTCATCCCGATAGACGGTTGCCGAATACTTTGAGTGTCAGTTTCCGGGGGCTGGAGGCCAACACTATCCTTTCCGAACTCAGCGGCATAGCGGCCTCGGCGGGCGCGGCCTGCCATAGCGATAATGTCGAAGTGTCGAGTGTGCTGGAGGCGATGAAATTACCACTCGAATACGCCATGGGAACGATACGGTTCTCGGTCGGACGGTTCACCACAATGGAGGAGATCGATAAGGCGCTGGAGGAGATAGTCGATGTCGTTGGCAGGCTCACACCGGGCCAGTCGCCGGTTCTAGCCGGTGTCGATACGGGCGAATACAAACTGACCCGGTACACTCATGGCCTGGGTTGCGCCTGCAAACTAAGGCCGCAACTTCTGGAGGAGACATTAAAGAAACTGCCCGTGCCCGATGATATCAATATCCTGGTTGGCGCTGATACCTCCGATGACGCGGCGGTCTATCGTATCGATGATAATACGGCGATCGTGCAGACGGTCGATTTTTTCACGCCCATAGTCGATGATCCTTATCAGTTCGGGGCTATCGCGGCGGCTAACTCGTTAAGCGATATTTACGCTATGGGCGCCCGGCCTCTTTTCGCGTTAAATATCGTAGGTTTCCCCAGCAATCGTCTACCTATGACGGTACTGGAGAGTATTTTGAAAGGCGCCCAGTCCAAGGCCGAGGAGGCGGGTATTTCGATTATCGGCGGGCATACCGTGGATGATACCGAGCCGAAATACGGTATGGCCGTAACCGGCGTGATTAATCCCGACAAAGTACTGGCCAATAACAAAGCCCGGGCCGGCGATATGCTGATACTCACAAAACCTATCGGAACGGGTATTTTATCCACAGCTTTAAAACAGGGATTACTGGAAAACGAACGGATTGATATACTCGTGAAAACGATGTCGGCTTTGAATAAGACTGCGGCCGAGACAATGGCTCGATTCGAGGTTCATAGCTGTACCGATATAACCGGTTTCGGCCTGCTGGGTCATCTACTGGAGATGATGAGAGGCTCGGCCGCCTCGGCAGTGTTATCGTACGAGAGTATACCTACCCTGCCCGGCGCGATGGATATGGCCTCCGCGGGTATTATCCCCGGCGGCACCAACGATAATTTCAGCTATACCGAAAATCATGTCGAATATGAGGAAACGTTATCACGGACCAAGAGGTTAATCGTAAATGATGCCCAGACCTCGGGTGGATTGTTGATAGCAGTTTCCGAATGTGACACCGAGCCGCTCTTGAAACAGCTCAAGAGCGCCGGTCTCGATTCGGCCTCGATAATCGGCAGGGTGAATACACGAGATGATAGAGCTATCAGGGTGGAAAATTAACTGCGGGAATGATATGAAACTACTGATGATTTATGCGGACAGTTTCGGTTATAAAACCAGTATGAAAACACTGGAGGATATGCCGGATTCGGATGAGACGAGATCTTATGAAAAAGCTGTCGTGGGATTTATTCAAATAGAGAAACGCGATGAGGAAAACTTATCGTATATCGAAACCAAGCTAGTTAAAAATCTCAAATGGGCGGCGGGCAAGAATAACACCAGGGTGATAATTCTGCATTCGTTCGCTCATCTTTCCGAGAGCAAAGCCGAACCGGAAAACACCAGGCAGTTATTCGACAGCGCCGAGAGCCGACTGGTGAAATCGGGTTACGAGGTTTATCAAACGCCGTTCGGCTACTTCCTCGATCTGGACTTGCAAGCGCCGGGCACACCGCTGGCCAGGCTGTTCAAGGATATTCAGGTTGGCTGATTTCTATAACCAAGCAACCGAGGCAATCGGTAACGCCAATCATGTCGTGGCTTTCACCGGCGCGGGTATATCCGTTGAAAGCGGCATACCTCCGTTTCGCGGACAGGGCGGCTTGTGGAACAGGTACGATCCTGAGTTGCTGGAGATCGGGTATTTTCTTTCCAATCCCATAGAATCGTGGAAAGTTATACGCGAGATATTCTTCGATAAATTCATGGATGCCCGGCCCAACGCGGCTCATCTGCTACTGGCCGATATGGAAAAGGCTGGTATGTTAAAATCGGTAATCACACAAAATATCGATAACCTTCACCAGATGGCCGGTAGTCAGGTGGTTTACGAATTTCACGGAAATTGTCAGAAATTACTCTGCCTCGATTGTCATAACGTGCATCTCGCGCAGGAAATAGATCTAAACGCCGATCCGCCCTCATGCCCCAACTGTGGCGGGCTGTTGAAACCGGATTTCATATTTTTCGGCGAACCGATCCCCAAGAACGCGTATACCATGTCGGTTAAGGAGGCGACTGCCGCGGATGTCCTGATGATTATCGGGACAACCGGCGAGATTATGCCGGCGGCCTCGATACCTCATCTGGCGAAAATAAACGGCGCGATGATTATAGAAATAAATCCGCAAAGTTCGAATTATACCGGAGTCATCACGGATATTTTCATTCAAGCCGGCGCGGTGGAGGCCTCGATGGTTATTAGGGGACTATTGGGCGTATAATTTCAGGCAATAAATTACTCTTTTGGTACATTTATAACACCAATTATGATATTAAAAGGTTCTATAGTTTAATTTTATGACGATTAATAGTATCATATGGCTGATAATGTGATTAATGATGATTTTAATATCAAAGTATTATTAAGCCTTTAAAAAATATTCGGAAGTATTCGTAAAATAGTTGACTTAGGAATAGAATTGTTTAGATTCCCGGCGTTTGTTTAACCTGATTAACAGGATTGGTGTTAATGACAGATTCTAAGATAAATAATTTACGTAGTAAGCGTGCCGAACTTTCTAAAGGCGGCGGGGATAAACGAATCGAGAAGCAACATTCGTTGGGCAAACTAACGGCCCGCGAGCGTATCGATTTGCTTTACGAACCGGGTACTTTTCGTGAATCGCTATTATTCATGAAACATCGCTGCACGAGTTTCGGCATGGCCAAGAAAGAATTTCCCGGAGAGGGAGTAATTACCGGTACCGGCCTGGTAGATAATCGACCGGTTTATGTCGCCAGCCAGGATTTTACGGTTGGTGGCGGTTCGGTCGGCGAGGCTAGCGCGAGGAAAATTCAGGAGGCGATGAGCGCCGCTATGAAAACGGGCGATCCGTTCGTGATGATAAACGATTCGGGCGGCGCGCGGATTCAGGAGGGCGTTGACGCTCTGGATGGTTACGGTGGAATTTTCTATCGTAACGTATTGCTTTCCGGAGTAGTACCGCAGATAAGCATAATAGCCGGGCCATGCGCCGGAGGAGCGGCTTATTCGCCGGCACTGACTGATTTTATCATTCAGATTCGTAACGAGGGGCAGATGTTCATAACCGGGCCGAGCGTCATCAAAGAGGTGACCGGCGAGGAGATAACCTCGGAGCAGCTCGGCGGCGTCGAGAGCCATGCGTACTATTCGGGCGTAGTGCACTTTATTGCCGAGGACGACGAAGACGCTATCGCAATCACCAAGCGTTTGTTATCGTTTTTGCCCAGCAATAATACCGAGGACCCGCCGTTCGATTCCAACCTGTACGAGGATGAAATCGGAGTGGATGAAACCCTGGATACTATCGTTCCTGAAGATTCGAAAGAACCATATGACATGCATGATGTGATCTACGGTATCGTCGATCAAGGTGATTTCATGGAGATACAGGAGCATTTCGCCAGCAATATCATTATCGGTTTCGGCAGGATAACGGGCCATACGGTCGGAGTCGTAGCTAATCAGCCGAAAGTGAAAGCCGGCGTGCTCGATATCAATTCCTCGGTTAAAGCGGCGCGTTTTATTCGTTTCTGCAACGCCTTCAATATTCCTATCTTGACTTTCATCGATGTTCCCGGATTCATGCCCGGCGTACAGCAGGAATACAGCGGTATAATCCGTCACGGCGCCAAGATGCTGTTCGCTTATGCGGCGGCGACAGTGCCGAAAATAACGACCGTGGTGCGCAAAGCATACGGTGGGGCGTTCCTGGCGATGTGTGCCAAGAGCATGGGCGCGGATACGCTGATAGCCTGGCCAACCGCCGAGATCGCCGTGATGGGCGCCGAGGGCGCGGTAAACATCCTCTATCGCAAGGAGATCAGCGAGGCCGAGGATGCAGCCGAGGAGAGGAAGAAGAAGATCGATGAGTATAAAGATACATTCGCTAATCCGTATTTCGCGGCCGCCCGGGGGCTGGTTGATGATATAGTAGTTCCCTCCGAAACCAGGGCTTACATTGCCGCCGTGCTGGAGGTTTTAAAAGCCAAAAGCGAATTGAGACCTCAGAAAAAGCACGGGCTAATCCCGCTTTAGGGGATGGGGATTATGGAAGGTATGGAATTTATTCTAAGATTTTCGGCTATCGGTATCGCGATCGTTTTCGTTTCTTTGAGCATTATCGCTATCGCTATCACCTGGATAAGGAAAGCGGATGAGGGCTGGCAAGCCAAAGAAATAAAGCTGGAGGAGAAAGCTCTGGAAAGCGAACAGACAGTCGATACCACCACTCTCGTGCTCATAAGCGCAGCCTGCGCTACGATAATAGGTGGAAAGTTTTTCATACGAAGCGTCAGGCGGTTAAGGCCAATCGGGGGAGCTCCGGGTTCATGGTCTCGTCAGGGACGATCCGTGCTATTAGGTTCTCATATTGTCGGAAAGAAAAGAAGATAGTCAGTCATATTGATAAAGGATGAATCATAAATGAAACTTAAGATAACTTTACATGGTGTAGCCTACGAGGTCGACGTGGAGATACTGGATGCCGGCGAGGGTTTCCCGACTCTACCGCCCAGACCCAGGCAACGATCGCAGGCACAGAACGGCGGTCAGGCTGTAGCTCCTGCTCCACTACAAGCAGGCCCATCACCTGCACCGGCGGCCAACGGCGGCGGTTCTAACCTGGTTGCCTCGCCCATAGCCGGCATTATCGTCGAGATAAAGTGTAAGCCTGCCGATGTGGTAACGCAAGGGCAGATATTGCTGGTTATCGAGGCGATGAAAATGAAAACCTCGATAGCCGCGCCCGCTCCCGGTAAGATAAAAAGCGTTCCGGTGGCTGTCGGCGATAACGTTCGCGAAAGCCAAACCCTGGTGGAATTTGAATAAGGGGGTAGAATCCCCAGGGAGCAGGTAATGGATATACTATTAAATTTCCTTCATGCGGGGGCTATTTTCAACATGAGCTGGGGCAACCTGATTATGCTCATCGTTGGTGGAATTTTCATATATCTCGGAATTGCCAAAGACTATGAGCCGCTCTTACTGGTACCGATCGGTTTCGGTATTCTGGTCGGCAATATCCCGTTTATCGAGGGGATGCGAATCGGGATTTACGAGGAGGGCAGTGTTCTTTCGATACTGTACTCCGGCGTTACCCAGGGCTGGTATCCCTCGTTAATCTTTTTAGGCATAGGGGCGATGACGGATTTCTCCTGTATGCTGGCCAATCCCAGACTGATATTGTTGGGAGCGGCCGCACAGGCGGGCATATTCCTGACATTCATAGGCGCTTCGTTGCTGGGGTTCGATTTAAAAGAAGCGGCGGCGATTGGCATTATCGGCGGGGCGGACGGCCCGACTGCGATTTTCCTTTCCTCTAAACTTGCGCCACATCTTCTGGGCGCGATTGCCGTCTCGGCTTATTCGTATATGGCGCTGGTGCCGGTTATACAACCGCCGATCATCAAACTTCTGACCACGAAGAAAGAACGCCTGATAAAGATGTTGCCTTCCAAGCCGGTCAGCAAACGGCTCAGAATCATGCTACCTATAATCGCGTTCATTATTACCGGTTTTATTGCGCCGGGATCGATTAACCTTCTGGGATTTTTGTTTTTCGGTAACCTTCTGAAAGAAAGCGGCGTAACCGAGAGATTGGCAAACACCGCTCGAAACGCCTTTATCGATATGATCACGATTTTGCTGGGTTTGACCGTTGGCGCCTCCACGGATGCCAGCCGGTTTCTTACTCCGGCCTCGATAAAGATTTTCATACTGGGCGCGTCCTCGTTTATTATCGCCACGGCTGCCGGCGTGCTTTTCGCCAAGTTTATGAACGTCGTCACCAAAACCCCGTTGAATCCGATTATCGGAGCGGCGGGAGTCTCGGCCGTGCCGGATTCGGCCAGGGTTTGCCAGATGGTGGGGGCTAAAGAGGATCCCAACAATTTCCTGATCATGCATGCTATGGCGCCTAACGTAGCCGGTGTTATCGGTTCTGCGGTTGGCGCGGGAATTCTTCTGGCGACATTCGGATAGTACGAATATTTATACTATGGATAAAATATAAGCCGGGCTGTTTAGATAGCCCGGCTTTTGCAAGCAATGAACCTTTGGTGAAAAGGTATTAATGAGTTTATTTCTTATGTTCTATCTAAAACCATCTGATACGATCTAGTTCCTCGATCTCATCTTTCAGTTCATCAGCCATATCATTAAGCTCATCGGCTAAATCCTCAATTTCCTCGGCTGCGTTTTCCAATCTGTCGGCATCCTCCTCCAGGTACTCGGCCTCATCCTCAATGTCTTCCTCAAGGTCTTCGAGTTCCTCTAGAGCGCGCCGGGAGAACAGTGCGCTTAAAGCATCCTTGGCAGCTCTTAAACCAAGTTTAGCTCCGGCTATACCTATTTTTGCGCCTTTCTCGCCGACAATCATGGCTTTCTCTTCAAGCTCTTCGGCTATATCGTAATATTTCCTGAGTTTCTCTTTCTGGGCGGGTGTCGTGATGATACGATCGTGGTTGATATACAGGTCGCCTTCTTTGGTGATCTCAATTTCCTGACCGTAGCGGCCTCGTTCTTGCCTGATAATTACGCTGCCATTTTCGATATCGAAAGTATGTATATCGCGATCGGAGTGGTTGTAGAAAACGTAAGGCTCATCGAACAGGTCGCCGTCGAAAAAGAGGTTATACCCGGGACCGACCTCATACTCGTAATCATAGTCATAGTCATAGTCGTAATCGTGGTCAAAATCGAAATCGAAATCGAAATCGAAGTCAAAATCATCATCATAGGCGTAGTAATACTTATAATCGTCGCTTTCATGCTTATGATACTTATAAGGTTTAACCTTGACTTTATCGTATTCGCCGGGAGCGGCAATAGTTGTGGTTATCAGGAGAAGGCTTAGTATAGCCGTGATAAATATTCTCATTTGGCTCCTCCATTTTAAAGGTTGTAGCTTAACTACGAAAATCGGCGTAATTGGTTGCAGAAAAGTGAAAGATAATGGAGTGTGTGGTATTATATAAGTGTGATCTAAAATGCCGATACTAAGCGGGTAAACATAATGGCATTGATAGCATTCTTTTATTTTATAGCCTTTTAAGTTGGTTACGATTGAGGCGCGCCTGCCGGGCAGCCATCCGGGCGAAGCGTGCATTTTTCAGGGCAGGCCGGGTATTCGGCCAGGGGATCGTTTTCCGGTTCTATATCAGCAAGTATCGCGCCGAGTTGAATCATATTGCCGTATTTGTCATTTATCAGCAGCGTATTTTTTCCGAGTTTGCCAGGACCGGCTAAGCAGCCGGCGTAACGGAGAGAAAGTATTCCCGACGACTTGCAACAAAAGAGGAGGATAGTAGTATCTGAACTGATCAGATATGGAATTCGATTATATCTTTATCGGATAAAACGAAGCTGTTTTTCACCCGTTGTCCCTCGTGTTTGCCATCCCCCCAGACCTTGGCGAACTGCATCTTGTGAGCGAAATCCTTATGCAGGGAAAAAGCGGCTTCCTCGACAGTACCTCCTATGGGCAGTATTATCGGGTCGACAAACTCCGGGTCGTGGCCGACTTTCTTGGTATATACTCGTATGATGCCCAGCGAATCGAATATAGTACTTTGGAACGCTATGATCGAATCATCATCCAGAATCGAGGTCGGGATGATAGTGAAATCGGAGTAGAGCCGTTTAAGTTTCTCCAGCCCCGGTAGCCCGTCATCCATATATTTATGCCCGGCTATGAGTGTTTTCTTGTAAGCGAACCGGGGGTCATCGGTCTCCTCGGGGGGCTTGGAGGTCAGGATAATTCGTTTTTCCTCCAGACGGTCAAACATCGTTTTTAACCTTACCTCGAATCCCGGCGTGGAGACATCAACGACCACCACGATTATATCGCCCTCGCGTAGCAGGCTGGGCATGAACGTATCGAATAGTTCCTCCGATATCGGCGGGGTATCGATAAGCTGGTACTGTACGGTATCGTACAGCATCATACCGGCCAGCGGTTTGGTGGTGGAGTAGGGATAGTCGGCGATCATCGGCTCGGCGTTGGTCAGGTAATCTAACATGGTTGATTTGCCTGAGTTCGGCGGACCGATTAGTAATATTTGCGCCGCGCCCTCTTTATCGATATGCGAGAACGGGTCGACCTGGCGGGCGCCGTGCTTTTTACCGCCGCCTTGTATTTGCTTATTCAGCGCGGATATTTTGGCTTTCATCTCCGCCTGAAGTTTATCCGTGCCCTTGTGTTTGGGCATCAGGGCAAAAAGCTCTTTAGCCAGGCGAAGTTTCTCGCGCGGATCGGATTCCTTTTTGAACTCGCGTTCGAGCTCGTAATAATGAGGGGGTAAATTCGCGGGCATAAGATCACCTCCTGCTATAAATATATGGATGGTGAATTGTTAGATCAAGGGAAAAGGCCAATCCCGAATCACCGGTTCCTGAGATTATCACTACTTCGCAAAACGTGTAAGAGGGAAGTTCTTTAGCAAATCATACCGATGTATAAGTGCTGTTATACCAGGGTGTATCCTGGATATCTCCGGTTGAGTAGAACCGTGGCTCGATCACGTTGTATTTATCGCAACTTGTAATAGCTAATAATACAGGCTTATTCCCGTGAGGATGTAAATCTTTGATTTATCCATATTTTAATAGATCTCCACGTTTGAGTTAAGATACGAGCAATTGACCGATTGGTCAACGGTATTTAATCCTGAATATCTTTGCAGTTGACTTTTAACATAAAATCCGTATCTATAAACGTGTTTAGTCTCATAACAAGCAAATCGAAAAGCATCTTATGCGCATTCAGCCTGTTTATTATAATCATGCTGTCAATACCTATGTTATCGTATGCCGATGAGGTCGGTGTCACCTCGGATACGCTTATTGATGAGAGCGCCACAGACACTACTGTTGCGATGATCGAGCAGCCTGTCGAAAATGAAGCGCAGGTTTCTGCCGTAAGATGGGATCGCTTGAACGCGCTGATATTTATGATGCTGTTCTCTGTGGTGATTTTAATCTACACCAAATGGGCCAGGCAGGGTAAGAACCTATTTATCCGTAAGATAAACGGCCTGGATGAAGTCGAGGAGGCAGTCGGCCGGGCTACCGAGATGGGTAAACCGGTGCTGTTCATCCCCGGCCTTCAGGAGCTTGATGAGATAGAGACTATTGCCGGGGTTTCCATACTCGGGCGAGTGGCTCGTATTACAGCCCGTTACGGCACGCCGCTTCTGGTGCCTGTCAGGTATCCGCTGGTGCTGGCGGCCGGACAGGAGGTGGTAGAGCAGGCTTACAACGAGGAAGGCAATCCCGAGGGGTACAACCGCGACATGGTGCGTTACGTAGCCGGTGAGCAGTTCGCTTTTACGGCCACCGTTAACGGTATCATGATGAGGGAGCGTCCGGCCACCAATATCTACATGGGCGCGTTTTTCGCCGAATCGTTGCTTCTGGCCGAAACCGGCAACGCCGCCGGTTCGATACAGATAGCCGGTACGGCGCAGCCCTCGCAGTTGCCGTTTTTCGTAGCCGCCTGCGATTACACCCTGATGGGCGAGGAGCTATACGCCGCCAGCGCATATCTTTCGCATGAACCTTTGCTTCTTGGCGGACTTAAAGGCCAGGACTGGATGAAGATAGTACTCGTGATTTTGATTATAGTAGGTATCGTACTCGTAAGTATGGGGTACGGCGAAACATTCTTGAGTTTGTTCGATAGCGTATGAAAACTACTGTTCCCGTAATAATAGCGTTTCTCTCGGGTTTCGCGATGATAATCTCGTTTTTTTTCAATCCCGAAACCAGCTTTATCGGTAATCTGGAACCAGAGGTTTTAAGCTGGGTGACAATTGTCGGTGGTTTTACTTTGCTGCTGGGTGTGGTCTCCATCGTGAGAGTTAACTACACCGCCGTGAAACGTAGAAACGAGGGCTGGGGTTACAAACTTGCGACACTGATCTCGGTGTTCGTGATGGCCATTCCGGCGATTATCCCCTCGAGTGTTTCGCCGCTTTTCGGCACCAGAGTCGGCTCGATATACGACTGGTTGTTCAACTATCTCGATGCTCCCATGATGTCTACCATGTTTGCCATGCTTGCGTTTTATATCGCCTCGGCCGCTTTTCGGGCGTTCAGGGCGCGCAATACCGAGGCTACGCTGCTTCTGGTTACTGCGGTTATCGTAATGCTGTGGCGAATTCCCATGGGCGAGATAGCTCTTAAATCGATTCATGAAAGCCTACCCTCGCTGATTAATATCTACATTATGAACGGTATCAACATGGCGGTGCAGCGCGGAATCATTATCGGCGCGGCCCTGGGTGCGGCAGCGATGTCGCTTCGAATATTACTTGGCATAGAACGCACGTATATGGGGAAATAGATGATCTGGCTCGTTCTGGCATATTCGTTACTTGTTCTCGCGGGAGTGTTTTTACTGTATATGACATTCCGAACGGGAGACCGTCGCTATATATATCTTTCGGTTGCGTTCTACGTGATATTCCCCGTGATACTGACACTCGACCTTCCCACCGAGATATCGCCGGAGGTGCAGCAGCTTTACGATGCTGTCGAGGCGCTGCCGGATTCCTCCACGGTCATGCTTACTTTCGATTACTATCCCTCGACATTGGCCGAGACCGAACCGATGTCTCGGGCCGCTTTACATCATTTGTTCAGAAAACACTGCAAAGTTGTGACCGTTACCACTATACCGCTGGGTGGCCCCTCGATTGCCGAAAGGGTAACCCGTGAACTGGCGGATCAATACGGCAAAGTTTACGGTCTCGATTTCGTGAATTTAGGTTATAAGGCCAATTACGTGGCGGTGCTCAAAGGCATGGGCACCTCGATAGAGTCGATTTATCCTACCGATAATTCTGGTACCCTGCTACGAGATATTCCGATGATGGATGATATAAAAAATTACGATGATATCGATTTCATTTACGTAGTCGCGGATAACGGTATAGTTGATTACTGGATGTCTATCGTGAACGCCCAGTACGAGATTGAGGTGGGCTCGGGCGTGACCGCGGTTATGGCGCCGAAATTTTTCGCCTATATCAACTCGGGTCAGATGACCGGTATGCTGGGTGGTATGAAAGGCGCCTCCGACTACGAGAAGCTGGTGGATAAACCGGCGCTGGCTACCAAAGGTATGGCGGCTCAATCGTTGGTGCACCTGTTTATTATCTTCTCGGTTATCGCCGGTAACGTGATATTTTTCACCGGCGGCAGGAAGAAAATGAGGACTATTAACTGATGGCGATCGTTGATTTCTTACAGATCTGGATTATCGCGTTTTTCACGCTTTCGCTGTTTTCGTTTTTGTATAAAGACAACGCGTTGTACAAATTCGCCGAACATATTTTCGCCGGTCTTTCGGCAGGTTACTATGTCGGCCTGATCTGGGAGTCGGTCATCGTACAGCAGATGTACGAGCCGATGGTTCACAACGGCAAGTGGTGGCTTATATTCCCGGGCTTTTTGGGTTTGCTGATGTTTTCCCGGTTTACCAAAGGCTACCCCTGGGTGAGCCGTATCTCTCTGGCGTTCGTGATGGGAAACACGGCCGGGATATTCCTGCTTTCCGAGCTTCATGGAAAAGTGCTGCCGCAAATACAATCGACTATGCTTTCGCTGAATTTCAACCAGGGATTCGGTGGCTGGTTATTCGCATTCATCGTTATCGTCGGTGTGATCTCCACGCTCATATTTTTCTATTTCAGCAAAGAGCATAAAGGCGTGCTCGGGGGAGTTGCCAAAACCGGAATCTGGTTTATCATGATATCGTTCGGAGCGCATTTCGGCTATACCGTGATGGCGCGTATCTCACTTTTGATCGGCCGCGTACAATTTCTCATCGATGACTGGCTGGGCAGTATTTTTAATCTTTTCACATGAGATTTTATTTATCCAACTAAATTATTCATAAAGATTATCGTTCCTGCTATGGGTTTTCTGCCCGTGCTGTGATGGTCTCTTTTCCCCGCTACGAAGCGGTGGTATTGATGCAAACCTAAAAAGCATTTACTACGAGTGGAGCGAAATAATCTGTCTATTCGGTGGTAATAACTCGTGGATTGCTTCGTCGATTTCGGCTCCCCGCAATGGCGCCGTAGGGGGCTTTCACTAAAATCCCGGCGCTTAGGACCCGGATAGTAGGCAGCGTTTCGGAACCGGATAGTTTGTTATTCATCTGAACTAGAGGTTGGCCCCGCATATTTATACCTCGATCAAATAAATTTTAAAGCTTGTTTTCCGATAGAAACTCGTATAATATTTTACCTGTGTGTTGGATAATTAATGTCTCTAAATATCAGGGAGAGGATAATCCATGAAAAAAGTATTGATCATTGTTGGGATAATAATTGCCTTATTGATAATACTATTGTTTGTAGGGCCTATAATATTCAAACCTCAAATAGTCAAACTGGTGAAAGACCAGGCCGGCGAGCAAATGAACGCCAGCCTCGATTTCGAAGATGTCGGGATAAGCCTGTTCAAGAATTTCCCAAAACTTACCGCTACGGTGGAAAAGCTGACTGTCATAAACAAAGCTCCGTTCGAAGGCGATACCCTGGTCTATCTACACGAATTCCAGGCCACGCTCGATTTGATGAGCCTGATCGGCGGGAATATCGAGATCCTCTCCATCCAGTTGATCGAGCCGCGTATAAATCTGGTGATGCTACCCGATAGCAGCGCCAACTGGGATATCGTACCGCCCGATACAGCCGCGGTCCCGGCAGAGAAGGAGGAGGCGACTGCGTTTAGTATGGCCATACAACAGTACGAGATCAGCAACGCCTCTATCACCTATACTGATCAGTTGAACGACATGCAGGCTGATGTCAAAGGCTTGACACATGTCGGACAGGGTGATTTCAATCAAGCCATGTTCACCTTGACCACCAACACGCTAATAACAGGTGTTACGGTCAAGATGGCGGGAGTGCCGTATTTGAACGAGGCGGAAATCGATATCAAAGCAAATATCGAGATGGATATGGAAAACCTGAAGTATACGTTCAAGGAGAACGAGATCAGGCTAAATCAGCTTTTCCTCAATTTCGATGGCTGGGTAGCTACGCCGAACGAAAACGATATCGAAATGGATATAAATTTCGCCGCCAAGAAAGCCGAGTTCAAGAATATACTCTCTATGGTTCCGATGATATACATGAAAGATTTCGGCGAACTCGAGGCCGACGGCCAACTGGCTTTGCGGGGTAATATAAAAGGTAAATTCAACGAGCAGGTTTTCCCCTCGTTCGATATTAATTTGGGCGTGCAAAACGGACGATTCCAGTATCCCGAGCTGCCGACGCCGGTCGAGAACGTGTCTGTCAGTTTGAATATCAAGAATCCTAAAAACAACCTTGATGATACTATCGTGGATTTGAAGAAATTTCATCTGACCATATTAAACGAGCCTATCGATTTCAAACTGATGGTGAAAACACCTATCTCCGATCCTTACATCGACGCTAATTTCACGGGCAAGGTCAATTTGGCCGAGGCAAAAAACGTGATGCCATTGGAACAGGAGATGGAGCTAAACGGAACTATCAATACCAATTTCCGTTTCCAGGGGCATATGTCCGATATCGAAGCGCGTCGCACCAATAAGCTTACGGCCACGGGCAGTATCGTTATATCGGATGTCAAATACTCAGCCGCCGATTTGCCGGTGCCGGTTGAGGTGCAGACCGTCGACCTGACGATCACGCCGGCCAATGCCTCATTGAACAAATGTAAAGTTAAACTCGGTGATAGCGATATCTCCGCGCGAGGCGGACTGGATAATATCGTAGGCTTCGTCTTAAGCGATCAAACACTGAAAGGCACACTGAATGTCGATTCGAAATATCTAGATTTGAGCCCGTTTATGGTGGAGGATTCATCGGCAATGGCTGAAGCCGAGGCCGACACCCTGACATTGGCCGCGATAGAGATACCCGATAAGATCGAGTTTGTCATGATTGCCGATTTCAAGAAAGTGAAACTGGATAGTTTGGTGATGACCGATACGAAAGGAAAAATCGAGATCAAAAATCAGATCGCCCGAATGATAAATGTTCGCAGTAACCTGGTTGGCGGCTCGATGGTGTCGAACGGCACATATAAATACGTTTCGCCCGCGCCGCCGAAAATCGATTTCGATTTAAAAATCGATAAATTCTCGATTGCGGAGATGTATGCGACCTTCGTTACGGTTCAGCATATGGCGCCGCTCTCCAAATATATAAAGGGTACTATCGGTGGTTCAGCCGATATCAGCTCCGACCTGGGCGATTCGCTCATGCCGGTGCTGGAGACACTGAACAGCCGAGGTAATTTAAAGATCGACAACGCTAAAATCGAGGGACTCGAGGGATTGAATAAGGTAGCGGAGCAACTGAAAATCAAGGAGTTGCGCGATCCTGGCCTGACGAGCCTTCACCCCAGCTACGTGGTGCGTGATGGCAGGCTTTTTGTCGACCCGATGACATTCAAGGTCGGCGGTTATAACGCAACTGCCTCCGGCTCGAACGCGATTACCTACGATATGAACGGTGATCTCGATTACACTGTAGTGGTTGACGTGCCTTCCGATCAATTGGTTGGTTTTGCCGACAATATGAACTACGTGAAAGACTTGAACCTGAAAGAGCGTCTGAAAGGCAAGATCACGAAAGTACCGATTAAAGTTCGCGGCACCTCTAAAAAGCCGAGTTTCTCCCTGGATATGAATGCGGTGACCAAAACCATCACCGACCAGGTCGGGGAGATACTTAAAGAAGAGGCAGAGAAGAAAAAGAATGAGGTAATTGACAAAGCCAAGGATGAAGTCGGGAAGAAGCTGGAGGATGGCCTGAAGAAGCTGTTTGGAAATTAGAATTTCTATTACCTATTTTAAAATTTCGACAAGGCAAAGCGAGCACATCCTCGAGAAGCGTTTAGGAATGAGAAATAGCGAGTAGAGGAACATGCAATTAAAGTAGGGACGTTCGATCGAATGTCCCTATTTTTTACTATGTAAAAAAACGCCCGACTTACACCGGGCGGATTTGAAAATCATGAAACGGTCGGATATTTTCGGCCGTTCTATTTTTTGCCTTTTAGATATTTATCGAACCAGCTTCTTATCCAGTCCAAACGTGCCAGACGTCTATCCGCGCGACCGCATCTCGAGAGGCCGTGAGGTGAATCCGGGAACAGTACCAGTTCGGTCGTACGCCTTAGCTTTTTTAACGAGATATACAATTGCTCTCCCTGTTCCTGGGGGCAGCGAAGGTCTTTCTCGGAATGGATAATCAGCAGCGGAGTTTTAATCTTATTGACATACTTGATCGGCGAGCGATCCCACCAGTGATCGGTGTCAGTCCAGGGCTTTCCTTTTATCTCCCTGTCCACCTCGAAACCGATATCCGATGACCCGAACATCGAGATGAAATTAGTAACCGAACGCTGGGTGACTGCCGCCTTGAAAAAGTTAGTGTGGCCGACAATCCAATTGGTCATGTAGCCGCCGTAACTGCCTCCGGTAACTCCCATCCTGTTTTTGTTGATATATTTCTGATCGGCCATGTGCCTGGCGAAAGACATGCAATCATCATAGTCGAGCGTACCCCAGTTATCGACAATACATTCGGCGTGAGCTTTGCCGTAACCCTGCCCGCCCCTGGGATTGCAGTAGTAAACCACGTATCCCTGTGCCGCCAGGTATTGCATCTCGTGGAAGAAACTGTTACCGTACTGGACTCTCGGGCCGCCATGAATTTCTAAAATAGAGGGATAGCTTTTGGTTTGTTTGAAATCCGGAGGTTTTAAAATCCAACCGTGAATAGGGTAACCATCATGACCGGCAACTATAACCTCCTGCGGTTTCGAGATATAAATCTCTTTCAGCAGCTCATCGTTGAGGTTGGTTAACTGGCGAGGCTTGGCTCGTCCGCTCAAGCCTGAAATGAATACCTCGGCCGGATTAGTATGATCGGCTTTAGCGAACGCGACACTTGCTTTCGAACCTTGCATCGATATTCCCATTATATGCATCTTACCGCTTATGACATTTTTCAACCTGCCGCCGCCGGCGGGGATCTCAGCCATTATCGTGTTGCCGGAATCCGAATAGAGGAAATAAATCTTTTTGCCATCTTTCGACCATACCGGAGCAGGCGCACCGAATCCCTCGGCCGTATCCGATATTGTAAGGTTCTCCACCATACGATCGAATTTCGGCATCAGGTCTAAAGCCTTACCACCCGATACCGGTGTTTTCCAAACGCGGTGGGGGGCGACACCCCAGGGATCGTTAACATCATCATGACCTACATAAGCGATATAGCGGCTGTCCGGCGAAACCGACATCGACTCGACCGGGCCATCGGGCTTGCTTAGTTGACGGCCTCTGCCGCCTTTAATCGTGGTGACGAATATGCCATCGAAGAGGGGATCTTTATCCTGGTCGGGTTTGATATTCGTTGCGTAGGCGATACGCCGGCTATCGGGAAACCAAATCGGCGAGCGCTCACCGTTTTTACCTTTAGTGAGTTGTTTGCCTTCGCCGGTCAGTATATCGAAAATGAATATATGGCCGTTATCTTTCGGCAGGTAACCCGAGTTATCCAGCTTGTAAAACATCCTGGTAATGTGCCGGAATACCGGTTCCTCTTTTTTGCCGTCCTTGTCTTTCGGAACATCATCCGCTTGCTTGAAAACGCAGAGAATATGTTTGCTATCGGGCGAGATAGAGATATCGGAGAAACTACCGTCCTTATCTACCAGTAAAGTAGCCTCTCCACCATTCGCGGACATCCGGTAAAGGCCCTTTTTTTCACCTCGTTTGGAGATGAACACGATCCATTGACCATCGGGTGAGAACACCGGTTTGGAGTCTTTCACCTCGCCGAAAGTGAACTGGCGAAGATTTTTGCCGTCGGTATTTACCATATGGATATGCGAGTAATATTTTGTTTTATCCTCCGAGACCACCTCTACGGTGAACATGACCTTAGTCTCATCCGGAGACATACACACCGAGCGAACGAACTTTAACTTCAGCAAATCCTCGGCGGTTATTTTACGTTTTTTCATTTTAACTCCTTATCCGAAAAATCATAATGTCCAATGTATAGTAATCCTATCCCATATTCCTGGAATAAGCAAGCAGTCATTTATATGTATATGAAACGATGTTAAGAATCTCTTAGTTTCAAAAGGGATGGTGAATAGCAGTCAATAATATATGCTCCAACTAATACTCTATCACCTCCCGGATATCCTGGCGAACGAAAAAGTAGGGAAGCGTACCGGGTTCCAGGCCTCTATCAGGGGTTATCACGATGAACGATTTGTGTTCGAATATAGCGATAATTTTTTCGGTAGGAGTATCTTTTTCCAGCATCCCGCACCAGCCATCCACCTCGACATATAAAGGTGGCTGCCAGTGAAAGGCCGAGTTGATCTTGAGCGCTTTTATTTTCTTTTCACGAATCGATAACTTGAGATCTCTCTCGAGCCGCGTTTTCAATTCGGCGTATTTTTCATCGTTAAGCATAGAATAGACTGTCAAAAGTATTGTGGCCGGTCGAGAAGCTATAACTTTCCCGGCAAGCCCCGCAATTTATCATCCCGTTATTTTGCCGGTTTCTTGATCGTATCCAGTAAAGTGCCGTCACGCCATTCTATGACATGAACTACCTCATCGGTGGTTTCCGTCATCGGCGGGATCGTGCCGAACTCCTCGGCTTTAGCTTTTGATTTCTGCTGTAGCTCGGCGATAGAGATAAGTTTCAAACCTTGTTTGGCCGCATTCTCGACAATCGCTTCCTTATAACTGCTCCGGCTATGAGGATTGATAGCCGCGTACTCCTCCGTTACTACGGCATCGACTACCTCTCCGGGCGTGGTGCGAGTATAAACTTTTTCCACTACCTTGGGGAATCCCTTGCCGTTTTTGCCTGTCGCCAGCGGCAGGAATATCACGGTGAGATCGGCTCCGGCGGCAACATCCTGGCCACCACCTATACCGCCTATAATGCGACCGTTGGCGCAGACCGTGTTCAAGTTGAAATCAAGATCGACCTCCAGCGCCGAGAGCACCGCCAGGTCGAGCATATTAACGGCTGATTCTTTATTGGCCACCGAGGCATAATACGCCGTGGTTATCTCGTGATGGTTGGGATTGACTCGCAGGGATTCGATCACTTTGGGGCTGGGCTCGAACAGTTGGCCGTGCATCAACTGCGAAAGCGTACCCTCGTCGAGCATATCGACATGCATTGAAGTTACGCCGCCTATCGAGAAGTTGGCCCTGATATTCTGCTCTTTCAACATGCGCCTGATATTGTCCAGAACCAGCAAACCCGCGCCTGAGCCTACCTGGAACGCGAACTGATCTTTAACCACACCCGAGGCGTTAATCAAATTCGTGATATTGTCGGCTACCTGCGCATTGAACGGATTGCCTTTAGCTTTGGAGATATCCAATGTGCCCGAACCGATTCCGGAGTTCAACCCTGGATCATCGACCTGAACCACGAAATCTACCTGCTCCATCGAAATAGGCGTAGGCATAATCAGTTTATCACTGACGGTACCCGCGAGCAGACAAACGTACTCGGCATATTCGGCATCCGCTGAAAACAGTCCGACTGGGCCACATAGATGCTCGGGTTTACCCATCACGCCGTTCGAGTTTCCGTGTATGTCAGAAATAGGTACGGGGCCGAACGCGACCTTGATATTAACCTCGCCGGTTTGGAGCTTGCGCACCCGGTTACCATGCGATACACCTACCGATACCCATGGCAGAAGCTCTCCCTCAAGTATGTACTTGCCCAGTCCCCGGTAGGGATTGCCATAAATACCTTTGATTACACCATCTTTTATCGCCTCGATAAGCCAGGGATCGACATTGTCGAAAAAAGCGTTACCGTAGATATTTATATCATGTTTGCCTGTCCGGCGAAGTTTATCAATCACCATTTTCAGGCCGTTATCTCCCAGGCGGTAGTAATGAGGATAGGAAATCGTGTCGCCGTCATTTATGACACTCATCACCTCATCCAGCGAGACTACTTTATTTTTGCGCCGAGGAATAGTCGGAGTGATAGTTCTACCGACCAGCCTGCCGCTATAGGTCTTGTCGTTAAAAGCTTTGTCGAAAAGTTCGTATTTTTTACCATTAAATTCCATTGGTGCGTCCTCCATTCTAATCTTGCACAATTTAGTGATGGCCGGGCGAAAGTCAAGAATTCCCGTAGTTTGGCTTGATTGTAGTTGACATCGCCGGAATATTTCGCAAAATTTACATTCGATACGATTAAACCGGCTGATGATGTATTAAATCGTTTTTAAGCTAAGGGAGGAATTATGAAAATCAGAAATTATAAAAGTATCATTTTGTTTATTTTTCTTATTGCCATTGCCGCTATTTTCGCCTGTGGTGATGATGATTCGCCGACTGAAACCACCAATCATCCACCTTATCAACCTTATTCACCATCCCCGATTAACGGCTCATCCAATCGATCGGTAGACTCCGATCTTTCCTGGTCTTGCGAAGATCCTGATGAGAATCCGTTGACTTATACGCTTTATTTCAGCGAGACAGAAACGCTTAATGTTCTATTAGCCGATCTCGATACCGCATTTTATGCCCTGGGTACGCTGGAAAATAATGAATCGTACTACTGGAAAGTCGTAGCCTATGATAATCAGGGTGATTCCACCGAAGGCGCAATCTGGAGTTTTAGCACCGCCCCCGGTTCCAACAGCGCTCCGAATACACCCGGTAATCCATCTCCGGCCGGTGGGGCGACCGGTCAGGCAACTAATGTCAATTTGTCCTGGTCGTGCACCGATCCTGATTACGGCGATTATTTGAATTACAATATTTATTTCGATACCGCTACTGTACCATCGATTGCCGCTACCGCGTTATCCTCGGCAAGCTATGATCCCGGAGAATTATTGCCCTCGACCTGGTACAGGTGGCGGGTGGTGGCCTATGATAATTATAATGATTCCACCTCGGGGCCCGTATGGAGTTTCCAGACAGGTGGCGAGGCCGAGGGTGTGTTTGCCGCAATGGCCATTGCCAGAACGATTGTCCCGGTTGATGATAATGGCTTTTTCCGTATGGATGAGATAGTTGCCCGATTCGACAGCGCCTATGCTCCCTGCGATCCCATAACACCGCTTGAGGCGGAAGATGTCAGCTGTAACGAGTATTTGCTTTCCTGGAATGCGGCCTTGGGATTGCATAAGTATTCCGATATGGTCAATTTCTCGTTTTTGGATTTGGGTGAGAGTTATACATTCGAAATAAGCGGTTCCATCATAGTACCCGCCCTGACTGATTCGATCGATTTCCCCGATACCGAGACATATATCACCTCACCGGAGTTAAACGATACTCTTTCCATTAACGGTTTTACCGTAAGCTGGGCCGGCGTCGGTACGGATTCTGTTTATATTATGCTTCTTTCCGGGGATGATACCACCGCTGTTTCGGTACTTACAGATAATGACGGTAGTCATACTTTTTCCGGTGATGATCTGGAATCTCTGGGTGGTCAGGCCGGCGAGTATGGGCTCATGCTCATTTACCAGAAAGAGAATTTGATCGATGCTACCGGATATGATTCCAGAAGTTATATCTGGGCCAGGATAATTAACGTAGTAACCGTTCGTTTACAGTAGGAATTGTTTATGAGTAGTAGAATCAGGAGTTGGGGCATTATCATAATTGGCATGTTTATTGTTTTATCGAGCTGTTCGAAAAAGTCTCCTTACCCGGAGGATGTCGCGTTGGCTCTGGATAAAGCAGGCGATAACCGGCCGGAACTCGAGAAAGCAATCACGTATTTCTCCGCCTGGGATGATACATTAAAGCTAAAAGCTATTTTCTATCTGATAGGAAATATGGAAAATCACTCCTACGCGGTTTTTGGTCTATTCGATACGCTGGGCAATAAAATCGAATTCGATGCCTCGCGGTATCCCGATTTCGATGAGGTCGTCTCGGTCGCCGATTCGCTGGAGGAATCGTACGGCCCGCTGGATTTTACGAAAGATACGTTGTATTACGATGTTCAGAGTATAAGCGCCGATGTTCTTATCAATCAGGTTGATTTCGCTTTTCGGGCCTGGCGTACGAAACCCTGGTCAAAAGAGCTGTCGTTCGAGTATTTCCTGGAGTACGTTCTGCCTTTTCGCGGTTCTAACGAACCCATAGAGCCGTGGCGGGAATACTTTTTCCAGAAATACAGCGGTCTCGATACTGTTTTTAACGATACGACCAGTGCGATAGAGGTGGCATCTTATTTAAATAATGACATCAAATCGTGGTTCACGTTCGACCGTCGATATTATTACCATCCCACCGATCAGGGCCTATCTCAGATGCTCGAAAACCATTACGGCAGATGTGAGGATATGGCTAACCTGGCAATATATGCCATGCGCTCGGTTGGCCTGGCCGTGACCAGTGATTATACTCCATACTGGGCCAACGCCGGCGGTAACCATGCCTGGAACGCACTGATTTTGCCCGATGGTGATGTAATACCGTTTATGGGCTGCGAGAGCAATCCGGGGCAATATGGTTTGCCCAACAAAATGGCCAAGGTATATCGTAAGATGTATTCGCTGCAGAGAGAAAACCTGATATTCAAAGATCGCAAGCAGGAGAAAGTGCCCGGCTGGCTTGCCGGCAAAAGCTACATAGATGTTACCGAGGCCTATACCGAGGTTTGCGATGTCGTCTACCGGTTCGATAGAGCCATCCCCGATTCGGTGGATTTCGCTTACCTGTGCGTGTTCAATAGCGGTGATTGGCAGGCTGTACACTGGGGGAAAATTATAGGTGATGCAGCCTCTTTCGATGATATGGGAACCGGGATCGTATATTTGCCGGCGCTGTATCTTAATGAGGAGATAAAGCCATTCGGGGCGCCGTTTATTCTTCACGAGGACTGCACGCTAGAGAAACTCCAGGCGAATCAAACCACTCTGATAGAGATCAGTATCGGCTCGGTCACTGGTTTCAAGGCCGAGATCGCTACGGATGGCGTGCATCGCCGTAAAATCGAGCCAGGCATGACTTATGAGTTGTTCTATTGGAGTGATGGCTGGGAGCGATTAAGTGTTCAGGAGTCGAAATCAGGTATATTTAGTTTTGATAATGTTCCTGAAGGTGGTTTATACTGGTTAAAAGCTGAGAATTCTGATAACGACGAGCGTATTTTTAGCCTTGATGATAATCAATCAGTATGGTGGTAATACGTTAACTAATATATAGTTATCATTTTTATAGCCAATTGTATATTTATCTTTAACATCAATTATTGATATGTATCATAAAATCTATAAGTATAACTACTATTATAATTTTTCTATCATCCAAAAACCTTATAATATTATTCTAAATACCTTAGTAAATAGGTTGACATATATGAATACTATCTATATTTTCACTGAAAGAATAGCTGTCTTCGTCCGTTTGACAAGAAAATACGATCATGGAATCATCAGAAGCGCAAATGCTTCTCTGGTATATAGAGATCTATTATCAGTGAAAGGACCAGTTAAATGAACCCATCCGATATAACTGCGATTATGCAAAAACATGAGGGAGAACGCGGTCAGATTATATCGATACTGGAGGATATTCAGTCCAAGTACAGTTACCTGCCGGAGCAATCATTACGGATGGTGGCTGAACAGACCGGACATTCGCTGGTGGATATTTTTGGGGTTGCCACGTTTTATAAAGCGTTCAGCTTAAAACCTCGTGGCCGTCACCTGATTTCCTGCTGCAGCGGCACAGCTTGCCATGTCAGAGGTGCGCCGAGAATCGCCAAACGCCTGGAGCGTGAACTGAAAATTAAAGCGGGCGAGACCACTCCTGATAAGGAATTCACCTTTGAAACGGTAAACTGCCTGGGGGCCTGCGCACTCGGACCAATCGTTGTCGTGGATGGGCATTATTTCTCCAATGTCAAACCGAACGATATTACAGGAATACTGGAGCGGGCGAAAGAGGGCCTGGATAGAGTCGAGGTAAAAACCGACAAGCGCCTTTTTCCGGTTGCCGTAAGCTGCCCGGTATGCAATCACAGCCTGATGGATCAGCATCACTTAATAGATGGTTACCCGCCTATTAAAGTGACTGTCTCGACCGGCCAGAGCCATGGCTGGTTGATTCTTTCCAGTCTCTACGGAAGTTATAACACCTCTTGCGAATTCGATATTCCAGAAGAGGCGGTAGTTAATTTCTTCTGTCCTCATTGTCACGCGGAGTTGGTTGGCGGTGGTGATTGTATAGAGTGCAACGCTCCTATGGTACCGATGATCGTACGCGGCGGCGGAATGGTGCAGATTTGCTCTCGCCGTGGCTGTAAAAATCATATGCTCGATCTGAATGGCATAAACGTTTAGTGTGGAAATAAAAATAACGGGAAAAGATAATGCGAAAGCTTCAATCCATAAATGATTTCAAAGCCCTGCATTCACGCCTTATGAAAGACCGCGATCCGGATAAAACGACGGTGGTGATTTCGGCGGGCACTTGCGGGCAGGCCTCCGGGGCAAACGATATTATCAGTATCACCAAGCGCGAGATACTTACCCGGGGCTTAACCGAGAGGATCAGTCTTCGTATAACCGGCTGTCATGGCTGGTGCGAGATTGAACCCTCGGTGCTGATCGAGCCTTATGGTACGCTCTACCCCAACGTGACTATCGAGGGGATGGAGCGAATTATCGAGGCTGTCGATCAATCCAGAGTTATCGATGACTTGCTGTACGAGGATCCGGTTACCGGCAAGAAAATAGAGCGGGCCTGCGACACGCGATTCTACAAAAAGCAGGTAAGAACCCTGATGTCGCGAAACGAGAAAATCGATCCGATCCGAATATTCAATTACATTTCAAACGGGGGTTATTCCTCATTGATGGCTGTTCTGGAAAAAAGCAATCCCGAATCGGTTATCGATGAGGTTAAGAAATCCGGTATTCGCGGTCGCGGTGGGGCGGGATTTCCCACCGGCGTGAAGTGGGAATTGCTTTCAAAGCAGAATTGTGACCGCGGCAAGTTCTTGGTTTGCAACGCCGATGAGGGCGACCCGGGCGCGTATATGGACCGCAGCCTGCTCGAGGGCAATCCTCATAGTATAATCGAGGGTATGCTCATAGGCGCTTACGCTACTGGCGCTACTAATGGGATAATCTATGTTCGAGCCGAATATCCCCTGGCTATCAAGCATCTGGTAATTGCCTTAAGGCAAGCCGGTGAACTGGGACTGACAGGTAAAAATGTACTCGGAACTGATTTCTCATTCGATATCCAGTTATTCAGGGGTGCGGGCGCGTTCGTTTGCGGTGAGGAGACAGCTTTGATTGCCTCTATCGAAGGCAAGATGGGCGAGCCCCGCCAGAGGCCGCCGTTCCCGATCCAGAAGGGTATCGAGAACATGCCGACCGCCATTAACAATGTCGAGACCTGGGCTAATGTCCCGGTTATTATCAGTAAGGGCGGCGTCGGATTCGCAAAAACGGGCACCGAGGGTAACACCGGCACCAAGATATTCAGCTTGGTCGGTAAAGCCAGAAACACCGGCCTGGTTGAGGTTCCTCTGGGGATGAAAATCAGCGAAGTGGTGCACGAGATCGGCGGCGGGCCATCCGGTAATAAGAAAATAAAAGCTGTCCAGACAGGCGGCCCCTCGGGCGGATGCATTCCCGCCTCCCAGTTCGATTTACCTATCGACTACGACAATCTGGCCAAGGTCGGTACGATCATGGGATCGGGCGGTATGATTGTCATGGATGAGTCGACCTGCATGGTTGATGTCGCTAAATATTTCATGAGCTTCTTGAAAGATGAATCGTGCGGCAAATGTTTCCCCTGCCGTAAAGGTACCCAGAGGATGTATGAGATACTGGATGATATCAGCAAGGGGAAAGCCACGATGGCCGATCTCGATTTGCTGGAGGAGCTGGCGGCTGTCGTGAAAGACACCACGATGTGTGGCCTGGGGCAATCGGCGGCCAATCCGGTGTTGAGCACGTTGAGATATTTCAGGGACGAGTATATCGAGCATATCGTTAACAAGCGTTGTCCCGCCGGAGTATGCAAAGAGTTAACCGGTGCGCCCTGCCAGTCTGCCTGTCCGATAGATACCGAGGCCTGGCGCTACATAGCCCACATAGCTCACGGCGAATACGAGCAGGCTTACGCGGCGATTCGCGAG
The DNA here is from genome assembly GCA_963668625.2 of uncultured candidate division Zixibacteria bacterium. Classification (GTDB taxonomy): domain Bacteria; phylum Zixibacteria; class MSB-5A5; order UBA10806; family 4484-95; genus JAAEQD01. The sequence goes on from CAXXKA010000008.1 coordinate 1,163,325, forward strand.
GCTAATCCGTTCCCCTCGGTATGTGCGCGCGTGTGTAACCATCCCTGCGAGCTTAACTGCCGAGCCGGCGCAATAGGCGGCGAGCCGATCTCGATCAGGTCATTAAAGAGGTTCGTGACCGACAGAGTCGAACCCTCAACATATGTACCGGTAATGATGAAAGAATCGAAAAAGACAGCATCTAAAATAGCGATTGTCGGAGCCGGTCCTGCAGGTTTGACAGCAGCCCATTATCTCTCGCTAAAGGGATACCGGGTGTCGGTGTTCGAATCGGAAAGCAAGCCCGGCGGTATGATGTACACCGCTATTCCGGCCTATCGCTTACCGAGACAGGAATTGGATAAAGAGATCAACTCGATTTTAAATAATAATATTACTTTAGAATGTAATAAAACCCTGGGAAAAGATATTACTGTTGATAGTCTGCTCGGCGATGGATTCAAGTCGGTGTTTTTAGCTTTAGGAGCACATAAGAGCAGGCCGCTTCAGATTGAGGGTGAGGATGTCGAGGGTGTTTATCCCTCCATTAAATTCCTCAGAGATTTCAATGTGTCCGGTAAAAGCGGCTTAAGCGGTTCGGTTGGCATAATCGGTGGCGGTAACTCCGCTATTGATGCTGCCCGGGTGGCAATTCGTCAGGAAGATGTCAGAGAGGTCACGATACTCTACCGTCGCACACGACTGGAGATGCCGGCTTATGCGGAGGAGATAGAGGCTGCGCTCGAGGAGGGTATAAAACTCATCACGCTGGCTACACCTAAACGCATAGTGGCGACCCACGGCAAAATAGCCGGTATCGAGTGCTTGAAAAACGAGCTTGGCGAGCCTGATAGCTCCGGCCGCCGCCGCCCGGTACCTATCGAAGGCAGCGAGTTTATAATCTCGCTTGACGCGCTGGTGGTGGCTATCAGTGAAAGCTCCGATATCGACTGCCTGACCGTAGCCGGTTCGAGTGCGATCGATACCGACTCGAAACGCGGTATCGTAATCGTAGATAAAGACACGCTGGCCACCAACCGTCCCGGTGTATTCGCCGGCGGTGATTTGGTGACCGGTCCCAATACGATCGTTGATGCTATAGCCGCCGGTAAGAAAGCCGCTGTGATGATAGACCGCTATATCAAAGGCGAGGAGCTAAAGCAAGCACCGATTGTCAGATTGCCCGATAAATTCATTCCGCCGGTCGAGGTTGTCTCGAATGACACTCAAGATGCCGGTCGGGTCGAAAACCCGAGAGTACCCGTTGATTCCCGTAAGGCTGATTTCTCCGAGGTCGAGATTTCGCTAACCGAGGAGCAAGCCCGTTATGAGGCCTGCCGTTGTTTGAGATGCGACCTGGAGTTCACCGCGCCGCAAGAGGAGGAACAAGCAGAAACAGCGGAGGAGAGGATAGCATGATTAATTTCAAACTAAACGGCCTTGATGTTTCAGTCGAGGAGGGTAGCACTCTACTGGAGGCGGCCCGGTTTTATGGTTTCCCGATTCCGACTCTCTGTCACATGGAGGGATTGTCTCCATACGGCGCTTGCCGTTTATGTGTGGTCGAAATCGGTGAGGCTCCGCGTTCCAAACTCGTTAGCTCGTGCACTTATCCGGCCGAGGAAGGTCTTGTAGTTAGAACAGCTTCCAGCCGGGTGCTCAAAGCGCGCAGGATGATTTTAGAACTTCTACTGGCTTCGTGCCCACAATCGAAAGTCATCCAGGATATCGCCTCGGAGCATAGAATTACCGAGCAGAGGTTCAAGCAGGAGCATGAGGACTGTATCCTGTGTGGACTATGCGTGAGGATGTGCGAGGAACAAATGGTAGCCAAGGCCATCGGTTTCCGAGGCAGGGGTGAGAACAGGAGTATCGGTACGCCGTTCGATATGAACTCGGAAGTTTGTCGCACTTGCGGTGGATGTGTCTATGTCTGCCCGGCCTGCTCATTGAGATGTACCTACACGCAGCCCGATAAAGCTATTTGCGGCGGCTGCGCCAATTTGAGGCCGCCCTGTGTCGAGAAAGAGCAATTCGATGACATGATGTGCTATATGGAGCCATGCGTAGCCTGTGAAATCAAAAAAGATTAAGTATAGAATTTATGGAGGATCAATAAAATGTCGGTAACATTCTCACGAGTTAACTCATCAGCAGCCACCCTCTCGAAAAACAGAACCGAGGGGTCGGTCACTCCGAATTCGGGGATGTGTGTCACCTGTGTTGACGGCTGCATCGGTATGTGCGAAATCGGCAAATCGGCTTATCGCGGCCACGAGGTTATTTACCCTCAACCGTTCGGTGTTATCACAACCGCCTCGGAAAAAGTATATCCCGTTGATTACTCTCATTTCAATATTCAGGGCGGTGTTATAGGCGCCCAGGGGATAGAACCCGATAGCGATAAAGCGATTTTTCCGAATGTCAACCTCGAGGTGAAATTCGGTCATGACGGTGGCCTGAAATTCAAGTTACCGTGGATCATCCCGGGTATCGGTTCGACCGATATCGCCAAAAATAACTGGGAGGGATTAGCTATCGGCACGGCCCTGGCCGGTACCGGCCTGACAATCGGTGAAAACGTGGTCGGTATGGATCTCGAATCGGTACTCAAGAAGGGTAAGGTAGTAGATACGGTTGATTTGAAGCGTCGCATCAAACTATTCAAAGACTATCAGCGCGATGGCTACGGTGCTATCATAGTTCAGGCCAATGTCGAGGATACTCGTTTAGGCGTTCAGGAATATGCGATCAATCAACTCGGTGTCGATGTGGTCGAGATGAAATGGGGACAGGGCGCGAAGAACATAGGCGGCGAAGTAAAAATCCGCGACCTGAAAAAAGCCCAGATACTATACGAGCGTGGTTATGTAGTGCTGCCCAATCCCACGGATCCCAATGTAATCAAAGCTTATGAACGTGGCGCGTTCAAAGAATTCGAGCGCCACTCGCGTATCGGTATGGTTTCCGAGGAATCTTTCGCCCAGCGTGTCGATGAGCTTCGCAAAGCAGGCGCTAAGTACGTGTTCCTGAAAACCGGCGCGTACCGCCCGCTCGATTTAGCTCGCGCGGTCAAATATGCCTCCAAATACAAAATCGACTTACTCACGGTCGACGGCGCAGGCGGCGGTACGGGTATGAGTCCGTGGCGTATGATGAACGAGTGGGGCGTTCCTCCGGTCGAGCTTCATTCGCTACTCTACCAGTATTGTAAGAAAATGCACGATATGGGTGAGCACGTCCCTGCCGTAGCTGTTGCCGGTGGTTTCACTTTCGAGGATCAGATATTCAAAGGCCTGGCTATGGGCGCGCCGTTTGTCAAGCTGGTCGGTATGGCTCGCGGACCGATCGCTGCCGCTATGGTCGGCAAGACTATCGGCAAAACCATCGCGGAGCATCAGATACCTGTTTATGTCGAGAGATTCGGCCACACCAAGGATGAAATATTCGTGACGGCGGCCGATTTACGAAAAGAACTGGGTGATGACGAGTTCGAGAGCCTGCCTACCGGGGCTATCGGGCTTTATACGTATTACGAGAGGCTGGCACAGGGCCTTCGCCAGTTAATGTGCGGCGCTCGCAAGTTCAATATGGATAAATTGTCTCGTGATGACCTGGCCTGCCTTACTCCTGAAGCCGCCAGAATCAGCGGTATAGATTATATCATGGATAAGGATAAAGAAGAGGCCGAGGCCTTATTGAAGGGTTAATTGAATCACCATAAATAACCCGTCTCTGTTTTTTTAAGCTGCCCCGATTCACCCGAATCGGGGCTTTTTTATTGCTTAATAGTAAACAATTGTTTATCAAATGACGTATTAGTATGAGAGGATAAAGATGCCCTGGTTTGAGATAGTTTATTTTTCATTAGCCATCATAATCATGCTCATTGGTATGGGCGGTATAATCCTGCCGTTTATCCCCGGTGTACCGTTAATATTGGCGGCCGCTATCGCTTATGGAGCCTTAACCGGTTTTGTCGATATCGACGGCAACCTGCTTTTGATATTCACCGGGTTAACGATCATCTCCCTGATACTTGATTACCTGGCGACTATGCTGGGTGTCAAGAAAATGGGAGGTTCCAACCTGGGCATGCTGGGGGCGCTTCTGGGTATGGTCGCCGGACTGCTTATTCCCGGCGTGGGGATTTTCGGATTCATAATAGGCGCGTTTTTGGGGGCATTCCTGTTCGAGATCATACTGGGCAAAACCAGCAAGGATGCTTTACGAAGCGGGCTGGGAAGTTTTATAGGATTTCTGCTCGGAGGGCTGTTGCGATTCGTAATCGGAGCGGTTATGATCGGGATGTTCGTGTATCGCGTGTTGTTTTATCCTTAACGTATCTCCAGCGGTATATTACGTTCTTTCTTTTTCAATGCCCGGTGAATTAGCTACAGTCTGGTCGACATTTATTCCATACCGAATAATCCGATAATACATACCGGTTTTCACTGCATTAAAATAGACTGGTAACGTGCGACAACATTTTACTAATCATCCTCGCCGCGTTTTAAAAAATCCTCGAGCAGTTTTCTGCGGGTTTCCAGGTTGGTGATTTGCTTTTGGACTATCTCGCACTTCTTCTCATCGCTTTCCTCGACTAACCTGGCTTTCAATTGCTCGATCTCAATAGCGGCATTTTCGTATTTCTCTTTCAGCTTCTCCCGGCTCTCCGCTTGCTCGGCTTTATCGAACAGCTTGGATTCCGGAGCGGCCTCGGCCTTAACCTCCGCAGTAGTCGCCTTACGTTCTGCTTTCGGAATAAACGGCTTATCCGGTGGGATGTTACGGGTGTTCATGAAATTCGGCGAGACTATCTCGATACCCGCCTCATGAAGCTTATCGAGCATCATACAATGAAGACGCGAGCGAGTACTGATTACCTGTTTTACTTCGGTTAGAAGGCCGGCGACTCGGTAAGTTATGGAAAAATCGCCTAATTCTTGAATATGGATGAACGGATCTGTCAGCTCGGCGGCTTTAGCGGCCTCGATCAATGCTCGCTCGATTTTCGTGCGAGTGATATCATAGCCCAGAGATACCGTGGCGGAAATGAAAGTGCCGGATGAGCGAATTACTTTAACCGGGTTAGTTACCAGATATAAGTTCGGTAAAGTCGTCAGGTCACGATCCTCATTCTGTATCTCTACATGAAAAAGCCCCTGCTCTGATATCCGGCCGAAATATTCTCCTACCCGGATAAAGTCGCCCGAGCGAAAACCCCGTATCACACGAAGCATCAAACCGGCCATGGCATTGCCTAAAAGCGTAGTAGAGGACAACGCGATGGCCGCGCTCATGAGTATTCCTATAAGGCTCAGGAGGGAACCGCGTGATGAATCCGATATCGGCAACACCAGAATAACAGCCAACAGCGCTCCGAAAGTAAGCAGTAGCATAACCACCTGAAAACGAAGCTTCTTATCCGAAACGAATGAAAACCTCTTTTCGAAGAAGAATTTGAAACCGAACAGAACAATAACTGATATGCATAACGCAATGACGGCGGGTATGAAATCTCTTAAATGATGCCAGAATGCCAGCAGAATATCCATTACTTTTCCTATTTGCTTTATCTATCTACTTATTACTTTCGGCAGATAGATAAATCAAGCAATAAAAAACGGGCGCCCCCTAAGCACCCGTTTTATCGGAAAGCATTTGCCCCACAAAACTATTTTACTCTTCAGTCATGTCCGCTTTTTGTTTATACCATAAATTAGTTTCGCTTTTCAATTCTTTTTTGGAATAATAATGCTATTTTTCCATAGCTTTTTTTATAGTATCAATAACCATTCTTTCGGGCGCGGCTCCCTCAATCGGGGTTTCATCATTAATGACAGTGCGCGGAACCCCCTGAACGCTGTACTTATTGGAAAGATGTGGAAACTCTATCGCCTCGTATGCCTCCGCGGTAACCATCGGCGATTCATAAGCCATCTGAAATGCCATTCTGACAGTTGGCGCGCAGTACGGGCAGGTCGGGGTAACGAATACTTTCAGGTTAACAGGCTCTTTCAAGTCTTTGAGGAAATCTTTAGTATCTTGAGATAAACCGGAGTCTCCCGAGGATATCATCTTGATAGTCTCCAGGATCGTGGCGAACTCGTATCCCGAGGGTATGCCGTAGAATTTTATTCCCCTGTCGTTATCGCCCATCAGTATAGTCGAGGGAATGTGCTCCACATTATACTTTTTGACAATCTCTTTATCGTTGACGAAATCATAAACCTCAGACTCGACCTTGTCCGATAATTGCCCCAATTCCTTTACCAGCTCACTGGTTTCCTTGCAGAACTGACACTCCATTTCCTGAGAAAAATTAATCATTTTAACCGGCTGATTTAGCCCCTCGAGTTGCTTGGTGATGACCGCTCTGTCGCTATCCTGAATTATTGACATTTCTCCTCCTTCATTACTCAGATTTGATAAAAATATAACTACATGGAGGACATCATAGTTTCTTTTGGGATAATTTTAGTGATTATTGGTAAAATATACTTGTTTATAAGGGGATCAGGTTGTTATAATCATCATATGGAAACAAAAGAGAAAAATAAAATCAGGAAATTATATTTTGATGTCAAGCCTATTCAGGATGAATTTCCGATTACGCGCAAAGATTTGACAATTGCGTTACGCTACGAAAATGTAACGAACTCCAGTATCATGGAATACGACTTTATCGATCCGATCTTTATCCAGACCATGCTTTACCGGGGTAACATCAAGGTCAAAGAACATTTTTCCCTGGTTTACAGGAAAATCGCCCGCGAGGTGATCGGCCTGGATCTGATGCTTCGCCACCTCGAGAAAATCGCTCCCAAGAAATCCGATCTCTCGGTATCTCTGATTCTCAAACTTCACAGCCTGATTTTCGACAGCAGTTGGCCCGATATAGCAGGCAAATTCCGTGATTGTGATGTTCGTATACGCGGTATAAAAGCCCGCCCGCCACACCCGTCACAAGTATCATCTCTCACTTATCAGCATCTTGGCTGGGTAGATGGTTTAATGAAACTGCTGGGGCCGGTAACAGAAAGCAATTTCTTCGAGATTTTTCATGTTTCAGCGGATATTCATTACCGCTTGATAGAGACCTATCCATTCCGTTCGGGCAACTGGCGTATAGCCCGAGCTCTGTCGAATTATGTATTCCAAAACTGTGGCATGTTCCCCAATGTAATCGATTTCGACAAACGCGCCGACTACCTCGAGGCTGTCGGCAACTCGACCCTTACTGCTTTAGAACCGCTGGTAGAATTCTTGCTGGCTAACTATTATGAGACTATTATTAAAGTTAAGGGATTTCTCGAACTGATTAAAAACGAGGCAGAATAGCCCGGTAGCGCTCCAACCTGTTAAACATGAACCATTAACTTTTAAATATATTGAATTATCAATTGCTTGGTATTTATGCCGATAGTCAAGTATGTAATAACTCAAGCTGGAGTCAGTGATGTTGATTGAATCGCGCAAAGCGAAATATATAACCGTTGATGGTCGGGAGCTTATCATTTTCTCGTCCAACGACTATTTCGGTTTCTCGTATCACCCTGATGTTATCAAGGCCGCATTGTTGGCGATGGAAAAATATGGCTGCGGAACCGGCGGAGCTCCGGGGACATCAGGAACAACGGATATCCATATAAAACTGGCCAAATCGATTGCCGAGTTCAAGCATCGACCTTACGCAGTGCTGTTTCCCTCCGGGTATTCCGCCAATGTGGGTCTTCACCAGAGCCTGGCCTACGAAAACACTATTATATTCAGTGATCAACGTAATCACCCCTCGGCCGGTGATGGCATCAAGCTTTCAAGCTGTGATAAAAAAGTCTATAAGCATCGCGACTACGATAATCTCGAGGAGTTGTTGAGTAATGATAAACATCAGAGGAGAATCGTTACCACCTGCTCGGTATTTACCATAGATGGCGCGGTTACTGATTTAAAACGTCTGGTCGAGTTGAAAGAAAAATACGGCTTCCTGCTTATTCTGGATGAAGCCCATGCCACCGGCTGTATCGGAGAAACCGGCAGGGGTCTGGAAGAGGTGTATCACCTCGAGGGCAAAGCGGATTTTATCATGGGGACTTTTTCCAAAGCCTTCGGTTCTCAGGGCGGGTTTATCGCCTATTCGGATGAGTCATCCAAGTACCTGAAAAAACCTCTTCGACCGATGAGCTATTCCACCTCGATTGCCACACCCTCGGCGGCCGCCTCGCTGGAGGCGATAAAAATTCTTCGCTCCAATCCGGACATGGTTGCTAAAATGCGAGAAAATATTACCAGGATTCATACTAAACTTCAAAAGGATGGTTTAAGCTTAAACGAGCCGGGCCGTCATATCGTAAATATCTATTACGAGAGCGAGCAGAAAACCAGTTCCATCGTAGATAAGCTGAAACAAAATGGATTTTTCGTAGTACCAATAAACATCGATGACAGATCGGGGTTAAGGATAACGGCGATGTCAGTCCATACTAACCACGAGATAGATGGTTTTTGTAAGATACTTAAAGAATTGGAAACAAAATAAGAACTAAATGGATTTTTAACATTAAGGAGTTAGTCTAAATTCCGATAGATGTTAATGAGGGATATACGCTGCAACGGCGTTTATGGGCGACGGGTCACCGTCGCTTTTTTTTATGCCCTTGATTCCTATCGCTAATAATTATATTATTAATCACTATGGCAATGATCAGGACATTCATAGCGGTGGAGATCCCGCAGGAGCTTAAACAGGAGGTCGACAGACTGATAGTTAAGCTAAAATCGGACGCCCCGGAAATCCGCTGGGTACGCGCCGCTAACCTTCATTTTACCCTGCGCTTTCTCGGCGATGTCGAGGAAAGCGATATTCCCGGTTTAACCGAGCTGGTAAATAAGCACACCGAAAATCAAACCGCTTTCAAGATTCGCCTTTCCGGGTTGGGATGTTTCCCGAATATGAAACGTCCGAGAGTGGTCTGGCTGGGTGCGGATGGGGAAACAGATAATTTCAAGCAAACCGCTTATAAGGTTGAATCAGCATGCCGGGAGGCCGGTTTCGGCAAGGGTGATAAACCGTTCTCACCCCATCTGACTATCGGCCGAATTAAAAATTCGCGGGGGTTGGAGGATTTCATCAAGACACTACCGGATGTTAAATTCACCTCCGAGGAATTCGAGGTTGATCACCTGGTAGTATTCCGCTCCGATCTATCCCCCCGTGGTCCAAGGTACACATCATTGGCCAGGGTATACCTGGCGAAATAAACTACCACCGACCGCAGTACCGGCGGCTTTTTTACTGCCAATTTAAGCCAGTTGTAACTTGTTACAAAGCCCCGACTTTGAAACTCACCATATTTGAAAAACTTCGTATTGATATTTAACTAACAGTAAAACCAAAATCGAAATAAAGTTTCTCGAATACATCTGTTTCCAAATCGGAGTTTTTAGTGCCAATAAAAAAAGGCGCCCACATGAGCGCCTCTTTGTTTTATCTATCCGGCGAGAAGATGTCTCGCTGATAAGAAAATTCTATTTCAATAATGTCATCTTACCGGTCTCGTTGTATTCTTCTGCCGCTATTCTGTAGAAATACATGCCCGAACTGAGTCCGGCAGCATTCCAGTTAATATTCTGAGGACCGCTTCCCAGATAACCGTTAAACGCGGTCGTGACTTTTCTACCGGTGATATCATAAATATTAACCTGGACATTTCCGGATTGGGTGAGATTGAACGATATCTCGGTGGAGCTGTTGAATGGATTAGGGTAGTTCTGTGAAAGCGCATACGATCCGGGTACCGTTTCGAATCTCTCCTCGATTCCGGTTTCGCTGAAACTCAATACAATCATCGAATTGTAATCTGATACGTACACGTAATCATTCAATACGAACACGCGCATAGCCCGTCCCGGCGTATTATAGTGAGCCACCAGAGTCGGTGAGGCCTGGTTGCTGATATCGATCGCCAACACACCATTCTCATCATCCGCTACGAACGCATAGTTACCGGAGATCTTGACATCCCTGGCATAACCGTCGGTGTCATAAGTCGAGATCAGCGCGGGACTGGCAGGATTGTTAACGCTGATTATTTTCAATCCTTCGGTATAGTCTGCCACATATGCGAACAATCCTGATTTATCAACACCATTAGCCTGATAGGTATCATAGTAACCACTTTCAGTCGGACTGGCGGGTGTTGAAACATTAATCACTCGTAATCCGGCGCCATAGTTCGCTATATAGGCGTAACTGCCATCGACTACTATATCGTATACGGCATCGGATGAGGTATAAGAACCAACCGGTGACGGACTGGCCGGCGTGGTCACATCGTAAATCATCATACCCGGACCGGCATAGCCCGTGTAAGCGTAGTTGCCGTCAACATAAATACAATAAGCGGTTCCTGTAGTATCCACAGCTCCCAGACGTGTCATACTAGCCGGGTTAGTTACGTTAACCGTTATTAAGGTGGTATCATCGTTGGCGATAAATGCTGTATTGCTTGCAACACATACTCTTTTGGATGGCTCATCAGTAGCATGATTGCCATCAACTACAGGCGCCGATTTATCGGTGACATCCACCGCATGCAAACCATCGGAGTGTGATGCCACATAGGCTTCGTTTCCTACAACATATGTATCGTTGATACGAGAATTGTTATCGATTCGGTATTCGCCGATCTCTACCGGTGAACTTGGCGTCGTAACCTGCACTATCTCCATACCGACATAGTAGTCGGCCAGGTAGCAATAGTTGGCGCCATCGTAAAAACAGCTTTGAAGATTGGTCATAGCTGAACTATTGGCAGCGATAAACGGGCTGGCAGGATTAGTTACGTTAACCACCCTGAAATAATAAGCATCCGAAATAAACGCGTAATTTCCAGAGGCTTTGATATCCCTTGTCCAGCCGCCGGTATCCAAACTACCTACTACCGCCGGTGATGCCGGCGTGGAGATATCGGCAATGATTAAACTCATACTGAATGAGGTGGTTCCAAGATATGCGTAGTTGCCGTCGATTGCCACGGTTTGGCAACCGTGTGGAACCGTGAAATCGGCAACACTTGTCGGGCTTCCCGGCGTGGTCACATCCACTATATGAAGATCGCCCCCTGTATCAGTCAGGTAAACATAATTGCCATCAATGGTGATATCATCCGCCCAGGTTATATTCGTAGTAAACGAACCGGCTAGCGTAGGATTAGTTATCGTGGTAATATCAACAATCTGCAAACCGGCATTTCCACACGCCACATAAGCATAGTTTCCCGAAACCACGACATCCTGGGCGCTACCGTCAAGATCAATCGAACCGGCCAGTGATGGGGTGGACGGGTTGGCGATAATGAATAAACCATCCTCAGCCGCAGTGTAATAACACCTGCTCGAACCGGCGGCTATTCCCGTACCGGTTACACCAAGGTATAATTGGGATGTCATGGATGGATTAGCGCGGTTGTTAATATCGTAAATCATAACACCATCGATAAAAGCGCAGTAGGCGTAGCTGCCGTCAACCTCAACATCCGAGGCGCCATTCCACAGGGTCGAGCCGGTGTAATTTAATGCCGCTCCATAAATTGATCCTGAAAATAATAAAATGGAACACACAAGTGTAACAAACACTTTACCCCTCATTAGTCCTCCTTTTAAAAGATAATTTAATACTTTTATCGGAGAAAAAAGACGTCTATTAATTGTATAGGATTGAATTAACGGGGTGTGTTTCAGTATTAGCTCCGGAATGTTACAATCGAGATAGCCGGGCTGATATTATTATGGGATACAGGATTATAGAAAGATAAAACCGTATTAAGATCACAAATTGAACATAGATTCAGTTAATTATGCTGACGCTCGCTCAGTCATCTCCACCAACCACTGATGTACTGGATTCATTGCTTTATATGCCTTAAACGCTAATTTAACCAGATCGGTCGAGTAAAACTCCGATGGGATTTTCAGCGTGTGGCTGGCGAACAGGCCGTTATATAGAAGATATTCGGCGTTTTTATGATTATTATCGTAGCTGGCCGGGATTTTTTTATAATGCTTGCCACCGACCTGGTAGCCGGCTTTCTCGACTCTCTTTATGGCTTTAATCATCGCCGGGCCATGGGTTTCGTGCACTACCTGGTCGCGGAAAAATTTCTGACGGCTCGAATCGAATATATGTATGCCACCGGCCAGCATCAGGTTGGGTGGTTCCATATGGAAATAAAAACCCGAGTAATCGAATCGCTTACCCTCACCCTGCCAGAACCAGATACCGAGGTTGGTCTTTAACGGCCGCTTGTCTTTAGAGAACCTGACATCCCGGAAGATTTTAAACAACGATTTGTTCACTCGCGGATCGGCGTGTATCCCTGGCGAGATTTTCTGTAAGTGATTCCCCATTTCGGATACGAAATCACGGGCAGGATTGAGCACGAAATTATCGTAATCATTGCGATGCTTATCGAACCAGGTTTTACTGTTGTTTTTCGCCAGCTCTTTATAGAATTTCACGCATTGTTTCGGGAAACCATCGAATGACATGGGGGGCTCCTTTTTATTGCAAATGCTTTATTTCCGACAATAGATGAGTTTAATAATACTATATATAACCACTTCAAAAATAACATTGTTTCAGGATAAGCTAAAGGTTTAGCTAAGAAATTACTCCTTGAACGAAAACAGCAACGGTTCTATATCGTAATATTCTCCATCACATTGGATGACATCCTCACCCATGAGTATAAGCTTATCACCTCGTTTGTAACGAAAATAATTACTGGAATAACCGGGGTCTTTGTTGGGGTTGTAGACCTCAACCATGTGCCGGATTTTTAACTTGCCCGGTTTGGCAAGCGTTTTGATTTCATAATTATTTACACGATTAAATACGCGGCGGTTATTATGCATTACGATAAGTTTATTCTGATCGAATTTGAGTGGCCTGACTGAACGAGTATTGAAATGAAAGGAAAGATATTTGCCGAATTCTATATCGGCTTTTATCTCAACAGTGAATTTATCATAGCATAATTCTTTTTTGTGAGGTTTAACACCATCAACATATAATTTTGACGGACGAGGTTCAGGCACGCAGACACTGGATGATAACACGCAGATAGTGATTATGTTCAAGAAACCGAATGCTAGTAATTTATTCATAATAAGAAATGGTAAATTGTTTCACTGTTGCCGGGCACGAGACCACCCGGCAACACAGTATATACTTAAATCAGAAAATTACTTTTTAGTTTTCGCTTTTTCCTCGGCCTTCTCGGTTTCGCTTTTGTTGTCCGCTTTCTCCTCGGGTTTATTGCCGTTGGAAGGCAGGTCGTACTTGGCGCGTACTTTAGTTTCTATATCATGCGCCAGATGCATATTTTCGAGCAGGTAGTTTTTCGAGTTCTCTCGTCCCTGTCCCAGGCGATCATCGCCATAAGAGAACCAGGTGCCGGATTTATCCACGACCTCCATTTTCACGCCCAGATCGAGCACCTCGCCCATGTGCGATATGCCGGTGCCGTAAACGATATCAAATTCGGCCTCCTTGAACGGTGGAGCGACCTTGTTTTTGACCACCCGAACACGAGTGCGCGAGCCGGTGACCTCCTGCCCATCCTTGAGCGTGGCAATCTTCCTGATATCCAGCCTGACCGAGCTGTAAAATTTGAGCGCGTTACCGCCGGTGGTGGTTTCCGGGTTACCGAACATCACACCGATTTTCATACGAATCTGATTGATAAACACCAAACAGGTTTTTGATTTCGAAACCGTGCCCGCCAGCTTCCGCATAGCCTGAGACATTAGCCGCGCCTGCAAGCCCATCTGGGCATCGCCCATCTCGCCCTCGATCTCCGCCCGAGGAACCAGCGCCGCCACCGAGTCAACCACTATAATATCGATAGCATTGGAGCGTACCAGTGTCTCGGTGATCTCCAGCGCTTGCTCGCCGGTATCAGGCTGTGATATCAGCAGGTTATCGATATCCACGCCCAGTTTCTTGGCATAACCGGCATCCAGGGCATGCTCGGCATCGATAAAGGCTGCTACGCCGCCGGCTTTCTGCGCCTCGGCGATAGCATGGAGAGCTAACGTTGTTTTGCCCGAGGATTCCGGGCCGAATATCTCGATAACCCTGCCCCTGGGAATTCCGCCGATACCCAGGGCGATATCCAACCCCAGAGAGCCTGTTGAGATCGTGGCAATCCTGGCAACCTGTGCGCCGTCTCCCAGACGCATGATAGAGCCTTTGCCAAACTGGCGCTCTATCTGAACCAGCGCGCTATCAATCGATTTCTTTTTATTCGCGTCAATATCTGCCATATTTATCTCCTTAAGCTTAAATTATTTCCGATCACATGTAAAAATATAAAACATATGTTCAGTATTTGCAAGTTTTATTTAAGTATGACCTCCTCCCGGCAGCTAAAAATAATCCTTTATTGATAAATGAGTTATGTTCATTTCGCCGGGATAAACCGATATTCCCCTAAACTAATTTGCCGTGTAGGCAATCAGGTATACATTACTATAATATAATCATATATTCATTTAGCGCAAATGCTTTTTGACATTCCCATAAAATGATAATACAATTCAAATTACGGAACGTTTTAACTTGCATTTAAGTCATTAATACTTAAATGGTCAATAAATCTGCCAATATTGGAAAGGATTTCCTATGGATATCAAAAGACGCGAGCTACTAAAAGCTGCCGGAGGCGCGGTAATGGCCTCCAGCATGATCGGATCATCGCTGGCATTTGCCGGAATAAGCGAGAAAGACAGACAGGCAACCACGAATACGGGCTCGGCTATGGGCATAAAAGTACATACCTTACCCGCCTTATCCTACGATTATAACGCCCTTGAACCATATATAGATGCTCAGACGATGGCCCTTCATCATGATAAACATCACGCCGGCTATGTAAAAGGCTTGAACAACGCCGAGGCCAAACTGGCTTCAGCCCGCGAGGTTGGCGACTACAGCTTAATCCAACACTGGTCCCGTCAAGCAGCGTTTCACGGGGGCGGTCATTTCATGCATTCGCTTTTCTGGAAAACCATGGCGCCGCATGGCACGACAGGCGTAGGCGAGCCGTATGGCCATACCGAGAGGTTAATTAACGAGAATTTCGGCGGATTCGATAAATTTAAAGCTCATTTTTCGGCGGCCGCCAAAGCTGTTGAGGGATCCGGCTGGGGCATACTGGCCTACCGTCCACAGGATGACAAATTGGTAGTGCTGCAGGTGGAAAATCATCACAAGCTCTCGCAGATGTTCGTACTCCCGATATTGTGCATCGATGTTTGGGAGCACGCTTATTACCTGAAATACCAGAACAAGCGCGGCGACTATATCGATGCCTGGTGGAACGTGGTTAACTGGCCGGAGGTAGAGGCAAATCTTAAAGCGGCGATGTAGAGGTTATTATTTGAGTATTCACGGAATACGGGTATCTTGCCACTGTGGAGGATATCTCTGATAAATCACGACAATATCGTTTGCTTTCAATCAGCGCTGTTGCCCCGGCAAGATGCTGATGTTATGGAATCTTATTGCGTTTGAATCATTCTGTATCCGGATTCCAAAGCGCTGGTGTTTTTAAAAAATCTCCTACGGCGCCATTGCGAGGGGGTGAAACGGACGAGGCAATCAGCTAGTTATTATCACTTTATAGATGGATTAATTCGCTTCGTTCGTAATAACTGTCTTTACTGTTTTTTCAACAACTCGGCTGCCTCATAGCGAGGGGGAATGGACGCTGCTAGCCTGAACTTGATTTAAGCCTCATGTGGGCGGGATACGAGCTTTCGGTAGTGTCAACAATTATCAATAGATTTACCCGAAATGATATACTAAATTCAATCACGATGAAACTCTCAACCAAATCCAAAAATATTTTCGCTGAAATCGGCTTGTTTTATTCGGCTGCTATTTGGGGTTCTACGTTTTTTATTGTCAAACGAGCCCTGGATGGGATCGACCCGGTAATTCTGGTGGGTTATCGATTTCTCATTGCGGCGGCGTTGCTGATAATCCCTCTGCTTTTAGCTCGCAAATCACTTACCGGCTTTTTAAAAGAGGGAATGATTTTAGGAATACTATTGTGGGTGTTGTACGTCGCTCAGACAATCGGCTTGAAATATACCACCGCCGCCAATTCCGGACTTATTACCGGGTTGTTCGTGGCATTCGTGCCGATTTTCTCGATTACTATTTTTCGCAAAATACCGACTGTAACGGCGGTTGCGGCCACCCTCATCTCCGTATCAGGATTATGGGTACTCACCGGCGGCCTTGAAGATATTAATTTCGGCGATATAATCACGCTTATAACAGCCGTTGCCTATGCTGTTCATATTCTTTATGCGGATAAATTCATCAAGCGCGGAGCGGATCCCTATGTTTTGAGCTTTCAGCAATTCGTTTTCGTCGGAGCAGCCAGCGTGCTGACCGGTATACTTTTCGACTTGCCGTTTACTATCGATTCACAGCAGGCATTTCGAATGATGTTGTTCCTGGCGGTATTCCCCTCGTTAACGGCTTTCGCCATTCAGTTAATCGCCCAGAGGCACACGCCACCGATAAGGGTATCGCTCATTTTGGCTTTCGAACCGGTGTTCGCCGTGTTATTCGCCTGGACATTGGGCAACGAGACTTACTCGTTTAATAAAATGATGGGCGGAGTTTTGATATTCGCCGCGTTGATCATATCGGGTATACCCTCCCGGTCAATTATCCGCGCCAAAGAAAAAGCCCCGGAATAATATCCGAGGCTTAAACCATTTTACTATCGAATAGTTTTTATTTCATCAAGGTCATTTTCATAACCTGAGTCTCGCCCTCCAAGGAGAGTTTGTACAGGTATACGCCAGAGGGAGCATCACCAGCGTTCCAGTAAAACGTATGCAGCCCGGCGTTAAGCTGTCCCTCATGCAGGGTAGTGACTTTCTGGCCGAGTACGTTAAATATATCGAGGCTGGCGTAGCCGGCGCCGGGTATCCTGAAACTGATACTGGTGGTGGCGTTAAACGGATTCGGGTAATTGCCGATAAGCTCGAAACTCTCGGGTCTGGCATTGATTTCGCCATCCTCGATACCGATCGGCTCCTCGATAGTCATCGTGTATTGCTGATCATCCGTTTCCTCATCATCGTCTATACATTCGATCGTGAAGTCGTATTCGCCATCAGTCGTAGGTATACCGGTGATCACACCGGTATTCTCATCAAGAGTTAAACCGTCCGGCAGCTGACCATCACCAACCTGATATATATACGGGGCCTCTCCGCCGCGAGATTCGATAACGGCGTTATAGGCAATGCCGGTTATGCCATCCGGCAAATCGGTGGTAACGATATTCATTCCGTAGCTTTGATGGTTGGATAGTTTCAGTATCCAATCATAAGGATCGAATCGGAGGTTAGTGGGATTACCGTTTAATACGAATCTGAAATCATCCTCACGGCTATCGTCCCAAACAGTTATCAAAGTATCCTCGCCGTTAACTCTCCAGTATGTCTGAATCGGCATAGTGAATACCTCGGGAGCGGGATTGTTTTGCGCCTGGCGAATATGCAAAAACACCTCGTATTGGCCATTACCGATATCCTCGGCTATCCAGGAGTAGCTGTACCAGGGACGGTTCATACCCCAGATCCACTGATCGAAAAACCAGCCTAATTCTCCACCGTAATGTTCTTCCATGACCGCCTGGAATTCGCGGGTGGTGGTGACGCTATACATGAAACGAGGATCGGTGGCGTAATCGTAAATGCCTTCGAAAAACGGCTCATCGCCCATAACACCGCGCAACATGTGAAGTACCCAGGAGCCTTTATTGTAGACTGTATTGCCGCTGAAAAGCTCATCAGGGTCGTAAATCGGGCCGCTGGGATCGTTGACTCCATTGGAATTATTCATGTAATTCTGGTAAGCTGTTTGTCCCTCCAAATGTTCGAACCAGAGCGGCTCGGCATAGGAGGCGAACCCCTCGTTCATCCAAATCTCGGGCCAGATATCCGGCGAAATCATATCGCCGAACCATTGATGCGACAATTCATGAGCTACTATGTGGTCATAAGCATGATCGCCGCGTATGAGCCCTCTGCCGTAGCTGGTGTTACACTGATGTTCCATCGCGCCACTCCAGGGGAACACCGAGTGGCCGTATTTTTCGTTGAAAAACGGGTATTCACCGAATATTCCGGCGTAAAATTCGATTATACTGGGGGTAACACTCAAATCCTCGACCGCGTTGTTGTAATGCTCCGGGTAAACATAGTTGACAACCGGCATCGAATCGCCCTCGGCATTGACATACCAGTCGGTGAATTCCAGGTAGTTCGATATTGTCATGCATACCAGGTAGGTGGTTATGGGGTAGCTGTTGTGCCAGTGGAAAGTCCGGGTACCGTCGCCGTTATCCGTATTGCTTACCAGTAAACCGTTCGAGGTAGCAACCAGATCCTCATCGACAGTAATATGAATATCTGAGGTATCGGCTTTATCGCGCGGCTGATCCTTGCAGGGCCACCAGTCGCGGGCGCCTTCCGGTTCCGATAGTGTCGAGATAATAGGTTGACCGTTATGA
The DNA here is from genome assembly GCA_963668625.2 of uncultured candidate division Zixibacteria bacterium. Classification (GTDB taxonomy): domain Bacteria; phylum Zixibacteria; class MSB-5A5; order UBA10806; family 4484-95; genus JAAEQD01. Next base: position 1,181,912 of record CAXXKA010000008.1, read on the forward strand.
GTTTCCCAAGTGAATGAGCCAAAACCGCTGGACTGGGGATTACCATGGTAGAAAACGGTGGTGGTAACCATATCGCCTGCCATGTAAACCTCATCAAGATTTATCGTGAGGATACTGCTACTATGAGAATACGAAAGAGGCAAACCATTGGCTTTAGCAGAATCGACAACCATACCGGCCGTGAAATTGTACTCGATCTCGCTGAAATTATCTATCAGTACCTGAGACTGTATGATAACATAACCGGTAATAGACTCTCCCGCTAAATCGGTAACATTGACATATAAGTCCCAGTATTTAACATCATAATCTTCCATGCTGGTGATCAGATCGGTAGTCATATTTCTTTCGAGGATTTTAAAATGATCATATTTCATTTTCCATCGAGCATCGAAAAAATCCTGTCTCTCACTTACACTCTGGGCAAACAATATCGATGGTAAAATCAATACAAAAGCCCAAACGATCAATAGCTTAAATTTCATAATTACCTCTTTTCAAGCGCCTTTCTGACATTAATCTATTAATAAATAAGATAACACGAATCGTCTTTTTGTCAACTATTATCAAATTAGTGTCTAACGGTATGTTAATACTAAACTTACGCTATGTTCTTTCCTCTGCCTTCCGTTGATTAGCGGGTTAATTATCACGGTTTACGAATCTCTAAAAAAACACTCGAGTCGTCAATCGTGTATGTAATAGAATTCAAGCCCAGTTGTGAGGCAATCTCAGTCAGTTTGGTCGGGGAGTAGGTCGAGGCCTTGAATCCATCCTTACAGGTAATTTCTCCATCGCCGGTTTTATCGTAGTCAATCTCGCCTAATAGCCCCTCGTTCGCCTGGGCCTCGAACCATTGCAGGCGATATATCCAGAAATCTCGGGCATATGAGGAAAACATCACCAAACCACCCCTTTTAGCAATCCTATAAGCCTCGCTGAGCAATTTCAGGTTATCTACTTTGAAAGCGGAGATGCCGTTTTGCAGGCATATTACCATATCGAACGAATTATCTTTAAAACCCAGCATCTCGGCTTTCATGCCGGCCAATTTTATCTCGGGGTAGGCTTTCAGGTAATCGGAGGCCATTTTCAAACTCGCTCTGGATTTGTCTATACCGACTATCAGGCTGGACTCGTTTGCCATCTCGGTTAATATCCGACCGTATCCACAGCCAAGCTCCAGCACCGAATCGCCGGGTGAAATCTTTGACCTGACATGATCGATCTCGGATGTGAGGTATCGGGCTATCCTTGGCGGAGCGATCTCGTAAACGCGTTTGAGCTTCTCGGCCGCCAGTTTCTGATCATAATATTCCGTATTGCCGGTCATTGCTCAACTCAGTTTATTGATTTTTTTATGGCGAAAACAATCGGTCGTGTGATCGTTTACCATTCCCACTGCCTGCATGAAAGCGTAACAGATAGTAGAACCTATGAATTTAAAACCGCGCTTTTTTAGATCCTTGCTCATGTCATCGGAAATTCCCGTTCGTGCGGGGATATCTTTTAGTGTTTTAGGTTTGTTCCTGATTGGCTTGCCGTCAGTAAAACGCCAGATATATCTATCGAAACTGCCAAACTCCTTTTGCACTTCTATAAAAGCCTTAGCGTTAACAACAGCAGCGTTAACTTTAAGCTTATTCCTGATAATGCCGGGATTGTGCAGTAGTTTCTCTATCTTGGCTTGCTTATAGCGTGCGATTTTAGCGTAATCGAAATTATCGAATAGCTTGCGGTAATTCTCGCGTTTGTTCAAAACGGTCGACCAGCTCAAGCCTGCCTGTGCTCCCTCTAATATCAGAAACTCAAACAGAGTTCGATCATCATGAACGGGCACACCCCACTCATCATCGTGGTAAGCGATCATCAGCTCGTTAGTTCCGGCCCATTGGCATCTTTTCATAAAACGCTCCCGGCTATATAATATTTATACGAGAAAATGCATTAATCGAGTTGCGAATAATTTCTACATTTTACCCTGAAATTCAGCTAATTTTTCAGCATAGGTTTTATTACCGGGGTCGTTCTCCAATGCCTGACTCATGGATTGAGCTGCCTCGGTTGTTTTTCCCAGGGCATCATATATATATGCCAGAGTTGACAGCACTTTTCCGCGAAACGCACCCGGTGAGGCCAAATCAACAGCCTGGCGGGTGTAAGTCTCGGCCTCCTCCAGATTGATCCTGTGCTCGAGACACCATTTGGCATAGGAATAAAACTCGCCGGGATTGCTTTCCCATCCCTGCGGCAGGGTTGATTGTTTTAGCTCGGTAGCTTTCGCAGTGTCGTTTTCCACCGCCAGGGCATACTCTGATTTCAATAGCGTATTATCTTTTTGATAATGCACACCCCGTCTCTCGGTGGCGTTTATAGCGGCAGTGATATATGGCTCGATCAGAGCTCCCTTTTCAAGCTTCCGCCCCAGGCGGGCCATTATCTGGGCTACTTGTAATAGTCGTTGAGGATTGCCGGCAAAATGTTTTACCGCAGTATCGGCATAGGGAAGAGCCTCCTCGAACGTGATCGTATCCTGCCAGGCGGCATTGGCTGCGTTTTTGAAAATCTCGAATACGAATGCACTTTCACCTTGATTACCGAGTTGCCTCGCTTTCCGATAATACTCGTTTGCTCCGAGATAGTCCCAAACCTCGGTATAGTATTCGGCAAGGTTAACGGCATCATCATATGTCGGATCGGATTCGAACCGTCTAACCCGTTGTTCCAGCGTGATCTTTTCGGTAAGGCTTTCGTTTAAATTCCTGATAAAAGGTTCGGGAGTAGTGTAGCCCGTCCAGCGTTTCATGATCTCGCCCTCGGTATTTAACACGTAAAATACGGGATAATATATCCCCGTAAAATAATAGTTTGAAAGTTCCTGGCCATAATCGCCTTTTTCCAGAACCGTCAGGTGAATGACATTATCCAGCGCCTGTTTAACTGCCGGCACGTTTATGGCATCCTGGGCGGCCTTAGAGCAATATTCGCAGTCATCCTGGTAAAACTCGAGCAGAATCGGTTTGCCTGTTTGCGAGGATAACTTCTTAGCTTCCTCCAGAGTAGTGACATCCCCTGCGAAACAAAGGGTGAACGTATTTATCAAAACCAAGGTGACAATCATTAACCTGTTCAACATTTTAAAACTCCAGCGATTTTAAATTACTCACTCACGAATATCCCGACTAAAATAATCATATATGTTTCAATTGTAAAGGTATCGTAAAAGTTTCAGGCCGGAATAAATTATTTAACCGAATTTTTCTCGTCCGTATCATCCACAGAAAGAGTCGCTCCATCACAATAACCGGCAACCGGCGCGGGGCCTATTGCCCGGAAAAAATTAACCAGGTAAGTGATATCCTGCCCGGTCACATTGCAATCACCGTTGCAGTCCCCGGATAAATATACCACTGGTGGCAATCCCCAGCCCCTGAAAAATTGTACGAGAAAAAGGACATCGGAAATTACTACCTGGCCATCACCGTTGGCATCCCCGGGTAAATAATCGGTACTGGATATGAAATTCGCAGTTATCGAATAATTGCCATTCATATAAATCATGATAGGATTTTGTGAACTGTTAATACTGCCGGTCCAGCGCGAAAATAAGCAGTCGGGATCGGGCTGGGCGAAAAGAAAGACTACCTCGTCCGAGTTATAATATTCTTTTTCAGGGTGAATATCCACACTGCCGGGACCATTTATTTGCACATTCAAAGTAAAACCGCTGGTGGGTAATGTTTTAAGCGGCGAGTTGGAAAGCCCCGAATAGTTACCGGCATCATCATAAGCTTTTATACAGAAATAGTAGCTTTCGCCGGGAGTCAGGCCTGTCACCAGCATGGAATCTCTCTGGCCGCTTATAGAAGGAGTCGGTTCGCCGTTTACCTGCACCGAGTTTCGCCATCTCGACTCGCTGTTAATCTGGCCATAGTTCGCCCGACGGTATCTGATATCGTAACCAGTGGCTCGCCCGTCTAAACCATCATCACCGGTAGCTGTCCAGTGAAGCCATACCCGATCGGGTTCATCTGTTATCAAGCCGTTGGGTACCGCCTCCACCAGCGTGGCATTCAGGGCCAGATAGTAAGTGATATCGCCGTCGTTATCGCATCTCAAAAACTCTTCACGGCTGTACCTGCCGTTATCATCGCCGTAAGAATAACCAATGTACATTGAACAAATTGCTATAACTAAAACGTATTTTTTAATCGAACGCAAAATTAAACTTTTCAGCATAACCACAAAAATCTTTAGGTATTTAAGAAAGTTACAACAGGGAAGTCTAAGGTATTTATATCATCCCCACAGCCTGTTTCCCGTGAGTCAGCCAGAGATGAAAAACATTTCCCTCTCCCTTACTCAGCTATAGTTAACATCTGAGCTCGATAATGTCAAGCAAGAGTTTCAACGAAAAGTAAATTTTCATAGCTTTTAAACGCCATCCTAACTAATCTTCGCTATTATTATGTGTAATATAATCATTGTTGTGTCAATTGGTATTTTTCGATTGCATTTATAGATATGGTAATATACATTTGATCTAGTTAAACAGTTGGAACAACCTGAATCAACATTGGGATTATTAAACCGAAAAAGCTATTATGATAGAGAAAACTAAAATACCGGAATCATTTTTAGTCGACCATACGACGATGGTCGCGCCAAACATACGTAAAACCGGCGTGCAGTCCGGCCCAAATGGCGATATGATCAGCAAATTCGATATGCGATTCGTCAAACCCAACACCGATAGTATCCCCACGGCCGCTATTCATACATTGGAACATCTGCTGGCGACATATATGAAAAACACGCTGGCTGATGTTATCGATATCTCACCCATGGGTTGCCGTACAGGATTTTATCTGACAATCTGGGGTGATATCGAACCTCAAGTTATCAGGGGTTCGCTGATCGATGCGTTGAAAAAAATAGTAACAACCAAATTCGAGGATATCCCCGGCATATCGGCAAAGGAATGTGGAAACTACCGCGACCATTCATTGTTCGGCGCCCGGGAATACGCCGATTCAGTATTGAAAGGATTCGAATCACAATGATAGGATTAATCGGCGCAATGGCCGAGGAGATATCCCTGCTCAAGGAAAACATGGATATTTTCGAGGCAACCGAGTATGCCGGGATGAAATATTTTGCCGGCGAGCTTGAGGGGCAGAAATTCGTTTTGCTTCAATCCGGTATCGGCAAAGTTAACGCCACTATCGGTACCCAGATAATGATTGACCGTTTCGAGATAGAGAGCATTCTGTTTACCGGATTGGCCGGCGCCATGGTGCCGAACCTCTCACCCGGCGATATCGTGGTATCAAATTATGTGGTTCAGTACGATTTCGATCTCACGCCTTTCGGTAGACGGCATGGCGAACTACCTAATGTTGGCAGGATGATCGAGGCGGATCCCCGTCTGTTAAAACTGGCATGCTATGGTTTCGATGATGTTTTCAAGCAGGTCAGCAACGCCCCACGGTTGATGGTAGGCACTATCGTCTCGGGAGATCGCTTCGTTTCCGATGAGAGCCAGATCGAATGGCTGCAGCGCGAATTCGGAGCGGTGGCAATCGAGATGGAGGGGGCGGCTGTCGGCTACACCTGCCATGTCAACAAGGTGCCTTTCGTAATAATGCGCACGATATCCGATTCGGCCAGCTCCGATGCTAAAAACGAATTCGAAAAGTATCTGGGAGAGGCTTCCAAACACTCATTCCAGATTATCAGCAGTATTTTCAAGACTCTCGGCCATGTTGTCGAGGCCGACTCTATTTAAAATACCCGGTTGCCTGAGGGTAAATCACTATCGGGCGTTAAGATTATCACCTCGTTATTTTCATCGAGAGCGCCTAATACCAGTACCTCCGATTTGAATCCTGCTATCCTTTTCGGGGCAAAATTAGTAACAGCTACTATTTGCCGGTTCAGTAATTCAGCTTTCGTGTAATTTTTTGTTATCTGAGCGCTGGAGTTTTTGCGACCGTACTCACCGAAATCGATTAATAGTCTATACGCCGGTTTACGAGCTTCGGCCAGATCATCTATTTCAACGATGCGCCCGATTCTCATCTCCACCTTCTCGAAATCATCGAATGCAATAGTCATGAATCAATCCTCCGATTTAATACTTATGGTATTCCAACAAAGACCATCCGGGTCTTCGACAATACTTTCGACATTAAAAAAACGTAACCTTATAGGAAAATAATTCGTAAATCTAGCAAGGCAACAAATAATCATGTATTGACATGAATACATTTTTGGCACACTATTGATGATATTAACATGGTCTTATCCGAGTTTGCGGATGAACGGAGGGTTTCATGATTCCATATTACTCAAAATTCAAATTTATAATTATTTTAACCGCTTTATTTACACTTTTCGCGCTATCAACTTTGACATCTGCCTCCTGGCATGGCCTTACACCTGGCAAGTACGAGGTGGGGTTCAAGACAATCGAGAAATACGATCAGGGAAGAACGTATCTGTCCAAGTATGATTATTTCGGAAACCTGATCGAGAGAGAGCGAGCCAGGCCCATACAAATTTGCTTATGGTATCCCGCGGAAGCCGATCCTGAGGAGCAGCGCATGGTATACGGCGAATATAATTTCCCTTACCCGGAAGATGACCGGTTTTTCAATATCGTCGGCCGGTACCAGGGGCAGGATAACGGCTACCTGTTTTATTCGTTCCAGAACGATTACGGCATAGTGCTCGATTTTTTGAGTGTTGAAATGAACGCGGTCAAAGACGCCGCTCCGGCCGACGGCAAATTTCCATTGCTGATTTATTTCACCAACTTCAACAGCGGCATCGGCGATAATGTATTGCTATGTGAATACCTGGCCTCGAAAGGTTATGTGGTCGCTACCTCTCATAGTTTCGGAACTCATGAGCTCACGGCACGAAATACGCAGGGGGATCTCGAAACGATAATCAGCGATAAGGAATTCATTTTCGAAAACATAGCCGATTTTCCCTTTGTGGATATGAATAAAATCGGATCGTTCGGAGCAGGCTATGGCGGGTTGGCCGCTATGCTTTACCCGATGAGATGCGGTGACATCGATGCCGTAATGAGTTTGAACGGTCCTTTCAACGTTAAAGAGAATATCGAGTTTACCTCGAACTGTCCGTATTTCGCCAACATCAATCTGACCATCCCTTTTATGAATATTTACGGTAGCGACATCGGTGAGATTGATTTGAGCCTGCAAGACAGTCTTCGCTATTCGGAGAGGATTTCGATAAACCTCCGGCAAACTCCTCGAAACGCTTTCAATAGCTATCTTCTGCTATCCAGCTCTATGCCCGGCCGGGAAACCGTTGCTGACGATATAACCCGCACGAGCTATAAAACTATTTGCGACTACTCTTTAAATTTCTTCGATGCTTATCTGAAAAATTCCGACTCCGCTAACAAAAAAATCTATGGTATCCCGGATAAAAACAAAATCGCTCCCGAGTTAATTGCAATCAGTTTCCTGCCCGCCCGGGATGTTCCGCCGACGCCGGCCGAGTTCGTACAAATCATTCGAGGTGACGGCGGCGTGCCTAAAGCGGTCGAGTTGTACGAGAAATTCAAAATCGAGGATCCCGGCCATGCGCTTTTCGAAGAGGCGACTTTCAACCAGATCGGTTATAATCTTCTGACAATGGGAGATATCGATAACGCCCTGGAGATATTCAGGATGAATTCGGAAGTATATCCAAACTCGTGTAATGTTTGGGATAGCTATGCCGATGGCATGACCGCCGCCGGTGATACGGCCGGGGTAGTCGAATGCATGCGCAAAGCTATGGAGGTAATGCCTAATGATAGCGCTGTCAACGAGGTATTTAAAAATACTATCAGGGAGCACGCTCGACGGGTATTGGGAGATGAGGAATACGAAAAATATCAACATCAATAGAGGGAGTTTAAGATGAGTACGAATCAATCGGATATATCCAGGCGAGGTTTTCTTACGGCCTCACTTACGGGATTGGTTTCCGCCGGTATGGTCAGCCTTTCACCACAGGTACTTCTGGCACAGGATGATGCCGGAGATGAAGCCTCGGGAGAAATAATCTATCGTACGCTTGGTAAAACCGGCATGAAAGTACCGATTGTAAGTTTAGGTGTCGGTGCGGTTGGTAGTCCTGCTATAGTCCAATCGGCATACGAACTGGGTATCCGTCTCTTTGATACCGCCGCCAATTACCAGAACGGCCGCAATGAGCAAATGCTGGGTAACGTGCTGGCTAAATTGAAAGCCAGAGAGAATTCGATTATCAGCACAAAGATATTCGTAAGACCTCAGAGGGAGGGGGCTGAACCTGCAGTGCTGAAAAAGAAAGCTATATCGCTGGTGGATGGCAGCCTCAGGCGTTTGAAAACCGATTATATAGATATACTCTCGGTACATGATGTATCCTCGGTTGAGGATGTACAGCAGCCCGGAATGTTAGAGGCAATGATGAGCTTGAAAGAAAGCGGCAAGGTCAGGGCCATCGGCCTTACGACTCACTCCAACATGGCCGTCGTCCTAAACGAGGCAATAGCCAACGGTAACTGGGATGCTGTTGTGACCTCGTTTAATTTCACGATGACCGAGGATGAGGAAATGATGACCGCGATTAAAAAAGCCTCCGCCAGCGGAATCGGTATCATTGCCATGAAAACTCAGGCGGGAGGCGCTAACTGGCCCAACCCGGAATCGAGACGAAATTACTCCAGTTCGACTATCAATAAGGCGGTTTTACGCTGGGTAATGAATAATGAATTCGTACATACATGTATACCCGGTATGGGCAATTTCGATCACCTCAATGAGGATTGGGAGATAGCCGGTAACTTAAAATACACCGATGAGGAGAAAAAGCTATTAGGCGATAACTCGATCAAGCTGAGTTTGGGATTCTGCCGTCAGTGCAATCAATGCCTGGCCTCATGTCCTTACGATACCGATATACCGGGTTTGATGAGAACCCACATGTACGCCAGCCAGTATAGCGACTTTTACAAAGCCAGAGCAACTTACGATGAAATCCCGAAACAGAGCAGTTTAGCGGCTTGCTCCGATTGCACTAGCTGCGTAGCACAATGTGCTCATAAATCGGTTGATATCGCCTCGAATATCGAAAATTTGAAGTTGCTGTACGCTTAGAGCTAATGCCCAACTATAGGTATAAAAAAGGCCGGTTAACAAACCGGCCTTCAGTTTTTCTATTCCTATTTACACTACTGAATCAACCAATCATAAATTAAGGGTTTGACCTGTTCGGAATAATTCACCACTCCCGCGATTTTGCCGTTTTTAATTCCGGCCAGCACCTGACCGTAATACGAATCCCTGGTGATCATTACTTTGCCGTTTGCATACGGCAGGTCTTTCACCTCTTTCATCCCGTTAGCATCGATTTCCGCTGAAGACATCCAGCTATCGAATGCCCGGCCGGCTTTGTCATCAGCTAAAAATAACTGCACGTTCTCGTTATCGAAATCGTAATCAACAGTGAAAACATCGTTCAAGCCGGCCTGGCCGAGGTACGATTCGGCTGATATTTTTTCCGAGTTAGGCTTTCTTTTCTCGATGGGAAACTTCGTGAACAATACCGGCAATGAGGTAGTACCCGTTATGACAGATTCGAATCCACCGGCCAATTCGGCCATGGCCTCGGTTGCCTCTGGAGTATTATCGTAGTTCAGTATTCGCACTATATACTTGCCCTTAACGAAATCGAAATTTGATTCCGAGGAATACCCCTGAACTCCTATATCTATCACCTCGATATTATCCGGCCTGAGCATGGAATACATTCCATATGCTCCCGTTGAATTATCGAACTCGTAGATATCCGCAACCATCTCGATATCACCGGCTTTAAAATCCGCGGTCGATACTCGTGTAAAATCGTAAGTGTGCCAAACCTCCGCCCCGCCATTGATATACTCGTATAACGATTCGCCCTCGTAAGTACTCACCTCCGAGGCTATGCCGATATCGGCAAGCTTAATCGTTTTCAGTATCGTCTCCGGAGAATCAGCGGGTTTGGCGGCTTTTTCGGTACCACCTCCGCAGGAGGCGATCAGTATCACTAACAAGCCCATTATAGCTATCGGTTTTATATATGAACTCATTTTACACCTCGTGCTCACTTCTTACTTTGCCTCTTTCAGGTATTTGAAATAATCGGAGTCGGTGGTGAGGATAAGCCAGGTATCCTCATCTATTGTCTCCGGGTAGCTTTCCAGCGCTTTCAAGAACGAGTAAAACTGCGGATCCTTGTTGTAAGCGGTGGCATAAATTTTAGTAGCCTCGCCATCCGCCTTACCTTTCACTTCCTCGGCTGTCTTATAAGCCTCGGAGGTAATTTTGCTCAGGTCTTTTTCCATATCACCGAGGATTCGCGAACGTCCGCCCTGTCCCTCGGAACGATATTCCTCGGCAATACGTTGGCGTTCGGCAATCATTCTCGAAAACACTTTTTCACGTACGCTTTCGACATAGTTGATATGCTTGATCTCGATATCGACCAATTCGATGCCATATTGAGGCGTCATCTCCGAGGCTTTACCGAGCATCAGTTTGACCAGGTCTTCTCGACCCATATCGATTTTCATGTCGATACGTTCGATCTCTTCGCCTTCCGATTGTACCAGCTCACGATTGGAGCTTCTGACAACCTCGAGCAACAATTGATCGGTTATATAGTCTCGCACAGCAGCATCGATAACGTTATCGAGCCTGGTTTGAGCACCGAGCTCATCACCGACGGATTGATAGAATGTCAGCGGGTTGATAATCCGCCATCTGGCATAAGTATCTACCAGTATGAATTTTTTATCTTTCGTAGGAATCTGGGTTGCCCGGCCATCCCACTCCAGCACTCGTTTTTCGAATGATGTTGCCTGCTGGGTTAGCGGTACTTTAAAATGCAAGCCCGGTTCGGTTACGACCGCCCTGGGCTCACCGAACTGGGTGATAACCACCTGTTCACGTTGATCGACCACATAGGCTGACATCGAAAAAACGATAACAGCCAGAAGAATTACGATACCGGTAGCGATTAATTTAACATTATTCATCACTTACCTCCCTTCCCGGTAAGGCCTTCACCGGATAAAGGCAGTAGTCGCAATACCCCGTTTTCATCCTCATCTATAATGTATTTATTTTTAACTTTAGGCAATACCTTGCTCATCGTTTCCAGGTAGATACGCCTGCGCGTAACATCCTTGGCGTTGACATACTGCTTCCATAAATCGATAAACCTGGAAGCATCTCCCTGGGCTCGATTGATCCTGTTAATGGCATATCCTTCAGCTTCCTTAATAACTTTCTCGGCATCGCCTCTGGCCTTGGGGATGATCGTGTTATATTCAGTCATGGCCTCGTTGATCAACTGCTCTTTTTCCTGCTTGGCTTCGTTAACCGCGTTAAACGCAGGCTTGACCGGATCGGGCGGGGTGACATCCTGAAGCTTAACCGTCACCACCTTGATACCGGATTCGTAACGATCAAGAAGTTCCTGCATCTTTAGCGTAGCCACATCGCCGACCTCCATACGCTCGATAGTTAACACGCCGTCAACGCTCCTATCGCCGATAATCATTCGCATGGCCGCCTCGGAGACATCACGAATTGTCTCCTCGACATTACGAACATTGAACAGATAATTACGCGGATCACTGATCTTGTACTGGACGATCCAGTCAACATCGACCACGTTCAAATCACCGGTCAGCATCAATGACTCATCCTGGTAGCTGCCTTTCGAACGTTGGGTGCGTATGCCTGGTTTCGAGGTGCGGAATCCGAACTCCTGGGTCAGGATTCTCCTGGCCGCCACTTTCGTCACTTTCTCTATACCGATCGGTAGTTTCATGTGAAGACCCGGTTCCGTTGTTTTCACGTACTTACCGAATCTCTGAACGACGCCGACCGATTCGGTGCCAACCGAGTAAAACATCGATGACAATCCAATAAGCGCAACAATTGCTATTATGATGTACACTCCCGGTTTGGTGTAGTTGCGCCGTGGGATACGTCTAAGGTAATCCTCGATATTTTCCTTTTCAAAATCCATTAAACCTCCGTTATTTTTCAATTCATATATAGTAACTTAAAACAACAGCCAATTGTTTACAAGTTATATCTACCATTATTACACGTTGGGGGAGATAGTATTCAAAGCGATTTCCTCACTCAAGAAATGAGTAGCGCAATGATGTACACTGTGCTGCGATAGGGCTGGATTACTGCAAAATCTACACTCCGAGTCTCTGGGTGTCTTTTCCCGGCGACATTCTGCATGAATTCCGTTGGCAGGAAAGGATGAATCATGGACTTCGTTGCTTGGCGCCTCAGCCAGGCTATTTGACAATCCCGGTGTTTCGCAACGAGATGGTAAAAACCTGGCACTAATGAGCTGAATTGGTAATTTTGAACGTCAAATATTAAATTGTAATATGAACAGGATTAGAAAATAAATTTATGTAAGATATAAACAGGAGCGATCAATAAAACACTACTGCTCGGGGCAATCAAGTGCTCAGTAACGTTATTTAGCTATGCGTTCGGTAGCCTCATCCATAGTTTTTGACATACTGCCGTATTTCGAGGAATCGGCCGGAGACCATTCGCCTATATGTTCTGAGAATGTCTTGCAGATACCTTTCGATTTATATTTCTCGTACGAGTTATACTGCCAGCCCATGTAATCCGAACCTCCGCCGCCGACAGTCGTTACCAGGAAACGATTGCCGACATGACCGATATATCGCGCCTGACCTGCAGGCCAGTCCTGATCGCCGCCTGAGGGATCGACGGGCAGCCAGCCGATTTTCGGTAAATACACCTGGCACCAGCGATGGAAAACATCATCCGCCGAGGCCAGGTCACCTCGCTGGACGATCGAACCCTCGTAGCGGGCCGGAAGTCCGGCCGCTCTGCACATGGCGATAAATACGAACGAGTATTCCGAGCATGAGCCGTTGCCGCGTTCTAACACTGTCGGCGCGATATTCCAGCCGCCGGCAAGCTCGTAATACATATTATCGATTATATAGCGGTATATTTTCCTCATCATCCAGTAAGGATTAGTCTCATCCCCGATTGCGGCGGTAACCGCTTTTTTGATAGTCTCGGAATCTATAGCGAACTTGCTATCATTTATCAGGTACTGTTTTTTGATATCTTTTGGGATGTCCTTAAGCTTGCCGACATTCTCGGGCGTCACCATCATCCAGTGATCGTAAATTTTAGCGGTGGTTTTATATGCCGCCTGTACCATCTCGCCGGGACCTACCTCATCGAAATGAAAGCTAGCGACTTTCAACCCCCACTTATCCTCTATTATTTCATGCTTGGCCGAACTCATGTACACCGGAGCGTCCAGTAGCTCCTGATGCGGCGAGTTCTGGGGGACGGCCAGGTAAATATCCAAATCGATAATCGTGCCCGGGCCGTAATTTCTGAATTGATGAGTGTATTCGCAATACTCGTATACCGGATCGGTCGTGTAGTTTATCTCATCATCTTTCGTGATAATCGTGTATATCGAATCGGATTGATAATCGGCGCAGTACAGCTTGCCATCACGATATGCCAGCCCCCAGGCGTAGGCATCAGGCGAATCGAACATCAGTATAACCTCACCCGTTTCCGGCCATACCATGTAGATGCGGTCGGCGCTTCTATCGCTTACCCAGAGGTAAACACCATCATAGGCCAACCCGGTCGGGTTGCTCGATGGCGATTTCAGTTCCTTGATAGTAGTTCCGTCCTCGGTGGATATTTGCAGTAGTTGATCCGCTTTCGAATCGGCCAGCCATAAATATTGACCATCCCAGGCTAAACCTCTGGGGCTTTGCGCCGGGCACCAGATCGTTTTTCGGGCGACCTGTGTCTCGTAGTCGAGCTGAATTATTTCCTCATCCTCCGAATCGATGACCCATAGATATTTACCATCATAGGTAAGACCCTCCGGCCTGTAACCCGGCGCGGTTATTTCAGAGATAATTTCTCCCGTACCTGGTTTCAACTTGTAGATCATATCAGTTTTGCTGTCGACTACATACAGGTATTCGCCATCGGTGGCCATTCCTGCCGGGCAGCTTTTCGGCGTCGGATAGCTATTTACTATATCACCGGTGACAGCGTTAACGGTAGTTGATAATAAAATCAAAATTGCGGCAATTAAGAGATTTCTCATCATATCCTCCTGATTTTACGTGATATATATGATAATTTCGATGATTACGACAAGTGGAATTCAAACGGTTAAAATTCTTTAAGGGATGATTTGCATTAAGGGGGATATCGGGTTACCTGAGAATGATCAGTAACGATTAAGCTGTCTTGACCTATCTCCGGTTCCTTTCGATGACTTTTTCGACAATCACCTTCAAAAAAATATATAATATGTTGGAATATTTTTACATTTTAGAGAGTATAACAGTTAAAGATCGGGAAATTCGGATTATCATAATTATATGATGAGTATTGAGGAGGATGACAATGAAACGAATTATTAACGCGTTTTTTATCATGCTGTTATTGGGAGGCGCGTGCCTGGCTGACGGTGTATTGATACCCCGACCCATCCGGCCTATGCCGCGCGATTTTCCACATAATCCACTGCTTAACGTGAAATATCATCACGTTTTAGTTGAAATCGACGACCCGGTGGCGGTCACCAAAATCGATCAGGTGTTTGCCAACCCCTATAATCGTGAATTGGAAGCCGACTATATGTTCCCCATTCCCGAAGGGGCGGTCATCAATGGTTTCACCGCTTATTTGAACGGTACCGAGATGAATGCCGAGCTTCTTGATGCCGATGACGCCCGGCGTATATACGAGGATATAGTTCGTAAACGCAAAGACCCGGCCTTGCTGGAATATGCAGACAGAGGCATGTACCGTTTACGAGTCTATCCCATACCGGCCAGAGGCGAGGTCAGGATCAAGATAGAGTACAAGCAAACCTTGACCGCCGACTACGGCAATGTCGAATATATCTATCCGCTCAATACCGAAAAATACTCCGGCGCGAATCTCGATGATTGCCGGGTGGAGATCAAGCTGAAGTCGTTCGAGAATATCGGTTCGGTATATTGCCCCAGCCACGATATCAGCTCCGATAGAATAAACGAGAAGGAATTCAAAATCGTTTATCATGATGAGAACGTCAGGCCGGATAAAGACCTGGCACTATATTTCACTCGTCAGCAAAAAGATTTCGGTTTTCATATGCTCAGTTTCAGGGAGAAGCGAAATGATAAAGGTTATTTCATAGGTATACTCTCGCCGCCACTGGATTCGAACCTGCCTCATATTCCGAAGAACCTGCTGTTCGTTTTGGATAGCTCCGGCAGTATGAAAGGCGAGAAATTCGAGCAGGCTATGTCGGCGATGGAGTTCGTGCTGCGAGATCTTAAGGCAGAGGATAAATTCAATATCATAGACTATGACGATGAGATCAGGCCGTATAAAGATGGACTGGTCGAGGCCGACAAAGCCAATATCAACGAGGCAATCGAGTTCGCCAAAGATAGTTTTGAGGCCAACGGCGGAACTAATATTTACGAGGCGCTGGAAATAGCCTGCGGAATGATTCCCCGAGGAGATACGCCTACGTATATATTGTTTTTAACCGATGGTTTGCCTACAGTAGGGCAACGCGATATCGATAAGATAGTGAAAAATACCAGCAAGTTAAATGAGGCGCGTGCCCGGTTATTTGCTTTCGGTGTCGGCTATGATGTCAACACGGTGTTGCTTGACCGTCTGGCCGAGGAGAACCATGGTCTGCCCGAGTATGTTTCTCCCGATGAGGATATCGAGGTAAAAGTATCTCATCTGGCAACCAGGATTAGCCGCCCGGCATTAACCGATATCAAGCTTGCATTCGCTAATGCCGGCAGCGAGATGCTTTACCCCAATCCGTTACCGGATTTATTTTATGGTTCGGAGATGATTATTTCAGGTCGATATACCGGAGATGGTGACGATCAGGCGATCATTACCGGCAAGATTGCGGGCAAGGAGAAAATATACGAGTTCCCGGTTAAATTCCGAAGAGGTTCGGCAAAAGATGAATTCATTGCTCTCCTGTGGGCGAACAGGCGAATAGGATATCTGACCCAGCAGATAAGACTTCACGGAGAGGATGATGAGCTTATCGATGAGATAGTCGTGCTTTCCAAGAGATACGGTATTATAACCGACTACACCTCGTTCCTCGTTACCGGGGATGATGTTCATGCCGCCGAGGATTTATATTTCCGTGGCAGTAGAGCGGCTGCGCAAGAATCATTCAAGAGTAATCTTAAAAGTAACTACTACATGGAATCGGGGCATACCGCGTTTAATCAGTCATCCAACAACAGCAAGATGCAGCAAAGCGGTCAGGTGAATAAATCATACGCTATCGATTTGGATGAATCACGCGTTCAGAGCCAGTACTCGCAAGTAGGAGCGCAGAATTTCGTCAACTTGAGCGGCAACTGGATACAGGCCGATTTACCCGAGGATAAATACGATATCGAAATAAAGAATTTCTCCACCGCTTATTTTAAAGTTCTCGAACAGGATCCCTCATTGGGAAGATACCTCGGGTTAGGTGATAATGTCAGGGTACAGATTGGAACGCAGGTAGTTCAGTTCTCCGATGACGGGCAGGAGACGATTACCGAAAGTGAATTGAAGCTTCTATTCCCGGGTATTTGAAATATATGATCCGGCAGGTCGTGGAATTTGCGACCTGCCTTTAATACTGATTTTCGTTAAATATTGGTTCCAATATTCTGTTTTGAGTTACTGACATTTTTACTGCAATTGGAGAGTATTCATTTCGTAAACAACTATTCCGATTGACATAATCTGATTATTACTTAAATTTAACAATGAATGTTAATGACGTTATTCCCTTGAAGGATGTATGGAAAAAACTGATGACGTTATTAATCATAGTTTTACCGGCAGTGTCGCTAAATACTGATAGCGGCAGATTCGAGCAAAGCGAAGATGGTTGGCAGACTTTTAATATGGGTGGTATCCCGCAAAGTAGTTTATTTCTACCACCTGCTGGCCGATAACATTACTGAAACCCGTAAAATGCCGATGATGAAATAAATCGTATTCATGAAAAACAAAGCTGCAATATTTTTAAACGGCGCGTATCCGCCGGATCATAGCTACTTCTACATCCATGAGTACAAGCGCGCCGGGGACGACAGCGTAATTATAGTTGCCGACGGTGGACTTCAGTTTTTTATCAATCATGAGATCGCGCCCGACTTGATAATCGGTGATTGGGATTCGGCCGATATCGAGACTGTAAAATCTTATCCCAAAGCGGTTACAATAAGCGTACCCTCCGAGGGAAAAGACTACACCGATACCGAACTGGCGCTAAACTGGTGCCTGGAGAATGGCGTGAAAGATATCACGCTTTACGGCGGAGTGGATAACTCATTCGAGACCGATCAAATGCTCGGTAATGTGTTTTTAATGTTTACCTACAAAGACAGATTCAATTCTATCAAGATGCGCGATTATTGCCAGGAGATAGTTCCCCTAATTGATGAATGTTATACCGGGAACGGGACTGAGGATGATATGCTTTCGGTTGTTCCCGTTTCGGAACATATAGTGCTTTCAGGGGATGGTTTGAAATACGATCCCAGCGGCAAGACTTACGCGTTAGGGCAGACTACCTCGCTGAGGAATCAATTAGCTGATGCTGTTTTTCATATCGAATTGAAAGGCAAAGGTATACTGATACATCATTTCTAAGCAACCGGCAGTTTATCTCCGGAAGATTCAGACTGCAAAACCTCGCGAATCGCTTTGCCTAGAACTTGCATGGTATATGGCTTTTTCACGAATTTACCAACGCCCAGTTGTTCGGCTTTTATCACTCGTTCGGTTTCTGAAAAACCACTGGCGATAACCGCTTTTTGACTCGGATTGAGCTTTATAAGTTCAATATACGTATCCAGCCCGTCAAAACCGTCCACCATTATCATATCCAGTACTACCAGGTCGTATCTTTTGAGTTTGGCTTTCATGACAGCCTCCTGGCCGCTGGAGGCTGTTTCAATCGAATATCCTAGCCCTGATAACATGGCTGAGGCCAAATCCCGTTGCTCTTCGAGATCATCTACGATAAGGATAGTCTCGTTCCCCCTGATATCGATGACCGAAGGAGTTTTGCGGATGTCATCGCTTTTAGAGCTTACGGGAAGGTATATATAAAACGTGCTGCCTTTGTTAGTCTCGCTTTGAATATCCACGTAACCGTTATGGTCTTTAATAACGCCGTAAACTATAGCCAATCCCAAACCGCTGCCGCTTCGCCCTAATTTCTTCTTGGTATAAAACGGTTCGAAAAGGTGGATTAAATCTTTTTCCTCTATACCCAACCCGGTGTCGGTTACCGATAGTACGATATATTCTCCGGCATCGATATTATCGAAACCGCTATGCAATTCGTTTAAATATCGCGACCTGGTTTTAATAGTCAAACTGCCGCCGTCCGGCATGGCCTCGATCGCGTTAATAATCAAATTCATGACTACTTTAGAGAGATGGGGGGAAGAACCATTGAATTTTATCATGTTCCGCTCAAGATCGAGATTCAGGTTTATTTCAGGATAATGAGAAATCAGGTCATCGTAATCCGGAGAACCGAGATACTCCTCGATAATTTTATTCAGGTCTAAAGGCGACATCTCGTAACGGCCTCGGCGCGCCATCGTTAGAAGATCTTGAACCACGCCGGCAGCACGCTGAGCGGAATTCTCGATTTTTGAAATATGCTTCAAAATAGGGTGATCGGGTTCGAGGTTCATTCTTATGATATCCGGGTAAGCGACGAGCGGACCGAGAATATTATTCAAATCATGAGCGACTCCACCGGCAAGAATCCCTAATGATTCCATGCGCTGGGCACGGGTCAGTTTATCGCGAAGGTCACGTTTCTCTCTTTCTGATATTTTTTGCTCGGTGATATCGCTTAAAATACCCACCGCGCCCTTAACGACGCCGCTGCTCTCATCTATGAGCGGTGTTGCCGAGATATGTATCTCGCGTATCTGGCCGTCTTTGCGTTTCATTCTTATATCGTATTTGCTATGCTCTTTCCTGATACGTTTCTGTGTACCGAGAGTGATCCTGCCAAAATCCTCCTCGATGATGAATTTGCTCAGATTCTGACCTATCATATCCGCGATCTCATACCCCAGCATAGCTCCGAGAGAGGAGTTAACGAATAAAAGTGTCTCCTCCAAATCGGCGATCATTACGCCGTCTTGCATGGACTCCAGAAACGATCTGTAGCTACGCTCCGATTGCCTGAGCAGCTTTTGCGCGCGATGGCCCTTGGTGATATCCCTGAAACTCCAGACACGACCGCTTACCAATTCGTTTTCTTTCAACGGGCAGCTGTACAACTCGCAAACACGCCCATCCGAAAGCTCGACTGTATCATAATCGACATCAGCCAAATTTTGCAATTCGCGTACTTTAGCTCTTAATTTATCGGAATTTCGCACCCGGCCGAGTACGTGGTCTATCATCCAGTTGTAATCCATCGACTTGCGCAGTTCTTCCGGGACATTCCAAAGATCCAGGAATCTCTGGTTGGTGTAAATTATTTTTTGATTTTTAGAAATGACAAAAATCCCATCCGCGGTTGACTCTATAGTCGAGGTGAGTAAACCCTTTGCGTCAGCAAGGGTTTTCTCCGCGATTTTGCGTTCGATAGCCGTAGCAATGTACCCCGATACGTGAGTCAGGACCTCCAGGTCGCTTCGAGAGTAAGTATCCGGATTGTCATGATTATGCACGGCGGCGACACCGATAACTCCCGAGGGTGTATTCAGAGGGACTCCCAACCAGATAGCCGAGCGCTTCCCAACTATTTCGATCTCACCCGAATCGTATAGCTTATCGAACGAAATCTTATCCGCCCATAATGGCTTACCGGTTCGTCTTACATAATCGGTAAGGCTTTTACTCAGTTGTTGAGGAGTAAAACTCTGCTCCTTGTATTTATTGATATCATAGGGAAAAGAATATGTTTTGTTCTCCGAATCATACAGGGCGATGTAGAAATTGGTAGTATCCATCAACATGCCTAAAGCGTGATGAATTATCCTGAGCAACTCATCCAAATTCATGGTCTTGTTAGCGGCATCGGATATCTCGAACAATACGGTCTGGATAAGTTCCATTCGTTTTTGAGCCGTAATATCGAATTTCATCTCATAGCGAACCCAACGGTTATCTGTCCACTGAATGGCTTTCGATATGCATTTGAACCATCTCTCTGTGATATTGTTGAAAACCTCCTTCGTGACCGATCTGCCATCAGGCTTCTCGAATAACTCGGAGTTATTGCAGGTCGAGCAAGGAGATTCGTATCCGCCAATATGATGGTAGCAGGGGGTATCTCCGGGATCACCCCAGAGTTTCTTGAATGCCTCATTGACATAGAGTATTTTATAATTGGATGGATCAGTGACACAAATAGGCTCGTTGATACCATCGAAAATAGTGACGAATTTGAGTCGTTCTTTTTCCAGAGCCCTCTCCGTATTCTCTCGTATTAGTACTTCTTTTTGAAGTTGATTGATCGTAATTCCTAGCCTGTTCCTGCCCAGATTGAGAGCTTTGGAGTGATGCGCGGAGAAGTAGGCCACAAGGTTAAAACAGAACAGGGTACCCAACGCCAATGCCATTCTGTACATTGGCTCTATCTCGATATCTATACTACCGAACCGAGGTTCGAGTCCGGCTAATCCCATAACCGCTAATGCGGCATAAGCGATAAACGCAATATTAGCGATTATGAAAGTATTGCGAACCGAGAGGATAAACGAGCTGTAAATAATCACGAGCGGGTAGAAAATTAATCCGAAAAATAAATTTATACTGCCGATATAATACAAGCTCCAGGTTATCGCAAGTATATCAATTATCTGTCCTGTCAATAGAACGGCATTAAGGTTTTTAAATCTGTTATTTGGCCAGGCAAATGGTCTGTTAAATATGATCAAAAAAAGCGGAGCCATGACCAGTTTATAAAACGGGAAATCAATCCAACCTGAATAGTAAATTATACCAAAAGTTATGATTGCCAGCGCGCTGGCAACAAAACGAGCTTTATATATCCACCGTAATTCACTATCCAGCAAAAGAATTCTCCCTGCCACAGATAAAATCATTTTTTATCAATATCGGTATAATATCATGGATATTCATGGTTCGGGGGCATATTCATGTAGTTGTTATCTCATTCTGTTAATATATAAGTAAATCAATATTCTTTCGGATCGTCTACAAAATAGCTATAGCAGGTATATAGGTATCATGGAAACAATAAAACATCTGCAATATAGACCGGATACAATTGATTACGTTTTAGTATGGATTGTAAATTAGCCGGTTTTGGCGGATCTCTCCGGATTATTACCGGTTATCATTTTTAAATACTTTATCAATGAGGAATATAGCAAGTGATACGATCAGGCCGGGATATATCGGATCGAGGCCGAGGAAATAGTCGATTTCCCAGAATGTGTTGGGTATAATCCAGGCCAGGGCTGCAAAAGGTGAAATTATCATGGATAAAACGGCTGCCTTACCACTCATGTGATACCTGCTGGAGAAAGATGTCCCCAGTGGTATCAGCAATGCCGAGGTTCCCAGCGTACCGAATATATACCAGATATCGATAACCGATCTGAAATACAGGGCGATTATCACTGCCAGTGCACCCGATACGATCAAACCGATTCGGCTGTAAAAAGTTATATCACCGCCCCTTAATCGCCAGATAATATCTTTTCCCAGAGTTGCGCCGGCAACGAAAGTATATGAATCGACAGTCGACATTACGGTGGCGAATAAGCTAAGCAGAAATATAGCTTGGAATGCTCTGGGCAGAACCACTACCGCCAGCGTCGGGTATGCCGCCAGGGGATCGGCCAGCTCGGGAAGTATAGCACGGGCGTATAGGCCGGTTGAGGTGGTCAGAAAATCGAACACGGCCCAGAAAGCAATGGCGATAAATATGCCGTTGCGAGCGGTACTTTCGGTTTTAGCCGCGAAACATCTCTGGTAAAACGATGGCTCGATCAGGGTTGCCAGGGCGATGAAATACCACACGAAAATGTAAGAGGCAGGATTCTCTCCCCGCCAGGTGAAATGCGTGGCGGGTATTTTGTCGGCCAGGAAAGACAGGCCCCCGTAATTGGTATACAGGGTAATCACGATAACCGCAAATCCGGCGAACATCAGGATGAACTGCGCCTTATCGGTTAGAACATCCCCGCGCAGACCGCCGGAGAAAATATAAATGATAGAGAAAATGGTTCCGCCTATAACGCCGTAGACAAGCGGTATACCGAAAGCGGTATCGGCCAGCACGCCTATTTGAAGAACATAAGCGGCGGGTACGGTGGTTATGAATACGAAAGCCGCGCCGATCATCGAGGCGGCGCGGCCATAGGTTTTGTCCAATTGGTCGGGAATCGTGTGAATCATACTGCGGCGAGCTCTTTTGGCTAACAGGACGGCGAACAAGAACGCGGCCAGATAGTAAGGCAATCCGAACACCAACCAGTTCGATAGCCCGAATTTGTACGAGTACTCACCGACACCGAGAATGCCGCCGTACCAGGTGGATACCATGCTGGCAACGAACGCCGGCAGCGATAACCGCCTGCCCATAACCAGGTATTCATCGGCATCGACTTTGCCTCGGCGGAAATAACGCAAACCTGCCAGCAGCAAAAATGCCAGGTAAACAGCCACCAGGATAGCGCTTTCTATGCCGTACAAGCCGCCACTCAAATTAAAACTCGGTTGCTAGCGATACGAACATGTTTCGCTCTGCGCCAACCATGAATCTGGGTTGATTATCATTCCAGTCTACGTACCCCGACTGCTCATATTCGGTATCGAGCAGGTTGTTTATTCTAAGTGTTACGATAAGCGAGTTGAATCCCACGAACCTGCCGAAATCGTAAGACAGGTCGGCATCGAGGATATGAAATGAATCAAGCTCGTTTTCCTCTGCGTTATCCAAAAACTGCTTACCTACAAACCGTCCGCCGATACCGGCTGCTAGCTTATCGAAATGGTAGCTTGCTCTGTAATTCGCCATCATCTCAGGGAATCCGCCGATTCTGTAGCCCGATAGATCGACAGGGACATATCCGGTGTCTGTCCAGACATATTCGGTATAATTGACGAAATGATCATCGTTGATACTGACATTACCACCAATACTAACCTTTTCTAATATGTTAGATTGCAATGTCAATTCAATTCCCTGGTGAACGGTTTTATCTGCATTACCGGCTATTGCCAGGTTCATGTCATCTATGGTACCGCCGTATGGTACGATCTCATCCTTAATGGGCATATAATACAAATTCAAGTCGCCCCGCAAACGGAAATTATTAAATGAGTGTTTGAAATCGGCGCCAAACTCCAGATCAGTGAGTTTTTCAGGTACGAGCACATCACCGGTGTATTCGTATTCGCTGCCGTTTTGACTGAAATTTACCGGACGATAAACCGGGTTAGACCAGAAATCCTGCGGATCGTAGATATATTGAAACGCAGGCTGTCTCTGGGCCATGGAGGCGTTGAAAAAGACGTGTACATTATCGTTGAATTTATAAATCGCTCCGGCACGCGGTGAGAAGAAATCATACTTTTTATCGAAAGTAACGTTATAGCGTTTATCGCTCTCGAGCTTGTAGTTGTGACTCTGATACTGGATATTGGCCATGATCGTTAGGTTGTCAAGAATCCGATACGATTCGGCCGAGTATATAGTGAACGTGTTGCTTTTAGCCATGTAGTCGTGTATGTGATGGTTGGGCTCGTAACCGTTGGGATAAACATCCGCCCAGATAACCTCCGACCAGTGATGACCGCCGTGTATTCTCATCTCGCCGCCGATTGTCAGCTTGCCTTTGTCGTGCTCGATAATCATCCGGGGGATCCAGCCCCAGTCATGTTCTTTCACCCACGGCTTACGTACTAAATCCACCGATGTTTGCGAAAGCGCGTAATAACCGTTGCTGTCGGCTACGGGATTACCTGCCGAATCGAGACTGGCATAGAATTCGACGGGAAAGGTCGAATCCGAGTAGGTGTACATGTTCCAGGTATCGAAATCGTAAAACGCGCCCAGATCATACTCGGCCAAATCCTCATCCTCTCGGAACTGGTTGTAATAACCCTCACCGTGGAAATAATACAACGTGTTCGATATTGTCATATTATCATTTAACTGCCAGTCGTGGAAGAACTCGTAATGCGGTTGATTGAAATTATCGATCTCATCCTCATACTCGAGCTCGTTGTATTTCCTGTTCGTTGAAAGCTGATCTTGAGCTATGCCTTTATATGCCAGGTGAAGTTTCTCCGGGCCGCCATAGGTGTTGAATTTCCAGGTCATGTTCTTATCGTAGCGGGCTATACCGAAGAAATACGAATACGTATCGAGCCATGAATTATCGCGATAGCCATCTGATTTGATTTTGGAGAACCGGCCGTAAAAAACGTACGAGTCTTTAATCAGCCCGGAGTTACCCGAGATCGATAACTTGCTGGTGTTATAGCTCCCGTAACCCGTTTCGACTTTCAATGCCGGCATCGCCGAGAAATCGTTGGTGATCAGGTTAACGGTTCCACCCAGCGCCGATTGCCCATATAATGAGGTGCCAACACCGCGCTGTATTTGAATATCCTGAACGTTGTTGGCAAAATCAGGCAAGTCAACCCAGTAGACCTCATGCGATTCCGCGCCGTTTAACGGTATGCCGTTTACCATCACCGAAACCCTGTTCTGATTGAATCCGCGAAGTTTGAGATACGAATAGCCCAATCCGTTACCGGCATCGGAATAGGCGAAAATATTGGTGGCCGAACTTAACAGCATCGGCGTATCCTGCGCCCAGTAGTCGCGTTCTATCTGCTCGCGGCTGATATTGGTAAAGGCCGCCGGGGTTTCGCCTTTTTCGGCGCGAGTGGCAGTCACGATAACATCCTGACCCTGCAGCAGTACCGGGTTCAACCGTATCTGATGAATACCTTTGCTCAAGGCAGGCAGGGTTTCTTTGCTAACCGCATAGCTTAGATGAGTTATCACGATCTCTACAGCTTTGTCCGGTATATCTGCCAGACGGAATATACCATCCAAATCAGATACCGCTGAGTTATCCTCGCCAATCAGTTTAACCAGCGCCCCCGGAACAGGTTGTCCCGATTCGCTATCGATTATCAGGCCTCTTAAATCAGCAGCCGTAATACTGCTTGAAAACGATAAAACAGCACATACAAAAAGTGAGAGTTTAATGAAACGCATTGAATAGCTCCTTTCTTGGAGCCGGCGGGGAAACAAAAAAAATACCTCCAACGGGGTGGAGGCTAAGATACGTTCCCTACGCTGGCATTACCCAGATCAGGTACAAGGGTATCATCTCAGGTCGTCACCATGACGGCCACCCCTACTGACATTATTTACTTAACCCGAACATAATAATGTGTTGGATGGTTTCGAGCAAGTTAATTTTGTTTAGAAAAAATAATTTCTTAAATGGATGTTTTACTGTACTTAATAGACTCTTAATAATATGCTTACTCATTCAGAATTTCACGATATACGCATCGAGCTGTACGTAGAATTAGGTATACTTAAGTCGTATTGCCAAAAAAATAAATCGCTTTTATGTTATTATCGCATTTGGCCACATTGATATCTGATAGAATTCTTGAAAAGCGGGGGAATAATTTAGGCGAGAAGTTCATTGGTCATGAGCTTGTTGGAAAAGCTAATGCTAAGGAGTGTGTCAATATAATGAAAACAATCTGACATTAATAATATGCCGTGATTGTTTTTTATTAAAACCTTTATTAAAGAGACCTTTTTAGTTTTAGTCAACAAGCTAGATGAACGAAGCTTCGCCTGTACTTCATGAGGAAGTATGAGGGGAGGGAGCTTAGAACCCCATCGACCATCCTATTTTATAGCTCCTCTTTAGGTGCTCATATAACTCATGATGTTTGCAGGCCACTTGAAGGAGGTGGTATAGAACAAACAATATTTCCATTGATGCAAACAGGATGTTATTTTTAACATGATGTAAAAGGAGGAATAATGATGCGTAGATACGCAACTTTAACCGCTATAGTTGTTATCTGTGCTGTAACATTAGGTTTTGCCGCTCCGAACTGGGTCTCGATTAACGGCCCGATTCATCAACCTGAAGTAACCGTTCTCAAAGCAACTGAGTCGGAGACAATTTTGGAATGCAATATCGCTGGTTTTTACAGTGATGATGTTTTTGCTAACGGGGAGACATTCCAGGATTTGAGTTTTCCGGGTTATTACACAACTCTCGAAATAGGTAAACCTCAATTACCGGTTATCACTGAGATTGTAGCCATTCCCGCCGGCGCGAAAGTTCGTGTCGATGTCGAAGTATTCGACTCGAAAGTGATTAGTGGCTATAATGTCATGCCTTACCAGACTCCTGTTCTGGAAAATCAGGTGTCTGCAACTTTCGATAAAGACGCGAAAGCATATCTTCTGGATGATTTATACCCCGCGAAAATCGCTGAGGTAAACGGCCAGGGTGATTGGCGTTCGCTGAAAGTAGCTACCCTGAAAGTATATCCGGTGCAGTATAACGCAGTTAAAGATGAACTGGTCATACATTCCAATATCAAGGTTACACTTACTTATTCGGGCAGCACCGACGGTTATAATACCGGCCGGTCAATTCCGGAATCGTATGATCGGATTTTCAGCAATACGGTGATAAACTATGACCGGCTAAACCTGCCGGTCAGGCAGTTCGGTTCCGTGCGCACCGAGGCCTACGATCTGCTGATTATTGCCGCCGATGCTTACGTGGCTGGACTAGGCAGTTTCGTGACCTACAAGGAGGCTGCCGGTTATTCGACTACGCTGGTTCCCGTTTCGACTGTCGGTTATACCGTAACCGATATTAAAAACTATATACAGGATGAATACGACAACAACGATATCTCGTATGTCCTGCTTGTCGGTAATGAAAATGATATCCCCGGTTATACCGGATATAGCTCATTCAGCGATTATTACTACACGCTGCTTGATGGCGGCGATGATTTCGCGGATATCGGTATCGGCAGGTTCTGTATTCACAATTCCACCGAGTTGGGTTGGATGCTCGAAAAGAGCGTTGCCTATGAAAGCGATCCCCCGACCGGTGATTGGCTGGATAACGCCTTGCTGGTGGCCAACGCCCAAAACGCGCCGTATAAATATCAGCAGTGCAAGGAGCGAATCCGTACTGCCGAGGAGACGCCGTCGGGAACTTACAGTGTGCTCTATCCCGAGTTCACGACCGCCTATGGCGCCGATTCGGCTTACGGCGGCGATAACGCCACTAACGCTGATGTGATTGAATATATCAATGAAGGCATGAGAGTGGTTAACTATCGCGGCCATGGCAGTTATACCGCCTGGTCGAGCTGGAATTATCTGGGCCAGAGTTTCGGCCCGAGCCAGATTGACTCGCTCGATAACGGCGCGATGACTCCAATCTTGTTCAGTATAGCCTGCTACAACAACAATATCCAATACGGATCATACTGCCTGGGTGAGTATTTCACCTTGACCGAGGATGCCGCAGTGGCCGTTTTGAGCGCCAGCAGGCCGTCCTATACCGTTGCCAACCATACCTACGACAAGAAATTGTTCTCGGCTATTTTCGATGAGGGTATCAACGCAACGAGTGACGCCTCGAATGCCGCGGCGGCCTTGATTATTACCCAGCACGGGAGTATCGGGCTGGCTAATGCTCGTATGTATATCTGGCTGGGCGATCCTACGCTACAGGTTATATATGAGGAGCCGGAGCCGGTAGTTCGTCACGTACCAGCCCAATACGGCACGATACAGGCTGCTATAAATGCCTGTAACGATCTGGATACGGTAATGGTCGCTTCCGGTACGTACAATGAGGCTATCGATTTCCTCGGCAAAAATATAGTTGTCACCAGCTCTGGCGGCGCGGATGTTACGACGATTCATGGCGTATACCGCAGTCGTCCGGTGGTATACTTCCAATCAGGTGAACCTAAAGGCGCCGAGCTTTCCGGATTTACCATCACATTCGGTCAGAAATCCGGAATTTACATTTATCGCTCATCACCGACTGTTAAAGACTGTATCATTACAGGAAACTACAGTCAAGATTCGAGATCCGGCGGCGGTATCAGCCTGATCGGCACGGTCGGCGCGGTAATTCGTGATAATATTATCTTGGAGAACCACGCTTACGAGTACGGCGCCGGTATGTATCTGGAACGTTGTAACAGCGATACTATCGCTTATAACGTCATTTACAAAAACTGGGGCAATACCGAGGTAAGATGTATTGCCAGTAATTCACTGTTCCATAACAACATCATTATCGCTACGGAGGCATTGAATCATTGTATTACCTCTCAGGAGCACGGTGATATCGTGCTCAAGAGTAATATCTTGATGAAAGGCAGTAGATGCGCCGTGTATGCTTTTGATGGTGGTACGGCTGCTATCTACTACAACTGCTTCTACTCTAACCGGGAAAACTGGTGCGGTGATATTATTGTTGGACATGGTAATTTCGATCGTAATCCTCTCTTGACCAAGGATTGGAGAACTCCTCCCGAATCACCGTGTCTCGATGCCGGTTGGCCGGGTTTGATGGAGCCCAGAAGGTACTGGCCCGATCCCGACGGCACCCGCAACGATATAGGCGTATTCCCGGTATATCAGGTGGATGTTAGTAACGGACCGGTTTATTACAGTATTCAGAGGGCCGTTAACGCTGTCGAGGATGGTGATTTCGTACTTGTTCATCCCGGCGCGTATCATCCCGTTAACTTCATAGGTAAACGGATAGTGGTAACCTCCTCAGAGGGCCCCGAGAGAACCTCGATAGTTGGCGCAATGGCGGAGGCACCGTGTGTCTACATGCAATCAGGTGAGCCCAAAGGCGCTGAGCTTTCAGGTTTCACGGTTCGGGGAGGCGGTCGAGGAGCAATTTATTGCTATCGCTCGTCCCCCACTATTCTCGATAACATTATAAAGGAAAACACCAGTAGTGAGCTTTATAGAGGCGCCGGCGTTAATCTAATCCACACCTCTGCGGCCGTGGTGAAAGGCAACACTTTCACTCACAATGTTCACGAAGGATATGGCGCCGATATCGTAGCACAGTATGCCAGAAACGACACTATCTGCTATAACCTGTTCGAGAGTTCTTACGGTAGAGGTACTATCTATATCGAAAACAGTGAGATGGCTCTCTACAACAATACTCTGGATGGTATACAGACCGATGGACATGGAATCTGCGCTATGGTCAGGGGCTATCTGGATTGTCGCAACAATATCATTGTTAATTTCCCGACATATGGTTTCTATGCGGGAGGTGATGCCCGGATTACCGCCGACTACAATGATGTTTACAGGTACGGTTTAAGACCCTATGCCGGTAATGTCGATTGGGGTCGTAACAATATAGAGGCCGATCCGATATTCGTAGACTACTACAGGCTCGATCTCAGATCCCCCTGTGTTGACAGAGGTGATCCTGATCCGTTCTTCAACGATCCGGATAATACCCGCAACGATATGGGCTGGAAAGCTCTTAGTATGTTGCTGGCCAGAGGCTCTGTCGAGATAGATGAGAATCCGGCAATACCTTCCGATTTCGCTCTCAAGCAGAACTACCCTAATCCGTTCAACGCCACGGCTATCATCGAATATGCATTGCCCGAGGCATCCCAGGTAACCGTTAAAGTATACGATATTCTGGGACGCATGGTAACAACGCTCGTCGATGGTTACGAACCCGCCGGTTACTATCAGGTGAAATGGAATGCCGAGGGAGTACCCTCAGGTACATATTTCTACCGGATACAGGCGCAGGATTTCTCCGATTCCAAAAAGATGTTACTCCTTAAGTAACACACGATAACGATTATCCGGTAAGCCGTATTGCGGCTTACCGGATTCTCAGCATGGTAGTAGCATACTATCAGGGCATATTTTTCGGAAAAGAAAACGAAAGACTTTAAAAATTGTACTTTAATGAAAGTTGGAGGACTTATGAATAGGATAGCAACAATCTTAATTTTAGGATTCATGCTGATAGCATCAACAGCAATGGCTGCAACGATGGTCGTCCCTGATAGCTATGGAACGATTCAAGCGGGCATCAATGCTTGTTCCTCGGGTGATACCGTTTTGGTAAATCCCGGCACCTATACCGAAAACCTGTATTACGGTAGCACGGATGTTGTTGTGATAAGTGCTAAAGGAGCTGACAGCACAACGATTAGCGCCGCTAACAGCAACTACGCTACAGTCAGAATGATCAATGCCACTGGCTCTTTGGTAGAGCTTAATGGATTTACGGTTACCGGAAGTAATTATGGTGGTATTTACTGTGTTGGCGTTACTGCTATTATCAAAAACAATATCGTTGAAGATAACAGCAGTAGCTATCAGTATAACAGTGGTGGAATTGATCTTAACCAAACTTATGGGTCAATTATTTCGGGTAATATCATTCGCGAAAACACTGCTCAAACATACGGTTCAGCCATAAACATGACTACCTGTAATTATGATACAATTCGCTATAACCTGATCTACGATAATTACGGGAATGACGAAATCTATTGTCGAGGAACTATCGCAGCTATATATAATAACACCATTGATGTTGATAGTACATCCCGACATGGTATTTCAAATACAATCTTTGGCACTATCAATTGCCGGAATAATATTGTCGTGAACGCACCTGACCCATATTACGGTATTTATGGCGGTAACGGTGGTTCGGCAATAGTGGCATATAACCAACTGGATTGTGATAATATGTATGGTGGTGATAGTGTTATCGTTCAAGCCGGCAATTCCGATTACTCGGCCGGATTCCTGGGAGGAGTTGGCTATGAGGAGGATTATTACGATCTCAGTCCATTCTCCAGCTGTGTAGATACCGGTGACCCCGATACTTTCTTCAATGATTTCGACGGCAGCAGGAACGATAGAGGCTGGCGGCCGTGGAATTATAATTTGCCTGTCTTGTTCGTACCCACTCAATATGCTACCATTCAGGATGCTATAGATGCAGCCGAGGATGAGGAAACAATTGTCGTATTCCCCGGAACATATACCGAAAACATCGATTTCCTCGGTAAAGAGATCATCGTATGCAGCGACTCGGGCGCCGATGTCACCACGATCCAAGCATCAACTACTACTCAACCGGTCGTGCGGATAGATTCCAACGAGCCTAAAGGAACCGAGCTAAATGGTTTTACTATTACCGGCAGCAATTATGGCGGTATTTACTGCTATGGCTCCTCAGCTAGAATCGTTAATAACATTATTGAGGATAACTACAGCAGTTCGACTAACAATGGTGGCGGTATTGATTTAAATTACACCTCCAGCACATTCATCTCCGGTAATGTTTTCCGTTATGATAGCGCTTATACCTATGGTTCAGCGATTCATGCGGAATACGCCGAAAATGACACTATCTGCTATAATCTTATTTATAATTGCTGGGGTTACAATGAGATACGCTGTCTGAGATCCAAAATTGCGATCTACAACAATACTATTGATGTTGATGGTTCAAGGTTTGGCGGAATATCCAATCAGCTTTCCGATACCATTGACTGCCGGAATAATATCATCGTTGGGGTGCCTGATGTTTTCGCGGGTGTTTACGCTGTTGGGATTTACGCTGCTAATGGGGGTTATGCAAGAGTGGCCTATAATTGTATATATGATGCTCCTAATGGAGAAACAGGCGGCGCCGGGATTATCACCGAAACCGGTAATATCACCGGTAATCCGCTATTCTGGGGTATGCCCGCCGATGATCCCGACTACTACGATATCCGGCCGTTCTCGCCATGCGTGGATGCCGGTGATACCAACTCGTTCTTCAATGACTCGGATGATTCCAGAAACGATATGGGTTGGAAACCATATTACCTGGCTGCGAAAATCGGCCTGCCTCAAACCGACACCCCGATTCCGGAATCTTTCTCCTTACTCAGGAACTATCCTAATCCATTTAACGCCACTACTACGATCGAATACAATATCCCCGAGGCCTCAAACGTGGTTTTAGATGTTTACGATATTCTCGGCAGGCATGTCACGCGACTGGTGGACTCTTACCAGAATGCAGGCCCTCATACCGTAGTTTGGAATGCCGGCAGTGTTACCTCCGGTACATATTTCTACAGAGTGCAGGCGGAGAATTTCGATCAATCAGAGAAGATGTTACTGCTCAAATAATCAACTACTACCGAACAGACTGATTCTGTTGTCAAAGCGGGCCCGAATGGGCTCGCTTTTATTATTTAAGCATCAAATCCACAACAGTCGCGCCCCAGTTTCCGCCACTGCCTTCCTCGTGACGATAGGAGACTACGGCGGGGTGCTTGTCCAGAATACTATGGACAATTCGCCTCAAGGTACCGGTGCCTTTGCCATGAATAATCCTAATTCTGAAAAGCCCGTGTTCCAGGCAAGCCTCTATATAGTCAGGCACCAGGCTTTTTATTTCTCCGGGATGGAACGTGTGTAAATCGAGAGTGCCGTTTATCGGGTAGTCAACAGGGTTGTTGTCATCGCTATGCATGGTACGATATTAAGTTATTAGTATGATTTACGCAATAAAATTAACCCCCATCATTCGACGGGGGTTGAGTTGGGACTGCGGGAATTACTTAAGAGAAATTTTATTTATTTTCGGGATTATCTTTGTTGTCAAACGGATTGTCTTTCCAGGGATCGTACTTAGTCGGATCATCCTCACCGCTTAATGACCACGACTCGTTCATTGCTTGCTCTTCGGCTTTTCTATTCTTCTCTATCAAATAATCAATAAACCTGTTTTTCATTTACCTCTCCTTTTTTACTATACTACTATTCAAAAATGAGACCAATACTGTTATAAACATGAAAAAAATAGGTTAATAACTTAAAAGACAACAACTTGGTTGAAACAATTGTGGAATAGCTGTATTTTATCCACAGTGTCAAAATCGGCGGAGTATAACTTTTGCGACACATATTTGTTAATATCATGAATAGTATTGCACTATATTCCATCGCCATAGAGCCAAATTGTTAAGTAATTATTACATTTAAGTATTTATTTAAAAATCGACCTTATTGATGATTTATAGATTTATAGATTTATTTTTACGGAAAATTGAATTTTACTTGCTATTTGATCAAGATATTAATAGAATTTTACAATTATATGGCCTGTCTCATGATGTTGGATGCATGAGCAGGGGGAATGTCGGAAGAGAGCATTGTAAGAAAGTTGACCTTTATACCGAACAATTTCTAATAGTTTTAAGTATTATATTAGCTGGAGATTAAATCGGGAAACGAAGGATAAATATATTAGTTCATTTAAGGGAAAGAAAGGAGGTCTGAATAGATAGTTGGCTATTGAACTGGCAAATTATAACATTCATATCCGGTAAGCCAATATAAGTTGTATTTTTACTTTTTTGAGAAATTATTAAGGAGATGTCGTTGATGAGTGAATTCGTTTATAGAAACGGTAATAATCGCAATAAAAATGAACGAGTGATGATTTTTATAGATGGCAACAATCTTTATCACAGTTTGAAGCATGTGATAGGACGTACCAATCTTGAGTTTGAAAAGTTTTCATCAAGGTTATCCGGCGATAGACATCTTATTAGGACCTACTACTATAACGCGCCGCTTAATAGAGAAGATGATGATGAAAAGCATCGCCAGCAACAGTCGTTTTTCGATTCGTTGGATTCGGTGCCGTATCTGACTAAACGGTTTGGCCGTCTGGAAAAACGCGTAGTTCGTCATACTATGCCGGATGGCACGTTCGTATCCACCCCGACTTATGTCGAGAAAGGTGTCGATACGCATATCGTTATAGATATGTTGACATTCGCGTTTAAAGATACCTATGACACCGCCATTATCGTTTCCGGTGATGAGGATTTCGTTACTGCCGTGGAACGGGTGAAAGAGTTAGGCAAACATGTCGAGGTAGCCAACCTCGGCGGATCATACCTTCTGCGTCAAGCCGCCGATAAGTATATCTTAATTGACGGCGATTTTTTGGAGGGAATACAACAGGTTTAAAGGTATTGGTTTTGAGAAACTTTTTCGGGCCTGCTGATAATGCTAATCAGTGGGCTTTTTCTTTGAATAAAGCCGGCGAACTTTGCTAACTGTGTTAACCTTGTAATAGTATTCCAAATAATAAAACAGCAATCGCAAAGGTTGCATACCAGTAACTTATTTTTAGATTGACAATAGCCCTATTACTGATATTTTTCAAGCGATCTAAAGACTGTATTTCAGGAGACTGAGGATGAAATACTTGATATTGTTGATAGTCTCGATAATGATGCTGGTTTGCACTAGTCAATCGTACGCCGGGGGCACCCAACATTGGAACGATACTATAATCCGGGCGGGAATCAATCCTCGCTGGGAGGCCGAGATTTATGAACGCTCCCGTTGGAGAAATATCGCTTTCGATGAGACATTTCAGAATTGCCTGCAACTGGGGGCCAGATATAAATTCAGCGCTAAATTCAACTTATTAGCGGGTTATCGATACGATATCCAGGATCGGGGAGGTTATTACGAGTTCGAGAATCGTTTTTTGCTGAATTTCAGTTACTCGTTGCCCCTGTTATATAATATCATGCCGAAATTATCCCAGAGAACGGAGTTACGATATTTTACACGCGCCTCGGAGGATCATATCAGGCTGAGGGGCAAGCTGGAGTTGAGCCGGAAACTAGCCGTGCTCGGTCACAAGATCATGCCATACTTAGCTTATGAGATATTCTGGGATGATGATGCCAGAGAGCTAAATCGCCAGAGGCTTTACGCCGGGATTACCGGTCCCATATGCGACAAGTTCTCGATCCGTATAACCTGGATTAGGCAATTTGACAAGGACAGGGATAATCTCGATATACTTAACAGCGGGCTGAATATGTATTTCTAATCCATGACACGAGGGTTCGATTTTCAGGCTGTTAAAGACGATTATTTTTGTCGAATTATCTCTGATTTTTACTGTACTAACACTTGACACGCCTGAGCAAGTAACCTATATTCGCCACCAATGAGGATGTTATTTATACCTGCTTACGAGGCAGGTATAAGACTTATAGGTCAACTTAGGAGGAATGAAAATGAAGGTTGAAATCGATCTCGATCTTTGCAGTGGCGATGGCATCTGTGCCGATCTTTGCCCGGAAGTTTTCGAAATGGACGGCGACAAAGCCAAGGTTATCGTAGCTGAGGTTCCCGAGGATGCCGAAGAGGCTTGCCGCGACGCCGCTGATAGCTGTCCCGAGGGTTGCATCAACATTATCGAATAACCCTTCCGTAGTTGTAATAAGAATTCAAGCCGAGGTTAGCCGCTTCGGCTTTTTTTTTACTCTTTTAAAAATAGCTGTCATTTCCACGAAAGAGCTTGTTGAAAAAGTTCTTATCGGGTAGTTGCTGTTTCAAGAATCATTTCCCGGCGATATACCGTATGAATACATCAGGAAGGAAAAGATTCCCTCCTGCTCCGTGAGTTTTTCAACAATCCCGAAAACGGGAATTCCATTATAACACCGCCGAGGCCAATCAACGAGATCCCCATTTTCGTGGGGATGATAAAACTTGCCGGCATAAGCCACTTACACCCGACTCATCAATTACTCCTATAAATCTATTGATCGTTAACCATATTTTATCACTAGTGTCCGGTCTTTTCATCTCGTTGCGAAGCGCTGCTTCGCAACGTGGCTTGTTTGCCGGCAGAATGTGCATTCTACATGATTCAAGAAGGTTTCCAAGCAGCGCTTGGAAACCAGAAAACCAAGCCCAACATCGGCAGGATATGTCAGGATGAATGATACGCTGAATAAAATAATTATATCGGAAAATATTTTTCATTAACAATTCCAAGGAGAAATTTAAAATTTAACGAAAAACACCGGACACTAGTGATATTTTATATATGATTTTGTTTCAAGACCAATACACGAGCCATTTTGACCGGAGGTAGATAATGACTACACCATCAACGTTAACCATATCATTTATTGTCTATACGGTAGGAATAGTATTAGTTGGGCTATACACGGCTAAATATGCCTCGCGATCGACCTCGGATTACCTTCTGGCCGGGAAAGGACTGGGCGCCTGGGTAACAGCTCTCTCGGCCTCGGCCTCCTCCGAATCCGGTTGGGTTACCCTGGGATTAGTCGGCACGGCATTCAACGAGGGCCTGGCGGCAATCTGGGTTGCCCCGGGATGCCTTCTGGGATATGTGTTTAACTGGTGGTTCATGGCCGGGCCGATACAGAAATACGCAGCCGATAAGGAAATTTACACCGTACCCGATATGATGGCCTCGCTATTTAAGGAGAAAGCTCTGGCTATTAGATGGATATCGGTGATTGTCATATTCTTTATGATGACTGCTTATGTGGCCGCCCAGTTTAACGCCGCCGGCAAGGCGTTCGAGGCGGTTTTCCATATTAAATACGAGCTGGGCGTATTAATCGGTGTACTAATCGTTGTTATATACACTGTCTCCGGCGGATTCCGGGCAGTTGCCTGGACTGATTTCGTGCAGGGTTTGCTGATGTGGCTGGCGCTGGTAATTCTGCCGTTACTGGTTATCTCGCACGCCGGGGGATTCTCGGAGATGTTTACCAAACTCGAGGCAATCGATTCGGGGCTGGTGAATATCACCAGCAAGAAAGTCGGTTTCGCGGCACTGGGGCTGATAATCGGCTGGCTGGGGATCGGCTTAGGCTATCCCGGTCAACCGCATGTGCTATTAAGATTCATGGCAACCCGCGATATGAAAGCTATCAAGCGAGGCCGGATTATTGCGATGGGCTGGGGGATATTCGTATTCACCGGAGCCGTATTTTTAGGACTGGCGACCCGGGTGGTTTTCGGCACGTTAGCTGATGCCGAGCAGGCGCTGCCTATAATCGCGATTCAGCTTTTACCGGGCGTTATTGCCGGTTTGATGCTGGCGGCCGTGTTAGCGGCGATATGCTCCACCGCCGACAGCCAGCTTCTGGTGGCATCATCCTCGGTCTCTCATGATTTGTACGCCCGTCTGACCGGCCAGGATCTCGACAGCAAGCATGTTATTAATGTCGATAGAATCGCCGTTGCTGTTTTAGGCTTGTTGGCGATGGTGCTGGCATTAACCGCCAACAGGATGATTTTCTCGTTCGTGCTTTATGCCTGGGCCGGGCTTGGGGCGGCATTCGCGCCACCTCTGATACTGGGGCTGTTGTGGAGGAAAGCAACCGGCTCGGGAGCAATTGCCGGTATGATAGTCGGTTTCGTGACAGTAGTGGTCTGGAAGAACATACCGGCGCTTTCAGGGGCGCTTTATGAACTGGTGCCGGCGTTTATATTATCGATGCTGGCAGTGTGGATTGTGAGTTTGTTTACGAGGAAGTAAATAAACAATATTTTCCTTAATCAATTCTAATTATAAGCTAACTTTCCTTTTAATACTGTGTGTTATATTTACCATATTGTTAATTAATGAGCTATTACATAGGATTTTATATTAATTTTTTTTATGTGGAGGTGCTATGCCTGGATTAAGTATTTATTATACGAAAAACTCAAGAGATAATGAGCAACTCAAAAGAATCGATTCTGCTAACACATTAATGAGGATAAGGGATGATTATACTACTAAACGAATTATAATTAATCATACTATCACGGTAGATTTTACAGCATATCCCCAATATCCACGTTCAGTCATAGATAGTAGTGAATATTTAATTTTAATCGAAGGATGTATTTATAATAAACAAGTAAATATAACCGAATATGAATTAACAGAAATTGCCTCGAAATTCTTTACTCAGGATAGTAATCTTGCTGAGAAAAAAATCACTGATTGGGTTTTGAACACGCATGGAGATTTTCTAATCCTATTGCTCGAAAAGCAAACCGGTGATTTTGTTTTATTCAATGATTGTCTGGGACATCTGCCGTTGTTTTATTTCCAATCAGACGAATACCTTTTGATCTCCAGAGAACCAAAATTTATAATAAGCGCATTGAACCACAAACAATCGGATACTATGGGGATAGCAGAGTATCTTCTGTTCACATATAATTTAAAGCACAGGTCGACCATAAAAGGAATTCACAGGCTTCAACCGGTGAGTATGATAGCTTATAAAGATAACTCGCCTGCTTTAAAGACGTTGTATGAATGGGAATTCGGTAAGTCGCAGGATGATTCGATTAAAGTAAGCGAGTATGGTAAGGAGTTTGCCGGGTTGTTCCAGGAGTCAATTCGAAATTGCTCATCGGCTTTAAGCGATCATTACCCGATAGTGGCATTGAGCGGCGGACTGGATTCTCGTGCTATTTATTTCGGATTGAGCAATTCGGGTGTAAAGTTTTCATCCTACACCTCTTCGAATAGCGCTAAGAGTAATCAACCGGATATTGATGTGGCTCATCAAATAGCTGATAAAGTGCCTGCAGATTGGCGACTGTATGAGTTTGGCTCTATCACTCTCGATGACTATAAGGAAGTGGCTTATAACCAGGAGATCGGAAGTTCTATAATAATGGCTTTAGCATGTGAGGGCTACAGACTGCTTAACAATGATTTCGGACATCAGATAAGCTTTTATACCGGTGATGGCGGGAACCAGATACTCCACCCGATAACCACTGACAGAAAATTTGCTAATCTGGATGAATTAACGGAATACATGATTAACACCAGTCGAGTCTTTGCTGTTGAGGATATATGTGATTTAACTGGTATTAAAAAGGATGATATATATCAGAATGTTTTCGATGTTTTCGATTCGTATCCCGAAACCGATCTGAAATGGAAATATGCCCATTTTAGGACATTTGGTCGAGCATTCAGATTCGTTATGGAGGGGGAGGACAGGAGTCGGTTTCATTACTGTGTTGGTAGCTCCATTGTGGAACCAATCACTTTTAAAAGTTTCGATGAGTATCCCTGAATCTTATAAACAAAGCCTGATTTTATACCGTGAATTCTTCCGCCACCTGGATAAAAGGACACTTGATTTTAAGTATGCTAACACAGGGTACAAACTCGATTCTCCTCTTTCTTTTCTATATGGCAAGTTGAAATCACTCGCAAAATCTCAACAATGGCTATTTCATTTCGCTAAAAGAGTCATGTTGCGTAATAATTTTGCTCCATTCAACGATCCTGTTTTGTGATGGATATATGGATAATGTTATAACCTCCTCTAATACTCTGGGAGATCATATTAATTTGAACTGCCTTGAGCGACTTACAAGCCAGAAATTAAACCGGATTCAGTATTACCTGATATATTCTATTATTTTACGTTATTCACTCGTAGAGAATGATTTTACATTCGTATGATCTGTATGCTTTTTATAAAAGCTGATGCGCATCACTGCTTACTGACAAACCGCCACATGCCGCAAGAGCGTGCGCATCAACCTTAAATCTATTTGGAATTAGTTCGTGATATGATACAATCGAGGTAGGGAATTATTCCCGGGAAATCTGATATCAAATTGTAATTAGGATTTATACTTACCCCAGCTTGGCCCGCTTGGCCAGGTAGCCAAACAGCGCCTTATCGAAAGGCACGCTGGTGTCCAGTAGATGGTAGTCTATCAGCGAATCGCGGCAGGCGCGGGAGAAATACTCGATATACTCGTTTAGCCGCTCCTTATATTCTCGCCTGATCTGATGCGGATTAGTTAAAAGCATCTCGCCGGTTTCCATATCTTTGAATCGCGCCTCGGCTTTATAGTTGAAATTGCGCTCGAACGGATCGAGAATCTGGAATACTATCACCTCATGCTTTTTGTGACGGAAATGCTTGAGGCCCATCAGCATCTTCTCGGGGTCATCGAATAAATCGGAGATTACGACTATCAAGCCACGGCGCTTTATCCTGTCGGCCAATTCATGAAACGAGTTGGCGGCATCGGTGCGCTGCGAGGGCTGTATCTCGTGCAGTTCTTTCAAGATATGATTGATATGCGAACGCGTCCCCCTGGGCGGAATATACGACCGGATTTTCTCATCATAGACAAGCAAACCGGGGCTATCCTGTTGGCGAAGCATCATGTAAGACAGCGCCGCCGCCAGATACGAGCCGTATTCCAGTTTGGAGATACCGTCGGACTTGTAACCCATCGAGGCCGAGGAATCCAGAAGTATATAGCCGCGAAGGTTAGTCTCCTCCTCGAATTGCTTGATATAGTAGCGATCGGATTTGCCATACACTTTCCAGTCAACGTGACGGATATCATCCCCGGGCATATACTGGCGATGTTCGGCGAACTCGACCGAGAAACCGTGATATGGGCTTTTATGCAGCCCGACTATGAATCCCTCGACGACTAACCGGGCTTTAAGCTCCATACCGGCCAGTTTACTGACTGTCTCGGGATCGAGATATTTTTTGTAATCATCAGCCATATTGATATTATACACAATAAGGTCGCGAAAGGTTAGAGGAAATTGAATTTTATCAGATATCTGGCGGATTTTACATAAAATCATTAGTACAGGGATATTGTGATTGGGGTACGTCCTCGCCTGCCCTGGCGGTGCCTCAACTGGTTTGCCCGCTAACGAAAGCCGGCGGACGAGGACATCCGCCAGCCACAGAGTTTAGCTTGAAATTGACGTTTATATACCGAATGGTCATGTGTAATCTTAAGTGTATTAATTAATTGGAACCTGTTAATTGCTATGCTTGTATAAATAGGGGAGAGGTGCGTCCGTAGTTTTCGGCGTTTTAGCCCCTTGACTAAATCGAGAATGTGGTTAAATTATAATAGATAATTCAACGAAGGAGTTGTAATGATACGCTCTTATATTATTCTATCAGTATTGCTGATAATTACCGCAGCGCCTCTTCTTGCAGCGGATAGTTATATTATCGTGGTTGATGGTATTAACGGCTCCAACCAGAATCGGTTGGAGGGTTATCCTAACCGGGCTTATACTAAGATGTCAGACAGGGTGTATCTTTATGGCTACGATGATGATTTGCAATGGCTTGATAAGCGTTCCGTTAAATATCGGGCGACTCCGATAACCGGTGAACCCTCCTCTCTTTACCTTTGTTATGGTACGTTAGAAAGCGATATTACCGGCTCTATTTTCGATATCGGCCGTGATTATATTTTATCGGATAGACCGGTGGCGGATCATTTCTGCAGAAAAATCAAAACCGATAGGTTGCCTTTTTCCGAATCCTCGGCAAATTTGATCACCGACACGTACGATTATCATCCAACCGTAGCCGCTCTTATCGATGGTGTCGAAGAGGATTCGTTAATGGATTTTCTGTCGCGTCTTTCGGGCGAGTTGCCTATCGAGATCGACGGCCAAACCGACACCATTCACACTCGTTACTCCGGTACCGAGGATAACGAAATGGCAGCCAGATATATCCGGCAGACTCTCGAAAGCTATGGTTATGATGTCGAATATCATGGTTTTTACAGCGGTGAACTTCGTAAGATAAGCGCTTATGATGAAAACCAGGTCTGGATTGTTGAGAACTCCGGCAAGGCTTATCGTACGGTAGATGGTGAAAACTGGCATCTCATGGATATCGGCTTCGAAACGGATTGGTGGGGCGTGGAAAATAGCGGCCCTGATTCCGTATGGATATCCGGTATGTTCGGTAATCTGTATTTTTCGGATGATGGCGGCGATAGCTGGGAGGCGCAATCGAGCGGCACGAGTAACTATCTTTTCGGAATACAGTTCGTTGACGCGCAAGAGGGCTGGGTAGCCGGTGATTACGGATTGATTCTTCATACCACAAATGGCGGGCAGAATTGGACGGTGCAGAACACGCCTACCAGTGACCGCCTATATGATGTTTTCTTCCTCGATTCCGAATGCGGCTGGGCGGTCGGTAGACAGGGCACCATCGTTCACACCACCAATGGCGGCCAGACCTGGACCAGCCAGAATATCTCATCCTCACAAAGACTGTACGGCATTTGTTTCACCGATAGTCAGCATGGCTGGGTAACCGGTTGGGGTGGATTAGTTAAATACACCACAAACGGCGGCTCGAGCTGGCAGGATGTCGACCTGGGGGATTATTCGGAGAAATATGCGGTGCAGTTTACCAATACCAATCATGGTTGTATTGCCGGTTGGGATGGCAAAATATATGTCACATTCGATGCCGGCACAACCTGGGAGACGGCCACGACCAATACGACTGACAATCTTTATGCCTTAGAATTTTGCAGCGATACTCGGGGATACGCCGCCGGGGATGACGCCTTGCTATACACTCATGACGGCGGGCTTAACTGGTACGAAATAAGCAGCGGCATGGAGGATGCCTGGCGTAACGTTATTGGCACCAAACTCGGTACTACACTGTTCGAGGAGCAAGTTATAATTTGCGGTCATTTCGATAATATATCCCAAACTCCGGAGATTAGAGCGACCGGCGCCGACGATAACGGTTCGGGCACGATGGCGGTACTGGAGGCGGCCCGGCTATACGCCAATACTAATTTCGAGCGCACGATTAAATTTTGCTTATGGACAGGCGAGGAGCAAGGACTGACCGGCTCGGCGGCATATGCAGCCGATGCTTACCGCAATGGCGATATCATAATGGGAGTGTATAATTACGATATGATCGCTTATGATGGTAATGCCGATTATATAGGTGAACTTCACTGCGGAACAATGAGCACCTCGCATGCGATAGGAGACCTGTTGGTTGATGTGATAGATGATTACAGTATCTTGCTCAACCCGGAATATATCACGATCGGCTCTACCAACCGGTCCGATCACGCCTCGTTCTGGGATTATAATTACGGCGCGATACTGGGTATCGAGGATTTCGGGTGATGATTTCAATCCGTTTTATCATACTACCGAGGACAATATGGAGCATATCGTTGCCGACTATTTCACGCAGTATGTTAAAGCCGCAGTTGGAGCGGCGGCCACGCTGGCCATGCCGGATACGATTAATTCGGATATTAATGATGCCAATGCATTGCCCGATAATTACCTGGTATCATCGAATTACCCCAACCCATTTAATGCTAATACGGTAATTAATTTTAATCTTCCTTCAAAATCCTCAACGCGCGTAAGTGTTTATGATGTGCTAGGTCGTGAGGTCGAGGTGTTGTTAGAGGATAATCTCAACGCCGGGAAACATAAGGTGCGCTGGCAGGCCGATGATTATTCCAGCGGTATTTATTTCTACAGGATAAAGACCGATTACGATCTATTAACCAAGCGGATGATATTGTTGAAGTAGAACAATCTCTACGATTCTCACATAGCGCATAACTTTCCGGTTCCAAAACGCTGCATCGTAATGAGGGCAGGTAATAAGTTGCTGGTCGCAGGGGCGTATCGAATATGCCTTTTCCTGCTTAAGGAATTATCAGCCCGGCTTTTTCACCCGAAGCTTAAGCCCCATGTTCTCGAATAATGCCGTACACAACGCTTTTGCCCAGTAATCGTTGGTGACATTGATGACGCCGAATATGATACCATCGGAATAACTCACCAGTATCTTGCCGTTGTCATCAGTGATAGCATACACCGACTTCTCGCCGACTCCCGCCATGTGAGTCATAATTCGTCCCTGTTTTTGCAGCACTTTCACGAAAGTATCGTATTCGATATTCGTACGGTTCCTGGCGTAGAACAATCGGGTGGTTTTATCATACCTGATATAGTCGGCCGACCAACATGATTCGGGTACGGCATAAGAGTCGAAACCTTTCGGCCAGAATTTGAAACTATGTCCGGCCAGTCGTTTGTCGGGGAACACATCGAAC
The DNA here is from genome assembly GCA_963668625.2 of uncultured candidate division Zixibacteria bacterium. Taxonomy (GTDB): domain Bacteria; phylum Zixibacteria; class MSB-5A5; order UBA10806; family 4484-95; genus JAAEQD01. The sequence goes on from CAXXKA010000008.1 coordinate 1,225,916, forward strand.
TGGGTCGGCATCATCTCCGACCCCGGTAACAACCGATCCAGCGATTTCGCCAGCGAGGTAAGGCTTTGCAGTTCGGGCAGGTCATCTCCGAAAGTATTGATGGTCATGAAATAGCGGTCCTTGAAATAATAAATGTAACCCTCTCCCAAAAGAGATTGCGTGCCAACGCTGATGTAATTATCATCCGGCATCCTCTTGCGGGCATATATGCCGAATGCCCCCAGCATATCGGAGAACTCGTATATGTCAACCGAATATGTCATGTTGTTTTTTTTATACTCCACGCCGGCCGCCTGGGTGATATCGTATGCCAGGTACAGTTCCGCGTTGCCGGCGAATTTTTCGGCAAGTTGTTCCCTGGAGAAAACCCTGATATCCGAGGTTCGGGTAAAATCGGGGAGTTTGGTGGATAGAACGGTGTTAAAATCGATGGCCGGCAATGATTGATTCTCGTATGAGCAGCCGGCAATCATCAGCGCAAATATCATTAAATAACATAGTTTCCTGATCATTCCGATTTAACCTTTTTCGGGCGATGCATTATCATCTCATTGGCCGGGTTTCTACTTTCGCCTACTGATGATACCCGTATCCCTTTCTTACCCTCGATGGGACAGGCGTATTCGCATGCTCCACATCCTATACATTGATTCGGATCGACCTGTGGACGTTTTAGCGTGATAGTTTTGCCCGCAGGTGTTACTATCGTATCCTCGCGCAGCCTGATAGCTTTTTGGGAGGTGGGACACCATTCCTCGCAAACCAGGCATTCGGTATCGAACGCCCAGGGGAGACATCTATTTCTATCTACGAATGCCGTACCGATACTGATTTGCCTTTCGCCGTTTTCACCGTGACGTTTCTCTCTTGTCAGCGCCTCGATAGCGCCGGTGGGGCAGGCCTGACCGCAAAGTACGCAATTATACTCGCAATAACCGATAACCGGAATCAGGTAGGGCGTGAATATTCCCTCCCAGCCGGCCTCTAAAAGCGTGGGATGGATGGCGTTTGTCGGACAGATTTTCATGCACTGGCCGCAACGGATACATCTGGATAAAAACTCCTCCTCGGCAATAGTGCCGGGGGGACGAATCAGTTTGGGCTGTGTTTTAAAGCTATCGGTTCCAGAGCGTAATGCAGGCGCCGCCAGAAGCCCGGTCGCACCGGCTAACAATACCTTGCGTCGGGTTAGCTGCGGTTTGGGTTTATATTTCTTGCTTTGCTCGAAAAAACCAAACGAGAGCGCGTCATGAGGGCAATCCGCCAGGCAGTTAAGGCAGAGATGACATTCCGTACGATGGTGCGGCAGGTCTTGATGAGGGTTATCGCCTCCCTGGCATTTCAACAGGCACTTGTTGCAGCCATCACATTTTGACTCATCCTTTTTCAAGCCGAAAATCGCAAAACTCGACAGTAGTCCCAGACAGGCCCCGAGCGGACAGATTGCCCGACACCAGAAACGGGTATAAATTCTGTTAGCTACTATTATTATCAGAAAAATTAAAGCCAGCCAGAATATGCCATGAAAATGTGGTTGCTTATCGGGTAAGAATAATATGCTAAGGCCGCGATGAAGCCCCTCCCCGAGCCAGGTGAAAACCACGATATCTCCCGACCATAACCAGGTTATGAAGGTTTTTAAAAGCCAGGTAAGCGATGGCAATACCACCATCGAGAGAGAACGCCCCAGCAGCGAAATCGGATCGAACACCCCGGTTTGAAGGCTTCCCCAGACAGCCATGCCGGCGAATATCAAAAGTAAATAGTATTTCAGGCTCTGGTATGGTTTGTAGATATTGGATTGCATCAGCCTTTTAGCGCGATGCTCCCGCCTTTCCGATTTAAACGATGAAAAGAAGTGATTCATCGTGCCCAGCGGGCAAATCCAGCCGCAGAAATATCGCCCGAATATTATCGTAGTTATCAAAATGATGAATCCCAGCGCAAGCGTACCGTAAATTATCCCGGCAGTTACCGAGGTACCTATCAGGTTAAGGGGGTTGATATCGAAAAAGAATTTCAGCCATGAGGGCACCGATTCTTTATCGGGATTATAATTGTATTGTGTGGCGAATACGAAATACATGAAAAGGACGAAAAAAAGTGTTTGCGAGATGATTCTGGCTATTCTGTATTTTTTCAAGACTCCATATCCCTTTATCAGATTTCGATTTCAGCTATTTTATCGGGGGTGGGTTTGGCGTTGCCCAGTCCCATCTCCTGGCCAAGAGCGATATATCCGAAATCGCTCGGTTGTTTGCTCAAAAAGCGGGTTGCATAAGCGTCGGCAGCCACCTGGTCGGTGGATGCGATGATGGTGTTATGCGTTATGACATCATCTATACGCCCGCCGGTTGGGCCGTTGCGTTGAAGCACGCGGGTAGCATCCTCAATCGTAAGAGTAGCCGGGAACAGCCGGGTAAGCTCTGCCAGGTTCATATCTATCCCCTGGTGAAGGCGGTTACGCGGTCCGGTCAGCGCTCCGAACCAGTTTTTCATCGCGCCTGTCATCCCGGAAAGCCCGTGATGTTTTACCACCGGCACGTTGAACAGCTTATCGCATTCGAGTATCGGTTTTAGTACCTGCCATTTTCCCAGGCTCTCCAGTCCGAAATCTACCTCGGTGAAATCGTTATCACCAGCGATTATGACCTCGGCGCCGCTTTGCTCGGCGGCCTCTTTGATTCCCGAACGATTATACGTTCGCCGGGCGCTGTTACAGGTAACATCGATGACAACCACACGACCCGCGCCGGCTTTGAGGCACAACTCCACCAGCTCACTGACAACATCGGGGTGAGTGTTGGCGCCTAACTCGGGTGTTCTATCCCAACCGATATTGGGCTTTATACATACATAATCGCCTTTGGACACGAAAGCACCGATACCGCCAAGCGCCATGATTGCGGCGGTGGTGATTGCGCGCCAGTCTTTACCTTTGGCCGCAACTAATAGTGGATGAGAGGGATCGATATCTACAGAGTAATTTTTAGGTGAATAGATTTTAGATATGATGTCATCCTCGTCTCGGCGGTTACCGAGTAACCATACTCCACCACCGATGACGGCTGTTGCCGCCGCCGCTTTGGCCGATTGCACGATAAATTCACGTCTTTTCATGATGCTCCCAGGCAAGGTTTAGGCGAAAATTTACGGATTTCAAACTGTTTCAAATATGATTATAGCTTTATTACATCATTGTCAATAATAAAGTTATACGATTATATACGGTTTATCCTACAATTTTATGCGAAATACTTAGTACCTAACCAAATATTAATATCCCCCTCCAACTCCCGATAGATAATAGAAAGTCTTGACATACATAGCGTCAATTCTTATTTTTGCGGTCTGATTGAAAGGACATAGTTATGGTCGATATTCCAAAAGCGTACGATCCGAAGACAGTTGAGGACAGAGTCTACCAGAAATGGCTGGACGCCGGTATTTTCCACGGTGATGTCAATGCCGACAAGAAGTCCTATTCAATAGTTATACCGCCGCCGAATGTCACGGATGTTCTGCATATCGGGCATGCCCTGAATAACACTCTTCAGGATATTCTTATCCGCTGGAAGAGGATGCACGGGCAGGAGGCCGAATGGCTGCCGGGTGTGGATCATGCCGGTATTGCCACCCAGGTCGTGGTGGAAAAAGCATTAGCCCGCGAGGGACGGTCTCGTCACGATATAGGCCGCGAGAAATTCGTTCAGAAAGTATGGAAATGGAAAGAGGATAAATTCGAGCGGATCATTAACCAGTTGAAAAAGATCGGCTGTAGTTGCGATTGGGATCGAACACGATTCACCATGGATGAGGGCTTATGCAAAGCCGTTATCGAGGTGTTCGTTCAATTGTACGAGAAAGGTCTGATCTATCGCGGCGAGCGAATCGTGAACTGGTGCCCCGATTGCCTGACCACGCTTTCGGATGATGAAGTCGAGCATGAGGAAATCGATTCTCATCTCTGGTACATTAAGTATAAGATAAAAGGCTCCGATGAGTTTTTGACCGTGGCCACTACCCGTCCCGAAACCATGCTGGGCGATACGGCCGTGGCGGTTAATCCCGGGGATGAGCGATTCAAAGACTACATAGGTAAAGCGGCTATCCTGCCGATCATGGATCGCGAGCTGCCGATCGTTGGTGATGAGTATGTCGATATCGAGTTCGGTACCGGCTGTGTTAAGATCACTCCGGCGCATGATCCCAACGATTTCGATATCGGAATCCGTCACAGCCTGGAGCGTATCAATATCATGAACCAGAATGGTACGTTAAACGATAACGCCGGAAAGTATGCAGGTATGGATCGTTACGAAGCGCGCCGTATACTGGTCGAGGAGCTTAAAGAAAAAGGTTATCTCGAGAAGATCGAGGATTACAACCTCACCTCGGGTACTTGCTATAGATGTCATACGGTTGTCGAACCGCTCATATCCAAGCAGTGGTTTGTCAAGATGCGCCCCCTGGCCGAGCCGGCGATCGCCGCGGTTAAGGAGGGGCGGGTCAAGTTCCATCCCGAGCACTGGGTAAAGACATACCTTCACTGGATGGAGAATGTTCGCGACTGGTGTATCTCCCGTCAATTGTGGTGGGGGCATCGCATTCCCGTTTACTACTGTGATGATTGCGATGAGGTGATGGTCGCTCGCAGCAAACCCGAAACCTGTGCCCGCTGCGGCAGCAAGAATATTACGCAGGATAACGATGTGTTAGATACCTGGTTCTCCTCGTGGCTATGGCCATTCTCGACTTTCGGTTGGCCTGATAAAACCCCCGAACTGGAGAAATTCTTCCCGACAAGAGCCCTGACAACCGCCTCGGAAATTATCTATCTTTGGGTTGCCAGAATGATTATGGCCTCGCTGGAGTTCATGGGCACCGAGCCTTTCGCCGATGTTTACATTCATGGCACGGTCAGGGATGGTGATGGTATCAAGATGTCCAAATCGCTGGGTAACGGTATCGACCCGCTATTGATCGTTAAAGATTACGGCGCTGATGCTCTTCGTGCCTCGATTATTTTAGCTACGCCCGAGGGGCAGGACCCGCATATATCCGAAAAGACATTCGAGCATGGCCGTAATTTCGCCAATAAAATTTGGAGCGCCTCGAGATTCGTGCGTATGAACCTGGGCGAGACCAGGCTAACCAAAGATATAGATTTCACCGATGAGAACCTGGAGATGCCGGATAAGTGGATATTATCCCGTCTGGCAAAATCTATAGGGCTTGTCAATAATTACCTTTCCAGTTTCAAATTCTCCACGGCCGCCAAAGCCGCTTACGATTTCGCCTGGAACGATTTCTGCAGTAACTACCTGGAAATGATCAAACCTCGCTTGAAACCCGAGAAGAACGGTGATAAGGCCGCTGAAGTCTCCGCCCGCGCGGCGCGACTGGTAGCCGGTTACGTGCTCACTCGTATTCTCAAGCTGCTGCATCCGTTTATGCCGTTTGTCACCGAGGAGATATGGGGATTGGTGCTGGAGGATGAGGATAACTCGATGCTGGCCTCGGAGAACTGGCCCGAGCCGAGATTGAAATATATCGATGAGGAACTCGAGGGTTCGATGCAGAAAGTTATCGAGTTGGCCGAGAAGGTTCGTATCGCCTGTGGTGAACTGGCCGTTCCGCCCGCCAAGAAACCGAAAGTACTGGTCAAATGCGAAAACGATGAACTGGTGAAGATTTTCGAAAATCACTCACCGGAGATTCGTAACCTGGCCCGTTCGGGAGAGGTGGAGGTTGGCCGCGATATCACCAAGCCGCCGTTATCGGCCTCGGCCGTAGTGCCCGGCGCGGAGATTTACATTCCGCTAGAGGGACTTATCGATATCGAGCAGGAGAAAACCAGGCTCGAAAAACAGCTCGAGGAGAAAACCGGCTATCGGATCAAACTGGTGAAAAAACTGTCCAACGAGGATTTCGTCAAGCGCGCTCCGGCCGAGGTGGTCGAGTCAGAAAAAGCCAAGCTGATAAAAACCGAGGAATTGATAGAAAAGTTAAATAAAAACCTTGAATCTCTTTCCGGTTGGTAATATATTTACGCCCGCGTTTATTAAACTTGACGTATTCCTGATCCGGGCGGGCACAATATAAATTGCTCACAATAGTAACTCGCCGAGAAACGAACTTCACGAGATTTCATCGAGCGGTTTTCGTGGGCACACGATTTTGAATAAATACTGCGTTTAGTGAGGCGGTTTGATCAAGCCGCCTTTTTTATTTGTACTTGCGGAGTGATATGGCGTTTATTATTTTGTGAGCTATAAGCTAAGGGGTTAGTTATGGAAAAACTTTCAGCATCACAGTTTGCTCGAAAATTAAAAGATCTTATATGTAATGATACTGATAGGAAAATGGTTTTCTTTCTAGGTTCAGGCTGCTCAGTAAGTTCAGGTATCGGGGATGCCGCTACGCTTGTGAAAAGGTGGCTGCCTCGTTATAAAAAGATAATAACAGGTGATGAAAAGAATTACATTGAATGGGCAAAAGAAAAGTTTCCGGGATTTAATGGAGAAAATTTATCATTCATCTATAAAGACGTAATGGAAAAACTGTTTCATAGTTTAGAGGAAAGACAAGCAGAAACAGAGGACATCTGTCGAAATAAAGCTCCGGGATTTGGATACGCGGTTTTAGCGCAATTACTTTCTCACAGTAAGTATGGAAAGCATTGCAATATTATATTAACAACTAATTTTGATGATATAATGGCTGACGCTCTATATTTATTTACGAATGATAAGCCTTTGGTGATCGTTCATGAGTCTTTGATTAGCTATGTTAAAATTAATTACACCAGACCTTTAATTGTTAAACTTCATGGAGATGCTAGGATTTATCCAAAACATACAGAGGGTGAAACAACAGACTTTGAAAAAAATGTAAAAGAAAGTGTTAAAAAATTGCTGGTAGAATCAGGCCTTATTTTTATTGGATATGGAGGCAATGACTCAAGCGTATATAATATAATCAATAGTTTGCCGCCCGGTGCGCCGCCAACCGGAATTTACTGGGTTGGGAACTCAATCCCAGACACTGACTTAGGTCGAGAGTTAGTGAAAAGGAATGTCGTGCATGTTGATCATTTTGATTTTGATGAGTTAATGCTATTTATTAAAAACGAATTTGAGTTAGAAAAGCCAAATAAAAAACGTATTGAGAATATTTTTGATAACTATAATGAGAAATTTAAAAATTTAAACAAAAAAATATTTAGTAGACCGGAAACTCCTGAAAATGATGAGCTTGAGAAAGCTGCAGATAAAGCTGCCAAAGAATTTAAAGACTGGTATTCTGTATTGCTTGAAGCTTCTAAATTTGAGAAATCAGAACCGGATAAGGCTGATAATATCTTCAAAAATGGATTCAAAAAGTTTCCAGGAAGTGTAGAATTGAATGGAGCTTATGCTATATTTTTAAAGGATATTCGCAAAGACTATGATCGGGCGGAAGAGTATTATAAGAAGGCTTTAGAGCTTGATCCTGACAATGCCATTGTTCTAGTAAATTATGCTAATTTTTTTCAGAATATTCGCAAAGCCTATGACCGGGCGGAAGACTATTATAAGAAGGCTTTAGAGCTTGCTCCTGATAGTGCCAATGTTCTAGGAAATTATGCTTTATTTTTACATACTATTCGTAAAGCCTATGACCGGGCGGAAGACTATTATAAGAAGGCTTTAGAGCTTGATCCTGATAATACCATTGTTCTAGTAAATTATGCTATATTTTTAAAGGATATTCGCAAAGACTATGACCGGGCGGAAGACTATTATAAGAAGGCTATAGAGCTTGCTCCTGATAATGCCAGTGTTCTAGGAAATTATGGTAATTTTTTACAGACTATTCGCAAAGACTATGACCGGACGGAAGACTATTATAAGAAGGCTTTGGAGCTTGATTCAGATAATGCCAGTATTCTTGGCAATTATGCATTATTCTTACATGAAATTCGTGGAGACTTTAACCGGGCGGAAGACTATTATAAGAAGGCTTTGGAGCTTGATTCAGATAATGCCAGTATTCTTGGCAATTATGCATTATTCTTACATGAAATTCGTGGAGACTTTAACCTAGCAGAAGAGTATTATAGGAAATCTATAGAGCTTGCTCCTGATAATGCCATTGTTCTAGGAAATTATGCTATATTTTTAAAGGATATTCGCAAAGGCTTTGAGCAGGCGGAAGACTATTATATGAAGGCTTTGGAGCTTGCTCCTGATAATGCCAGTGTTCTAGGAAATTATGCTAATTTTTTACAGACTATTCGCAAAGCCTATGACCGGGCGGAAGACTATTATAAGAAGGCTTTAGAGCTTGCTCCTGATAATGCCAATGTTCTAGGAAATTATGCTAGCTTTTTAGATGATATTCGTAAAGACTATGACCGGGCGGAAGACTATTATAAGAAGGCTTTGGAGCTTGCTCCTGATAATGACAATGTTCTAGTAAATTATGCTATCTTTTTAGATGATATTCGTAAAGACTACGACCGGGCGGAAGACTATTATAAGAAGGCTTTGGAGCTTGATCCTAATAATGCCAGTGTTCTAGGAAATTATGCTATATTTTTAAAGGATATTCGCAAAGCCTATGACCGGGCGGAAGACTATTATAAGAAGACTATAGAGCTTGATCCTGATAATGCCAATAATCTAGGCAACTATGCAGGCTTTTTACTAGCTCAAGGGAGGCGTGATGAGGGCAAGGAGTATCTTTTTAGAGCGATGAATGACGCTGCAATCCGAGATTTAATCTTAGAATGCAAATTCTATTATTATGTGCATATTGATTTTGGCAGTGAGCAGAATATCTATTTAAAAGAAATTAAGAAGTTAATATTAGATAATATTAGATCGCCTAACTTCAACCTTACCGATAATGTCAACCGCGCTATTAAGGATGGCCACCCGGAGCCGGAGTTCTTGAAACTGCTGGCTAAGGTTATAGCTGATGAAGTGGATGCTAAAGAGTTGGATAAATTCGAGGTTTGGCGTAATACCACTATTGATGGTGAAGATGAATCTAAGCAGTAATTATTTATAGATCAACTATGCAAACCCTCTCCCAAATCACCGAACCCGAGGTTATCCTCGAGTTCCTCAATGCCGAGATCGGCTCGCCCAGGTGGGCCTCAGAGCTTGAACAGCTATTGCAGCAGGAGGGATATGATAAGTCGCTGATATCAAGGGGCGATACCTCGGACGATACAGAGAATGCTGTTCGCAAGGAGATACTATATCAGTTCCGTGACTGCGAGGATAAACGTCATTTCCATGGATTGCCGGAGGATATCGTCTGGCATACCACATTGCTATCCGGGGAGGATATTGCCAAGCTTCGATATATGAACTATCCGTTCTGGGTGAATCTATCAGGCTGGTCTCGACTCGCTATTGAGGGTGCCGGTAATCTCGAGCGCGCGGGTGTCCGCTCCGATTTAGTTAATCATATTAAACAGACCGCAAAACTTATCATCGAGCGGGAAACTCTTCCGAGAATAATACTGCTGGCTAAAAGCATAAAGGACGATCCGGTGATATTAGAGGGGCATATACGAGCTACCGCGTATTGCTTGAATATCGAGAAGATGTCTGGAAGTATCGAGGCGATTGTCGGCTACTCGAAAAATATCGAAAGCTGGAAATGGTATTGATAAGCATTTGCTTACACTGACTGACTACTGATAATTGACGGATTGCTTCGTCCGCTTCGCTACCTCGCAACAACAGGTTTATCAAACGGCAAGAGTTACTGGCTGATACGTGATTTTATCCAATCCTCACCCAGCATGGTCTCCGCCTCGCCCTCGGCATCCTCGACATACTCCAGTGGCACGAGTATCAGGTATCCACCGCCAATCGGCCGGAACGAGCCGAATCCCAACTGGCCGGTGACCCCGAAATGACCGGTCTCGGATATCATCATGGCGGGGATATCCTTAGCTTTGAGCCCCTCTATCACCATCTCGGCGTACTGGTTGGAGGTAAGCCGGGCCAGCGGCTGCCAGTTCTCGTAGCCGGCGCTGATATCGTCGTCATCGACTTTGATCTCCACCGGCAGTTGATCGACCAGTTGCTCATCGCAGTCGGGGCATTTGTATATGCCCTGCTTATATTCGTATCTGCATTTCGGACAGAACGGCATGAGGTCTCCTTTTAATATACTATACGGGAAAATCGGTTAAATATTCAAATATAAATTATCGTGGTCAGAGTATATCCGCTTGCTGTAACTGGTTTACTGTAGCCTGTACCGGCGGATGAGGAGGGGATATCTAATTAGCAGGCAGATTGCCGTGTCGCCTTCGGCTTCTCGCAAGCTGCCCCATCTCAGGCTATCATCGTGAGGTGGGGCAGCCCTGGATTATTAAATTGTAGTGCTTATAAGATTGCTTTTCCCAGGCTGTAAGCTTTGATTGACAGATACTCCTATTGGAAAGCGAGCAGGAGAGCCAACCACGAATATCGACAACTAAATTGACAGTTCGATACAGATTATTGACTATATCACTTGCAAGCAGGCCCGGTTTGTTCTTATAATCTATCAAAATGAGAATAATTAACCGGTATTACCGGAGTTTCTAATTAGGAGGATAATATGCCGCTTCTACTTAACCGTGATGATGTTATAAAAGTACTGGATATGCGCGATTGTATGGATGTCGTCGAAAAAGCATTTGCTGAACTGGCTAACGGTACCGCCGTATTGCCTCTTCGTATTAATATAACACCCCCTGACGGCTTGGCCTTGTATATGCCGGCTTATTTGAAAGAGTTAGGCGCGCTGGCCTGTAAAGTCGTTACCGTATATAAGAATAACCCGAAAGCCCACGATATGCCAACCACTATCGGCAAGGTGCTATTGCAAGATCCGGCTACCGGCGATGTTATCTGTATCATGGATGGCGGCTATCTGACTGCTGTCAGGACAGGTGCGGTCTCCGGTGTGGCTACCAAGTATCTGTCTCGTGAATCCAAAGGTCAGGTTGCCGGGATATTCGGCGCCGGGGTACAGGCCAAGATGCAACTCTGGGCTGTAGCCGTGGCTCGCGATTTGAAAAAAGCTTATGTTTATGATGTTTCCCCTGAGGCGGCCGGTAGTTTCAAAACCGATATGAGCAATAAGCTTAACCTCGATATCGAGATAGCCGGTTCGGCCGGCGATATTATCAATAATTGCGACATTATTTGCACCGCTACCTCCGCGCCGGAGCCTATTTTCGATGGCAACACGGTGAAAGACGGCGCGCATATCAATGGAATCGGCAGCCATACGCCAAACGCTCGCGAGCTGGATACGGCAATAATCAAGCGCTCGAAATTCATTGCCGACTCGTATGAGGCCTGCCTGAAAGAGGCCGGCGATATCATGATCCCGATACAGGAAGGCGCGATCGATAAAAATCACATGTTTGCCGAGTTGGGCGAGGTAATTACCGGCAAGAAACCGGCGCGCGAAAACGATTCGGAGATCACCCTGTTTAAATCAAACGGTCTGGCTATTCAGGATGTCGCCACGGCTAAGCTGATATACGATAAAGCGGTAGCCGCCGGTATCGGGCAGGATGTCAATATCTAACGGCGGAAATATTCGGCTGTTTTAAAATCTATATTTGTTGCCGGCTATGGGCCTTAAGTGAACTATTTCACTTGCATTTAAGTATCTATTTGCATAATATTCGTCGTTGGAATATTATTGCGTCTCCAGGCGTAATATGGTATAAACGATAAACCCTGGAGGTAAATTATGTTGAGAAATTTAACCGCGATTTTAGTATTAGGTCTGGCTGTCATAGCTTTTGCCGGGGATGATCCCGGAGTGTCTATCACTATTTATAACAATAACCTCGGGCTGGTTAAGGATGTCCGCGGGTTGGATATTCAAAAGGGTGCCGGTATCCTCGATTTCGATGATGTCGCCTCGCAAATCGATCCCACCAGTGTTAATTTCCGCTGCCTCGATGACGACAACGTAGCGGTGCTGGAACAGAACTACCTCTACGATTTAGTATCGACCGAGGCGTTGTTGAAACGCTATCTCGGCAAGCAGATAGAGATAATCGGTGAGGATGATACCCGGTTCAAAGGCGAGCTGTTATCGTTCGATAATCGAGCTGCCATTATTAAAGAAGATGGCGGTCAAATCGTGATGATCTCCATGGATAAGCTGATAAATGGTCGTTTCCCGTCACTGCCCGAGGGTTTGATAATAAAGCCGACTCTTCGCTGGGAACTGGAATCGAACTCCTCCGGCAATAAAAACTGCGAGGTCAGCTACCTGACAAGTGGTATTCAGTGGAATGCCGATTACGTGGCGGTGGTAAACGATAAAGACACGAAGCTTGATCTATCCGGCTGGGTGACTATCAACAACAGTAGTGGCGCCTCGTACGAAAACGCTAAGCTGAAACTGGTAGCAGGTGATATTCATCAGGTAACCACGCCGCAATTTGATAGGATGGAGATGTCTTTAAACAGGTCTGGCGCTAAAGCCGCACCACAGTTCGAGGAGGAATCGTTTTTCGAATATCATCTCTACACGCTCAACCGTCCCGCTACGGTAAACGATAAAGAGATCAAGCAGCTTACGCTGTTCCCCACGGCACAAGCCAAAGTTAAGAAAGTATATATATTCAATTCCCGACCTTCATATTATAGCCGGGGTAGCGATAAATCCAAAGTCAGAGCTAATCTTGAATTCGATAATACTAAATCAGCCGGCCTGGGGATGCCACTGCCGAAAGGTAAACTTCGCGTTTACAAAGAGGACTCGCAAGGTGCTCTGCAATTTGTCGGTGAGGACCAGATCGATCACACACCCAAGGGTGAGAAGGTGCGTGTGTATCTCGGGGATGCTTTCGATATTACCGGCGAGCGTAAACTAATTAATGTTGAAGACCTGGGCGGAGACCGTCGCCGTGAGACTGTCGAGGTTACTCTAAAAAATCATAAAGATGAGGATGTAGTAGTCACGGTGGTGGAACGTGCCAGTGGTTGGCGTGAATGGAAGATAGAAAACTCCAGCCATGAATATCGCAAGGTCGATAATTCTCAAATAGAATTCGATTTAAATGTTAAAAGTAACGATGAAGAAACTTTAAATTATACAATACAATACTTCTAGAACGGAGGGATGATGAGTAAAAAATTAATTTTAGGGTTGGCTCTGGTTTTAGCGGCGATATTTATTTTTGGCTGTCAGCCCAAGGAATTAAGAACTGTTAAGATCGAGCTGGGTACCTGGAAGAAACCGAAATCCAATCCGAGTATCGAAAGGGTAAAAGAAAATCTCGCTAAAGCGGAGAATACGACGCCTAATAATCCCGAGGTATATTTCCTGTGGGGACGAGTCTATGCCATGGAAAATAATTACGAGGAAATGGATAAGTCCTGGGATAAATGTGATGAGCTTTCTGATGCTTTCGATGCCAGCATGGATACATTGCGGATGATGGAATGGGATACGCTTTTCATCCAGAGCGCGGTTAAATCTTATCAGAACGGTGATTACGAAGCGGCCCTGGATAAATCGCAAAAAGCGATTATTTGTTGGGAGCATAACTATCAACCATTCCTTTACGGCGCGGATGCCGCTTATCGCCTGGGAAACAATGAGCTTGCTTATGATTTGTCCAAAGCAGGTTACGAGGTTTCCCCCGACACGATTACGATGGCAAGGTTGTATGCCGAGATGTGTTTCGTGAGTGATAAGCTCGATGAGGCAAAAGGTGTATTCGAGAAACTGATTGTCAATGACGCCACGAACGCCGACTACTATTTCAATCTTGGAGAGATTGACCTGGCTCTGGGCGATACCACGAGAGCTCTCGAGTATTATGTACAGGGTTTGGATAAAGATAAGGATAATCCGGATGGTTGGCTCAATATCGCAAAGCTGTATTTCCTGCTCAAGAAGTATCCGGAGGCGGTTGATGCATTCGAACATTTCAAATCACTGGCTGAGACTGTCGGCAAGGATGATATGTTCTTATACCTGCTTGCGGTATATCAGGTAAAGGACTACGAAAAAGCAAGAGCCGAATTGGAAGTTTTCACTATGGAAAATCCGGACTATTGCGAGGCCTGGCAGCTACTCGGTAACTGCTACGTTCACTTGCAAAAGAATAAGGAAGCCAGAGCGGCTAACGATAAATACGACGAGTGTGTCGGCCAATAGCTATTTCTAGATAGCTAAAATCATCAGGCAGTCCGTTACGCGGGCTGCCTTGTTTTGTCTTAATACTTATGTTTGCTGAAATAGTAATACCTAAAACCGGATTTAGATCGTTCACCTATACTATACCCGAACAGATCGAAAGCTCGATCAGGCCGGGCATGCCCGTTCTGGTGTCGATTCAACGTAACTATGCCGTGGGTGTGGTTATAAAATTATCCGAATCGAGTGGTGTCGAAAGCTCGCGCCTAAAAGAGATTATTGGCTTGATCGACCCGGTATTTTGCCTTTCGGATAAACAGCTCGAGCTGATGAGATGGATATCGGATTACTATATCAGTCCGCCCGGGGATGTTTTAAAAGCGGCTTTCCCGCCGGGATTTTTAGGTAGAACAAGAACGAGAGTTTTAGCTGGAAAGGAAGCGCCCGATAATGCCAGGGATAAATTCGTCTACGAGAAAATTAGTTCGCGGCCGGAGGGGTATCCCTATAATCTCAAAAAGCAGATTTTACCCGGTGTCTCCAATACGATAATCAAAGAACTGATCGCTCGCGCGGTACTATTCCTAGCTCCAGACTATAAAATTCAGCAGCCCAAACGGATTTTCTACGCTTATCTTCATGATGATATAGATCCTGTCGTGGTGATTAAAGACCTGACTCCTAAAAGACGTCAGTTGTTGGAATATCTTATCAGTCACCCGGAAGGCATCTCCTTAGTGAAACTGGTCGAGGAAGGTTTTTCTCGAGATACGATAAAGAAAATGGCCGAAGCTGAGATTATCGAGCTCGAACAGCGAAGCGATGATGTGATAATCCAGCCTCGTCCCGATGGCGAGTTTAACACATACGAGCTTACCGGCTATCAACAGGAGGCGTATCGGGCAATCGAGGAGTCGCTCGAAAAAAGCGCCGGCAAAGCATTCCTGATTTACGGCGTTACCGGTTCGGGTAAGACCTTAGTCTATATCGAAGCCGCCAGAAAAGCCCTGTCTATGGGTAAATCGGTGTTGATCCTATTGCCGGAGATATCGTTAACCCCTCAAGCGATAGAGAGATTCGCTTCATCGCTAAAGCAGCCTATCGCTATCTGGCATTCGCGCATCACTATCGGCCAACGTCACGAGATTTACCGCAAGGCCAAAACCGGGGAGATTCGGGTGGTGTTGGGGGTACGTTCGGCCGTGTTCAGTCCGCTTCAGAACCCGGGCTTGATCATCATAGATGAGGAGCAGGATGACTCGTACAAGCAGTCGGAACCGCAGCCGTATTACAACGCCCGGGATGTTGCCTTAATGAGGGCGAAGATCGAAAACGTGACTACGGTGCTTGGATCGGCTACACCATCACTTGAAAGCTTTTATAATGGCGAAAACGGTAAGTATGAACTTCTGAGATTACCTGAGAGATACGGCGGGGTAAAGCTACCCAAAGCCATTGCTATCGACTTGAAAGAAGTTGATATAGATCAGGAAATCTGGCCGCTTTCCGAACCTTTTATAGATAGGGTTTGCACGCATATAGCTGATGGCAGGCAGGTAATAATTCTTCTTAACCGTCGTGGCTACTCGGGGCTTCTGATGTGCCAGACATGTGGTTATATCTCGCTCTGCCCCGAATGCCGGGTGGCTTTAACTTATCACAAAACGGATAAGAAACTTCACTGCCATTTCTGTGATTTCATACAGGATGCCCCGGAAAAGTGCCCCGAATGTAAGGGGAAGGATTTCGATTACCGGGGGATAGGTACGCAGAAACTGGAGGAGATGCTGATTGAGATTCTCGGTGAGAAAGGTATAATCCGCATGGACTCGGATTCCACCTCTCGCAAAGGCGCGTTGGAGAAAATAATCTCCACGTTCGAGATAGGCGAGAGGCCGGTATTGCTGGGCACCAGGATGGTAGCTAAAGGGCATCATTTCCCGAAGGTAGGTATGGTTGGAGTGGTTTTAGCCGATGCCGGCTTACATTTGCCCGATTTTCGCGCGGCGGAAAAAGTGTTCCAGCTTCTGGTGCAGGCGGCGGGACGAGCCGGGCGTACCGGCAACAGCGATGATCAGGGCGAGTTCGTGGTGCAATCGTACGATCCCTCCTCCGGCATCCTGGATTATGCAACCAGCCAGAACTACGAGGTGTTTTACAGGCGGGAATCGGCTTTTCGGCAGGAACTTGGTTACCCGCCCTATGGTAAAATCATAAGGCTGATATTTTCTCACGAGGATCACTCACTGGCAAAATGGGCGGCTCGCCAGGCGGCATCTACGTTGCGCAAAGAGTTAACCTCGGGAAAAGTTCTGGGACCTGCTATGACCGGTGTGTTTCGGCTCAGGAATAAATATCATTTTCAGGTGATGTTGAAAGGGCGCTTTTCTGCCGACTTTAAAAATAGGCTCAGGAGCCATCTGAGTGAGGGGCACTTCGGTGGCAAAAAAGGAGTCGCGGTCAAGATCGATGTCGATCCGCGAGATATGGTATAAATCTTGACCATCACTAATTAATTTTGTAATTTCTGAATTCTTTATGGAGGCAAATTGATTACACTCGATGACATAAAACAAAACC
This sequence comes from uncultured candidate division Zixibacteria bacterium, assembly GCA_963668625.2. Classification (GTDB taxonomy): domain Bacteria; phylum Zixibacteria; class MSB-5A5; order UBA10806; family 4484-95; genus JAAEQD01. The sequence continues at coordinate 1,242,665 of CAXXKA010000008.1, forward strand.
CAAAAATATCGGAATTAATCAGCAAGGCCGATGAATTTTTAGGTGTTATAGGATACACCGAACATGGCGACCGTCACTGCTCTTTAGCGGCTAATATTGCCTACAATATCATGATTCGTCTCGGCAAAGGCGAACGCCGCGCCCAACTGGCAGCTATTGCCGGCTATACGCACGATATCGGAAATGTCATTAACCGTGACTATCACGCTCAAACAGCGGCGGTTATGGCTATGCAAATCCTGGATGAGATGGGCATGGAATCGAAAGATATCATCGAGATTATTGCCGCAATCGGTAATCACGATGAGAAAGACGGCAGCCCGGTATCGGATATCTGCGCCGCGGTAATTCTGGCAGATAAATCCGATGTGCATCAGTCGCGTGTAAGGACTACCGAGTTTATCAAAAAAGATATTCACGACAGAGTAAATTACGCCGCAAAGTCATCCTTTTTAAGGGTTGACGATGTTAAGAAAAAGGTAGTATTAGAGATAAAAATCGATACTACGGTATCCTCGGTAATGGAGTATTTCGAAATATTCCTTTCGCGAATGACAGTGTGCAGGCGCGCCGCCGAGTTTTTGGGTTTGAAATTTGAATTGGAGATAAACGGTCAAAAACTAACATGAGCGAAAAAAAATCTCAGTACGCCCTGGCCGGTGTCGATATCGACGCCGCCGACAAAGCTAAATCCCTCATGAAAAAGATGGTCGAATCGACCTACAACGGTTCGGTGGTGGGTGGTCATGGCGCGTTTGGGGGAATGTATTCGTTAAAACAGATCACCGGCACCGACCAGGTGATTATAGGTTCTGCCGATGGCGTCGGCACCAAGCTGAAGCTGGCGATCATGACAGGCGTTCATAATACGGTGGGCCAGGATCTGGTAAACCATTGTGTTGATGATATCCTGTGTTGTGGCGCTAAACCGCTTTTTTTCTTTGACTATATGGGGCTAGGCAGCATGAAAGGCGATATCGTAACCTCGATAGTCGAGGGATTGGCGATTGCCTGCAAACAAAACGATATGGTACTGCTGGGCGGAGAAACCGCCGAGATGCCCGGTTTTTACGGTGATGATGAATACGACCTGGCGGGTTTCATAGTCGGCTGGGTTAACAAAGATAAAATCGTTGACGGCTCGACTATCAAGGCCGGCGATAAGTTAGTCGGGATGGCCTCGAACGGCCTTCACACCAACGGTTACTCCCTGGCCCGCAGGGCATTTTTCGATATAGCTAAATCATCCCCCAGGGATATTATAGAGGAAACCGGAACCACGATCGGAAGCGAATTGTTGAGTATCCATAAATCGTATCTCAAAGCAGTTATGCCACTTATTGATGAGGGTATGATCAAAGGTATCGCCCATATCACCGGTGGCGGTTTTGAGGGTAATATCAACAGGATTATGCCGGATGGATTGACCGCGATTGTGGATACGAAAGCATGGCAGGTTCCCGGAGTTTTCGAAGCGATAGCACGGATTGCCGAGGTTTCACCTCAGGAGATGTATCGGGTGTTTAATATGGGAGTTGGGATGGTTTTAGTGTGTGATTCGTCCGATTGCGAGAATATACGCGAAAGTATCGAAGCTGCCGATGTTAGAACTTACGAGATAGGCGAAGTGAAATCCGGCGCAAACAAAGTGGAGCTTATATTTTGACAGATACTAAACGACCGGTAATGCTTCTTATTATGGATGGCTTCGGGTTAAATCCCGGTGATGAGTCCAACGCTATTGAGGCGGCCAATACGCCCAATTTCGATAAATACTGGAGTGAATATCCCCATACTCAAATAGGCGCCTCAGGCTTATCTGTGGGATTACCCGAGGGACAGATGGGTAACTCCGAGGTGGGGCATCTCAATTTTGGCGCAGGCAGAGTGGTTTATCAAGAGGTCACCCGCATCGATAAGTCCATCTCGGATGGTGATTTTTTCGAGAATGAGGTTTTAAATAAGGCTATAGACCGCGCCGCTAAAATCGGTCACTCGGTTCACCTGATGGGGCTGTTATCCGATGGCAAAGTGCACTCCTCGATGGATCATCTTTATGGCCTTTTAGAGCTATGCAAACGCAAGAATTTCGATAAGGTATACATTCACGCTTACCTCGATGGCCGCGATACCTCGCCGACCTCCGGCGCCGGATTCATTCGGCAAATCCTGGATAAAATCGAGGAGATAGGTGTCGGCAAGCTGGTTTCGGTTATCGGCCGTTATTATGCTATGGACCGCGATAAAAGATGGCCGCGTAATAAAATAGCCTACGATTTGCTAACCAGGGGAGAGGGCGAAAGCACGGATGATTTTATCGAGACAGTAAAAGAGCACTACGATAAAGACAACACCGATGAGTTCATGGAGGCCATAACTATCTCCGATGCCTCGGAAGGCGATGGATATATAGGGGATGATGACAGCGTGATATTTTTCAATTTCCGAGCCGATAGGGCTCGGCAGTTGAGCCATGCCCTGACCGATGAGGATTTCGACGGGTTCGAGAAGACGCCTAATGTGCTGGTTCATCTCGTCTCCCTTACTCAATATGAACTAGACCTTAAAGCCGAGGTAGCTTACCCGCAGGTGAAACTCGATCGGATTTTTGGCGAGGTGGTTGCCGAAAACAACCTGAAACAGCTCCGAATCGCCGAGACCGAGAAATATCCTCATGTTACGTTTTTCTTCAACGGCGGCGTTGAGAAAGAGTTTAATGGCGAGGATCGTAAACTAATTGCCTCCCCCAGGGTGGCGACTTATGATTTACAGCCGGAGATGTCGGCCTTCGAGGTCGCAGATGAGGTTCTTGCGGCGATAGAGTCGGAAAAGTATGATGTCATTATCCTGAATTTCGCCAACTGTGATATGGTCGGACACACCGGAGTTTTTAAGGCCGCGGTGAAAGCGGTCGAGACTGTCGATACCTGCATGGGCAAAGTTGTCGAGGCAGTCAAGGCCAAAGGCGGTGTAGCGATGGTTACGGCCGATCACGGTAATGCCGACAAAATGAGGGAGACCGACGGTAAGCCGTTTACCGCGCACACGACCAACCCGGTGCCGTTTATTCTCATCGGAGATGACAACAAAGATATCGAGTTGCGCGAAGGCGGTATTTTAGCTGATGTTGCACCGACTATGCTTTACTACCTGGGTATCAATAAACCATCAAGGATGACCGGTAAATCTCTCCTGGTCGATCACGAATAGAATGTAACAATTGCGCAATTCTACTAAAATATGGCTTTTGACTCTTTCAGCGTTGCTCGCCGCAATTGCATTTCCGCCATATAAGTTCGGTTTTCTGGCTTATTTTTCTTTAATATTATTTCTTGTAGTATTAGATAATTCGCCCACCAGGATATCGGTCGCATATGGTTTTATCTGGGGATTGGTATTTAACCTTGGCACTTTGTACGGTGTGTTCTGGGCTACGATCGGCGGCTCGTTCGGGATGCTCGCGGCTGTCTCGTTGATATTCGCGACAATTGCCTTAGCTTATAAATTCGTATCCAATAAATCGAAAATTCTTGGTTATATTATCTGGCCGATGCTCTGGGTTGGCTGGGATTACCTTCGCACATTAACCGAATTGAATTTCCCCTGGACCGATTTCGGTTATACTCAGGCATATTATTTACCCTTAATTCAGGTTGCCGATATATTCGGTGTTTTCGGAATTTCAATGATGATTTATACGGTCAACGTGCTTTTGTATATTACTATTAAATCAGAATTCAGGAATAAAACCAGATTAGCATCGCTGGTAATCGCAATGCTTCTTCCCGTTATATTTACAATTTATGGCTTAATCCGTCTGCCGGAGCAAAGCCCGGAGGGGTCGCTTGATATAGCTCTCGTACAGGGCAATATCGATCGTGAAACAAAATGGAAAAGCGGTGGTCGGGCGATCAGTTTCGCCACATATTTGAACATGACACGCGAGGCCATCGAGCATGATGTCGACCTGGTAATATGGCCTGAAACAGCCATGCCTTACTATCTTTTACACAAACAAAGACATCTGAAAAGAGTAAAAGATATTGTGGACAGTTCGAATGTGAGTATACTGACAGGCATCCCTCATTACGTTTCGTTGAATCGTGGTGAGTATATCTACTTTAATGCCGCCGCGCTCGTCTCTCCCGGTGTGGATACGATTCCGCATTACGAGAAAGTCAAGCTGGTGCCGGGAAGTGAGCGTATACCGTTTTCCGGGCGATTCAAAGTGCTAAAAGAGATCAGGCTCGGCAATGCCGATTTCTCCTCCGGCAGATACCGGACGATTTTCGAGTTGAACGATATCAAGTTCGCAGTGGCAATTTGCTTCGAGTCAGCATTCCCCGATTACTGCGCCGAGTTTTGCCGTGAAGGCGCGGAATTTCTGGTGGTGATTACCAATGATATGTGGTTCGGGCCATCGGGGATGCCGTACTCTCATGCTATGATGTCGGCTTTTCGGGCTATAGAAAACCGCGTGCCGATTGCCAGATGCGCCAATACCGGTGTTTCTATGTTTTTCGATAAATATGGTCGGGTTTCGGGTGAAACTTCTACTCATGAGCGTTTGAACAGTTATGGCTCGATAGCGCCCGAAAAATCCAAAAGCCTGTACAATCGTTGGGGGGATTTCGTACCCCGCGGATGTGTGTTTGGTTCGTTGATGATGATAATTGTAGTTGCGTTTTTAAAACGAGGAAAATATAATGAAGAACATGAAAGCTAAGTTTATAATTATTTACGTTTCATTAGTTGCTTTCTCCTCAGTCTCTATGGGGGCTATCGGACAATGGCAGAACTATACTAACATGAATAACGCTCAGGGTATCATCGCGGATAGCTCGGAAATTTGGTGCATAACGACCGGTGGACTCCTGAAATACGATACCGAAACCGAAGAGGCGACTAAATATCTTAATTCCGATGGCCTCGGCGATATAAATCTGGTTTCGATTGAGATAGATAGCGCCGGAACGGTGTTTATCGGCGGCACCAATAATACGCTTACCCGAATTTCGAGTGACGGTCAGATAAGCGTCGATGAGTATGAATTCAGTAATGAAATTCTATATGCGCTGAATGATTTATATGCTGATGGTGATATACTCTGGGTGGCTACCGGAGTAGGTGTTGCTAAATATCTGATTTATAATAACGACGGCGAATTCCAGGAAACCTATTCGAATCTGGGAGATCTTCCCCGAGAGGAATCCGTGCAAGCTATTATAAGTATAGCTGACCATATCTGGGCCGGCACGGGTAGCGGGCTTGCCTACGCCGACAAAAATAATCAATTACTTCAAAACCCCGATAACTGGAGTACGATCACTGCCGGTGAAAATGGTTTGACGGATGCCGGAATAACTTGCATGGCGCTGGCGAACGATACACTTATGGTGGGAACATCAACCGGGGTGTTTTGGATGGGCGCCGACTCCATATGGAATTCTATAGGCCCTGTTATAACTATCCGGGATTTGCAATATCTCAACGATACCATGTATGCCGCCACGAATAACGGAGTTTATAAGCGATCCGGCGGAGTTTGGAACTTAGTATCCACAGACAGTCTTTTATCGGTTCGTTCCAGAGGCGTAACGGCTGACAACCAGGGTAGGTTATGGGCGTCATTCGAAGACGGCGCGTTCGCGGTTTATGATAACTCGTATTGGAGTGTCAAAACCATAGAAGGCCCTGCCTCTAATAGAATACAAGATATTGCCATAGATTCGACCGGTAATATATGGCTTGCTCATACGATTCCGGGGTATTCTGAAATCAGGGGGGTGACCAAATATAATGGTATCGAATGGACTAATTATAATTATCTGAACTCGGGCATAGGCAGAAACGCGGCGGTTGAGATAGAATATGATTACATCCACGATTTGGTCTGGTTCGCCAGTTGGGGCAACGGTCTTTTTAGTTTCGATGGTGACACGACATGGCAGGTTTTCAATGATACCAACAGCCCATTGAGGGGCGTGGCTCCTTCATATGTTTCCGTTCCCGATATCACTCTCGATGCCTACGGTAATATCTGGGCTTTAGATCAGCAGGCATATGAACCGGATGGCGATAATCCCGTGATGGGAGTTTATGATCCCGATGAGGATAACTGGTTGATTTACTCGGAAAATCCCGCTCAAATCAATGACAATTATCAGCAAGTAATTTACAATAATGATAATATAACGTATGTATGCGGAGCACTTCAAAATATATACCTTCTTGATCATGGAGCGGATCCTCTAAGCGTCGAGGATGATATCTGGCTGGATCAAATCCGTGGTACTGAAGATATTGCGGTCGAGGAGGTCAGGGATGTCATCTATGATGATGAAAAACTATACATCGCCAGCGCATCGGGATTGGCGTACTATGACTTCGTAAATAACAGATTGGTTCGAGTAGAATTACCCGATGGCTATAGAAGCCAGGCGAACTGCATAACGCTCGATGGGCTAGGCAATAAATGGGTTGGTACCGATTCGGGTGTCGTAGTTCTAGCCAGCAAGGTTGACCTGTATAATCAAAAATGGGAGTACGCTTTCAAACCCTCGAACTCCGATCTGCTCGGTAGTAGAATTCTTTCGATTGAGGTTGATAATAATACCGGTTTTGCATATATCGGAACGGAAAACGGTTTTTCTGTTTATGAATCCGGTTTCGTGGCTCCTTCGCCTGATCTGAACGATATGGCGGTGTATCCGAACCCGGTGTATGTAGGTGACGATTCCGAGATAAATTTCCAACGTGTTCCGTCTGATGCTATCATTTCGATTTTCACGATCTCCGGTGATCTGGTTGCAGAGATAAACTACGAGGAGGATAAATCGTGGAATTTGAAAAATGAAAGCGGGAGAACAGTCGCAGCCGGTATATATATATTCTATGTCAAATCGGCTGATAAATCAGGTCTCGGTAAGTTCGCGGTTATCAGATAAGCTTTGTCTGACTGTGAGATAATATTTCCTGAAAGGGATCGGTATCGAAAGCTAGTTACACCGGAGTTACTCGATTTTCCGGGATCGGTTTTCTACGAGCCGATATTCCTTATAACAGCAGCCGAGGTATTGAATCTCGAATTCGAACCCGCTATAGCGATTCGCGATAATAAAGTTATCGGTTTAGCTAACTTTCTCATCGGTAAACGAGCCGGTATTAGATCCGCCTCGATTCCCCGGCTTTTTCAATATTATGGCCCTATCGGGTTAGGCGATGATCCAGGCACGGCTAATGATCTGGCCCTGGGATTAATCGATAAAAAAGTGGATTTGTGCGTTTATTCATTAACACCCGAGGCGAGCCCGCAATTTAAACTGACGAACTGGCAAATCACCGATAGACTTACTTATTATCTCGATACAGGCGATTATGATAGTATGCTGACAGCGTGTAATTCTAACTGTAAAAATAAAATCAATAAAGCTATCAGGAATGATATTCTCATTAATGAGAGTCCGGAATTCCCGATCGATATCTATTTGAAAACTTTTTCACGCCGTAATTTGAATCCACCTATTTCCCCGGATACTCTGGTTAGATGGGCCGATCAATTATACGAGAATGGTCTGCTTAAAACATTTATTGCCAGTCATAATTCCATTTCTGTTGCTTTCCGGTCGGTTTTTTATTACGGTAGATACGCTTATAATTGGGTCTCCGGCGTGATCCCTGAGGGATTCAAGTATGGCGCCAGTAATTTGTTGATGTTGAAAGTGGGAGAATATCTTTTTAACGAGGGAATAAGTCATTACGATCTGGTCGGTGGTGATATCAAATCGATAGCCGAATTCAAAAAATCGTTCGGCGGTCATCCGAGAAAGCATGTTCAGGTGGAAAAGACTTTTACTCTGAAGGGCAAGGCTTACAGGGGATTGATGAAAATGAAAGCAAGAATGAATGAATAGAATATCTATTGATTTTAAATGCTCGGAGTTAACAAGAAAAAAGGCCATATACGTATTAAATCTGATAAGCTCTATTACCTCGATTGGCTTTACTATTAGCTCTACCGATCCGCAGATAGTTTACGGCGAACAAAGCGGTAACCCGAAACTTCACATACCATACATAGAATACGAGGCCACCGATGAGGAGTGGCAATTGTTCACCGGCCGTTCCCGCCTGGTACTACCGGGGTTCATACAACCGGTATCGCTCGAGGTTAACGATGGTAAACTGGGGATAGATTTTTTCAGCCTGGCTTATCATTTTCTGGAGATGGGTTTAGCGGATAAAAAGCAGGAGCGATGGTCGCCCGAATTGATAGATACCCGGATTCGTCATGTCTATCCTTTTTTCAACAGTTTCGTGACAGTGTTCGTCAATACCTTGAAAAGCTCGGGCTGTATTCATGAAAATTACGTGTTAGACTCTCCCTGGCCGAATAAAGCTCCGCTGGCTATCGGCTTATCGCACGATCTGGATATATTCAAGCGGAGATTTTTCGGAAGTCTCGGCATGCTGGCAAAATCGGTTTATTCGGATGATATACCCGGCGGAGTCGGCGGCTCGGTTAAAGGTCTGGCCCATACCATGAAATCGAAAGTTTCCGCCGGCGGTAATCCGTACAATCAATTCGCCAGATGGTTCGGGCTGGAGGGGCGTTCGACTTTATTCCTGTTCACGGGAGAACGTAAATCGGGTAATGATCCGACATACAAAATAAAAGATGTAGCCAAAGAACTGGCTAAACACGATTCGGGGAAATTCGAGATAGCATTTCATAATGGCATAGGCACCTCGGAGGAACCCAACACGCTCGATAGAAACAAATCCGAACTGGAAAGACAGCTCGATTGCGAGGTGCGCGGCATCCGACCCCATTACCTCGATTTCGAATTACCTTCATTCTGGTATAACCTGGAGCGGTTCGGTTACTCCTCTTCTGTTGGCTCCGATACGATACCCGGATTTACCAGCGGTATGAATTTTCCGTTCTATGGTTTCGATTTGGGAACGGCCGAGCCCCTGGATATACTCGAGATACCTATCGGGCTAATGGATTGCGCCTTGCTGGAGATAAAAGATCCCGTTCTTCGCGAACGTACTATCGATGATATGCTGGCCAACTGCCGTGATAGCCAGGGCCTTCTGGTGCTGGACTGGCATATACGTACCGCCTACGAACCCGATTACCCCGGCTGGCTGGCGGCGTATATATCCATTCTGGAGAAAGCTAAGGCGCAAGGAGCATATATCGCCTCGCTGGATGAGATAAACGGGTACTGGAGGAATCGTTGCGAATCTGTTTTCTTATCTTAAATCCATTCGATTTCGACTCCCGGGCCAGACTGATATGTAATGATATAATCGAAAATGGCTGGTCTCTCGATATAATCGCCACCGAGGGCGGCATGATGTCCGAATTTCGCGGAGCGAGGATTCATCGCGTAAAACAAAATATCAAACCATTCAAGCAGCGCCGCTTTCTGGAATATAATCTTCGCGCCGCCGGGATAGCCAGCCGCCTGGAATGTGATATCATTCACGCCGTCGATCTCGACACTTTATGGGCCGCGGTGAACGCCTCAAAGAGCAATGGCGCGAAAGTCCTGTACGAGGCGCGCGAATTGTACGTAGAGCTTCTGGCAGTGCACGACCGGCCGATAGTAAAAGCGTTCTGGACCATGCTGGAAAAAAGACTTATCCACGAAGCTGATACGGTGATTACGATAAACGATTCGATTGCCGGCGAGCTGGTTGAAAGGTATAACATACCTCAGCCGATAGTAGTCCGAAACGTGGCCGAATCCTCTCGGGTAACGCCTGTCGATCTCAGGGGTAAATATAATCTCGATTGCAAATACCTGATGGTTTACCAGGGAGTTCTACGTCCGGGGCAAGGAATATCTAGATCGCTTGAACTCATAAGGGATGTCGCCGATACCGGCCTGGTTATTTTTGGAGATGGTCCCTATCGGAATGATATCGAAAAAAAGCTCGAGCAATATGGCATTACCGCCAGAGTCAGGCTTGCCGGTATGATTCCTCCCGATAAGCTGGCTGATTATACGGCGGGCGGGGATTGCGGTTTTCTGCTCATGGAACCGGTAGCGAGAAATAATTATCTGGCTTTACCGCAAAAAATATTCCAATATATAGAATCGGGAATAGCGCCGATCGTAACTAATATCCCCGAATTGCGTAAAGTTATCGAAACCGATGACCTGGGGCTGGTGCTCGACAATAAAATCGAAAGCGATGACCGTACTTTGCTGCAATCGTTTTTAGAGAAAGACCTGGCGAGGACCAGAAGAAACTGTAAACTAATTAAGGGAAAATACAGTTGGAAAAGTGAGGGAGGCTTAATTATAAATGCATACAAAGGACTTATTGAATGTTAGAGACGAGCATAATAATCCCGGTGCGGAATCAGAAGGATACTCTTCTGGCGGCCCTGGACAGCTTGAGAAGGCAAATAAGAAAACCGCGAATTTATGAAATAGTCATTTGTGATGATGATTCCACTGATGGCACCGGTGATATCGTAAAGAAACTTCGTTTCCCGATATTTTTCAAATATTTCATAAACAAACCCTCTCTCGGCAGGGCAGGCAATCGTGACCAGGGGGTTGCTCGTTCGGTCGGTAAACGCGTTATATTCCTCGATGGCGACATGGTGCCGGATAATAATTTTATCGCTAACATGGTCGAGGAAAACGATTCGGGTTATGTGAAAATGGGCAAGGTGCTACCGCCGCCGGATAGAAAAATGTCCGGTATCGAGGAATATCTATATACTCGTGGACGGTACACGTACACCGAGGACGGCGCTGCTATACCTGGAAGATATTTTACCAGTAATAATTTCTGTATCAGCCGCGACCTGTACCAAAAGGTCGGCGGGCTGGATACCAAATTTACCGGCTGGGGCGGCGAGGATATGGATTTCGGACTACGACTGGAAAAGTCCGGTATCCCGATTAAAAACAGTCCCAGAGCGATCACCTACCATCACCACGAAAGAACTCTCAGGGATATTATAGCGGACTTTTACGAGTTCGGCCGTTTGAGTTTTCCCTACCTGATCGAGAAGCATCCCGATTTGTTGGACCGGATTCCCTCCAATAAACTCGGTATTCCTGATTCCAAAGGGAAGATAAAACCGATCGACCGTCTGGTCTCAGCATTGGCGGTTAATAAAGTGATCCACGGATTGATTTATAAATTCGCCGCCGCCTCCCCCGATAAAAGGTGGCCCGATTATTTATACGATTACCTTCTCTGGGGAAGTCTTGCGCTGGGATATAAAAAAGGACCGAGAAAATGAATGATGACGATAATAAGTACAACTCCAGACCATGGCGGCTGGCGATCGGGGCGTACTTATTAATCGCTTTCGGCTCGTATTTTCTTACTTTCGTTATCACGCGCGTGGCTCGTATTAAAGATTTACTTGGCTTATGAAACTTATTGTCGATTTACTTTTCGGTGTGATTTTCACCATCTCACTCGCCGGGTTGGGCGTGGTCGTATCCAGATCGTTGTTCGAATATAAATCTGATTTCGTGACAGGTTTTTTTATCGGTTGCGGCGTGAGCGCCGTTTTGGCTTTTATCGCCGGTATGCTCGGGCTGTATAGCGATATATTCAACGCCGCTTTTATCATAATAGTATTTCTATTCGCGATAGCCGGCAGGCGTTCTTTGATAAAATACAGGTTGCCGATCGACAGGCGATATCTCTTGCCGTTGCTGTTACTCGGGTTGGTTTTCGTAATGGCCGGGTTGACCTCGCTTTCCCCGCCAATCAAAAATGACACTCTTTATTATCATATGGGGCTTCCTAAACTATGGGCTGCGGATGGCGGCATAACTTTCTACCCCTGGTTATCGTTTTCCACCACCGCCTTGAATTCGGAAGCGCTTTTGACTCCCATCGTGGATTTCGTGTCTCCCGAGGCGGCGCAATTCTGGGTGTTTTTAGTCGGGGTAATGGTAATTCTTTTACTGGCCGGCGCCGTAAGAAAATTCGCGAATAGTTCTCCGGCGCTGGCAATACTCGTTCTGGGGTCGGTTTCGTTTTTCTGCGTTGGGCTCGTGGATGCCAAAAACGATTACCTTGCAGCGGGTTTCGCTTTCATGGCTTTCGTGTTTTATGCCGAGTATTTTAAAGATAATAGTCTCAAATTGATAATACTATCCGGTATATTCGCGGGGCTGGCAGCCTCGACCAAAGCAAATTCGCTCATATTCGCGTTTGCCATATTGATGACATTATCGATAAGTCGTCACAGGCTAAAACATGTGTTAATATTCTGCGCAATGGCATTCATATTCGGCAGTCCCTGGTATATCAAGTCGTTTATCCAGACCGGTAATCCCCTGTATCCGTTTTTTCATGAGTATTTCAATTCGCCTGTCTGGCATGATTTATTCACCGGTTTCAATAATTCCACCAATGTCGCGAACGATAATCGCAGTATTCTCAATTTCATGACTTCGCCGTTCAGGTTGGTATATTGGCCGGATATTTTCCGCACCCGTATCGGGCCGTTACCAATGATACTATTACCGCTTTTAGCGCTTATCAGGGGTGTTCCTCCTATGGTGAAAAAGGCATTGATTATCAGCGCGATATTCTATCCGTTCTGGTATATCGCCTGGCCGGTAGGGCGGTACCTGATGCCGATAATAGTACTCTTGAGTTTTGTCGGGGCATTCATCCTGGGGGAAATAACCGCCCGGTCAAGATATATATCGCTTATAGTAATTCTCGGCTTTTGCGGATTGATTATATTAAACGGCGTACAAATATACCGGGATGGCAGCCTTCGTATAAAAACAGCATTTGGCATAGTAGATAAAGATACTTTCCTGCATACCGCAGCCTCGTTAAATCCGAATCAACTACAATCGGCGGGGAAAGTGACCGCACTGCCTTATATCGATATCTGGAATTATATGAACGCCACCGCCGGCAAGGATGAGACTATCGGAATACTGTGTTCGAACTGGAACCGGGCCGATGGATTTTATCTTGATATCGATCATATGTATCTCAATCCCTCCGGTCAGACAGTCATTGATTTCACCAAAGATAAATACTCGATTGCCTCGGATATAGTCGAAAATGAAATACGCTACGTGTTGATAGATAAAAACGTGATCGAGGAATTCTCTCCCGATTCGGAGTTCGAGGGTGCGCCTGGTTTCGATATCCTGGCGCGCGGCGTGGCTGATTTTATCGATATAACAAAACAAAACGGCCGGTTAATTTACATAACCGACCGCTTTGAGATGTACCGTATGAAGAACCTATCTTCTATTTTAAAAGCACCATTTTCTTGACCAAGTTATCGTTGTCGGTGGAAAGCTTATAGAAATACGCGCCACTGGCAATCAAATCGCCCGAATCGTTGGTGCCGTTCCAGACAATCGAATGTGTCCCGGCCTCCAGGTTATCTGAAACCAGGGTCTTGACTTTCTGACCGGTGATATTGAATACCTCAAGCGAAACCTCTCCGGTGTTAGCCAGCGCGAAATTAATTTCGGTATTGGCGTTAAACGGATTGGGGTAGTTCGAGCTGAGGCTGGTTACCGCCGGTATGGCGTTATTCTCATCATCCGCCGAAAGAATCAGGTGAACATTGATCGTATCGATATCGGGCAACATATCCTGGCCGACAGAGGTGACATAAATCTGGCCCGCCTCGGTCATGGAAAGCGGAACCTCGAATTCGCCGCTCTCATCAGTATACCCGCGATAGTAGAATTCACCCGGTTTCCAGACAGTAACCTTAGTGTTAGCGGCCGGGCTGGAACCGTTTTGCACCTCGACCGTGATGCCGGTCGTATCCAACTGTATATCGGAGGGCACGTTATTAACCAACGGGGTCGGCTCGTATAACCACATGCTCAGTTCGGGATCGCCGAAAACGTTGTGACCATAACCGATATCCCTCTTGGTGGGATAATACAGTTTGGACATTGACTCGGCCACCGCCAACTGACGAGCGGTATCGGAATATACGTATTCGATGAATTTCTTCTCTAATTGGAACGAGGATGACACCCAGCCCCATCTGGTATTACCCAGAAAGGCTACGCCGCCCTTGTTCGGTAAGAACAGGTAAGCCTCCATGAACGAGTTATTCGAGATAAACGGGCCCGCCCAGAACACTTCCTGATCGAAATCGTAGGCGGCCGTGTAACAGCTTATCGAATAATGTACGCCATACATCTGGTTATCCTCGATATTGACCAGGCCGCTTGTACCGTTACCGGTGTTGCAGGAATCACCGAAGAAATCGGAACGCGGGTTCTGGCCGTATCCGGAGGCCATCGCGGCATAGTAGTAAAAACCGCCATGGTTCAGGTTGGATACGAAACCCCAGCCCTCGCCCATGACATCGGCGATTTGCTCACCGGTAGGCTGAGTCGGGGTGGTTGCGCTGCCTGAGGGTTCCTCGGCAAGCCTGGAATAATCTAATTCGAAATGCTCCGGCATCAACTCGGCCAGCGCGGTATGTTCATTCAAATCTCTCATCTGATCGGCGGTTATGAACAGGCCTTTTTCGAGATACGAGAAATCGCCGTTATTGGGATTTTGTTCGTACATGAGTTGTTTGCCAACCCATATATCGACATCCTCAACGCTCTCGGCCGGAACGCGACCGACATAAACCTCGAGATAAGTATCGGGATCATCCTGACTGTATTCGCCCCAGATACCGTCGCCATCGGAGTCCCAGTCACCGGTCAAGTCCGCATAGTAAACATCGGTAATTTGCTGATAACGTAATATAGGGGCAGTACTGACATTGCCCGGATAGGCGTATCTGATCGGGATAATTTCCTCATCGCCGCCTAAAAGTACCCACTGGGCACCCGATGAATGAGCGTCCTTTAGATACTCCCTGAGTCTCTCGGCATCATCAATACCGCTATAACTTGCCAGAATATCCTCGATTAGAACTATCTCTGTTAAAATACCTTTCTGGTTTTTCCAAACGACGAAAGGATAAAAAGCTGAGGCCAACTCGCCGGAGGTTATAACCAGATACTCCGCGCCAAGACCCATAACAGCATCACCGGGCACCGGGCCGAAACCGCTTGTCACGACCGGGTTGTCAACCGGCAAATCCTCGGGGTTTTCCACGACGCCGCCAAGTAAGGCGTTTCCGTGATTAGCTTTACTCGAGATCGGTAAATTGTTATTATCGAGGTTCAATTTAATATTGATATCTCTAATCATCATAACCTGGCCATCCGCGGGACGATATTGTATCGGATAAACCGCGATTGAGGCCAAATGTTGCGAGCCCATATAACCACTGTTTATTATTTCGGCATATTGGCCGGGCAAAAGACTATTAGACGAATAAACATCAGCGTTCTTGGATGCCGGTTGATACTGTTCGTCGATATCTGTTTTAATATCGCCCTCAAACCAGGGAATCTCCACTCCGCCGGCGAGATTGATAATCCCGGCGCCGTTTGCCTCGATCGATGCTACTTTAGTGCCGGTCGGCAACGCCAGGGTAATAACTTTATAAGGAATCTCAGGCGATCCCTCAATATCCAGGTAGTTTTCACCATCAAGGCTGTACTTAATCCCTTGATTAGTATTAATGGTGTTAATCTCCGTAATATCAGTATTAACCTGATATTCGAATATTTGATCAGATGCAACAGCCAATGTTAAGCTATTGATAATGATAAAGATAATTATCATACTGATGTTAGTTAGGTTCTTCATGGTTTCCCCTCCAAAGCTATTTTTATTTTATTTCCGTATTCTTGACAGTCATTAAAGCAAAGGGGATACCAACAGGAAACCAACCAGCAACGAAAATGAAACACTATAGTAAGATTATATTTTATAGGCGGTTACAGGGAGCTCTAATGATGCTGCCGAAATGGGAATCAACAAAAGTTTACAAAAGTATGGGGGCAATCCAATAATCATCGCTGTAGTCCTATATGTCTTAAAGGACTATAGCTTACGATAAGTTTTTCCTTGACAAATGGTGGGTATAAAAGTAGTTTTGTGGGAGATTGTGGGTTAAAAAGGAGAATTCTTACTTGGCAGGGTTTAAAGGTTCATTTCAGCATTCGGTCGATCAAAAAGGCCGTATCAACATACCGGCTAAGTTTCGGAAAGCGCCGGGAACGGCTGAAAGTTATGTCATAACCCGTGGTCTCAATTCGTGCCTGTATGTTTATCCCTCCGAGGAGTGGGATAAAGTGGAGGAAAAGCTGCGTTCTCTGGCTCAAAACGATCCGAACGCCTTGTATTACCTTCGCGCTACATTGGCCAACGCCGCTGATGTTCAAGTCGACAAACAGGGACGGATTAACCTGCCGCCTAAACTTATCAAATTAGCCGGATTAAGTAAAGAGGTTTTAATCAACGGGGCGCTGGATAAGATGGAGATCTGGTCGCCGGAGGCTTTTGAAAAATATATAGAGGAAAACCAGGAATCTTATGAGGAGGTCGCCAGAAAAACGCTCCTCTGAGGCGTTACATATTCCGGTATTGTTGGATGAAGTAGTAGATATTATCGGTGGATGCCCTGAAGGAGTGGTGCTTGATGGAACGGTTGGCGCAGGCGGTCACCTAAAAGCAATTTATGGGGCATACGGCGAAAAGTATCAATACTATGGCTTCGATCTTGACAACGAAATTTTAAATAAAACTCGGACGCTCTTTTCTGAATGCGGTTATGAGGCCGAGTTTATCAATGCGAATTATAAAAAAATAGTCTGGTATCTTCAAAGGAGGGGGATAAAGAGTATCAGCGCTTTTTTATTAGACCTTGGTATAGGGTCTTTTCAAATCGATAACCCGTCCCGGGGATTTTCCTATTTGCAGGATGGCCCGTTATCGATGGCGTTTGATGGTTCGGACTCCCTGGCAGCGTCAAAGATGATAGATAGTTTTAGCGAGAAAGAGTTACGGGATGTTCTATACGAATATGGTGAGGAGCCGAAAGCGCGCGCCATCGCCAGGGCAATAAAGGACTACCCCGAAACGATAGATACCACCGAGCGGCTTGCCTCGGTTATCCAGTCCGTAGTGGGCGAGAGGAATTTTATCAAAACAGCCGCGAGGGTTTTTCAGGCATTAAGAATAAAAGTCAACAGTGAATTTCACAACCTTGAAGAGGGCCTGGACAAATTACTGCCGAAAGTAGCCCCCGGCGGCCGGGCCCTCATTATTACGTATCACTCGTTGGAGGATCACCTGGTAAAACGAATGGTCAAGAAATTTACCGGTAAATGTATTTGTCCTCCCAGGCTTCCGGAATGCAGATGCGGTAAGGAAAAGCTTTTCAAGGTAATAACATCAAAACCGATTTTACCGTCACGGGATGAAATAAGGAACAACCCGCGGGCCCGGTCCGCGAAACTGAGGGTGGTAGAGAGACTTGCCCAGACGTAGTAGAAAGAAAAAAGAAAGTAAAAGCAAGATGTTCACCGTAATCGCTTTTATCTTTTTGCTGGCGGTTCTCTGGGTATGGAAGTCGATCGAGGCGCATAAGTTATCACGAGAGTTAACTGAATTGGAAAGCGCGAGAGTGGAACTGGTGGAAAACAATAAACATCTTAATGCCGAATTATCCCGCTTGCGTTCGATAGCCTGGGTGGATAGCTGTGTGCGTTTCAAATATGGAATGACATACGAGGTTAAAGAGCGAATGGTGCTTTTCGATAAAGGCCAGGTCAGGAATAGAGTAAATCGTAATATGTTCGCCAATAGTGTCAGTAAGTTAATCGATTGGGTTAAAAAAGTATTAGAGTAGTTATGACAGTATCATTAAAATCGAAAATAAACGCGAAGATTAATTTGATAAGGATTATCCTGGGTGTAATCATGCTGGTGTTCGTTGCCCGCCTGGTATGGCTTCAAGTGATAGCCCGCGATAAATTTTTAGCCGCCGCCGAAAGACAGCAGAATCATATCATAGAGGTACAGGCCGAGCGCGGTAAAATCTATGACCGTAACATGCGTGTGCTGGCCGAGGATATCGATTCGTATACTTATTACCTGGTTCCCGAACGGATCAGTAATAAAAGAGCGGTAGCCAATAAGCTTGCCAGGATAACCGGCAAATCGGGATGGTTGGCAAAATTCAAAAGACATCCACGGTTTTTGTATATAGAGCGCAAGACGACCCGCGAGATGGAGAGCAAGCTCGAAAGCTCGGGAATCAAAGAACTGGCTAAATTCGTTGAGCCGAGACGAGTGTACCCAAACGGTAAGCTTGCCCTGGCCGTATTGGGTAGAGTGGATATCGACAATAAAGGCCTTTCGGGTCTGGAGATTCAGTACGATAAGTACCTTTCGGGCTGCAATGGTAAAACCATGTTAAAACGCGATGGCCTCGGTCATTGTTATAACTTCAATCAACAGCCGGTAATCGCACCCGATCCAGGATCGGATATTGTAACCACCATCGATTTGAACCTTCAGCAGATAGTGGAACAGGAGATGGTTCAGGCTATGAAAGATAACGATGCCGTAAGTGGAATAGGGCTTTTCCTAAAAGCCGGCACCGGCGAGATACTTGCCTGCGCCGTTTTGGACAGCCTCGGCAAACCGGCCACGCGCAATCGCGCTATCGCCGACCAGTATGAGCCGGGCTCCACATTCAAGCTAATAACCACGGCCCAGGCGATATCGAGCGGTTTATTCGAACCCGATGACAAGATATACGTAGAAGAAGGTAAGTTCCGGATTGGCAGACGAACTATACGCGATGATCATGAATTCGATACCCTTACGGTCGAGGAGTCATTGGTGTTTTCCTCTAATATAGCGCATTCCAAAATGGCGTTGGCCCTGGGTGACGAGGTATTGTTCAAGGCTATCAAAGAAGCGGGTTTTATCGAAAAACTGGGCATCGATTTCCCGGCTGAGGCGCCCGGATATATGACCTCGCCCTCATGGCGAGAGCATTACCTGGCCAACTTGAGTTTCGGGCACGGAATTTCGACCTCGACTCTCCAGATTGCCTCGCTATATGGCGCGGTGGCCTCTAACGGCTACCTTTACAAGCCGTACTTTACCAGCGAGATGATTTCTCCCGATGGCTCTCGTT
Organism: uncultured candidate division Zixibacteria bacterium; assembly: GCA_963668625.2. Taxonomy (GTDB): domain Bacteria; phylum Zixibacteria; class MSB-5A5; order UBA10806; family 4484-95; genus JAAEQD01. The sequence goes on from CAXXKA010000008.1 coordinate 1,261,719, forward strand.
CGGTGGTTGGCAGAAGTTGTAAGATCAGAAAATTATACGATACGAATATTCAAGAGTTGTTGAAACGAATGCTGCGCGAGGTGGTCGAGGTGGGGACGGCCACGAAAGCCATTTCGCGGATGGTAAGTATTTCCGGTAAAACAGGTACCGCTTTGAAAGTTCGCGAGGACGGGCGCGGATACGATCATCGTAAAGCCCGGGCCTCGTTCGTGGGATATTTCCCCTCGGATAATCCGATGGTGGTTGGCATTATCATGTTCGATGAGCCGAAGAACTCCCGCTACGGAGGCGAGACGGCCGCACCGGTATTCCGGAGTATCGCCGAAAGGTATTACTCGTTGCCTGAATTCATGGCCGGCCGCTATGTCGATAACACTAACTATGTCGAACCGGAGCCGAACGCCTCTTACGCCTCGGCGGGGCAAACCGATGAATACGCACGGGTGATGGAGACAATCGAGCCGTATCACGAACTAAACGAAAAACCGGATGAGATGCCGAACTTTAAAGGCTTGACTGTCAGGCAGGCAATCAGGCTGGCCTCGATGGTGGGAGTCGAGTTCAAGATAGAGGGCTCAGGGATCGTGGAAAGCCAATCGCCGAGGGCAGGCGCTAAATTGGATGATATAAAGATTCTCAACTTAAGGTGCGATGTTAAATGAACCTTGCTATTAATGATGATACCATGGATTCGATTTATAAGAAACCTTTAAGGGATATCCTGGAGGGATTGGATTGCGATATCTTCGGGGACGTTGACGATATCCTCATAACCGATCTTTCCAATGATTCGCGTCAGGCCAAACCCGGTGATTTGTTCGTTGCCGTTCCGGGATTCAAATTCGACGGCGCCAAGTTTATCCCGGAGGCCGCCTCGATGGGCGCGGTTGCTATCGTGACCAAGAAGAAAATTAAAGGCCTGGAGCATATGCCGCTAATAGTTTGCAAGGATGTTCGCAAGGTCATGTCACGTATAGGTTCGCGTTTTTTCAATCAGCCTTCGCGTAATCTCGATATTATAGGAATAACGGGCACAAACGGCAAAACTACCGTGACATACATGATATCTCATTTGATGAGCGCACTGGGTAAGTCGTATGGTAAAATCGGCACGGTTGAATATTACACCGGCAAGCGTACGATCCAGGCGATCAACACCACTCCCGATACTATCGAGATTCATCGCATGCTGGCCGAGATGGTCGAATGCAAGCTTGATGGCTGTGTGATGGAGGTATCCTCGCATGGGTTGGACCAAAACCGTTGTAACGATATCGAATACGCGGCGGCGGTGTTTACCAACCTGACCCAGGATCATCTGGATTATCATAAAGATTTCGAAAACTATTTCGCGGCTAAAGCGATATTGTTCGAGAAATTGTTAAAACGTGATGGCGTTGCGGTATTGAATGCCAACGATCCCTATGCTGAACGTTTGAATAAATTGACGGCGGCGAAAACAATCACGTATTCGGCGATAATAAACGGTTCACAAACAAATGATGCCGATATCGTGCTTATCGATAAAGGCTATGAAAATAATAACCGTCACTACGAACTTAAATATAATGACCAAACGCTGGTCGGCAGTATACCCCATCTCGGTAAATTCAACCTGATAAATACCGCCGCGGCCATAGCTACCGTCACCGGTTTGGGGTACGATATCACGGAGGCGGTCGAGGCGATGAAGCGTGCACCGCAGGTACCTGGTAGAGCCGAGAAAATCGTAGCGGGCCAACCGTTCGAGGTGATTATCGATTACGCTCATACGCCGGATGCGCTGGAAAATCTGCTTACAGGCGTAGATAGCAAAGGCCGTAAAATCATAGTGTTCGGTTGTGGTGGTGATCGGGACAAGACCAAGCGGCCGATTATGGGACAGGTTGCGGCCAAGTACGCCGACAGGTTATTCGTCACCTCGGATAATCCGCGCACCGAGGATCCCCATAAAATCATAGAGGATATGTTGCCCGGGATTCCCACCGGTGTTGATTATGATGTAATAGAGAAACGCGATGAGGCAATCGTGAAGGCGCTTATGGTCGCCGAGCCTGATGATTTGGTAATTATCGCCGGTAAAGGTCACGAGGACTACCAGGTGATCGGTAATACCCGTCACTATTTCTCCGATCCACAGGTAGTCTTGAGCAGTTTGAAAAAATTAGGTTATGCTGGTAACTGAGAAGATGAAATTCGATTACGATGATATCGTTAAAGCTCTGAACGCGGAGTCCGTAGCGGCGTTATGTCCGCCCGGGTTTGCCGGTGTATCCACCGACAGCCGTACGATTAAAAGTGGCGAGTTGTTTTTCGCTATAGTTGGTGAAAATTTCGACGGTCATGAATTTATTGATGCCGCAATTACCAACGGCGCGGAAGGGGTAGTGGTCAGTAACGATTATAATACATCCGATGCCGCTGTTTTTAAGGTTAGCGATACGACCCGCGCTCTGGGCGATTTGGCCTCCTATGTGCGAGATCAGCACGATATCAAATGTGCTGCAATCACCGGCTCCAACGGCAAAACCACCACCAAAGAGCTGTTTTGGGCTTGTATGAACGTTCGGTTCAATACATTCAAAACGCTGGGCAATTTCAATAATCTTTACGGCTTGCCTTTATCGATATTCGAACTCGATAAATCGCATGAGGCGGCGGTGTTCGAAATCGGTATGAATACTTTCGGCGAGATAGATAGGCTGGCCGAGATCTGCAAACCACAGGTGGGCGTGTTCACCAATGTAGGCGCGGTTCACCTGGAGCATCTCGGATCGATAGAGGCGGTGGCCAAGGCCAAATTCGAGTTGATAAACCGTCTGCCGCAAAGTGGCGTGGCCGTTCTTAACGCCGATGACCCCATACTCGCCGGCTGGATCGGTAAATTAAATCAGCGGGTTATCACCTATGGTATTAATAGTGATGCCGATTATAACGTGGAATCTTATGCTTTCAAAGGCGACGGCGTAAGCGAATTCGTTTTAAACGGTATCAAATATAAAATTAATTTCTATGGCAAACATAATATTTATAACGCGGCCTGTGCGATTGCCGGAGCCTCGGCGTTCGGGATCAAGGCCGAAGAATTACCCGGCTCTCTCGCAAGCGTAAAACCGTATAACCTGCGATCCGAAATTGTGAATATAAACGATATCACGCTTATAAACGATTGCTACAATGCCAATCCCGTCTCTATGCGGGCCGCTATCGATACATTGTCGGAATACCCGGTAAACGGTAGGCGAGTGGCGGTGCTGGGAGATATGCTTGAGCTTGGCAAAGATGAAATAAAATATCACGAAGGGATCGGCGAGTATTTATCCCGAAAACGTATTGATGCATTATTCGCTACCGGAAATCTCGGTAAGCATTTTCTGAATAATTTCAAGGGCGAATTTAAAGCCCATTATGATAATAAAGATGAAATGATTCCCGAATTGAAATCGTACTTGAAACCAGGCGATTGTGTATTGATAAAAGGCTCGCGCCGCATCGCCCTCGAACGTATAACCGAGCAACTACGGAAAGGCATCTGATGTTATACCATCTGTTGTTCCCATTAAGCAAAGCTATAAGCGGGTTTAACCTGTTTCAGTATATCACGTTCAGGACCGCCTACGCTACAGTCACGGCGATGCTCATCAGTTTCATATTCGGTTCGGTGTTCATACAATTCTTGAAACGAAAGCAGATCAAAGAGGAAATACGCGAGGACGGGCCTAAGACTCATCTCTCGAAAAAGGGTACCCCCACGATGGGTGGCCTGTTAATCATTATCTCGATAATAGTGCCGACCCTGCTCTGGGCGGACCTGACTAATATAAATATCCACTTGATGCTGCTCGTTACCGTATGGATGGGGCTGATCGGCTACATGGATGATTACCTGAAAGCCATAAAACATCAGAAGAAGGGCGTGGTAGCCAAGAAGAAATTCGCGGGCCAGATAGCGCTGGGCTTGATACTCGGTTCGATATTGTATTTCTATCCACCCGATCCGAATTTCAGTACGGCCACCGAGATACCGTTCGTGAAAGATGTTTATCTCGATTTCGGCATACTCTACATTCCGTTCGTGGTGATAGTAATAACCGGCGCATCCAATGCGGTAAATTTAACCGATGGTCTCGATGGACTGGCTATCGGGCTGGTTGGTATCTGTGCGGTGAGTTTCGCTGCATTGTGTTACGTAACGGGCCGTGTCGATTTCAGTTCGTATCTGAATATCGAATATTTCAAACACGCCGGCGAGCTAACGATATTTTGCGGGGCGTTGGTCGGTGCCTGTCTTGGTTTTCTCTGGTACAACGGCAACCCGGCGCAAATTTTCATGGGGGATACCGGCGCCCTGGCGTTAGGTGGAATTCTCGGCGCGCTGGCTCTTCTGATAAAAAAAGAGATACTACTAATAATCATGGGCGGAGTTTTCGTGATCACCGCGCTTTCGGTGATAATACAGGTTCTATCATATAAGCTAACCGGTAAACGCGTATTCAAGATGGCGCCGTTGCATCACCATTTCGAGCTTTCGGGCTGGCCGGAGCAAAAAGTAACGATAAGATTCTGGATACTGGGAATAATTTTCGCGCTTATAAGCGTTAGTACGTTGAAAATAAGATGAACGAATTTAAAGGTAAAAAGATCAGCATCATCGGGGCCGCCAGGTCGGGATTGGCCTCGGCTATTGCCTTGAAACAACTGGGCGCAGTACCGTTTTTATCCGAAAGCAAGCCTAAAGAGCAGTTTATGGAGGCGGTCGAGTCACTCGATAAGCACCAGATCGATTCCGAGTTCGGCAAGCATACCGGCCGCGTGTTCGATTGCGAGTACATGGTTACAAGCCCGGGGGTACCCTCAACCAGCGAGGTTTTAGTCCACGCCGGAAAGTCGGGTATCGATATCATCTCCGAACTGGAGCTGGGCTACCGGATGTGCAAAGGCAAAGTGCTGGCAATTACCGGTTCCAACGGTAAAACCACGACGACCTCGCTTATCGGCGAAATATTCAAACACTCCGCTATCAAGGGCGAGGTAGCAGGTAATATCGGCAGGCCGTTTACCGAGGTGGCCGGAACCCTGTCTGAAAACGATTGGGCGATACTCGAGGTATCGACATTCCAACTCGAATGGATCGATAAATTCAAGCCACAGGTAGCAACCGTACTAAATATCACTCCCGATCACTTAGACCGTCACGGCAGCATGGAAAACTATATCTACCTGAAATTGCGCGTGTTTGCCAACCAGAACGGTACCAATAAATCGGTTCTCAATTATGATGATGAAGTATTACGAAAATTCGAGTCGCTTTCCGAAGCCTGGACTTTTTCGACTAAGACGAAAGTCCGTAATGGTTGTTATATCGATGGCGACTGGTTGGTTTTGAGTAATGGTGATAATAAAAAGAATATTATTAAAATCGATGATATCGGCATCAAAGGGCCTCACAATCTTTCCAATGCTTGCGCAGCGGTCTCGTGCTGCGTGGCGGCGGGTGTCGATCTCGAATATATCGCGAAAGGTTTGCGCTCCTTCGCAGGTGTGGAACATCGGCTGGAACGAGTGGCGCTTATCGGAGGGGTAAGCTTCATTAACGATTCCAAAGCCACCAATGTGGACGCTGTTTTTTGGGCGCTCCAGTCGGTGTCTTCACCTGTGATATTGATAGCCGGAGGTCGCGATAAGGACAGTGATTTCAGCACGCTTCGTGATTTGATTAAAGAGAAAGTTGCGACGCTGGTGTTAATTGGTGAGGCCTCGGACAAAATCGAAAGCGCTTATGACGGGCTCACGGAAATTTGTCGTGCCGATTCGATGCAGGACGCCGTCAGGTTATCGTACGAGAAATCCGGATCGAACGGCACGGTGTTATTGTCACCGGCCTGTACGAGTTTCGATATGTTCAAAAACTACGAGCATCGCGGCGAGGTATTCAAACAAGCCGTAAACATGCTGGCAAAGGAGAAATCTTGAACATCCTGAGACATCCCGAAAAAGCCATACAGATTTCGGTGGCGCTGTTAGTCGCGCTCAGCCTGATTTTCATCTACAGCGTATCCGGACCCTACAGTCAGCAGAATAACTTGCCCTCGTGGTATTATTTCGTCAGGCAGCTTGCCTGGTCGGTAGTGGCTATCGTCGCCATGATCGTATTATCCTCTATGGATTATCGTAAATATATAAAGCTATCGCCGTTTTTGATGTTTATCGCGTTCGCGTTTTTAATCGCGTTATTTTTCACTACTACCAAGATGAACGTGCAACGTTGGATATATCTGGGATTCATGAGTTTCCAGCCCTCGGAGGTTTTTAAAATAACTCTTGTGATGTACCTGGCGTTCATGCTGGTCGACAACAAGGGTAAACCGAAAAATATAAAACGAATGATACCTCATATTATAATTTCCGCTATCGGTTTAATGATGATTATTAAGCAGCCCGACCTGGGAACGACCATGCTGGTGTTTTCGGTGACGGCCACGATATTGTTCCTTGCCGGATTGAAACTCAGATACCTGCTGGCGGCGGGATTGGTTATATCATTAGTCGCCGGCGTGATAGTATTCGGTTTAGGATACGAGAAAGATCGCATCGATGACTACATCGCCTGCCTGCAAGATCCGTTGGGTGAGTCACCTGATGCGCAGTTGACCAACGGCTACTACCAGAGCCGCCAATCGCTGGTAAGTATCGGTTCTGGCGGTCTGATCGGTCGAGGATTAGGCGGTGGCGGCCAGAAAAACCTGTTTCTACCGGCCCCGCATACCGATTTCATATTTTCGGCCTCGGCTGAGGAGGGAGGATTCGTTCTCTGTGTAGCCGTGCTGGCGTTACTGACTATATTCGGTTTTGCTTCCCTGAAAGTGGCGGCCAACACCGGGGACCTTCGCGGTTTCCTGCTGGTTTCGGGTTTGACTGTGATGATAGTATTTCAAGCGATAATGAATATCGGAGTGGCCCTGGGGTTGTTCCCTATAACGGGCATTACTCTGCCGTTTTTCAGCTACGGCGGATCATCCCTGGTGATTAGCTGTGCGGCGGTCGGCATTATCCTGTCGGTCGCTCGCTACGGTTCGATGCCGGTTACGCGTTACGTGAGGACCAGATGAGGATATTATTTGCCGGTGGCGGAACCGGCGGGCATCTCATACCGGCGATCAATATCGCCCTGAAGCTTCGTGATAAGCTGACCGACGCCGAGTTTCTATTCGTCGGTATAAAAGGCGGCATCGAAAGGGATATCGTAGAGAAAAACGGATTCAGGATAGAGGAGATAGAGGTTGTCGGCTTGAAACGTAACCTTGGCGGCATGATGGATTTTTCCAAGAAGATAATGCGCGCATTTTCGCAGGCCGATAAGGTCGTGCGTGGTTTCGGCCCGGAGGTGGTAGTTGGCACCGGAGGTTATCTTTCCGCACCGGTGGTGATGGCCGCTAAGAGACGGCGGGCACGAGTAGTGATCCAGGAGCAAAATATTTTTCCCGGATTGGCAACGCGGTTCCTTTCCCGTTTCGCCGATAGAATTTGTGTCGCATTTGACGGTTCCAAAAGATACCTCAAAGGCGTAAGAAATATCGTGGTAACCGGCAACCCGCTGCGCAACGATCTTGTTCTACCGAAGGGGAACGGTTACTTGAATGATTTCGGCTTGAAGCACGGTAAGAAAGTACTGTTCATAACCGGCGGCAGCCTGGGGGCCAAGTCAATCAATGATGGCATCACACGTTTCATAAAGGATGGCAATCTATCGGATGACTGGCAGGTGCTCTGGCAGACCGGTGTAACCAAGTATGATGATGTGTTAAAAGGTATGGAGGGGATCGATCACACCGGTGTTATCGTTCCGTTTATTGATAATATGCCGGTAGCTTACGCCGTGGCCGATTTGATGCTGTGTCGGGCGGGAGCGATGACTTTATCTGAACTTCTGGTGCTGGGAATGCCGGCGCTTTTAGTGCCGTATCCTCACGCCACCGCGAATCATCAGATGAAAAACGCGATGGATCTGAAGAACAAAGAGGCGGTCGAGGTGATCGCGGATGACCAATTACAAACCGAGAGGTTCACCAGAATGCTTTCGGGGCTATTGCAGGATAGCGCCCGCCGCCAGAAATTGATGACTAATTCCAAACTACTGGGAAATGATAAGGGCGCTGAGATAATCAGCGAGGAGATAATCAGCCTGATATGAAATTCAAACGAATAAAGAAACTTCACTTTATAGGCATCGGTGGCACCGGTATGTGTGGAATCGCCGAGGTATTGCATAACCTGGGATACACTATTACCGGGTCGGATTTGAAGCAAACCGAGGTCACCGACTACCTGTCTAAACTCGGTATGAAAATAACGTACGAACATAAACCGGAAAACATTCACGGCGCGGATGTCGTGGTTTATTCCTCGGCGGTGAAAGGTGAAAATCCCGAGCTTAACGAGGCCGGTGTTCAGAAAATAGCCGCAATATCACGGGCGGAGATGCTGGCCGAGCTTATGCGGATGAAATTCTCCGTGGCGGTCGCCGGCACGCATGGCAAAACCACTACCACCTCGCTGGTGGGGCACGTACTCAACAAAGTAGGATTCGATCCGACTGTAATTGTCGGTGGCCGCGTACTGGGTGTTGGCACCAATGCTTATGTCGGCAAGGGCGACTATATCGTCATCGAGGCCGATGAGTTCGATCGCTCGCTATTGCGATTCTATCCGACGGTTTCGATTATCACCTCGATAGAACCCGAGCACATGGAATGCTATGCCGATTTCGATGATTTGCAAAACTGTTTCGTGGAATTCGCCAACCGGGTACCTTTTTACGGAAGTATAATCTATTGCCTGGATGACCCGACTCTTCAGCAAATAAGAACACGGTTCACCCGTCCCAGCTTATCCTATGGATTTTCCCGTCATGCCGATTTGTGGGCAACCGATCTCGTCCCTTCGATAGAGGGCACGGAGTTCACCTGCAGGTCCAACGGTAACATTCTGGGGAAAGCGTTCGTACCTTTGCTCGGCAAACATAACGTGTTAAACGCCATGGCCGCGTTAACGGCAGCTCTCGACCTGGAGGTCCCGTTCGAGAAAGCGGCCGAGGCTTTAAAATCATTCCCGGGTGTCGGTCGACGTCTGGAGTTGGCCGGGCAGGTTGATGGGATAAGAGTTTACGATGACTACGCGCATCACCCCACGGAAATTAAGGCGACTCTGGAGGGAATTCGTCATAGTTTTCAGGGTAGGATCACGGCGGTGTTTCAACCGCATTTGTATTCACGCACGCAGAATTTCGTTAACGAGTTCGGCACCGCTTTTTTCGATTCGGACATGCTGGTGGTAACCAAAATATTCCCTGCTCGCGAAAAACCGATCGAGGGGGTAACCGGCAAGATCGTAGCGGAGGCCGCTCAACGCTCGGGACACAAGAGGGTGGAGTTCATCGAAAATAAGGATGATATACCATCGTTCCTGAAAAACAGTATCAAAAGCGGGGATATCGTGGTAGTGTTCGGAGCCGGTGATATTTACCGGTTGACGCCGAAAATTTTAAAAGAGCTCGAGAGATGAAAAGAGTAATCGGAGCGATAATAGTCGTGGCGCTTTCGTTTATCACGGCCAGGTATGCTTATATTAAAACCGGCGATCTAGCTTGGTTCAAGCTCTCCGAGGTGGAGATAGATTGCCCGGAGTTTCTCGACAGGGAGCAGGTGATGGAAAGGTCCAACCTCGAACTGGGTGAATCGATATTCGACCAGGATTTTGCCTCGGCCGCGGATTCGCTTGTGACCCTGCCGGGTATAGAGGCGGTGAGTATCGAGCGCAAACTGCCCTCGGGCGTGAAACTTCAGTTGCACCCCGACCAGGTGGTGTTATTCGTCAGAACCGATAAAATATACGGTCTCACCCGGAGATTGAAAACTATCGAGGTGAGCAGAAAGGATAAAGTATTACCGGTGGTGACCGGATTATCCAACCGTAACAGCAAGAAATACGATAATAAGGTTAACCTGTGCTACGCGCTTTCTCTCTTTGATGAGTTGAGCACGCTTTCGAGAAATTTATCGAACAGGCTTTCGGAGATACATTTTAAAAACAGTGAATTAGTCGAGTTGTATTTCGACCCGGGAGGTGTCAGGATTTTGATGTCATTGCGTAATTACAGGAAATCATTATCCAGGCTCGTAGTAATCGATAACAGGGGGTTATTGGGAAACTCCGGATCGTTTGATATGACCGCCGGCAAGATGGTGGTGAAAGGCGGGGTGTGATATGGCAAAAGAAAATATAGTAGTAGGTTTAGATATAGGTAGCACCAAGATAGCCGTGGCCGTGGCAACACCGGCCGAGGACGGCGGATTCAAGCTGCTGGGAATCGGCGCGACTCCCTCGGAGGGATTGAAACGCGGCGTGGTGGTCGATATCGAGAAAGTTGTTCATTCGATACATACCGCCGTTGCCGATGCCGAGATGATCTCAGGCAGCAAGATCGATTCGGTGTATGCCGGTATCGCGGGTGAGCATATTAAAAGCATAAACAGTCGCGGAGTAATCGCCATAGGCAAAGGCAACTCCGAGATAACTCATTCGGATGTCGACAGGGTGATCGAGGCCGCCCGGGCGGTGGCTATTCCCGCCGACAGGGAGATCATCCATGTGTTACCGCAGGAGTTCACTGTCGATGACCAGGGCGGCGTAACCGACCCGGTTGGTATGATCGGTATGCGCCTAGAGGTGAACGTTCATATAGTGACAGGCTCGACCGCCTCGGTGACTAATGTTGTAAAAGCGATAGAGAAGGCCGATTTGGCCGTGGAGGAACTGGTGCTAAGCCCGTTCTCGGCGGCATATGCGGTATTGAACGAGGATGAGCGCGAGCTGGGATGCGTATTGGTAGACCTGGGCGCGGGTACCACCGATGTAGCGGCGTTTCTCGATGGTTCGATAAAGCACACGGCGGTGCTGGGTATCGGCGGCAAGAATGTCACCAACGATATCGCTATCGGCCTGCGTACGCCTCTCGAACAGGCGGAACGTCTGAAATGCCTTCATGGCAGTTCACTCGTTTCGATGGTCGATTCGAGTGAGATGATTATCGTGCCGGGAGTCGGTGGTCGTGAATCCAAAGAGGTATCGCGTTCGGTGTTGGCGGCGATAATCGAGCCGCGAGCGGAGGAGATCTTCTCGCTGGTAGCGCGCGAGTTGAAAAAAGCCAACCTGGCCGAATCAATGGCCTCCGGCGTAATAATTACCGGAGGTGGATCGAAATTAACAGGCGTTGCCGAACTGGCCGAGCAGATATTCGATCTGCCCGCGAAACTGGCCGCGCCGTCATATACAATCGAGGAAAGCAATGAGAAAATCGGACCTGAATTCGCGGCCGCTATCGGGCTGGTCCGCTATGGTATTCAGTTCGAACAGCAGGCCGGCGGCAAGAAAAGCAGACGGTCGGGTTCCAAGTTTTTCGAGAAGATTAAAAATATATTTTCAGAATACTTTTAACCTCCTCATGGAGGGGTAGGAGGGAAGCAGCCGTGATCGAGTACGACGTTGAAAGCGAAACCTATGCCAAGATGAAAGTCGTTGGTGTCGGCGGCGCCGGCGGCAACGCAGTTAACCGCATGATCGAATCAGGCCTGGTGGGCGTGAAATTTATCGCCATCAATACGGATAACCAGGCGCTGGAGTACAACAAAGCCGAATCGATAGTTCAGATCGGCAAGAAACTTACCAAAGGATTGGGCGCGGGAGCAAACCCGGATGTCGGGCAATCCGCCGCCGAGGAGGATATCGACTGTATCAAGAAATCCGTCGCCGGTGCGGATATGGTCTTTGTCACCTGCGGTATGGGTGGAGGTACCGGTACCGGGGCTATCTCGGTGGTTGCCCAGGCCGCTAAAGAATTAGGCGCGCTGACAGTAGGTATTGTCACCAAGCCGTTTGTTTTCGAGGGTTCGCAGCGTATGAAGAAAGCTGAGGCGGGTATAAAACGCCTGCGTGAGGCTGTCGATACGCTGATCGTTATACCCAACCAACGACTATTGCAAATCCTCGATCCGGGAACGCCGTTTACCGAATCGTTCCACAAAGCCGATGAGGTGCTGTATTCGGCCACGAAGGGTATCGCCGATTTGATAACTCGTCATGGCCTGATCAACCTCGATTTCGCCGATGTGCGTACGGTCATGTCGGAAAAAGGCGAGGCATTAATGGGCACCGGGTTCGGAGCCGGCGAGAGTGGAGCGGAGCTGGCCGCCAAGATGGCTATCAGTTCACCGCTTCTCGAGGATATCGATATCTCCGGCGCCAAGGGCGTGCTGGTGAATATTACCGGCGGCAAAAACATGACTATCATGAATGTCAACGATTCCATGGAGGCGGTTTATGCCGCGGTTGGCGGGGATGCCAATATTATATTCGGCGCCGTGATCGACAACAATCTCGATGACGAGATATTCGTGACCGTTATCGCTACCGGGTTCGGCAATAAAGATGACATGCTCGGAAAGGAAGTTATCCCCGGTTCGTTGTTCAATGAGGGGGGGGATGACGGTGGATTACGTCCGCCTGCGCCGCGTAAACGACCCCAACAGGGCGATGAGCGACGGATTTACAAAGAGATCATGCATCGCGAGTACGAGCCTAAAAATATCGACAGGCCCGCGTTCGAACGTTACCGCGGTGGTAGTGATGATGACGATGATGATAAGGGCTGGAGTCAGGACGATTTGATTTAAAAATTCTGTTTAACTGATATTCTCGGGTAAAGTCTCCGTAGATATGTAGTGTTAGCGACGGCGCTGCTATTTGCGGAGACTTTTTGTTTATGTTTTCGCGATCTTGTATAGTTTCAAGATTCCAATGAAATAAACAATATAAATATTACACCAGTTTAAGTACCGATCATTTCTTTAGACTTCTTTTTAACCCTGTCAAGTTCGTTTCTGACAGAGATAGCCAGCGATCTCAATGTCAACGGTTTTCTGATATAAGAGCCGACTCCCAATTCGAGCGCCTCTTTGACCTGGTCGTTCTCGCTGTATCCCGAAACAATTATAGCTTTCTGACCGGGACGAATCTCAATCGCTTTTCTATATGTCTGGGTACCGTTTAAATCCCCCGGCATGATCATATCCAGTATTAATAAATCATACGATTCTCTCTGTAATAGATCAATTGCTTTGCGCCCGCTGTCTACGGCTATAACTTCATATCCCAGATCATCCAGGAGCTTGGATGTAACATCCCGCTGTATCGAATCATCATCCACGACAAGAATACTTTCATTTCCGCCGACGATCTCCAATTCGGTTTCGTATATCACCTGTTCACGAGTAATGGGGAAATAGAGTATGAAAGTAGTCCCTTTACCTTGATCGGTGATAAGATCGACGTAGCCGTTATGATCTTCCATGATGGAATGCACTACTGTAAGTCCCAATCCCGAGCCCTTATTTTTATCCGATATCTTTGTCGTGAAGAACGGATCGAATATTCTGGGCAATACGTTTTCGGGGATTCCCGGGCCGGTATCGGAGATCGTGATTTTTACGTATTCGCCTTTGGGTATTTTTTGATTGAAACCGCCAATGGTATCTTTATAATTGTTTTCGGAAACGACCCTGATTATTCCTGCCTCCGGTATCGACTCGATGGCGTTCGATAACAAGTTCTGAAGTATGCGAAGGATTTGAGCCGCGCCGCCCTTTATTGCCATAAGGTTATCTGCCAGGGTGGCCTTTATGAGTATATGTTCGGGAATAGGTTTCAGGCTTTCGATCACCTGGTTTAGGATATCGTTAAGGTTTATTGGCAGAAGATTATAATGGCCTCGCCGGCTTAATGTCAGTAACTGTTGGTTTATCTCGGCGATGTTTCCCGCTGACATCTCGATTTTATCGATGTATTGTCTTGCCGGATTGGTGTCATCTATGTGTTTCCTTATTAACTCGGGGTAAGCCATCAGTGGGCCGAGCAGATTATTGAAATCATGCGCCACCTGCCCGGCAATTCGACCGGCTACTTCCAGACGTTGGGCGCGACCGGATAAATCCTGAAGTCTTTTCTTCTCGGTTATATCGATAGCGATACCGCGAATACCGTTTGCGATATTATTCTGAAATATGGGATTCGTGTAGACGCTCACCGTAGCGCTCTGACCGCTCTTCTTTACCAGTTTATATTCGTTATTCTCGGATTCGACACCTTTAAATATCTGTTTGATTCTCTGGGCAATGCGGGAATTGTCTTCGGGATTGAATAATTTCGAGAAATGTAATTTATTTTCGATATCTTTTTCGGTATAGCCGGTGAAATTGAAAGCAAACTTGTTGGCATAGGTGAAATACCCCTGAGTATCGATCTCGAAAATCATCTGAGGCAGCAAATTCGCGAGATTTTTAAACCGTCTCTGGCTTTTTCGGAGCTGGCACTCGGCTTCCTCTCGATGCATCCTGGCATTAATACTTTGCTTGATTAGAAATACTTGTAATATTAACACCAGGAATAAAATACCGGCGGAAAATACCAGTACTCGTTTCTGTATCGCGGCAATCTCGGCTTCTACATCATCTATATAAATGCCCGATCCGATTATCCATCCCCAGGGTTTGAATATTTTTACGAATGATATTTTCGGGACTACCCTGGTTGAATCATCTTTCCATTGCCACATATAGTCGATATAGCCTTCATCATGAGCTTTTACCGTTTTAACGGACTCCACGAATAACTTTTTGCCGTGAGGGTCCATATAGTTAGATAGATCTTTACCATTAAGGTCGGTTCTATAGGGATGTACAATCATTGTTGGATGTAAATCGTTTATCCATATATAATCTTTCATATCCTCGCCATAGCGAATGAATTTTATATGGTCGATGAATTCCTGTTGGGCTTCCTCAAGCGTTGCGGTTCCGTTCTCTACGAGACTGTTATGGTAAACCATGTCATTCCAGGTAGCGTAAATGATATTTCTGATTGCCTCTTTTTTTTTATCCATTATACTTTCTTTGATCGATGGCAATACTATCGAATAGAAAGAACTGATGAATAAAATTATACTCAATGTTGCAGGTAAGATAATATAAAGGAATTCCGCCCTGGTGAATTTGCTGAATTTTTCCATTGAAATTAGTATTACCCCCGCTTTTGATGCAATCTTTTATATATCATTCATCCGGTAAAACGAAAAACAATACCCCCGAAGAATCCATTATATTTTTCGGTGTATTTATTTGACACTTAAACGTCGAACTTAGATATCGTTTGAAAAAGAAATGAATTAGTGCATCATATTGATTTTATTGACTGATAGGTAAATAACAATGAATGAGAATGCTAATTATCTGATAATCGAATTACAGTATTTATTAAAATCTGGACTAATTATTATTAGAATATTTTTGCAGACGATATTTCATTATCTTCTTTCGAATCCAGTTCGGATCGTACTGCAAGAGATAATGATTTAAGGGTCAGAGGTTTTTTAATAAATGCCCCGGCGCCCAGATCGAGAGCTTGTTGTACATGCTCATTCTCAGCGTAACCGGAGACTATAATAGCTTTTTGATCGGGATTTATAGCAATTGCTTTTTGATATGTTTCAGATCCATTGATATGTCCCGGCATTATCATATCGAGCACTATCAAATCGAATGTTTTTTTCCTCAATAGATTTATAGCTTTTTCGCCACAATCAACGGCCTCCGCGACGTAGCCGAGATTTTCCAGTAATTTCGTAGTAACCTCGCGCTGCAATTCATCATCATCTACCACCAGTATGGATTCATCGCCGCCGATTATTCTGTCATCATTACTTGACCTTAATTTCTCACGGGTAATCGGGAAATAAAGATAGAATGTTGTCCCGACACCCAAATCACTCGCATAGTCGATAAACCCATTGTGATCTTCCATGATGGAGTGAACAACGGTTAAGCCAAGACCGGAACCTTTCCTTTTATCTGAAAGCTTGGTCGTGAAAAACGGATCGAATATTTTCGGTAATGTCTCAGGCGAAATGCCATGCCCCGTATCGGAAATCGTTATTTTAATATATTCGCCCTGTGGTATTTTGTAGTAATTACCGGCAGGCTTATCCTGATAGTAGTTTTCGGTTTTGATGGATATTATTCCATCTCCTTCTAGCGCCTCTATGCTGTTTGAAATCAAATTCAACAGGATCCTGTTTACCTGGGCGGCTCCCCCTTTTACCGTCATCGGATACTCCACCAGATCGATATCCAGGCTGGCATATGAGGGTATCGGTTGAAGCTGGTTTATTACTTGCTTTACCACCTTATTGATATCCATGGGGATTTGATTGTAATGTCCTCGTCGGCTTAATGTCAGGAGTTGCTGGTTTATCTCAGCTATATAGGCGGCCGCGACTTCTATTTTATTGATATACTGGATAGAAGGGTGATCCTCTGAAAGTGTGTTTTTTATCAGATCGGGATACGCCATTAGCGGCGCCAGCAGATTGTTAAAATCATGCGCTACCTGCCCGGCTATTCGACCCGCTACCTCGAGACGCTGGGCTCTCTGTCCCTGTTCCTGTAACTTCTTGAAATCGGTAATATCAATAATAATACCCCTGTAGCCGATGGGCTTATCATCATGCAAAATAACATTCGAGTAGATATGAATATCTGCTTGTTCTCCGCTTTTTCTTATAAGTTTGTATTCGGAATCTTCAGTGTCTTCTCCAGCAATCAGTTTTTTCATATTATTCCGTACTCGGGAAAATTCTTCCTCGCTGAATAACGAAGCGATGTTGAATCCCTCGGATACTTCTTTACTGGTGTAACCGGTAAACTCGAAAGCATAACGGTTGGCATATATAATATTGCCATCTATATCGAGCTCGAATACCATTTGCGGTAATAATTCAGCCAGTTCTTTGAATCTGCTTTCGCTTTTGCGGAGTCTTTGCTCGGCGGATGAGCGTTTACGATTCGATTTTAAATTCTGGCTTATTAGTTTAAATTGTAATAATAATATGAGTAGCAGTATGCTAAGAAAAGCATAAGTCATTTTACGTTTTACGTCGGCTATTTTCGCTTTGACATCATCTACATACATGCCTGTACCGATAATCCAGCCCCAGGGCTCGAAACCTTTGACAAATGTAACTTTTAACGCTAGATTCAGCGGGTCATCATAGCGGTCGAAGACATATTCGATATAACCTTCACCATTATTTTCGACCATTTCAATCGATTCATTGGATATATCGGTATCAATGGCCTGGCTAGAATCAATCAAATCTGGCACGTAGAGATCAGGCCTGTATGGGTGCATTAATAACTTGGATTTGCCATCGTGTATCCAGAAATAATCTTTCAACTCGGGGCCATATCGGATATATTTTACGCTTTCGACAACCTCATCCTGGGCTTGCTTGAGGCTAAGTTTGCCCTCCTTTACCTGGGCATTATAATGATCCATATAGGTATAGACTACATAAGCCAGATTCTTAACACTTTCTTTTCTTTCGGAGATTATGTCGTTTTCGAAATATGGCAGCATTAAACCGAAAATAGCTATCGTGAATAATATGACGCTTAATAATGCAGGGATAATTATATTCGAGTATTCTGAATACCTGGAAATATTCAGAAAACGAGAAATTGCGGTTTTAATTCGTGTCATCTCCTTTTTTCCTATTCAATATTTTTTTCGGTTGTGATGATGGATATCTTGAATTGTTGTCAATTATAAGTTTAAAATACTAATATTTATTGTTATAAAAGTTAATTAACAAGAAAGGTACATATGTTGATCTATAATTGTATGATCCCGATACGAAAGATGCGTTGTTAAGTACGATATCAGGCAATAGTCCGAAGTGTATTAATTCAGGATAATTTTATCACCCTTGATCGGTACTCCCTCGAATCTCAGCAAACGTTTTTTTATCTCTATGCCATCCCCTCCGCTGTAGCCGGTCAGATGACCATCGGAGCCAACGATTCTGTGGCAGGGGATAACTATCGGGATTGGATTAGTAGCCATCGCCTGTCCGGCTGCTCGGGCGGCTTTTGGGGAACCGGCCTTTCGCGCCAACTCGCCATAAGTTATTACCGAACCGAATGGGATTCGAGTAGCCGTTTTCAGAGCTTTCAATTTGAAAGGCGTCAGATAGTCGATATCGAGATCAGCATCGAAACTATCACGCTTACCGTTGAAATATTCGGCCAACTGTTTTTTTATCCCCGAAGTTTTGTGGGTATCTTCCCCGGTTTTAAAGCCATATTTGCAGGCATGCTCGAAAATGTCAATAAGCCCTTTGTATCGCCCGAAACTGACAACTCTTAAACCTTCATCGCTGACCGCGAATACTACATGGCCGTAGTCCTTATCCTCAATTTTATCGATATATAGCTTCATCCTATTTTCTCGTTTTACTAGTTTCGATTCAGCCGTTGTGACCTTTTTATACGATTTTTAGCGTTTACATGTTCACGGTTACTCCTCGAAAATACATGCGAACCATCGCCTTTAGCAACAAAATAAAGATAGTCTACAGAGGCCGGGTTGACCGCGGCCTCCAGCGAAGCTTTACCCGGCGAGCAAATCGGGCCGGGAGGAAGGCCGTAGTATTTATATGTATTATATGGCGAGTCGATCTCAAGGTCTTTATACAGTAGTCTCTTTTTTCGCTTACCTAACGCGTAGATGACAGTCGGGTCGCATTGAAGGCGATAGCCTTTTTTCAGGCGATTGTGATATACTGCCGAGATAGTCGGCCGTTCACGGTCGAGCATCGCCTCGCCCTCTATTAACGAGGCCATGGTTATCGCCTCGTGAAAAGTCATACCCAGAGCTTTGGCTTTGGTCTCGAAATCCGGGGGAAGATTAGCCTTGAGCTGATTGGTCATCTTGGTAATTACCGATTGCGGTGTTTCGTTATAAAAGAAATTATATGTGTCCGGGAATAGATAACCCTCGAGATTATCGGAAGTAGTGATCGAAAAGCTATCGAGTAACTGCCTGTCGTTGCAAGCCTGCACGAACGCGTCATAGTCGAATTCCAGGTTATCGGCTAACACCTCCGCTATCTCTTTTATTTCCTGCCCCTCCAGTACGGTGACATTAAACGGTACCGCCGCGCCACGGGTCATTATATCGAAAATATCATGCAGGCTGTATCCCGGTTCGAGACCGTACCTGCCGGCTTTAAGATCGGTAGCATGTCCCAGAATTTTCGAGAACAACATGAAATTGAACTCGGTGGATATCGCGCCCATTTTCTGAAGGTTATATGCTATATCGTAGGTCGTGTCGCCTCGTTTGACTATCAGGTATTTGGTTTGATCTCCGAATTCGGAGGTTTGACATGGCGTATAATAAGTGTATACACCGAATACGAAGATCAAAATAACACATAAAACGGCTATTCTTACGGCGAATTTCATAACTCTGGAATATCTCCCTTTAAACAGTAATGATAGTGTAGAGGCTAGTACCACCACGATCGAGACAATAAAGCCAAGCAGGTTGGATAACCACCAGTACAGCTTATCTTTAGCCTCGAACTCGTAACCATCACCTTTTTTTACCATCTAAAAACGCCTGCAATATAATCGTGGCTGCGACTTCATCGATTCGACCCTTCTTTACCTTTCGCCCCGAGGCGTGAATCTGCCGGGCCGCCTCTACCGTGGTCAGTCGCTCATCCATGAAATTTATGGGATGTTTAGTTTGCTCTTTAAGCGTCTCGGCTAACTTTTCGGCTTTATTAGTCATGAACCCTTTCGAGCCGTTCATGTTTAACGGTAAACCGATAACGAACTCGCCAACTCCCTCTTTGCCGGCAATTGTCATCAGGTTTTCTACCAGCACTTTGTAACTGGTAAACTGTAAAAAACCATATCCGCTGGCCAATGATCTCGATGGATCGGAGATGGCGATACCAACTCTGGCTGCGCCCATATCAATACCAATTACTCTACTCATTTGGGTTTGGCAACTTTCCTGTTTTAAGATATTGTTTATACTCATTAAGAGCCCTGATATGTGACTCGAAGGCGAGGTTTTTCGGTAAATCATTAAGCGAGAAAAACTTTAACTCACTGGCATCATCCCCTGCCTCCATCTTTCCGCCAATTTGTTTAACCAGATAGAGTATTAAAATCGCCCTGGTGCGGGGATCATCAGTGCCCGAGTAAACTTTAAACGAGCTGAATACCTCTACATCCAGTCCGGTTTCCTCCTTGACCTCACGGATGGCACAATTAGCGGGGGACTCGCCCCATTCCATGAAACCGGCGGGAAAACTCCAATATCCCTCCCGAGGAGGGTACTTTCTTTTAACCAGTAAAATTCTATCGTCCTCAACTATAAAACCGCCGGCTGCCGGTACCGGGTTTTTATAATGGATAAAATCGCATTCGGGGCAGTGTTGGCGTGTTTTACCATCGATATGCCTGTCAACGAGTTTTGTCGAACACCAAGGGCAATACGTGTAATTTCTATCTGGAACTAATTTATGGTCGCCATTAATTTCATTCATATCAAATTGATCCCTGGTTTATCGAATTATTATCCGAAATACCATCCTGTTTTATAATCTTAACGAATTCTCCATTCGGCGATATTATAAGGTATTTAAACGGTTTAATCAAGGTCTATCGCCACGAAGTAAAACCTAAAAATATTGTAACTTAACAGCCCGGATTTATATACGCAGTGCCTATATATAATGCGGATACTAAATTCATAAATTCCTTTCAATCATAATATTAGTAAACAGCTTCATAATACGATTACGCACAATTTAGTGATCGATTTCACTTGCGGATAATGTGCGTTTTAATTATGTTAACCATGGTCTTGATAAGTACCCAATGATTTTATCAGGAAGGTGAACGATGAGTGAGATGGCAAATGATATAAAAAATCTTGTTGAAAGCTGGCAGTTTTCCAGAAAAGCAATCGAACAGAAAAGTTCAATTATCCGTGAGATATTGAAAGATTCCTCCAAGCCCGGCGTTATCAATTTCGGCGGAGGACTCCCCGCCCCCGACCTGTTTCCCGTTGATTTGATTCAACAATCATGTGAATCGGTATTGAAAGAAAACGGAACGTTGGCGCTTCAGTATTCACTTACGACCGGCGTGCAGCAACTTAAAGAAGCCATCGTGGAGCGTTACGCTAAACAGGGTGTCGAATTGACCCCGGAGGAAGTACAGATCACCGGTGGCTCTCAGCAGGGGCTGGATGTTATAGCTAGAGTGTTTTTAGAGCCCGGTGCCGTAGTACTGACCGAAACCCCTACTTACCTCGGGATGCTTCAGGCGTTTTCGTTTTATGGCGTGAAATACGTTTCAGTAGATACTGATGATAACGGTGTGATCCCTGAGGATATCGAGGCAAAGATTAAGAAGCATAGTCCTCGATTGATCTATCTCGTGTCGACATTCCAGAATCCGACCGGTATTACGATCTCCGATGAGCGGCGTATTAAGATCGTGGAGATAGCCCGGAAATATAATATTCCGATTATCGATGATAACCCTTACGGCGAGATTCGCTTCGCCGGTGAAGAGGTCAAGCCTCTCAAGTATTATGGCAAGGGTCATGTTATCGAGTTGGGAACGTTCTCGAAACTTCTGGCGCCCGGTTTACGAGTTGCCTGGATCGTATCCAACCCGTTTGTCCAACCGATCATCGAGAGAATGAAACAGGCAATGGATCTTCACAGCGCCACCTTCAACCAGTATGTCATCGCGGACTTTATCAACAAGGGCCACCTCGAGAGACATATCGAGTTGATCAAAAAAGTATACGGTAAAAAACGTGATTGCATGATAAAGATGCTGGAGAAGTACTTCGGTGATAAGGTTAGCTGGACCACTCCCGAGGGCGGGCTTTTCCTATGGATTAAAACTCCCGACCATCTGAGCGCCACCGAGATGTTGCCAAAAGCCATCGCCGCAAAAGTGGCATATGTCCCCGGCAAGTTTTTCTACAGCGCCGAACAGGATGACTCGACGATGCGTTTGAATTTCTGTAATGCTACGGAGGAGAATATAGAGGAAGGGTTAAAGCGTTTAGCAAGTGTCGTTGAATCTGTAAATTAACCTTTTTGTACGTTTTATCTTATTTATGAAATTACCTTTCATTAAATTGGAGGGGCTGGGCAATTGTTATATTTTTGCCGAGGCTCAAAAAGTCTCCAAAATAAACCATCGCAAGCTGGCTATAGCTATATCCAGGATCTCCACCGGCATCGGCGCGGATGGGCTGATAATCGTAGATACGCGCAAGGAACCGCACCGGATGACAATATTCAATCGGGATGGTTCGGAGGCGGAGCTTTGCGGTAACGGCCTTCGGCAAGCGGCCCTGTTCATAAGGAAATGTAATAAATCGAATAAAAAGAAATTTATCCTGAAAACCATTACCGGAAAATTCCAGGCTGAGATTAAATCGATCAAAGGTAATAAAGCCAATGTCAGAACCTCGCTCGGTTCGCCTGATTTCTCGGCGGAGGCGATTGGTTTGAAAGCCTCTAAGGGGCTGGCGTTCGATATTGATCTGGTAATCGGTAAACGAAAAAAATATCCGGCCGATTGCGTGAGTTTCGGAAACCCTCATGCAGTAATATGGGTTAATAATTTTGATTTCGATTGGGAAACAACAGGGGCATCATTAAGCAAACATCCTATGTTTTCCGATGGTACGAATGTACATTTTTGCCGCGTAGTAAATTCCAGGCGTTTTCAAATGATGATATATGAACGCGGATCTGGAGTAACTATGGCTTGTGGGAGCGGCGCCGCGGCCTGCTTTGCCGCCGGTGTGATGAAGAGCAAGCTTGGCCGGAATGTAGTTGCGGAAATGCCGGGGGGCAATCTCAAACTTACGTGGGACATGAGCGAGAGCCTGATTTATCAGGAGGGGCCCGTATCGATTGTCTGCGTCGGAGAATATTTCATTTGAACAGATTTAAAGAACATATAAGCCGTCAATTGGCAAAGGCAACCTCTTTGCCGAACGCGGATTTCATGAACACTCTGGTTATTCCACCCAAGGATGATTGGGGTGATTACGGCTGGCCGTGTTTCAGCCTGGCCAAAACGATGAGAATGGCGCCGCCCAAGATAGCCTCGGAGCTATCACAGAAAATTACTTCTGATGATTATATAGAAAATGTATCCTCGGAAGGGCCTTATATAAATTTCACACTCAGGAAAAACGTCGTCATCGATGATGTTTGCCGCAAGATATTCGCTGAGGCCGAGAACTATGGAAGTTCCGATTTGGGTAATGGTCGGAGAGTTATACTGGAATACTCCTCGCCGAATATCGCCAAACCCATGTCAATCGGTCATCTAAGAGCAACGATACTGGGCGCCGCGCTCAAGCGAATCTATGAGTACCTGGGCTATGATGTCGTAAGCATCAACCATCTGGGCGACTGGGGCACACAGTTTGGCAAACTGGTTTTAGCCTACCGCAAATGGGCTGATCCGGAAGCGATGAAAATCGATCCGATCAAGGAACTGTTCAGGATTTACGTCCAGCTTCACGAGGAAGCCGAACAGGATAAAACGCTAGAGGATGAGGCGCGGACTATATTCCGGAAACTGGAGCAGGGCGATCCGGAGATCAAAAAAATATGGAACGATTTTATAGATTTAAGTTGGAAAGAGTTCGACCGCATTTACGCTATATTAGGAGTCAAATTCGACTCCGTTGCCGGCGAGTCTTTCTACCAGGATAAGATAGATGATATCGTAAAGCTTTTAGAGGATAAAAAGCTTTCCACGGAAAGCCAGGGGGCGCTCATAGTGCCTCTGGATGATTACAAGCTCGAGCCTTTACTTCTGAAGAAGAAAGACGGCTCAACGCTTTATGCTACCCGTGATTTGGCGGCGGCCGTGTATCGTCATGACGAATACGATTTCGATAAGATGATATATGTTGTCGGAGTCGCCCAGTCGCTTCATTTCAAGCAATTTTTCAAAGTATTGGAACTGGCCGGTTTCGATTGGGTGAAAAATTGTCAGCATGTCGATTTTGGCTGGGTGAAGCTCGGTAGCGAAATGATGTCAACCCGGAAGGGCAATATCGTGTTCGTTCAGGATGTTTTGGACAGCTCGATTGACAAGGCAAGCCGAATCATGGCCGAAAGTAAATTCGAACTGGAAAACGCCGAGGAGATATCTAGCCAGGTTGGCATAGGCGCGATTATATTCGCCAATCTTTCGGTAAAACGTCAAACCGATGTCTCGTTCGATTGGGAAAAAATACTGGATTTTAACGGCTACTCGGGACCGTATCTTCAGTATGCTCATGCCCGCCTGTGCAGTGTATTGAGGAAACATAAAGGCGAGCCGCACGTAGAGGCAGACTATGGATTGTTGGATTTACCCGAGGAATACAAACTTGCCAGGATGCTTCTTGATTACCCTGAGAAGGTTGCCGATGCAGCCGCTCATAACGAACCGTATATCATATCCGCTTATCTTCTCGAATTAGTCGGTTTGTTCTCCACTTACTATCAGAAATACAAATCCGCCAGGGATAAAATATTATCTGATGACGATAAATTAAGAGCAGCAAAAGTAAATTTAACTTACTGCATAAAAACCGTAGTGGGATCGGGCTTGAGCCTTCTGGGGCTGAAGGCGCCCGAAAAAATGTAAAAAAAAGAGATGGGATAAATTTTAATCAAAGTTAAGACTCTATGGACAAAATAATCAAACCTGCAAAAAGAATTGTCGGCAAGATGCGTCTCCTGGGAGACAAATCAATCTCTCATCGCGCGGCGATTCTGGGGGCATTAGCTAAGGGAGACACAACGCTGGTCAATTACAGCACCAGCCAGGAATTTAAATCAACATTGCAATGTCTTACGCAACTGGGCGTAGAGATCGAATACGTCGAGGATGCCGAACAGCCGACTCTTACCATTCACGGTAAAGGTATCGAGGGACTTCATCAGCCGGAGAGCCAGCTTGATGCCGGTAATTCGAGCGCTACAGTTCGCTTGATGATGGGGTTGGCGGCCGCCTGCCCATTCGAGGTAGAGTTCGTCGGTTCGGACCAGCTAAAATCACGCCCAATGCTTCGCGTGATCGAGCCGCTCGAAAAGATGGGCGCTACTATCGAAAGCGATAACTACAGGGTACCGGTAAGGGTACTCGGGGGCAACCTGCAGGCGATTCGGTATATCATGCCGCTCTCGACCTCCCAGGTCAAGGGAACTGTCTTTACAGCCGGTTTGTTTGCCGAGGGTACGACAGAGTTGATCGAAAGAATTCCCTCGCGCGACCATTACGAGAGATTGATGGTTCAGTTGGGGATCAAATTCAAGAAAGAAAAAATACTGCCGCCGCAACCCAGGGATGACGAGGATGAACTCGAACGCCGCCTGAAAAAACTGACCAAGAACAATGTTTTAGAACCTCGTGGTGATCTGTATAAGTTGCAGGGCGGTCAGGTTCCCAAACCCGGTACGACACTGGTTATTCCCGGCGATATTTCGGCCTCGGCGCTGTTTACCTCAGCCGCCGTACTTGTCAAAGACTCCGACCTGGTAATCGATGATGTTTGTTTGAATCCGACTCGTATAGGTTATCTGGATATTCTCGATAAGATGCGAGCGGTTATCAAATTCGATGCCAGTTCACGTATGGGATACGAGCCTACCGGAACCATAATGGCTAAGTACGGGCCTCTTAAAGGTCGACGTATCGTTGGCGAGACTATTCCTACTATCATCGATGAGTTGCCGATTATGGCTATTATAGCCTCTCAGGCTCAGGGTACTACCGTCATTCGCGATGCTTTCGAGTTACGCCATAAAGAAACCGACCGTATCAAGCTGGTAGTATCTAACCTTCGCAAGATGGGCGCTCGTATCGGCGAACTGGAGGATGGCATGGCCATTGACGGTGGTTCCGAACTCGAGGGCGCTGAGATTTCCACCTATGGCGATCATCGCATAGCTATGGCTTTTGCTATTGCCGGTCTGATTGCAAAGGGCGAGACCGTTATCAAGGATGCCGATTGCGTGACTACCTCGCATCCGTCGTTCTGGGAAGATCTCGAATCGATAGTGGAGTACTAGCGAGGGCCGCTTGTCAAACGACACCCATGCGCCTATCATCTCATTGAAAGCCAGTTTATTCGAGGGAATAAAGCAGGGTTTCTACGCGTTCTATTCGCTTCTTAAAGTAATGATACCGGTGTATATCATTATCGCGATTATGAAAGAACTGGGGGTCGTCGAATGGATGGCGATAGTTTTTTCACCCTATATGAAATATTTCGGTTTACCCGGCGAGGCGGCGCTGGTAATCGTTTCGGGCTGGACCGTTAATCTCTATGGAGCAATTGCCGCCCTGGCGGGGCTGAGTTTCACCGCTCGCCAGGTGACGATATTGGGGATCATGTTGGGGATAACACACTCACTGGTTATGGAAACAGCTATAATAACCCGGATGAAAGGCCGACCCCTGATAGTTCTGTTGTTCAGGCTCGGGATGGGGCTAATCGCCGGTTTCGTGATGAACTTGATATTACCGTATAGACTATGATGGAATTCACACTGTATACGGCGCTGGGTTTGACTCGACTGCTATTGTTGGTGTTTTCTATTATAATGCCGCTGATGATAGCGCTGGAGCTTTTTCGTTATTACGGCTTACTGGGCAAACTGGTAAAGATCGTAACACCATTGACACGCAGGTTGGGATATCAGCCCGATTCGGTTTATCCGCTTTTAGCAGGCGTGATATTCGGTATCTCATACGGTGGCGGAGTGTTGATCGGCGAGTCGCGGAAAGGTAATATTGTCGGACAGCAGGCGTTTTTAATCGCGTTGTTTTTAGCTATCTGCCATGCCGTGGTTGAGGATACGTTGTTGTTCGTTGCCCAGGGCGCTAATTGGTGGATCTTGATATCGACTCGTCTGGTTTTGGCGACTCTTCTGACGCTTGCCGGATCATTCATGTTAAAAAGAGGCTGGCTATGAAAAAAACAGGCGATCTGGGCGAGGAACTTGCCGTGGCCTATCTCGAACGTAAAGGTTATCGGATTTTAAAACGCAACTGGCGGGGTGTGAAAGGAATGCGCGCACCAGAACTGGATATTATCGCTAGCGATAATGGTGTAATCGTTTTCGTCGAGGTGAAAACATCGACCACCAACAAGTTCGGTCGGCCACAGGAATGGATTACCGATATGAAAAAGAAACGTTTAGTACAGGCCGCCGAAATTTACCTGGCTACATTCGATGATAATCCGGAGGCCACGCGTTTCGATGCCGTCGTAGTGGATAAAAGCGTCGAACCGCCGGAAATAGTTCATATAGTTAATGCTTTTTCGATATCGGATATAAGCTGATAAATTTTCGTTATTTATTAAGCTTGTTCAATGTCAGTTCTTTAATCATGAAATTCAGTGAATCTTTAGGTAACTCCCTATACGCTTTTAATTGCTTTAAAATGCGCTGATATATCTCGTTTTGAAGATCGGGGTTGGATGATATCTTATCTTTGAAATTGATGAATTCTTCTTTACTGATTCCGTTACGTTTAAATATTTCGTTTTCCGTTTTTTCTATTATTTTGCTGTTCGTATCATATTTGGATTTTACCAACACCAGATCGGTATATATATTGATAAATGTGGTTTTCTCATCCTCGGAAACACTATCCCCGAAATATGAACAGGCGCTTAACAACAAAAGCGCGATAAAAAAAGCCCCGGTTGCCCGGGGCATAATCTTACGATCCGTATATTTCATCTCGGTAATCTTCTATTGTCGCGTTTTCATAAACCTGACGGTACCACTCTCTCCAGATATTCTGTCTCTTTTTCGTACCCTCTTCTTTTAAGAGAGAATCGGAGACGGCATCGAATTCGGCCATATCGATGGGTTGACGATTGATATACTCCATCAGGTAGCAGCCGTTACGACTTTTGATAGGATCGGAAAGCGGGTTATCCTCGGTCAAATTGAAAGCAGCTCCTATAAATGCCGGATCGCTGCCGATATTTTGTACGAAATCGTTACGCGAGAAATATTCCGTTTCTTTCAAGCTGCGGTTTTCCTGGTCGCACAATTGCTTCAGGTTAAGCTTATTGTCAACCATAACACGATGTAGCTGTTGACCTTTCTCGAAAGCTTTTTCGGCCAGAATCTCACGTTTTAACATGCCCTCGATACCTGACTTGACGTCTTCTAAAGGTTTGTAGCCGGCTTTGTTGTATTCGCCCTTAGTGGCGACCATGAAGAAATTTCTGGTGTCGACAACATCGCTGACATCGCCGGTTTTACCATCGAAAGCCAGGTCGCTGAGTTTGGCGTTTACGCCTACACCCCTGATCGAACCATTACGGGGGAAAGCCGGTGTACTTTCTATTTTATATTCCTTTTCCTCGGCTGTTTTAACGAAACCGAACTCCATTGCCTCCTGGCGGAACAGATCGGCTTCAGCCCTGATATCGGCCAATGTCTGATCGGAAACCTCTGTTTTCAAAAGGATGTGACTGGCTTTGATCTGGTTCTCAGGCTGACCTTTGTCGTTTGTATCGCGCTTGCCGGTGAGCTTGATAATGTGCCACCCGAATTGGCTCAGTATAGGCTTGGAAACATCGCCGATATTTTTCAGCGCGAAAGCGGCGTTCTCGAAAGGTTTAACCATCTTACCTTTGCCGAACCAACCCAGGTCGCCGCCTCTACTGGCCGAGCCATCCTGTGAATGCTCTTTCGCCATCTCCGCGAAATCCGCTCCCGCTTGTACGATACCCTCGTAGATATCCTGTATCGCTATCTTGATGGAATCCAAATCCTCCTGGCCGGCTTCTTTCATGAACGACACGTACTGCAGAGTAGCCGTCTCATCGGTTTTATAATTTTCCTTATCCTGCTCGTAACGATCGCGAATCATTTGCTCGGTGATTCCCAGGCCGGTGGTATCGATCTCATTAGTTGAGATATTCGTATAGTTGACTTTTACTTTCTCGTTTTTGACCTTGTAGTCCTCGAGTATTTCGGGTTTGGAGACATAAGCGGTCGAGACGACCATCTCCTGAAGTTTATTAATCATGATTTGCGATTTGACGGTGCTCTCGAGATACAGGAGAACCTGTTCGGCTTGCGGGTCGGGGGAGGTTGCCAGGTTTTGAAGGTAACTCTGGTACTTGGCCGGGTCGAATTGACCATCAGTTTGGAAATCCTCGACACCGACGAGTTCCCTTGGCGGCATGGCTTTGACATATTCGGTTAGCTCCTCGGGGGTAACCTGAATGTTGTATTTCTTGATTTGCTGAGCCATCAACACCTGTCCGACTATGCTATTCCAGGTTTCATCCCTGAGTCTTTTTATATCATCCTCGCTGGGATCGTTGTTGGTTTGTAGTAGTTCATCATATTTGGAACGATAAGTCTGACTGAATGTTTGAACAGAGACTTCATCATCATTGATTTTCCCCACAGAGTTAGCCTGTCTTTGCCCGCCCTGGCCTTTACCACTGAGATCCATACCCCAGGCAAAGATAATAGTACCAACGAAAGCCACTGCGACAATTATATAGACCGGCTTAGCTGCTGTCCTTATCGACTTCATCATAACGGATAACTCCTTGTATTCTAAATTTTAAGCATCGATTAGTTAATCGACAGAAAACATCATTTTCTTATACAATATACCAATATAAAAAAAGATTTTATTTTATCAAATAAAAATTAGAACCTTGACCATTGTTTCGGGTTTTTACTAATATAAGTGTTATGAATAAATTGTTAAAAATACGGAATCTCTTACTGATGGTAATATTATTCGCTGTTCAGTTATCATATGCCGGAGATTATATGTGGCCGATGAAGATAACGCCGAAATTATCCTCGCAATTCGGTGATTACCGTTCCGGGCACTGGCATGCGGGGATAGATATAACCACCAGAGGTAAACAGGGTTACAAGGTTTATGCCGTTGACTATGGCTACGTTTATCGGATTAAAACATCGTTTTGGGGTTACGGCAAAGCGCTTTATTTGAAGCTCAATGACGGTCGCTATGCGGTGTATGGTCATCTCGCCCGGTTCGATCACGATATCGAGGATTACGTTCGTAATAAGCAGGTCGAAAGCCGAAAATATTATCAGGATTTGTTTTTCACTCCGGGTCAATTTCCAGTGAAAAAGGGTGACTATATAGCGCTTTCAGGTCAATCCGGGGCCGGCGCGCCTCATTTGCATCTGGAAGTACGCGATAAAAATAACATTCTTCTCAATCCGCTGCGTGATATATATAGCTATAATGATTCGAAACCGCCCATGTTAGAGTATCTGGCCTTAAAGAGGTTTAACGATGTCGGGCTGGGAAATTATCACGAGGTGGAATTCCTGACCGTTAGTGGAAACGGGAACGATCTTATCGTGCCTGATACTATCTCGGCTTACGGCCGGATGGCTCTCTCGCTTTCCGGTTATGATCCTAACGGCGGCTATAATTATGGTTTATATGCGATCGATATGACTTTGAACGGAGTTGAAATATTCGCTTACGAAAGTAATCATCTGGATTATGCCAGCGGCAATCAAATAGATTACGTGCGTGATCATGCTTTAAAAGCACGGTGCGATGAGTATTTCGGCGTGCAAAACGATAACGATAAGCACGTATTTTATAAGCTCCATATTCAACCTCACGATACGCAGCTTTTCTACGATGGCGCAGGCCACCCATCCGGGATTATTTTTGCTGATAGTCTGGATGACGGCGTGAATAAGTTGGAGATAACAATTCGCGATGTTAACGATAACTCCACTCGTGTCAGTCTGTACCTCAAAAAGGCCGGCCTCGATACGCCCGAGATAGAGTCGATGCATGTTCATAACGATTCTCTGACAATTAAATCTCCTCGTATCGATGAGGATCACTATGTTGAGATACAATACCGACGGAATGAAGTATCACCATATAAAACAATACCGGCAAGTTTCGATTTATTCGGCGGGCTGACAGGAATAAGACTTCAACCTGATGCAGGCGGCTACCGCCTGAGACTGATTGACAGTGATCTGGAGTATTCCGAATGGCTGGAGTTCAACCCAGAAAATAAGGCCGAGAAAGTAACCGCATACGCCGATTATTTAGATCTCGTGATTTATCGGGATGAGCAAATACTGGCCAACCAGAAACCTCTGGATAGTTTCCGGACACTACCGTTGCCGGGAGGTTATGTTAAGACACTGATACCGCTGCCGGTCAAGAACGGCTATTTCGCCATCGATTTGAAGGAGGATGACGGCTGCAATACCTTCTATAAATTCAATTCGGGCGGCTACGCCTACTCGCCCGATTCCACGGTGAAAATCAAAATCAGCGATAGTAATTTATACGATCCGGTCGTGATGCAGATAACTAACCCGACTATCGAGAATGGAAACTACGTATTCGAGGTGCTGCCCTCGGATATTCTGTTTAAAAGTCCTGCTGCAATCGAGGTGGACTATGCTCGACTGGGGATCAACTCCTCCAAAGCCTCGTTATACTTTTACTGGGTACCGAAAAATAAGTGGGTGTATATCGGCGGCGATAAAGCCGGGGCAATAGAGGCTAAAACCGGTGGCGGCGGTAAATTCGGTATTATGGCCGATATCAATGGGCCATATATCGGCGCCGTTAAGCCGGGCCACAGAAGCTCGACTTCAGATCGAACTCCGTATCTATCATGCAAAATCGAGGATCAGCTTTCCGGAATCAAGAGAGAGACTCAGCTGGAGATGACTATAGATGGTATCTGGGTGCCTGCATACTATGATATCGATACCAAGGAATATGGCTATCAGGTGAGAAATAATCTCAGGAAATCATCCCATACACTGAGAATAACCGCCACCGACAACCAGGGCAACAAGACAGTAAAAATCTCGACATTCACGATCAGGTAGTTTCAGGCGATGATACCTATTCGTGATGATATCCGGTCGAGAAAATTCCCGCTTTTCACGATACTATTGATTGCCGTAAATATCCTGATTTATATTTATCAAAACCTGATCTATGTCGAGCCCGAGTTGTTCGTCTGGAAATATGCCCTGGTCGCGAAAAGCCTGATAAGCTTTCAGCCCTTGAACCCGGTCTCTACCTTGCCGCCGCCACTTACGCTTATCACCTCACAGTTTCTTCATGGCGATATATTTCATTTAGGCAGCAATATGCTTTTTCTGTGGGTTTTCGGCGATAATATCGAGGCGGAGCTTGGTTATTTCAAATACCTGGGATTTTATCTGACCTGTGGTATTATCTCCGGTATCGTACAGGTTATCGCTTTCCCGGGGTCTACAATCCCGATGGTGGGCGCCTCGGGTGCTATCTCGGGGATAATGGGCGCTTATCTGCTCAGATTCCCTAAGGCGCGAGTGGTGACCTGGTTGTTTTTTATCTTCTTCGTTCGCTTACCGGCTGTTGTTTATCTTGGTTTATGGATAATTTTTCAGATCGTGGCCGGCGTGCCTACATATGGCAATGATGGCGACGGGGTGGCTTATTTCGCGCATATCGGAGGGTTCATAGCCGGGATGGTATTGTTTAAAGTCTGGAAAAAATAAAACTAAACCTTGAACAGCTAATCAAAGTTAATTAATTTATGCCAGCTAAAAAGAATGTCAGATGTGAGAGATGCGGTAAACGATTGAAAAAAGGCGGTGACAACTACCGTCTCGAATGCTCCGTGACAGCCGATTTCGACGGCTGTCTAGATGCCTCTATCGCGAATACCAGCCCGGAAGAAATACTCGATGAAATCGAAAAGTCAGAAGTAACCGAGGCCGAGCTGGAGGAGCAGGTTTATTTCAATACCAGGCAGAAACTCTGTCATGATTGCCGCAACATAATAGTCAGTTTTTTGAAAGGATACGAGCCTGATGCCCGCTGATTTCGTTCATCTTCACAACCACACCATGTATTCTCTTCTCGATGGCGCGATAAAAATACCCAATCTGCTGAAAACAGTATCGGGCATGAATATGAACTCCGTGGCTATCACCGATCACGGCAACTTATTCGGCGCTATCGATTTTTATACACAGGCTAAAAAGAACAGGATAAAACCGATTATCGGTATAGAAACTTATGTCGCTCCCGGTGATCTTACCGATAAAAGCCCCAACCAGGATGGCGGTCACAGCGGCTACCATCTGGTGTTGCTGGCGAAAAACGAAACCGGCTATAAGAATTTAATGAAACTGTCCTCGATAGCCTATATCGAGGGTTTCTATTTCAAACCCCGTATCGATAAAAAGGTACTGCGCGAGCATTCGGAGGGACTTATCGCGCTATCCGCTTGCTTGAAAGGCGAGGTCGCCCAGGCGGCGTTGAAAGATAATGATGATAAAGCGGCGAAAGTCATAAGAGAGTATCTCGATATTTTCGATACCGAGGATTTCTATCTGGAGATTCAGGATCACAATATCGATGAGGAACTGACAGTCCGTACCGCCATGAAACGTTACGCCGAGAAATTCGGTTTGGGGCTGGTTGCCACCAACGATTGCCACTATCTCAAGCAGGAACACGCCGAGGCGCATGAGGTGCTGTTATGCCTTCAAACAGGCAAGACCTTGAACGACCTCGATCGGATGAAATACAGCACCGACCAATTATTCTTGAAATCACCCGAGCAGATGAAAGAACTGTTTGCCGATACGCCCGCAGCGATCGAAAATACGGTCAAGATAGCCGAACGCTGCAATCTCGAGCTGGAGCTGGGAAAGAACAAAGTGCCGGAATTCCCCCTGCCGGAAGGATTCGATACCGAGGAAACTTACCTGAACCATCTCTGTAACGAGGGCTTGAAAGAGCGTTATGATGAGATAACACCGGAATTCCAGGAGCGTCTCGACTACGAACTTCGCGTTATAAAGCAGATGGGCTATTCGGGATATTTCCTGATCGTCCGTGATTTCACCGATTACGCGCGCAGGCACGATATCCCGGTCGGGCCGGGAAGAGGATCAGCGGCGGGTTCGTTGGTTTCGTATACGCTGGGGATTACCAATATCGATCCCATGCATTACAACCTCCTGTTCGAGAGGTTTTTAAATCCCGAGCGTGTGTCAATGCCTGATATCGATATAGATTTCGCCGACCGCCACAGGGGACGAGTGATAGATTACGTGCGCGATAAATACGGCTGGAAAAACGTGGCCCAGATCGTCACGTTCGGTTCGATGGCCGCCCGGGCGGTGGTCAGGAATGTCGGCCGGGTGCTTTCGGTACCCTATACCGATATGGATAAGATCGCCAAGATGATACCCGAGGATATCGGCATGACACTCGATAAGGCGCTCGAGGTATCGGCCGATTTGAAGAAAGCTATCGATGAGGATGAGACTATCGCCAAGGTGTTAGAACACTCGCTGGTACTCGAGGGCCTGGCCCGTCACTCCTCAACGCATGCGGCCGGTGTGGTTATCGCCCCCGCGCCGCTGACTAATTTCGTGCCCCTCTATCGCTCCAGCAAGGATGAGATCGCCACCCAGTTCGATATGCGTTGTATCGATTCTATTGGCCTGCTGAAAATGGATTTCCTGGGTCTTCGCACCTTAACTGTCATAGATGACGCTATCAAGCTGGTTAAGCAAACACACGGGGTGGAGATCGTTCTGGATGATATCCCTATAGATGACGAACCTGTTTATCAGCTTTTCTCCCGAGGTCAGACCATCGGCATATTCCAGTTCGAGTCAAGCGGCATGAGAGACTATCTCAGGCGACTGGGACCGACCTGTATCGATGATCTGATCGCTATGAACGCTTTGTACCGTCCCGGCCCGTTGGATTCGGGTATGATCGATGTATATATCGACTGTAAGCGGGGACGTAAAAAACCGGAGTATCCTCACCCGATGCTCGAGCCGATCTTGAAAGACACTTACGGCGTTATCGTGTTCCAGGAACAGGTATTGAAAATCGCGCAGGATATGGCCGGTTTCTCTCTGGGCAAAGCCGATATTCTTCGTAAAGCGATCGGTAAGAAAATCGCCGAGATGATGGCCCAGCAAAAAGATGAATTCATTGCCGGGGCGGTTAAAAAAGGTGTCGAAAAGACCAAAGCGGAAAAAGTTTTCGAGATGATCGAGATGTTCGCCCGCTACGGATTCGTGAAAGCGCACGCCACCGGCTACGCGGTCGTTGCCTATCAAACGGCTTATTTGAAAGCACATTATCCCGCCGAGTTTTTAGCCGCCGCCTTAACCTCGGAGATGGGCAATTCCAGCCGTGTGACTATTTTCAGGCAGGAATGCAAGGAACTCGGTATAGAGCTGTTGCCGCCTGATGTCAACGAGGGATTCGCGCATTTTACGGTCGTGGATGGTAAGATAATATTCAGTCTGGCAGCGGTGAAAAATGTCGGTGTGGGAGCTGTCGAGTCGCTGGTTGCGGTTCGTGAGGAGGGCGGTAAGTTCGCTGATATCACCGATTTCTGCAAACGCGTGAATCTTCACCAGGTAAACAAGAAAACGCTGGAAAGCCTCATTATCTGCGGGGCGTTCGATTCGATAGAACCCAATCGCGCTATGCTATATAAGAACGTGGAAAACCTGGTAAGTTACGGCTCTAAACTTCAGAGAGAACAGGAATCGGGGCAGTCCTCGCTGTTTGGCGGAGCCAGCTCGGAGGAGATTGTCAAGCTGACATTAACTGAGGCCACACCCTGGACGGATGCCGAGATACGCGATCATGAAAAGAACGTGCTCGGGTTCTATCTCAGTTCGCACCCGCTCGAGGATCATCGTATAGAGTACCTTGCTCTTACCGAATACAAGCTCGAGGAGCTGGCAGATTTGAAAGACCAGTCGGTAGTATTCGTGGGGGGAGTAATAGGCGAGGTTAAAACGGCCATTACCCGCACCAACAAACAATATGCAAGGCTCGTGCTGGAGGATTTCACCGACTCCATATCGGTGCTGGTTTTCTCTCCATGTTTCGATAATCGACGCGAATTACTTCAGGAGGGAAACAGTATATTCGTTTCGGGCGTATTAAATACCAGGGAGGGCGAGAAACCGACAGTCATGGCCGATGAGGTATTGGCTATGGGGGATGCCTACAACGAGCTTACCGGCAGGCTTCACATACTGGCCGATGAAAGCCGCCTGAAGGATGAGCATATCGACAATTTGGACAAGTTATTCATGGCCAACAGGGGAAATCTGGAAATCGTATTTCATTTTAAAGCCGATAATGCCGAATTGATTAGTAAGTGCACTAAATATAAGGTCGAGGCCAATCTCGACCTGTTGAGCGGGCTCTCGAGCAGGTTCGGAGAAAAAGCCATCCGTATGGAGTCAACCAAGAAATTCAGTAACGGAAACGGTCGAGGGGGACATTGGAAAAAGAAGTTTCAAAACTGAAGATAATATTCATACTGATAATAAGCGTATCATTATTCACCGGGGTCAGTCATTCAAGGGGCGATACGCTTTTTGATTTTGATAGCTTATATCTCGCCGGCGATTACGATTATCTCATAGACTCTCTCGAAACGAATACTTATCAAAACCGTATCGTCAAAGCCCGGACTTCAGTCAAGGTTGGTTTTTTCGAACGGGCCGAGAAGATATTGGATGAGTGCGACAACGCCTCGGTAGAAAAAGCGATATTGTATTACCGGATGGGGGCATATAGCAAGGCCACCCGGACTATCGAAAGGCTAAAGCCGGCAAATGGTTTTCAGGCCGATCTGGTTGCATATTTAAAATTCAAACTGAAAATAGACAATGAATCGATTGACTTGGATGATATTAATGAAAACTCGCTATTGTTTAACTCGTTGGCCTCGCTTGAAATAGCGAGAAGATGGTACGATAGGGTCGAGGATAAAAGGACTGGCGCAATCGATTCGGCCTTATCATATCTCTCTCGAGTCGAGTATTCGACATTGAATAATCTCGATAAGCCGACTTATCATTTTCTCAAATGTAAAATATACAATAACCAGGGCGAGTACGAGGTGGCGTTAAATCATTTCGATGATTTACTGAAAGCCAACTATATATTCGATAAGGCGGATGAGATCATCTCGTTTGCCGAGGACTCTCTTGCGCCGAATCTCGACAGGCAACAGACTCTGAGGTTGGTGAACAGCCTCAAGCGTAAACGTTATTTCGATCAGGCTGTTGTCATCCTGGCCAATGTCGATTCCAATGATACTACTCGCCTGGAGACAGCCTGGGCGTATTTCGGCGAGAAACAATACACCCGAGCCGCCGCGATTTTCGATAGTCTGGCAAGCTCCGTCGATAGCGCGATAATAGCCGAGGCGCTGTATGGACTGGCCGTTTGCGATTACCGGCGCGGGAGACGGCTCGATGGCGTTGGTAAGCTTCTGGAGTTTGCCGAAAGCTATCCCACGAATATCCTGGCGCCGAGGGCGCTTTTTACAGCCGGCGATTTCTATATGCGGAGTGATCGTTCGCGATCTCTGGATATATTCTCGAAACTGATCGATAGTTACCCGGAATCCCGTCACTACCCGCGTGTACTCTATCTGGCGGGCAGTATGTATTCCAAAAGCGGCAAGAATGATCAAGCGGTTGAGATGTTCGCTAAATATCCCTATGACAACGATACTGCCGACCTGTTCGAGTACTGGCGATTCAAGCTGGCTCCGCAAGATAGTACGCTTTTGAAGAATGTGATCGACAGGAAATACCCATCGTTTTACAACTATAAATCGCGCGAGAAACTCGGTTACGATAAGCCCGATACGGTAATCACTTATGATGAATTCCTGAGCGGTTTTTTAGCAAAAGCCGAGAAATACTTGGGCTGGAGAGTTAAACGTCATGTCTTCGATCGGGGACAGGTTGATTTGGTTGACAGTTTGTTCAAGTATGGCCTGGAATACGAGGCCGGATTACAGCTCGTAAACATTCATGGCAAAACTAAAAATTATTATCGCGATATCGAACTTATCCGCAAAGCTTACGATCTGAAACTCGAATGGGCTTATTTCGAGATACTGGAGGATTTCAAGGAATCACTTCAGAAGTTAGGCTATTCGTTCAGCTTTCATACCTGGGACAGGCTGAAATATCCATTCCTGTACCGGGCTTTAGTCCGGTTTCACGCTAAGGATAGAACCGATCCTTACCTGGCTCTATCGGTAATCAGGCGGGAAAGCCGTTTCGATCCTCTGGCGGTTTCCAATGTCGGCGCTCTGGGTTTGATGCAGTTAATGCCGGCTACAGCGGCTCAGATGGCTCGTATGGATGAGGTGCCGGTGGCCTGGATGTTCGAGCCGGGGTATAATATTCTATTGGGATGTAAATATCTTCGCTGGCTGGATGTACGCCTAAAGAAAGATGAGATAGTCGTAGCCGCCTACAACGCCGGCCCGACAGCCGCCAAGAGGTGGAAACGTATGGCCGGAATCGATACCGAAACTTATATAGAAACCATCGGTTACGATCAGAGCCGCAATTACACCCGCTGGGTAATCGGCGATTATTACTGGTATCGATTCTTATGGCCTAAAACGGTTAATGAGTAACTACTACTTAAGGATAAGCAGTAATATTTCCTATAAATAAATTAGGGAAAAAGGATATATAAATGTCTTGCAATAATGTATTAATCAATTGCAAATCAATAACGTGTTAGCTTTAATGTGACTAAAAACCAAATTTATATGCGAATGGGAGATTGTTAATGTAACGATTTTATGTAG
Organism: uncultured candidate division Zixibacteria bacterium; assembly: GCA_963668625.2. GTDB lineage: Bacteria > Zixibacteria > MSB-5A5 > UBA10806 > 4484-95 > JAAEQD01. The sequence continues at coordinate 1,300,416 of CAXXKA010000008.1, forward strand.
AATAATGATAAATTCTTAAAAGGCATAGTTTTTACTTACTTTATTATGGACATTTTCTTGCGGAACAACCTACAACATTAAAATCATAAATTCTCTTTTCTGGGTTAGCCTCGCGGCGACTAATTTTCGCTTTATTGCACGCATCTCTTTCATTTCTTGCACTTACAACGGTAATATAAACACGTTGTGTATCAGCTATGTTGTTTTCGTTACTGGGTGGATCAAATTTTATTTTATTTTTTTCAGTCCACTTAGGAAAAGGTTCATAAATAATCTCGACACAGAATTTCGGCATTAAAATTTCCTTTATTTTTTATTGGTGGTTTTAAAATTAACTTATAACTTAAAGGGATTAGCTTTTTGTCGAACTAGTCCACCAATACTTTTTCTATTCGTGGGTGAAAATCTTTTAATGATTTGCCAATCCCTTTGGCGGACTTTAGAAAGTGTTGCTTTACGTCTTCTACAATAATTTCAATACCAATCCTATAAGCTAAATTTTCAGATATGCGAGGAGAACACATTGTAAGTAAGTTCCGCATGACATTCCAGCGATTGTGAGATGAGCCTAATTCGGCTGTAGCAATTGCTGCGGCAGCCTTGCACTCTATATTACCTAAATTATATATCATTTCAAGTCTGTTGATAATTACATCGCAATATGCAAAATCAAATGAGCCTTTGGCCCATTCACAGTACATAAGTGCTATTTTATACCACAAATCACCATCGGCGTCAAAAATATCTTGAATCCGTTTTTCGTCGAGTTCTACGCAAATTACGTTTATATCTTCTTCATTTGCTTCTGAAGAAATATATCTACTAAAGTTTAGCATTGTTTCATCATCCCAATCAAAGATGTTATTCAATTTTTCAAGCCATTCTGTTGTTGAAGGATTTGATTGATGTGTTGATGGGCTTGATAAAATTGTAAGTAATGCTCCACGAAGTATTGAAACATTTTGAAAACGTTTTTCTGGTTCTTTTACAGTACACCTTTCTATTATAGTCCCAATCGGTCCCTCGCATGTATGTTGTTGATATGGAATCCGCGCATTTGGTCCATCTCCATATACATCATGAAGTATCGCTCCAAAAGCATAAATATCTACTTTTTGTGTTGAGTGTTTAAAATCTAACACTTGTTCAGGCGCACAATAAGGAGCACTTCCCCAAGCTGACCTAGAAGAAGTAAATGTTGATGTTTCAGGTAACACAAGCCCGAAATCAGATAGTTTCCATCTCTTGTTATGTAAAAGAATGTTTTGGGGTTTTAAATCCCTGTGAGTATAACCAAGAGAATGCAACTCTTCAAGAGCGAATAGGATTTCTGCAAGTTGTTCCGTTAAATCTTTACCGTCTTGTTTAGATTCATTTATTTCATCTTCAAAGTTCCGGTCAGCTAATGGCATTGTAAACCAAGGTGCATTGCAATCAAGATCAAAATCTAAAATGGGAATAAATGATTGACTTTCTAAGGATGATTGAATTTTTACTTCTCGTTTGAAACGTTTTTTTAACTTGTCTTGATTGCTAGCTAACAAAATGTCTGGTCTTGGATCGAAAACTTTTCGTGCTATAGTATTACCTGGGCTTTCTTCAAGATATTCGACTCTGGCGAAGCCCCCCCGACATATTTTCTTTATATTTTTGTTATTCATTGGAATTATTTTTCCCCTTTCTAAACTAAATTAGTAAAATTTAAAGATAAAGTCAATGCTCATGTCTATCTTAATAATATCACCCATGAAACTATTATTGCATTATGGATGTTATAACTCGCAGTGAGAAAATTGAATTTATCGGGAGGATTAAATGAGGAAAATTCTTTTCGGGCTCTTTATCATGACAATCGGGCTGGCGCTGGCTTGCGGCTCCTCGGATGACAGCGCATCAAAGCAGGATGGCGGTTCGACCGAAATGGCCGCTTCCAACCTGGAGACATCCGGCAAAATAAACTGGATGAAATTCGATGACGGCTTAAATGCCGCTACCAATGAGAATAAACATCTGATTGCCTATTTCTGGCGGGATGGCTGACCGTGGTGTACTAAAATGGAGAAGGGTACCTTCTCTGATGGATCAATCATTTCTTTCGTAAATGATAATTTCGTTGCCGCTAAAGTAAAGACCACGAATAACGAAACATTCGACACGCCGTTTGGTGAGATGAATACCGGCCAATTAGCCAGATCTTTACGTATCCGAGGTGTTCCTGCGGTTTTCTTTTTCGATATCGAGGGCAAACCGGTTTTTAACGTCCCTGGCTATGTCCCACCCGATATGTATCTGACGATACTGAAATACGTATCGGAAAAGCATTATATGAACAAAAGCTTCGAGGAATTCCAGGGTTCTGAAAAAACAACGATGTAATAGTAATAAAACATTAGTAAAATGCCCATAGTTAACCAGCTATGGGTATTTTTTTGCTTTTTACTGATTGACTTTTCATACGATTGGAGCGTATTTAGAGATATGCCTGAAGGATTTGAAGGATTTTTCGCGTCACACCCAATCTGGGCTGTAATATTAATAATATTGATGGCTCTGCCAATCGTGGGGGCTGTAGCCTGGGTAATCCAAAGAGCGATCAAAAAGCCCAATAAAGATCAATAGTATCCACTACCTTGTTGTCGTAATCAAAACGCTCCGTTTGTAGCCTTTTTAGATAAGATTTATTGGCTTATTAATAGACTTTTTCCATCACCTATGGGATTTTTCCAATATTTTTACAGCTAATGGAATAAACAGTATAGCCTGCCTGTATCTTAACAAACCCTACAAAATAAAGCCTTTTCGGCCAAAGCAAAGGATTTGAAACGGTGAAACATCGGCCGGAATGGTTGTTGCAATTTGTCAAGGAGGTTCTGTGAAAAATAGTAAACCTTTAAAAATTCGGAATAACTGCCGATAAAATTACTGGAGCTTATTGACAACGTAATTTTCGGCGATATTCCGGGATCGGAGCCTCACGTGGCCAAGAAGAAGAAAAAACCGGATTATAAGATGCCGAAAAAAACCTGTTGGCATTTGTATAGCTTACAGAACTTGAATTCTGAGAAGTTCATTAAGGTTGTGGCGAAGATTTTAGATAGCGAATACATGTTGATCAAATAAAAAGATTGACATTTACCGAGCTGAATCGTAAATTGGCCAGAGCCTTGAAGTTGAGCAGGAGGTTTGCATGCCCCAATCGAAATTTTCAGTAATCATCGTGCCTGATGATACTGGAAAGGTGATTAAGAGACGGCTTTCGAAATGGAAATTGATTGCAGTGCTGAGTTTCGCTGTACTATTCGTTTGCGTTTCAGCGTTTTTTACTTACGGTTATTTTAAAGCGAATATCGATTCGCAGAAGTTAGTTTCGCTCGAAAAAGAAAATTTATATTTATCGACTAAGATTGCCGGTCTCCAGGAATCGGTCGAGAGTATTAAAGGCAAGATGTCTACGATTATCGAAACCGATGAGAACATAAGATTGGTTTTCGATTTTCCCTCTATCGATCCCTCGATAAGAGAGGTCGGTATCGGTGGTCCGGAATACGGCGTAATGGAATTCAATTCACCGGCATCGCAAGACCTGGATTTCGTCGAACAGGATATCGATAAGATCCTTCGCCAGTTGAAACTGGAGAACGCCTCGTTCGAGGAGATATATACTCAAGTACAGGAAAAGAAACACGTTCTCGACCATATGCCATCCATAAAGCCCTGCGAGGGGTTGATTACCTCGGGTATGGGTATGAGGCGCGATCCATTCACGGGTTTATTGACCCAGCATAACGGGCTCGATATTGCCACGCCGAAAGGAACACCGGTTTACGCTCCTGCCAACGGTAAGGTAGTTAAAGCCCATTATGAAAGAGGAATGGGTAACCTGATTGTTATTGATCACGGGAACAATCTTAAATCTTACTATGGCCATCTTAGCTTGATAAAAGTCAAGAAAGGCCAGCGAGTAAACCGTATGGATGTCATAGGAGCCGTAGGTTCCACCGGTCGTTCCACCGGATCGCATCTACATTATGAGATCAGGAAATATAATCGGCCGATTAATCCTCGCGACTATTTCGTGAAATCGATTATCTATCGCAATTAAATTCGTTCGCGAATAATGATAAATTCTAGCCCCGGTTATGCCGGGGTTTTTTATTGGTACTAAAAACTACAGGTTTTTATGACGGAATACTGCTTTGTGGTCGGCACACGTCCCCATGTGCCCCTTGGCAGTAGTAGATGTTAGGTGGTGAATGCAGCAGACGAGGACGTCCGCCAGCCACGAACGATGTAATAGAAGGCCAAGGCCGACCGATATATCCGATAGAAAACCACCGGCATATTTGTAATCACGGCTCCCCGGCCGGGATGACAGGATTTGATAGCGCAAGTTTTCGCTAAGACGGCAGGGATCTTTTCCCGACGATATTCAGCATGAATAGGAACTACTCACTCTTAATCTCGAATAGTTTAAATCTATGGTTGCTGGATATTTTGCGGTATAGCTGTTTTATTTTGTTCCGCGGCTTTTTTACGTTTCTCGGCGAAAGAATTCTTTATGAATTGTAGCAACATTTCCAAGTCAATCGGTTTGTGAATCATCTGCTCGACGCCAAAATACATATAGGTGTTGGTCATCTTGCACGGGTTGTGGAACGTGGTGAGAAACAAGGAATAGTTAGGATTACTTTTATGACATATTTCGAATAAATCGAAAGCCTCGAAACCGGTCAAATCGGTGAAACAATCGAATAGCACTAAATCGGGCTTGTCCTCAGCCACCAGATCGATAAAATCGAGAATATTCGAGCAGTGATAAGTGTTGTACTGATGTTGGCTGAGGTAACCCGACAGGTATTTAGCCGTTCTATATTCCGAATCGCAGATTACGATTTCCTTGGCAGTGTTCATACTAACGAAATAATCGTTGCCCAGAGCGGCCTCGATGTAGATAAGCATCTGTGGAAGTACCAGTGGTTTTCTCATGAACGCGGAAATACCCAGACGTTTTTTCTCGGGTTGGATTTTCTCCTCCGTAAGGTACCCGGATATGACGATAACGGGAACGCTTTTAATCCTGATGACATCCTTGAGATTATTCTCATAGCGCCTGATTACCTCGAGTAACTCGAAACAATTCATATCGCGAAGGTTGTAGTCGGTGATTATCAAATCTGGTTTGAGTTTTTCGTATATTTCGATAGCCTTATAGCCGGTGTCGGCATCAAAAACTATATAACCATTACCGGCGAGGTATTGATGAAGGCTGTAACGAACCTGGAATATATCATCGATGAGGAGTATCTTTTTATCTTCCATTAACGCCTTTATTTCCCATTATTGCCTATTTACATTAATACCCCTGATAAATATGTCGGCAGAAATCGGTTAACATGTAAGTAATTGAAATACATTCTTTGATAATGTCGAATTGGTGTATTCTTTGAAACCTAACCTGCCATTCTTTCTTAATGACATCGATTAATAATAATCTTCCATTGGAGTTTCAAAACTGAAATGTTTAAAAGTCAATAATATATAAATTAATCAGATTTTAAAACCGTCCTCAAATCCGCCGATAATCATATTAACTGATGTAAATCATTGATAATAACTTAGATAAGATAAATGCAGGAGGCGCAAATGACTATGTTGATGGAAGTTATCGAATGGATGGATATGACCGAGCGGGATATGATTCACCGCTTTCCCGAAACCGGCTCGGCCGATATAAAATTAGGCGCGCAGTTAATAGTTCGCGATTCCCAATCGGCCGTGTTTTTCACTAACGGCAAAGCTTACGATAGCGTCGGCGCCGGCCGTCACACCCTGACCAGCCTGAATATTCCACTCCTGACCAGAGCGCTGTCTTTGCCGTGGAATTTCAAATCGCCTTTCAGGTGCGAAGTTTATTTTATCAACCATAAAGTATTTACCAATTTGAAATGGGGTACTAAAGACCCGGTGGCTTTCAGGGACAGGGAACTGGGCCTGGTGCGTCTCCGTGGCTACGGAACATATACTTGCCGTATAACACAGCCGCTGGTGTTTATCAACTCGCTGGTGGGACGGGAGGCCAAATTCACCACCGATGATATCGGGGATTATCTTCGGGATGTCATTGTCTCCCGGCTTAACGATATGTTCGGTGAGAAACTGGAAACGATATTCGATTTGCCGGCACAGTTCGATGAGATAGGTAACGATATCAAGGTTCGTATTTCGAACGATTTCTCCAAGTATGGGCTGGAGTTGATCGATTTCTTCGTGACCTCGATAACGCCTCCTGATGAGGTTCAGAAGATGATCGATGAGAAGTCCTCCATGAAAGCCGTTGGCGATCTGGATAAGTTTTTGAAATACTCGTTAGCCAAGGCAATGGGTGGTGGAGGCGACATGGCACAGGCCGGCGCAGGCATGGGCATGGGGGCCGGTATCGGTATGATAATGCCGGGCATGGTGCAGGGCGCGATGAGTCCCGAACGCGATTTGAAAGGCGAGCCTATTCCGACAGTAACCTGCCCTAAATGCGGTACCGATACACCGGATAACTCCAGGTTTTGTTACAAATGCGGGCATCAGATGATGACTATCAACAAATGCCCGAACTGCGATACCGACCTTCCACCGGAGGCCAAATACTGTTTCAGTTGTGGGGTGGAGATTGCCGCGAAATTGACCTGCAAACATTGCGGTACGAATATCATCCCCGGATCGAAATTCTGTACCAATTGCGGCGAAAAGCTGGATGGCTGATTATCAACTGATATATAACTGTCCCGGTTGTGGCAAACCCTCAAATACGCCGGAGGGCGCGCTAACCAATCGATGCGAATACTGTGATCTGGTAGTCAGGCTGGGCGCGCCGGGACGAGTGCTGAAATATTTCTATCCCTCGCGTATAGATCAATATGGCGCACGCATGGCCGCCGATCGGTATCTTAAAAAAATAGGCCAACCGTTGACCACGCATATAGCGAGAGCTCAATCGTTTTATCTTCCCTTTTACAGATTTCGCGGGATCGCGTTAGATTATATTAAACCTAAAGAGAAAATCTCGAGTCTTGGTATTGACCCGTACACACAGGTGGTGAACTCCAAAGTTGAGCCTAAGCTGAAAGTTAAGGATTTCGATGTAACGATACCGGGGGAGAACTCTGGAGATTTCGGGCTGGTTTCGTTGGGTATCCGACCGCAGGCCGTGCCTCTTTATGGTTTCAGCCGTGGGGAGATACCCGAAGATACGATTATAGTCAGCTCCGATATCACCCCGACACAGGCGGAGGATCAGGCGCTTAAAATGCGGAATGCCAATACTCTTCTATATAGTAAAAACCAGGCGGATATCTCGGCAATGATAGGCGAGAGAGTCACGTCGATTTATTTCCCGGTATGGGCATTAAGTTACGAGACGCACAACGAGAAGAAAACCGTGTTCGTGGATGCTCTGGCCAAACGGGGGTACCATCAGGCGGAGGGATTTTACGAATACACCGGGCCCGTGTCTTCAGAGGTAAACTCACATTTCGTGAAACCCCGCCGCCACCAGTGCCCCAATTGCGGTGATGATCTACAGGAGGATCATTTCTCACTGTTTTACCCCTGCAAAAATTGTAACAGGGCTTATGTGCTGGATACGACCGGCGGCTACAGCCAGGTGCATGTCAAGTGCGCCGGCTCCGAGGTCTGCGCGCCGTTCTGGCGTTTCCCGATGGTGATTGAGGGGGACAGGCGATTTGCCACGGTTGCAGAATTCGCCAAACTACTGCCCAGCGAGATAGCTCTGTTACGGAAAGAAAAGCGCGATAAACAGTTCTATCTGTACAGTCCGGCTTATAAATCCTCTGATGCCAGGAGCTGGTTTAACAACGCTTATTCGATGCTGATAACTCAGCCTCAGCACGAGCTTGGCGATAAACTGCCTGAAAAGCAGTTACCATTCAATATCGATCAATCCGAAGCCCGTCAGATGGCGATATTTTTATGGAAGAAATTGGCGATGAAATATGCCTGGGGATTGCCCCAGCTTAAAGATTTAAGCGAATCTCACCTTCCCGAGGGAGAAATCGTTTGGTATCCGGCGCAAAATTATGCTTTAATACACAAAGTTAAAGGTTTTAAAGAGGTGGATGTTTTAGATACATGAGCAAAGTCGGAATTATTGATATCGGAACCAATACGGTTCTCTGCTTAAAAGCCTCGGTTAATGATGACTCCATAGATATACTTTTCGACAGCCGTTTCCATTACCGGGCCGGCCGTCGCCTGGACTCCGCCGGTAATATTGCCGAGGAGTACCGTACCGGATTGCGGCGGGCATTGATTTCGGCAATGAGTACGATAGACGACTGCGAAAGTATCAAGATCGTGGCCACTGAGGTATTGCGTAAGCCTAAAGACGGTGTCTCGTTTGCCAAGGAGCTTTCCTCGGAGATTAACCGTACAATCGAGATAATCGAACCTCAACGAGAGGCCGAGTTAAGCTATTTCGGTGCAACACATAATCTGGAGGATATCTCTGGTAAAGTGACCATGATCGATATCGGCGGTGGTTCGAGTGAGCTGGCGGTTGGCAGTAATGGCGAGCTCGAAAACTGGTCGGGAGTGCGAATGGGGGCTGTCAGTATTAACGAGGCTGTTGGCTATGAAAAGCCTCTCGATGAGTATATTCGTCACGCGGATACGATTTTCGATAAATCGGATTTCTCGGGCTTCTATCGCCAAAACCGGCACGAATGATTATCGTTGGCGGGACGGCCGTGACATTGGCGGCGATATTAAATCAACAGAAAACTTTTAACGCCGAGGAGATCGAGGGATTCGAATTTAATCGCGAAGTGCTTACCCTGCTTTTAGAAAGCCTCGCCCTGATGTCACACGAAAAGCGCAAAAAGGCGCTGGTATTCGATCAAGAGCGAGCCGATATTATCGTGGGAGGCGGGGCTATCGTGTTATCATTTATGAACAAATACGACATTTCAACCGTAAAAATATCTACGAGTGGACTCCGTCATGGATTACTGCTGGAACTGTATGGGTGAATTTGAGCTTGACATTGATAAGCGGAACGATATTTTATGATATTCATTCAGGAGGGTGTCTGATAAGATTGCTAAAGGTTGAATTAGTCGAGTACATTATTTAAGAGGGTGAAAATTAATTCTACTGGAAAGGATAGTATCTTGTCAGGCAACTCAAACTTACTACACCGTTTTAGTAATTTATTTTTATTAACTGTCATAGGATTAGCCTTGATTCTGGGTTTCGCCTGTGGCGGTAATGACGAGGATAACGACGCGCCGGTAATTTCCGGCCTGATTGCTCCGGATTTTATACCGATTGGTTTTTCACGGTCTGTTTATTTCACATTAGATGTCGATGATAACCAGGGTCTGGATGATATTCAGTTAGTGTATTTCACTATTTTGTATCCGGGTACAACATCCCCAACTGATACATTATATATGTATGATAACGGCGAGGATGGTGATGTTACCAACGGTGACGGTACTTTCACGTATGAAGTAACATCAGAAAATACGCCTCAAACCGCCGGTGATTATACTTATAGTTTCATAGCGGTTGATTCTAAAAACTCATATTCGGAATCAATTGGTAGGGTAATCACTATTGATGAAACCAGCAGCCCTTATATTTATGATTTGACAACCCCTGATTATATTCAAATCAGTTTCCCGGAGTATTATCTTTTTACCGTTAAGGTGGAGGATCAGGATGGTCTTGATGATGTAAATTCCGTATTTTTCTTAGTTGAGGATCCTCAAGGTTCAATCGATCCTGATACCTCGTTTATGTATGATGACGGCACCGAACATGATGTAACAGCTAATGACGGTATCTACTCATACGCTATGACCGAGCAAGGCGATTTCACCTTTGAGGGTGATTATATATTCCATTTCCACTCGATAGATAATTATTACAACGTATCGAATGAGTTGGTTGATACTATATTTATCGATGATGGGCCGAATCCCATGGTGTACGATCTCGTAGCGCCTGATTCGCTTCCCCGGGGCTCCGATTCGACATCATTTTTATCGGTGCGAGTATGGGATCCGCAGGGATTGGCGGATGTTGATTCGGCTTCTTTCTGGGTTTACAGACCTGATGGCACCACTAATGGAAGTATGATCGGTTTGTTCGATGACGGACAACGTTATGGGAGTGGTGATTCTGTTGCAAACGATGGAATATACTCGAGAGGTATCCAAGCCCCGAATACAGAAAGCCAACTGGGTACATTCACGTTTTATTTTGCCGCCTTCGATTCGGAAGGTAATTCGTCTGATACTCTATCTAAACTAATCGAAGTTTATGATCCGGGTATTGTCACAAATGATGAAAGCGGGGAATATATCCGCCCTTATGAAGTACCAAACATGTGGAGATAATTGCTTAAGAGATAAAAGAGGTGTTGATGAAAAAAATTATTGTGCTTATACTCCTGATGGCCTCCTCGGCGTTCGCATATATGAATATCGCGCTGGATGACCCGATGGAGGGCTTACGTTCCAACTCGATTATCGAGATTGTTTATGATTCGTCCGGTATATGGCTGGGCACCGCCGGTGGTGTTTCGTACCTTCCTGACGGCGATTCGGTCTGGCAGACCTTCACGGCGACAAACGGCCTTCATAGCACCGAGGTTTCGGCTATGGCGTTTTCGATTTACGCCGGCGATACCATTTTGTGCGTGGCGACCCTTCATACCGAATATCCCTCCGGTGAAAGTGTTCCTTTCGGCGACGGCTATTCGATAACCTACGATAAGGGCAATAGCTGGGTGGACGATTCGCTCACATACCCATCCTACGCCAACTATTTTGGGATGCTATCCTACGATGTTGATATGTATCAGAATGATATTTACAGCGCCAATTTTTACGGCGGCCTGGTCCGTTCCGGGGATGGCGGGCACTCGTATGATAACCTGTTTTTGAACGCCTCGGATAGTATCGACCTGGTGGACAGTACCTACGGCAGTTACGATAACCGTTATTTCTCGGTTAAAGTCGATCGTTCCCTGGCCAACGATACTATTAGTGTCTGGGGCGGGTCGGCTGCGGGTTTGAACCGGTTCGTATTTACCAATTACGATGGCGAGGACAAACAGGATTCAGCCTGGCAATTCGCTCATGATGAAGATGATATAGTTGGCAGCTTACCCGGTGATCATATCGTCGGTTTGGCTGTTCACGGCGCGCCGGGCAAAGCCTATGACGCGTTCGCCAACGGCAATTATATTTACGTGGCACATGGCGATTCGGGATTGCGTGTTATTGATGTCAACGTACCCGATTCGGCATTCGAAGTCGGTTCGATAGATACACCCGGCAGAGCATGGGCGGTGTATGCCGATGGTAATTACGCTTATATAGCGGACTATTACGGTGGTCTGTTCGTGGCCGATATCTCTGATCCGACACACCCGACCGAAGCTAACAGCCGCAGTATTATAGCTAGCAGTCATCACATTAATATTGATGTCGACGGTAACTACGCGTATTTGGCCAATGACGCGTTCGGAATGTATGTATATGATATCTCCAGTCCGAGTGATAGTCTTCCCGAAGTGGCAACTTTCACGAGTGCCGGCGGCATAAATGATATTAAAGTACAGGGAAATTACGCTTACCTGGCTGATGGCGATAACGGTCTTGTCATTATTGATATAAGCAATATGGATAGTTTATATCAAGTCAGTCAGTTCGAGCCGGACGACGCCGATATAAACGCGGTTGGTGTTTGTGTCGACGGTGATATGGTATTCATCGCCGATGCCAATTCGGGGGTAGTCGTTGTTGATGTCACCGATCGAGCCGATCCCCAGTTGAAAGATACATATGATGCCCCGGGTACCGCTCGCGGTATATATTGTGATAATGATAAAATCTATTTAGCCGATGAATCGAATCTTCATGTTTTCGAGATGGCCTCTCCCACCCAGGGGGATTCGCTGGAGTTCCTGGGCAATATCGCTACCGATGGTACGGCTATAAATGTGATGGTATACGGTAACAATGCTTTCGTGGCGGATAACTATTACGGCACGCAGATTATCGATATCAGCAATCCCGCCGCGATGGATATCGTCGGTAATGCCGCGCCGATTTGCTCGACATATATCTGGGCCGCCTGCAGAGTAGGTGTCGGTGAGGATGACCAGCGATACGGGGTCGCTTACACGACCGATTACGGGCGTTCCTGGACGACCGTTATAGAGGAGTCTGCCTGGGATTTCGCTTTCAAAGGCGATACGGTGGTGGTTGCCACTGATAACGGCCTGTATATCAGCGGAGATTACAATACCTGGGAGAATATCACCGAGATGGCCGAATACAATGCCGATGGTGATATCGTGAAAAGATATTTCCCCTCGGGAGTTTATGCGGTAGAGACAGTTGGCTCGAGTATCTGGGCCGGTGGCGCTGATGGCACTATATTCACCAATAGCGCGGATGGCAACGGTGATAGAGTATGGCAGGTATATCGTTCCGAGTTGGATCCCTCGGGGCATTTCGCGTATCCCTCGCCATTCTCGCCGGTCTATTCCACGCGCCAGGGAACGACGATCCATTATATGCCTCCGCAAACGACCGATGTTACTATCAAGATATTCGATTTCAATTTGGACCTGGTGGCTACCGTAGCAAACGGCCAGATACGAACCGGAGGAATCGAGTCGGACAACGATGTCTGGGATGGTAGAAACGATCAAGGGGAGTTGGTTGCTAACGGAATTTATTTTTATGAGATAAAACTCGGCACTGGTGAGGACTGGTGGGGAAAGGTAGCGGTGGTAAAATGAGAAAGCTATTTTTTATAACAGCGCTTATTCTTTCGGTGGCGCTTATTGCCCCCGCTATGGCTGAAACAGGTAAAGCAGGTATGGCGGGCGCCTATATGAAATTCGGATTGGGTGCCAGGTCTTTGGGAATGGGTGGCGCGTTTACGGGCGTGGCCCAGGGTATTGATGCCGTATATTATAATCCCGGCGGTATAGGTTTTCGCCTGGAAAAAGAAGTGGGCTTTACCTATCACAGTCTCTCGCTCGACCGTCACTTGAACAGCGGAGCCTTTTTATACCCTATCAGAAACGATGCCATACTTGGAGTATCCTGGATTAACAGCTATGTCGGTGATGTGCCGATGATCGATTCGGATCGTAACGTGTACGATGAATTCTCCAATCATAACAACTCGTTCGGACTTACGTTTTCCAAGGCGTTGCTCGAGCAGGTTTCGTTCGGCGCGAATCTCAGATATCTGCAGGCCACGCTTGACCAGTTGAATGCCTACACTATAGGTATCGATATGGGCGTACTGGCCAAGCCTATTCCGCATATGGCGGTTGGTCTTTCTGTCAGCGACCTGGGAACTAATTTCAGATGGGAATCACAGAACTATTGGTCGGGAGATCGTGGTGGTACTTTCGATGATAAATACCCTGTTCGTATCAGAGGGGGCATATCAGGAACTTTTCTCGATGAACAATTGTTGGCGGCAGTGGATGTCATGAAAGTCGAAAAACTCGATTTGAAAGTTTACGCCGGCGGCGAGTATTTCTTCGTAAAGAAAGTCACCCGGCTGATCGAGGACGAGGAAGCCGAGGATGAATTGCGAGAGATAATTGAAAATAAGAAACTGCTTGGCATTAGAGCGGGGTTCTCCGATGGATCGGTTACTTTCGGCGGTAGTATATACTACCCCGTAGGCACCATGTCGGGCGGACTGGATTACGCTTTCATGAGCGGTAAGGAAGGCGAAGGCAGTTATCATATGTTTACGGCAAGGGTGATGTTCTAATGAAAAAAGCGATTTTGTCAATCCTGGTATTATTGATTATGCCATCACTGCTTTACGCGGATGCAGGCGAGTCGAGTTTCCGGTTCATGGGAATCGGCGTCGGTTCTCGTCCTGCTGCATTGGCCGAGGCGATGACAGCGGCATCCGGCGAGGTGACCTCCGCCTTTTACAACCCGGCGTTATTGGGTTCGTTCTCTTCCAAAAATCAGGTAGCTTTCATGTACAATTCGTATTTCAGCGATCATACACAGAACTATCTGGCGCTGGCAAGCAGGTCCTCCGATTACGCTATTGGCGGCTATATGGTATTAGGTGGCGTGGATGATTTCGAGCGCCGCACGGGGCCTTCGGAGAATCCCGATGGCACTTTCGATGAGAATTATTTCGTTGGCGCCTTGACGTATAGCAGAAGTCTAAGCGGCATATATTTCGGTATCTCCACCAAGTACGCTTACGAGAAAATAGACTACGCCGACGCCAGCTCTTTTTTGGTTGATCTTGGCGTATACGGCCGGCTAAACGAAGAGATTGGGCTGGGTGCAGCCGTTAAAAACATTGGCTCGGAACCCGAGTTCACCGAACAGTCATACCCGGTATCGCAGGAATACAGGCTGGGACTCGCATACAAGCCATTGTTTATGAATCAGAATGTGGAGATGTTCGCCGACGGCGTGTTTTACAGCGATTTGGAACCTAAGTACAATTTCGGAGCGGAATATGGTCACGACGGCTACTTCGTATTGCGAGGTGGATATGGTGTCGGCTACGATTCGCGAAGCCTGTCGTTAGGCGGCGGAGTCGTTTACAGGCAGTTTAAATTCGACTATGCTTTCGTTGGTTTCACTAATGATCTGGGGAATGCGCATCGCTTTACGTTGATAGCCGGTTTCTAGCGTTAACGTATATAGTAATTTAACTCCCTGGTTTAGATCATAAACACAGCTATTTTTGTTGTATCTGTATTTCATATATGGATTATTGTTTACTTTTTTATTATAGATCATAAACCCTATTTAATTATCGCCGAAAACAGAAGTAAGGGCGCAGGGGTGGAAAAGTCAGTTATTAATGAAGTTTTAAATGTTTAAGGATATTTTTATCTAATGGCTAAAGCAATTTTTTTAAACTGGCGGGAAGGCTCAGATCAATACGATAATTTTGATATTCTCAAGGCCCCTGATCTTAATAATTACAATATGGTATTTTTCGATCCCTTGAATTTTGCTGTTAATCATAAACTTCGCGAAAATAGCCGGGATATCTCGACCTCGGAATATATCAAGCTGGATAAAGATGATCTTATGCGGTTGATGGCTAATTTCAAACGTATTACAGCCAAGTTCAGGGCTTTTCTAGATAATGAAGGCATTCTGGTAATCAGATCCAACATCCCTAACTCTTATATCCAGATTCGAAGTTTCGCCGCCAAGGGAACGCAGAAATTTACCGAGTCGGTTCTTTCGGCGTTTTTCTGGTTGGAGGAATTCATCGGCAAATACTCGTTTTTGTATCGCCTGTGCACTGCTATGGATTTCGTTGATTACGACAACGCGTTATATAGGAACTTGAACGACTCGCCTATATCCGCTTACCAGAGTCATGATATCATTCCTGAGGGGCAGGTATCGGTTCTAGCCAGATGCGGCGGGCAGGGATCGTTCCCGCTTTTAAGCAGAGTATCGTTAAAACCCAATCGGGGCGAGATATTTTTCATCCCTGAATTCAGGATCGCGAATGAATCAACCCAGCTAATATCATGTTTTGAGGAGATCACATACGATTTAAAATCAGGCCTTTTCAAGCCCGGCTGGGTCACCAAATACGAACGCGAGATGAGCCTCAATAATCCGTTCAAAGAAGAAATCGAAACTATCAATCAGAAGATAGAACTCTATACCAAACGTAAGCTTACACTGGTCAAAAGAGCTAATAATATAATGAGTTGTACCGGCCTTCTGTACAAAGCTGGTGAGGAGCTAATGAGCGCAGTACGTAATGCTTTTGAGGCTTTAGGATTCGAGACCGGTGATAAGGTTAAATGGTTGGATGACAGCAAGGTGAGTTTTTGCCTTACTCTAAAGGATAAAATAACGGCGATAGTACAGGTAACTGATACGGAATTGGGGGCGGTGCCGGAGAATTATTTCGAGAGTTTAACTGATATAAAAGGCATCGATAAATTAGAGAGGCCACCCAAGATGATACTGGTAGCCAATACCGATAGATTAAATCAGCCTGTAGCCCGATCTCAAAGTTTCGCTGACAGTATTATAGAGTCGGCGCCTAAACATGAATACTGCCTGTTGCCTACTACAGAACTTTACGATGCCGTAAGTTATTCATGGTTCAAATCCAATTCCGAACTATATGATGTGATCAGGACTAATCTTCGCAAGGATATCATGGGGTGTGTGGGCGAATTTAAAATCGATGAGAGAAAATACCTGATCAAAAAAACAACCACCAGAACCGCCGCCGTTACCGCAAAATAATAATTTATTTATCAAGAATTCATCCAGGTCCGCCGTCTGTTAGCGAAGCGATGATTTGCTGCGTTTTGGATAGCGGCACATAAAAAAATAATTACTTGAAAATCTTATTATAATAATTGCTTATTTCGGTTGATATCCTGATACTATTTTTATAAATTCAACGGAATTTATAGTTCATTAAAAACAAAGACTTCAAGATATTTAATTTAAGGAGCAAGTTAATGGCGAAGTACAAAATTGCCTGGCTTCCCGGTGATGGCGTTGGAAATGATGTCATGGAAGCCGCTAAAATCGTTTTAGACAAAATTAAACTGGATGCCGAGTATATTCATGGCGATATAGGTTGGGAGTTCTGGTGTAAAGAGGGTGATCCGCTTCCCGAGCGCACGGTAGAGTTGTGCAATAACACCGATTGCGCATTGTTCGGCGCGATTACCTCGAAACCCAAAGAAGAGGCCGAAAGAGAACTGGTACCCGAGCTTCAGGGCAAAGGCATGATTTATTCCAGCCCGATTGTCAGAATGCGCCAGGAGTTTAACCTTCGCACGAATCTTCGACCCTGCAAAGCCTACAAAGGCAACCCGCTTAACTATAAGGATGATATCGACCTGACGGTATTCCGCGAAAATACCGAGGATTTATACTCCGGTATCGAGTTCCATCCGGTACCCGATGAGGTCCGTAATGCCATCAACAAGAATCATCCGAAAATGAAGCGTTTCATGGATACCCCGGCTGACGAGATCGCTTTCTCGTTGCGTGTTATTACCAAGAAAGCCAGCCGTAATATTATCACGGATGCTTTCGATTATGCCAAGAAATTCGGATTAAAAACAGTGACCGTAGTCGAAAAACCGAATGTCATTCGCGAAACCTCCGGTTTGATGGTTCGTACCGCTCGCGAGGTGGCAAAGAATTACCCCGGTATCGAACTGTGGGAGACAAATATCGATGCTATGTGTATGTGGCTGGTGAAAAATCCGCAGGATTATTCTGTGATGGTTACCTCCAACATGTTCGGTGATATCATCTCCGATTTGGCGGCGCAGCTGGTCGGCGGTCTGGGATTCGCCTGCAGCGGTAATATCGGCGATAATTACGCGGTATTCGAACCGACTCACGGCTCGGCTCCGAAATACGCCGGTAAATATAAAGTCAACCCGATTGCAATGCTGCTTTCGGTTAAAATGATGCTCGACTACCTGGGCGAGTTCGACAGCGCCAAAAAGCTGGAGAAAGCTATCGCCGAGGTCATCGCCGAGGGTAAAATTCGCACCTATGATATGGGTGGTTCCAATACCTCACTCGAGGTTGCCGAGGCAGTTGCCGCGAAAATGTAATAAAAAATCTTAATCGTAACACGCCCCCCGGCATCCTCGCCGAGGGGCTTTTTAAAATCACGAAAGCGAGGACGACATGCCCGAATTCGTAACTTGTTTAAACTGTATGGACGGCCGAGTACAAAAAGCTATGATCGACTGGCTTACAAAAGAGTTCGATGCTGAACATGTCGATATGATTACCGAAGCCGGTATGGATGGCTTTATAGTAAGACATGATGATTTACCTGAATCGTTGCTGCATAAAATCGACATCTCGGTTGAAAAGCATGGTTCGAATGATATTTTCATCGTTGGGCATTATGATTGTGGAGGTCATCCCGGCGAGAGAGAAATGCATCATGAGGATGTAAAACTATCAATTGAAAAGATCAAAAAGCTTTATCCTGATTGCAGCGTCTCCGGAGTCTGGATTCCCGAAACATGGAAGCCGGAGAAAATCGATTAAGCTTTTTAATGAGCTTGTTTTAAAAAGCACAATATATATATTAGCATCAATAAGTATTAAACACTTTTAAACGGGGAGTGAAAATGCGCGCATCCAGACCACATCTTAGCAGAATATTATTATCATTAGCTGTTTTTGTGATTGCAATATTCAGTGTAAACACGATTGCCCTGGCGCTTGATACATCAACGCAGGGCGGCATAGTATTGCCTCAGCTTGATGATCATGAGGAGGACCACGGGGCGTCCACAGGACAGGCCGAGCACGCCCAGGAGAGGAAAGCTCCCGGTGTGTTGGATTTCTTCGTTACCGGTAAGTTCCTGACTATCTTCGCGCTGATGATCATCGGCTTGGTACTCCTGCTGGTCAGAAAAATCAACCTCTGGGTTCGTATTGTCATGATGCTGGCGGCATTTGTTATTTTCGGTCTGGAGTTCGTTTTCCCGCTTCACCCGAGCCCCATGTGCGCAACAACCAAGATGTTCATGTTCAAGGTCACTCAGGGGCAGTTTTTCGCGATATTCGTAGCCTCGTTTTTAGCTATGATTGTCCCCAGTATAATCTGGCGAAAGCCATTTTGCGGCTGGGTATGTCCCCTGGGCGCGATGCAGGAGCTTATCAACAAGATCCCGCATAAGTACAAATGGAAACAGTTCAATTTCACGGCCTTCAACTCGGTCCGCATGATGCTTTTAGCGATGTTTTTCCTGACATTCTTTTTCGTGATGTGGCAGATACAGATGCTGGGTGAGAATATCGAGGCCGATACTACCATACCGATGTGGAAAGCTTTCATGGCGTATAACATATACGAACCGATAAACATGTTCGAGATTCTTCACTGGCAATTCGATACTCTTATAGTCATCCTGTTTATCGTATTGATTATCTCCAGCCTTATAATCTACCGGCCGTTCTGTTATCTGATTTGCCCGATAGGCGCGATTAGCTGGTTACTCGAAAAGATCGCCCCGGGAAGGGTTCGTTACGATGCCGATAAGTGTACCGATTGCGGCAAGTGTGAGGAGAAAAGCCCCTGTCCTACTATCTATAAGTTGCGTGATCCGAAAACAAAATCATTGCCCGATTGCACCTCGTGTGGTGAGTGCGTGGACGCCTGCAGTGATGATGCTTTGAAATTCGGGTTTAAAAAGTAAGCTAAAAGATCTCTTGCAAAGCCTCGGTAAACCTGCCGAGGCTTTGTTTTAGCCCGGCTGTATCGCCTCCGAAACCGATACGAATATGACTCGGCGCCCTGAAAAAACTCCCCGGTACCAGGTATATCTTATATCTATCAATAAGCTTTTGAACCAGCGTATCAGTATTATCAACGCCGTTTACTTTCGGGAAATAAACACAGCCGTATCGGGGCGGATCGCCGGAGATAATCTCTTTATCAATAAGAGGTTGAATGTACTGAGACATAATCTCAGTGTTGTCTTTTAAAGTGACTAAAGCCTGTTTTCGGTAGCTTTCCAGGTTCTCCATCACCAGGGATGAGAACGATTCTAAGAGCCGCGAACCGGAGCCCTCGACGAAATTTTGGATAAACTTGACTTTTGAGGTGATTTTCTCGTTGGCAACTAACCAGCCATGATGGATTATGCCCAGGCCGTAAACTTTAGTAAGGCTGTTTAAAGAGATGATGTTATCATCCAGATTATACGAACAGCTTAGATCCCCCGGCATGAAATCGCGGTATATCTCATCGATGAAAATGACGATCTCGGGGTTGATTTTCTTGGCCGCTATCGCCAGCTCCTTGATCGTATCATCCGTGATAAATACTCCGGTGGGATTGTGGATATTTGTCAGCATAATCATTTTCGTTGAGGGCCTGACCAGCGATACGAGACATTCTATATCTAACTTTCCCGCCTCGGCCGATCTATCGTAAAATGTGATATCCGTGCCTATGTCCATGGGGGCCATTGTCAGCGCCTGGTACACCGGGGTCTCTACTAACACATGGTCGCCTTTTTCCAACACGGCTTTGCAGA
The DNA here is from genome assembly GCA_963668625.2 of uncultured candidate division Zixibacteria bacterium. Taxonomy (GTDB): domain Bacteria; phylum Zixibacteria; class MSB-5A5; order UBA10806; family 4484-95; genus JAAEQD01. Next base: position 1,320,526 of record CAXXKA010000008.1, read on the forward strand.
CCAGATAGATCGCGTTGGAAACGCCGTTGGTGATTACGATCCGTTCGGGATCGAGGTTATAGCGAGCCGCTATCGCATCGATGAACAACGGATGGCCGTAAGCATTGGAATAAGGGATGCGCTTTTCCACCTGCCGGCTGAATTTCTTCAGATCAGCCAATAATAACTCGGTAGGTTGGGATACGGAACTGGCCATCAGGAGATTAATATCATCCCTATTAGTGATTTCGATTTCGATATCTTTATACCATGCGAGGTAGTTATTATCCATAGATTGCTAATAAATACTATTTATGAAAATATGCAATCAAAATAGGCCGAATCGGTTGATAACAGGCTGCGGATTTGCTATGTTATATCGATTGATGCACCATCTACGAACAAGGAGACACGATGAAAGATAAACGCAACGAAGTTTTAGCACATCAGTTGATAGACTATTCGACCGAGCTGAAAAAGGGCGAGACATTATATCTCGAGATAAAGGGCAAAGAGACCCTGGAGCTGGGTAAGGAGATCATCCGCTACGCCACGCAGAAAGGCGCGACAACGTTCTGGTACTATAATGACGAGTCACTGCTTCGCCACTGGGTAGGCAACGCCGGTGATGACCAGTTCAAGCGTCAGGCGGAATTACATCTGGAACTGATGAAAAAGTCCGATGCCTATATCGGATTGCGTGGTTCGGATAATCCGTTCGATATGGCCGATATCGACCAGAAGCAGACCGAGAAAATGAATTCCCTGTTTTATAAACCGGTTCATCTCGAACAACGCGTGAAACGTACTCGCTGGGTGATACTCCGTTTCCCCAATAACGCCATGGCTCAACTGGCCGAGACCAGCCAGGAAAAGTTCGAGGATTTCTACTACCAGGTCTGCTGTGCCGATTACGCTATGATGTCGAAGGCGCAGGATAAGCTTTACGCCTTGATGGACGCCACCGACAAGGTGCATATCAAGGCTCCCGATACCGATTTGACTTTCTCGATCAAAGGTATCGGCGTGGTCAAGTGTGATGGCAAACGCAATATCCCCGACGGCGAAGTATATACCGCGCCGGTGAGGGATTCAATCAACGGCACTATCAAGTACAATACACCCTCGCTGTACCAGGGTAATATCTACACCGGTATCACGTTCACGTTCGAAAACGGCAAGATAGTTAAAGCCACCGCCGATGGTAATGTCGATAAGCTCAATAAAGCTTTGGATACGGACGAAGGCGCGCGTTATATCGGCGAGTTCGCCATAGGTGTCAATCCGTTTATTCTTTACCCGATGAAGGACACACTCTTTGATGAGAAGATTGCCGGTAGTTTCCATTTCACACCCGGCCAGTGCTACGATGAGGCGCCCAACGGCAACGATTCAGCCATACACTGGGATCTGGTATTGATTCAACGTCCCGATTACGGTGGCGGCGAGATCTGGTTCGATGACAAGCTGATCCGCAAGGATGGTGTATTCACCGATCCCGAGCTGGAGAAGATGTTCTCGAAAGAGAATCTGGGCAGCAAAGAGCTGTAAATAAGTTTTTGGTAGGTCAGGCCCACTTGGGGCCTGACTAACCCGCTGTGGCTGGCAGGCATCCTCGTCTACCGGCTTTCGTTAGCAGGTAGACAAGTCGGGGAACCGCCAGGGCAAGCGAGGACTCACCCTGACCACGCCAATTACATTTTTAGGTTGGATATATAAATTTTTTGTAGGGGCGTATCGATATACGCCCTTTTTAATGCTTGAGGTTTTAACGCGAGTTACTGCCGTTGATTAGCTTTTTTTCCATCTCGTTGCGAAGCGCTGCTTCGCAACGTGGCTTGTTTGCCTGCAGAATGCGCATTCTACATGACTCAAGAAGGTTTCCAAGCAGCGCTTGGAAACCAGGAAACTAAGCCTAACATCAGCAGGACATATCAGGATGCATGATACGCTGAATATAATAATTATATCGGAAAATATCTTTTACTGACAATTCCAAGGAGAAATTTGATATTTACCGAAAAACACCGGACACTGGTGAGGGTAGATATATAAATTTTTTGTAGGGGCGTATCGATATACGCCCTTTTAAAATTCTTGTGGTTTTAACGCAAGTTGCTACCGTTGATTAGCATTTCCGCACCCACGGAGGGCTTGTTGAAAAAGTCCTTGTTGGATAACGGTGGTGTCAGGAATCCATTCCTGACACCTGATTTCATGCGGCATGTCACCGGGAAAGTATGAACTAAGGGCTTCGTCCGCCCAGCGACTCATATAAATGGCTTTTTCAACAACCCCACTGAGGGCGGGGATGGGGTACCATACCTCATGCATCCTTTTTATATTGACAAACATAGTATTATTGCATACTTTAAGATATGATTGTAAGGATCGTGGTATTCATACTTTTCTACTGCGCTATGGTGACATTTTCACCGATGGTGAAATTTTGCATCTGTAAAGACGGCGTACCGCCCTGTGCGAAGAGCAAGAATGTAAAATCAGATAGCGTGCATAAGTCGTGTTGCTCGAAGACCTCCGGATGTAAAGCCGAGGTAGCGAAAGAAAAGACATGCGATCAGAATAAAGCCTTACGTTGTTTGAAATGCACTAAATCATTCTATGCAATATTTCAGGAATATGCTGATATTACGGTATATGATAACTCACCGGATAATGGCTCTGCTTTTAACGAAAGTTCAAGTGATTTAATTGTATTTATATCATCCAAGCTTATCAAGAAGCCACCTGGCAGATTGAATCTGCACTCGCATATAGAATCAACGGTTCTTCGATGTTGAGAATATAACTAGCAGTATAATAAACTCATAATATGAATGTAAGTTTATGCATCTATCGTTCACTGGCATATATACATTCATGAAATTAAAAATAATAACTGGAGTTCTTACGATGAAAATAAAATACGTTTTCTACATGTTACTGCCGCTGTTGTTGTTAACGGTAATCTATGCTGATGGGATTAAAACCACCTCGCAAACATCTGATATTAAATCTAAAACTACGGTTAATACCACATGCGAAAAGCCATGCCTACAGAAAGTCAATTGCCCCCATGGCGATACCTGTACATGCGGTGAGGTTTGCAAAAGCGGGAATGCCTGCAAAGCCGACAGCACCTGTCAGCACGTGAAACCGGAGAATTGCCCCAAAAAAGCATCGACTAAAGATACATCGACTAAAAAGGCGACCACCGCTATAAAATGTGATCCCACGAAATGTGGCGGTTGCACGGGGCATAAGTAAAGTAATAGGTAATTTCCAAATTTGATTGTGACGGGCCGGAGGTGTTTGCCTCCGGCTTTTTTTGTGTAGATCAAAACCCCCGCGGTTTTAACGCGTGTTACTATTGTTGATTGGCATTCCCGCCCTCCCGCTTATGGCGGGGATAGGGCACCGTGATTGCATATAGCAAGTATTAGTAGCTCACATTGTTGGGTGTCGATCTAAGATTGCCCCGTTTGTTGATCGTAAATAATCTATGCTATTGATTAAACGTCTTGCGGGATGGTCTTAGACCATCCCCTATGGATATTGTGTTTTGATTATTCTATTACTTGTTGTAATCGAATAATAATTGTAAAAAAGGGCGTATGCGATACGCCCCTACGCGTGAAATCTAATGTTAATCAATCACATTTTAAAATTCTTAAGAGCGTCAAAACCGCAGGGATTTTGACCTGCTCAAGATACTCTAATACTCCAGCAAATCCTCAACCACCTCTATAATTTTATAGGGCTGGGGCAGGCAGATGTTGTCGCCGTCCTCGCCGTAGGCTACTCGGGCATCCTGCGCCGTTAGCAGGCGAACCGGGCCGTCAAGATAATCAAACAGGTTGGCGCCAATGTAAGCCGCTATGGTCGGCCCTACACCACCGTGATACCTGTCCTCGGAGACCACCACAACTTTCGAGATGTCTTTTAACGTCTCCTCGATGGTGCCCCAATCGATGGGCTTTACCGTGCGTAGATCGATCACCCTGGCTTTGATATTTTTACTCTCCAGATCGCGGGCGACTTTCAGGCACATCGGCAGAGTTATACCGTAGCTGATAATAGCGATATCCTCCGCCTCGGGGTTGTAGACTTTCGCCTTACCGAACGGTATAAGCTCCTCGATAGGCGGGTATTTGGCCATTATGTTATAGCCCTCCCAATCTCGACGGTTATACAATGCGACCGCCTCGCAGAACATGGCGGGATCGCCGGAGACATAGGCGGTACGCAGTAACCCGGCGGCATCATGGGCGTTCGAGGGTATCAACACATGCAGGCCGGGGATATTGATATAAGTACCGAGATTGGCCTCGGAATGCCACATCGCGCCTGCGCCCTGCTTGTAGCCGCCATATGAGGTACGGATCACCATCGGCATTTTTATTTGCGCGTTGGATCGCTGATAGGTGGTGGCGATTCTATCCTTAAGCTGCTGATAGCCGGGACTCATGTAATCGATAAACTGCACCTCAGGAAACGGAACTCGACCTTGATAAGCGTGCCCGACAGCGCGGCCGAGAATACCAGCCTCATCGAGCTGAGTGTTGTAAACCCTATCGATGCCGAATGCTCGCTGAAGGTTTTTGGTGGTAAGGAATACTCCACCTTTGCCTTTGAGTTTATCCATCACCTGATCGCCTTTATTAAACACCTCCCTGGCGAAATCAGCGACATCCTCACCGAAAAGCACGGTGTCATCCGAGAGCATGAATATATCGAACAGGGCATAATTAATTGCCGTGCGCATAGTCATCTCAGGCTGGTTCTCTGGAAGACCGGGTGATTTGAAAAATCCCCGTTCGTGAAATTCTATATATTTCCTCTCGCGTACACTACCGCGTTCATCCACCAGTCGTTTCCACAAGCTCTCGGCATTTTCAGGTTTGTAGCTATAGACCTTGCCCAGGACATCACTGGTTTTCTTGAGTCGAATGTCTTTAGTGACCTCGGCGGAGGTTCTACTCACCTCGGAGTCTATGTCATTATAGATTTTCACCAGTTTCTCGGTCGTAAACAGACCGTCCTGTATGAGTTGTTTGGCCATCATGCGGAGCGGATCGTTTTTGATATGATAGCTTTGTTCTTTTAACTCCATATAATGAGATTGATCATCACTACCCGAATGCGAATCCTCGCGGGTTACATTTATGTTGGCTATGGCCGGGCCTTTACCTTTTCGGGTATAATCTACCATGCGCTTGACCGCCGCCAACGACTGCTTGATATCGGTTCCATCGAAGTTTTCGATTTTCAGACCGAAACGTTGATAACCTTCGAATGATGTCGTTGGGTTACCCTCGGGGAACTGCTCGTTGACACTGGTTGAGATTGCCCAGCCGCAGTTATAGATAGCGTAAATATTACGAGTATTGTTGTACACGGAATAAAACACTGCCCGATGGAATTCAGGTGAGGAGGTTGCGCCTTCACCGATCGAGCAACAGACTATAGAGTTGCTTTTGTACCGTCCGTTTCTGATACCGGCCGGGCCTTTTATCCGTGTAGGATTTATGATAGCCTCGCCTAATCCGGCGGCCTCGAGGGCGTGCGAGCCAGTGGGGGAGGCCTGCGGCAATATCGCCAGCTCGGGGTACGAGGAGTGGGCCGGTTGAAGCTGTCCGCCGGTAGATTCCGAACGGACATCCCCGACAGCCTCGTATATTTTCTGCTTTATGGATACGCCCCGGTACAGATCGAACGCTTTATTGCGGTAGTAACCGGCGAACGGATCATCCTTTTTAAGCGCGCCGGCCAGGACAACATCGATCAGTTCTTTGCCGCCACAGCCTATGAAAAACCGACACAGTCCGCGCCTGAGGAGGATTTTCTCCTCCAACTCGATTCGCCTTGCCAGCACCATCGTTTTATACATCTTCTCGAGCGCCTTTAAAGTGACACCTGAATATTCTTTATCGAATTTGGTTTTGGTGATTTTTTTGCCGGGTTTTAATTCTTTTATCCAATCGCGTATTTCGAGGTAGGCCATTATTTATCTCCGTAGATTTACACTAGACTTTTAGATCGCCGGGTTAAGGTCGAATATATAATCTCTGTTTATAACAAAATCAATGGAAATGTGGTTTCCGGGGATTTGGGATGAAGGATATGCTTTCAGGGGCTATAAAAACGGATTGATTCGCCTTATTAAACGATTCTACCTCAGGCTTCCAGCCCCGAGGTGGGACACCCTGAGTATGAACGTACAATTAGGATAAATCTGCCAACTCATGCTGTCTGCCCGGGGGCGTATTCGATACGCTTCTACAGCTCATGTTTAACTAACTGCTAAAATATAATGGAGTATGTAATTCTATGAATTTCATAACCTGTGAAAAGAAAAAGGGCGCATTAAATACGCCCTTTCGGAGATAAAATCGTAATCTTTGTTTAGGCTATGGTCACGCCTTTATCGAGGTAGACATCCTGAACGGCATTGATCAGTTTGACACCCTCGGCCATGGGGCGCTGGAATGCTTTCCTGCCCATGATCATCCCCATACCGCCGGCGCGTTTGTTAATCACCGAGGTGCGTACGGCATCCTGAAGATCGTTGGAACCTGATCCGCCGCCGGAGTTGATCAGCCCGGCCCGTCCCATGTAGCAGTTTGCTACCTGGTAGCGGGTGAGGTCAATCGGGTGATCCGAGGTTAACTCGGTATAAACCTTCTCGTCAGTTTTACCGAAATTGATCGCTGTATAACCGCCGTTGTTGGTCGGCGCTTTCTGCTTGATAATATCAGCCTCGATAGTTACGCCTAGATGATTGGCCTGGCCGGTTAAATCGGCTGAGGTGTGATAGTCTTTATCGGCTTTGAACGCTGTATTTCGCAGGTACGACCAGAGAATCGTGACCATGCCCAACTCATGGGCGGCCTGGAAAGCCTCTGATATCTCGATAATCTGCCGATTTGATGTTTCATGCCCGAAATAGATCGTTGCGCCAACTGCCACCGCGCCAAGCTCGAACGCCTGTTCGACACTGGCGAACAGTATCTGGTCGGGATGTGCCGGATAGGTTAGTAGCTCATTATGGTTGATTTTTACGATAAACGGTATTTTATGCGCGTATTTGCGGGACATTATCCCCAGCACGCCCAGTGTCGAGGCTACGCCGTTGCAGCCGCCCTCGAGACCCAGCTTGATTATGTTCTCCGGATCGAAATAGGCCGGATTAGGCGCGAATGAAGCGCCACCGGAGTGTTCGATACCCTGGTCTACCGGCAGGATGGAGAGATAGCCCGATCCGCTCAAGCGGCCGTGATCGAACAACGACTGCATATTGCGTAATACCGGCGTTGTTCTATCCGAGTATAGCTGTACCCTGTCGACGAAGTCCGGACCTGGCACGTGAAGCTGATCTTTCGAGATTGTTTTACTGGTGTGATTTAATAGGTATTCGGCATCCTTACCGAGAATTTCCTGAATATTATTAGCCATTTTTCCCTCCATTTAGGTTGGCATTATTTTCTGCTTTACCTGATATTAAATATTTAGTCGATACTTAAGTTCCCACGAAATAACAAAGTAGGCATAGTTAAGCATCACATTTAGTTATCGGATAAATCCGTACTATTTTGAGTATAATTTATCAGGTGGTATTTTAGTGTGGAGGGAGGACATGTTCATTAGTGTTAAGACAAGATATTTAAGGGCAGTATGCCCACGCTACGAAATTGCTCTTGATGCTATAAAATACAGGTTTAGCCGGTGTGTACATATACAGCGAAGCTTTTATATTTTAGATCATATCACTAGTGTCCGGTGTTTTTCAGTAAATTTTAAAATCTCCTTGGAATTGTTAGTGAAAGATGTTTTCCGATATAATTATATATTCAGCGTATCATGCATCCTGATATGTCCTGCCTATGTTAGGCTTAGTTCCCTGGTTTCCAAGCGCTGCCTGGAAACCTTCTTGTGTCATGTAGAATGCGCATTTTGCCGGCCCAAAAGTCACGTTGCGAAGCAGCGCTTCGCAACGAGATGGGAAGGCCGGACAATGGTGAGATCATATAAGACAATACTAACAGCGCTGGCAGTCAGTCGCTTTCATTATATAAAGCGTAGAAAGACAGTCCTTCAGAGGCTGTCCTGAAAGTATGGTGCCTTTGGCCGGCGGCAGTTAATTTAATGTCACTACATATTTTCTTCCAAAACCCTTAGCAAGATAATATAATATCAAAATCTAATAGAAAATACTTACTTCTAATACAGGAGACCTGTTATGGCGATCGATAAAGACCTTTTAGTCATGATAAAATCTAACGGGTTGGGTGATGGCGAACCTGATCTGGGCGAGAAACTGATGAAAGCCTGGTTGGAGCAACTCTGGGAATCGGGCGCGCGGCCCTCGATTATAGCTTTCCTTAACAGCGGGGTATTTCTCACCACCGAGGATTCGCCCGTGATCGATTTGCTTGAAAAGTTTTCCGATAGCGGGACTCGCATACTATCCTGCGGTACCTGTCTGGCCTATTATGATAGAACCGAAAAGTTGCTGGTCGGCGAGCCTACTAACATGAAAGATACAGTCGGCAGTATGTTAAGCTATAAGAAGATATTAGCTCCCTAGCAAAATTAAGTAGCTCTGAATAAGAGCCTATTATTAACGGATTGCTTCGTCCGCTATACTCTCTCGCAATGACAGGTAATGCTGTTTATGCTATTAGCTGGCGGCGTTTCGAACTGTACGTTTCTGAATTATATCACCCTTGATAGAGATCAATACGCTTTCCATCGGTATATCTCTGCCGGAACTCGCCAAAGCTTGCTCGGTTATTTTCACCATTCCCATACAACAGGGTACCTCCATATATACCACGGTAACCGATCTTGGTTTACCCTCGGCAATTATCCGCGCGATTTTATCGAGGTATGCGTTTACATCATCCAGTTTGGGACAACCTATCGCTATGGCTTTATCCTTTACGAAATCCTCCTGGAAGTTGCCATATGCGAACGCCACACAATCGGCGATAATCATCAAGTTAGCGTCTTTGAAATATGGCGCGTTCGGCGGCAAAAGGTGAAGTTGAACCGGCCACTGTCGTAATTGCGAGAGCTGTATGTTTTTCGTTGATGTCACGGGCGGTTCCTCGCCGGTAATCCACTGCATCATTTTAGAACCCGGGCAGGCAGGCGGCGCGATTGTTTTCGTATCTTCGGTAATCCTGTTGATTTCATCTTTGTGTTTGTCGATATGCTTATAATGATTACCGAGTTGATCGGGAGAATTACGCTTTATATGACTTACCACTCCACCCGCATCATAGTATTCAACATCGCGTTCAACGATATGCAGAGCGTTCTCGGGGCAATCACCCAGGCAGGCGCCTAAGCCATCACAGAAAGTTTCTTTCACCAGCCGGGCTTTGCCATCGATTATTTGAAGTGCCCCTTCCGGGCAGGCAGGTATACATAAGCCACAACCATTACATTTATCCTCGTCTATCCGGATAATATTTCTTTTTATTTTAGCCATATCGTTCTCCAATATCTTTGTATTTAATTCAAATATCGGCCAAACAAAGGACGTGATCCTTGACATAGATCAACGATTGCAAAAAAGGGTGGATTTAAACGTATTTATCAATTAATATCTATGATATGGAGGTCATGAATTATTTAAAAGCCAGTACGTTATTTACCGGTTTGGATGATGTCGAAATGCAAGCGCTGGCGAATGTAATGTCCATTCGGAGGTTAACTAAGGGGAAAATAGTTTTTCTGGATGGCGACGAGGCTAAAGGATTCTACGTGTTGTTCGAGGGGAAAATCCGGATTTACAAATCGAATCCGGAAGGAAAAGAATACACAATTCATTTAATAAAGCCCAATCAATTCTTCGCCGAGGTTGGGATATTTAAAGGCGGAAATTATCCAGCCGATTGTATGGCTATAGAGAACTCGGTGGCCGGTTTCTTCCCCAAGGATGGCTTTTTGAAAGTCATCGAAAACCATCCCCGTATTTCCTTGAAAATCATTTCCTCACTTTCGGCCTTTCTTCGAGAGTACAACATCATGGTTGAGGAGTTGGCCTTAAAAGAGGTTTCAGCCAGACTTGCACGATATATACTGGAAAAAACAAACGGCCGATCCGTGAAAACTTTTATTATCGATATCACCAAAACCGAGTTAGCCAAAGATCTGGGCACGATCAGCGAGACATTATCACGCAATTTCAAGAAATTAAAAGACAGGGGCATAATCAGCGTGAATAATCAGGAGATCACCGTACACGATTTCGATAAGCTCGAATTAGTGGCATCCGGCGAAAAAATCTGATCTTTTTTGATTTAAATCAAAAGCAATGACAATCTTTTTTATGATATTCTTTAGATCATTGGATGTTGCTAATATTGCATTGAAAGGAGATGGCATTGAGCGGAATACGACACGTATATTTAAAATTAATTACTCGATCAAGGGATATACATGGATAAGAAAAATAGTGCGGAATTAGAACCGGGTAGATCATATAGTATGGCCGGATTGCTTGATTACTCCGAGGGAGCGGTCGTAAGCAGGACTATCAAGAAAGGCAAATCCGGTACGATGACGCTGTTCGCATTCGATTCGGGGCAGGAGCTTAGCGAACACTCGGCGCCATATGACGCTTATGTTCAAGTATTGGATGGCGAGGTCAGGCTTACTATAGGTGGTGAGGACATTCTCGCTAAGAAGGGCGAGATCGTTCTGATGCCTTCTGACATACCTCACGCTGTATATGCCGAGAAACGTTTCAAGATGCTTCTTACGATGATAAAAGAGCCGCAAGAGTGAAATGATTGTTTTGAGATTCATACCAGTCTCGTTATCTGTACTTTTAATAGCGGCTCATTACTTTCGTAATGGTGATATGGGTATGGTAGTTTTCTGGCTCATATCGCCGTACATACTTTTGTATCGCCATCGATGGAGTCTGAGGGTCTTTCAATTGATATTACTCTTAGCTGCCGGAGTTTGGCTTACGACTATTTACTCTGTTGCCCAGCTAAGGATAGAGATGGGTGAACCATATACGCGCATGGCGGTGATCCTGGGGGCGGTTGCCGCCATTGCGATATTATCAGCAATTGTTCTTAACACTAAAAAAATGATAGCTAAGCTGGCTATCAATGATGAATATACCGGCGAAAGTCTTTCAACATTCATTATTACATTCGCTATTCTGTCAATAGTGCAGCTAAAAGCAAGTTTCCCGATAATTCTGGCTGAGAGATTCATGTATGGTCTCGGCTGGCTGGAGATACTTCTTCTATCATTTTACGCCGGGTGGCTAACCGGTAAGATGATGGATATCAGGTATACCGTGATATGGCGAAAACGAATCTGGTTGATATTTTCAATCGTTTTTTTCGCGCAGTTTATCGTAGGACTAACGGGAGCAGAGGAATTCCTCATGACCGGTAATATTCATATACCCGTGCCGGCCGTTATACTGGCAGGTCCGATATACAGAGGCGGAGGATTCTTCATGCCGATCCTGCTCCTGAGCACACTGCTTATAGTAGGGCCATCATGGTGCAGCTATTTATGTTACATCGGCTCATGGGATCATCGCAGCTCACTGGCTAAACGTATACCGGGCACACTACCGAACTGGCACAAGTTCGCTAGAATCGCGATTCTGGTTGTTACGCCAATCGTATCTATTATTCTCAGGATGTTAGGTGTATCGGTGTCGGCAGCAGCCACTATTGCCATAATTTTCGGCGCGGTCGGTGTGCTGGTGATGATGCTCTGGTCACGTAAATCGGGTGCTATGGCGCATTGTATCACCTGGTGTCCTATAGGGTTGCTGGTAAACTGGCTGGGCAAGCTATCACCATTCAGGATACGCATAAATGAAACCTGCAATGAATGCGGCGCCTGTAACTTAGCATGCCGTTACCTTGCGCTAACGATAACCGATATACAAAACCGCAGGCCGGGACTAACCTGTACTTTATGCGGCGACTGTTTAAAAAGCTGCCGGGAGAACTCTCTCGAATACAGGTTCATCGGACTAAAATCCGAGAGAGCGAGGTCGCTGTTTTTGATTCTGATTGTATCAATACATGCGATTTTCATGGGGTTGGCGAGGATATAGAATTTTATCATCCCTATTTGCTATAATCTCATATATATTCGTAATGTTTAATTTTTAGATTTTCTGCTTGTAATTTGGTCGCCGGTTGGTATAAATATATATGTCACTTGGGGTAGTAATTTGATTAATTTGATTTTGTTAGCTGATATAAATTTCACCGAGAGGATTCCAGTTTGGCAACCCGCGAGCAAATCACTAATTTTCAAATATATGTTTAATAAATGATAAGAGGAGAGCGATGCAAAACCTGCAGTCTTTACTATGGTCATCGGTGGGCAAAAAGATAATCAATGCTCTTACAGGCCTGGCATTGGTCGTTTTTGTCATCGTACATTTAATCGGCAATCTCAAGCTTCTATACGGCGATCCCGGGCCTTTCAATCATTACGCGCATTTCTACGAGGAACTCGGCGTTGTGCTTTACATCGTTGAGCTTGGTTTGCTGGCCATGTTCGTTTTTCACATCATCATGGCGGTGGCTGTCTGGTGGGATAAGCAAAAAGCGCGTCCCGATAAATATCAGAAAAGCGCTGATGCCGGTTCACCCAGCAAGAAAACCTGGTCCTCGAAAAATATGATTATCACGGGACTGGTGCTGTTTATTTTTACCGTACTACATCTGAAACATTTCAAGTACGGCCCCGGAGCCGAGGCCGGCTATATCTACAACTACGAGGGCAACCAGATACGAGACTTATACCGCCTGGTAATCGAGCAGTTCAGTAATATCTACATAACAGGCGCATACACGATCGCTATGATACTTCTGGGTTTTCACCTTCGCCACGGTTTCTGGAGCGCCTTTCAATCGCTGGGCGTTCAGCACCCCCGTCTGGTACCGGTTATTTACGCTCTGGGTATTGTGATAGCAATCGTACTGGCGGCAGGATTCGTATTCCTGCCTATCTACATATACTGCGCGGGAGGTGCGGCATGAAACTGGATGCTAAAATTCCATCAGGCCCGCTTGAGAACAAGTGGTCATTATACAAAGATAGCGTTAAGCTGGTAAGCCCCGCCAACAAGCGCAAGTTTACTGTCATCGTAGTAGGCACCGGACTTGCCGGAGCCTCAGCAGCAGCCTCTTTAGGTGAATTAGGTTATAACGTAATCAACATGTGCATACAGGATTCTCCCCGCCGGGCGCACAGTATCGCCGCGCAGGGAGGTATCAACGCCGCCAAGAACTACCAGAACGATGGCGACAATGTCTGGCGACTGTTTTACGATACGATCAAAGGCGGTGATTTCCGCTCGCGTGAGGGCAATGTTTACCGTCTGGCTGAGTTGAGTAACGCCATTATCGACCAGTGCGTCGCCCAGGGTGTGCCGTTCGCTCGCGAATACGGCGGTACGCTGGCCAACAGGTCATTCGGTGGGGCGCAGGTTTCGCGTACGTTTTACGCGCGCGGCCAGACCGGACAGCAGCTTTTACTGGGGGCGTACAGCGCGTTGATGCGTCAGGTGAAGGCCGGTACGGTCAAGATGTTCCCTCGTCACGAAATGCTCGAGCTGGTGGTCATCGATGGTAAAGCTCGTGGCATAGTAGCTCGCAATTTGATAAACGGCGAGATCGTATCATTCGCCGGTGATGCTATTCTGCTTTCGACCGGCGGCTATTCCACCGTATACTATCTTTCAACCAACGCGGTTAATTCCAACGCCACGGCTGTTTGGAGATGTCATAAGAAAGGCGCGTTGTTCGCCGATCCCTCGTTTACCCAGATTCACCCGACATGTATACCGCAGGAGGGCGAGCATCAATCGAAACTTACCCTGATGAGCGAGAGCTTGCGTAATGATGGCCGCGTTTGGGTACCTAAGAAGAAGGGTGATAAACGTCGACCGACAGAGATACCCGAAAACGAGCGCGACTACTACCTCGAACGTCGCTACCCGGCGTTCGGTAACCTGGTACCGCGTGATATCGCCTCCCGCGGCGCTAAGATGATGTGCGATGACGGCTATGGTGTCGGCTCGACCGGGTTCGCTGTCTATCTCGATTTCGAGGATGCTATCAAACGTTTGGGCAAGAATGTTATTACCGAGCGTTACGGCAATCTGTTCGATATGTACGAGAACTTAACCGGTGAAAATCCTTACGAGAGCCCCATGATGATTTACCCGGCGCCGCACTATACCATGGGCGGCCTGTGGGTAGACTACAACCTGATGAGCACCATCCCCGGCCTGCACGTGCTGGGCGAGGCCAACTTCTCCGACCACGGCGCGAACCGCTTGGGAGCGAGCGCGCTTATGCAGGGCTTGGCCGACGGTTATTTCGTGATACCCAATACGCTGGGTGAATACCTGGCAGGTGTGAAACTCGAGAAGGTAGACACCAACCATGAGGCGTTCAAAGCCGCTAAAGATGATATCCGGAAGATGACCGACAAACTGCTGTCGATTAACGGCGAAAAAACTGTCGGCGATATACATCGCGAGCTTGGCGCTTTGATGCGCGATAAGGTCGGTATGTCTCGCGAGGCTCCGGGTCTGAAAGAGACTATCGAGAAGATACCGAAACTGAAAGAGGAGTTCTGGAATAATATCAGGGTAACCGGTAAGAACGAGGAACTGAACAAGAACCTCGAGATGGCCGGACGAGTGGCCGATTATCTGGAGCTGGCCGAGCTTATGGCTCGCGATGCCTTGAACCGCGAGGAGTCCTGCGGCGGTCATTTCCGCGAGGAGTACAAGACCGAGGAAGGCGAGGCTTTGCGTGATGACAAGAATTTCACCTACGTAGCCGCCTGGGAGTACAAAGGCGAGGGCAAACCACACGAGCTTCACAAGGAAGAGCTGACTTTCGAGCGCGTGACACCATCACAGCGTTCTTATAAATAGGAGAATCATTCATGAGCGATAAATTAAGTCTCAAACTCAGGATCTGGCGTCAGGAGGGACCCGATAAGCCGGGCAAGCTGGTGGACTACGACGTGTCCGATGTCTCGCCCGATAGCTCGTTTTTGGAGATGCTCGACCTTCTGAACGAGAACCTCGTGCGCAAGGGCGAGCGTCCGATCGAGTTCGATAGCGATTGCCGAGAGGGTATATGCGGCACCTGCAGCCTGGTGATAAACGGCGTGGCTCACGGCCCAAAGCAGTCGATCTGTACCTGTCAGGTTCATATGCGCAATTACAAGGATGGCGAGACTATTACGGTAGAGCCGTTCCGCGCTAAACCGTTCCCGATAATCCGCGACCTGGTGGTCGATAGAAGCGCGTTTGATAGAATCCAGCAGGCGGGTGGTTATGTATCGGTGCGCACCGGCTCGGCCGGCGAGGCTAACGAGACGCCGATTCCCAAACCCGATGCCGAGAAAGCTATGGATGCCGCCGCCTGTATCGGTTGCGGCGCCTGTGTTGCCGCCTGCCCGAATGCCTCGGCCTCCTTGTTCGTGTCGGCGAAGATCAGCCAGTACGCTTTCCTGCCGCAGGGCAGGGTAGAGGCCAAGGAGCGTGCCTTAGCTATGGTAGCGCAGATGGATGCCGAGGGATTCGGCGACTGCTCCAATCACGGCGAGTGTGAGGCGGTCTGTCCGAAGAACATCCCGATTACCATGATAGCCAAGATGCGCTGGGAGTACATGAAAGCGATGGTGAGCTGAGGGGAATTACATACTAATTTGATTTCTGTTGTAAGGGCGTATTGCATACGCCCTTTTTTCTATTTAAACGAAGCTGTATTAGATAATCTAATTAATAGAATTATAATGTTTTTCTTTTTCTAAATTGTAATATATTAAGATATTGTTGAACTCATGAATGCTTATTAGTAACGGTGACTATAAGAAAGGAAGATAGCTTGGACACAATTATTTATGCCCCGTTCTTAAATTACTTGAAGATAGCAGGAGAGTCTTATGAGAAAATAACTGAGAGTTTGAATAAAAATGATGGTCATTTTGTGGAGTCTCAGGAATTTCATAAGTCTATTGATAGTTTTTCGACTATTGTTGTAGTATTTACTGTTATCTCTTTAGAATCATATATTTATAACTATGCTACGAGGAAACTTGGTAATTCATTTAGCAAAAAGCATCTTGAAAGCTTAAATCTTTATAGTAAATGGGTAATAATACCAAATTTAGTTAATGGTAATAGTATTCCAAAAGATCATAAGGGTTTAGTGTTATTAAAAAAATTAATAAAAATAAGAAATGCTGTTATACACTTAAAAGCAAAAAATATTGAAATTGATCATTTTGACCAGCAAATTGGTATAATAAGAGAGTCAAATTTAGATTTAAAGGAAACAGCATTAAATTCTTTTCATTGTGTTGGCCAACTTAGAAAAGCATTACATGAAATTGATAAAGATGAACATTTTGCTTTACTGTTAAGCAAATTTCTAGAATATCCGCTATATAAAATCTCTAAGATAAGAAATTAGGCTGTGTTTTTGAAAATCTATCAAATTAGTTTTAAATAGTATTGTTTACAGAGAACTACTTATCTGATAGTTGATTGAATTGGGCAAAAAAACATACTACAATAAGAAAAATTTGGTATAATTGCATTGAATAAAAAAGGGTGTATGTCGATACGCCACTACAAGCGTAAGATTGATTTAGTTCTCACCATTCTATTTGTTCTTGGCATACTCAGCTATAAACCCACATATCTCCGCCATCGCTGCGGTTGCCTCCGGGAACATGGGGGCGCAGACAGGGTAGCAGTGGAACATGCCCTCGCCGATGCGCAGGGTAATATCCACACCAGCCGCGCGAGCTTTATCCGCGAAACGCACTGAGTCATCAAGAAGTACCTCGTGGCCGCCTACGTAAATCAGTATCGGGGGGAGGCCGGTCAGGTCGCCGTAGAGAGGGGAGATCGTCGGCAGCTCCGGATTGCTGTCGGCTACGTAATACTTCGCGAAAACATGCCATGATTCTGTCCAGGTTAAGGCATCCACCTCTTGCAACGATGTAAGAGTATCACCGGTACATTTCAGATCTGTCCACGGCGAAAGCACCGCCGCCGCGGCAGGTATCGGCAGGTCGTTCTCACGAGCGGCCAGAAGTGTAGCCAGACAGAGGCCGCCACCGGCGGAATCGCCGACGAACACGATATTGGCTGGTTCGATGCCCTGATCGAGCAGATAGCGGTATGCTGTCAGCGCATCCTCCAACGCAGCCGGGTATGGATGCTCGGGGGCGAGGCGATAGTCGAACGACATGGCCGGGACATTGCTGCCCTTGACGAATTTGGCTATGTGCGTGCGATGTCCCTCCGCCGAGCCGAGAACATAGCCGCCGCCGTGGAAGTACAGTATCGCTTTATCTTTTGCTGCATTCGACGGCATCACCCACTCGGCGTACATATCACCGATGTGAAACGCGCTATGCTCGATTTCCTTCGGTAACTTGCCGAACAGTTTGCCAGCCTTCTTTGTTTTATCGCGAAGTTCCGGTATGGAAGTATCGAAAGTGATCTCCGGTTTTCGCTGCCATTGAAACTTGAACAGGTTTCTGTATCTGAGCAGGAATATGAACAGTTTGCTTTTAAGGCTTGTCATTTTATAATCTCCTGTAACACTAATAACGTTTTGTTTTGCCTTTAACTAACCTCGAAAAATATACCCGATAATATCTTCGGATCGGGCATTTTGAATTTATTGCCTCGAGATGTCTTATGAATGGCGAGCCCCTTTATGGCTGTCCAGAACACCAGCGCCATATCTTTGGCGTTGCCTTTCTTGATCGTACCGTCTTTTTGGCCCTTGCGAATTATCCGGGCAATTATCTCGTAGGGGATATCGCTTTTCTCGGCCAGTATTACCCTGGCTTTGGCCGGCGGTGAGGTCATTAAATTGGCCTGAGCGATAAGCAAATGATACTGAGCCGAGCTTTCGTTTTCAGCCATATTTTTATAAATTCCGTTTATGGCCATTTCGATTTTCTCCCTAGGCGTAATCGTCATATTCTCCAGTATACGGCAAGCCTCGATCAGCCTATCGAACGCGAAATCTATCAACGCCACGAAAATCTCATTTTTGGATTCGTAATAATGATAAACCAATCCCTGCGATATCCCGGCCTCGGCCGATATATCGGTAATCTTCGTAGCCGCCAGGCCATCGGAGGAGAATAATTTCAATGCAGCGGACAATATCTGTTCCCGACGCTCATCTTTGGTTTTCTCGTTTATTTCTCTATTTCTGCCCAAAAGTAACCCTTCTTAATTGGTTGAATGTTCATTCAATCATAATATATATGTCTATTTCGGAATTCCAAGGAGAAAGTTTCGTTTATTTTTAATATGATAGCATTGGTATACTCCGTTGGGCAGGCGGGCGATGCCTTATATATGTTCCACAGGACGGAAGCTTTGCGATATCCTGATGCATGTGGGAAATCTAAATAGAGCATATAAAATACATGCATTGCCAAGCAGTGTCCGGTAACGAGATGGATTCTGACATATGTGGAATAAAGAAAAAGGGCGTATTGAAATACGCCCTGGCAAATCACGCTGGACAAGAATGCCCAGGCTCTTAAAAATACATATATTATCTATACAAAGTACCGTTAGCCTTACGCTCTTTAAGATGTTTTAACATGTCCTCGGTCATAGCCTCTAAGTCGTATTTGGGTTTCCAGCCCCATTCCTCGCGGGCGGCGGTGTCATCGATAGAATTCGGCCAGGAATCGGCTATCTCCTGACGGTAATCGGGCTCGTATTTGACTTTGAAATCGGGGATATGTTTCTTGATCGAATCAGCTAACTCGGTTACGTTGAAGCTCATGGCGGCGTGGTTGAAATCGGAGTGATGAATCAGTTTGTCGAAATCAGCCTCGGCCAATTGGATCGTGCCCTCGATGGCATCCGGCATGTACATCATAGGCAGTTTGGTGTCCTCTTTCACGAAACATGTATATTCGCTTTTGTCCACGGCCTCATAATAGATCGCCACGGCATAGTCGGTGGTGCCGCCGCCGGGCAGGGTCTCGTAAGAGATGATACCGGGATATCGCAAGCCGCGAATATCCAGGCCGAAACGTTTGACATAATAATCGCACAAAAGCTCTCCGCAAACTTTGGTAACGCCATACATGGTGCCGGGTTTCAAGACTGTCTCCTGCGGTGTATTATCGAGCGGAACACCTTTGCCCCAAACAGCAATCGAACTCGGGATGATGATTCTGGCCATTTCATATTTTAAGCCGAGTTCCAAAAGATTAATAGTGCCATTCATGTTGACATCCCAGCAGAGCTGCGGGTTTTTCTCGCCGACAGCCGAAAGGATGGCGGCCATGTGATAAACCGTATCGATATCGTGCTTTTTAACTATCTCCTCGACAGTTTCGATTTTATTAACATCCACGAAATAGAACGGACCGGAATTTTTCAGTTCCTCGGAGGGCTGGGTTTTTCGTCCTGTGGCAACGACGTTCTCGGCACCATAACGCTTGCGAAGCTCCATGGTTAACTCGGAACCGATCTGTCCGACTGCGCCGGTGACCAGTATCTTTTTCATCTCTTTTTTCATTACTTTCACATCCTATTTTTTGAGGCGGGCGTATGAAGGTCACAAATACTGCCCACGATTTATCGGGAAACGTCTATTTTAAGTTGGGATAATTTAATAAATCATATCGAAATTTGCAAGGATTGCGAGCAGACAAAACGCCGGAGCTAATAATTAACTCCGGCGTTCGCTATCAGAAGAGAGAATACTCTTTAATGGGATAAATCCGGTAATTTGCTGGAACCAACTATCTTGCCCACATCAAGATAAACCAGCAGCCTCTCATCCAGTTTTACGATAGCTTTGATAAAATCAGAGTTGGCCGTGCCTCCGCCGTGGTTTGATATTAGATCAGGAGCATCCTCCAGCGATCCGGCAGGTACCCTGAGAACCTCTGCGACACTATCGACAACCAGTCCCACGGTCTCGTCGCCGGTTTCCACCACTACTATACGCGAGTGATTATCGTACTCTTTCTCTTCCATGCCGAATTTAGTTCTGAGATCGATTATAGGGATGACTTTGCCACGAAGGTTTATGATACCTTTGACAAATCTGTCGGTTTGCGGCACCTGAGTGATTTCCACCATCCGGTTTATCTCCTGAACCTGCAATATGTTTACCCCGAATTCCTCGGCGCCGAGACTGAATGTTACCATTTGTTCGAGACCGTCCGAGTCTTTCCTGATGATCTGATCATCCGACATATCATGCCTCCACTTGCGAGTCGTTTCTATTGCGAAGTTTGAAACCGCTTACGAGCGAACGTAATTCGGCCGCCTGGCGATTTAACTGTTCGGCCGCCGCCGCCGCTTGTTCAGTACCGTTGGCGGACTCTTTGGTTATTCTATCGACATTTTCCACGCTTCTAGATATCTCCTCGGCCGCGGACGATTGTTCCTCGGCGGCTGACGATACTAATCGCATCATTTCCTGCACGTTTTCAACCGCCTGGAATATCTCCTGTAGCGATTGGCCGGTCTGCTCGACCAGGTTACGACCTTTATCGACTATACCTTTAGATTCGGTTATTTGGGTGTTGGCATTAGCGACATCCACCTGAATACCTTTAATAGTCTCGGCAACCTCTTTGGTAGCTTTGGTGGTACGCTCGGCCAGTTTACGCACCTCATCGGCAACGACCGCGAAACCCCTGCCCTGTTCACCGGCCCGGGCCGCCTCGATAGCGGCGTTCAATGCCAGAAGATTTGTCTGATCGGCGATATCATCGATGACCTTAATTATCTCGCCAATAGCGGTGGCTTTCTCGGCCAGTTGTTCTATATTCGCGGAGGTGACGGTTGAGGACTCTACGATTTCCTCCATGCCGGTCGAGGTATCGTTTGCCAGACGGCTGCCATCCTGTGATTTTGAGGCCGCCTCCATTGCCTTTTCGGTAGCCTCGGTAGTGTTTTTAGTCGACTCTATTATACTGGCGGCCATCTCCTCGACAGCCGAGGAAACCTGACTTGTCTGGCCGGTTTGTTCTTTCACCCCTGCTGAAAGTTGTTCGGCTGAGGCTGATATCTCGGTAGCGGCCGAGGCCAGCTGTTCGGTATTTTCAGCCACCTGGTAAATGATGTCATGTAATTTATCTATAAAAGTGTTGAACCATTTGGCCAGGTAGCCTATCTCATCTTTGCTGGTGTTCGTGATTCTCTTGGTCAGATCTCCCTCGCCCTGGGCGATATCTTTTAGCATCGCTGAAACCCGGTTAAGCGGTTTAACTATAGAACCGGCTAATAGCCAACCAATCAAGCTGCCTATAAGTACTATTACCAGAGCTACGATCAATACGGTAGTAGCGACCTGTTGGGCGCCGGAGGTAAACTCATCGATATAACTGCCGGAGGCTATAATCCAATCCCACTCTTTGAAATATTTATAAGATACGATCTTAGGCGCCAACTTGCCGTCGCGTTCCCATTCATACGTTACCCAGGCTGTCTGGCCGTTTTGAATTTTGGGAAGATTGGCAAGCATCTCCTGGCAGAACGGATACTTAGCAAGGCTTTTACCCTCCGAGGTAGGGTGGACACGCAGGATGCCCTCGGAATCCATTGCATAAATATAACCGGTTTTCCCGATTTTCACTGAAAGTAGAGCCTCTCTTAACTTTGCAAAATTCTTTTCCGGTACGCCAGTGAATAAAATACCGACAATTTCACCTTTCGGATTATTAATGGGTTCATAAGCTGTGTTATACCAATCGTTAACTACCCAGGCTCGGCCATAAAAAGGTTTACCCTGACGAACAACGGCATCGTATACCGATTGCGACACTGTTGTGCCAATGGCCCTGTCTCCGGCATCATTTAGTACATTGGTGGAGATCCTGATTGCCTGATTTCCCTGAACCTGAAAAATCGTACATGTTCCTCCAACAAGACTTTTTACTTTGTCGACAATCTCGTAATCGTTGTTGACAATGTAATCGGCGCCCAGGCCGGAAAGCACTAATTTACCGTCTTTAATGTATACTTTACCGCCGCCGTAATGATGAAGGATTTCCCTGGCTACATTCAGGGAATTTCTGACATTCTCCATAGATACCTGGTTATAAGTATCACATAAATGAATAGCTTGATCGGCCGTGTGCTCCAGATCGGCCTTGCCTGTAAGTTCAAGATGATGTGAAGCCTGGCTGTAAGCTATAAAACCAATGAATCCTGCCATTACGACAATTAAACCGATAAAGGATAGAATGATTTTTGTTTTGATTCTCATGTTTAGTCTCATTTCATTTTCCTCCAAAAACGCAATAAAACATGGTTGATAATCTATAGGGGATATCGCACGGAAAATTTCCTGCGTTATGTCGAATTAAATAATAGCATTTTAACCCCTGCACGTTAAATGTTATCTTTAGATATTTGATGTAGGTTCATTGATGTGTATTCTATAAACTTTATCGTTCGCATCCGATGAGGTTATTAATCGATTAAATAATAATATCATTATATATTGACATGGTGTTTCATAGTTTAAAACGGATTTAGTGGGGCTATGAAGAATTGTTTTTATAGGTCTGAGATGATCCTTATTAACGCTTGATTAATTATACAATATTGATAGATAATTGCTTAATAGAAACAATTGGATATTTCCTCAAGTTAAATCTCTTGAAGGAAAGGATGGATAATTATGGCAGATAATGAGAAAGCAAAAATATTTCCTGATATTGAGGCTGAAAACAGCGAATGGGCCGAGGCACTGGATGATGTTTACGAATCGGATGGACGTGACCGGGTTAAAGATATACTTCTGAAGCTTCACTCGCAGGCCAGCCGTCATGGCATACCCTTGCACTGTCCGGGTAATACGCCATATATCAATACTATACCGCCGGAAAAACAACCCGATTATCCCGGCGACAGAAAAATCGAAAGACGAATTAAAAGTATAATAAGATGGAATGCCATGGCGATGGTAACTCGAGCTAACCGTGAGCATAACGGTATAGGCGGTCATATTTCAAGTTTTGCCTCGTCGGCTACATTATACGAGGTTGGATTTAATCATTTTTTCCGCGGTAAAAATGAAGAGCATGATGCGGACATAATTTATTTCCAGGGACATATCGCTCCCGGTATTTACGCCCGGGCTTTTTTAGAGGGGCGATTTACCGAAAAAGACCTGGTTAATTTCCGTCGCGAGCTTAAACCCGGCGGCGGCCTGACCTCATATCCACATCCCTGGTTGATGCCTGATTTCTGGCAGTTCCCGACAGTGTCGATGGGATTAACGTCCATTATGGCTATCTATCAAGCGCGGTTCAATCGCTACCTCGAGGATCGCGGCTTGAAACCTCGTACCGATCAGAAAATATGGGCGTTTTTAGGTGATGGCGAAATGGATGAACCCGAATCGCTCGGAGCGATCACACTCGCGCCGCGTGAGAAATTATCGAACCTCGTTTTTGTTATCAACTGCAATCTTCAACGGCTGGATGGCCCGGTGCGCGGCAACGGCAAAATCATCCAGGAACTCGAAGCCGCTTTCCACGGCGCCGGCTGGAACGTGCTAAAAGTTATCTGGGGCTCCGATTGGGATCCGCTTATCGCTAAAGATAAAGAAGGTTTATTGATCAAGCGGATGGAGGAATACGTGGATGGCGAATCGCAGAAATATGTCGTTTCCTCAGGTGATTACGTGCGCAAGCATTTCTTCGGCAAATACCCCGAACTTTTAGAGATGGTGAAAGATTTATCCGATGAGCAAGTGTATAAGCTTCGCCAGGGAGGACACGATCCGGCGAAAGTGTATACCGCTTATGATGCCGCTATGAAATACGAGGGCGGCCCGACCGTAATACTCGCGAAAACAATCAAAGGCTACGGATTGGGAGAGGCCGGCGAGGGCAAGAATATAACTCATCAACAGAAAAAATTAAACGAGGAGGAGATGAAGCATTTCCGGGATAGATTCGATATACCTATCTCGGATGACGCTATCGCCGACGCCCCGTTTTACCGTCCCGAGGATAACAGCCCCGAAATGCAATACCTTCAGGAAAGAAGACGGGCGCTGGGTGGATATGTACCAAAACGTATGGTTCAGGTAGAGCCGTTAAAAACTCCATCGAATGATTTGTTCGGCGAATTTTACGATGGTTCGGGTAACCTTGATGTTTCAACGACCATGGCTTTTGTTAGCATGCTGGCAAAGATGCTAAAAGATAAAGAAATCGGTAAGCTGATCGTGCCGATCGTCCCGGATGAGGCGCGTACGTTCGGCATGGAGTCGCTTTTCAGGCAGGTGGGTATTTATTCGCATGTCGGCCAGGTTTACGAACCCGTTGATAGGGATAACCTGCTGTACTATCGTGAGGCAAAGGACGGGGCCATACTCGAGGAGGGTATTACGGAGGCAGGCTCGATGTCATCGTTTATAGCGGCGGCTACTGCTTATTCCACTCATGGGATAAACACCATACCGTTTTTCATATACTACTCGATGTTCGGACTTCAGCGTATCGGTGATTTCATCTGGGCGGCCGGCGATATGCAGGCTAAGGGATTCCTGATCGGCGGCACCTCCGGCAGAACCACCCTTATGGGCGAGGGTTTGCAGCATCAGGATGGTAACAGCCATGTGTTGGCGTTGACAGTTCCGAATCTGAGGACTTACGATCCGGCGTTCGCGTACGAGCTGGCGGTTATTATCAAAGATGGTATCAGGAGAATGTATCACGAGCAGGAGAATATATTCTACTACATTACCGCCATGAACGAATTTTACAAGATGCCGCCAATGCCGAAAGGCTCCGAGGAGGGGATATTAAAAGGCCTGTATAAATTCAAAGCCTCCGAAAAAGGCGATAAGAAGCTCAAAGCGCATCTCTGGGGTAGCGGCTCCATACTTAACGAGGCGCTTAAAGCTCAGGAAATTCTAGGCGAGAAATACGACGTGTCCGTGGATGTCTGGAGCGCTACCAGTTATAAGGAATTGTATCGCGATGCTATCGAAACCGAACGTTGGAATATGCTTCATCCCGGCAAGGAAATGAAAGTACCTTACATACAACAGCTTTTCCCCAAAGAGGACGGCGTTATCGTAGCCGCTACCGATTATATCAAGGCTCTGCCACAGTCTATAGCCAGATGGGTACCGGGTAATTTTAAATCTCTGGGTACCGATGGTTTTGGGCGAAGCGAGACCCGCGAGTCCCTGCGTGATTTCTTCGAGGTGGATGCTCGCTATATAACACTGGCCACTTTATACGGTTTGATGCAGGAGAAAAAAATAAAACCTGAGATAGTAACCGGTGCGATTAAGGAGCTTGGTATCGACCCGGAGAAATTGAATCCGCATGTGGCCTAGGTAAATTATTCACGATATAGCCGGTGGATATCCTCATCCGCCGGTTATATCATATGGCTAGTTTAAACAACAGGTCATAATCAATCAAAGAGATCAATTGTATCTGTCAGTATACTATCGGATAACCTGGCTACGATTTCACTGCCATGGCGTTTTCGATCATCTCCGAAATTCTTCCCTCCAGACCGGATTTCATTGGAAACATCGATGCCGAATACAGCCAGTTGCGTTTGGGCCCTATATTCACGACGTGGTTGCCTCGCGAAGTTAATTTTGCTCTTACCGGGAATGCTTCTTCCAACCGCAGCCGCCATTGAACGAGTCGATCTTTTGCCCGTGTTTTCTCGTCATCCAGAATGCAATAGATATACAGGTTGGTGGTTATCAACCAGGTATGCTGTTTGCGGGTTCTGAATATGAGAAGATGGTCGATTACTTTTTCATTGGCGCTCAGATATCCCGATTCTCTCAATAGATAAGACAATCCCTCGTCCGTATAAAAACCCTTTGGAGAAAGTTTGTGTGTCGGTTCCTCGGATTTCCTTTGGGGGGGTTGTGTTGTCTCGGGCGTGGAATTATTGCCGGCCGAAATTTCCGGGATGATGATCGGCTTTTTTATCTTAATGAATTGGGGAAATGTCCCCCCCGGCGAAAAAGTAGGCGTCGAATCTGGAATCGATTTCACTTTTACGATATTATCGAATAGCGGGGATATGGTCGGCTTTATCTCGGGGACTTTAACGCTGATTATACTATCGTCAAAGATATTCGGGACGGTGGTTATAGGCCCGTTAAAATCACTTTTGATTTCATCGATACTCAACGGATTGGATTCGGGTTCCTGTTTCGCCATGACGACTTTTCCGATTCCGGGTATTTCGATGCTCTTGAATAGATGAGCTACCCAGGGCAAGATGGCCAGGAGGAACAGCCAGAGCGTGGTATTATCTATTTTAAGTTCAGGGTAAAGGTGATGTGCCAGGATTAGTACTAATGCAACGATAGTAATCAGGATTCTGATTATAGTGCCGCTTTTTTCCTTCAATGCATCTAACATAAATTTCACCATCGGTTAATAGTAATCGTATTGCCTTATTTAATAAGTATCTGCAGTCTCCGTATATTTCTCCTGTTTAAGCAATCTGTTTATGACATCCTGATAATACGGCTTCTCTTTCAAGCTCGAATGCGATCCGGGAAAATATATAAGCGTGATTGTGGCGGTGGAATCATCGAATTTATCGAGCACTATGGTGAATCGTTGATCGCTGGATAATCGCGAATTGTCGATCATCGGGAAATCGAATGGCCCTACGCCGAAATCATTCACGTAAGGTTCGCCATCTCCGTAGACTGATACCTCGACCTCCATCTCACCGGTTTCCTCATCTATGTCGAACACCTCAATCTCGAAAGTCCTCTTGATCGACTCCAACTCTAGCTCTCCCGGATCGAGTAACGCCGGCAGGTCGTGTAAGTCGATCGTGCGCTCGAAACTTCTGCCTACACCCTGAAGAGCCAGGGCCTGCTTGCCGGTTATCTCACGGGCGGCTTTATACAGTCGGTTACGGTAATCTTTTCGTATGTCATTCGGGATGGTAATATCGCTGTCAATTAACTTGGCGATATGAATGTAAAGCGGCTTGATACAGATCGATTCGTGAAAGTTGTACGTTAGTAACTCCAGGTCGAGAAGCTTGCTTTCCAGAGATACCGAGTTGGGTTTGGTGTAGGTATCGATAATCGACTTGAACATGTCTTTCCTGATAGCGCTCTCGGCATCCTCGCGTTTGCTGATCAGTTCGGTATACAGTCGTATACGCAACTCGTTGTTCTGCCTGTCGTTCAAATACGATGAGCTGAAATAACCGATCGAGGCAACGGCCAGCGCCGCGAGAATTCCGCTTACCAGTTTGCCGATAATCTCGGCTTTATCCCACCAGTCTTTGGCTTTCTTTTCATCAGGCATAGCTACTCCCGGCGCAGGCTGTAATTTCCCTGCTTATCTTTTTCGATTATCAGGTTGTAGCGGATGGATTTTAAGTACGAGCGCACCTCATAGGGCGGAATGTTGTTTTTGTAGCGGATATCATCACTGACTATAAGCTGGAAACTACCCTCATCCTTAATATAGAATTTGTATAAGCCGTTGGCATCCGTGGATGCTGAAGTTAATATCTCGTAATTTCCCTCACTATCCGGCAGGGTAGTTATCGTTACTGTTACGCCTTTGCCGATAGGTTTGCCGCCCTCCTTAATTATACCGTAGATTTTTCCGGCGTGAAGAATAGAGGGGATCAGCGCGACGACTAATAGTATCAACAGGCGCTTACTCATGACAGCTCCTTTCGTTATGACAGGATATGTTATTGAAAGTCAGCCATAATGATTAACCAAAACGGGAAATTATAATCGGCTGATTATCTGTATGATTATTTTAGGGGATTGAGGGCTGATTGTCAAATGATATTGAGAGTGGGGTAGCCCCCTTGTGGTTTTGACTGGTTGCTTAATTCGAAACAGAGTTTCTCGGGCGATTGTGTTGCCACACTGGAGTTTAGGAACGAGGGGGGAACGAGTAGGTCAAGTCCACTTGGGACTTGACTAACCCGCGTAAAGAATCACAAACGCGAATCGCATACAGAAGCAGAAAGTTGAATTGTTTTAGTGTCCTATCTCCGCTAAAGCGAATAAAACTCGAAACAGAGTTTCTCAGGCAATTGCGTTCCCAAACTGGAGTTTAGGAACGAGGGGAACCTCTTTGGATATTACAAATCAGCTAAATAAAATCATTAAAATAATTTTTACCCTCTTCGGTGATTCTATATTTATATGGTTCTCCTTCTTTTTCCTTCATCCTTTGAATATAGTTATAATTAATAGCTAACTTTTTAGCTCTAAAAGCAATTAAGTATTTAGATAAATCTAATTCTTCAGCAATATCACGCGCAAAAGCAAATTTATCAATATGGTCAAGTTCTTTAAGAATTGTGATTTCTTCAATTGGTAAAAGTCTATTATTTCCTATTGTTTCGAGTTTACTTTTTATTTCGTCGGATATACTTTCGATGGTAACGTCATTACCGCATTCATTACATTTCATTTTATTGAACTCCAAAAAACTTAACTGCTCAATCGGGAATTGCTTGTTACATGCAGGATTGATACAATATATTCTTTTAGAACGCTGTAAAAAAGAATGAATAATTCTAGTGAAATTAAATGGTCGCTCGATAAAGTATTTTCTATATTTAGTTCCTTCTGGCTTTCCCCAAAACAAATTTAGCTTTTTTACAAGTCCATAGTAGATTGAATATATTGATACTGGTTTGCCATCTTTGTCGCTTAATTCATTATATTTACTGATAAAAAAATTCAATTCTAGGGTTTTAAGGAATTTCTCAAAGCGCGGATCAAAATGAAAATGGCTAGAATATGGATAATTCGGCAGGTAAATAGTGCCTTTCAGGTTTTTGGTTTGTATCCTCTTTTTTATTCCGGATAACTTTTCACAGAATTCTTCAAGTAGCTCTTTTAATTGTAGTATTGATATTTTTTCCCCTATTGATATTAAAGAGTAAGTCGTAGTATCAAAGAATGATTCCATCTTCTCTTCATAGTAAGACTGGCTTGCTTGTTCAATATCGGATTTTGTAATTTGCTTTTCGAATATAATTTTCCTTTGATAGCAATATGAAAGTATATACCCTAGTATTCTTGGAACATTCATTGAAACTTGGAATAATAACTTGTAATACTCATCTATACCTTGATTTGAAACTTCAAAATATTTTTCTGGCCTAGAATTGGTGTAGTATTTTAAGCGCTTTGAAAGAATCCTATTCGTAAAATTATAAGCATTTTCTTCCATTTCATCTCTATTAAATTCTGAATAGAGATTGTAAAAATCTAAGTCAATTTTATCGATTTTCCCAGGATCAATCTTTCCGTAGTATACCCTATGTGGATAAGCAGCTATTTTAAATTTTATAAATTCCTCTGACCAATTATTTAATGGGGCAAGAATGACATCAACAAATGTTTTAATAGAATCTTCTTCAATCTCAGAAAAATCATCTAACATAACAATAAGGTGTCTGATATTTAGCAGTTTAAGTATTTCCTTTATTTTTAATATTATTTCCTTAATTTGGAATACTTGTAAGAATACTTTGGAGAAATTTGCTGTAATATCGTTTGATTCTTTTGTGTTCTTCTTAGCTGTTAGCCCAAAGTTGGAATTTAATTTTAATCCAAGATTATTATTTCCTAAGTTTAGTTTAATATTAGGATTATTTATATCAAAACCTGATTCTTTTTGCTTTTCTTTTATTGTTTCCCTTTTAAATCCTTCTTGTTGAAGAATTGGGATTTCGATTTTCCTTAGTATTTCATTATTATTAATATTTAACTCTAATTCACTTAAATTCTCTCTAACCGTTTCGCGCTTATTATTCCCAAATAAATCAGTAAATCTATCAAACAGATTACTGGTTTTCTTAGATATCTCTTCTTTCATGGATTTAAGTACATGTTGTAAAAAAGTTCTTTCAATTAGATACTTTTTAAGCAATCCTTCAGGAAAGTATTCCTTAAGATAACTAATTTCTGTATATTCTGTTTGGGATGATTCAAAAATCGTTTTAACATCTAAATAGCATGATAAATACTGGCTTTTTTTATTAATTTCCTGTTCAAGTCTTAAAAATATTGTGGACTTGCCAGTTCCTTTTCTTCCTATCAGAAACGTGGTATTATCTTTCAGGACTTTATTTAAGATATGCTCATTTGGCAATAGGTCAGTATACAATTCTTGTAGAAGGCTTCTCCCATCATCATCAATGATGTCGGCTCTCCTATACTTCTTTAATGATTCGACTGCTTCAAAAAAGCCGTCTTTTTCATCTTTTGTAAACATAATTACTCCCCTAAATAATTAATGATAATGTGCACACGAAGATATCCATTGCAATATCAAAGTAGAAATGATTTACTTATATGTCAAGTGCTTTCTACCCCTCAAACCTCTCCAGCAACGCCTTAGCCGCCGAAAGCGCCGTGCGCTTGCCGCTCATTACCTCCTGCTCTATTTGCGGCAGGACATCCTTTATACGGGGATCGGAGATGAAGATGTTGTGTAAATGCTCATCCACCAGCGAGTGCAGCCAGTCTTTCTCCTGGTTGCGGCGACGGATATTCCACACGCCCGATTTGCGAGTTAGCTCCTTGAACTTGTTGATGACCTCCCACATTGTCGGTATTCCCTCGCCGGTCATGGCCGAGGTCGTGTAAGCGTGCGTGGTCCAGCCCTCGGTGGCGTTGTAGAGATAATGCAGCGCTTTCTCGTACTCGTCCCGGGCGGTCTCCGATCTGATCCTGTTGTCGCCATCAGCTTTGTTGAACACCAGCGCGTCGGCAATTTCCATGATGCCCTTCTTTATGCCCTGAAGCTCATCACCGCCGCCGGCTATCATCAGTAGAAGGATGAAATCGACCATCGAGCGCACCATGATCTCGTTCTGCCCGACACCGATCGTCTCAACCAGGATGATATCGTAACCGGCCGCCTCGAACACCAGTATGCTCTCGCGGGTTTTACGGGCTACCCCACCCAGCACTCCGCCTGAAGGGGAGGGCCGGATAAACGCCTTTGGCTCGCGGGAGAGTCTCTCCATGCGGGTTTTATCGCCAAGTATACTGCCTTTACTGATACTGCTCGAGGGATCGATCGCCAGTACGGCCACGTTAAGGCCCTGCTCAACCAGGTAACATCCCAGCGCCTCGATGAACGTGCTTTTGCCCGCGCCGGGCAGCCCGGTTATCCCTACGCGTATGGCGTTTCCGGTATGCGGCAGCAGCTCTTTTAAAAACTGTTGGGCTTTATCTATATGAGTGGGAGAGTTGCTTTCAACCAGCGTAATCGCGCGCGCGATGATAGTGCGGTCGCGGTTTAAAATCCCCTTGATATAATCATTATTTGAAAGGTTTTGCATGGTACTACTAATCGTCTGCTTTGTTTAAAGTCGTATTATCTCAGAAAGCCGCGAGTCACCCCTTATAATGAGATAACTCGCGGTTTATTTTATTGTTTTAGATTTTGCTCATTGCTGAAAGTCAAGGGATTGCTTCGTCCCTTCGGCCCTCGCAATGACAGCTATCGACAATTAACAGCTATTATTGTTCTCGGCAGAAACTAGCTTTGCGAGACAAGGCTGTTTAATTTTTCTATGATCTTACGAGCCGCTACCGGTATCACCGTGCCGGGTCCGAATATCGCGGCGGCGCCGTTTTGTTCGAGGAACGGGTAATCCTTGGGCGGTATCACACCGCCGATTACCACCATTATATCATCCCGGCCCTGGCTTTTCAACTGCTCGACGAGCTGCGGCAGAAGAGTCTTGTGTCCTCCGGCCAGCGAACTCATGCCGACGATGTGAACATCATTTTCCACCGCGTGACGGGCTGTTTCCTCGGGCGTCTCGAACAGCGGTCCGATATCGACATCGAAACCCAAATCGGCAAATGCCGTGGCGATTACTTTCGCGCCCCGGTCGTGACCGTCCTGGCCGATTTTGGCGATCATGATACGCGGCCGCCTGCCGTTATTTGTCTCGAACTCATCGGCCCGTTCGCGAACATCACTGACAAGCTCGCTTTCGCCGAACTCAGAGCCGTAAACTCCTGAGATCGAACGAATAATCGCTTTGTGACGACCGAATACTTTCTCCATCGCGAACGATATCTCCCCCAGCGAGGCTTTAACACGAGCGGCTTTGATAGACAGCTCTAGCAGGTTGCCTTCGCCACCATCGGCACATTTCGTGATTGCCTCCAACGCCTGCTGAACGTCGTCCTCGTTGCGTTCGGCGCGAAGTTTCGCCAGACGTTTCAACTGGTTGTTGCGCACCTCGGAGTTATCGACATCGAGCGTCTCGATCGGGTCTTCGTGATCGAGCACGTATTTATTGGTGCCGACTATAATCTCCTTACCAGAATCGATCCTCGCCTGGCGGCGAGCGGCGGCCTCTTCGATTCGCATCTTGGGCAGGCCGGTATCGATAGCCTTGGCCATACCGCCTAAGCCCTCTACCTCCAGTATATGTTTCCAAGCTTTGGTAAGTAACGAGTCGGTCAGGTATTCGACATAGTACGAGCCACCCCAGGGATCGATTACATTACAGATTCCGGTTTCATGTTGAAGGTATAACTGCGTGTTACGGGCTATACGCGCCGAGAAATCAGTCGGCAAGGCGATTGCCTCATCGAGAGAGTTGGTGTGAAGAGATTGCGTATGTCCCAATACGGCGGCCATTGCCTCTATACAGGTGCGAGATATGTTGTTGAACGGGTCCTGCTCGGTAAGGCTCCAGCCGGAAGTTTGCGAATGAGTTCGTAATGCCATCGATTTCGGATTTTGCGGGTCGAACTGCTTTATCATTTTCGCCCAGATAAGGCGAGCGGCGCGCATCTTGGCTATCTCCATGAAATAGTTCATGCCTATTCCCCAGAAAAACGATAGACGCGGAGCGAAATCATCGATTTTGATTCCCGAATCCAATCCGGTACGAACATACTGCAAACCGTCGGCCAGGGTGTACGCCATCTCCAGGTCGGCGGTGGCGCCGGCCTCTTGCATATGGTAACCGGAGATACTGATGCTGTTGAATTTCGGCATGTTTTGCGAGGTGAAGTTGAATATATCGGCGATGATTTTCATCGAGTGTTCGGGGGGATAGATATACGTATTACGCACCATGTATTCTTTCAGGATATCGTTTTGAATCGTACCGGTAAGCTGCTCCAGTTTCACGCCCTGCTGTTCGGCGGCCACTATGTAGAACGCCATTACCGGTAGCACCGCGCCGTTCATCGTCATCGATACTGACATTTTATCGAGCGGAATGCCGTCGAAAAGAATGTTCATATCGAGTATGGAGTCGACCGCTACACCGGCCATGCCGACATCCCCGACAACGCGCGGGTGATCCGAATCGTAGCCGCGATGCGTTGCCAGGTCGAAAGCTATCGACAAACCACGTTGGCCGGCGGCCAGGTTTCGACGATAAAAAGCGTTGCTCTCCTCGGCGGTAGAGAAACCGGCGTACTGGCGGATAGTCCAGGGTCGGGTTACGTACATGGTTGCGTATGGCCCGCGTAAAAACGGCGGAATGCCGGCGGTGTAATCCAGATGTTTCGCCGAGGCTATATCATCTGAGGTGCACAGTGGCTGGACATCGATTTGCTCGTTGGTATGCCAGGTAAGGGCATCGGGTTTTACGCCGCTCTGTTTTTCGACCTCGGCCAGCCATTTGCCTTTCTCACTGCCGGAAATAACCGGAGCAAAATCTATATTTGAGAAATCCGGAATGTTACTCATGATCTTACCCCAATCTTTTTCGAGAGCTTAACCAGCATTTCATATACGTTAGCTCCCATATATATGAACTCATCGATACCTGCTTTTCGATATTCCTCTATTTTGTCTTTAGGATACCCGGCAAGTACGAGTGTCGTATCCGAGTTGATTTTTTTCATTGATTCACAAAATGACGGTACTATTTCCTGATAGCTGTCATCGGAGGAGCAGAGAACGACAATGGGCGATTTAGATATGTTAATTTCATCAGCGGCCCCGTCGTTATCTTTCACGGCCAGTGTTTCCGTTTTAAAACCACCTGCCTGGAAAAAGCCCGCCGAGAAATCCTCACGCGCTTTGTATTCCGAGAGCCGACCGAAACAGGCCAGGGTTACTTTAATGGGAATTCCGGTTTCGGATTCGTATCTCTCGACCGAGCCACGCAGCACCTCGAATAACTCCGGTCCGCGGTGTATACGAAGCGGGTAGATCGTTATGCCTTTGCTTACATTCTTTCGGATCGTTTTAGCTATTTCGCCCAGGGTAGCTCCCGAAGCGGCGGCATCGATGGCTTTCTCGACGAAGTTGTTATCCTCTCCTGATACGGATTCGTAAAGCCTCTCTATGGACTCGGATTTGTTATCCTTGTCGATTGAATTTCTGAATGATTCGATCTCCCGGTTTCGTTGTTCGTATATCGCGGCGTAATCTGGAGTTTGTCTCTCTGACGGTTTTTCGGCAAGATTGGCGTGCATATTCGTGCCCACGAACACGTCCTTGCGGCGAGCAATGTTACTCAGGCGTTGATTATTTATTTCCTCGATTCGCTTCTGCGGAACACCTGATATTAATGCTTCGATTATACCTCCGGATTTTTCGATCTCGCGGAAACTGTCCCAGGCCTTATTAGCCAGCATTCCGGTGAGATTTTCCAGGTACCACGAACCACCCGCAGGATCGATTATCTTGTCCAGGTGAGATTCCTCTTTCAGGATAATCTGAATACTCCTGGCGATACGTCTCGAAAACTCGTCGGGTTGTTTGTAGGTGTCATCGAAAAAGCCAACATGAAGGCTATCGCAGCCGCCTGCTACCGCCGAGAACGCCTCGGTGGTGGCTCTCAGCAAGTTTACGTAGGGATCGTAAGTTGATTTGTTATAGAACGAGGTTTTAGAATGAATTGTCATTTTCTGGGCCGTTTCGTCGCCACCACAATCATGAATCACTTTAGACCAGAGCATTCTTGCAGCGCGAAACTTGGCTATCTCGGTGAAGAAATTCGAACCGACAGAGTAAATGAACACCATCTGTTTGGCGGTTTCATTAATCGGTATATCTCGTTTTTCCATTTGGCGAAGATACTCGACACCGGTGGCCATCGAGTATGCCAGTTCCTCAACCGCACTGCCGCCACTGTTGTGATAAATACTGGCATCGATCGCAACCGTTCTTACTTTCAAACTATTCGAATCGAGCCAATTGACAATCCGGGCCATCTCATTCAGCGCCGTCTCGATATCGATTGGCAGTTCACCCAGCGCGGCTAACTCACCGATCGGGTCGGCTTTGATACTGCCCGATAAATCATCGAATCCGTATTTATGCCTTTTCATATATCCGAAAAGCAACGACAACAGGGGAAGCGATGAAGCTCCCGCCTGTAAATGAATCGGAGTGGCTTTGATATCTATGCCGGTTAACAACTTCTCGATATCCTCAACAGTTGCGATAGATGTGCCATTTCTACCGACCTCACCGTTTTCGGCGGTGTCGGGATCGACGAATCTACGGGAGGCTTTATCCAGCTTTATCGAAATCGCTGTTTGGCCGGCGTTAAGGTCCTTTACGAGTGCGGTGTTTATCGATTCAACGGTAGGGTACGGCAATTTCTGGGAGATATCCCAGGGTTTGATATTATAGCCCGCCGTCTCGGCCGAACGGGTAAACGGCGGCTGCCCGGGGATAGAATCGACAAACGCCAAGTTTTTAACATCTTCCCGTCGGTAGATAGGTTGAAGTTCTAACCCTTCATAGGTTTTCGTAATCATTTTCTTCTCGAACGACGCGCCTTTCAGAAGCCTTTCCACTTCGGCTTTCCATGCCTTTAAAGAGGCTCCGCGAAATTCATCGAAATCGAGGATGGAATCTGATTTACTGGTTATATTTGAATGGTTTTCACTCATGAAAAAATCTCCTTTTTACGCCCATCATATACCGGGCTTGTCGGGAATCTATCGTAAAGATTCGGCCAATACAAGGAATTTATCTGCAATAAACTTAAGAATATTCAATGAGTTCCATGAGTTATAACCATTAATATAAGTATATTTCAAAATACACGATCAGATAGAATTCATACTGCACTTTTATAACTGACTACACTAGTGTCCGGTGTTTTTCGTTAAATTTTAAATTTCTCCTTGGAATTGTTAATGAAAAATATTTTCCGATATAATTATTTTATTCAGCGTATCATTCATCCTGACATATCCTGCCGATGTTAGGCTTGGTTTTCTGGTTTCCAAGCGCTGCTTGGAAACCTTCTTGAATCATGTAGAATGCGCATTCTGCCGGCAAACAAGCCACGTTGCGAAGCAGCGCTTCGCAACGAGATGAAAAGACCGGACAGTAGTGAACTGACTAATATGTTAACAACTAGGGATCAGCGATATTAACTTGTTGATTATTAATGTCTTGCATCATACCGCACATGAAAAAGCAGGCCACATATCAATATGGCCTGCCGAAATTTTAATTTCACGTTTATACTTTAATATCTTTAATACACGACCTATTCACAGCCGGGCCAGTATGAGGGCATCTCAGTCGGGCAATCATCAGGATTAAGCCAGAGCGGCAGGTGGGATTCGCAATACTCGAGTTGCCCGATCCCACGGAAATAGTTAACCAGCTTGGTGACATCGCCACCGATTACCCGGCAGTCTCCATTGGCATCGGCCGAGGCCCAGAAACCATCGAAATAGCAAGGTGATGAGGTCGAAAATCCTCTGAAAAAGCCAACCAGATATGTGACATCGCTACCAAGCACCTCGGGTGGCCAGCCACCGGCATGCATGTTTGCATCGCCAGGCATATACGCGAAACCCGGCTCAGTACAATCGAACATACTTACGCTGAAAGCATCGATGCCCGCCTCAACGACCGAGCCCGCGCCTAAATCGGAGGCGACAAACTGTAACCGCACGGAAGCGGAGGGGTGAATATACTGATCGACCTCGTACGAGAACATCTGCCAGCCATTCAAACTCGATGGCCCTATCGAGTCAACGAACGTCCAGGAGGCGCCATCATTATTAGAAATATTTACGATAAAGTAATCATCACCGGGATTGTCTCCTGTGTTGTTCGTATACCAGAGCGCAAACGATACGATGGCATCGCCTCCGCTCATATCGAATGCAGGTGACTCGAGATACGTCGAACCGCCGTCGACATCCGAATTACCATCTACATTGTCGGTAAGATAGCAATAACCGGAACCGTCGTAATCGGTCGGCGGATCACCTCTTTCACCTCCGCCTGCAGGAATCGCCCGTTCCCAATGGCCATCGGCAGCATCGCCCGTTACACTCCATCCCTGGTCGCTATTGAAATCATCCTCGGCAATCAAAAGCAATGTGCCAACATCGGCGGAGAAATACCATTCGGGGGCGTTAGGCGGATCGATTACGGTGGAACCGGCGTCCCCCTGGGCGCTGAAATAGAACTGAGGGGTGCTCTCGCATAGTGATCCGGGAAGTGAAACTAAATACATATCATCCTGTTGATGGTTCAAGGCTATGGGACTAAACTCATCTTCGTCATTTAATCGGTAGTACATCATGCCGGTGCCCGGGACATAATTTTCGCTACGTTCTATTATCTGAACCGTAATCGAAACATCCACGCCGGGGTCGACAAGCTCGGGCAAGCCGTTCGGGTAATCGATAGTCAACGGACGTTGCACTACCGTTCCCATGCTCAAATCGGGGTTACCCCAGAGAGCTCCCCATTCACAGAACTCGTACGAATCGTAATCCCACAGATTGTAAGTGTACATATCTCGCAGAGCCTGGGCATGTGCCTGGCCAACCGTATAGTCGCCGGAGGTAACGTACGTAGTGAAAAAGTAATCCAGTGACTGGCTCGAACCATCATATGGCCCCGACCAGCCGGGGCAACCCATAGCAACTTTAGTGGCGCCCACGAAAGCTACGCCACCCTGCTGCATCATCGACTGCCCGATATTAAGTACATCGGTGTCCGAGTTGCTGCAGGCATCGGCAAAGATAATTGCCGGATAATCATCATTTAGGCTGGCGCAGTTTGCCGAGGATATGAAAGCTTCGCCGGAACCATGAAGAATATGGCTGGAG
Organism: uncultured candidate division Zixibacteria bacterium; assembly: GCA_963668625.2. Lineage (GTDB taxonomy): Bacteria > Zixibacteria > MSB-5A5 > UBA10806 > 4484-95 > JAAEQD01. The sequence goes on from CAXXKA010000008.1 coordinate 1,358,640, forward strand.
GTAGGCGAACCATGCCCAGCCCAGTTTACGAAAGCATACGAGCCTGAGGACCAGACCGAAACGGCATTGGAGTTGTTTAAGTTATAATCCATAGGATAGGAGGAATAACCCTGTTCATAGAGACGGGTTTTCGTCCAATCTGTCATCCAATCCTGATTTATTTTAGTCTCCATCAGTACCGCGTTATCAGTTACCGGGTCATCCCAGAAATATGCGCCCAGAAGGAGAATGTTTTTCTTGAATGAGATTTCCTCGTTCAATTCATATGCTACTGATTTCTCACAGATATGCTGTACTATACTCGGTTCGCTCCAGGGAATACGACCGACATTGATCTCGGCGTAGAAATCTACATTATCACCGTAATCCTCGCAATACTGATGATCGCCGTCGGCGTCCCAGGATAGGTTGTCCGGTGACGAAAGCTCGGAGTAGTAGAAATCGGTTTCTGGTTCGCCATAGCCCAGGTCGATGCTAACTCGACGCATCGGGACATCATCATAATGACCGATTATGAGCACGTCCTCGATTCCCCACTCGGAGGATGGGTATTTATCTAACAGGAAATTCCTCATCCTGGCCGCCAGGTCATAACCGGTGTAATTGGCGGTAATCCACGATGTGGTGACTACGTTAACGATCCGGCCTTTGGTCTGCTCCCAGGAAACCAGTGTATCGATGTAGGGTTCGAGACTGGTTGTCGTGATTATGACCATATCGAATAAGTCTTTGCTATCAGAGGAGAATTGGGGGTACCAGGAGTAGGCGGCGTTGTAGTTTAATATCAATTTCTCGGCAATCGCCTCGGTATTTTCCAGATGGTCGATAATTACCCTCTCGTTCTTGGTGGAGGGCTTTAGTTTGATCGATACGGTGATATCGGGATAGAAATATACTTCCCCCGAAACCGGGTTATACTGAAAAGGAGTAACCATGACATCAACGAGATTGTACTTGCGGTAAGCGGCTGATCTTACGTATTCCACCGGTTCGGCAGGGTGTAAAGAATTACTCTTATATACCAGGTTATAGCTGGAATCATAGAGGGCTTTATCCTTCGCGTAAAGCGTCAGGTTCTCATTCCCGATTACTCTGTTTAACGGCGTGGGCACGATATCGTATGTTCCGGCCAGTTTTACCGGTTCGCCCAATTCGTATTCTATACCGTCGTACTCCGCGCCGGGCGGTATAGCGATGGCGAATTTACGTGAGGGCAGTTTCGGTTTACCGGGTATGGAGGTATACCCGTAATCATCAAGACTTATTTTCTGCCCGTTCTCGATTGATGAAATATCATAGTTGCCGGTCGGAATATTAACCGTAACGCTGTTAAAATCCTCCCCGGCAAATGAAACCGGCATCGATAACATCAAAACTATTAAAATTGCAGCTAAACAATACCTACTCGTAATCATTTTGCAACTCCTTTAAGATACACCTCGGTTTTCATATACATAGTTGTAAGGCAGTTCATCATAGCTTTAATCTTACTGTGTAATAATTCAGCAGGACTGTTAAAATTTAATATAATGAGACGAATAACGCAATGATAATCTGATATAATTGGGATTTGAAAATAGAATCAGAATGACTACGGTTATTACGATAAATCAGTATTCTGTGAATAGTATTTCCCATAAGTTGGAATAGGTCTGATTGGAGTTGATGTTTTCCCTTGCGAATTCGGGCCTTATTTGTATAATGGCGTAATGATTACCGCTGCAAGACGCACTTTTTTGAATATCTCCTCGTTTCAGGTACTGATCATGTTCCGCCGGGGACTTTTTTATAGCTACCTGTCTATATATCTCAGGTTTTTCCTGGGGCTAAGTGTCACCGAGACAACGCTGTTCGGTACTTTGCCAATGATAGTAAACGTGCTAACCCAGACATTCATCTGGGGAAATGTCTCCGATAGATTCCAGCTTCGCAGGACACTGATTATCATAGGTGAGATAGCCGCTGCGATTATTACCGTGGCGGTATGGTATGTGCATACTATCCCGGATTCCAAGACAGCGGCAGGCTATGTGCTTATAATCGGGCTTTCGATAGTGGAGATATTCTGGTCGATGTCCAACGTTGGCTGGAGCGCTCTTCTCTCCGATCTATATCCCGCCGAGGAGCGAACCGGCTTGCAAGGGAAACTCCAGAGCGCCGGTGCATTCGGACGTTTTATCGGGATACTGGTCGGCGGGTTACTGTATGACGGTTTCGCCCGGTATTACGAGGGTTGGGGATTCGAGGAAGGTGTCTTGTTTTTCATAGCCGGCGGGGTTATGATGATATCCACCATTCCGATGCTTTTCGTGCCGGAGGGGGGAGTTAAAGCGGAGGAGCGCGAGTCTACCCAGAATGCCTCGATCCCGAAAGGCGGTAGATTCGATATCTCTAAAAAGTATCTTTTCTTTCTCATCTCCATGATTTTCCTGTTCTTCGGATTTAACTCGATAGTGTTTATCAAACCTCAATACTTGTCTCTGGATCAGGGGTTTGATGTTTCGAGCACGACATTAAGTTACATACTCAGCATGATGACATTGGCGATATTTCTCATCGGCCTGACAATAAAGAAACTTTCGGATCGATTCAGCGATGAGAAACTGCTAATTGCCGGAGCGCTGGCAACCCTGCTTTATCTTCTGGGGTATGCTTTTTCGGATGATATAAAATATATTTACGTCAGCGATTTCATGGGCGGTGTATCTATGGCACTGATGTTCGCTACCGCCTACTCGTATGCCTCCAGGCTAATCCCACCGGAGAAACGGGGACGGCAATTTTCGCTGTTTAACGCCACCATGTTTTTAAGCTGGGGGGTACCGGGCACTTTCATCACCGGACCGTTCGTGGATTATATGATCGGCGCCGGTTACGATCAGGTCTATTCCTACCGCCTGTCTTTTTACCTGGCCACGATGCTGGTTATTATTGGCGCAATTATGCTTTTAGTCACATTTCGGTTAAAAGAAAAATAAGCTTCTATCATATCCTATCCTATCTATAAATGCCACGGGCTATTCCGTTTGATTGACTCTTTTGTATATGCAGATAGTTGATATTAGCAGCCCCGAGGAGCCGATGCTCCTGGGGAAATACCAGACCTCCGGCAGAACGTTCCATGTGAAAGCCGATGACAGCTATGCTTATATAGCGGATGGTTATGCCGGTGGCTTCATCATTTTAGATATTTCCAATCCTGCGAATCCTGAGTTCGTCAGCGAACTTGATTTTAACGGAACGGCTAAAGAAGTAGATGTCCGGGATGATCACGCGTTTTTAATCGTCGGCAATATGATTTATATGATCGATATCTCCAATCCCGAGGAGCCGGAATTAGCCGCGAGTTACGATACTCCGGGCTATCCCAATGCGCTGGTTGTGGATGGCAACTACATTTATGTCGCTGATTATAGATCGATGCTGGTGTTATACTACGATCCCACGACAGGTGTAATCGATGAGCTTACGGAGCTGCCCGAGCAGATTTCGCTGGCTAGTAATTACCCAAACCCATTCAACAATTCGACCGTGATAAGCTATGAACTTCCCCGGGCGGGCATAGTAACACTTGATATTTACGATATCCTGGGACGTAAGATAACCAGCCTTGAAAATAGCTATAAACAGGCCGGTCAACACAGTGTGTTATGGCAGGCTGATGGTTTATCCTCCGGCGTATATCTTTACAGGCTCGAAACCGAAAGCGGCGTAGAGAATAATAGAATGATGCTGCTGAAATAAGAAATCAGCAAAAAGTTAATATGGTTGCTCCTCTAATAACTGATTATAGGGGGGCAACCATTTACCGAACAACGTAGCGTACATGATTCGGTATATATCAGTATTATCGAGATTATTCTTCAACAGGTGCGAGTTTAAACCGTGAGTGCGGGCGATAATCGACCCGGCTAAATCTCCCCCGGTAGCCCAGACAACACCGAACCGCAGGCTGACCCCGTTCTTATCCGGCGCGGCCGTAAACGGAATCGTGTTTTTGCCATCGATGCCATCAAGTGGCGCTCCATTTTTTCTGCTATCCGGCAACGGTATATTCCATTTATCCTCACTGATTATGGCATCAAGCTGCATTCCGCCGGCGTCACTATCTGCTGCCGTGATTACCAGCGTGTTATTCATACGGTCGGCATATTCCATGGCCACACCTATCGCTCGATCAGCCCTGTATAATGCCGCGAAAGTGCCTCTGGCATTATTGGAGTTGCCGAAATTATCGGTGCCCTCCTCCTCGACAACCACTATGAACTGCTTGCCTTTGTAATCCAATATGCGAAGAGCGACCTCCAGCATCTCGGCAACCGAGGGAGCATCGGGCTGGAAATCTTGAAGTTTATGTTCGCGATTGTATTCCTCGGTGTGATCGTTGAAAGTGTGTTTGGCGGCAAACACGCCCAGCACTTTATCGGTGTTAGAGGGCAAAGCATTCATTTGCTCGCGGTTGTAGACTATCGTGTAACCAAGCTCGCGAGCTCTGTCGATCAGATTCTTACCGTCCTCCCGCCGGCCGGGTTCGCCGTGAAAGCCAATCTCGTCCTCGGGTATAAGTAGAATCTCGCCGCCGGAGAAAATAATATCGGTACCGCTTTCGATAATCTGCTCGGATATCGGATCGGTTAACGTACGTTTTTTATGGCTTGCTACGAATACGCCGGTACCCGGTTCGCATATATGACCGCTGTTTATCAGGGCGGTGCTCATACCGGCTTTTCGCGCTTCAACCATTATGCTGTAATCTTTTCCCGAAAGTGATTTAACGGGTTTCTCCGGGGAGTTACCGAAGGTATCATAATTAACCTTGACTCCATACGAATGAATGGTGGCTCCCGCGTGAGAACTGCTATTGGATGAGTTCAGGACATGAGAACGGTACAATCCCATATCGGTCATCCGTTCCCAGTTACTCATACTGTCGGGGCCGTACTTGTATATCCTGAGGCCCGCCCACATCGAGGGGCCGCTGCCATCGGGATGTATGAAAATTACGTTGCCTGTTTTTATCGTATTGTTAATACCATTGCCGTTTTGATCAGCTATTACCGCCTGAGCAATTGCGAACAAAACTAATGCGGCTGCTAAAATACCGATTCTAATGCTTATCATATTGACTCTCCAATCCCGCTTTTTACTTGTATTACGTATCAAGATAAATAGACTGGCTGCAATAAAAGCAAGAAAAATATCCATTCTAATATAAAGATAACTATAGCCGCATAAAAGAAATATCATACAATATGATTGACTGAATAGCGATGCTCCTGATTCGAATGAATTGATTGTGTAACGGCTCCTTGAAGTGGTCACTCACTAAAACCATTATTTACCGAGAGCGATCTCTAAAGAGGCCGCCCTTTCAGATTATTTTATTCCGGTATGAACCATATTTTTACTGATTCTTTGTAAATTAATAGATAAATGATTATATTATTTAGGTATAATTATTGCAAAGACTTAGCTTGCTTTTATTAAAGGTCAATACTATATTGAATTACTTCGTTTGAAAGAAGTGTTTAAAGTGTTGAAATATGGTTGGTAGTTTATCTTTTTAATTTTCGGAGGCAAAATGCGGCTTATATTTAAGACGGTTTTGATATCAGTGATTGTATTGCAAGCATCACTCGTTTTTGCTTTTACACCGTCCGGTTTACTTGAGGTTCACTATATAAATGTTCAGCAGGGCGGCTCTACGCTTATTATCGGCCCTGATGGAACAACTATATTGATGGATGCGGGCGAAAATGGTAAAGGGACTAGTGAGGTTATTCCATATTTGCAGTCAATCGGATTGACCACATCTGATGATTTGGACTACATTATTGCCGGACACCTTCACAGCGACCATATCGGTGGTATAGAAGAAGTGATTTATGGCGGTTATAATGTTTTAAGCGCAGTGTACTATAGTGGTAGTGCCTATTCTAATTCTGTGGTGACGAGTTTTAAAACTGCCGCAAACTCGACTACCGGCGGCCTTCAAGTGATTGCTCTTAACTCGGTTATTGATCTAGGCGATGGAGCAACCGCCAGGTGTGTTGCAACGAACGGATATGTTTTAGGCGGCGACAGTAATTTGGCCGGCAGTAATGAGAATGATAGAAGTATAGCCATACTTGTTACCTATGGTGATTTTGAATATATATTCGCCAGTGATTTAAGTGGTGGTGATGATGACGAATGGTGTACCTACCGTCACACGGCAACCAATTACCACAATATCGAAACCCCTTTATCCGATTCTCTGGTTCATCCACGATTTGGTCTTCTGGATGATGGATACGGGCTTGAGGTCATGCATGTCAACCATCATGGCAGCGAAAGCGCCATGAATAGCGATTACATGAACAACCTGCATCCTGCGGTAGCCTGTATTTCGCTTGGCTGGGGACAACCGGATGGCTGGGATTTTCCCAGGCATGACATTCTTGATAATGTACTTTTAGCTGAAGCTCCCGGTGGATGCGTAACAGCCGATCCGGCGTTAGTATTGCAGACCGAAGAGGGTTCAGGCGGACCCGATACGTATAGAAGCTATAGAGGTTACGCCGTGGGTGATATAATTATCACTACTAATGGCGAGGCATTGTATTGGATCGAAGCTACCGGAGCGGTTTCAGGCGGCCCAGACGAGAGAAGCTCCGCCGGCTTACCGCGGTATTTCCCACTCGATGAGGATGCTGGTGACGCGACAGCGCCGTCAGCGATAAGCAATCTCTCGGCGGTTGGTGGCCCCAATACCGATGAGATCACATTGAGTTGGACAGCTACCGGTGATGACAACGGCACCGGTACGGCGGCTCTTTACGATATAAGATATCGATTGTATTCGCAGGGGCCGATTGACTCCGAATCCGATTTTAACTCGGCTATGGAGGTGGATGGCGAATCTTTCCCGCAAGCTTCCGGCTCATCGGAAAGCTTCACGATCTCCGGTCTCACCTATGGCGAGAGTTACTATTTCGCTATTAAGGCAATCGATGATAATCTCAACGAGAGCGATATCTCCAACAGCCCTACCGCGACCGCCGGATTGATTACAGCCGGTTTCAACGGCGATATGGAGTTCTGGGATGACAACGGCATGAGTGGACCTCCGGATAATTGGAATGTTTTAACCTCCAGTATCAATGCCATACAGGAAAGCGGCACGGTGCATGGCGGAAGTTATAGCGCCGAGGTTACCTGGACATCCGAAATCCAGGCTGATTGCGAATTTTACTCCAATGTTATGACAATAACCGAAGGTGAATTTTATACCTGCAGCCTTTATGTTTACGATAACGATCCGGCAGGTCATGTTGCCCTGTATTATAAATGGGATACGGAAAATTCATGGGGACCAACCACCTACAATTCTGACCTGGCTGATTGGCAATTGTTAACTTACACCGTCCAGGCGCCGGTTGGCGCAACTACTCTTGAGGTCGTGTTCAGGTGCTATGATCTAGCTGCCTCATGGGATGGCGATGCCACTATTTATCTTGATGATATCACCCTGGATGAAGGTTTCGTTGGCAATCTTCCGCCGGAATTCGGAGGCATATATCGCTATCCTTACCCGGTTGTATATCCTGAGGATAACGTAGCGGTCAGAGCGGAGATAATAGATGATGGATTACTTCCCAAAGATAGCCTGTATTACCAGATGTCGACCCTGTTGACTTATACGGCAGTTGGGCATGATAGTATCGGAACCGCTAATGAGGATTATTACTGGTATACGATTCCGGCCGCTTCCGTGGGAACCCTGGTCGAATATTATATCGTCGCCGAGGATGATTCCTCCCAGCGAATAGAGTCATCGGTAATGAGCTACGGAATAAGCGAACATCCATCCAATGATTTACCGAACGGTGATTTCGAACTATGGACCGTTAACGGCGCCGGTGGCCCTCCCGATAACTGGGTTCTGAATACCGGCGGTTATGAGGCTACACAGGAAGGCTCGACCGTTCATGGCGGCAATTACAGCTGTAACCTCACCTGGACCAGCCAATCGACTCAAAGTATGAATTCCGAACCGTTGACAATTACTCCCGGTGAGACATATTCCTGCAGTGTTTATGTTTATGATAATGATCCGGCCGGAAGATTCCGTTTATGTTTCATCTCCTCGGATGGTAATAACAGTTACCCCGAAAACTATTCCAGCGATCAAGCCGGTTGGCAGCATTTAGGTTATACATGGGTGGCGCCCGCGACATCGGAGTGGGTGATAGTACAACCCCGTATGTACGATGTCAGCAGCAGTTGGGACGGCAATGCCACGGTTTATATAGATGATATAGTGTTCTCCGATACGTCAACCGGTCAGCAAGAAAATACTATCTATGAAGTTCAATTCAACAACTCCACTCAAGGGTCCGGTGATGACTGTTTCAGCTCGCCGTACGTTTCGCAGTCGATTTCATTGACCGGCACGGTAGTAGCTATTCAGCAAGGAGAGCATCCCAACTACTTCCTTCAGGATTGCACGACGGGGCTATGGAACGGCATATATGTCTACGATGATACCCGCAGCCTGACACTGGGACAGAATATATCGATAAGCGGTACGGTTTCCGAATATTATGGCCTGACCGAGTTAACCAACACCGCTAATTTCGTATCTAACTCCTCAGGAAACGCTATTTGCACAACCCTGGTTACCTCCGATGAGCTTAATGAGGCATGTAACGCCGGCAGTGAGGCGTACGAGGGTATGCTGGTGAGGTTAAACGATGTCACCTGCGTCGTTGGGCCGGATAGTTATGGTGTCGGTTATTTGAAATCCTCGGGCGCAACTGACTCGTGCTTATTCGATGATGATATGCACGCTTACGGTACCGACCACCCGGTCGATTTCGTGGCCGGCCAGACTTATAGCTACGTGATAGGAGTCGTGCAGTACTTATACGGCCAGTACAAGGTAAATCCACGCTTCGCTTCTGATGTCGTTATTTCTGGAAACGATCCGCCTGCTATTTCGAATATCACTCGCTACCCGAGCGGATCGGTTTATTACGATGATAATGTTATAGTCAGTGCACAGATTGCGGATGACGGCATGGTGACGAAAGACAGTATCTATGTCGAAACGATAGCCGCAAGCTATACGGCGTTTCCCCATGATAGTGTTAACGGTGATCTCTACTGGTACACTATCGGAGTTATAGATTCGGGAACGACGGTGAATTACTATATAGTTGCCATTGATGACGCGGATGACAGAACTCAGTCCGGGATCGGAAACTATGTAGTCCAGGGACAATCGGGAGATAATTTCGAATATCTTCCCGGTGATGCCAACATGGCCGCCGCAGCCTGGCCGCCGAACGTAATCGGCGCTGATGTTACCTACCTGGTGAACTATTTCCGGGCAATCGCCAGTCCGTGTCTACTTGACGGTTTCTATGCCTCCGGTGACGCGAACGGCGACTGTGCGGTAATCGGAGCTGATGTGACCTACCTCGTTCAGTACTTCCGTGGCGCCAACGATATTCAATACTGCCCGGATTATGAACCGGCCTGGTCCACCCCGGATGAATTACCGGTCAACGAACCGGATGGTTGGCCTAACTGCGAATGAACTCCTGATTCGAGTAATTTGGCTTAGCTACTACTTCTTAAAAGTTGTTCTAGCACTTTAACTTTGAACTACCGAAGGCGGCTCTGAAAAGAGCCGCCTTATTGATATTCGATAGAAAAAGTAATCAAACCAATTTCATTGTCAGATCACCAGTGTCATGGATTAATTTACTATCTTGATCATTTTACGGAGTAAAAATCGGCTAAATGATTTCAGAACCGAATTACAAGTTAGCATCAGAATACTGCTCCGCTTTCAAACTGACAAATTTTACCGAAATAAGAGTTGGTTCCCCTGGTTTTCGGGCGCTGCGTGGACGAAGTCCTTTGTTCATCCTTGCCCGGCGACATGCCGCATGAAATCAGGTGTCAGGAATGGATTCCTGACACCACCGTCATCCAATAAGGACTTTTTCAACAACCCCTCCCGGCCGGGAAGCCATATTACGAAGTAGCGCATCGTAACGAAAAGGAAAGGCCGGGCAGTAGCGGTATATTAACATAGCTAATCCTAGCCCGATGTTTCAGGCTGAAATGTATGATATTCTGAGGCGCACCAAACTAAAGGTCAGGCGCCGGTGAGTTGAATTATGTATGGAAAGCGGATTCTTCTCGACCGTTATGCAGGTTGTTTTATGGAGTTAAATTGAAAATAAAAAACTGACAACGATGAGGAAAAGTTATAGAATAATTGAGTACTTAAATAGAAATGCCAGCTGAATGTTTATCGGTAGATTGAGCGCTTGATATGACCTTCATCAGCAAGGATACGTGCGGGGGATACTATCGGGCCAATAGAATCGTATTAATATTGGTATAATACGAAATAGACCAGGGAGGAAAAGCTAATGCGATTGATTACCGGATCGGAAGACAAGGCTCTGGTTGCGAAAGCAGCTTCAAGGATATCAGCCGAGTGGCCCGAATTCATGCTTCATGACCCTGTAGCGGATTATCTGGCCGATTGCTACGAATACCTTCCTGATTTTCAATTTATTATGGTGGAGAAAAACAGCAGTGACGCCCTGGTGATTGTCAATTCGATTCCGCTTTCCTGGAATGATGAGATCGATGAACTACCGGATGATGGTTGGGATTGGGCTATGATGAAGGGTATAGATGATTTGCGGTCTGGGGATAAGGTTAACATTCTTTGTGCGTTACAAATCCTCGTGTTCGGTAAGAATCGTGGCCGTGGGATCAGTCGCATTGCCCTCGAGGCACTGAAAGGAATCGGGCAGTCGCATGGTTTGCCTGAAATGATAGCGCCTGTTCGTCCAACCAGGAAAAGTGATTATCCTCTGGAGACAATCGAGCAGTATATTAAAAGAACCGACGCCGCCGGTTTTTCCGTTGATTCATGGCTGAGAACTCATCAACGGATAGGTGGGAAGATAATTAAACCCTGTCATGCATCAATGAGGATTTCCGGAACGGTTGGCGAATGGAAGAGATGGACCGGCATGAATTTCCCGAAATCTGATAGTTACGTGATACCCGGCGCTCTGGTTCCTGTCGAGGTTGACCTGGAATCGGCTACGGGTCAGTATACGGAACCGAATGTTTGGATGCATCACGAGTCCAACCCAATAACCTAATCCGTACTTTTATTTATAATTATCGCTTGGATTTTTCAATATATGTACCGGCTCCGTTCAATGTATCAAATGTGGCGGGAATATGACGATATAAACAAGTGATGGCCATTTGTATACCCACCGATAGAAAGGGGAAGGTGAAAATCAAAAAGTTTAACAGATTTTACTTCAATATTCTCATTAATATTGTTTTAGTTTGTGGTTTAACCATCTCCACCGGCCAGGCAAATGAAATAGATGCAGAGAATTATATTCTGAAAGAACAATGGGCGGAAGCCATCAATGTTCTTCAGGGAGATTCCATCATTACGAAAAATCCTATAGACAGACTTCTATTGGGACATGCTTGTTTGGCAACGAAGCGGCTCAGCGATGCCAGAAGATGGTTCGACTCGGTGGAGGACGATGGTGATTTATTGTTGTGGGCCGATTGGAATAAAGGACTGCTAAGCAGACATCCCTATAACCCTGTGGCTATCTATTTAACTGCCGACGCGATGTGGCGAATCGGAAAAACCGATAAAGCTATAGAGGGATACGAGTTAGCCTTAAAAAAAAGAGAAAACTTCGAACTGGTGCTGGAAGCCCTCAGAAGAGTATCCGGCAACGAATATTCATCCGGTAAAAATACCTCAAAATATAACAGGATAAAACTGGCATCAGGCGATATACCCGCTTATGATGATAATATCGACGGGAGTAGTTCGACTAATACAGATTACCGGAGTAATGGTGCAGGAGATACCAATCCTGGTTTAAAGCATGACGTAAGTCAATATCAAGATGAGGATTTTGAACGGGCTATATCAGGCTTAAAGAATTCATTGGAAATGGACAAAAAGGATTCTCAAGCATTCAGGAGCCGAGGCCATGCTTTCCATAATTTAGGCGAGTATGATAAAGCTATAGCCGACTACGAGATGGCCATAAGTATAGATCCGAATTATTTGGAGGTCTATAATGAGCGCGGTATTCTTTATTATGATATAGGACAAATCGATAAGGCTATTTCAGATTTTAGCAGTGCCATTATGATTGATCCTGACTATATACAGGCATATATCAACCGGGGAGTTATATATATGGAAACCCTCGGCGAGATTGACAAAGCCTGCGCGGACTGGAAGCGGGCTTGCGAGCTTGGGCAATGTGGAAATTATTCAAAGGCAAAAAGTGATGGTTACTGCCAATAGCCGCTATTCTTTTTTGATAAGCATAACATAAACTAATAATAGTTATTAAGATACAGCCCGTAAAAAAGCTTTAGATATCAAATCGCCATCTCTTTATATATGTATTTCACATACCGGTTGACAATCGTTCAAGTATGGGGCATGCGCCATAATAATATTGATAAGTTCCTCCGTTTCAGAAAGCTACACTCGAATAAGCGGTTGACTACTATAGGATTATCATGACTTTTTAACTCGCAAAACCAGGTCTGACCGGCGGCTGAATCCCGGTTGTCGCTGAGATATCGTAAGTCTAGTGTTATTAATGAGTTACTAATATGTTATATGGGATACATCCCATACTTTAAATTATCAGGCTTTAATTTTATTACAAGAAATTCTTTAACTCCTTGATATTTGGCTAATTAGGTTTTCGGGTATCTTCTTTGCTTTTAAGTCCCATTGAAATGGATTGAGATTAACAAGAAAGAGGGGACAGGATGTTTAATATGAAGAAAAACAAGTTAGCCCGGATATTCATATTCAGTGGATGTTTGATGATTATTAGCGCCGCAACGATATTCGCTAATGATTTCGGTGAAATGATCGCCACTGCCACCGTTAGAGGCGCCATCGTAATCACTGAACATCAACCATTAAATTTTAGTGAAGGCGGCGATCTTTATCAGGGAGTATCGAAATCCGTTGGTACAGATGAGGCAGGGACAGGTTCATTTATTATTGCTGCCGCGGAGGGCGATAATATCCAGGCCCAGCTTCTTCTGCCTGAATATCTTTGGTGTCCCACTGCCGGCGTTAAGCAGAAGTTAACTATTTTCTTCGGTACCACCGATGCTGCCTGGGCCAGCGCCGGCGAGGCCGATCCTGAACTTGCGGCAGCCGTAACAGTTGTGGATCCTACTAATTTGCCAACAATGACGATTGCTCCGCTTATGACTGAAATAAACCTCTTTATAGGTGGAACGGTATATCCCAGCGCTTTTCAGAAAGCTGGAACTTATACAGGGAGTATCGTGCTTTCGGCCTGGTACGAGGGTGACTGATAATCCGAAAGCAAAAAACAATTTAATTATCATAAGAACAATTTAGTGGTTTCCCGGGCTGTAGATAAAATAAATCGACAGCCCATTTATTTTCAAGACTTGCTGGTGTCCGGTCGTTTGCATTGTGGATTAAAACATTCCTCGTAGGCCTGGTTCCGGAACGAACGGAGTGAATGGAAAATCCGACATTATCACTTACTATTGGCAGCATCGGGTTTCTTCCTCCGGTCGAAACGCGGACTTATTCCGGCTAAATAAAACATTTCGAAAAATAGTACTTGCTAATTACTATAGGGAAGAATTAAACAATTAACTGTAGTTCACCGAACATTAGTGCAATTGAGCAAATAATTTCAAGGCTTAGCGTATTCGATTTTCTTAAGCCGGTATGCCTATTTATTGTTTGACTTGTTCTGATTTAATATCTAAAATTGAAATCGTGAAATATATTATTCTGATATTAATTTTAATTAACTGGGCTGGATCGTGTTTGGCCCAAACCGTAACTGCTACCAGTGATTTGCTCTTTGGCGATATATACGCGGGAGTACCCAAGACAATTTTAAAAAGCTCTTCCTCCGAAGCTGCCGAATTTACTGTCACCGGTACACCTGGTGATGAGTTGGTTCTTACCCTTGATCTGCCTACATATCTTGCTACAACCGGAGCTAATATGCCGGTGTTTTTCAGCAATATCGATTGTGCTATTGATTCGACAAACCCTCCGGATCAATCAGACCCTAGCGCTGATGACCTAAACCCTCATGAAATATTGACTTACAGGTTCGGGTCGAATGGTCAGCTTAATGTGTGGCTGGGGGGAAGACTTGTTCCGGGACTGGTGCAAAAGCCAGGTAACTATATGGCTACTATAAGGTTAACTGCTGTATTGACCGGCAACTAACCAGCTTATCTAATATCTCCGCTGTCCAGACCTGAATTTTATTGGTTTCATCGTGCATATTTTTTTTAAGTTTCGCTAAGGGTTACACTCAAAATGGCGATTTATATAGAAGATGAGAACGATCTTCATAAAACGGGAAATATTTGAAAATAAAATAAAACCTAATCTCAAGGAGGAGAGGGAAAAATGAGTAGAATAAAGAAAAGCAGAATGGCACGGATTGTCGTACTCATTGGTTGTGCGCTGATAATCGGTGTAGGTACTGCCTTTGCTAATGACGTGTTCGAGATGATAGCAACAGGTACCGTAAGAACTGCTATCGTAATCACGGAACACCAGCCCTTAAATTTTAGTGAGGGTGGCGATCTTTATCAAGGTGTTTCGAAATCAGTCGGTATCGATGAAGCAGGTACTGGTTCGTTTATTATAACTGCCGCTGAAGGCGATAATATTCAAGCCCAGCTTCTCCTGCCGGAATACCTATGGTGTGCTACCGCAGGTGTCAAGCAGCGTGTCGATATTTTCTTTGGCCCGACAGATGCTGCCTGGGATGATACGGGTGATCCTGATCCTGAAACTGCAGTAGGTGCGACCGTTGTCGACCCCACCAGCTTGCCAACAATGACAGTTGCTGCCGGCCAGACAACAGTTAATCTCTTTCTGGGCGCCACAGTGTATCCGAGCGCTTACCAGAAAGCCGGTGTTTATACGGGTAGCATAATTTTATCAGCCTGGTACGAAGGTGATTAATTAAAATAGAGACCTGAATAATTTTAAAAGGAACCTGCCTAAGGTTCCTTTTTTTTGTCCTCGTGATGTAAACTATCCTCATTAAAGTAAAAAATAGCCTGATAGGATATTGCCTGATTATAATATTTTCCGCCTGATGTTAAAGAAACTAGCATTATGACGATAAGTTAATAAGATTAAGATGTTACGTTTTGAAACGCTTTTTGGCTGAACACGATTCGGGTAGTATTTGGGAAGTATTGAAGTTGAAAAAGAATATTCTACTGGCCACTATAGTTTTTTGCTTGATTATAACCAATAACGTTACTTCTCAAGATGTAGCGGTTGGGTCCGCGACGGTTATTGGAGTACAGGGAATAACTATAACATCACCACAGGAGCTAGATTTCGGAGACATACTTCAAGGTATACCGAAATCCATCGGCAATAATGATATTTCAGCGGGTATTTTCGAAATATCCGGACAGAACGAGGCCGGAGTCAATCTTCAGCTCCAGTTACCGGAGTATCTATTTCATACAGGTAGCGGCTCTCGCCTGCGTATTATCTTCGGCGATGATGATGTTTCGATAGATACCACAGGCGCCGGTAATCCCCCCGGCATGGATGCCGGCAAAGGCTGGCAAAACGAAAATCCGTTTAATCTCCCGGCAGCAACTATCGGTTCCAATGGAACAGATATCTATATCGGCGGCAAGGTGGTGCCCTCGGCCAACCAGAAAGCCGGTGATTATACCGGTAGTATAGTTTTGATAGTAGCTTACAATGATTTGTAATGAAAGTGCTGGAAAATTACTGATAATACGAGTAAGATTGCTGTGATAATCGAGTTCGGAGTTTTAATGGAAGAGGTGATATGAATAAGTCACTGAGGGAAATATCAGCCGGGATACTGGTGATATCGGTTACACTAATACTGGTTGCCGTATCTCCGCCAATCATGTCGGCTGATTCGGACAATGCGACCTCATCCGCGAGAGTACTTCTTGCTATCACGGTAGTAGCAGAACAGGATTTGAATTTGGGATATGTTTATGGAGGAGTGCCGAAGTCAATGGGTTACAATGATGATGACTCATCGGCGATTTTCAGTATTACGGGCGAGCCGAGCGCCGGCATAAACCTTCAGTTAATTCTGCCCGAATACCTATCATTGCCGGATGGTTCGGCGAGAATACCGATTATATTTTCGGCTACCGATACCGGCGTGGATACCACTGTAGCAAGCCCGTCGACCATGAATGCCTCTGATGGTTGGATAAACCAGAATCCGCGAGATTTGCCTGCGGGTGCTGTTATCGGAGCCGCCGGCATGACCAGGGTTTACCTCGGCGGAAAAGTAATCCCACCCAGCAATCTCAAGGCCGGGACATATAACGGTGATATCGTTTTGAGTGTCTCTTACAATGGAACTTAAAAAATGGTAGTTATTAGTATCAATAAATTAACTCATAATTATTCGGTAATACTTATGAGCTTG
This sequence comes from uncultured candidate division Zixibacteria bacterium, assembly GCA_963668625.2. Taxonomy (GTDB): domain Bacteria; phylum Zixibacteria; class MSB-5A5; order UBA10806; family 4484-95; genus JAAEQD01. The sequence goes on from CAXXKA010000008.1 coordinate 1,375,190, forward strand.
AAAACAAGATCAAAAGCTAATTCTATAGGAGTTAAGACATGTTAAAACCTGGAAATCTGACTACTGTGGCATTCGGTAGATTTCGCTGGGGATTCGTTATTGCAGCTATACTTTTAGTTTTGCCTTTTCATGAATTGTCGGCGAACGTGCTTGTTTCCCCGACGGTGGTTTTTATTTCGGATAAAAATCCCACAGGTCGGATTACTTTGCTTAATAGAGGTAATACTCCCCAGGAGGTTTCGGTTTTTTTCAGTTTCGGCTTACCAATCTCCGACAGCCTGGGAAACATATCCGTATCGTTTCAGGATTCGGCCGTAACCGATCCTCGCTCCTGTCTCGGCTGGGTTAAGGCTTTTCCGGAAAAAATAATAATTAATCCTGATGAATCTCAGGTCGTAAGGCTGATGGCGCGTCCGCCGAGCAATTTGCCGGATGGCGAGTATTGGTCGCGTATAATGGTTAGGTCGCAGAACGCGACAGTTGATGTTCCCGTGGCCGGCGAGCCGGAAGGGATACAGACACAATTGAATATGATAACCGAAATGGCTCTTATGCTCAAATATCGTACGGGAGACCTTATCTCTAATCTGGAGCTACAAAACACCTCAGCGGAATTCAAGGATTCGATCGTCGAAGTAATGATTGATCTGGAAAACCGTGGTAATGTGTCTTACATGGGGATGCTCGAGGCTAGTCTGTACGATAGCGATAATAATGAAGTCAGCAGGAGAATAAATAAGCTTGCCGTCTATCGTCACTTGAAAAAAAGGGTCGATCTGGATGTCGCTGCCGGCGATTTCAAACCACCGTTCCATGTTGAAGTTAATATCAGCAGTGAGGGGCGTAACGATGTTATGCCTGAGGACATGATTACAGGCAATAAGATTTCAGAAAAGATTAATGTAAAATAAATACTTAAAAATAGACATCAATTGATTGAACAAAAATGCTTTTGCGAAGACATCAGCTACTAGTAAATATAAATTCCATAGCCTTGATTCTACCGTTGATTATCAGTTTGCCTTTGGTTGGACAAGCTCAACAGCAAAGGACAAATGATCTGGAGGTAGTCGAAATTGTCGTAAATTTCGAGGTTCGTAAACTGATCAACATGGATATATTCGCTCAATATGATGGTACGAATATTTACTTGCCTTTAATCGAGATTTTCAAGCACTTAGAATTATATATAGAGGACGACTTTACGAATGAACGATTTTCCGGTTTTATAATATCCAAAAGTGATAAATTCGATATCGATCTGAGAGAGCGTAAAGTTCGAGCTTTAGGCGAGACATATAATCTATTGCCCTCTGATTACTTTCTTATGCCTCACGAGTTGTATCTGCGGATTGACTTGTTCAAGCAGTATTTCGATCTGGAAATGGAGTTTACTTTTTCGACACTGCAAGTCAAGCTCCCACTTAACGAAGATTTTCCTTACTATCAAAGAATAAAGCGACATCAGGCTCACACGAAGCTCGAAACTAAAAAAGTCATGTTAAGTAATGTAAAACGTTTGCCAAGAAAAAGGGAAAACTTCGGTAGCGGCGTAATCGATTGGACGCTTTCTGCCAGTCCTACGAAAGGTGGCGCTCACTATGCCAATCTCGTGTATGGCGGAATGTTGCTTGGAGGAGACTTAAGTGTAACCGCCGGCGGTAATTCCGAAACCGGAATAGACAAAAACGAATTAGCTTATAAGTGGCATTACTATTTTAACGAAAATAAATATCTGACTCAGGTTGAAGCCGGAGATATATATACCGGGAATTCCCTTTCACGTCGCCTCCTGGGAGGACTAGTCACTAATCGGCCACAGGTACAGCGAAAGCATTTCCAGACCATTAATCTTACGGGCGCGCCCGGACCTGGCTGGGAAGTCGAACTCTATATCAATAATCAACTCGAAAATGTCGCCTACACCGATAATACGGGCGAGTATAATTTTCAGGTGGATGTTATTTATGGAACTACCGAGGTCACCTTGAAAATGTATGGACCTAACGGCGAGATATCCACGGAGCGTAAATACATAGGCGTCCCTTATAACCTGATTCCCAAAGGCAACTTCGAATATGTTGTGGCTATGGGTGAGGCCGAGGAACCTAATGATGATGGAAAATATGCTCAGGTCAGCAGCGCGTATGGACTTTCCAACCAGTTAACCCTCGGTGTGAATTCGGACATTCCGTTGATAGCGCAGCCGGGGGAGGAATCGATATTTTCCGGCGAAGCTACTTACCAGTTGATGGAAAATATAACGACGAATCTATCCGTCGCACCCGGTTACAATATGAGCATTGCGCAAAATTATAATCATCCGGCATTGATGAATGTGAATTTCAACTATACCAGATACTTTGAAAACGAATTCAGAAATAAACTCGGACAGATTCATGATTTCGATATTTCCGCATCATCTCCATTGAGAATCGGTCAACGCCGTTTTAGCGTCAAATATTCATTATCCTGGAGCAAATTCCCTGACGTGAATAACATCAATATGAACTATGGATTTAATACTTCACTGTTTCGTTTATACATAAACTATTTGGGACGTTTCAAGATAATAAAATATTCTGACAGATCGGTTAAAAATGCGACCAGTAGACTATTCATTTCCCCTCAGTTTTTGCAATGGATCAGGCCGCAGTTGAATATTACGTATGATCATAGTACTCATCAGATGACACAATATGGCATTAACTTGAACAGGCGGGTATTCAAAACAGCTCAATTATCGTTAGCGATTGACAGACAAGAACTGACCAAATCCATTCAGATAGGCGTAGCTTTGAAGTTTTGGAGTAATTTCGCTGATTTTACCTCACGGCTCAATCATTCGGATGGTTACACCACAATATCCCAGGTTCAGAGCGGTTCGATTTGCTTCGACCAGGACGCACGCAGGGTATTTTTCGATCGTAGAAGCAATGTCGGTTATGGCGCTGCGGTAATTCGCCCGTTTATGGATGATGATTTTAACGGCATTCTCGATGATGGTGAAGAATATATTAATGGAGTAAGGGCGAGAATTAAAGGTGGGCGACAAAGGCGTTTCGGTGAGGGGCAATATTATTATGAGGGTTTGCAGCCTTATAATCAATATGTAGTACAGATTGACAAGCAAAGCCTGAATAATCCGCTAATCATGCCCACGCATGAAAACTACGAGGTCTCATGCAATCCCAATATCGTAACGACCATAAATGTTCCGTTAGTAGCAAGTAGCGATATCAGTGGCCAGGTCTTCAGGCAGGTTGGTGAAATGCAAACGGGGCAGGGCGGTATTAATTTGATGTTAATCAATCTGAGCAATGAAAGCGTAACCGAAATCACTACTTTTTCGAACGGACAGTTTTACTATCTTGGTTTGATCCCGGGCGCTTATCGGATGTATATAGATTCCGAGCAGCTTAAAAAATACGGCTATAGATCAGAACCGAACGGTATTGATTTCGAGATAGAGCCGGTCAAGGGCGGCGCCTCGATCGAGGATATTAATCTTTTACTTATTCCTCTCGAATAGTATATTTTTATTACTAAGATAACCTCATCGTGTTTAATCGACAGCCCGGCAGTACGAGCCATGTACTATTCTATTTGCTTCTTTCAAATTCATCCTCGAACGATTATTGATTACCCGAGCGGGTAAATGGAATCTTTATTCGCGCCTTCAACCATTCATTATTGATTATCACGGGATCGCCGTTATATGAAAAATCATTTTCGGTTGGTAATTCTAATGCTTTTTCATAAGCGGCTATTGCTTCGGATCGGCGACCGAGCAGGTCGAGCAGCAGGCCCTGCCAGCCGTAGGCGGAGACGATCCATTCGGATTTTGCCTCCTCGAGCAATTTTGCTCGGTGTTCGAACGCTGTCAGCGCCTCTTCGTAAAGCGACCAATCATATAGCTGTCTGCCCAGCTTTCCCCAAAATAACGTCTGCTCTATATCCAGGTCGAGCGCTTTTGCAGCCACTAACTTTAAAGAATCAATATCAGCCCGGGATGGCAATGAGGAGAGCTTTTTGCGAATAGCTTGTTCCTCCAAACTCGGTGATGGTTTAACAATCGGAAATTCATGATTGGCGTCGATTACGGCGCTATCGAGTGCGGCTTTACTTTCGAATTGAAGAACGCTGGTAGTCTGAAGTCGTCCCGTGAATTTAGTCTGCTGGGTATTATCAGAGAAATATGTCGTAACCGGGATCGGCATATCAAGCGTTCCTATTTTCTCTACGATGATATCCGAGATATACCCGTCATTTTGCGGTGTACATTCCTTCGTTGTTATCTCATAAGCGAGGAACCGGGTGGAGCGGACCCATTGATTGAAAAACCAATTGAGATCCTGACCGCTTTCCTGCTCACACACGGTTTGGAAATCGTAAAATCCCATGCGTTTCCCGGCAAATTCACGTAAACATCTACTATGAATCCGATCGAATAATTCATCCCCTAAAAAGCGATTAAGAGCGCTAATAATGCTGTAGCCTTTGCCATGAATAACTACATTGTTAAAATCGAATTCTATATCATCCAAATAGTCGCTGTACACATCAGCCCGCGTATCCAGTCCTTCACGAACGCCGTTTATGTATCTGTTCATCAAAGCTATATGCCTGTCGGGAGCCATACCACTATACCTGGTATATTCCCTATCCACATATATCCCAAGACCGATCATAAGCCACCCTAATTGATCTGGCGGTTCCGGCATAACATATTCTGTCCAGTATTGATGGCCTATTTCATGAGCGGTGATCCAACGCCAGTGAAGTTCATCACGCTCGGACATTCTCTCCATTCCGTGAATCACTACGAGATTCGTTGCAGCCGGGTAACCTCCGTTGGGCGAATCGACACCCTGGGCAATTTCCAGATGCTTTGAAGGGTAAAATCCGAATCGCTTTTTATAGTATGCTATTACATCGACCGCAGTATTCATCACGAGATTGGCACATTCTGCAGCGTCAGGAGTGTGAATTATCCGAACCCTGATACCATCTATTGTTTGCTCTGTGATAGCAGCATCCTTCAAGAAATACACGCCAAATTGTCGGATACCTTCAGCATGATACGCGCCTGTTTTGGGATTATATATACCACTTGATGCGAGAACGTATTTTGATTTATTTTCAATCCTGGCTATAAAATCATCCTGCGCTTGCATCCCCCAATAGATTCGCGGAAACCAATTCGTCCACAGATGCTTATAGTCACCCGGTTCGAAATTATATGTTCTTTCGAATTGTGCCTCGATCTCTAATTTATGCTTGGGACGTATTGCCCGGGGTAACTTAATGACAACAAGATTATGATAAAGATAAGAGGAAGAGTCGCTTAATACTTTCACGGTTTTTCCATCCACGGTAATATTCAACTTTTGCAGGCTATCACCGGGCCAGTCAACAGTCAACATTTCTATTGGAAGAGTGGAGTTGTTTTTAAGGGTTATAGTCTCGGTTCCCGAGACAATAGCTGTGGTGGTATCGAACTTGAACGAACAGGTGATGTTATATTCTGACCCGGGTGGATCGACCGGAGAAAACAACCCTTGTGTCCGGTGATCTTGAGCTTGTATCAGATTTCCAGAAATGCAAACAAGCACGATAATTATAGAGTTTCGAGCTAAACGTAAAAGCGCGACAATACTCATATTTTCCTCCTCTGCATTTCAATAAGCATGGCTGCAGATAAAACGTTCCGTCTTACATTATAAATAACGAAAATACTATCATAGTGTTGCGTCAATCTGATAGCTGACAATAAAGAAAAGACCTGTACTTTATTATGTATTGCCAATCCTCATTAGCTGAGGTTATCCATAGCAATATATCCAGTCACATCTACGGGTGAACCGGACAATACCGATTGAAATATAGAACAATATTGTTTAAATTAGCAATGTTAATTAATAAAGTCAGAGTGTTGACTGATTTAATGTATTATGGTCCCTGACAGTATTATATCTATAATATTTTACATCGAATTCGTAAGATCTTTAAAATATTAGATAAAGAGAGGATGTATGATGAAGGTACCATCACTTGCTATATGGAGCCTATGTGCGCTTGTCGCTGTTTATGTTGTTTTAGGGATAGCTTGCAATATGGATTCAAAACAGGAGCATAATATGAGTTTCGATAAGACAAAAGAAACCGAGGAAGTTACCAGGACGATTAATAATGTTATGGGATGGGCTATAGCTAAAGATTTTGATCTCTTCTTTAAAACTATCGCGGATGATTCCGATTTTATAAGTGTTACACCATATGATAGGGTTAAAATCGGCGTGGATGAGGTGAAGCTGGATACATCATTCTGGGGAGATCCCCGGTTTAAAGCGAGACGTCATGAAATTAGTGATTTGAAAATCGTATTTTCTCGTACCGGCGAGGTGGCCTGGTTCTATTGCAAACTGGATGATATCAACGAGTGGGATGGTGAACCTGCCAATTGGGAAAACGTACGCTGGACCGGTGTGTTGGAGAAGCGCAACGGTTGCTGGAGAGTCGTACAACAGCATTTCTCCTGGCCGAAAGACATTTAGCTTGCAAAGATGATAGTATTACCATATCAATCGTATATCACTTTTAAACAGGGAGAGATAAGTCATGAGTAGATTAAAATCGATTTTGGTTTTACTGATAGCCTTTTCGGCTATTTCGTTTGCGATTGATTCTTTACTTGTGCCGCAGGGATTACCTCCGCTCCTGAATGGGATAAATGGCGAAAATGAGTGGCTTGATGCGAATGCAATCGAGTGGGAAGAAGCAGATGGGGCTGTGTTATTAAAACAGGATTCTCTTTATTTTTATATGTGCGTAGACGACTATGATACATCGCACTCAGGTATCGATCTATTTATTGATAATATGACCGGTGATATGTTTGTTCTTCATGTTTCATCCGCACATGGTCAAAAACGGATGATTGATGATACTTGGGGAGAGATGGATTACTGTTCACAGGAGCTGTGGACCTCGAATATCGTTCAGAACATTTTCGTCGATGGCAAAATGAAGTTTCTATCCCCCGAGGTTTTTGAATTCCAGATCGATAAAAAACTGCTGACATCAAACACGTTCAAATTTATAATACATTTAAAGCGCCCAGATAAGTGGTATCCTGAATCAGCCGATACGCTCTCATCAAATGACTGGATGGAGGTTGAATTGAATCAATGATCGGTTTCGTTTTTGTAATCCCAAAATAAATATAATGTATGGCGTCCATTAAGACTAATTGATATAGCTATCTAGCTATCAACCAACCAACCCATTAAAAAACATCCTTGACGCGAAAAGTAGTAAAGCATATACTAATATGATTAACACATATAATTAGACAAATTCAGTTGTGATAATATCCAGGGATAAAGAATGAAAATAGCAATTGGCGCCGACCACGGTGGATTTGAACTCAAAGAAAAATTAAAAAAATATATCTCCGAAAAAGATATAGATATAGAAGACTGCGGCACATATTCCTCGGACCCCGTAGATTACCCGAAATATGCTTATGCCGTAGCTAAGCAAGTCGGCGATGGTCGCTGCAACCGTGGGATTATAATCGATGGGGCAGGTATCGGCTCCTGTATGGCTGCTAACAAGGTTGCCGGAGTAAGGGCGGCGCTATGCTACGACCTATCATCGGCGAACAACAGCCGTGAGCATAACGATGCCAATGTCCTGACCCTGGGAGCCGGCCTTATCGGTCTTGGGCTTGCCAAACAGATTATCGATACCTGGCTTTCCACCGACTGTACGGAGGATCGTCATAAAAAACGGGTAGCGATGATAAACGATATCGAAAAAGGCAATCCACCGAAAATAGCCGAGCAACCCACGACAACGGATACCTGCGGCGATATTTCCGCAGAGGATCTCCGCAAAATCGCCGGTCGGATACAATCCCTTACTGGCGGATCCTGCCAAACCGTCGATGATAATATCGTTTGTACTAATGGCAGCACGGTTGTTATTCACTATGGTCATTCGACCGACATCGATCCGGAATCCGTTCAAAAGATAATCGATGCCGGCGCCGGAAGAATAGGCTATACTCCAAACGGCAAAGATGTACCCTCTGATATTGCCAGCTATATCGATCATACTATACTCAATCCCCAGGCAACCTCGGATGATATCAAGAAGCTTTGCGAGGAAGCTAAAACTTACAGTTTCGCCTCGGTTTGTGTGAACCCCTGCAATGTTAAACTATGTTCACGAATGCTCAGGGGTACCTCCGTAAAAGTCTGCTCCGTTGTGGGATTCCCTTTTGGAGCAACGGCTCCCGAGATCAAGGGTATGGAAACTCGTCGCGCTATAAGAGATGGCGCTAAAGAGATCGATATGGTAATCAATATCGGGGCGTTAAAGGACGGCAACGATGACCTCGTGTTAAAAGATATCAGGGCGGTTACCGATGCCTGCCGGGATGGTAGCGCACATTCGAAGGTAATTATCGAAGCGGCTATGCTGACTGATGAAGAGAAAATCCGGGCTTGCCGGCTAGCCAAGAAAGCCCGCGCCGACTTCGTTAAAACCTCAACAGGCTACGGGCCGGGTGGAGCAACCGCTCATGATGTAATGCTGATGAGTGAGGCGGTCAAGGGTACTCAAATGGGAGTAAAAGCGGCCGGAGGAATAAGAAGTTTAGCTGATGCTCAAAAGATGATAGAGGCGGGCGCAACCAGAATTGGCGCCTCAGCCGGTGTGAAAATAAGCCAGGAAGCCAAGCAGGTTACGATATCCAGTTAACCGGATCGGCTTAGATCAAATAAATGACATGGGAGGCAATCTTGCCCGAAATAAGATCATATATTTTCTTGGATAGTATCCAGCCACAATATGCCGCTTTTTTAGGGACTATCGCACAGGGGTTTTTGCCTGTAGCCGGGATGGCATCGCTTTATGTGGAAATCTCACCGGGTATTGAAATAAACAGGATTACTGATATCGCGCTGAAATCGACGAATGTCACACCGGGTATGCAGATAGTTGAAAGACTTTACGGATTACTCGAAATCCATTCGGAATCGCAGGCTGATGTCAGACAAGCCGGCCAGTCGATACTTGATGCTCTCGGCTTGAAAGAGGAAGACCGTTGGAAACCCAGGATACTATCGAGCCAGGTTATACGAAGGTTAGATGATCATCAGACGCAATTGATTAACAGAATGCGCCATGGCAATATGATTATCGCCGGTCAGACCATGTATGTCATGGAGGTAGAGCCGGCGGCGTATGCGGCATTGGCCGCGAATGAGGCCGAAAAAGCTGCCGATATTAATATTCTTGAGGTACGAGCTTTCGGATCGTTCGGAAGGGTGTATCTCGGTGGTGAGGAACGCGATATAGAAGTCGGCTACCAGGCCGCTGTTCAAGCTATCGAGGGCATTTCCGGAAGAAGCAGAAAGTAATGGGTCGGTGAATTCGAAAGGATTTAATTCAGGTTCGTGATTTTTAATTACAACCAAATAACCGGAATACAAATTATTCAAAATAATTAATGGAGGTCACTCCTATGGCAGATGCATTAGGAATGATAGAATGTCGGAGTTTCCCGGCAATGGTAGAGGCGGCCGATGCGATGGTCAAAGCGGCCAAAGTTGAATTGGTCAGTTACGAAAAAACCGGTGGCGGCTATGTAACGGCGGTTATTCGGGGTGATGTTGCTGCGGTAAAAGCTGCTTGTGATGCCGGTCATGCGGGAGCATCGAGAGTAGGCGAGGTTGTTACCGTACATATCATTGCCCGCCCGCACTCAAATGTCGATATGGTTATTCCACTTGGCAGAGCCGAGGAATACGAGGAAGAGGAACAACCGAAAGCGGGTAAGAAGTAATACCGCACGAGTGAAGAATTCGATTATACCCGCGGTATGAAACCGGGAATCCGGTAATTCGTATCACCGGTAATCTATTGGTTTAAAACGAAAGAAATTCGATGTTACTGGCAAAGGTACTGGGGACAGTTGTTTCTACACAAAAAGAGCAAAGCCTCGAAGGATTGAAATTATTACTATTGCGCCAGATAGATATTGACGGTAAAGCCAACGGTGGAATTGTTGTCGCTGCAGACGCTGTTGGCGCCGGCGTTGGTGAAATAGTATTATATGCGACCGGCTCATCGGCCAGACAGACTACAGTTACCGAGAACCGCCCATGTGATGCCGTTATTATGGCTATAGTAGATAACTGGGAAGTTGGAGGCGAGACCAAATATCGCAAAAACACCTCCGAACCGGACGTAGCCGAAATTTAATTCGGCATTGCTTTATAACCATCAATATATGATTGGCGCTATATGGCAAATCTTAGTGATAAACAGATAGACTCGATTGCTCGCAGAATCATTCAGTATATGCCCAAATCCAATGATCAAATGTCTAAAACGGCAAATGATCGGCTATCGGCATTAAACGAAGGCATATTTTCCGATATCGATTCGGCGGTCAACGCGGCAAAGGTAGCTCAGCAAGAGCTAAGCCGGATGACACTGGCCAAGCGTAATGAGATCATAGCTGCAATCCGAAAATCCATGCTCGAGAATTCGGAGAAGTTGGCAGAGATGGCTCATTCGGAAACAGGGCTGGGACGAGTTGAAAACAAGATATTGAAAAATCGTCTGGTTGCCGAAAAAACTCCCGGCACAGAGGATTTATATCCTGTGGCCAGATCCGGTGATGGAGGACTCTCGTTATTCGAGTTGGCCCCTTATGGAGTTATCGGGGCGATTACACCGATCACCAATCCCACCTCGACGATCATATGCAATACGATCGGTATGCTGGCAGCCGGTAATAGTGTAGTGTTTAATGTTCACCCCGGCGCCAGGGATGTTTCCATATTCAATATAACGCTTTTAAATAAAGCGATAATCTCCGCAGGCGGGCCATCGAACCTGGTGACTGCCGTGATCGAACCGACGATAAAATCAGCCCAGGAGCTAATGAAACATCCCGGCATAAGGCTTCTGGTCGTTACCGGTGGCGAGGGTGTGGTCGAGACCGCGATGCAAAGCGGCAAACGGGCGATATGCGCCGGCCCGGGAAATCCTCCGGTCGTAGTGGATGAAACCGCTGATATAGATAAAGCAGCTAAAGATATAGTCAACGGAGCATCGCTGGATAACAATATAATTTGTGTCGATGAAAAAACAATATTCGTACAGGAATCCGTTGCCATACAACTGATGCAGGCATTGGTAAAGAGTAATGCCATAATTCTTAATTCATCACAAGCGGCGCGAATCGAACGTATGATTTTCGAAAAAACTTACGGCCCGGGAAAGCCGGCAGTCGTCAATAAATCACTGATCGGTAAAAATGCCTCATCTATCCTGTCGAAAATCGGCGTCAATGTTGATGACAAAATCAAGCTGGTGGTGATGGCGGTCGATAAAAATCATCCGCTCGTGATCACGGAACAGATGATGCCGGTAATGCCGCTCGTCAGAGTCGAATCGGCGGATGAAGGGATCGATCTGGCAAAATGGAGCGAACGCGGATTCCGTCATACAGCCTCGATGCATTCCAAAAACATCACGAATCTTTCACGGATGGCCAGAGAAATGGACTGTTCCATATTCGTGAAAAACGGCCCCAATTACGCTGGGCTGGGTTATGGTGGAGAGGGGCATTGCTCCTTTTCGATTGCCTCCCCTACTGGAGAGGGTCTGACACGACCGAGTTCGTTCTCCAGGGAACGAAGGTGCGTATTAGTCGACCATTTCAGGATCGTATAGAGTATGCAACTAATGAAAAATAAGGATGCTAATAACAACGATGGTCGCTACCCGGCCATCGCTTTAATCGAGTTCAGCAGTATCGCCGCGGGTATCACTGCCGGTGATGCTATGATAAAAAAAGCCCCCCTGGCAATGCTCAAAACAGGTACCGTTCATCCTGGTAAATACCTTGTGATGATCGGTGGCGAAGTGGCGGCGGTAGAGGAATCATATAACGAGGGTTTGAATATCCGGCCCGATACGGTTATCGATAAAGTAATCCTGCCTGATATTCATATCCAGGTTCATGAGGCTATTTTCGGCCGGAAGAATACACCTGTGGTTGATGCCCTGGCGGTATTGGAAACCTCAACTGTAGCGTCTAATATTGATGCTGCTGATGCGGCGGTAAAAGGCGCTGATGTCACTATCATGGAAATTCGTTTGGCCGATGATCTGGGTGGGAAATCTTTCACTATTTTCGGCGGTAAAGTTGAGAATGTTCAAGCTGCGATCGAAATCGGCGGCGAGAGAATCAAAGATAAAGATATTAGTATACATACTACCATAATACCTACGCTTGTTCTATAGAAAGGAGGTATGTCTCAACTTCGGGTCATTCTCTTACTGCTATCCTCTCTGTCTGTTTTCGCTGTCACCATTGACGCGGAGGCCATGACCATCTCTTATTTTGAACGTCCCCCTTATTATTACACAGCCAAGAACGGGCAGCCTGAAGGATTTCTGCTGAATAAAGTTGTGGAAATCATGGAGCAGGCGGGGATAGAGGCACGTTTTTTTAGTCTGACCCCTAATCAGATTCTGTATGTGGTCCGTCATGCGGTGAGCCAGCATTGTTCCATAGGCTGGTTTAAAAATTCACAACGAGAAGAATTTGCCAAATTTTCCAGGGCAATCTACCAGGATAAACCGGTTGTGTTACTCATCAGGAAATCCGGCCTGGCCAGGATCGGTAAGGAGCATACCCTGGCGGCTATTTTTACTAACAACAGTCTTCTTTTCACAAGAAATATTCACTATTCCTACGGTGAGTATATCGATGGCCTGCTGGCTGAAAAAGAGCCGAATTCCTCGCTCACGGTGAAAGGGCAAGCCGGCCTCATACAAGCGGTCGCTGCGGATGACAGAAAATATATTCTGGTGCCGCCAGAAGAAGCAACGAGCTTAATCAGGAGAGCTGGCTATCAACAAGAGGATTTTGCCTTGGTCTCACTTGCAGATATCCCGGTGGGGAATAATCGTTATCTGATGTGCAGTCAGAGCGTCAGTGATGAACTGCTGGAACGGATTGATCGGGCTATTGAGCGAACCCGGTAATGACATCCCAAAAAAAAGGGAGGCATTCTGAGTTGCCTCCCTTTTTGGATATTCAAGTGATCTTTGCGACTTATTTTGCTTCCAGCTTATTCATTCCCGCCAGCAGCAGCCCCAGGGTGATAAAGGCGCCCGGTGGCAGAATCATCAGCAGCATCGGCTGGTAACCGGCGCCGAACACACTGAAGCCGAGAATCGCGCCGGAACCGAACAGTTCACGCACCGCGCCGAGGATAAAGAGACCGAGGGTAAAGCCTAGTCCCATACCCAGGCCGTCAAAAATTGAACGTCCGACCGGATTTTTGGAGGCGAAAGCCTCGGCTCGGCCAAGGATCAGACAGTTGACCACGATCAGAGGGATGAAGATACCAAGAGCCTGATAGAGATCATAGACCCAGGCTTCCATGGACAGCTGAACCACGGTCACAAAAGATGCAATCAGGATAATAAAAGCCGGAATCCGTACTTTCGAGGGGATTAATTTGCGTAGTGAGGCGACCGCAACGTTGGAACAGACCAGAACAAAAGTCGTTGCCAGTCCCATCCCCAAGGCGTTTTCTGCGCTGGTCGTGACGGCGAGAGTCGGACACATTCCCAGCAGCAGCTTAAAGACGGCGTTTTCTTTCCAGATCCCTGTGGTGAAGTCTTTCATCAGGCTCATTTGGAGACTCCCTGTGTAACGATATCCTGCTTATGCTGGTGATAGAATTCGAGTCCTGCCTTGACCGCTTTGACGATTGCCCGCGGCGAGATAGTCGCGCCGGTGATCTGATCGAAATCACCGCCATCTTTCTTCACACGCCAGTCGGCGTTGGTCAGGCTTTTGTTTTTAAAATGGTCCTTGAAGGCAGGTTCGGTAATGCGGGCACCCAAGCCAGGAGTTTCGGCATGGGCCAGAATCGCAATGGCATTAACGGATTCGTCCGGTTTGACCCCGACCATGACTTCGATGTTACCGCTGTAGCCTTCCGGGGCAATGACCTTGAAGGCGGTCCCGACCAGATTGCTGTCTTTGCGAGCTCGGTAAAAGATGATGTTGACCGGATTGCCCTTTTTGTCCACTCCGTTCTGCAAGGTGACAGTATCGGTATCCGGGCTGTTGTCAAATTCCGGGAGGACGGCACTCAACGCTTTGAGCATCTGAATACGGCGTTGTTCTTTGATCGGCTCGCGGGTGACCCCTTCGACCAACGACAGAACGAGACCGGCGCAGGCGGCAATCAGGGTCAGGGCGATGAGCAGGCGGCTGATTTCTTTCATGATAATTCTCCTCCGCCTAGGCTTTCGCTGCAACCTGCCCGTAGATCTTCGGGCGGGTATAGCGGTCAATAAGTGGGGTTGCGGCGTTCATCAGCAGGATGGCGAAGGAGACCCCTTCAGGATAACCGCCGAACAGGCGGATGAGGACGGTGAGCAGGCCACAACCGAAGCCGAAGATCAACATTCCGCGCTGGGTGACCGGCGAGGTGACCATGTCCGTGGCCATGAAAAAGGCCCCGAGAATCAGGCCCCCGGTGACCAGATGGAACAGCGGATTCGGGTATTTGCTCGGATCGACCAACCAGAAGATGCCACTGAGGACGATAACCGTGCCCAGGAAACTGACCGGGGTATGCCAGCTGATGACTTTTTTGAAGATCAGGAACAGCCCGCCGAGGAGCAGGGCCAGGGCCGAGACTTCGCCAAGGCAGCCCCCCATGTTGCCGAGGAAGTAATGGCCGAAACCGCTGGTGGCGAGATCGGGCAGGTGACCGGTCAGCATGACCGCAGTCTTCATTTCCCCCAGCGGGGTGGCCGTGGTGATGGCATCGATTCCCGAGCCGAGCGGCGCCGGAGCAGTCCAGGTGGTCATTTGCACCGGAAATGAGATCAACAGCACGACCCGGGCGACCAATGCCGGATTAAACGGATTGTAGCCGAGGCCGCCATAGATCTGCTTGCCGATGAGAATAGCGATAGCCGAGCCGAGCAGGGCCATCCACCAGGGACTCGATGGCGGCAGGTTGAGGGCCAGCAGAATGCCGGTTAACGCTGCGGAACCGTCGGCGATGCTGAGCGGTTGCTTCATCAACTTGCAACCGAGCGCTTCGAAAGCGACACAGCCGAGGGTACAGATCAGCAGCACGCTCAAAGCCGGAAGACCAAAAAAATAGATCGACACGGCGGTTGCCGGCAGCAGTGCGTAAATCACCAGACGCATGATCTTGTCTGACGTCTGCGGACTGTGAATATGCGGTGAAGATGAGAGATAGAGCTGATTTTCCACGTCAGGATTTCCTTCTCTTGGCCATGATGCCACCCTTGATGTGGCGAATCGACTGGACCAGCGGTAATGATGCCGGACAGATGTACGTACAGCAGCCGCATTCGATGCAGTCCAGAGCGTTATAGTTTTCAGCCTCGTCGACCAGATCGAGGCGGGCATAGGTTGCGATGGTGGTGGGCTGCAGATGGATCGGGCAGACCGTGATACAGCGTCCGCAACGCAGACAGGGACCGGCCGGCTTGGTGGAGATCTGCTCCTTGCCGAAAATCAGCAGCCCGGAGGTTCCCCTGATCGCTGGAGCCTCAAGGGACAACTGGGTCTGCCCCATCATCGGTCCACCCATAATGATTTTACCGGGTTCACCGTTGAGCCCGCCGCAATACTCGACCAGATGAGAGAGCGGGGTGCCGATGGCTATCTTGAGGTTTTTTGGTTCCTTGATGCCCGGTCCGGTGACTGTGGCGATGCGCTCCACCAAGGGATGACCGAGCCGGATTGCGTCGCTTATGGCTGCGGCGGTGCCGACATTCTGGACAACCACGCCACAATCCATGGGCAAACCGCCGGAGGGAACCTGGCGGCCGGTAATGGCATCAATCAGCTGCTTCTCAGCACCCTGAGGATACTTGACCTCAAGGGCCTGTACTTCAATGCCGTGAGGGGCGCAATCCTGGGTCAGCTTGGCGATGGCATCGGGCTTATTGGCCTCGATCCCGATCACTGCCTTGCTGATACCGAGAACTTTAAGCAGGATCTTGACCCCGTCGATGATCCGCTCACTCTCTTCGAGCATGAGCCGGTGATCGGCGGTCAGGAATGGTTCGCACTCAACCCCGTTGAGGATTAGGGTGTCGATGGGCTTGTCCGCCGGCGGCGAGAGTTTGACGTGGGCCGGAAAGGTAGCCCCGCCCAGGCCGACAATGCCGGCGGCGCAGAGCATTTTCTTGAGGCTGTCCGCATCAAGCTGGTCGGGATCGCTGCCGCTTAAGGATTCATCCCATTCGTCTTTGCCGTCGGCTTTGATGACCACGGCGGGAAGCAGCCGTCCGCTCGGGTGCAGGCGTGGCTCAACAGCGATGACTTCGCCGGAAGTGGAGGCGTGCACGGGGACCGATACGAAGCCCTTCGGATTAGCGATAACCGTGCCCTTTTTGACCTGATCGCCGACAGCTACACAAATCTCGGCGGGAGCACCGATATGCTGGGCCGCAGGGATAACCAGCTCTTCGGGCAGAGGGCAGTTTTCGATCGCTTTATGGGCTGAATATTGTTTACTGTCCGGCGGATGGAGCCCGCCGGCAAACGTTCTGAGTTCCATAGCTGTTTTAATCCTTTTTATGCTGCCGTTTCCTGTTCTGCCGGGGGATGAGGGGCTTTGAAAGTGCTGCCTTCGGGGTAGCCGGTATTGAAATCACGGATACATTTGGTCGGGCACTTCACGACCGCAGTCTCGGCACCTTCATCATGCTCGTAATCGACCGTGGCCAGGAAGTTATCAATGCTATAGGCGTCCGGGACAGTCTTTTTGCAGATACTGCAGCCGATACAGCCGACCTGGCAGTATTTGCGAATAGCCGCACCTTTGTCATGGCTGTTGCACAAAACATGGGTCGTCGAGGTTTTTGGAGTCATCGAAATAACGCCGCGCGGGCAGACCGCAACGCACTTTTCGCAGCCGGTACACTTGTCGCGATTGATGACGGCAAGCCCTTCAGCGGTCATTTCGATCGCATCAAAAGGGCAGGCTTTGGCACAGCTGCCGAGACCGAGGCAGCCGGAGGGACAGGTTTTTGGTCCATCGGCGAGCTTTTGCGCGGCATTGCAGTCTTCCATGCCGAGATATTTATATTTGCTGGCGGCTTTGGAGTTATCGCCCTGGCATTTGACCACCGCGACCTGGGGTGTGGTGGTAACCGCTTCAATACCGAGAATCTCGGCAATGGCCGAGACCGTACCGGCTCCCCCCGGGGTGCAGAGGTTGGGAGCCAGGCGTCCATCGGCCACCCCTTTGGCATAGCCGGAGCAGCCCGGTTCACCGCAGGCGCCGCAGTTGGCACCAGGCAGAGACTCCAGAATGGCCGCTTCGCGCGGATCGACTTCAACGGCGAACTTTTTGGATGCCAGACCGAGGGTTGCCGAGGCAACCAGGCCGATTCCACCTAAACATAATATTGCTGTGAGCATGAAATCCTCTCAAACAGACATCAGCCCGTTGCAAAATTGTTAGCGCAAGGGCTGAACAGAGATTAAACGATTGCTGAATTACCCCTTGACGAGGCCGGCGAAACCCATAAACGCCAGGGACAACAGCCCCGCAGTGACCAACGCAATGGCGGTACCGCGGAAACTCTTGGGAACCGGACACAGATCAATCCGTTCACGCAGCCCGGCGAACAAGACCATCGCCAGGGTGAAGCCGACTCCGGCTCCGATTGCAAAGACCAGTGATTCGATGAAATTGTAAGATTTTTGAATATTCAGTACGGCAACCCCGAGGACAGCACAGTTAGTGGTGATCAGGGGCAGGAAAATACCGAGGGATTGGTAGAGGACCGGGCTGGTTTTCTGGATCACCATTTCCACCAACTGGACCAGTGAGGCGATAACCAGAATGAAAGCGATGGTCTGTAGGTACTCAATGCCGAACGGGATCAGGATAAAGTACTGAATCAGCCAGGTTACGACAGAGGCCACCGTCATGACAAAGATAACGGCCATGCCCATACCGATAGCTGTTTCGACTTTTTTCGAAACGCCCAGAAACGGGCAAATTCCCAAGAAGCGCGCCAGAACGAAGTTGTTAACAAAAACGGCGCTAATCAGAATGAGTAGCAAAGAAACCATGTTCAAAATGCTCCAGTCGATTAGATATAGAATGGTAAGACCAAGAATTTTTAACGGAGGGCCATTTTTTTGTCAAACTATTTTCTCTTTGAAGAGCTTTGAAATCACGTTATAAAATCATCTCTAGCTGGTTGTTGTCCTATCCACTGCGATTTGTCCGGCGATCTCTTAGCAAGCATTTGAGCAGGCTGGTTTTATCTGGATAGGTTGTATTTAAAGACTTGTAAATACAGAGAAAATAGAATAGATGTTCGGCGGCGGAGAGGGCTGCTGAGGAGATGTCGGGCAAGAAGGTAAAATCCCGTATTTACCAGCCGGTTTTATTCCCAAATATGGGTATAGAATATTAATTTATTCCTGATCGGATAAAAACCGTATCCTGCTCAAAATAGCCGGGGCGGTGCTGCCGATCAGGATAACTCATTGGATTTGTGAGAAAAGAAAATCCTTTTCTGACCTTGTCGCTGGGAGATTGGCGACGACCGGTGAGGGCTTGGACGAGGGTCTGAAATCTGTTATCGTGCCCGCGACCGGGACAAGGAGATATTCCTGTTTGTACAAAATTATTAAGCAGGAATCAGCGCCTTGACTTGGCTCGTCCAGCCTTGGGCTGAGCCGACTGTTCTACAAATCGTTGGCGGATCTTTTTTGTCGGCCAACTTGGCCTGTAACGTCCAGATCCAGATTCTTCGGGAAGTACCATGCATTATCTCTTGATCGGTGCAGTGCTTGGCTTGACCTCCGGGTTCTCACCCGGGCCACTCCAGGCGCTGGTGATCGCGGAAACTTTGCAGCATAATATGCGGGCCGGGCTGAAAGTGGCTCTCTCCCCGCTGTTGACCGATTTGCCGATCGTCGTTGCAGCGCTGCTGCTCATCCGGCGTATCAGCGATTCCGATCTGCTGCTTGGGCTGATTGCCCTGGGCGGCGGTTGTTTTCTGCTGTTACTTGGCGGACAGAATCTGCTCCTTGTCAAGCTGCCGCAGCAATCGGTCGCAGGAGTTCCCAAGTCGCTGCTGAAGGGGGTGCTGACCAATTTCCTGAGCCCGCATCCCTATCTGTTCTGGATCGGGGTCGGGGCTCCGACCATGACTGCAGCCCTGGCGGAAAGCCGGTTGGCCGGGGTTCTGTTCATCGTCGGTTTCTACTGCTGTCTGGTCGGCGCTAAAATGCTTCTGGTGCTGCTGACCGGACAGAGTAAGGCCTTTATCTCTGGATCTTTTTATCTTTTTCTGCTGCGGTTCCTTGGTCTGTTGATCCTGGGACTGGCCGCGGGCCTGTTTGTCGAGGCCTTTCAATTATTGGGACTAACCAGCTGATTAGCCACTACCATCTTTAAGGGGGAAACAATGACCCATACCATCGTCAGAGGTCAGCATATATCAAGATATTGCCTGGTTTGTGGGATCGAAAACCGCTTCGGACTCAAAACAAAGTTTTTTGAAACCACCGAAAAGGAAGTGATCGCCGTCTTTTCCCCGCAGGAGGAACATCAAAGTTATCCTGGTATCGCCCATGGCGGAGTCTCTGCCGCCCTGCTCGACGAAGTCATCGGTCGGGCGATTATGGTGCATCATGACCAGGATACCTTCGGGGTTACCGTCGATCTGCAGGTCAAATACCGCAAACCGGTCCCCCTTGGGGTCGAATTGAAAGCGGTGGCGCGGATTACCGAGGATCACGGGCGCATGTTTTCCGGAACCGGCGAACTCTATCTGCCGGACGGGCAGGTGGCGGTCAGTGCGACGGGAAAATATCTGCGCCGCAACCTGAAGCAGATCACCGACAGTGATTTCTATGCCAATGAATGGTTTGCGCCAGTCGGGGAGTTGCCGGAGACCATCGAAATCTGAGGCGGTTTTGCGCTGCAGAGGCCACTTGTGATCAGGGTTCTGGCGGACTGTCGCTGCCGCTCTTATGTTCCATGAAATGATCGACCTGTTGACTGAAATCGCTGAACTGGGAAAGATCGGCCTGGTCTTTCATGAAGGTCGGCGCGGTCTGCAGGTAAAGGGCGGTCAGTTCGGCAATGGAGCGCAGTGCGTTAAGATGGGTGCGTTCATAACCATGGGACGCGTCGAGACCGAAACAGATCAACGCGGTGCGGGTGTCGTTGCCGGCCTCCACGGCCGAAGCGCTGTCGCAGCGATAATGCCTGAAGACATCGCGCTGATGTTGAATTTCAAAGGTCTGACAAAGATCGATCAGTTTCCGGGTCAGGTGGAAGTCGAAAGGGCCGCTGGAGTCCATCATCGCCACGGTGACTCCTGATTCGCGGGAATTCTGGCCGGGAGCCACCGTGCCGTTATCTATGGTGACCAGTTCGCTGGCACCGCGGTGCAGGATGGAGGATGCTCCGGAACCGGTTTCTTCGGAGATGGTAAAGAGTAGATGGGTGTTCACCGGCAGTTGCATGCCGGTTTCGCGGATCGCCTTGGCGGCGGTGAGCAAGGCGGCCACGCCGGCTTTGTTATCGAGGTGTCGCGAAACGACGAATCCGTTGTCGAGAAATTCCGGTTGCGGGTCGACGGCGACATAATCCCCGACATTGATCCCCAGGCGGGCCAGATCTCGCTCGCTATGAAGGATCTCATCCACCCGCAGTTCCACCTGCTGCCAGTTGACCGGCTGTTCATCGACTTCTTCATTAAAGGTATGGCCTGAAGCTTTGAGGGGCAAAATGGTGCCCCGATAACGATGCTGGTCAGTATACAGGGTGACTCGCGCGCCTTCGGCAAAGCGGCTGGACCAGTGGCCAATGGGCATTAATTCCAGTCGTCCGTTTGGTTTGAGCTGCTTGACCATGGCCCCAATGGTGTCCAGGTGGACAACCATCGCTCGGTCCGGATGATGCAGATGGCCGGGCAGGTGGGCGCGGATGGCACCGCGCCTGGTGAGTTCGAAAGGGATATTGAGTTTTTCCAGCTCGTTACCGGTGACTTGGACTATTTCGTCGGTAAAACCGGTTGGACTCGGAATTGCCAGCATTTTTCCAAGGACTGCGGAAAGGTAATCAAGATCTATTTTCAAGCGTTGCATGGCCATGAAACTCCTTTGTGTTTTGCAGGTTGCCTCAAAAGGTCCGTTCCAGAACTTTTTTAGACCGGCTATCCAATGTTTCCCTCTGCCCTTGCATATCAAGCTGTGGACAGGCATGACAGGCCGTTTGGTAAAATTCTGTCAGGGATCTCCACTGCCGGGTCTAATACTGGTCTGAGGGAAAAGCAGATCGACGAACCGTTCGGCGGTCGGCTGCGGTTCATGATTGGCCAGGCCGGGCCGTTCATTGGCTTCAATGATGACATATTCAGGCCCGCTCACATCGGGCACGATAAAGTCGAGGCCGACGACCGGGATCTTCAGGGCAGCTGCCGCTGTTTCCGCGGCTTTTTCCAGTTCCGGGTGAAGTTCCGCGGTGACGTCATGAATGGTCCCGCCGGTGTGCAGATTGGCCGCACCGCGGACTCTTAGCCGGGTTTCCGCCGGGAGGATATCGTCAAGGTCGTAACCGGCATCGGCCAGGCAGCGTTCGGTTTCCTCGTCCAGGGGGATGCGGCTTTCCCCCATGGGTAGCGGCTTTGCGCCGGCGGCTTTGTTTTTCGATCAGGGTGCGGATACTGTGCTGGCCGGTCCCAATCACGAAACGGTGGTCGTCTGACTGCAGCTGCCACCACCTGCCCGTCAATGACGATCACCCGCAGGTCTTCGCCCTGATGAAATTCTTCCAGCAGAACTTTATCGCACAGTTCCCGGCTTACCGCCACGGCGGTTTCGACCGCTGCTGCTGGTGGTCCAGGTTGACGAACACTCCTTTTGCCCTGTTCACCACGCGCCGGTTTGACCACCAGGCGGCAGCATTGGTTCAGAAACGCGGCGTTTGCGGCAGGGCTGCCGGCGGTCTGCTGACGGGGCGTTGCAAGTCCTGCATTCCGCAACAGGCGGGTCGTGACCTGTTTGTCGTCGCAGCGACTCATGGCCACCGCTGAGGTCAGGTCGCTCAGGGATTCCCGGCAGTGAATGATCCGTCCGCCGTGGGAGAGGGTGAAAAAACCGTTTTCGGCATCCTCAACCGTGGCGATGATGCCGCGTCGGCGGGCTTCATTGATAATGATCCGGGCATAAGGATTGACCTGGGCGGCCGGATCCGGGGCCGGTAAAGAGGCGGTTCATTGATCTCGTTCTTGCGCTTCAGGCAGAAGGTAGGAATGCGCTGGAAGCCCATTTTTTTTGTACAGGGCGACCGCCTGTTCGTTTTCATTGAGGACCGATAGATCCATGAAATTACGCCCCCCTGGCCTGGAAAAGGCCGGCCAGGTAATCGGTCAGAGCCAGGCCCACACCAGGATGAGGACACTGCGGAGCTACGGCCAGGCACCAGAGGCTGGACCCGTTTTCCGGATCGCTGAAGGCGTTGCTGTGGTCGATCCCGGTGGCGGTACCGATAATCTCACCGCTTTTGTTGTCTTCTGCAACCAGATAGCTGAGGATACGACTGCTGCGGTGTTCCCAGACAAATTGGTCCGGTATTGGCACCATCTGCCGGGAGGCGTAGATCTGGTTGATAGCCGCGGCATCCTCTTGCGTCCGCAGCCGGCGCACGCTGAAGCCTTTATCCTGCTTCTGTGCCGGGCGGTAATAACTCAGCCACAGGCGGTAGGTATCCGACGGATCAAGGAACAGTTCCTGTGGGGCCAGGGCCAGAATCACATGCGGGTTATGCACATAGAGGGCGATATCCCGGCGGCCGGACCGCTCCCGGCGTAAGGTCTCGGCCAGGGGC
>CAXXKA010000009.1:0-87461 GCA_963668625.2 uncultured candidate division Zixibacteria bacterium
AAAGTTTGGCTACCACATCCGGGTACTCTCCGCCAAATATAGCGTTACGGGAAAATGGTGTGGCGGTGGGAAGAATCGAATAGTAAAAATCTTTTTTTACATTGAAATATTCGGCAATCAGCGGCTCGATTATCAACCACTGGTCGTAACGAACGCAGTCTATTACTATAAAGAACGTCTGCTTGTTTTGCTTCAGCGACGGTATGAGGTATTTCTCCACGACATCTACCGAAAGCGGCGGGCCGTCGCCGTTTATCCAGTCGAGATAATTGTTGAACACGAAATGGGCGAACTCGGCATTGCACTGGCGACGAATATCCAGCAACGATTGCTGCAATCCGATATCCCTGAAATTCTCCAATTCGATCTCTATCATCGAAAGCCTGGAGTGTATATCTATCCAATCCTGCCAGGTTAAGGGCCCGCTTAATTGGGCGTTGACCCGGTTGAACTCGGTGACGAATTTCTGAGTGAGATGGCTTTCCATTATTCGTTTGCTATGAAGAATCTTCTTTACCACCGAGAGTACCTGGCTGGGATTAACCGGCTTGGTCAGGTAATCATCGATCTTCTGCCCGATAGCCTGCTCCATCAAGCGCTCCTCCTCCGACTTGGTCACCATGACCACCGGCAGGCTAGGCTTGATAGCTTTCAGTTCCATCAGCGTAGACAGTCCATCCCGACCTGGCATCATTTCATCCAAAAGGACAAGATCGAAATTTTCGGCTTTCACCCTGTCGATCGCATCATCACCGTTGGAGGCCGAATCGATATGGTAGCCTTTTTCCTCGAGAAAGATCATGTGCGCTTTAAGCTGATCTATTTCATCATCAACCCATAAAATTTTCTTTTTCATTATTACACCGGCAATTCGATTAAAAATTCAGTTTTCTCCCACGGCTCGCTTTTTGACAGCCAAAACTTTCCGCCATGGTACTCCACTACAATTCGTCGAGCCAGTGTCAGGCCAAGTCCCCAGCCACGTTTTCGGGTGGAGAATCCCGGCTCGAATATACGTTTCTGATTGGCGGCGGGAATACCTTTACCGTTATCGCTGACACTGATAACGACATGCTTTTGATTGCTGTAAGTTTTCACGAAGATACGACCCGCTTTGGGATCAACCGCCTCCAGGGAATTTTTAATAAGGTTTTCGATCACCCAGCTAATGAGTTCCTGGTTAATGTTTATATCCGGTAACTCCTCCAATTGTTCGATTATTTCGACACCTTTTCCCCCGCCGGGTAACCTTATTTTGAAATACTCGATTATATCGGCTATCGGCTTGTTGATATTGCTTTTCACCAGTTCGGGTATCGATCCGATCTGGCCGAAACGCGTGGCGACCCTGTCGAGTCGCTGTAAATCCGATTGCATACGATTCATGATATCATCGAAATTGACCTGTATGTTCTTATCCGGCAAAACGAAATTTTCCTTCTTGTATTTTAATTTCAACAGCTCCACCCAACCCATCAGCGAGGATAACGGCGTACCGAGTTGATGAGCCGTCTCTTTAGCCATTCCCACCCAGATAAAACGCTGCTCGGATCTCTTGATATTCTTGAAACTGATATAGGCGACCCAGAGAAATACGCCGACCACCAGTATCTCTATAAACGGCATATACTGAAGCTGCTTGATCAGGCGCGAATCACCGTAGTGAAGGTAATGTATGATAGTTTTCTGCGGTCCGTAATAAATCGGGATGGCGTCATATTTGGCGTCCATGTCATCGATATAGCCGGCCAGTTTGTGTTTCGCCGCTTGAGTAGTATCATCCTGGGGGATATCGACTGTCCAGTACATCGGTTCGCCGTCAAGCGAGGTCACGATAATCGGGAAGTTGGCTTTCTTGATGATCTCCTCGAAGATGAAATTGATCTCGGCGCCGCTTGTCGCCTCACTGGCGGCATACTGCCACAAACGAGCGTATGCCCTGCTCACCCTGGCGGCATCGTTTTCCAAACCGGTTATGATAGTCTGGTTGTAATAAATGAATATCGTAACGACGATAACAATTCCGAATCCGAGGAAACCCGAAACGAGGCTCGACCGGGTGAAGTAACTTTTTATTTTATCCAAGAATGCCATTCTAAATAGGTTCCAGTTTGTCCAGGCCTCTCATATATGGTTTTAAAACCTCCGGCACGATTACGGCGCCGTCTGCCTGCTGATAGTTCTCCATAATCGCGATAACCGTTCGGGGTAAAGCCAGTCCCGAACCGTTTAAGGTATGAACGAACTCCGGCTTGGCGCCTTTCTCTGGTCGGTAGCGAAGGTTCATCCTTCTGGCCTGAAACGATTCGAAATTCGAGCAGGAGGAAACCTCCAACCAGGTATCCATTCCCGGGGCAAAAACCTCGAGGTCGTAACACTTGGCCGCCGCGAAAGACAGATCACCGGTGCACAGAAGGCTTACCCGGTAGGGCAGCTCTAACTTTTTCAATATCGCCTCGGCGTTTGCCAGAAGTTTTTCATGCTCTTCGTACGAGGAATCGGGTTCGACTATTTTAACCATCTCGACTTTGTGAAACTGGTGAACACGGGTGATACCTCTCACCTCTTTGCCGTAAGAGCCTGCCTCGCGGCGGAAACAAGGTGAGAATGCCACGAAATACTTTGGCAAATCCTCTGCCTGAAGAATCTCTTTGGCGTGAAGGTTCGTGATCGGCACCTCAGCCGTTGGTATCAGGTACAGGTCATCCTCTTCCAGATGGTACATATCATCGGCCAGCTTGGGCAATTGCGCCGAACCGCGCATAGCCTCCGGGCCGGAAAGGTATGGTATCATCACCTCTTTATAACCATGTTCGACCACATGCGTATCTATCATGAAATTGATCAACGCGCGTTCCAGAAGCGCCCCGTTACCGGTTAAAGTATAAAAACCGGAGCCGGAGATTTTCGCGCCTCGCTCGATATCGAGCGCGCCAAGTATCGGGCCGATTTCCCAGTGTGGTAACACGGGAAAATCGAACTGCCGCTTCTCCCCCTCGTGACGGATGATTTGATTATGGCTCTCATCCTTGCCTACCGGAACATCGGCATGTGGCATATTGGGAATCATCATGAGCGAATCGTTCAACCTGGTTTCGATATCACGTAGTTCCGAGGTCAACTTGCCGATATTCTGACCAACTTCACGCATGGCGGTGATAAACTCCGTGGCATCCTGGCCGTTTTTCTTGGCGATAGAAATATCTTTCGAGGCCTTGTTCTTTTCGGCCTCCATTTTTTCTTTGATACCAATCAGTTCACGACGTTGAATATCGAGTTCAATGATTAAGTCAACATTACCTTTCTCGTTTTTATTGGCCACCGCCTGTTTAACGATATCAGGATTTTCACGGATAAATTTAAGATCTAACATTGTCTTTCTTCCCCATTGCCGGCAAGCTTCTAACCAGGCCGATAATCACATGGTATATATCTTTCAAAATCGACATGTTTGCCATATATTTAAGTTCTTCTTCGAAATAATTTTCCTTATCGGCGAAATGTGCCGGCCCCCAGATACCGGGCTTAATCAGGTCTCGACGCCAGTAACCATCGAACCTTTCCGAATCAGCCTCGGCTTGTCGATAAGTGAGTGGCACTTTTCCAACGAACGAAAGCTCACCTTTTATAACGGATAAAAGCGACGGAAGACCTAGTTTAATCTTTGGTATACCGTTATTACTATTAACTGATTCTCCAAAACAATGGCATTTTACTTTTTTCCTGAAAATACCTTCAATTTCACAACTGGTCATAAATTGCTTATTATTAATGTGGGAGCAGATTAATTTATATATGAATATCGGTGAGAAAATAAGCAGTATTAACAGTGAAATTGTAGAGGCCAATATCCGGGAATACAACCTTCCGAAAAAACCATACATCCTGCCCGATACGATCATCACGTTTTTTAAAGTTGTAGGATATAATTTCATACCTTTAAGATAACCGGCGTTTTTTGAACGAATCACGAACTGCGTTTCCATGAAAAACACCATCTTCAGGATTTCGGTTAATTCGGGAGCGTCAGGGTTATTGAAATATATAGCTATTCTCGCGATTTTCTTTTGCTTCAATACCTTAATAATATCATCCAGTTCACCGAGATATTCTAACTTGGAATCTGCGAATCTCCCCAGGAATCCAACGATTTCATAACCACTGAAATCAACCAGATCGTTCTCGGAAATCGAATCCGAATCGAGGTTGACTACGATCATCCTCATTTGCTTTCTATCAATAATAAGCTTATTGACCAGTTGATAATATAAATAACGTAAAATAATATTTATTCCCAGTAACAAACCTATATATGTTCCGACGGATTTTAGTGATAGTGTCAGTTGCATATCCGGATTAATATTCAAAATCATGAACACGGATGCTCCGATAAACACCGATTTGATTATAGCCAGAGCTATTCTCCGGAAACCCGATTCTATCGGCAAATCGTATGATGCTAAAGCGGAGTGAATAATGAGCCAAAAAATATTAATCCAGATAAGTGGAACCGCCAGTTCGAACGGTTGAATGAAAGTCGAAAATCCCAGAAAGTCACTTTTGTATTTTATGATGAAATAAAGCAGAAATGCGAGGTTGAACGAAGCTATATCAGCGAAAAGAGCTCCTATACGATATTTTAAGTATAATATATTTCTATAGAGATGAGATCCTACGAAGGCCAGGGTCAATGCAAAAACAGTCACCAGCAGCAACCTGTAAGGTGACTCGATCAAAAAATAAATCGATATACCCGAAGCCACCAGTAAACTATTTATTATAAAAATCAGAAATACCGTATTCTTTTTGGTAAAACCTAAAAAGCTGATTTTATGCGAGGAATGATCCTTTCCTCCTATATATACTTTTCTGCCTTCGTTGAGACGCGTAATTACGACAAAAGTCAAATCGAATATCGGATAAGCCATAATCAATACCGGTGCCAGCGCATCCGATAAAGTCTCGGATGTATTAAGATGTATTATGCTAAGACATGATAGAGTGAAGCCGAAAAATAAACTACCGGCATCACCTAAAAATATGGAGGCCGGCGAAAGGTTGTATCTTAAAAATCCGGTGGCCGCTCCGGCAATCGCGAAACTGATAATCGCATATACGGGCATACCTTTCAAAACGAATAATATACCCAATCCGGCGCCGATCATCATAGATAAACCGCCGCACAAACCATCCATGTTGTCCAGGAAATTCAGCGCATTCTGCAAGCTGACTATCCATATCGCGGCAAATACCGGGTACACCGAAAAGGACATCACCGGGGAAACCTCTTTTATGAATGCTAGAAATATTACTGCGGCAATGAACTGACCCAGCATTTTGAGAAAAACATCCATATCGAAGTAATCATCATAAACACCAATAATTATTATCAGCGATACGCCGGCGATCAAACCAACCAGTGGGTATTCGTCTCCTATATCGAAATACAAAAGGGCTGGGATTGCTATGAAAAGAAAAGCCAGGTAAACTCCGACACCACCGCCGAGAGGAATGGGATTAATATGTATCTTCCTGGCCGAAGGCATATCCACGAAACCGATTTTTAAGGATATTTTACGGACTACAGGAATAAGCAATAAAACAATCGCTAAAGATAGACAATATGAAATGATATAGTAAAGCTTCATTGTTTATAATATTCTATTATCTCATTGATAGTCTCGGATAAACTGCATTCAGGTACGAAACCGATTGCCTTTTTCAGCTTGGTCGTATCAGGCATTCTCTGAGCCATATCCTCGAAACCGGACTCGAAAGCATCATCATAAGGTATATAAACGATCTTGGATTTGGAATTGCACATCTTCCTGACTTTTTCAGCAAGCTTCTCGATACTTATTCTTTCCTGGCTTCCTATGTTAAATACCTGTCCCTCGGCTTTAGAACTATCAACAAGTTTCAAAATAGATTTGACGACATCCTTGACATTGGCGAAACATCTGGTTTGTTTACCATCTCCGAAAACTGTCATATCATGATTGAGAAGCGCCTGTTTGACAAAAGTCGGCAGTACCATACCGTATTGGCCTGTTTGTCGGGGACCGACAGTGTTAAACAATCTTACTATAATGACTGGAAGTTTCTTTTCGTGATGATAAGCCAGCGAAAGAAATTCATCGATCGCTTTCGAGCAGGCGTAACTCCAGCGGCTTTTAGTCGTTGGTCCGTAAACCGAATCGTCATCCTCCTTGAACGGTGTTTTATCGTTCTTACCGTAAACCTCGGAAGTGGATGTTATGATCACCCTGTTATTATATTTATTCGCATACTTCAAGATGATCTCGCTACCCAGTATGTTAGTTTTAATCGTATCTACAGGTTTCTCGATTATCAACTTTACACCCACCGCCGCAGCCAGATGAAAAACATAATTGTTTTCAGAAATCAGAGATTCCATCAAAGGCTCATCCAGTATCGTTCCGACATCGAAAGTAAATTTAGGATGATCCATCAAATGCTTGATATTGTCCAAACTTCCGGTAGAAAGATTATCTATTGCGTGAACCGTATATCCTGCTTCCAGCATTCTATCTATAAGATGTGAACCTATGAATCCTGCGCCGCCCGTAACCAGTGCGGTCTTCTCATTTTTTACTGACATTTTTTATAATCTCCGTAGCTTCCAACAAATCTTTAGCCAGGTAATCAGGTTTCAAGTTATTTGAAACAGCCCTGGAATCAGTATAGTCGGATTCTATCAAAATCGTATTAGAACCGACATTTTTACCCGCTTGAATATCGGAATATTTATCCCCGATCATCCAGGAACTTCCAAATTCTATATTATACTTACTACCGGCTTTCTTGAATAACTCAGTTCCTGGCTTACGACATTCACAATCATCATCCGGTATATGAGGACAATAATATATTTCATCGATAAAAACACTATGTTTTTTCAAAGTATCGAGCAAATAATCATTAAATATATCCACATCCCTTTTACTGAAAAAGCCTCGCCCTATTCCTGATTGGTTTGAAATTATGATGAGTTTAAAGTCAGATTGAATACTCTTTAAAGCTTCGACAGCGCCGGGAATCAACTCGAGATCGGAGGTTTTAATCATGTATTTCTTATCATAGATAATTACGCCGTCCCGATCCAGGAAAACCGCTTTATTCGCACTTACCGCCATTTTTTACCGTTGGCTAAAAATTTTTCCATATCATATCGCTCCGGAAAAGAATAATATGAACCATTTTCTATATTATTTTCCATAAATGAATTATCTTCACGGGAAATCTTCGATAATGCCTCCATTAGAGCTTTCGGGCCAACTGAACTTTTTAATCTTCCAACGAGACTGTAAAACGTATCATCATCCCTGATCTTTTCTTCTGCCTGGACAATAATTTTGCCGGCATCCACCTCTCTTACCATGTGATGAATCGTTACGCCGGTTTTACTTTCGCCATTCGCCAGCACCCAAAATGATGGATACAATCCGCGGTATTCAGGAAGTAAAGCGTAGTGCACATTGATCGCTGCTAAATTCGGGGTTGCAAGAATTCTCTTTTTGAGAATCTGCGGGCATGACATGGAAATTAAAACATCGATTTCTTTCCCACGTAGAGTTTCTCGAAACTTTCTCGTATTGATTTTATCTACGCGATTGCATTCGATATCGTGCCGGGAGCATATGCTTTCTATCGTGTTCAAGCATGAGGATTTAAATATGCGAAGTATGAAATTCTTCATCCGTAGTTTAACCTGATAGAAAATCTCCGCTAAAAACAATTTCAATCCCATGAATTTAATGCTTTTAAGAAGAAATTTCCTGAAATTAGGATCGCGGACTATTGCCACGCCCTGACAGTCGAATTCGGAATTACTGAAGATATTCTTGAAGAAATTAGGCATAAACACTTTATCATCAGCGCAAACAAAATAAATTTTCATGCTTTAGACAACTCCTCGGCAAATACCTCCTCTATAGAAGCGAACTTAAAATCTCTGCCCAGTTTTTTCAACCTGCCTTCAGTTGATTTCAAGTTAAAATAATGAGTAGCGGATATCCTAAAAGGCAAATCTATTCTCGGATGGTGGGGGTCGATCTCCCAGGGATGTACATAAAATACGAATGGTTTTCCTTCTCTGTTGATACTTCTCAATCCGCATTTGGTTAGCGAATAAGGCAATATCCTCAAATAAGCACCGCCACCGACTGGGAAATTTGTATTAAATATCTTTGCAGTAGCGATAGGTATCTCCAACATCAGGTTGCCATCCGGAGTTTTCAACTTATGTACGAATCTATCACTGGATAATATTCCATATCTGTAATTCAGCACGGGAAAAATACTAGAATCGTACTTCAAGCCATTTTTCAATAATATATCAAGCGCCCACAATGACTCCTCTACAATCGAAAAGATAGGCGCCCTGAAACCCAGAACCTGTTGTCCGGTGAGATCGGAAATTAATCCAACGCTTCTTGATATCTCGTTCTCGAATTCATCTTTTTTAATTTTATACACCTGGCGATGAGAATATCCATGGGTACCGAGTCGATGCCCTCGTTTATCGATTTCCTTAATTAGATGACCGTATTTTTCGGCAATATAGCCAAGGACAAAAAACGTGGCGGTTATACCAGCTTCATCCAGGATATCGAAAATAATATTGGCATTTCGTTCGATTCGAGATTCATACTCCCCCCAGCTCTCGTTCGGAATGACCTCCAATCCCTGGAACCAGTCCTCGAAATCGACGGAGAAAGCGTTTACGATTTGTTTATTTTTTGAATCATTACTCATCGATTTATCGGCCCCGTTACTTTCTCTATTATCTCCATAGCTTCCGAGCATAGATCGGCCCTCATGAATCTATCTGCCACTAATTTCCTTCCGTTAACACCCATCTCCCTCATTAAACCTCTGTTTTCGATAAGAGTGTTAACCGACCGGTCAAACGATCCTTCTTCCCTGAATGAGAAATATAATCCGGTATTATATGTTTCCAAAATATCCCTTAACTCTCCATCTACATTAGTCAATACGGGTTTTCCTGCAGCCATGTAATCAAAATATTTTGATGGTATAGCCTCTTTAAAAAAATCGGATTCTATTAAGGTAACCAGCAGAATATCAGCGCTATGTATGTACGGCACGATCTTTTCATAGGACATTGGCTCGCTTACTTTTATTAAATCATTACCTTCCCGAGCCGCGATTCGCTTGATCGTATGATACTGCGGACCGCCACCTATAAACTGTAAAGTGATATTCTTACCTCTTATTCCTTTTATGATATCGGGTAGAAATTCCGCCAGATTCTGTCCCAATCCCAATACGCCGGCATACAAAATCACTATATTATCATTCCAACCGGCTGATTTTCTTATGGCCTCGATATCACCTTCCCAATTCAACATTATATCTTTAGTGCCATTATAAACGACATGTACTTTTTCGGATGCTCCGCGGGTTTCGATTTTCGCTTTAATACCTCTTGTCACGCCAAAAATCAATCTCGCATTTTTATAAAGTGATCTTTCCAAATACTTGGCTAACCTCAGTAATAAAGGCGAACTCATTGCCTTGAACTCGAAAACCGTATCGGGCCATATATCACGGATATCCAAAACGAAATCGGCACGCTTTATTTTGGCAATGATCATAGATGTAAAAGCGTGAAAAATAGGCGGCGATGAGGTAAATACGATATCGCAGTTACCGCGAAAAAGAGCGGCAATGAAAGAAGAGATCGCAAAGGAAATATAAAACAATATTCTCTTTAAATTATTTTTCTTTTCGAAAGCCATAACGAATGTTCGGATAATTTTATAAGAGCCGTTTCGTTCGACCCTGAATAACTTCCATTTATCTCGATCATCCAATTTACCGGTAGGATGATTGGGGAATTCGCAGATAATCTCGACCTCGTGACCACGCTTTACCATGGCGTCCACGAAAGATGTTAATCGATTAGATGTAGCTCCCGGTTCAGGAGCGAAATATTGGGAAATAACCAGTATTTTCATAACGATAACATGATATTACCACTCTTGAGCCAGCAATGAATCATATAAATTAGACATCATTTTTGCATTATCCAGCCAATTGTATTCGCGTTCGACTTTTGCTCTTCCGTTTGTACCGTGAGTTCTTCGAAGCTCCTCTGATTCGATATATTTTATAAGGGCTTTTGTTAAATCCTCAACATCACCCGGTTTTATTAGAGTACCTGTTATTCCATCATCCACGACCTCAGGCAAACCGCCGATTTTGGATGCAATAACCGGCAACCCGGTTGCCATCGCCTCCACCGCCGCCACGCCGAAAGTTTCGCCCTCCTCCACAGAGGGCATAACGAAGATATCAAACTCGTTTAGATATTCAACAACTTTCTCGTTCGGAACAGCGCCGGTAAAAGTCACGTACTCATCTAATTTCAAATCCTTTACTAATTTCTCCAGATCCTGTCTGATGATACCATCACCGACAATAGTCAACCTGCAGTCATAACTTTTACCGATACAGGCCGCCGTTGCTCTTATCAAATACTCGATACCGTATTTGGGAGTGAGATTGCGAACAGTGCCTATCCTGATGATATCTTTATTGGCTCTTTTTATATAGTGATAGTGCCCCAGGTCTACTCCGAATGGTATTACCTGAATATCCTTCTTTCGACCGATCAACTCGATAGTACTTTTTTCGAGCATTCCACTGGTCGCGGTTACGCGATCGGCACAATTGATCGATTTCCTGACAACCCATTTGTGCAACGGCGATCGAAACGGGAATTTAAGTATATCATCACCCCATACCGACAGCACGAATGGATGAAAACCGGAAAGCGCAGCAAGCAAGCCGCAACTGGTGGCAAAATGGGCATGAACGATATCAGGCTCGAAATCTTCTATCAGCTTTTTTATTTCGCCAAGTTTAAAAAAAACTAGGTTTTTATTAGTTACAGGCAGGTATTCAATCCGTACGCAGTCAATTGGATTGGTTTTATAAAAACTAATCAATAAAATATCGTTTTCCTTCTTAAAGTATTCAATCCACTTTAACGTATGTATCGAGGCGCCGAATGCGATGTACATTAGTTTCATAGGATAATCCTGTCAATAATCCCCTTAGTATTAACGAACTATTACTTAGATAAAACGCAGCTAGAAACTCATGCCTCTACTCTTGCATTTACCCGTTTTTAGCCTCACTATTATATACAATTCTGCAATAGCGGACAACAAATCATTTATTATAATATTGAAGTCACTACTTTCCGAGTTTTTACATTATGTTTAGCAATATCGTATGTTGCCCAATCGCATGAATATAGAATATTTTCGGAAGTGGATGGAACAGAACAGAAGGGCTGAAATTTGCCGGAATATTCGATTAATAAACGCTTGCGCTATTGATGTCCGATTGAATCTAATAGCCTTTTTGATAATTCTCTTACTATATTGATCGCTTATTTTGTTGGAAAAGGACTGACAGGAGTATATTGGAGTAATAATAAATATTTAATATCGTGTACAGCCACACCTATATATGGAGCACACTACTTATATCGCCGGAATTTATTCCCACAATAGCTGATAACAATGAATATTGTATTTCATACTTGGACTATGTAAATATATTGCCAAGTGTTATTGAAAGCACGTATCTAATACATATAAAATCGTATATTAGTCATTAAGAACTCAACTTATATAGAATTCCGTCCCCTCAGTGAAAACTTATTTATTTACAAGAGGTTATAATTTCCGATTGATATAAAGAAGGAATATGTATATATTCTATCAGTATTTCATGGTCAAGTTGATGAAGAAAGAAACGCTAATAATACTATTCAGCCCGAGCGAATGGCTCCAATTTACAAGACGTCCTCATTGGCAACCTGTAAATGAATATTGTCCTCTTCTAATAATCGAGCCACCGGTAGGTATTATTTTCTTATTTCTACATATTGAGAGATTTTTTAATTATCTGAAATACGGTCATAAAATTAGAAAAAACGAGAACGGCATTTTATTTTACAGACCGTTTTCTTTAGGTACCTATGGTGTAAATTTTAGAATTCCGTTATTAGCGAAATTGGATCGGTTAATAATCGGTTTTCAATTGAATCATCTAATTAAAAAACAAGGTTTTAATAGTAAAAAACTGATTACCTATATAAATAAAGTTCAACAATACAATATTGTTGATTGTATTAAGTATTCTAAAATTCTATATGAGGTTACTGATGAATACAGAGTTCGAGAAGGTGATGCTAATCTTATTGAGTCAAATCCATACACCGAAAAAATGATGAACGTGGAAAAATACATTTTAGATAAAGCTCATTTAGTTATAGCAAGTTCGAAAAAACTTCATCAAAGCAAACTTAAATACAATAAAAACACTTTTTATATATCTAATTCAGCAGATTTCAAGCATTTTTATAAATCAACAGATTCCTCATTACCAATTCCTGTAGTAATAGATAAAATCAGTAAGCCAATTCTGGGCTATATTGGAAACATTAATGAAATTATCGATATCGAATTACTATGTGAGATTGCTCAAAATAGACCGACATGTAGTATCGTTCTTATCGGAAAAATAAATGGGCGCAAACACTGGGCAAATCAAGAAGTATATGGCAAATTACTAAAGTATAGAAATATTCACTATTTGGGCTTCAAAAAATACTCCGACCTGCCGAGATATTTAAAGGCTTTCGATGTATGTTTGATGCCATTTAGGGATTGTGAATGGATGAGAAATGCCTCACCTAATAAAACATATCAATATCTTTCCTCAGGTAAACCCGTAGTATCTACATATTTTCCTGAAGTTGAGGGGATGGAAGATGTTATCTATATATGTAATAACCATGATAGTTTTTTAGGATCAATAGACATTTCTCTTAATGAAAATAATCGAGATATCAAAAAAATGCGTATTATGATTGCTCAAAACAACAGCACAGAGAAGAGAGCGAAAAAAGTAATTGACCTCTTGAGAGAAGTACTACTCGATTAGTTGAAAAATCAATGCTGACCTAAGCCTATCCTGAGGTTTCCCCCAAAAACTGGACAATTGTTTAAGGTGGTATTAAATTAGTAGAAATGTCCAGAAAGGGTAATTGATGAAGCGAAGTCGATACAGCGGGGAGCTTAAAGCAAAAGTAGCCATAGAGGCCATTCGCGGTCAGAAGACCGTTAATCAGATAGCCTCGGAATACGAAGTACACCCTAATCAGGTTGGTATGTGGAAGAAGCAGGCTTTACAGTCTCTCCCGGAAGCCTTTTCTAACGGCAAGGCCAAGTTGCGGGAGGATGAGCAAGCCAGGATGGATGCTCTCTATCAGGAGATTGGTAAGCTTCAGGTGGAGTTGGCATTTCTAAAAAAAAGGAGCGGGCGTCTCGCCTGAGGATTTGAGGAATCTGGTGGAACGATCAAACCCGGACATTTCAATTAGCCGTCAGTGCCAGCTTTTGGGGCTTCCCCGTTCAAGCTACTACTACCGGCCTACTGGGGAAAGCGATTTGAACCTGACACTTATGCGTCTGCTTGACGATCAATATACCAGGACCCCGTTTTACGGCAGTCCTAAGATGACACTCTGTCTAAAGTCTCAGGGATATGATATAAATCACAAGCGGGTTGAACGTCTGATGAGGATTATGGGTCTTCAAGCTGTTTACCCTAAACCAAATACGAGCAAGCCTTGTCCGTCTAACAAGATATATCCGTATCTTTTACGCGATGTCCTGATTGATCATGTTGACCAGGTCTGGAGCGCCGATATCACGTATATTCGTCTTAGCCGGGGCTTTCTCTATCTGGCGGCAGTGATTGATTGGTTCTCGCGTTACGTTCTTGCCTGGCGTTTGTCCAATACTCTTGAGAGCTCTTTCTGCGTGGAGGCATTGGAGGAATCGTTGGATGGCAAACAGCCGGAGATATTCAACAGCGATCAGGGAACACAGTTTACCGACAAGGATTTCACCGGTGTACTGCAAGACAAGCGGATCGCTATCAGCATGGACGGTCGCGGTCGGTATCTTGACAATATTTTTGTCGAGCGTCTGTGGAGATCGGTCAAGTACGAGGAGGTTTATCTTCACGATTACCAGACGCCGGCGGAGGCTTACCTCGGTTTGAAGAGGTATTTCGAATTCTACAACACCGAACGTTTCCATCAGGCCTTAAACGGCAAGACGCCTTATGAGGTTTATAATTTAAATTCAAAAAAGGAATCGATTAAACAGAAAAATAATGGACTAATACTTAGAAATTCCACCTTATTTTAGCTAAATTACTGTCCAAACAATGGGGGGAAGCTAATCCTTTTACCAATTACTCTTCTCAATGTATTAAATTGCGGCAACTTGAACATATACGCGAGCCACAAATATGATACAATCCCTAAAAGACCAAGAATAGTAAGCTTAACAAATATTCCTATAAATGAACTTTGCTCCGGGTAATAATAATTCGCCGCGTACCAAAATGCTGAGGTAATTAATATATTGATAATGGTCTTCATCAGCACAGGATTTACAATATCAGACCTAGAAACTTTCAGTTTTTTGCCCATATCATAATTCATCATAATAAATCCAAGTACCCAGGAAATCGCAGTAGCAAAAGCCAGACCAAGATGGAGAAAACGAGATATTAAAAGAGCACTGAATATAATTTTAGTTAAGAACATTATTAGTTTTATTATGCCAAGTCTTTTATATCTCTGAATAGCATAGTAAAACCTCATTTGATATACATAAATCGATTGAAAAACCAGCGCCAGGGAATAAATAATAAATGGAGGCGAGGTCAATCGCAATGACTCCTCGTCAAAAGCGCCCCGTTTAAATACTATAGCAATAAAATCTTGTGAAAATACAGCCAATCCGATTCCAATTACTCCGATTGCGAATATAATGATATTGATACTTTCGAGATATAATTTCTTTAGCTTCTTATAATCATTATCTTTAAAAAGATCCGCTATAAACGGAAAAGATATTGAACTGAATGTTATAACGAATAACCTGTTTGGTAATAAAACCAGTATAAAAGCATACCGAAGGGACGAAATATATCCAGCATCAAGGAAGTTACCTGCAAAATATCTATCGGCCACCACAAACAGCTGCGAAATACTTTCTATTACTGCGATAAACAATAGTGATTTGTATAAACTTCGTAGCCAGGGATCATAAAACGACCACTTGAATTTTATTCCCATCAGCTTTAACGTTACAAATCCATGATATAAGCAAAGGAAAATAGAACTTATAAGCCAGCCGTAAGCTAAAGCCTCGATACTCGATTTACTCCTGAACAAAACCAATGATAGGATAACAATTACATTTTGTACAATCCCCATTGTCATAGGAGTAATAAAATGTTTCTTCTCGAACAACCAACCCCTGAAATATATTTCCAATCCCTTAAAGAAAATATAAAACGATAATAATAAGGTCAATCTCTGTCCTAGCGCAAATTGAGCCGAATTCAAATCCTGATCGATCCATAAGAGTATCTGCTCTCGAAATAGAATAAAAGCGACAACGAATATTCCCAGAATCGTGGTGAAATTGAAAAAACCCGACCAGAAAAGTTTCGAGTGGTCCTGGTCGTCATCAACCATAGCTTTCTTTACTAAAGGAATAATAGCTGTGGGCAAACAAGAATACAAAACAGACGCAACAAATTCCGGGACTGTAAAAGCAATTACGAAGGTATCCATCAAGGATGAAGTACCGAAGTAATTAGCCGTTACCGCCTCTCTCACATAGCCCAGGCCGGCGCTAAAAAAATATGCTACAAATGAAAATAACGAGGCGCCCACCAGTGATTGTTTTGCAAAATTAATCTTCACGACAGGAATCACCGATTTATATACTATTTAACTTATCGATAATGCATTCACTGATGGATGATGATGCCAACCGGAAATACTCCATGGGAATGGAGACCGGCGACCAATCGAAATCACGATTAACTATATCTCTGCCTATACAGGTGACCGCTCCGTACTTCTCCAGTTCGAGCCATTCTGTTTCATCCCTCAAGATATAGGCTCTCTTCCCGAAATATGCCGCCTCCCTCTGGATACCGCCTGAATCGGTTATAACTCCCAGGGATGATTTTGTCAGAGCCAGGCTCTCGATTATCCCGACAGGTTTGATGATTTTCATTTTTTCGTTAGATGAAAGCTTGTCGAGCAAGTTATATTTTTTAAGATTTTTCTCGGTTCTTGGGTGGAGCGGTAGAATAATGCTGTGCGGAATCGAATTCAACCCCTTGATTACCTCGGCCAGAAACTCAGGATTATCGGCATTCTCGGCACGATGCATCGTAACCAGGATATATTGATTCTTTTCCAGATCGTATTTCTTCAGAAGAGAGTCGCAAAATTTATCATCGGGAGTAATTTTACTAACCAGATCGTAAAGAATATCACCGGTCAAAAAAACGCCGTCAGAGATCCCCTCGTCTGCCAGGTTATCTATTGAGGGTTGATCAGGGCAGCACAGGACAACCGAAAGCCTATCGGCAACTATTCTATTAATCTGCTCCGGCAAATTGCTATCTTTCGAACGCAGACCGGCCTCGACATGAGCGACCGGGATATTATCTTTAGCGGCTGAAACCGCGCCGGCCAGCGTGCTGTTTGTATCTCCGATAACGACTACCATATCCGGCCGTTGGTCGAGATATACCTTCTCCATCTCGATCATCATCTTACCGACCTGTGTGGCATGACCGGCGGAGCCGATACCCAGATGACAATCGACTTTCGGCATATTCAATTCCTTAAAGAAGATATCCGACATTTCGAAATCATAATGCTGCCCGGTATGGATCGTAATCAGTTTCGCTTTCGTACCGAGAATCTCAATCAGAGGAGCGAGCTTGATAAATTGCGGACGGGCTCCCACGATAATTGCAAGTTTCTTCATCTCAGCTATAGAATTCCTTTATCGATTCGATTACGTACGATTGTTGATCCTCGGTCATCTCGGGGAAGACCGGTAATGATATGACTTTATCCGCCAGTTTTTCGCAAACCGGCAAATCGCCCGCCTTGTATCCAAGGTCGCTGAAACATTTCTGAAGGTGAAGCGGAATCGGGTAGTAAACATCAAAACCGATTTCTTTTTCCGCTAAGAATTGTTTGAGCTTTTCACGGTTTTCCACTACCAGCGTATATTGATGATAAATATGATAATTGTATTCCTCGGTATAGGGTGTCATCAAGCCGCTGATACCGCCCAGCTCTTTGTCGTAAGTATGCGCGTGCGCCCGTCTTTCTTCGTGCCAGGTATTCAAGTATTTGATCTTGACCAACAGGATCGCGGCTTGCATGGTATCAAGCCTGCTGTTGTAGCCTATCACATGATGTACATATTTCGGCCTCGAGCCAAGCACGCGGAGCATTCGTAAATCATCATCGAGTTTTTCGGAGTTGGTGCTGATAAAGCCGCCATCGCCATAAGCGCCGAGGTTTTTGGTCGGATAGAATGAAAATCCGGCCAGGTCTCCCAAACCGCCGGCCAACCTGTCATGATATTTAGCGCCGATAGCCTGAGCGGCATCCTCCAGAACGGCCAGCCCATGAGCTTTAGCGATCTCGTTAATTTTATCCATCTCGGCCACTTGACCAAACAAATGAACAGGCAAGATCGCTTTTGTTTTCGAGGTGATTTTAGCCTCGATTAATCCCGGATCGATATTCATTGTCTTTTCATCGATATCACAGAACACCGGCTTTGCGCCGAGGCGGGAGATAACACCGGCAGTAGAGAAAAACGAAAAACTCGTAGTTATGACCTCATCATCATAACCGACTCCAAGCGCTCGTAGAGAAAGCAGCAGCGCATCCGTGCCCGAGGCAACGCCGATAGAGTAACCGGTCCTGCAATACTTAGCCAGTTGCTCCTCTAGAATTTTAACCTCAGGGCCGAGCACGAAACCGGAATGCTCCAATACGTTTTGAATCGCCTCGTTAATTTCATCCTTCAATGCGTTATATTGAAGCTTCAAATCTAATATTGGTACTTTCATTTTTTCTCCCAATTCTGATTTTTCAAAAGTTGATCATCGGGAACATCCCTGAATGGTTTGGCCGGGATACCGGCGACAATAACTTTGTCGGGCGTGTCCCTGGTAACCAACGCCCCGGCGGCGACAAGACTGTCAGAGCCGATCGTAAGCCCCGGCAATATCACGGAGGCCACTCCGATACGTCCACCCTGTTTGACCGTCACGCCTTTGAAATGCTTGAACCTTTCCTCTGTTCTGCCAACGTAGTTATCATTGGAGGTGGCAACACAGGGAGCTATAAAAACTCTATCCTCAACCACGGAGTAAGCGGTTAGATAAACATTGGTCTCGAGTTTACAATAAGAACCGATTTTACAGAAATTTTCCACGGCAACTCCTCTACCGATTATCGTAAAATTCCCGACCGTAACGTTTTCCCGCACGGTCGAAAGATCGGCTACCAGCACTTTCTCGCCGAGACTGCAACCTCGATAGACGATCACGGAAGTTCCGATTATACAATTATCGCCGATTCGAAGAGGCGGTAACTCCTGGAGCCTGGTAACGGCCGTATTAGCGGCTTTCATAGGCAGCTTTCCTAAAACCGTATTGTCGTCGATTCTCACGTTTTTGCCGATTTTGGTATCCTGATGAATAACCACATTATTTCCTATAACACAACCGGAACCGATTTCCACGTTATCATCGATAACACAGAATTCGCCCAATTGGATATCATCAGGTAACATAGCTGAATTACTTATCGCGTTAGGCATTTCATCTTACCCCATTATCATCCTATTTCGACTTATCATAGATAAATCATGCCTGATAATTTAGCATATGGTTTCATGATAAACCGGGTTAATTCCAGCAAAGAAATAAAATATAACAAAGCTTTTCGAATCCCGTATTTCGTTAGGATGTTTGACCACCACTACCCCCTTTCCTGGAGGCAAATAATGACCTGAAGGCATAGAAATCATCCTTCACGGAATTCATAGCTTTTTCTAGCTGTTTGTAAGCTTCAGAATTTTCCTTTTTCTGTATATCTAAAAATTCTTTCGCGAATATCGCGACCGTAGTCATCATTAAAGCTAAAATACCTGCGACCAGGCTCATCACTAACCTCTTAGGCCGGCTTCTCCGCTCCGGAACACGAGGCGGGTCGAGTACTTGTATGGTGGGAGTATCTCTTTTTTCGCCAATCTTAGCCTGTTCGTATTGTTGAGTAAGCAACTCGAAAATTGTTTCCTGAATTTTCAATTCGCGGGTTAGCCTTGCCAGCTCCAGGCCAAGATCGGGAGCCTCGGAAAAGGGAATGGAAAGAAAATTATCATCACCGCTATCGCCATTGCCGTTTTCCAATATTTCAAGCTGCTTTTTTATTTCCTCTATTTCGACTTTTTTTTGTAAAACTTTCGTATGGGTTGGCTGAAGAGTATTGCTAAATACACCTAGTTCGATTTCAGACATCAATAATTTGCTTTTCAACTCCGCCACATTACTGATCATGGCATTAACCTGGCTGTCCAGCGATATGGTTTTATGTTTCTGTTGAAAATTCTTATAATCTTCCTCGGCGTTTTTCAGATCGACTTTCGTTTGTAATAACCTGCTCTCGATAAACTGCCTCGTAGCTCTTGCTTTATCAACCCTCACATTTTGATTGATACGATTTAACTCATCAACGAATGAATTTACCAACCTGACGGCTCGTTCAGGATCCTTATCTTCAACGTTGACCCGAATCATGCCATTCGGCTCGATGGCTACATTTAGATGGCCGCTTAGTTCGATTACGGCCAGCTCCATGGACCTCTTATCATATACCTCTTGAAGATCATTCTCCTTGATTACATTTTCCGCAACGATTCTGCTTTGCAAAACAGATGCATAAACATCGGAAAGTGTAGCGAAAGAAGGTAATGACATTCCCGAACCTGAGATCAACGATCCTAATCCACCGCCCAGAAGAGAGGAGGCAAGTCCCATAGAGCCACTATCTTTTTCAGGAGGGAAAAGCAGTGCGCTCGAGGAATAATATTTTGGTAAAAATAGCGCTATAACATAGGTTATAAATACGGCTGCAACGAATACGAATGCAAGAATCCGGCGCCACTTGATGAACGTATTGAATATTCCCCAGGTTGCCATATAGTTTTTTTCCATTTTATCTACTCTGTAGCCTGTTTAATTACGAGATAAACCGTCGCGACATTCGCCGTAAAGGCTATAACATCCCTTATTGTTTTTAAATATTCAATCTTTTTCTCTTCAGGAATCAATACCGTATCCCCAGGTTTCAAAACGGCATTTTTTTTGGCTTTTTTCCACTCACCCGTGACAGCCTTGATAATCCTAACTTTTCCCTTATCAGCCCTGAAACTGTAACCACCTGCAAGTTTTATATAATCCGAGTAATTAAATTCAGGATTGTAAGCCTGAAGGCCGGGATTTGCAACCTCTCCTGAAACCGTGATTACCTCACTGACGGTTGGAATACGTATAACATCTCCGCTCTTCAATTTAATATCATGTTGACGGTCGGAGGAATATAATTCCTGAAAATTGATAGCAACTCTACCCGGTTTTTCCCTTGATTTGAATTTGAAATACTCATACTCGAGGTCAGACATGTCCGCGACTTCCATCTGACTCAATCTCTCGAGTTCTCTGTCGGCTATATCCTGGTCGGTAAACCTGGTCATTTCGGCCTCGGCCAAAGAGGCCAATTCGGTGAAACCACCGGCCTCCGTTAGAATTTCGCTCAAGTATGTAGATTCCGGCTTGATGGCGTAAAAACCGGGATACCTCACTTCGCCCAGAATCAACACTTGATGTTTTTCGTTGAAATCTTTTTTGGTCTTGATAAATAAGCGATCATCGGGCTGCATTTGGATATCAGGTTCCTCGCCGTGTAATATCTCTCTCAGATTGTACATTTCATGTTTTTCAGTCGTACCATCCGGCGCAAACCTCACTAATTCGGCATATGATGAGTCGGCATCGATACTTAATCCATGACCAAGTTTAATTAAATCGGTCAGTGAATCCCTGGCTGAGTATTCGAAATAAGCTGGGTTTCTCACACCACCGAATACACCGTACATGTTAATATTTTGCTCGCGAAGCGGCACGAAAATCTCATCACCATCGCTTAACTTATAATTGTATTTCATATCGCCAGTTTGCTCGAATAGTAAGATATCGGCAGTATCAACGGAGCCAGATACGGAGTTTATGATAATATTGCGTTGAGAGGCGATACCGCTCGGAAAGGTAACGGGTTTATAAAAGGACTTGATTTCATAAGGGCTTTTATTCTCGCCTTGGAAGCCACCGGCCATTTTTATAATCTCAGAAACACGAGTAACAGCGTTTGCGGTATAAACTCCGGCGTAATTTACGGCGCCGCCAATAGCAACCTTGAATGTTCTTAAACCGATAAGATCGGCGGTCACCTGAACATTCCTGA
This sequence comes from uncultured candidate division Zixibacteria bacterium, assembly GCA_963668625.2. GTDB lineage: Bacteria > Zixibacteria > MSB-5A5 > UBA10806 > 4484-95 > JAAEQD01. The sequence continues at coordinate 21,503 of CAXXKA010000009.1, forward strand.
ATCGTTCGAGTATCTCTTGTTCGATTTTAATTTTAGCTGAGGATAAAATCATTCCGGATATATCGATTGGACCAACCGTTGGTACCAATAATTTCCCCTCCGGGGTGACCGTAATATCATATTGCGCCTGGATCGAACCCCAGATAAATATTCTGAGTTTATCACCGGGGCCGACCATATACGACAACGGATCGATAGGCTGATCGAGCGGAGCGATTTCACCAGGACGAACGATGCTAAAACCAGTGAATTCCGAAGGATCTATTCCCTCGTCGGTTTTCTGACAATGACCCGATTCGGCTTCAAAAAACAATACTACAGCCAGCAGATTCAATAGGATCACTAATAATTTTCTATATTTTGATTTACCGTTTCCGGCCGGCAAATTATTGTTCATTGATTCCTTTCTCAAACTACCGTTTGCCGTTTTTCATTAAAAACGTAAATATATTTATCCGACTCGAATAGTCAAGTTCTTTTAATTCTACTGATTAATACACTTAAGGTTCATCCGTAAAGCTATTTTTCAGTCTGTTGCCATTTTTTCACGTTGGCAATATATTCCTTCATAGCTTTTTTCGCCTTATCATCAGATCGAGACTCGATTTGTACCAGGAACGAGGCTTTAAATCTATCCGGCTTGATCGTTATATTGATTCCATCAGTATTAAACCTGACACCATCAACCAGTATTCTTTTCTTTCGAGTAGTATGCTCCATCAGGCGACGCATGACCAGACCCTTTTTCGTCCAACTACATGGGACATCTTTAGTATACAGGTACAGCTCCGGCCATTTTCTCTTGACCTCCCCTAACTTCTTACCGGAAAGCGCCATAATCTCGAGTATCTTGGCAACGGTAAACATGGCGTCACAGCCAATTTGGAAACCGGGGAATATAAATCCGCCCTTTGTACCGCCGACAAAATCCACCCGGGCTTTATGCATCGCATCCATCATGGCTAGATGGTTATCCGGGATACGTTCGACCTCGGTTTTATACTTTGCTGCAATAGAATCTACGCCTGCCGAGGCCAGCACGGGAACGGCAATTCTCTTACATTTGACCAGGTTCAGGTAAAGATGAAGTATCTTCAACAGTAACACCTGATTATCAATATGGCGGCCGTTTTCATCGAATACTATCAGCTTTTCAGCCCCTGGGCCTATTAAAAATCCGGCATCTGCCTTTAACGACCGAACAATCGTGGAAAGCTGTTTGGTAGCCTTTGCCTCGCTATATCTGTAACCTTGTACCCTATCAGGATCGGGGTAAGCGTTCACCGAAACCACATCGACCTCAAGAGCGCCGAGTATAGCCGGCAATATCTCGGAAGCGCCTCCAAATCCGAAATCGACAACTACTTTAAGTTTGGATTCGCGCATCTTTTCGATATTTAAAGCCTGCAGGAAACCATCGCGATAATACTCTATCACGCGCTCCGGAAATTCTATTTTGCCGGTTTGCTCCATGCTAACCCGCCTGAAATCCTCGCGTAAGAACAGCCGTTCGATAGTTTTTGCTTTCGACACCGGTATATCATAACCACCCGGGTTGAAAAAAACGATATCCATGTTCTCATCCCCCGAGGGAGAAACTCGGGCGTAGACACCACCAGCCTCTATCTGAAGGCTAAGCTGGTAACGAAGCACCGGGATCGGTATCGTGCGGAGTTCGGCCACGTTAGCTCCGGCCGAGATCAATCCGGCTATCAGTGAACGGGTAAGCATACGAGAGGTTCGGCTGCCATCCCTGCTGACTATCACTGTCTGGTTGTTGCCTACGATCGCGCCATAAGCTGCTCCCAGACGGCCTGCCAGTTCGGGAGTCATCTCGACATTCGCAATACCGGTAATTTTCGAGTCGGTGAAAAGTTCCCTGGTCCATTTCTCACCCCATACCAGGCTGGAGGATAATATCGCGCCGGCCTCGACTTCTTTTTTGGGCCAGATTTTCACGTTAGCTTTTACTCGGGCGCCCTCGCCGACCCTGGCTTTATCGGAGATTATGACGTTCTCCTCCAAAACCGCGGCCTCGTTTATGATCGCGCCTTTGCAAATTATCGCCTCGGAGCTCTGGGCGCGCGGCCCGATGGAGACCTTATCCCAGGCAATTGTCCGGCTTAAATCAGCTTCTCGGCCGATAATCGATTCCGCTCCGACAACCGAATTGAATAATTTCGCCCTCGGCCCGATTTTAGTTTTATGACCAACAATCACAGTGCCGCTGAATTTCGCCCGGGGCGAGATCTGAGCGTTATCGCCTACCCAAACCACTGCGCCGTCTTTTTCCAGCATCTTGCCGGATTGGCTGACTTTTAGTTTTCCATCAAGCATATCCTGATGGGCAGCCATATACTCATCGGTATTACCGATATCACGCCAATAGCCCTCAGCTACGAAACCGTACAATCGCTTCTTCTCAGCCAGCATTTTCGGAAACAGGTCCTTGGAGAAATCATATTCCGTTTGGGGCGGATACAAATCGAGCGCCTCCGGTTCGAGGATGTAGATACCGGTGTTAATCGTATCGGAAAACACTTGCCCCCATGATGGCTTCTCCAGAAATCTTTCTATGCGACCGTTTTCGTCGGTAATCACGACACCATAGGCAAGCGGATTTTCCACTCGGGTGAGTACCATGCTTGCCATCGCTTTATGCTTTTTATGAAACTTCACCGCCTCGGTCAAATCGATATCGGTGGCAACATCACCGGAAATGATGATGAATCTCTCATCAAGAAATTTCTGGGCGTTTTTCACCGAACCGGCCGTTCCGAAATCGGCCTCAGCCATCACATAATTCATCTTGACTCCCCAGTCGGAGCCATCCTTGAAATGATCTTTTATTTGATCGGCCTGGAAATATAACAATGATGTGATATCCGTAAAGTTATGCTTCTTAAGCAGCTTTACCAGATGTTCCATTACCGGTATGCCCCCCAGCGGTACCATCGGCTTGGGGATATTCAGAGTCAGGGGTCTTAGCCTGGTACCAAATCCTCCCGCCATGATTACGGCTTTCATCTACTATATCTCCTCTCTATCGTAACATCCTGTTACGGATACAAAACTTGTCGGTTCTTTCAAGCTTAACCCCTGGTATCGAGTTCCCTTCGGAACGATTTTATTATATCATGGAAATTATTAAAAGGGAAATACTTAATCTTCTTCGAATCGAGATATTCCGCTAAAAAGCTTTTTGCGAATACGATATCGGCTTGCTCGGCGGCGTGATTGTCGGAATGACCATCCCCTATGAATACCGAGATATCGTCGGCAGCTAAAAGCCTCCTGATCTTCTCGCCCTTGCAGTCGACGCACCGAGGACACACCGACTCATCGTAATAGATAAATTCGGGATAGAGCATATTATTCTCCACCCTCGTCGGTGTGGCGTAAACTTCAACTCCATCGAGATCGAGACGAGCCAATATTCGCTTGATATAGAAATCGAATCCCGCCGAGAGAACTGTCAACTTATAGCCGGCGGATTTACAATAGTCGATGAATTCACCGAAACCCTCGGTTATCTCCCGGCTATCTATGAAATCGTTTACTTTGCTTATAGGGCTTGGATTTTCGTTGTAGATATCGCATTCGGTTTGCAGGCATTCGATCGCCGAGGCCTCGCCTCGTCGGTATTTCTGCACTATCGATTCGGCCCTGCCCTCGGCAAACAGCTTGAAAAATCTATAGCCGACATCCTCTTTCGTGATCGTTCCGTCGAAATCAACGAAAACGTGATAACTCAAGCGTATATCCTCCATGCTACCGCCAGGGCAAGAACCAGTAACAAAATAATTACGATAGCACCGTACCTGGTCTCATTATTGCGAAATAGTATGACCATAGTTAAAACAAGCCCGCTGATCGGTATGATTACGGCCAGCAAAATACCAAGCCGAGTAAACCATACGGAATTTCCGAGACCGGCCATACCGGCCACGATAGCCACTCCGAATATTAAAGCCATCACCAAGCCTGCGTACTTGAAATAGCGCGAGAGTATGGTTTCTACTTTCAAAACAGCTCCACTCCCAGTCCCCTTAAACCTATACGAAGCCCGGCATACAATAGCGCGATTATGAACACGATCTTTATGACCCTGGACTTGAGCTTACTGGCCGTTGCCGCCCCCAGAGAGGAGCCGACCAGCGTACCGATAATAAGCGGTGCGATAGCAGCATAATCTATCAGGTCGTATTCGAGAGTCCCTTTAAGCTGGGCGATGAAATACACCAGCGTTCCGGTAGCGGCTGTCACGCCTATCATATATGTCGAGGTAGCTACGGCGGCTTTTATAGGGTAACCCAGTATCAGGTGAAGAATCGGTACCTGAACAACGCCACCGCCTACTCCCAGGAGCGCCGAGACCATCCCGGCGACCGTGGATAATATCAAGCCGATAATCTTCCTGGCTCCCGATACCACATGTCCCGCTATATCGGTCACCGGTTGATCCTTGCGATTTATTTTCATCACCATATTTACCGAGGTGTATATCAATACGATTCCGAATATGACACTGACAATCTCCGGCTGAATCGCGATGGCTATCAAACCACCGGCAATCGCGCCGACTATAGTGGTTGTCTCGAGGAACAGCCCCATACGGAAATCTACCAGCCTTTTGGTAAGGTAGCGTGAGGCGCCGCCTATCGAGGTGGCACATACAGCGCATAAACTGGTGGCAACGGCTGCTTTGATCGGTAAGCCGAAAGCGAGATTGAGTATCGGCACCATTACCACGCCTCCCCCCAAACCAACGAGCGCGCCGAAAAAACCCGCGCCTAAACCGCTGAGAAAGATCGCAATTATTTCCATGCCGGGATGATAACTATAGCGATTTCAAATTGCAAGTAAAGATGATGTAAATATTAATAGCCACGGGCTGTCGAGAATTCTTGTTTTTGCGGATGATATTAAATCGTTGTTTTTTGAAGTGCGCCCTCAGGATGTCGTACCTTCCATCCCGAGGTATCGGGCCGGGATTATCATTGTTAATATACAGTTACGCCCTATATCATCAGAATGGGGCAGGATGAAAGCGGAGCGACATGCTGACCATATGACGATATCGAATAATAAATTTTATCAATGATTGCCACTGGAATCAAACAGTTCACTGAATAAACACCGGACACTAGTGATTCAGGATAAACCCATAAACTGATTATTTAACTAAAACAACAATGACAGGTAAGACAATTTTAAGTGATCGAGATAGTAAACAAGCTAATATACGATTTAATACCCAACCAGCAAATCCCCGTAAACATCGGGGCTTTTCAATACCTCGCCGGCTTTAACTAACTCGGGATCGTTATACTGTCCCGATAACTCCAGTGCGGTTTTCTCGCCGAAATTGAGCGATACTATATATTCATATAATAGCTTTCGAAGAAGCGGGGTGGCGCTCAGCAACTCGTTAGCGGCATTATTATCGAGAATTTCTTTGATCTCCCCGAGAGGTTTAGTCATGCGGCTCGGTCCGGGAACAGTATCGACTACGGCTTTAAACTGGTTAAATCTCGAATAAACTTCATCCTGGAAAACATATCCCCTTTCATCGAGATACTCGATGAAATCATCAACGGTTCGGTCCTCGAGTTCGTAATCCACATCAATTCGATGAGTGCTGCAATACTGTTCGACGAATTCGTTCAAATAACCCGAGGTTATTATCTCATCGATGAGCGGGCTATACTCGAACAACTCCACATATATATCGGGAATAATACCGCCGCCGCCGAAAACGGGCCTGCCCGCCTCGGTAAAAAATAGCACCTCGTTATCGCCCTCGGGCGCGGCCAATACCTCGTTATTCAGCCGGTTTTTCTGTATGCATCTATCGGAGGGCGTGTAATACTTGGCGGTGGTTAACTTGAGCGCCGAGTTATCCGAGAATTTCAAAATCTGCTGAACCAGTCCTTTGCCGAACGAGGTCGAACCGATAATCAGTCCTCTATCGTTATCCTGTATTGCCCCGGCAACGATCTCGGCGGCCGAGGCTGTCTGGCCGTTTATCAACACGGTCAGGGCGCCATCTTTATAAAGGCCGTCCTCGCGAACATCATAGGTACGCATACTGACACCGCCACGGCTTTTGGTCTCGACTATTCTATCGCCTTTTTCCAAAAATAATGCCGCAACCTCGATAGATTCATATAGCAAACCGCCGGGGTTGTCACGAAGGTCTAATATCAGGCCGTTGACGTTTTTATCCATCAGTATGGAAATGACACTTTTAACCGCGAATATGCAGCCCTCGGAGAATCGGGAGATTTTAATATAACCATTATTGTGTTGATCGACAAACCAGTATGGCACGGCCTCTATATGTATCTCCTCGCGAGCCAAAGCAATCGATAGCTCTTTGCTCAACAGCGGCCTGTATAAGGTGATATCGACCAGGGAGTTTTCCTCCCCCCTCAGCAACTTGCGGCAGGCCGAAATGGATTTATCGATAACCGAGGTCGTATCTACTCTGACTATTCGATCACCGATTTTAATATTGGCTTTCGAGGCCGGGCTATTTTTGATTACCGAGCAAACCCAGATACTGTCGCCGGTTTTATCCAGTTCGATACCGGTGCCGGCGTATTCGCCCTGAGTCTCCTGAATCAGGTAGAAATAGTCGTTATCCTCGAGATAAGTACTGTAAGGGTCCAGCTTATCGAGCATGCCCTCGATACCGGCGTGGATCAGTTTCTGGTCATCCAGGCCGTCCACATACTTATCCGAGACCGTAACCGCGATTCTATCGAACAGCCGGATAAGCGTATAGAGGTCATCCCCGGAGGCCCAGGCCAGGCTAACCGCTACGATCAGTAAAAAAAAAGGCCCGGTGATCATACCGAGCTTTATTTTCAATAGTTTCTCGATCATATCAAGTATCGAGGAAGATTATCGTTCAACTTATGCTATCATCAACAAACTCTCTTATTCTTGCCTCGATAGTATTAATATCGTCTAAGCCGTTTACGACCTTAAAGCGAGTATTTCCCTGCGATTGACACTTTGTTGCAATCTGCAAATAGCCATCCCTCACTCGATTAAAAAAATCATCCCCCTCGGATTCGATACGATCCTTGAGTTTTCCGCATACCATCAGGCGTTTTAACGATTCCTCGACTGTGATATCTATGAAAAATGTCAAGTCCGGTTCGAGACCGCCGGTGGCTATATTATTTATGGCCTCTATTTTTTCGACTCCCAAACCCCTGGCGTAGCCCTGATAAGCCGTTGAGGAATCGGCGAAACGATCGCAAATAACAACCTGTTTTTCAGCCAGGGCCGGCCTGATAACTGTTTCGACAAGTTGAGCGCGGGCGGCGCTGTATAAAAAGAACTCCGATAATCCTACCATACCTTTCGAGTCGTTATCCAATAATATTTCGCGGATTTTCTCCGATATCTTCGTTCCGCCCGGTTCCCTGAGAGTTAAAACTTTATATCCTTTTTCAGTCAGGTAATTCACCAGAAGTTGACACTGTGTGCTCTTGCCGGATTGATCGATACCCTCGAACGTTATAAACATCCTCACTAATCCCTTTCCGAGAAAACTAAAATTAACGCTAAAATAATCAATGCACCTCCTGTAATAGTACCAATATTCGGCATCTCTTTAAAGATAAAAATTGCCCAAATCGAGGCTAAAACAGGTTCGGCTACTATAGTAATACCCACTTTGTAGGCTTTCAAATGCTTTATCATATAATTGTATAACGAATGTCCGATAAGGGTCGGGCCGACTGCCAGCAGGGTAAAATAGAAATAGTCGATCCCCTGATAAGTCGCTAATAGTTTTCCATTTACGAGAAGAATAACGCCCAGCGTTATGGCCGCTACCGAGTACACCACATATATATATGGTATCACTCGTAATGAGCCGCGTACGATTCGCCCGAAAAACAGGTAAATAGCAGCCATGATGGCGCCCAGCAACGCCAGAAAATCGCCATAAAGATAATCGCTCGATAGGTTCAAGTCGAACCCGGCGATTAAGGCGGTACCGCAAATCGCCAGGGCAATACCGATATAGCCTTTTAGAGCGGGTTTCTCGCCGAGAAATATTGTGGTGAATGCCACTAAAAATATCGGCTGGGTGGTAACCAGAACTACCGAAGAGGCTATCGAGGTATAATCCAACGAGGCGATCCAGAAATAAAAATGCCAGCCTAAAGCCAAACCGGAAAGTATGCTGATGATTGTCGTTTTCCTCGTAAACGCGGAAAATTCATGTCGGAATTTAGTTAAAGCTATGGGAGTTAAGATAACGACAGATATCAGGATACGATAAAAAGCGATCGCGGTAGAGGGCGCCTGGCTGGCGCGAATGATTATCGCCGCCCAGGATACGGCCAGCACGGCCGGTATCAAAACCAGCCATTTGCGATCCTGTCTCACGAGTTAACTGTGCAGTATTGCTCTAGTTTTAAAAGCTGCGAGGAGGTTCCGATCAGTATCAACGTGTCGCCCTCATCGATAATCATATCAGGCGGCGGATTGTAAAACATCCCTTTGCCATGCTTGCGCGTTCCGATAATCGTGATACCCAGTTCGGAGCGTATCCCGGAATCCTTGATTGCCCGTCCAATAAGGCGGGAACCGCCTTTTACCGCTATCTCCTCGACTTTCAAACCATCGGTGGAATCCTCCGAGGCCAGGTTCATGAAATCGACGACGTTCGGTCGAAGAGTTGTCTGGGCCATGTAGATACCGGCGTAAACATGAGGCGAAAGAACCTTGGTAGCGCCTGCCCGCTTGAGCTTGTTATGGGCGCTCATACTATCGGCGCGCGCCATTATAAACAGGTCGGGGTTAAGCTGTTTGGCCGAGATCGTGACATACACGGCATCCGCCTCATCGGCGATTGTGTTGATAACGCCTTTAGCATTGGCGATATTCGCCACCAGCAATTTATCGTCATCGGCGCAGTTACCGTTGATATATAGATAACCCGCTTTCTCCATCTCCTCTACCAGTTCCGACATCTGCTCTATGACCACGAACGGCACGTTGTTCAAGCTTAATTCCTTACAAACGGTTTTACCCACACGCCCAAAACCGCAGATAATATAATGATCTTTCAGCTTTTTCAGTTGTTTTTCCATGATTCTGCTCCCGAATAACTTTTGTATATGCCCCTCCAGGATCGATTTAAACAGTATACTGACTAAAAACCCCCAGGCCGGCGCTACGCCAATGAATACGAATAATATCGTAAAAATCTTGCCGGAATCGGTAAGGGGATGAACCTCGTGATAACCTATAGTGGCCAGGGTGATAATGGTCATATAGGCCGAATCCAAAAAAGTCCAATCCTCCAATCCCCAGTAACCAAAAGTACCGACCAGCATTATGACAGGTAATAGAATTAATGCCCTGATGATATTTTTTTCCATAATAACTATATCGGTTGGCTGAAAATAATTTTCACGTTATCAGGATCGGTTATCTTGAAAATTCTATGCCCCCAGGATTTATCCTCGGGCCTGGTTGCTCGAATTTGTTCGTACCGTTTAAGTTTGTCATATAGAGAATCGACATCGTTTACGCTCAGGAATATCTCGGTTTTATTGAATTCGGGGATATAACTGCATTCGGTATTACCCTCGCCCTCGGGATACCAGATAAGCTCGATTAAAGCCTCTCCGCAGAAAAATAATGCGCCCCAGCTATCGGCTCTCTGCCAGGAGTTTTTTAATTTCAAACCCAATATGTCATGATAAAAATCGAAACTCTTACGATAATCATTCGCTTTTATAACTATCCTGTCCAGTTTCATACGCACCTCCGGCCAAGGCCAAGCGTGTACCCGGCATTAATGATTTCCTTTCAACCGGCAGCTCATCGTTTGCCACGGCATACAAAAGTCCCGGTTTGTTGGATATTATACCATCAACACCCAGGTCGATCAATTGTTTCATGAGATTCGCGTCGTTAACTGTCCAGGTAAAAACCGGAATGTTTCGAGCATGAAAGCGACTGATGATTTCCGGGGTAATCATTTCGTAGTGAAGGTGGGCAGTATCCGCGCCCAGCATCTCGAATATGAAACTCAACAATATCCGCCCCATGCGATTTACTTTCAATATTCGTTCCTGCCCCACGACCCAACCGGTTTTTAAAGTGCTATCCAGGTATTTGAGTTTCCTGACTATCCAGGGGCCGAACGAGGATAACAAAACGGAGTCCCGCACATCGAATTCGTATATCATATCGATAACGGCCTGCTCGTAATCGGCGGCTTTAATCTCGATATTCAAATCGATCCGGTTGCCATAGCGGCTGAGCACCTGCTCCAATGTCGCCAGCTCAAAACCATCTGAACGACAATAATCTCGAAGCTCTTTGAACGAGGTATGAGAGATAAGTTGCTGTTTTTGTATATCCGGATTGATCTGTGATTCGATCGGCACGAACCAGTCATGATAAATAACCAGTACGCCATCGGAGGTACTGCGCACGTCAAGCTCGATCATATCGGCGTTATCGGCAATCGCCCTATCGAATGATATAATCGTATTATCCGGCAGAAGGTGTGAGGCCCCTCTATGGCCTATTATTCTGATAAAGTCCCCCTGAGAAGAAAAGGGCGGTAAAAATACCGCCCTTAGAATTTTTATTTATCCTTCTCCTCGACCAAACCTTTAATTCTCGTTTGGGAGTCGGAGGTTTCGGCCTTGGCTTTCTTGTCTTTCTTGCCATTACCGTCCGTTTCAACTACTTTGCGGCTGTGTCGCTCGATGAACTCCTCGGTTTTGGTACGAGCTTCAGGATCGGTGTACTGTTCCGGGGGGGATTTCATGAAATACGAGGCGGGGCCAAACAGCGTGCCTGAAATTTTGTTATCCAGTGCCAGTTTGCAGCAGCGAACGGCATCGATGACGACGCCGGCGGAGTTCGGTGAATCCCAAACCTCGAGTTTGAGTTCGGCATTTAACGGCACGTTACCGAAAGTGGTACCCTCCATGCGAATATATGCCCATTTGCGGTCGGACAGCCAGGCGACATAATCGGATGGACCGATATGAACGTTATCCGCGCCAATATCATAATCGAGCTGCGAGGTAACGGCGTTGGTCTTGGATATCTTCTTCGATTCGAGACGTCTACGCTCGAGCATATTGTAGAAATCGGTGTTACCGCCGACATTGAGCTGGCTGGTACGTTCGAGTTTCACGCCGCGCTCCCTGAACAGGCGAGTTAAAATGCGATGCATGATAGTAGCGCCAACCTGCGATTTGATATCATCACCGATCATCGGCAAACCGCGCTGTTTGAAACGATTCTGCCAGTACTCCTCGCGAGCGATGAATACGGGTATGCAGTTCACGAAAGCGCATCCGGCCGCCAGAATTTGCTCGACATACCATTTGGTAGCTTGCTCTGAGCCGACAGGTAAATAACTGACCACCACATCGGTGCCGGTTTCCTGGAGTATCTTTACGATATCATCGGTCGGGCCGGGAGCTTTGGTGATAATTTTGCTCAGGTATTCACCCAATCCGTCATGGGTCATACCGCGATGCACTTTAACGCCGATCTTCGGCACATCACAGAACTTGAAAGTATTATTCGGCTTGGCATAGATCGCCTCGGATAAATCTTTACCGACTTTGTTGACGTCGATATCGAAAGCGGCGGTAAACTCTATATCGGAAATATGATATCCACCGAGATTGACATGCATGAGCCCGGGTACGAACTCATCATCCGCGGCGTTTTTATAATACTCGACGCCCTGTACGAAGGATGATGCGCAATTACCCACGCCGATTATTGCTACTTTTACTTTTCCCATTTTATCTCCTTAGTTAGGATTATTTTCAAGTTCAATCTTTTCCAATTCTCTTTTAACATGCGATACCCGCTGAATTACGGTCACGTTCGAAACTATCGCAATAAAAATTACAACCAGCTTAACGAGGAAATGTTCCACGCTGAAAAGCCCGCCGATTATACCATCGAATACGGCGGCGCCGGCAATATAAGTAATCCTCTCCGGCCTTTGCATCATGCCAACCTTACAGGCGATTTTCAAAGCGCCGGCCCTGGCCCTGGTATAAGAGGTTAACAGCGTGCCGGTAATTGTCACGACAATAAGCACATGTATCCAGAGTTCATTGAAATATATAGCTATGCCCAAAAAGATCAGGATATCGCTGTAGCGGTCGATGGTTGAATCGAAAAAGGCCCCGAATTTACTCTTTTTGCCGGTGTTTCGGGCCACCATGCCATCGAGCACATCGCAAGTGCCGGCCACTACGATCATCACGCCGCCCCAGAAAAACATACCCCGGGCAAGAAAATACGAGGCTATCAGGGTAATAACCAGCCCTGCCCAGGTAATAGTGTTGGGTTGAATACCGGACGCGATCAGCCATCGGCCGATTGGTTCCACTATTTTGAAATAACCGTTGGTGAATTTATCGCCAATTAAGTTCATAATTCCTCACTAAAGCCCTCATAATATCCGCCCGAATAATCAAAGTCAAGCGAATTAATCGATATATATTTACCATTTGCCCCGACTTAATTTAGCTAAAACATAAGTCCGAAAACAAGTTATATTTTGCTACGGATAATGGAGCAGAAAATATCGCTACGTTTTTTCACGCCATCGAACAACCCGACACGATCAAATCATAATAAAAAAATATAACAATCCTAACTTAACTCATTCAAGTATAACATCTTGATAATTATCGCCGAATATCGGTTAATTAGTTGGGCAAGATATTGAACGATAATACCGCTATTATGTCGTTGAAGTTTTTTCGTTTTCTTTTTGAAAATTGCGACCATGTTTTAAATAAAACACGAATCCCGCCACGGTCGAGGCCAGAAAAGCTATTAATAGAGCCGCTATAGCATCGAGCAGGTAATGGTAGCGAAGATATATTCCCCCCCAGAAAACGGTGGTTAATATAATGAATGAAATAATGATGAAGGTTTTGCCATAGTCCCAGAGGTAATACGATGAAATAGTCAAAATACAGAAATATAACGAGGGGAACGCCCCCACTCCCGGGGTTAATATCTTGAGGATAAATGGAATCACCAGCGAGAATTTCGGCCCGTAAATATTCAGATAATAATAATCCTCGAGCACTCTCCCCGGCCCCATTACCGGGAATACCGAGATTACTGTCAGGCAAATCAAGCTGCCCAGAACGATCGCAAATATGAAATTCTCGAAAACATCTATAAGAGCTTTGCGATAAAAAAAGTAGATCGCGAATAATAGCAAAATAATCCCCATGAAATACATCAGATAGCTGGCCTCGTTAAGCCAGACCTCCATGACTCTTTGAAGAGCAAATGTCGGGTAAATACCCAGAACCGAGCTTTCCAGATTATAGAACAGGTAATCATAAGTGTTGAAATTCAATATCATAATTTGCGTATCGATAATACGATAGAACACGTAAATCAACGCCAGTGGTAATGTATGCTTGGCGAAATGAAACATAGACGGCCTCTGCCCCGGTTTGATAATAGCCAGAAGAAGGACAAGCATCGCCGAACCCAGATAAATAACGGGTAAAAACAGATGCGCCAAGCCTTTAAATACTATCAGTAATACTATCTGTACCAATATATAGATAAGTAACAGTATATCATTGATATTTAGTTTAAAATTAAAGATACCTTCAAAACCTTTCTAATTGCCCGCCACTACGATTACGATTTCTCCTTTAACGGTCTTTTCGGAAAAAATTTCGATCAATTCGGATAAGCCGCCATGATAATGGCTCTCGAATTTTTTGGTCAATTCCCGGCCAACGAATGCTTGTCTATCGCCTAATTCCTCATGCATCAAATGCAACGTTTTCAACAAACGATATGGTGATTCGAAAAAAACCAGCGTCCTTCTTTCGTCGGTCAGTTCTTTCAAGCGTCTTTTCACCTTGCCTTTGGTTCTGGGTAGAAACCCCTCGAAACAAAACCTGTCGGTCGGCAGCCCCGAAACCACCAGCCCCGCCAGCATCGAGGAGGCTCCGGGAATAGGGATGACCTCGATTTCGTGCTGGAGACATTCGCGTACCAGGTAAAAACCGGGATCGGATATCCCCGGCGTGCCGGCATCCGAGACGACCGCTAAATCCCGCCCCTCAAGTATTTGATCGACCAGCCTCTGCGTAACTTTCTCTTTATTATGGTCGTGATAGGGTATTTGTTTCGTTTCGATTCCGTATCGGCTCAACAATTGTCCCGTGTGACGGGTATCCTCGGCGGCAATCAGGTCTACCGATTGCAATATCTCAACCGCCCGATAGGTGATATCGGCCATATTGCCAATAGGCGTTGCCACGACATAAAGCTTACCGTAATCCAAATTCAATCCTCATGGAAATAGTTAATGACATCATTATATATGTCAAAACGAGGTGTAAAGACAAATAAAAGATTTTATTCAGGCAGCTCGGCAATTACTGTCGGGCTGGCCTTGAATCTATTTTTCGCGATCGTGGTTTTGATATGCTCGATTATATCGGGGGTAAATCCGAGTTCGATTAATTTATCATCACCGTAATGGCAATCATCATAGTAATACAGAAATGTATCCAATAATTCGTAGCTGATCCCCAGTTCTCCCTCATCGGTTTGCCCCGCCCATAAATCCGCGGATGGAGGTTTGGTTATTATATTTTCCGGTATGCCCAAATATTTTGCTAATTGACGGATCTGGGTTTTGTAAAGATTGCCCAGCGGATTCATTGCGCAGGCAAGATCTCCGAACAGGGTACCATACCCCATCATGATCTCCGACTTATTAGAGGTGCCGATTACCAGCGCGCCGAGTTCGGCCGAGATATCGTAAAGTACGCTCATACGTTCACGGGCCATTTTGTTGCCGCGACGGTTGTTGTCATCCGTGGGGTGAGCCTCGAAATAAGCATCCACCATGGGCGATATATCCACCACCCGTTTTGCGAAACCGAGTTTATCGATAATTATTCCGGCATCACTGATATTTTCGTAATTGGAGGTTTTATAAGGCAGAATCACGCCGGTTACATTACTAGCTCCGATAGCCTTTTCGGCTAAAAACGCTGAGACAGCCGAATCGATACCACCTGAAACGCCCAGTACCAGTTTGGAAAACCCGGTTTTATTCAGGTTATCGCGGATAAAACCAACCAGATAATTCGTGATTTTTTCCTCGTTTATCTTTATGCCGTCAGGAGAATCTATTTTCATTTTATTGTCCTTTCAAATCTATCTTCCCAAACTGTATAAGTAGATCAAAAGTAGCAGGCTTAAAAAGAATTATCAAGAACAAATAAGAATTATTAATAAATCCGCTAATTATGAATATAATTATCATAATAGGATTGACATTGTAGCCTTCAACCGGTATGTTTAGCAAAATCAGCTTACAGATTGGAGGAGAAATGGCATCCGTAAACAAAGTGATCTTGATTGGAAATTTAGGCAAAGACCCGGAAATTAGATATACACCTTCAGGACAAGCAGTAGCAACATTCTCGATGGCCACCACCAGAAAATGGCGCGATAAGGAAGGCAACCCTCAGGAGCAAACCGACTGGCATAATATTGTCGTTTGGGGCAGACAAGCCGAAAACGCCAACCAGTACCTTAAAAAAGGCAGTCCGGTTTTCATCGAGGGTCGCATTCAAACCAGAAATTATGATGATAAAGAGGGCCAGAAACGCTGGATCACCGAGATTGTCTGCCTGAGCATGCAGTTTTTGGGCAGAGCCGGCGATAGTGGCGGCGCAAGCTCGAGTCCTGCTCCGCAACCACAGGAAGCTCCTCCGGATATCACCGGCGGCGATGATGATGATCTGCCGTTCTAAATATCCCGGAACGCAATCGTTAAGCTATCATTTATATTCACTTTGCAATCAGTATATATTTGCAGATAGTGAGTAAAACGCATTTTGGAGGATTTCATGCCAGAGGCAAAAGACGGCGATAAAGTAAAAATTCATTATACCGGTAAAGTTGAAAACGGCGAGCAGTTCGACAGTACGATTGGCGGCGAGCCGCTCGAGGTAAATATCGGCACTGCCGGTATTTTTCCGGCGGTGGAACAAAGCCTTATCGGCATGAAACCCGGCGATAAAAAGACCATAACGCTTCATCCCGACCAGGCTTTCGGCGGCCATCTGGAGGCGATGGTGCTGGTTATTGATGATGAAGTGCTGCCCCCTGATTGCCCCCGCGAGGTAGGTACCCGTCTGAAAAACAAGCAGCCTAACGGGCGCATGGTGGATGTTATGATTACCAAAGTCGAAGGCAATCAGGTCACGCTGGATGCCAACCATCCACTGGCCGGCAGGACCCTGACCGTGGATTTAGAGCTGGTAGAGATAGTTTCCGAATAATATTAGATGATATAGGTTTACGGGAATAATCCGTCGCTTTTTCAGCAAGTCGATATTCTAATATAATGCCTCTGCAACTTATTGTGGATTATCACTACTGTGTAATTTGGAACTAATACATTACCTTTAGATAAGAATATAAAATGCTGGCATTTATCGAAATTAAATATATATTAAACCAATCTTTCAAAAATGTAACTAAGTAATGAAAGGTGTGGGCAAAGGTTTAAAAAGAACAACTATGAACCATCATGAAAGCAACAATGGAATGCAAAACGTTTTCACCAAATTAGTTACAATCCTGCTATTCGTATTAATCTCCGCCTCGGTATTATCCGCCTGCGAAATATATTTCAGCGTGATCGGCGAGGAAAAAGAGACCTACGAAGCCGGAGATGAGATAGTCGTGTTAATGGAGGTCAAATTCACGCATCGCGTATGCCCCGAGGGAATCGAGAATACTGATTTCGCAACCGATGGTATCGATATTTTAGCCGCCACCAAATGGAAAGAACCCTCTCCTAATGTCTGGAAACGCAAGCTCAAATTGAAAGTTGAGGGCAACGAAAAAGGCAAGATAATGCTTTCGGCGACACGCACTTGCGACAAAGAAGGCGGTTTCGGAGCGATAGATTTTAAAACCACGCCGTTGAATGTAGCCACAAAAGGAACTGCCGCCCAGGCGGATAAGAACTAATCACATAAATTATGCGATTTACTCCAAGGCGTACTACAAACCAGAGCAACCTGATTCTTTTCTCGATAATTTTCATCATATTTTTTATCTCACCGTCGCTCACGAGTCACATTTGTGCAGAGCAAACGGTTGAGGTTACCGAGACGTCCGAGGATGAATTCGAGGAATTCACCGAGGATGACCGATTAGAGGAATTTAGCGATGATGATGAGTTCGAGGAATTCGATGAGACGAAGGAGAAATCGGGTAATTTAGATTGTGCGAGCAATCCCAACTCCTGCTCCGGCTGCGGTCCCGGGGTTAAAAGCCGCGAACAGATGTACCTTAAAAAAGCGCTTGACTGGACACTGGGTATACTGGGATTCACACTTTTAACCGGCGTGCTGGTTCGTTTCAGGTCGCTTCGTAACCTGAGGGGTTTTTTCCTGATCGGCTCGATCTCTATTTTAGGTTTTTACAAAGGCGCTTGCCCCTGCCCTATCTCGAGTTTTTCGAACCTGTTTCTGGCGGGTTTCGGTGTCGATATCCCCTGGCAACACCTGGTGTGGTTTTTGGGCTTGATACCTATCACCTACCTGGTAGGCAAAGTCTGGTGTGGCTGGATATGCCATCTCGGGGCGCTGCAAGAGGTGCTTTTCATACCGGGACGGTTGAACGTTTTTAAAGGCGACCGCGCCCAACGTATCATGAAAATTTTCAGATGGCTGTTACTGGCCACGCTCATCACACAGCTTCTAATCACGAAAACATACATGTTCGATAAAATCGATCCGTTCCGGGTGGCGTTCAACCTTCTCTCGATAAACACCACCGGCTGGATTCTCCTGGGTCTGTTAATAATAAGCTCGCTTTTTATCTATCGCCCGTTCTGCCGCTCTGCCTGTCCTATCGGGCTGGTTCTCGGTTGGGTATCGAATATCCCCGGAGCCTCGATAATCGGCGTAAAAGGCGAATGCCGCAACTGCAAAGTCTGCAGCAACGCTTGTAAGGTAGATGCTATCCATCGATACGAGAAATACAGCCTTCTGGATAATAAGGAATGCATAGCTTGCGGCGACTGTCTCGATACTTGTCCCAAAAAAGGGCTGGCTTTCGTGCGCAGCGGTAAAACTCATAAATCGGTAGTTAAGTATGAAAATACGGACGCTCGTTAATCTTATAATACTATTAACATTCGTTACCCTGGCAAAACCGGTTTCGGCGCAATGGACATGCCGCACCAAGCTGCCGGCGTATCTAAAACCGATATACGACACGGTTCCCATTTACTGGGCGGCCGAGATAACACTCGCTCCGGGCAGGCTGGAAAGCCGGGATATAATCAACACACAGGCATTCTTAGGTTTGGATTTCACCAAAGGAAAACATCAGTTGTACGCCGAGGGCGGCTGGAAAATGTGGCGCACCAGAGAGGATGGCCAGGAATACGACAAAAACAGGTTCGGGCCACGCGAGCTTTATTACCGTTACGGTGGAAATCAAGTTTCGTTGATAGCCGGCTTTCATTCGATGACCGCCGGTGATAATTTCCTGATTAGCGAAAAGGCCTCGGGGATGAGTTTCGATTACGCTACCGGCAAGTTCAAATTAAAAGCCAGGTTCGCCTCGGTCGATAAAGATTACTCGCGTTACGGCACGTTCTGCAGTGTGCGTTATATATATGATGTCCTCCCGCATCGAAAGCTTACATTACCCGGTGATAAATTCGGAGATACGAATTTCGGTAGTGTCGTGCTATCGTTTATACCATCGCAAAAAATACGAAAGCCAGAAAAGAAAAGTCAGCCAGAAAACGATCTGAATGAAACCGATGAGTTCGAGGATTTTTCAGAGGATGACGAGTTCGATGAATTCACTGAAACGAATGAGTTCGACGAATTCCTGGAGAGCGATGAATTCGAGGTTATCGATCAATCTAAAAATAAAAAAGACGATGGCCTCGGAGTCGACCTCTCGATACGGGAGTTCGGCCTGGTAGTCTACTCGCAATTCGGGCAGGACAATCGATACGAGGCGAAATATGCCGGGCTTATACTTAATTTCAGTATCTCGAACTCGCTCGATTTCAACAACGAACTTTTATTTCAATCGGACAGTGATAAAAAAGCTTTGATATTCTGCAATGAAGCGGCCTATGCGCATATCTGGGGCTCCGGCAGCCGAACCGAGTTTTCGGTTAAGTATTACGGCCGGGAGAAAATCGATGACGGGGCACAGGTGATGCTCGCCAATACCAATCTGTTTATCGGCGAGTTGGCCCGTCTTGATGCTGTCGATATGCCGCTGTTACAAACGGCGTTCAAGCATAATTTCCCGAAAATCCAGACGCATATAAAATTACAATACGCTACGCAATTCGAGTTCGATCATATAAAAGAATACAATCTGGCAATCGGTAAGACGTTTTTCGGCCATGCCAAGCTGACCGGCATGTATAGCATTCTCGAGGCGAATTCAATAGATGATACTTATCGGATGGTACGGTTAGAACTCCGGATGACTTTTTAGGATTCGAGAATGAAAGTTTCGCGGGAGATATCATGAAACATACGATAGATAAAGACAGGCGCAAATTCGTAAAGCAAGCCTCGGTCGCGACTTTAGGCGGAGCGCTTACTACCCTGTTCCCTGTTCTCTCCGGCTGCAGCCTGGAACCGTACGGAACCTACGAGATCGTACAATCGAAATGTATCGGTTGCGGTGAATGCCTGCCGTTTTGCAATCAGGATGCTATCGAGCTGCCGCGAAAATCAATCTACACTATCGTATCCGAAAACTGCCGCGAATGCCGTGACTGCGTTCCCACCTGCGATCAAAACGCTATCGAGGTTGCCGCCGTGTTGTACGGTATCATCCTGCAGGATTGCGTAGAGTGCGGCGACTGCGTAACTATCTGTCCAGATGAGGCTATAGAGATCGCTATCATACGATTCCTGATCGATCAGGAACTCTGCCGGGATTGCGGACAGTGCGTTCCGGTCTGCCCCGAAAGCGCCATCGAGATATCCGTGGTCAATCATATAATAAACGGCGAAACCTGCCGGGATTGCGGCCAATGCTTGAACAAGTGCGAGGATGAGGCTATCGATATATCGGTGATCGATCACGAAATCGATACCCAAAACTGCCGGAACTGCGGCCAGTGTCTGACACTATGCGAGCAGTCGGCAATAGATATCTCGGTGATAAACCATCGCATAAACACCACCAACTGCAGAAACTGCGGTCAATGTGACAGCTTGTGCGAGCAAAACGCCATCGAAATATCGGTTATCGATCATGCTATCGATACCGAAACCTGCCGGGATTGCGGCCAATGCGTACCCCTGTGCGAGCAGGATGCGTTCGAGATATCGGTGATAGATTACGCCATAATTACCAACTATTGTGTGGGCTGCGGAGACTGTATAGATATATGCCGGCTCGAGGGCAGCGATTGCATATCCTATATCGGGGGAATCGATTACTATCGCGTATCATCAAACTGCCATTGCAATCCGCGATGGTGCAGGAGCGCCTGTCCCGAGGGCGCTATAACGATCGTTAGCGGGCGCGCAGTAATTAACCATGAGCTGTGCACACGATGCGGCGCCTGCGCGGATGCCTGCCCGTATGATTATATCACTCCCTGCCGGGTTCAATTGGATGAGGATGCTTGCGTACATTGCAGTGGATGTTTCACGGCCTGTGGCGAGGGCGCTGTCAGACGGAATATCCCCTCCGATCATCACGACCCGCGTATCAATTCCGAAAGATGTAATAACTGTGGCGATTGTATTACCGAGGAGTTCTGTCAATTCACCGCCATTGAGGAGGTCGTGCCGCAAAACCATCACGATCCCGTTATAAACCTGGATTCGTGCAATAATTGCGGCGACTGCCTGACCGAAAGTTTCTGCCAGTATAACGCGATAGAACAGGATATACCATCCAACTATCATGACCCGGCTATAGATCATGAGCTATGCAATAATTGCGGCGACTGCCTGACCGAAAGTTTCTGCCAGTACGGCTCTATCGTAACGGATGTCCCGGATGATTATCATGAGCCCTCGATAAACAGCGAGCTTTGTACCAACTGCAATGATTGCGTACTGGAAAATTATTGCGAATACGGCGCAATCGAAAGAGATGTCCCCGAGGAATATCACGAACCCGTGATCAACACCGAGCCATGTAACAATTGCGGAATATGCCTGACAGAGAATGCCTGCGAGTACGGCGCTATCGAAAAGCATTTCCCGGAGGAATATCACGATCCGCGAATTGACACGGACAAATGCAGCTTATGCGGTGATTGTCTCGAGGAATACGAATGCCCTTACGCAGCGATCGAGAAACAGTTGCCGGAGGATTACGCACCGCCGAGAATCAACAGCCAATCGTGCACCAGTTGCGGCGACTGCTCCGAGTCGTGCCCAGAGGACTATGATGCTATAGATATCGAACTATTCAAGGCTGAGATAAACACCGATAATTGTACTAAATGCGGCAAATGTGAAACTCATTGTCGTTTCGATGCCATAGTTGAGGATTAAGCGGCAGCATCTGATTTAAAACTTTTTATCCGTATCGCCTAAGTATACCTCAAAACTTTTAAGCTCATTCATAACCAGCTCAGGAATCATTGAAATTTCTTGCCGGAAATGCCAATAAATAATATATTTTACATTATGGTTCGGGGATACTCTGGATTTCGGATATTTACTCAGGTGATGAAATTATATAGTCGTTAGCTATAACTTGATTATAGATACCTAGAAGAGGCGATATGAAAAAAATTATCTGCATAATGCTCATCCTTACCTTTTCCAACCTGGTAATCGCTCGTAAATACTACACCTCGGATGATTACTATAAAGGCAAAATTGATGGCTCAAAATATGCCGAGGAAAACTACTCAGGCGGAGGTTGGGTACCGCCCGGGTTTATCGGTGGATTCACTTTAAGCTTAATCGGAGCAGGATTAGCCCTGGGCGCCAGCCAGAAATTCTCGCTTGGACTCACCGATCAAGCTAAACTCGATATATCCCAGAAAGAAGAGGATTATCAAGCGGGATTCGAGGATGGTTACAAAGAGAAAGTCAAAAGCAAAAGGCTGGTGCCTGTAATTATCGGCAGCTTGGTTGGGATCGTTTTAGCGATCGGCCTGTTTTACGGCCTGGAGGAGGCAGGTGATGATGAGGATGACGATTAACAGCCACTCATATAACTATACCATTCAACAGGTTAACTTAATTTTCAGAAATATTGAAATTTCCTGAAACACCCTACGAACTATTTCGTAATTAATATAGAGTGTATAACGAATAATATCAATTTTAAAATAAGGAATTATCATGGCTCCAAGTCCAAACAAACCAACATCAGCTGAACTTGATATTCTCCGGGCGCTTTGGAAAATCGGCCCTTGCTCGGTTAAGGATGTCCAGAATTTTCTTCAGGATGAACGCGGCTATACGACTATATTAAAACTTCTACAGATTATGACAACCAAGAAACTGGTAAAACGCGTAAAAAAGGATCGTGCCCATATATATCAGGCCTCATACAGCGCCGATCAAACCCAGCGCAGTATGATCTCGGATTTGCTAAATCGGGTTTTTGATGGTTCCTCGAGCAAACTTGTCATGCAGGCGTTATCAACCAGGAAAGCCTCGAAAGATGAGTTGGCGGAAATCCGAAAGATGCTCGATAATTTAGAAGGAGATTTAAAATGATCGATTCAATCATTCAAATGATTAAACCGATTGCCATCCCCATCTCCTGGACTCTCATCCATTCGCTCTGGCAGGCATTAGTTATAGCGGTGGTGCTTACCCTGGCGTTGTATATTTTTCGACGCTCAAGTTCCAGATTCAAATATATTCTGGCGCTGGGCGCGCTGGGAACGATTCTTCTGGGTTCGATCTCGACTTATTATCTCTACTCTGTTGACCATGAATACGCAAAAATGTTAAAAACCGAGACAATCACTCCGGTAACTACCGCTTCGGCTTTGATCGGCCTCGAAGAACCGGCAGTGGCGGAGACGCCATTCGAGGGAAACTCCGTTTCTGTGAGCTCAAACGGCTATGACGCTCTTATCTGGTTGTTCGTGCTCTGGGTGGTCGGCGTACTTACGCTTACTATATATAATTTCATCAGTTGGCAATGGACACGTTATTTCACCACGACATTGATACAGCCGATTTCGGAGAAATGGCAGGAGCGTTTCGATGATCTGTGCTATCGTCTTAAAATGGATCGAGCCGTACGGCTGATAGAGTCCAAATTGATACAATCACCCTGCGTAATCGGTTGGTTCAAACCGATTATTCTGGTACCGTCCGGAATATTCACGGGATTCAATACCCAGTATCTCGAGATGATTTTAACTCACGAACTGGCGCATATCAAAAATTACGATATCCTGATAAATTATTTCCAGAAATTCATCGAGACATTATTATTTTTCAATCCCTCGGTCTGGTGGATATCCAGGAAAATCAGGTTCGAGCGTGAACATTGTTGTGATGACCTGGTGGTTTCAACATATAACGATAAATTGAAATACGCCCATGCCCTGGCCGATCTCGAGCAGTTCCGGCAGAAACAATTCGGTTTCGCGATGGCGGCCAGAGGCGGCTCTCTAATCGGTCGTATAAAACGGCTTATCGGTAAATCGGAAAAATCGAATTACCGTTCGGGTCTGGGAGCGGTGCTGGTAACAGCTTTCTCGCTCATGCTGATTGTCGGGATCTGCCTGTTTGCGGTCGACGATTCCGAGGTAGCTATAGCTCAAACATCGAATACCAATCTTCTGAACATACCGCCGGAGAATTACACTTTGAAAGGTTATTGGGATATGGCCTGGTACGGCGACAAAGTCGATATTAAAATGAGTTTCCGCAATAGCAACCAGTACGATCGAACGTTCTGGTACGATGAGTTAGTCGGTCTCGAAAAGGAACAAGATATCAAATTCACGATGGTGAAGGATGCCGGTACGGTATATTTCGAGGGTACCATGGATAAGATCGGCAATGAGTGCCTCGGCTCCGGTAATTGCTGGTTCGTAGCTAACATTGATTTTATTGATGAGATCGCGAAACTGGGCTATCGCAACTCCGGTGAATACGATAACGCACAGGATAAGCTTCTAAACCTGGCCTTATCGAACATGAGCCTGGAATACGCTCGCCAGATAAAGCAATTGGGACATGACGATTTGACTATCAATGAATTAATCAAGCTGCATTATCATGGCGTGAGCGTGGAATATATCGCCGAACTGGAGCAAGTGGGCTATAGCAAGTTAACATCACGCGAACTTCTTAGAATGAAAGACCATGGCGTTGATGCTTATTTTATTTATGCCTTGCATAAATATGGCTATAATGAAATCCAAGTGGATGAGCTCATTAAATGCAAGGATCACGGCGTCAACGCCAGGTTTATCGAGAAAATGATTGCCCTTGGTTACGAGGACCTTTCATTAACGGAATTAGTGCGGATGAAAGATCATGGCGTGGATGGTGAATACGTAAAGAAGATATCCGAGAGCGGCTTGGAGTTTATCGAGGCCGATGAAATGGTGAAACTTCGAGATCACGGCATTGACCATGAATTCATAAAAGAAATGCAAAAGCTGAAAGGCAGCAATTTAACGCCCGAGGAATTGATCAAGCTTCACGATCATGGTGTATCCGCAAGCTATATCGAAACGATACATACCAGCGGTTATGCTAATTTTACTCCTCATGAAATTATCAAAATGAGTGACTATGGCGTAACCGGTGAGTTCATCAAACAGCTATCCGAAAGCGACTATGATTATTTCAGCGCGGATGAAATCGCCAAGATGTGCGCCTATGGGGTTAACGGTGATTTTATTGAGGCGCTGGCCAGGTGTGGCTATGATAATTTAACCGGCAACGAGATTGCTAAAATGAGTAGCTACGGCGTCAATGCCGATTATATCGAAGAAATTAAAAAAAGCGGCTATGATGATTTAACACCACAGGAATTGATCAAACTTCGCGAATACGGCGTGAGCGGAGATTACTTGAACGCTCTGGCGGTTGTTGGATATAAAAAAATAGAGCCGGGAACAATAGTCAAGATGCACAACTATGGTGTGGATGCCGATTATATCAAGGATGTTAACGAGGATTTGGGTAAAAAACTTTCGCCGGAAAAATTGATAAAATATAAAAACACCAGCTATTACAACTAATAGATCAGATTGATCAACATCAAGCTGCCATTCCGGCCCATGAGAGTTACATCCCACTAATGAGAGAACCGAAGTGGTAAAGCATCAGTAGGTCAGCGAGCCGTGGCTCCTGGCTAACCCGCGTTGAAAGAGGCAGAGCACGAACAGACTATCGGCATAACTTATGTAAAGCAGCGCATCTTAACGAGTGGCACGAGAGAACAACATATCACTGTAAAACCGAATAGTCCTCCTCGAATAAATCAAAACCCGTTTTTCAATCGAATCAATAAATATTGACATACGATAATGCATACGCTAAAATAGCCGAGTTCGATTTAAAATTACAGATTGTTTTCAATTTACCGACTTGTTCATGAGGTATTAACAATGGCAGATGATATCAAGGAGAAAGCCCCGATCTGGTTTCCTATCGCGCCGATTGTAGTGTTCGTATGTGTGTACTGCATGCTTTTGCTTGGCGGCAAAATCGTGAGCCGGCTCAATCTAACGGATGATTTTAACCTCCCCTATTTCGCAGGCTATATGATTGGCGTTCCCCTGGTAATTGTCGGACTGGTATTTTTCTTGTGGGGATTCGTGCAGCTTCGGCCGGCGGCGGCAATCGGCTTTGCCAGGAAACTTCGCGATACCGGGGTCTATGGTTGCTGCCGTAACCCGATGTATTTCGGATTGAACGCCGTACTCTGGGGAGTCGGCCTGTCACTGGGCAAGCTTTCAATCCTGATCGCGGCGTTTATCTGGTCTATGCTGAATTTCCTGAGTGTGACATTATGGGAGGAAAAACAGATGCTGGGGAAATTCGGTGACGAGTATATCGACTACAAAAAGCGGGTACCCAGGTTCATTCCAATAAAATTCAGACGAGGGTAGAAGCTGCCTGTCATTGTGAGAGAGCGAAGCGGACGAAGAAATCCCTCGAATAGCATACGCCGGCTAATGAGGTACTCCCCCCTGGTTCCAAAGCGCTGCTTTAGAACCAGCTCGTATTCGGTAACATCATTTAAATTCTACTGTAAATCGGCAACATTACGAAACGGCGCTTCGTAACGAGAGGCAGGATACACTACACTCCACCACCGTTTCCCCGAGGTAACAGGAATCCTTAGTTGCGATGCCCGGAATCCTTTCCTGACACCTGATTACATGCAGGATTTCGCCGGAAAAGGATGAACAAAGGACTTCGTCCGCCCAACGAGTGGAATTATGTGCTATCCACTACCGCCGTTATTAAAATAATCCATATCCAGACATTTCAACTCGAACGATCTAACCGGCGATACCCCTACGTTGAAATCGATCATCATGTTGGCCAGCTTTAAGCCGTCTATAAGCACGATATTGATATCGATGCTGGAGGCGTAGAGTATCGCCTCGGAGGAGAACTCGGAGGTGGTGATAAACACTCCCTTACGCGCACGCTTACCCTGCAACGCTCCGGCGAATTTCTGTATCTCGGGACGGCCAACAGTACCTCGCCATCTCTTGGCCTGTATGTAGATAACATCCAGCCCCAGTCTATCCTCGTTGATTATACCATCGACGCCCTCATCATAGCTCCCGCCCACAACCTGCCCGGCCTCCTCCCGCGATCCGCCATAGCCCATTTTCACCAACAGATCGACCACCAGTTTCTCGAAATAATCCGGTGGTATGGTTTTCACGTACTGCAGTATCTCATCGATGAGCGCTTTTTTCGCGCCCTGGTAGAGAAGGTCAATCAGCTCCTCGGGATTATTACCGCCCTTGATCACCTCGATATCCGAGGCGCAATCTAAAAGCGCAATCTTAAACAACTGATGTTCCGGTTTGGATATAGACACTTTGCTGACCTTTAGAGAAGGACCAAAACAACTCAATCACATACAGGAATAATATAAGGTATATAGAACTAGATGTCAATGAGAATTTTATTGTAGCGGTTGAATGATAACCGTAAATCAAGCCTACTGAGGGCTTGACTAACACGCGCTTGATATAAAACTCAGTGATTGGCGGATATCCTGAGGCTTTTTAAATCGGACGGGACGTAGGTCGGTGAGCCGTGTCCCGTAGGGGTGGCTGCGCCAGCTCCCGACACGGGGTGGGGATATGCGCTGGTTCGAGCCTATCCCTATCGCCTGGCGGTTCCTCTGGAGCTACAGCTCCAGCATTTAGGCCCTGTGGGCTGGGTTACTCGGCTGCCCGCCGGTGGTGGGATGATGGTTTGTGCTTTGCACTGGTGGCCCTTCTCGTTCCCAAACTCCGGTTTGGGAACGGGATTGCCTGCGCAACTCGTAGGTTATATGTTCATTCACCGGGATGGGAAGCAAGAGAGAATGAATACTATGGAGATTTCGGTGAATAAGGGGGAAAAACTGCTGGTGTTTCAACCTGCTCCGCTATATCGCCGGTCTAATATTTTTACCTACGTGTTCGAACTTTTTACACTAAGATGAATATAATATGACATACTGGGTAGGAGACTAGAATTTGTCGCAACGAGGTAGAAGTATTTTTTTTAAAACCTTCGAAAATCAATTTTATTATTCCGGTAGATTCGCGAAAGATATCGATAATCCCCACAACAATAAAAAACTGTTATACAAATATGAAGCTTAAATTGCTATAACCACTTTTAATCTCATTTCCAAAACTTTATAAAAATCAAATTATTTGAAAGAGAGTTTGTTATGCAAAATCCTAAGCTTAAAAACACTAAGTATGAATATAGTATTGAAAAGTTAAGATTTTATTTAAGTTATATATATCATAGATTCCTAGTATTATTTGAAACAAAAAATCCGAAAATAAAATTATTTTTGCTTAATAGTATTTATTCGTTTATAAATTTAATCTGCCTGTTTACCAAAAACTATGATCTAATCAAAAAGTTTAATAAAATAAGCGACATAGATTATGCGGAAACAATATTTGGAAAATTTAATATAAAAAAATACACGACCGATTCGTTAATAGTTGCACCATCTTACGAGCGAAGAGACGTAGATTTTTTAATTAAAAAAGTATCTCAAGAAATACTTAACAAGAACAAGATTTTATTTTTAGATATTGGTGCAAGTTTTGGCTATTATTCAATACTATTGTCGAATTATTTTGCAAATGATGAACTATTAAAAATATATAGTTTCGAGCCAATACCCAGTAACAGATCTTTATTTGAAAAGAATATCAAATTAAATGATTGCAAGAATATAAAAGTATTCCCTTTTGCTATATATAATGAAAATGATATAGACATTTCTATGAAAATAGTAGAAGGAGCTAACTCACAAAGTCATATATCACTTGATATGCAAAATAATAATACAGAGCTGGTTAGAGCAAGAACTATAGATAGCCTGCTATTAAGTGAAGTAAATGATATTGATACTGTTTTTATAAAATTAGACGTAGAGGGATATGAAACAGAAGCCTTGATTGGCGCAAAGAATTTCTTAAAATTAAAGAAAAGAGTTTATCTGATGGTTGAAGATTTTTTAAACCATAGAGTTATAGAATTTTTGGAAAACTGTGACGCTACTTTCTTAGGGAAATTTAGTAATTACAACAGCTGGTGGAAGTTTCGGACATAAATAGGGTTTGCTGAATAATTATGAACATCATAGTTTAGCGATAGATAGCTTTGTTCTGCCTCCTCGTTCCCAAACTCCTGTTTGGGAACGGGATTGCCCGAGAAACTCCTGTTTCGAATTTAAAAACGGGCGGGGCGCAAGTCGGTGAGCTGTAGCTCCCGACATGGGGCGGGGAAATGTGGCTGAGTCGAGCGTATCCCTATCGCCTCGCGGCTCCTCAGGAGCTACAGCTCCTGAGCTACTCACCGGCCCGCATATAATGGTAGATAGCCTCACAATACCTCAGGAGGAAAGCGAAGCGACATCCTGAGGTGCTGCCCGCCGGAGATGGGATTATGGTTTATGCTTGACTGCTGGTGGCTGAGCGTCAGGATGTCGTTCCTTCCCTCCTGACGCAGGTGAAGTAGTGGTTGCCAAACCACCTCGTTCACAAACTCCAGTTTGGGAACGGGATTGCCCGAGAAACTCCGGTTTCGAGTGGTAAGATTAGTATATTTGATTAGACAAAACAAAGTTTTTATCGCAAGTGGGTTCCCAAACTCAGTTTGGGAACCAGAGAAGAATCAAAACGGGTCGATCTTAGATCGCCCCCTACGAGTTCACATCTTTTTTGACTCAGCTTGATAAACTGCGACATCCTCACGATACCTCAGGAGGAAAGCGAAGCGACATCCTGAGGTGCTGCCCGCCAACAGTGAGATGATGGTTTATGCTTTGCTGCTGAGGGTCGAGCGTCAGGATGTCGTTCCTTCCATCCTGATACAGGTGGACATTACCAGTCATTGCGAGGACCGGAGGCACGAAGCAATCCGCCAAATAGCAATAGGCTGTTTCCTATATTGATAAGTCCCATAGTTAACAGACGATCTGAGGTTTGCTAAAACGGGCTGGGCGTAGGTCGGTGAGCCGTGTCCCGTAGGGATGGCTATGCCAGCTCCCGACACGGGGCGGGGAAATGCGGCTAATTCGCGCGTATCCCTATCGCCTCGCGGCTCCTCAGGAGCTACAGCTCCTGAGCTACTTGGCTGACTATTGATATTTATATGGAGTTATTTTAACTTGACTTTATGGCAATGATTTATATTATATTGTTATCAACTAAAGTAAGTCACTAGTGTCCGGGCTTTGAGGCTGGCTTGACAGACCTCCTATAATAAGGGTGTAAACGCTAATTATAACACCTTTGTTTACAGGAGGTTAAAAATGCAAGGGAAGGTTACAATACTTCGCCAGATAACGCAAATGATTTCTCGATACGATTTCCAAAAAGCAGTTTCGACTGGCAAAGGGCGGCATTTCACGGTTTCTTTCGGCTACTGGTCGCACCTGGTGGCGATGATATTCGGGCAATTATCGGAGCAGCAATCGCTGCGTGATCTGGTCTTGAATCTTTCCCGTCAGGCGCATAGGTTTTACCATCTGGGTATGTCAAAGATACGCCGTTCGACTTTTTCGGATGCCAACAATCATCGGCCCTCGGCAATATACGAGAACTTGTTTTACATATTATTGAATCGTTACGGTTGTCATTTTCAAGGCAAAAACCGGAAGCTGGGGAATAAATTATACTCAGTTGATTCGACGGTCATAGATTTGTGTCTGGGGTTATTTTATTGGGCTAAATTCAGAACGACCAAGGCCGGTGTCAAGCTTCATGTCAGGTTAAACCATGATGGTTACATCCCTGATTTTGCGGTTGTCACCAATGCCAATATTCATGATTCCAGAGTCAGGAAGATGTTCAATTTACCGGCTGGCAGTATCGTGACTTTCGACAAAGGCTACAATGACTACAGTCTTTTCAAGTTATTAAATGATAAGGGGATAATCTTTGTCACGCGGCAGAAGAATAACGCTAAATACAAAGTAATCAAACGGTGTAGAACTAATCGTAAGCAAGGAGTCACCTCCGATCATTGGATTGAATTTACCGGTTTTTACTCCAAGCAAAAATGTTCGATTAGGCTGAGACGAATCCGTTATATCGATAAAGAAACCGGTAAAGTTTATGTATTCCTGACCAATGATTTCAAACATGCCGCCTCGACTATTGCCGACATTTATAAGCAGCGCTGGCAGATAGAATTGTTTTTTAAAGCGTTAAAACAGAACCTTGTGATCAAGACTTTCTGGGGTACCTCCAAGAACGCAGTATATTCCCAGATCTGGGTGGCTTTGATAATCTATTTGTTAATGAGCGCGCTGAAATACAAATACAAAATATCGGCCTCAGTTGGAAAGTTAATTCAGAGAATCCGGTCATTCGTGTTTGAAAAAGATGATGTCCTGAGATTCCTTAAAGACCAAATACCAATCCCAATACAAATCGCTCAAACATCTCAAATTAACCTGTCCCTAAAGGCCGGACACTAGTGAAAGTAAGTATTAACTGAATTGAGTTTTAATAACATAAATAATTAAAGAGGTTGTGACATTTAGATTAAAGAACAAGGGGAATAAGATGAAAAATGCTATCTCACAAGCGTTGCTTATAATTTTATGTTCAGTCCTAGTAAATGCACAGGATTATCAAACTATAGAACACCATAAAGACATCAAGCGTGCTGAATATTGGGCTACTAAAGGTTATAACTTCGATCCATCAAATATGTCTGCTTATTCAATGGATCAAAAAGTTAAAGATATAGAACGCGCAAGATACTGGAAGCAACAGGGTTACTCATTTGATCCTGATTATATGACTGCTTATTCTATGGATCAGAAAGTTAAGGATATTGAGCGGGCAAGATACTGGAAGGAACAAGGATATCAATTTGACCCTGACTACATGACCGCTTACTCTATGGATCAAAAAGCAAAAGATATTAAGCGGGCAAGATACTGGAAGGAGCAAGGATATCAATTTGATCCTGACTATATGACTGCTTATTCTATGGATCAGAAAGTAAAAGATATTAGACGCGCAAAATACTGGGAGCAACAGGGTTACTCATTTGATCCTGATTATATGACTGCATACTCTATGGATCAAGCTGTTGCTGAAGATAAGGCACATTCATATCCTCCAAGTGAAAAATCACAAACATTTAATCAGCAAACACAAATGCAATTATATGAAATACCTGAAATAGATTCTAGATTGAATGATTCAGATAATGATAATGAATTATCCGATGTCACTAATACGGATTCAGATGATGAATATGAAATTAAATATAACCCATTTGACGGACGATTTCAATACGTTCCCGAAAATTCTCAGATTAAATATAATCCGTATGAAAACCAGTTTTCTTACCAGCGCGAGCAGGATGTAATAAAATATAACTCTTTCGAAAACGAGTTTCAATATACAGATCCAAATGCTACGCTTCATTACAATGCTTATGAGAACATATTTGAATATGGAACGCAAGATTCCCAACTCAAATATAATCCTTTTTCGAACAAATTTGAACGAGTCCCAGCAGATTCTAAATTACGATATAATCCATTTGAAAATACTTTTGATTATGAGAAATAGAAATTTGGTCTAGTGCCAAGATGTTATTCCACAATCCATATCCGTATGTAAATTTAATCATTAATTTTATTCAGATATTGCTCTATCAAGTTATATGAATCGCCAATCATGCCATCAGGCTTTGTATAAATAAAATTCTTTTTGGATGAATAAATAAACCGCTCCGCCCCAGAGGCAACACGGCTATTAAAATTAGCAGTTAATTTTATATCAGCTTTGTATTTTTCCTTAGCCTTTTCAAAAGTCCCCATTAACATATAACGCCTATTTAGAGGCATCAGTAAAAATGTTTTATTTAACCCAAATCCAGGGCCAAGAAAAGATTTAGAATCTTCAAAAAAAGTTAACGATACGGGTCTATCACAACAGATAAAACTTGCAGCAGTAGGATCTTGAATTTTAATCAATGTCCAATTTCTATCATGCAACATTGGCAATATAATATCAACTGTTTCAAATATCCAATAAACAAGCCATGTTCTATCAATTTTTATATCATATCTATCGCTAAAAATGAACTCTTTCATTTCCTCAAAATTTAATTTATCATCTATTTCATACCCTTCTTTTCTCATCTGACTTATAATTGAATTGTATCTTTCTTCTGAGCTAAATGTTATTTCCGCTGTAGCTCTAGCGATATCTTCAGTTAGCTTAGATATTACTTTCCTAAAACCTGGTGTTCTTACTGATAGTAAAGCTAGAAAATACATTAGTATTTTAAAATCTTCACCTGTAGGGATTTCATTATATTTGATAATATTATTGATAACTGGCGCTGTACCGCTTTCAATTTTAGCAAACATTTCTTCTACAACATTGTTATTTATCTCATTACTATCAATCTTATAATAATCTTTTTGCTTTGCTATTTTTTCAGGCTTACTTTTAAAGCTATTTCCATTTGATGTATCAAATACCCAAAGGTCATCCTCTCTTTTTCCTGAAGGCGTGAATCCCGCTAAGTAGAATTGGGGCACAAAATGATGCATTTTAGGTTCATTAAGCATGAAGAAATATATAATATTATTAAGATTTTCAAAATAAAAGAATAAGCGCTCTATTCATTTTATAATAACACATCCCCCCTCCCCCCCAATCTCCTATTGACCGCCGCCGTTTAAATTATATATTTACCCTCAATATAATGATAATGACTCGGGCTTATGCGTGCGCCCGAATGTAAACGATAATTCTCAAGCGGAATTATTGGCCAGGTGGAGGCTGTACCGGGTGAGGGCACCCGGCTGCTGTAGAGGCTATGCCGAAACACCAGAGGCCATGCGGCGGCAAGTTAGTGTCGCTGCCCGCTAACGCCGGAGGCTGTACTCCCATTACCTGAACCTTATGCCCTCAATACACTTTGTGGTTGGTACCCATTGGGTGCCAACATGCCGGCGAACCGGGAGGTACGTCAGCCACAAACAAATCGTTTCTTTACGGAGGATTAATTAAATGTCAATAAAACTTGATGGTTTCTCACTCACGATCGAGGATGTCGAAAAAATAGCCCGCCACGGCGAAAAAGTGGAGGTCGCGCCCGAGGCCTGGGATCGTATCAATAAATGCCGGGCGATGCTGAATAAGAAAATCGAGGCCGGCGAGATCATGTACGGTGTAAACACCGGTATCGGCGAGTTCTCCGAGATCGTCTTAACCGATGAGCAGGTCAAGGATTTCCAGCGTTACCTTATCTACAACCATTCGGCCGGTATCGGGCAGCCCGCCCCGATCGAGCACGTGCGCGCCGCCATGACCACCCGTATCAATGTCCACTGTCACGGCAATTCCGGCCCGCGCCCGGAGATCACCCAGACCCTGGTCGATCTTCTAAACAAGGGAGTAACACCGGTAGTCTGCGAAAAAGGCAGTGTCGGCGCCTGCGGTGATCTGGCCCCGATGAGCCAGATCGCGCTCATGATGATGGGTGAGGGCGAGGCATTCTACCAGGGCAAGCGTATGCCCTCGGCCGAGGCCATGAAACTGGCCGGCATACCTGTCCCCGGCTTGCAGGCTCGTGATGGCTTAGCGACTATCAACGGCTCGAATTTGATAGCCGGCATGGGCTGCTTGCAGCTTGTGGATACCGAGCGCGTACTCAAACAGGCCGAGATCGCCTGCGCCATGACCCTTGAGGCGCTACTGGCCAACATGAAACCCTACGATGAACGCATACATAAACTTCGCGGATTTGCCGGCGCGGTGAAGACCGCCGCCAATATCCGCAAGCTTACCGAAAACTCAGATCTGGTGACAGGCAAACTCAAGGTTAAGGTTCAGGATGCCTACTCGATGCGCTCCACCCCGCAGGTGATCGGCGCGGCGAGAGACCATCTGGCCTACACCCGCAAACAGTTCGAGACCGAGATCAACGGCGTGGGCGATAACCCGATATTCCTGCCCGACGATGATGTCGTACTCTCCGGCGCTAATTTCCAGGGCACCCCGATGAGCCTGCCTCTGGATATGGTCGGCGCCTCAATAGCCATGGTCAGCGTACTTTCGGAGAGACGCTTAAACCGTCTGTTGAACCCCGCCTTAAGTATAGGCCTGCCCGCCTTCCTGACCAAGGGCGCGGGGATGTTCTCCGGACACATGCTCTCGCAGTACACCGCCGATATGCTGATTGTCGAACAGCGCATACTCTCTACCCCATCCTGTATACAGTCGATCCCGGCGGCGGCCGATCAGGAGGACTTTGTCAGTATGGGCATGAATGGCGCGCTAAAAACCCGTCAGATACTGGACAACGCTTACGGCGTATTGGGTATCGAGATGATTGCCGGCGCGCAGGCGTTGGATTTCCGCGAATTCAGTTTCGGAAAAGGCACCCAGGTCGCGCACGATGCCGTCCGCAAGGTAGTCGAGCATCTGGATATAGACCGTCCGCTGTTTACCGACCATAACAACATGGCTGCGGCGGTTAAGAGTAATGATATCTTGAACGCGGTAGAGGCCGAGGTCGGGCCATTGACTGCCTCGTGGGAATAATTCAGATATTAACGTAAGTTTTAATCGGCAGATGTCCTCATCTGCCGATTTTATTATCCCCATCATCTCAAAACGAAGCGCTGCTTCATATCGTCGATTGATAGCGGAAGAATGGTTACATTAACTGCCCCATCCGAAAAGGCTCCCAAGCAGCGCTTATAAGCCAGTAGGTTATGCGAAAACAATTATGTAGCGGTGTCAGGAATCCATTCCTGACACCTTATTTCATGCTGGATGTCGCCGGGAAAAGATGAACAAAGGACTTCGTCCGCCCAGCGACGCATGGTACAGTTTTTCACCCCGGTGCTTGAGAATCAGCAGCTTATACGAAACATCAAAAATTATTATAATGGAACAAATACCTGCCGACAATCATTACTAATACATGATGATAGAAAAGTACTTAATAGAGTTATGGGGGATCCTTCTGGAATTGGGATTCCCTTTGCTTTTAGGGATAATAATCGCCGGCGGGTTACATGTGCTTTTGCCACAGGGATTTATTCACCGCAATTTCGGCGGACGAGGTTTTAAAAGCATATTCAAAGCCTCACTGATCGGCGTGCCTATGCCGCTTTGCTCATGCAGCGTGATTCCCACGGCTATCGGGCTAAAAAAGGATGGGGCATCCAACGGCGCCTCGACCAGCTTTTTAATCAGTACACCGCAAACCGGTGTCGACTCGATCCTGGTCAGCGCCTCGTTTTTAGGTTGGCCGTTCGCGATATTCAAACTCGTGGTAGCGTTCATAACCGGGCTTATAGGCGGTTCGGTAGTCGATATATTCGAGCGTAATCAGAAAATAGAGAAAGAGCAATCCGATCCGAAAGAATCAATAAGGGGGGTTTGGCCCAAAATCAAGGAGGCAATCAGTTTCGGCGTATTCGAGTTGGTGGGCATGATTTACGGCTGGATAATGTTCGGCGTGCTTTTAGCCGCGCTTATTACCACATTCGTGCCAACCGGCTATCTCTCCGAGATCGCCTGGATTGGCGGTATCGGTGGTCTTCTATTGATGTTGATAATCTCATTGCCGATGTATGTTTGCGCTACGGCTTCCGTGCCTATCGCGGCCTCGCTTATCGCGGCCGGTATGCCTGCCGGGGCGGCGCTGGTATTCCTAATGGCCGGTCCTGCCACCAATATCGCCACTATCGGCGCGCTGTATCGCGTGTTTGGCCGTAAGGTTGTAACTATATATGTGGCAACCGTGGCCGTGTTCAGCATGATATTCGCCTACCTGTTCAATTTTATATTAGGTGAGGCGGCCACGCAAGCCGTACATGAGCATCACGGAACAAACTGGTTGTATGTAGCAAGCACGGTAATCCTTCTGGCTATTATTGCTTACCTGGCATTTAAGGATATCAAAAAAAGATTGGGGAGAACAAAACAATCCGTTATGGAGGATGATTCAATGAAATTAGAGATAAAAGGTATGACCTGCCCTCACTGTGCCGCCAGTGTCACTAAAGCGATTGAGAGCGTGCCCGGCGTAAACCGGGTAAAAGTATCGCTGGATGACAAATCCGCTACGATCGATGGCGAGCCAAACAAGCAACAGTTGATCGAGTCGATCAAGAGCGCCGGTTATGAGGCGATAGGGTAATATGGCCTGAAGCTACTGAGACGTCGAGCTAGCACACTTGAGGTGGCTGGCAGACATCCCCAGGCTATTCCAAAAGTATGGTTTCTGTGGCCGGCGGACTTCCTCGTCCGCCGGCTTTCGTTAGCAGGCAAACCGGTTGAGGCACACCGCCCGGGCAAGCGAGGACGCACCCCACCCCACATAATGCCATTATCCCCTCCGGTTATATTGATCTAATTTTTATTCATCATTGACTCTTAAAGTTAAAATTATCATATTGAGTTAAGTGAATTAGTATTAAAGGATGATTATGGCATTACGTAAAAAAGATATCATTCAACTGACTGTTGAGGATCTGGCATTCGGCGGCAAAGGCGTGGCTCATTACGAGGGCAAAGTCGTATTCATCGAGGGCGGACTGCCGGAGGATACGGTTGAGGCGCTGGTTTATAAAATAAAATCCAGCTTCATAGAGGCCCGGGCGGTGCAGGTATTGAAGCCCTCCCCTTATCGAATCAACCCCGTCTGCAAGCATTTCGATATTTGCGGCGGCTGTAGATGGCAAAACTACCAGTATGATCTTCAGTTGAAATACAAAGAAGAGCAAGTCCGGGAGCATCTGGTGAGAATAGGCGGAATCGAAAATCCACCTCTGAGGCCGATAATCGCCGCCCGCAAGAACTATTTCTATCGCAATAAAATGGAATACTCGTTTCACGAGGATCGGGAAGGAGATTTGAAACTAGGGATGCACTACCTCGGTTTCTACGACAGAATTTTCGATATCGAGGAATGCCATCTCCAGTCTCAGACCTCGAACGATATAGTCAATTTCGTTCGAGAGCAATGCATAGAAAAGCAAATTCCAGCCTATCATATTAAAAACCATACCGGCGTGATGCGATTCCTGGTCATTCGTGAGGGGAAATTCACAAATGAGAGGTTGGTTAATATTGTCACCGGCGATAATAACGATGGATACGAGGATAAGATAATCAGGCTGGGTAAAGATATTGCCGACAGGTTCGAAGGCATAAACAGCATTATCTGGACGATAAACAGCCGAAAGGCCAATATAGCCCAGGCCGATAAATATCCCGAGATGCTCGATAAAGGTGTGATTTTCGGGCGGGATCATATCTTCGAGAAACTTAACGAATATAAATTCCGTATTTCCGCCGATAGCTTTTTCCAAACAAACTCTTTTCAGGCGCAACTTCTTTATGACACGGTGTTAGAATACGCCGGATTTTCACCGAACGACAGGGTTTGCGATCTCTACTGCGGTACCGGCACTATCTCGATTTATATCTCATCGATGGTGAAATCGGTTGTCGGCGTCGAGTTGATAGAAAACGCTGTCAAGGATGCCGGGATTAACGCCGAACTTAACTCTATCAAGAACGTTGAATTTAAAGCAGGCAAAGTCGAGGATATTGTCGGAGAGTTGGGGCAATTCGACAAACTCATAGTCGATCCGCCTCGGGCCGGAATACATCCCAAAGCGTTAAAAGGAATAATAGAACTGGCGCCGAAAGCTATAGTCTATGTTTCCTGCAATCCCTCCACTCTGGCCAGAGATATCGCCGAGTTGAAGGAAGCGGGTTACAGGTTAGAAAGGTCAGTAGCGGTTGATATGTTTCCGCAAACTTATCATATAGAATCGGTATCGAAACTTATTCGTGACTAAATCTGGAGGTAAAATGTTCAGAATTTCAGTTATCCTTATATTGTTCATGTCACCCTTGTTATTTGCCGGGGCCGCGGATGATTTAAACGAGCTGATCGATGACTATATCGATTACCGGGCGGCATACTATCCGGTCTGGGCAACGGGAGTCGGTATACACGATTACGACTCGCTTCTAACCGACTACACCTATGATGGTATATTCAAGTACCGTAACGATCTGGCGATCCTTCAACAAAACCTGAATGATATAGATATTAAAAAGCTTGAAGGCGATGATTTAATCAACTACAAGCTGCTAAAATCAGATATACTCACCGATGAGTTTTTCCTGCTGAAACATCCAGCTTACGCCAATTCGCCAACTATATATATACAGGAACCTATTGATGGTATCTATTTCCTGTTAAAAGATAATACCCGCACCATAGCCGAAAAAGCCCCGCTGATATTCGAAAGAATGAAAAGAACTAAAGAGTTCATGGATTATCGCTGGGTATACCAGGAGGAGTTCGCCCCTATTCATTATGATGCCGCCGTGGATATGATAGACGGCTGTATCGAGTTGATACAGGAAGCCTCCGATTTACTGATGGAGGCAATGCCCGACAGCACCAGAAGGATATCCCGCGTGACCCAGTATCTTATCCGCGATTACAAGAACTACAAAACATATTGCCAGATCGAAAAGAAAAGCGTTCGCGGCACACATGTAATCGGCAAGGAGGATTTGAACTACCTTCTGCGGGAATGCTATCTATTGGATACGGATTCTGACTCTCTCAAACGAATCGGCTGGACATGGCTCGAGAAATCCAATCTGGTTCTCGACTCCCTTAACACGATAATCAGCGCTGAAAAAAACAGTAAATCCGATCCGGTCGAGGTTAACGAGAATCTTACCAAACAGGATATTCTTGATTATTATCAGATGGAGATAGATGAGACAGCGCGGTTCATTAAAGAACACGACCTGGTGACGATACCCGAAAAAATCGGCAAATGCATTCCGATCGAGACGCCGGAATACCTTCGCCCAATGCATAAAGGTATTGCCTATATGCCCGCGCCGGCTTTCTCCAACGATCAAACAGGCTATTTCTTCACCCGGCCGATATCGGATTTGACAGCCGATGCAAAGAGAAAATATAGTGCAATGATACAGAATCGAACATTCAAAAGCTCGGTGGTTCACGAGGCCTACCCGGGACATCATTTGCAATTCAGTCTGGCTCATATGAATGATAATCCACTCAGAAAAGTTCAGGATAATATGATGCTTTCGGAAGGCTGGGCGCTCTATTGCGAACAGATGATGACCGAACAGGGATTTTTCGAGGGCGATGATTTGGCCAAACGCTGGAAAGGCGTCTGGGGCGGCATCCGCTACCGCGCGGTCAGGATAATCGTCGATATCTCGTTGGCCGAGGGCACGATGACTCCCGACTCGGCTCTGGTGTTCATGAACGACAAATTAGGCGAAAACACGGAGTATTTCACCGCCGAGATTCTTCGCTATTGCGCCTATCCGACTATAGCGTTAACATATTTAACAGGCAAGTTACAAATTCTGGATATGCTCGAAAAAGCCCGTAAAAAAGAGGGTAAGTCTTTTTCATTAAAAGAGTTTCATGACAAAATCCTGAATGAGGGATCGATCCCGCCGGCGCTTATAGCCGAAAAATACGACTATAAATAATTAACATAGCTACACTCCCTGCCGATACTATTACAGCAGGGAGAGTTATGAAAATAGTACACACGTCAGATATTTATTTAGGCAAACAATTTTCGGAATACAATCTGGCCGGCGATAAAATCCGGGCCGGCCTGAAAACGACATTTTCGAAAATTATCGATTATACCATTAATCAAAAAGCGGATTTACTTATCATTTCCGGTAATCTCTTTAACGATTTAAATATCTCCAGAAACCTACAGGACTATATAGCCTCGGAACTTGGTCGTCTTGATCAAATACAGGTTGTGGTCATGCCGGGAATAAGCGATCCGTATGTGGATGGTTCGTTCTGGAAAGTCTGGCAGCAGACGAATCAGTATGAAAATATCAAGGCTATCGCCGATCCCGGAAAGCCTTATGTGCAACTGAGCAATCTCGATTGTGCGATTTATGGCATTTTCGATTCGACCGGTAACGCCGATAGCGAGGAGAAATTAAAACTTCAAAACGCCACTTACCATATAGGTGTCGCCTGCATGAACATGGATTCGGCGCGAGATAAAATCGAAAACGCGGGATTGGATTTCAATTATATCGCACTGGGCGGCGAACCTAATTTCATGGACTTATCCGCCTCCGGGATGAAAGCGGCTTACTGCGGATCGCCCGAGAATATCGATTTCGAGCAGAATGGCGGCGGCAAAATAGCGGTCGTGGAAATCGACGAGCAGAGGAATATAACTGTCACGCCAGAAACGGTCGGAAGTTTCAATTGGAAAATCGAGAAGATTGAAGCCAAAGAGATTTTGACCAATGATGATTTAGCGGCGAGATTATTAAGCCTTGCCGGGACAGATCCGATCAACACGGCTTTACGTGTCACCCTTTCGGGATTGACATTATTCGAGGCCGATCTGGCGCCCGAACTGGTCGAGGAGCAAATGAGAAGTAATTTCTTATGCCTGGATATCATTGATGAGACTAAAGTGCTTCCGGATAATGTTTCCGAGGTCAAAGTTTCGGAAAAGACATTGTTGGGCCAGTATATAAAAGTAATAGCGCAGGAGTTAAGCTCGGCGGATGAGGAGAAAACCCGGCGCCTGGAGAAATCGGCGAAAGCCGGCCTGGCGCTGTTGCAGGGCAGGGAGATCTGGTAATATGAATCTAGCCAGTTTACAGCTTAAAAATTACGGTAAGTTCAAGGATTTCTCCTGCAGCCTTACCCCCGGTTTGAATGTTATCAAAGGCGGTAACGAAACCGGCAAGTCTACCCTGGTGGATGCAATCACCAAGCTGCTGTATACCAGCCCCAATAATTTAGAAAAGATCGTTTTATCGGATACGAAAACCTGGAGCGCCGAGGGCCCGGTACTGTTGAAAGCTGATATACAAAGTAACGATTTTACAGGCACGATTGAGAAAGATCTGGATTCGGGCGAGGCTAAACTTGCCAACGAGGATTTGAACGTAACCATAGATGACAGCTCTCGTATCACTGAGATCATAACCGGCGCGATCGGTTTCAATACCGCCGAGTTATTCGAGGCCACCTCATGTATCAGGCAGGGACAGATTTCGCATATCGAGGGCTCTATCAAGGCGATCAAGGATAAGCTCGAATCGCTGGTCACTGGCGGTAAGGAGGATCAAGCCGCCTCGCAAATTATCGAGAAAATCGATCAGCGTATCGAGGAGATATCACGAAGGGATGATGCCAATCCCGGTCAGATGCTGAGACTAGAGACGGTACAGAGTGATATCGACTATAATATTGACAAACTGAATCGTGATATCAGCAATATCAACAACTGGCGAAATACTCTTCAACAGGTGCAGGTGGCTTTCACCAACGGCGCAGAGGATTATCGCAAGAAAAAAGAATCACTTGAGGATGCCCTTCAAGCCCAAACCGCCAAGCAGGAATTGACCCGTTTGAATAAAGAACAACGGGAATCGCTTGCCAATTTCGAGAAAGTCAAGGATGCCGGCAAGAAAGTCAAAGAGCTTAAAACTCAGTTGGAACAGGCAAAAGACCTGCCCAAATCAGATCGTGATCGTATCGATGAGTTAGAGTCAAACTTAAAATATCTCAAACCCAAACATCGCGAGATGGAATTGGACATAGAAACCGACACCAAGTCGCTCGATTCGTACAAGATAAGCGGCGGTGTAGTCGGCCTGGCGATAGTTTCGCTGGTTGGTATAGGCCTCGGCGTAGCCGATTTCATGATGAAATTCACCGGGCTCTTCCTGGAGATAGGTGGCGGCGGTGCAGCGATGCTTCTATTGTCCCTCTTCCTTATTTCGCGCACAAATGCCAAACGTGCTTTTTTCAAAGATCAGATAAAAGCAAAAACCAATAAGCTCGAAACTGTCGAGACCGAAATAGAACAACTTAACGCCGAATTGGACGAACTTCTGGAGAAATATCATATAACCTCCGCCGATGAGGCTCGTCAGGCCGTTTGGAAAAGGTCCGAACTGGAAAGCCAGTTGAAAACCGAAAAGCAGAACTACACTCAATTCCTCGGAGGCTTTTCCGAGGAGGAATT
This sequence comes from uncultured candidate division Zixibacteria bacterium, assembly GCA_963668625.2. GTDB lineage: Bacteria > Zixibacteria > MSB-5A5 > UBA10806 > 4484-95 > JAAEQD01. Next base: position 64,346 of record CAXXKA010000009.1, read on the forward strand.
CGAGATCAAATTGCAGAATCTCGAAAAGGAGATTTTCGACAATAAAATTATCCTGGAAAACCATCAGGAGATGGACGACGATGAGGTAGAACGCTTGAAACAGATAGTCGAGCAATTGGGTGAACAAAAAGATAATCTGGAAAAAGAATACAATACGCTCATTCGTCAGATAGACACGGCCGAGGGCGGCTCGGAGTTGTTGGCCAGTTATATGGAGCGCAAAGCATCCGCCGGTTTGAAAATGACCGAGCTGGTAGAGGAGATATCGATACTCAGCCTGACCAAGGAATGTATCGAGAAGGGCCGTCAAAACGTGATGATATCCACGCTGGAGCTTCTGGAGAAACGCACCTCCGAAATATTGGAGATGATAACCAACGGCCGCTACAAGGAGGTCAGGTTCGATAAGTCCTCGCTGAAATTCGAGGTGTTCTCCAAGGAGAAAAACGACTGGGTGGAGCCTCACCTGGCCTTATCGCAGGCCACTATCGAGCAGATATATCTGACCGCTCGTCTGGCGCTGACAGAGATTTTAGGCGACAAAGCCAAACCGCCTATCATCCTGGATGACACATTCGACTCGTTCGATCCCGAACGTCACGATGGCGTGATGCGCCTGTTAAAGCAGATGTCCCTGGACCGTCAGATATTGCTGTTGACCTCGGATGACAATTACGATTCCTGGGCGGACAATACGGTACAGCTTTAGGTAATCAATTTAAATTAGTATATAGCTTTATTTTGTTTTAGATGTGTATGAGTGCGTTTGGAGTAGCTCAGGAGCTGTAGCTCCTGAGGAGCCGCAAAGCGATATGGATGTGCTTAAAGAAACTATGTCGGCGGTTGGCAATTCAAGCATTTCGTGGGCGGCATACGTCCCCGTATGCCCCTTCCACTCCCTGGTTCCGAAGCGCTGGGGTTGTTGAAAAAGCCCTGATTAGGTAGTCGCGGTGTCAGGAATCCCTTGCTGGCACTGGCAGCTCCCCAAAACACATTGACATACAAGACAATACCTACTATATTATATCAGGTTGTTAACTGCACTCCTTGATTGAGGAATATTTATGCGAGCTTTAATAATTGCTATAATTTTTATGATCACCTCCCCCCTCTGTTGGTCACAAAACGATGCTTGGGAACAACAGCTTGATGGGTGGCTTGATGGTGTGTATCAACCTTATTTTTTCCTTGGAGGCAGTTTCTATACAAGAATCTCCTTTGCTGATATTGATGCCGATGGTGACCTGGATTTATTCTATGGCGGTGGTGATGCAGGATCGTTAGTTTATTTTACTAATATTGGTGATGTATATAATCCTGTATTTGAACTTACATATGAAGAATTCCCCGGACTGACTAACACAGTAGGCAATGGTTTTGGGGGAACGGTAGATGTTGATTTTGCTGATCTTGATAACGATGGCGATCTCGATGTTGGTTATTCAGGGGATTTAGACGGTGGGGGTTCTATTTTTTGGAATGATGGTTCGCCTGAGATTCCGAATTTCATTTATAGAGAGCCTTTTGGCCCAAGAGCTGGCGCAAGCAGCGTTAAGTTTGTAGATATTGATAATGACGGCGATTATGATTACTTTTCCGGTCATGGCAGCTATCCCCACCAACTTATATTTGCAGAGAATTATGGTACACCGGAAGAGCCTTATTTTCGTTACCAGGGTGACACGCATAATTATCAAGACTTGTTTTTCAGCCGTCCATTTAATTTTGATATGGGTGATATTGACAGCGATGGAGATGCCGATTTAATAGTATGTAAACCTCATGGCCCCGTTGCATATTACGAAAATACAGGCACCCCTGATTCAGCTTACTTTACCCTTATAACCGATAACTTTTTGCCCGGGCGAGATACAACCGACTGGCTGGAATCTCCCGAATTAGTAGATATAGACAGCGACGGTGATCTCGATTTATTTTTAGCCGGTGGTTATGCTCATCTGATTTATTTCGAGAACACCGGCACTCCTGATATTTTCAACTATGTTCAACGTTATGATACTTTATACTTTTTCGTTCAACCTCGAAGTTTTGGCTCAAATTTAGGTAATTCAGTTGATATCGATAACGATGGTGATGATGATATTGCTCCGGGATATGATTTATTCCTAAATGAGAGTATAGGAAGCGATATAAGCTTTACTAAATATGAAAATATACTACCATTTCCTGAAGGATGTTTCGTTGATATGGATGCTGATGGTGATTACGATTACCTTGCCCCGCAGGGAAGTTATTCGGTTATTCTATACGATAATATTGGAGATAGAAATTGGCCGGAATATTATGAGGGTTATTCATTATTTCCCCCCGATGGCAGAATAGAGTCGCCTTTTACCTTGGGAACAGGTGATTTAGACAATGATGAAGATTATGACGTTATTATAGGGCATCTAAATAGTGATGATATTGAATACTACCGCAATGATGGCTCACCCGAGGAGTGGGAATTTACTTATGCTGGCCCGCTTGAGCTTGAGAATTTTAGTTATACCCGTTTTTACAATGTTCTTCTGGATGATATTGATGATGACAACGACATCGATCTGTTAATAGGAACCGTTCACTCGGATGTTACGGCACCGCACAAATTATTCTATTACGAAAATACCGGATCGCCGGAATCGCCAACCTGGACTTACATTACTGATGATTTTAATGGTTATGTTAGCAACCATAGAAACGATTCAGTAATTTCCTGCTTGTCAGATGTTGATGATGATGGGGATAAGGATTTATTTGTGACCAACAATCTCGGATTGCAATTATATTTAAATCCCAGAATACAAACTGGAATAAATGACACAACAATTGAAAGCGCGGAAATAACTCCAACAATGCTATCAGCGTATCCCAATCCCTCAAATTCAGTAGTATCATTTGAATTTCAACTTGACAGTCCTGCGGTAGTTAGTTTGGAGGTATATAACATCATGGGGCAATTGGTAGAATCTTTAGTAGAGGATTCTCGTTTGGTGGGCAATCATATTTATAGTTGGGATGCCTGCGGTTTCACAAGTGGAGTTTATTTCGGCAAGCTATCGGTAACGAATGAGGAATACATATCGAAGGTTATTTTAATAAAATAACAAGCAGCAAGTAGCTCAGGAGCTGTAGCTCCTGAGGAGCCGCAAGGCGATATGGAAGCGCTCAAATCATACACATTTCCCCTACCCCGTCCGTACTGGATCCCTTCCTCCGAAGGGATGACAATTTAATTTTACACTGCTATTAAAGAGTCTATGTCGACGGTTGGCAATTTGAGGTAGAGCAAGAATCCCTGTGCAGTTGGGTCGCCTGACCCGACTGCATAACACCACCGAAGATTAATAGCTCTCATCCATTAATTATAAAACGGCTTTGACTGCCATTAACAAACTTTTCTGCCATGAACCGGTAGGGTGAGGCCAACCTATCTCACGTGCTGATTTTATAGTGCCATCAGAGAGTATATGTCGGCGTTTTATAAATCGAGCAAACGCGAGATTCACTGGCTCCAAAACTCCGATTTTGGAGCCTGACGTATTCTAAAAACTTCGTTTTGTCATTTGAGTATACGCCAATGATAAATCGAAACGAAGTTTCTTAAATACAATCATTCCCAAATCGGAGTTTGGGAACGAGCAGAAAATAAAAATCCCCCATCCCCCAAAAACAACGCCAATAACGTTTGACAGAGATAATAGCATCCCCTATATTATATTCAATGTTATCCAGAGTTTTCTCCTCAGCGCTGTTGGGAATAGAGGCATACATGGTTGAAGTGGAAATCGATGTATCCCCACAACTTCCCGCTTTTAACACTGTAGGACTTCCTGAAGGGGCTGTTAAAGAGGCCAAGGACAGGGTCACGGCTGCCGTGAAAAATTCGGGATTCCTCTTCCCCGTTAAAAGAATTACGGTAAATTTAGCGCCCGCGGATGTCAAAAAATCGGGCTCGGCGTTCGATCTGCCTATGGCTATCGGTATACTGGCCGCCACCGGCCAGCTCGAATGCATGGAGCTGGACACGTTTATATTTGCCGGCGAGCTTGCCCTCGATGGTAAGCTTCGACCCGTGCCCGGCGTGATGTCTATCGCGCTGGAGGCCGGTAAGAAAGGCTACCGGAGCCTTATCGTACCTACCGAGAATGCCGATGAGGCGGCCATCGCCGATTGTATCGAGGTCATCCCGGCCGAGAGCTTGAACCAGGTGGTGGACTATCTCGACGGTCACACGGTGCTCGAGCCGCGAGTTGCAAATCTCGGCGATATATTCTCTAAAGGCCGCCAATACCATGTCGATTTCTCCGAGGTTAAGGGACAGGAGCACACCAAGCGTGCGCTCGAGGTAGCGGCAGCCGGTGGTCATAATATCATCATGATAGGCCCACCCGGCTCAGGCAAAACCATGATCGCCAAACGCCTGCCGACAATACTGCCCGATATGGAACTGGCCGAATCGCTCGAGACCACCAAGGTATACTCTGCCGGCGGGCACATGATGCCCAACCAGGCGCTGGTAGCGGCTCGCCCGTTTCGCGCTCCTCACCATACTATCTCGGATGTCGGCCTGACAGGCGGTACCAATCAGCTCGTGCCCGGCGAGGTAAGCTTATCTCATAACGGGGTATTATTTTTGGATGAGTTGCCGGAATTCAACAAGAACTCGCTGGAGGCGCTCAGGCAGCCATTGGAAAACGGCTACGTGACTATCACCCGGGCGGCAGGCTCGGTTACCTATCCGGCCTCGTTTATCCTGGCAGCGGCTCTTAATCCCTGCCCCTGCGGCTATTTCGGCGATCCCAACCATAACTGCTCATGCTCAGGTACGCAGATACAAAAGTATATCTCGAAAATATCGGGCCCGCTACTCGATCGTATCGATATACATCTTGAGGTGCCGGCGGTAAAATTCAAAGATTTATCCAGCAGCGCCGATGGCGAGCCATCCGAGAATATCCGTAAACGTGTAAATAAAGCCCGCCAAATACAAACAAAAAGGTTTGCCGAATACGAGGGGCTGTTTTGTAACGCACAAATGGAGACCAGAATCGCAAGAGATATTTGCAAAATCGACGAACATTCATTATCATTACTCAAAACAGCAATAACTCGGCTCGGGCTTTCCGCCCGGGCATACGATAGGATTTTGAAAGTCAGCCGTACGATAGCCGACCTCGAGGGCGCCGAGGAAATTCAGTCGCAACATATCTCCGAGGCAATCGGTTATCGTAATCTGGACAGAAACTACTGGCAAACATAAAAAATAGCAGGCAAAAAGAGATGGTGAAAAATCAACGCACTATAAGAACGAGTATATCACTTTCAGGAGTAGGACTTCACACCGGCGGAGAAACCACGATAACATTTGTCCCCGCACCGATTAACCACGGAGTTACTTTCGTACGCAAAGACCTGGAGGACTGCCCGGAGATACCGGCCGACATCGATCACGTAGTTGATCTTCAAAGAGGCACCACGCTGGGTAAAAAAGATATCAAAGTTCATACCGTAGAACATGTACTGGCGGCGGTTGCCGGGTTACAAATCGATAATATAATAATCGAGCTTTCCAATTCGGAACCCCCGGTTCATGACGGTTCGGCCAAGCCTTTTTGTGATGCTCTCCTCGAGGCCGGCATTGTCGAGCAGGACGCGCCTAAAAGTTATCTCGAGATAGACACTCCGATATCGTACTCCGAAAAAGATCGCGGCGTCGATATAGTCGTTACCCCCTCGGAAACCCTGCGTATTACTTTCATGGTAGACTACAAGAATCCGGCCCTGGGCACGCAGTACACCTCGCTGGTCGATCTTGATGAGGAGTTCGTCGATGAGTTCGCCCCGGCTCGGACATTCTGCTTTTTAAGCGAGGTCGAGCAATTATACGAGGCAGGACTTATTAAAGGCGGCGACCTCGATTCGGCGCTGGTCATCGTTGATATGGATTTATCCGATAGCATGAGAAATAATTTACAGGCATTATCCAATTCCAAGCACGATATATTCGTCGGCGACTCAGGTATCTTGAGCGATACCCCGCTCCGGTTCTACAACGAACCGGTTCGTCATAAAGCAGTCGATTTAATCGGCGACCTCTCCCTTATCGGCGTGCCGTTGAAAGCACATATCCTGGCAGCTCGTTCCGGGCACGCGGCCAATGTGGCGCTGGCCAAGAAAATCCGGGGGATTTACGAGAAAAAACTCATCACCTCCAAATACGGTCAGACAGAGGGAGATTATTTCCTCGATATCAACGCTATCATCAAGGCCATGCCGCATCGCTACCCTATGCTGATGATTGACCGGATTATCGATCTGGAGCCGAAAAAGCGTGTCGTAGCGATCAAGAATGTTACTCTTAACGAGCCTCATTTCATGGGACATTTCCCGGAACGACCGGTAATGCCCGGCGTCCTGATAGTTGAGGCTATGGCGCAGGCCGGTGGTTTCATGCTTCTTAACGCTATCGAGAATCCCGAAAACAAGCTGGTGTTTTTCATGGGCATCGATGGCGTGAGGTTCAGGAAACCGGTAGTGCCGGGCGATCAGCTTCGTTTCGAGATTGAGATGCTTCAATTCCGGCGCAGCTCGTGCAAAATAGGCGGCAAGGCACTGGTTGATGGCAAAGTGGTGGCCGAGGGTACGTTCCTTGCCGTAGTAGTGGATAAATAATTTTATAAATACATACTTTTATAAATAGGATTATTGACAAAAATCAATGTTAATTAATTGATACGCGTATACAACCGATATAAATAAATACGATGTCAATTAGCTTGATCTGAGGGGAAAAAACAATTAGAATAGAGATGTTATGCAAAAAATAACAGCTACAGCTATCATAAAAAACGCCAAGCAGTTAATCACCCTGTGCAATCGTAAAAATATCGGCCCGCGCGGCGGCAAGGCTATGTCGGAACTGGGCATTTACCGTAAAGGCTATATCGCCTTTGCCAATGACAGGGTAATCAGTGTCGGCGAAACCAAAAAACTTAATTCCTCGGTGGCGGTCACCGATCGTACCAGGATTTATGATGCATGCGATCGGCTGGTTACGCCGGGGCTGGTAGACTGCCATAGCCATCCGGTTTTCGCGGGCAGCCGAGCCAACGAATTCGAGATGCGCCTCAAAGGCAAAACTTATCTCGAGATTGCCGAAGCAGGCGGCGGAATCAAGTCGACAGTCAAGGCGGTCAGACGCGCCTCTGCCCCGAAACTTTTCAATAACGGCTATAAAGTACTCGATGAGATGCTTCGTTGCGGTACGACAACAGTTGAGGGCAAATCAGGTTATGGCTTAACCGTTAAAGATGAGCTTAAGATGCTTCGGGTTTTGAACAAGTTAAACGAAAAGCATACCGTTGATGTCGTGCCTACTTTTTTGGGAGCACATGAGATACCCGAGGAGTATAAAGATAAGCCGGACAATTATGTCGGGCTGGTTTGCGATGAGATGATACCGGCGGTGGTAAAAGATAAGCTCGCTCAATTTTGTGATGTTTTCTGTGAGAAGGGTGTTTTCACCCCCAAACAAACCCGGGCTATTTTCCAAACAGCTCAGGCATTTGGTCTTAAATTGAAACTTCACGCCGACCAGTTTCATTCGACCGGCGGCGCGGAACTGGCGGCGGAGTTTATGGCCGTATCAGCCGATCATCTGGATATGATAAGCGATGAGGGTATGCATCTTATGAAAAAAGCAGGTATCATTCCGGTGCTTCTACCGGGAAGCATATTCTGGCTTAAGATGAAAGAGGCCGCCCCCGCTCGCAGGATGATAGATGACGGCCTGGCGGTCGCCCTGGGTACCGATCTTAATCCCGGTAGCTCGCCTGTTCACTCCATGCCGGTTATCATGAGCCTGGCCTGTACAGATTTAAAGATGACTCCTGCCGAGGTTTTAACGGCGGCTACGGTAAATGCCGCTTATGCTATCGACAAAGGTGATAAAATAGGCAGCCTGGCGCCGGGCAAATTAGCGGATGTGGTTATTTGGGATGCCGAAGATTATCGGGAGATTCCCTACTGGTTTGGTAAGAACCTGGTGCATACAGTATTTAAGAATGGTCATGAAGTTTTATCCAATTAGATTTTTCGCTTTAGCTTTAGCCTGTTTAGGCCTGGTGATGTGCTCATGCTGGGCTTACTCGTTTTCCTCCTCTGCTTTAAGCAGCGCTAAATCCATTGCTATAAGGCCGGTTGAAAACAAGACCACAGAGTATGGTATCGAAGACATGCTCGTGGATGCCTTGATCTCGCAGTTCGAGGAGGATAACGTGCTTAAAGTCGTACCCGAGAGCCAGGCGGATCTGATTATGGTGGCCGGTATTACCAAATATGTCCATGAGGCCTCCGACTACGATGAATCTTACACGGTTTCCGAATATACTTGCAGAATCACCCTCGATATGAATATCTTCTACAAGAAATCGGAGGAGTTATTGTGGGAGGACAAAGCCCTAACCGATTTCGGCATTTACGCGCCGGGGGATGGTGATTCCGAGGAGGAAGGGCAAAAAAGAGCCGTGGATAAATTAGTTAATGAAATAATGAACAGAACGGTCAGAGATTGGTAAAACATTATAGAGACCGAATTTCAGAGTAAATATTTTTAAATATGCAACCGCCCAAAAAGATTGACTGTTTAATAGAATACAATAAAGTTGGATGGAGAGAATGATGAAAAAGACAACCTTTATAATAATCGCTTTATTAACTATGGCGAGTTTCGCGTTCGCGGGTAATTCAGATGCCGGCAAGAACGCTTATACGTTCCTGAAAATCGGTGTCGGCGCCAAAGAGGAATCGATGGCCGGCGCGTATGTCGGTTTGGCTGATGATCCCAGCAGCCTCAACAACAATCCTGCGGGCCTGGCCGCGCCGATATATGACCTTCAGGCGCCTCGTGATTATTATATCGAACAAGCCGAGGGCGAGATCGGCTACGAACCTGATATCAAGCTAATCGAAACCAAACAAAACCGTTTCTTCGCCACCTACATGAATTATATCGCCGATATCCAGACCGGCTATCTCGGTTATGTACGCAAACTGGATGATCGTTCGACTGTCGGCGCCTCGCTACAATACCAGGATTACGGCTCGATGGAGAAACGAAACAGCCTGGGTGAATCGCTGGGTGATTTCAGCTCGTTCGATATGGCGTTCGGTATTACTTACTCGAAGCGAATCAATCAAAAGCTAACCCTGGGAGTAACGGGTAAATTCATTTTAGAGAAGATCGACACACTCACCTCGGATGCTATGGCGGTTGATATAGGCGGCCTCTATCGTTTCGATCATGGTAGAACGAGTCTGGGTATTGCCGGTAGGAATCTCGGCTCACAATTGAAAGGTTTCACCAAATCGCATAAAGATCCGTTACCCGCCATGTTCGATTTCGGCCTCTCACACAGCCTTCGCGGCATGCCTTTAACTGTCAATGCCGATATTACCATACCGACAGATAACCAGGTCTTTTTCGCAATCGGCGGCCAGTTCGAATCATTCCGGCCGTTTTTCCTGCGCCTGGGATGGTCCTCAGCCGGGCAGGATTATAAAACCGACTCTGATAATGATAATCTCGGTGGTTTCGCGGCGGGATTCGGATACAAGTATACCGATTATAATATCGACTACTCGTTATCCTCCTATGCCGATTTAGGAAATGTTCATCGGTTATCTATGAGTGTTGATTTTTAGTTATTCGGCGAATCAGCAGCAGTTTATCAACTCTATATTATTCATCTATTTAAAATATTTTAGTAAACATATTTATGTAGAAAATAGTATTTAGATTTTGTGCTGACTTCAGGTTAGAGTGAATTCTACCCTGTTTATTGAGGAAATATTGTTTATTAAGATGAATTACCGCAAACAGATTTGGCTAATAATCACTAGACTGATTTACTATCCCCGGTAATTTTACGCGCAATTAACGTTTGAATCCTATGTCCGTCTTTTTTCCACACCTCGAGTGAGAATCCTTTGAAATCATACACATCCCCTTTAGCCGGTATCTTACCTACCATTGTTGCCAGCATCCCACCAACGGTATCGAACTCGCCCTCCTCCACCTCAACATTGAACTCATCGGCGAACTCATCGATTGGCATAGAGGCCAGTACCCTCGCTTTATCGGGATTGATAAACACTATTTTCGACTCCTCCTGATCGTACTCATCCTGAATATCACCGACTATCTCCTCCAGGATATCCTCGAGTGTGATCAAGCCGCCGGTGCCGCCAAACTCATCGAGGACAACAGCCATATGAGTTTTATTAAGCTGCATCTCACGTAATAGCTCGACAATAGGTTTAGAATCGGGCACGAAATAAGCGGTGCGGATTATATCGCTTAACGTAAACAACTCCCTGTTGGTAAAAACATACAGAAGATCACGGGAGTGAATGATCCCCCTGATATTATCGATATTCTCCTCGTAAACCGGGAAACGGCTGAACTTATCCTCGATGGCTATCTTCAAGATATCCTCGACCGGCGCGTTAATATCGAACGCTACGATATCGGTTCGAGGTGTCATAGCCCGGCGAACATCGGTACCGGCAAACTCCATCATGGCATGAATGATTTTTCTCTCGTAGTCACTTGATGATCCCTCGAGATATCCCTCGCGCAATACCATTTTAATCTCGGATTCGCTGAGCAGGTCGTCCCGCGCCACCTGACCGCGCACTCCAAGCAATGCCAGTAATATCCCGCTGAGCCAATTAAAAGTAACGATTAAAGGTTTCAGCGTAACCTGAATGGACCACATCGATTTGCTCATGAACAGGGCAAATGATTCCTGATTGCCGGGAGTGATTATTCTGGAGAACACTCCGCCTGATATGACGATCACCAAAGCGGTAATAATGATAAGCAAAGCCGCCGCCACCATCTCCAGATAAACCGAGTAATGCAGCACGAACGCAATTTGAATCCAATTTCTCATCAGATTAAAACCGGCCAATCCGGTGAAAAACGAAACGGCGCTGATGATAATTACCGAGATGATTTTAATAGAGGCGAAAAAACGATCGGGATCGGAACGGATTTGTTTGACCATTTCGGCCCGTTTATCCCCCCTGGAGATAAGCTCTTTTATCCTGAACGAGCGGATGGCAACGATAGACTTTTCGGCGGCGATCAAAAGCCCGAGAGCAATAATCGACGCGATAAACACTATCGCGAATATGATAACCTGAGCAAGCATCTACAATATTAACTTACCGACCGGCCTTCCGCCGGGCAATCCTCCGTTCGACCGGAGGATGAGTTGAAAACAAGTTAGCTAATCCTTTGTCCGCCGGGCATTAAAATTATAAAACCAAGCCCACAATAGTCAAGTCTTTATGATTATACTTTTACCGGACTATTTTACTTTCGTTTTTTGGATGTAACGTTTGTATATCAATCTGAACTCCCTGAATCCCTCTATCTTTCGCAAGCCGGTGAACGCCAGAATAAGCTCGATAATTATCCAGCCGGCATAAACCAGCAGTATCTCCTCCCTTATAGAGGGTACCAGAAATTGGATTATAAACAGAAGGAACAGCCCCATGGCCTCATATGCCCTGAATCTCATATTCGACAGGATGAGAAAGCCCAGTAGCGACTGCGTTGCGGTCAGCAATATTTCCAGGCGATGGTGCCAATCGAAATCGATTTGATAGATACCGCCGCGGGATATACAATAAATTATCGGTATGATAGAAACCAACAGGGTCAACTCGGCGATTCCCGAGGAGATCATATTCATCAATGCCATAGGAGCTTTCTTGACAGTTTTAGCCCAGTAAAATGCCGACACCTTCTCGGGAAATTCCGACAGAAACGGCGCCACCCACTGCACAAACACGAACGCCGGTACCCCGACAACAACCGATAAACCCAGCATGCTTTCTAAAAACGGCCCGGCCACCAAGTAGATACCGGCGGCTCCAGCTAAAAAGCATGACCAGATGATAGCATTGCGCATAAGTCTCTTGCGGGTAAGTACATATCTCGGTATAGGTTCGGCCTCATCTACCCGATCTGCCTCCTGAGGCGGCAAGCGAAGTAGGATCGAGACATAGATCAGGTACATCAGTATAAGTATAGCGGCATCATAAAGCGCCAGGCTGGCTTTGATAACGATTATAAACATGTACAATGTGGGGATAAACAGTCCCATCAACTCAACCGAATGCTCGCGGTCAAGCTTGATCGGGCCAAGGCTTCGTTTTCTGGTTTTACCTTTTAGATTGAAAATAGCCGAGACATAATAGATTAGCGGCCAGCCCAAGCCAACCAGTAAACGCAGCGCGCCGGTAAAATTGGCCGTGGCCAGTCCGATATTTTCAGGCGTTGGAACCTGTCCCGCTCGCCAGGCGATAACTCCCTCGACCGCGAACTCCGGCAATGTCTGGATCAGGGCAAGCATGGTGAGCGCGAATCCCTGCGAGACTAAAAACTGCGCCGATTCCGCTCCCCAGGCAATTACCATAGCGGATACTATAACTGATGGAAAAGTCCAAATAGCATTCCAGGCGGAGCTTTTGGCGGCTTCAGCGGTAAGTTCCTTTAATTCGCCTAACAACCTATCCCCGGATTATCTTCGCAACTATATCTGTTTTGGTGATAACGCCGACCAGTTTGCTCTCATCCATGACCGCCACCATCTCGGCTTTCTTGAAAAGCATCAATGCGGCCGCCTCGATAACCGGGGCGTCTCTCTCCACAGTCACCGGGTTTTTCTGCATGAAATCGGCAACTGTACCTGAGTATTCCTTCTGCAGTAGTTCCTCGAATGATTCGATCTCGGGGATATTGGCAACGTTCGCGATGAAACTCTTGTAATTCGGCATAGCGAATTTCAACAGCTCCGTTCCGGTAATCTCACCTATCAGCCTGCCATCATGATCGACAACCGGCAAACATCGCACTTTCTTCTCGAAAAAGATATTAGCCACATCGCGCAATGTCCTGTCCGCGGTGATAGTCACCGGATCGATTGTCATAACATCACCAACAGTTATGATTTTTTTCACCTCGATAGCTGATCTATGAATAATATCTATTACTTCCTGTGATGTTTTTGCATCCAGTAAAGCCGGCAGTGTCTCCCGTTTCCGGGCAAACGAGGCCAGCCCCGAAAGGGTTTGCAGATAGTTTTTCGAAATATTTCTCGGTGTCAGTAGAAGTATGAGAACGTGCACCGGCTTATGATCGGGAGTTTCCTCCTCTATTCCCTCCGGTATGATGCCTATTGCTGCATGAAGATGGGTTACGGTATTGGTACGGGCATGCGGGAAAGCCACGCCTCTGCCCATCGAGGTGCTGCCCAGCTTCTCGCGTTCCCTGACCGCCTCGAATATCTCTTCTTTATTGGTACAGAGATGAGTCTGGCAAAAAAGCTCGACCAGTTGGTCGATAGCATCCTCTTTCGAGATTGCTTTCATATTCAGCGAGATTAGCTCTGGATTGAAAAGTTTACTCAGGTTCATTAACAGAATCAACTTTCTCAAGACTATCTGTTTTAATATTATATTTATCTAAAATATGCTTTGGGACTTTCGGAGTCAAGCAGTCAGGCGTAATAATACTCCCGGACACGAAAAACTTTATACCCTGCTCAATGGTCATATCGAGATACATGACCTCGTACTCCGGGAATAACACGATGAATCCCGAAAACGGCGTTGGCGTGGTTGCTATAAATACACTCAGAAATTTCCGATCTTCGCCATTGCTACTCATGTTTATTTCATTGGCTAAAAAACCCAGGGCGTACACTCCCCGCCTCGGGTATTCGACCATCACGACAGACTTGAAGCTTTTGTTCTGGGGAATCGCCAGGGCTTGCATTAGCTGCTTGGCCGCGCCATAAACGAAATTGATAATAGGGATACGCGATAACTGCTTATCCCACAAACTGACAAGTTTACGGCCGACATAACTGGAGGCGATTATACCCATCAGGAGTATAAGCATGAAAGTAACGATAAAACCGACCAGTGGAAAATCGTAGTTCGTGCCGAATAAATCCACGATTAACGGCCGCAGGAGACCATCAATAAACTCCACCAACCACCGTAATAGCACGAACGTCATAATAAGAGGTACCACCACCAGCAGTCCCGAAATGAACCTCTTGCGTATTATTCTTTTTGCTTCCGCTACGATTCCCATGAAATCCAAATTAGGTTAAATTGTATTCATAAGTCAATAGGAATAGCGTTAAAAAACACTATTTGCAATTTTATCGTTACTATATTCTATTTCGGTATTGTCTCGATCTACCAAAGTTAATATTCGTGAATTAATGTTGGCTTTTATCTAAATTTTCATATTCGGCTACTATTTCGGGGTAAAGATCAACTTTGCCCCTTTAATTTATCAAACATATCTTATAAAAAAAGACCGGGAAAACCCGGCCTTCACTGAATCTTATAAAACTCGATTCGCCTAAAAATTAAATATCTTCGAGGCTGCCATCGCCCACTCGTAGAACCAATTCGGTATCACGCAAATGATGAGTACCATTATCGTGCTGAACACGAGGCTGGTTTTTACCATACCGGTCAGCATGATCGGCGAATCATCCTCGGGCGCGATGAAAAACATTACCCGGACGACATTCATATAGTAGAAAAGCGATACCACCGAGGTTAGCACGGCCACTACTACGATACCATACAAGCCCTCCTTGACCGCTGCCGCAAACAACCAGTATTTAGCGAAGAAACCGGCAGTTGGAGGCAAACCCACCAGGGAAAGCATGAAAATTGTCATGATAACCGCGGCTACCGGTGAGCGTTTTATGAGCCCGGCATAGTCTTTTATGTTATCCGATCCGGTAACGTTCGAAAATGCAATCACGATTATGAAAGCGCCGATATTGGCGAACAGGTAAGCTAACAGGAATATCATCATGGAGCCGACCGAAAGATCGATTCCGGCGGCCAGGGCTACCAACACGTAGCCGACCTGCGCAATCGAGGAATAGGCCAGCATTCTCTTGATATTGGTCTGCATCAGGGCAACCACGTTACCGATGACCATGGCCAGGATAGCAACCACCTCGAGAATGACCACCCATTCCGACTTGGCGATAAGTAGCGCCTCGAAAAACAGCCTCACGAAAGCAACCAGTCCGGCCGCTTTGGATGCTACCGATAAGAAGGCGGTGACCGGTGTGGGAGCGCCCTCGTAAACATCCGGGGCCCACATGTGGAACGGCGCAGCGGCCAGCTTGAATCCGAACCCGGCTACGAACATCACGATGGCGAAATACGCAGCCAGTTTGGTGCCCGGGCCGATAAACAGCTTCATGCCGATCTCACTCATTACGGTACTGCCGGTAAGCCCATAGATAAGCGACAGGCCATACAGGAGTATCCCCGAGGAGGCGGCGCCCAGTATGAGGTATTTCAATCCGGCTTCGGTCGATTTCAAGTCACGCTTCATGAATGTGGCCAGTACGTATAAGGCGATTGTCGAAAGCTCGAGCGCGACATACATGGAGATCAGCTCGCCGGCGGATGATAAAAACATCATGCCGGTGGTGCACATTAGCAACAGGCCGTAAAATTCTCCGCGATGTTTCAGATGTTGGGCGACATAATCCATCGAGCCCATTATTGTCATGAAAGCGGTACCGATAAAGATCAGCTTGAAACCGATGGCATAGCTATCGACAATAAATGTATCGCCGAAGAATTTGCCTTCGGGAGTTGTCATGCTAAGTACGAATGTGATAGCCAAACCTACCAGCGATAGAATGCCGGAGTTTTTTGGATGCCTATCTTTGTTGCCAAGGCTGACAAATAAAATCAGCACTGACCATATAAATAAAAACACCTCCGGTGCGATTAATCTGTAATCTAATGAGCTAAGATCCATATCGTTATCCCGCCTGCTCTTTTACTTTATTTAAACCTAACATTTTTCAATATCATCTAGGCGGCGATTTTCGCAAACGCGCGCCCGAATCTTTCACTTACGTTTTTATCAGAATACCAGGTGACATCCTCCAAACCCTTGCGGGCGTAGTTTTCAGTCTCCTGCTGGTTTTCATACATATACAGAAGAGTCTCGGCAATAGCGTGGCTGTCCTTTTCGGGCACCAGGTAGCCGTTGACTTTATTTTTTACCAGATCGGTTATGCCACCTGAGGCAGTCGCCAATAGCGGCACACCGGAGGCCATCGCCTCCAATATAACGATCCCCAGCCCCTCGGACTCCTGATTTTTATCAGTGATGCTGGGAATAACGAATACTTTCGCTTTCTTGATAACCGGAGGCACATCCTCATGTTCCTTTATCTCACCACCAAACAGCACGTTTTCCTCGATACCGAGAGATTTTGCCTGCGTTTTGAGATCATCAATGAGCGGACCGAATCCGTAAAGTTTCAACATGGGCGGCTCGATATTTTTCTCTTTGCACAAACCGATGAACTCTGAAAATCCCTCGACCAGGTATTTATAGCCTTTTCTCTCGGTGAAACGGCCTATACTGAGAATCGTGTTATCTTTCTCTTTCTCTATCTGATGCTCGAACATATTGTACTCGTACGGCATCGGCATTATTTGCACGTCCAGATATTTATCGACGAACGGCTTGCCGAATACCTGCGTGATCGTATTGGCGATCGAGCTCGATACCGTTGTCACCATGCTTGATTTTTTTAAAACCTGGGCAGCGATTAACTTCAGGATGAAATACTTTTTCTTTCTCAGGATGAATATATCCGTGCCGTGGCTGGTTACCACATACGGTATATCGGTCAGATACGATATTATACAGGCGATAAAACCGTTTGGTATCCACCAGTGAGCGTGAATCAGGTTTATTCTTCTTCCGTTGTCGGCCGAGGCATTTACCTCGTTTAGGCTTGCAAATATAAGCGAGATGAAATAGCCGAGGAGTTTGAACATGTTAACCAGCGGTTTTCTCATCATATCATCAATAACACCACCGTAGAATAGATCCTGATATTTTTTAAACCAGTATTTTATTCTAACAACCTCTACCCCTTCATAGGTATCGGATGCCGGTACGGGTACATCAAACACGGTTTGTGGCGCAATGACCTTAGCTTTTATATTTTCTGGTAGATGCTTGTAGATATTAAGTATGAACCTGCCGGAGTGATCCTGCGGGGTGCGCGGAAAATTGTGCGTAAGCGCCAGTATGTTCAAAGATTTTCCCATAAACAAACACAATCTCTCCCGATTCCCGATTCCAATCAGTCATCCGTAAGTTCGTTAACCGGTTATCAGTTTCACCAGATGTTCGACAGTTTCTTTCAAGAACATATTCAAGCTGGTGGGATAAACACCAACCAATATAGTGAAAATAGCCAGTGGTGTGACAGTAAATATCTCGCGGAAATTGATTTCGGTCAAGCCCTCCCAGCGGGTGTTAAACTGTCCCAGGAACACTTTCTGAATCATCCTGAGAATATAAACCGCAGCAAACAGCACACCGAAAACCGAAACTATGATAATCCACAATGGAATGTAGTCCGATTGGAATGAGCCGACGAACACGAGGAACTCCGAGACGAATCCGGACATACTCGGTAAACCCAGCGAGGCCATGCCGAAAAGGACGAATATACCGGTGTACACCGGCAGTTTCGCGCCCAGTCCGCCGAACGCGGCGATCTCCCTGGTGTGGGCTCTATCGTACAGTACGCCAACCAGAAGGAACAATGCGCCGGTGATAACGCCATGCGAAAACATCTGGAACAAACAGCCCGTTATACCCTGCGTGGTCATAGCTGCCATGCCCAGCATACAAAATCCCATATGCGAAACCGATGAGTATGCCACCAGCTTCTTCAAATCTTTTTGTGCCATTGAAACGAGTGCGCCGTAGACGATACCGATCATACCCAGGATAGCTATAGGTACGGCGAAGAACTTGGCCGCCTCGGGGAACATCGGATAGCTAATTCGCAGCAGGCCGTATGTACCCATCTTTAGCAGGATGGCGGCAAGAATAACCGAGACAGCGGTCGGCGCCTGAACGTGAGCGTCGGGTAACCATGTATGGAACGGCCAGACAGGAACCTTGATCGCGAAACCGATGAAGAAAGCCGCGAATACCCAGAGCTGGAACGTATGCGCATACATGCTATTCTTGGCGATAAGCTCCATGAAATCGAGCGTACCGGTGGTAAAATACAACGCCAGTATACCGATTAGCATAAACACCGAACCAAAGAGCGTATAGAGGAAGAACTTGATCGCAGCGTACTCTCGTCTGGGGCCACCCCAAACACCGATCAGGAAGTACATCGGCACCAGCATGATCTCCCAGAAAATGTAGAACAGGAAGAAATCAAGCGCGGAGAAAACGCCCATCATACCTACCTCGAGAAGCAGGAACCAGGCGAAATACTCTTTGACACGATCTTTTATTCCGAATGAAGCTATAATCGCGATGAACGTAATCATACCGGTTAAAAACAGCATCGGTACCGAAAGGCCGTCAGCGCCCATGAAATAGGAGATATTGACAGCCGGGAACCATTGGTGACGTTCGATGAACTGCATCGTCCAGGTAGAATAGTCGTAATGATATACGAGGCATATCGATGCTAGAAACGGTATGAACGAGAAGAAAGCAGCGGTCCATCTGATAGCGGTTACTGCTTCTCTTTTGAAAAACAACAATACTATCACGCCTAAAAGCGGAAAAAATGTCAAAAAACTCAGTATTGGAAAGTCCACTTAATCTTCCTCCTCTATCAGATAAATTTCCAGAATATCAAAATCACGGCGCCTAAGAATATCACCATCGCGTATGTCTGGAGTTGGCCGGTTTGCGTACGTCTGAGAACTTTGCCCAGCGACATTGAGAGCCAGCCTGCGCCGTTAACTGCACCATCTACAACGTAAATATCGAATATCTGCTTGGCTGTTGCCCACAGCAGAGTTAGTTTGCCGGCTCCGTTTACCGCGCCATCGATAACCAATTGATCGAACCTGAAAAGTTTCTCCATCAGATTGTAAATCGGGTTAACGAGGATAGCCATGTAAATCTCATCGAAGTAATATTTATTGAGCAGAAGCGTGTACAAGCCTTTGAAACGCGCGCCCATCGCCTCGTAAGATATCGAACGTTTGTAATACATAAGATAGGCCAGGCCGATACCGCAGCAAGCAACCAGGAACGATCCGATCATCAGGGGATAGTTTATCTCCACGTGATGAGGATGGCCATAGAACACGTAATTGCCATAGTTAAACGAGGGTACCGGGTATTCCCCACCAGCCGGCGCCGACAGCCAACACTGCCAGGATCATAAGCGGCACGGTCATGCTATAGGGCGACTCGTGCGCGTGATCGTAAGCGTGTTGATCCCTGGGTTTGCCACTGAATGTCAGGAACCACAGCCTGAACATATAGAACGCGGTCATGAATGCGGCGAGAACGCCGATTAGCAGGAACCAGTAATGGCCGCCACCGAAAGCCACCGCGAATATCTCATCTTTCGACCAGAAACCCGAAAGCGGGAATATTCCCGAAATCGACAACGAGGCGATAAGGAAGGTAGTCGAGGTGATCGGCATCTTCTTATGTAAACCGCCCATATGTTGTATATCGTTGGTATGGACGGCGTGAATTACCGAACCGGCGCCAAGGAACAACAGGGCTTTGAAAAATGCGTGTGTAAACAGATGGAAAGTACCGGCGGCATAACCACCAAGTCCGAGAGCCATCATCATGTAACCTAGCTGCGAAACCGTGGAGAACGCCAGCACGCGCTTGATATCGTTCTGCACGAGTCCTATCGAGGCCGCCATGATAGCGGTGATCGCGCCGATAGTGGCCACAACCATAGACATCTCAGGAGATACGAGTATGATCCCCATCAATCGAGCGGTCAAATACACACCGGCGGCAACCATAGTAGCGGCGTGGATTAACGCCGAAACCGGTGTCGGACCCTCCATAGCATCGGGCAACCATACGTGGAACGGGAACTGCGCCGATTTACCACAGGCGCCGGCGAACATCAATATTCCTGCGATACCGAGCATCCACAACATCTTCTTCGCTTCATCTTCACTGCGCTCGGGTTCATCATGAGTGGTAGCCGCCACGTGGGGTTCATCTTGATGCTCATAGCTTTCGTCTGGTGTTGCGTGTTCTTGATGTGACCCCTCGGCCGTAATCCCCTCGTGATTTTCATCACCCTCCTCGTGGGATATACCGTCAACGTGATGAACTTCGGCAGCCATCACCTCACCACTCGTTGCGTTATGTTCGCCGTGCCCGTCGTGGTCGTCGTAATGTTGATCATGCTGTTCTATGAGACCAGCTTGCTGTTTTAAAACTTCTATTTTCTGATTCACCTCGGGCATGGTCGCGGTCCCGATAGTATAAATCATTAAAACCAATCCCAGTACGAAACCGAGATCGGCGGCTTTTGTCGTGATAAACGCTTTTTTGCCGGCGTCCGCGGCAACTTTCTTTTCGAACCAGAAGCCGATTAACAGGTACGAGGTCAATCCCACGAGTTCCCAGAATACGAGCACCAGGACATAAGAGCCGGCCACCACCAAACCCAGCATCGAAAATGTAAACAGCGAGAGATATGCGAAGAATCTGGCGTACCTGGGATCTCCATGCATGTAGCCGCGCGAGTAAATATGCACCAGCGATGATACGATAGTCACCACCATGAGCATGACCACTGTCAGCGGATCGATATATATACCCATCTGGACTTTAAAATCGCTCCATACAAGCCAGTCGATATAATACTGGTAAGGAACTGGATGGGAAATCATCTGAACGAAAGCGATTGCTGAACATGCTAATGATGTAAGCACCATGGCGATTGCGAAATAGCTGGAGATATTATTATTCCGGTTAAGGAAAAAGACTATCATGATAAACGAGAATAATGGAAACAGGGGTATTAGCCAGCTAAACTCTACCATCGACATCCTACCATTTCATGAAATTAATCTTATCTACCTCGATACCCTTGAAATTGCGGTAAATAAGCATCACAATTGCCAAACCAACCGCCGCCTCGGCCGCCGCGATGGAAATAATAAAAATCGTGAAGACCTGACCGGCCAGACCATCAGGGGCTATGAATTTTGTAAACGCCACGAAATTAATAGCGGCGGCGTTAAAAAGCAGCTCTATCGACATCAATATGGCAACCGCATTTCGACGAGTGAGGAGTCCGAATATCCCCAGGCCGAACAAAACGGCGCCAAGTATCAAGAAGTGAAGCAGAGTCGGTTCATTCATCGGATGCCTCCTCCTGATCGGGTGCGCGCGAGATGACGATAGCTCCGATAAGAGCCACTAAAAGCACTATCGAAACCACCTCGAACGGCACTACATAAGTCGAGAGCAACTGCCTGCCAAGCTCGTAAATATTCTTATCGGGCAATGAGCTATTCACGATCGGCCAGGCGGTTTTAATCATGGTGATAATAGAAAGTCCCATGAAAACCAGAACTATTAATATAGCCGGTACCTTTTGCTCGTTAGTTTGCCTGATAGCTTTATTAGTAAGCTGATAAGTCAGCATTATAGCGAATATCATTAATATCGTTACCGCGCCTATATATATGAGCACCTGCACACCTGCTAAGAACTCGGCCCCCAGAAGAACATAGATTCCGGCGATAGAGAACAGAGTCAGGACTAAAAACAGCGCGCAATGGAAAAGATTCTTCATGGTAACTACCAACAAACCGGATACCGCCGTAATAAATGCTAAAAGATAAAACAAGGCTAAATTCATGATTTATCCTCCGGCTTTTGATTGTCCTCGGGTTTGGCCGGTTTTGGTTCCGCCTCTGGTTTCGGTTCAACGGCAGTTTTGGTTTCAGACTCTGTGCCGGTCGCGGCTTCCGGTTTAGGAGCGGGTTTGGCAACTTTCTTAGCAACGCGTTTGCGTTTAGGAGTGTACTTTACATCCTTGCCAATCTCCTGAAGCTTATCCATATCGAACAACAGCGAATCTTTATCGGTAGTGGCGAATTCGTACAACGGCGCCACCTTGATAGCATCGAAATTGCACACTTCCTCGCATAAACCGCAATAGCAGCATATCAAATTATCGACCTCGAACTTGGTCGGTACCCGTTTTTTCGTCTCGGGATCTTTCTTGCGCCTGATCGTAATCGCTGCCACCGGGCAGGTTTTCGCGCAAAGCAGACAGGCGGTGCAATTGAGCTTGCCGGTTTCCTGATCGGAAAGCAAGACAACAATTCCGCGAAAGCGATCGAACATCTGCATCTTCTCTTTGGGGTACTGAAGAGTAACCGAGCGCCCGAAAAGATATTTCAGCGTGGTTTTTAAACCGAGAAGCAGGTTATATATACCACTGAATAGTTTACCAAAGTAACCCATAATTAAAAGAGATATACTCCTAAGGCTGTTAATATGATATTTACGAACGCCAGCGGTAATAACACCTTCCAGGCGAAATCCATCAAATGATCAACTCTGAGTCGGGGATATGTCCACTTGAACCACATGAACACGAACACCAGGAAGAACGACTTGCCCAGGAACCAGACCCACGAAGGAATGAAATCGAGCGCGGGAAGCGGCGGCTGCCAGCCACCCAAGAACAACGTGGTGGCGATAGCCGAGGCGGTGAACATGTTCAAAAACTCGGCTAAGAAGAACATGGCAAATTTCATACCGGAGTATTCGATATTGAAACCGGCCACTAACTCCTGCTCGGCCTCGGGTAAATCAAACGGTGTACGGTTTAGCTCGGCGGTGGCGGCTGAGATATAAATCAAAAATCCCAGAAATTGCGGCCAGATATACCAGTTCCAGATATAAGGTCCCTGGGCCTCGACGAAACCGTACATCGACATCGTCTCGGCCAGCATGATAACACCGATTAAAGACAAAGTCAGCGGAACCTCATAAGAAACGATTTGAGCCGCCGAACGCATGCCACCCAACAGAGCATATTTATTGAACGATCCCCAACCCGCCATAAGCAAGCTGATAATCGTGAAACTCGTTACTGCCAGTATATATAAGATACCGATATTGAGATCGGCCGCGATCAAACCTTTGCCGAACGGGATGACAGCGTAAGCAGCCAAACAAACGGTAAAAACC
>CAXXKA010000010.1:0-478217 GCA_963668625.2 uncultured candidate division Zixibacteria bacterium
GTTTAAACCACCGTGTTTTGGATATATTTTCGAATAGCATTGGATTACTATCATATAATCTTTCTATAGATTACAAGTATCTCAAGTTCCAAAACTTAGTTTTGATTTAATACCTGTAAATATCCAACTCGCGAAACCGGAGTTTCGCGGGCAATCGCGTTTCCAAACGGAGTTTGGGAACGAGGGGACAGGTGCTGGGACACGGTAGGCCGTGTTTCTACGGCTGTTGATAATTGGCGTAGGTCAATACCCCTGCGGTTTTAACGAGTCGATTTATACAATATTCAAGTTTCCCTAGCAATACAACATACCCACCTCACAGTAGTTGAGGTGGGGCACCCCCGCCGGGCGATTGCCTCAAACGTTCGTTGTTGGGGTACGCCCACTATAACGCCTCAACGGTTATGCCCGCAAACGAAAGCTGGCGGACGAGGACGTCCATCAGCCGCGAGAACTTTCTCGCCCGCCCTTTTTGAATCGATTATTCTCGTGGGCGGTAGATGTCCTCATCTGCCCCTTACCAATCTGGTTCACCAAAACAAAAAAGGGCGTATGCGATACGCCCTTACGAAATCATATATGATACGCTAATCTACGCAATCATTTTCAGCGCGTGATCCAGATCGGCAATTATATCATCTACATCCTCGATACCCACCGAAATACGAATCATGCTGTCGGTGATATCGGTGGCAGCGCATAACTCATCGGTCATCTCCGCATGAGTCATCCGTCGCGGATGCTGAATAAGGGTTTCTGTTCCACCCAGGCTTACCGCCAGGCGGCAGATATGCACGTTGTTGAGCACCTTGAACGCCTCGGCCTTGCCACCCTTGACATAGAACGAGATAAGCGCGCCGGGGCCTTTGCATTGTTTCTTGTAAATATCATATTGCGGATCGCCTTGTTTGAGCAAGCCGGGATAACGGACTTTTTCCACCTGGGGGTGGTTATCCAGGAACTCGGCTATTTTCGTGGCGTTGGCTGCGGTTTGTTTCATGCGAAGAGTGATTGTCTCGAGCGAACGGGACATTAACCAGCAGCAGAATGGATCGGTGGCGGCGCCGATAACCGAGCGGAACGATTTCACCTGTGAGATGTCCTGTTTATTGCCAAGCACGAATCCACCGATTAAATCGGAATGCCCACCGACAAATTTAGTGGCCGAATAAGCGCAGAAGTCTATGCCCAGGCTAAAGAAGTTCTGGAATATCGGTCCGAGGAAGGTGTTATCCACGGCTGTAATTACTCTCTTACCGTTTTTGGAATATTCTTTGGCCAGTTTGACTACAGCCTCAACATCGGAGTGCATGATAGTCGGGTTGGTGGGGGTCTCCACGAAAATCATGGCCAGCGAGTCTTTATGCTCCTCGGCGGCTTTACGGTAGCCCTCGATCGTGAGATCGTGAACCGGTACCGTTTTAATATCGTAGCGATTCATGACATTATGAAACATATGCTCGGTACCGCCATAAACAGGCGCGGAATAGATCATGGTATCGCCGGGTTTTAACATGGCTAATGTCATAGTCGAGATAGCAGAAAGCCCGGAGGGCAGCACGGCAGCGGCCTCGGCCCCGGGATGCATCACCACCATCTTATCCTCAACAATCTCCATATTGGGATTGTTCATCCTGGTGTAGATAAGTCCGGGCAGCTCATCGGCTTTGCGTTCATCCGGGTGAGCGGAGAGACGGAAGAATCTCTCGCCATCCTCGGCGGTTTTAAACATGAATGTTGAGGTCGTAAAGATCGGCTGTTTGGCCGACATCTCGGAAAACTCCGGCGCGTAACCGGCTGATATGACTTTGGTTTCCGGTTTACATTCGGGGTGTGGGTCTTTCCACCATTCTTTGTTTTTATGATCTGACATTTATTGCTCCTTAAAGGTTGTTATCTTTAATAATAGTATAAAAACTTAACTTCATAGACGCAATCGATTATTGAAAACGTATATCAGTTTGAAGATAATCTGATTATAATGTGTAAGTTATGCCCCAGTGGGTGAAGAAACTGTCGTACTCATCGGAGATATTATGACGCCACTTGATAAGGCGATAGCCCAGCCTGCCCCTGATTTCGAAATATCCGTACTCGTGACGGACATCCAGCCAGATACCAGCAGCTTTTTCGACAACGCCGGAGGGAAATTTCGGTTTGATATCGCCGCGTTCTTGTTCATATGGCATATCGAGCTGTCCCTCGCCGTTACGTAAGTAATTCACACTGCCGCTCAAAGTTGTTTTGGGAGAGATGTATAAATCAGCTTTGCCGAAAACCTCATCGGCATCATCACCCAGCCAAAAACCTATCGGCCGCCCACGATAATCCCAGACATTAATGTTACCTACATGAGTATAAGTCCATCTACGCACCTGGGTGTATTCAGCCCTGATATCGAGATTCTCCCAGATAAATCCTGTTTTTAAAAAACCTCCACAGAATCCGTATTTGGAGGGAGCGGTGTCGGAGGAGAGCTTTAAATCATCGTTGAGAAACTCGAAAAAGATATTCAATGATTTAAACGGCGTTACCGAGATATCATACACGGCTATGATATTATCCTCGTTATCTACCCGGTGACGGTTTACGAAATAGTAAAATAGCATGGGGTTGGCATAAGCCATCGGTTCACCGGTGTAAGCAACGCCTTCCGTGCCGCCAATCTGAAGCCATCTGGCGAACTGAAAGTAAATTCGCTTGAGCGAGATATACCTGTCGCCGGCATCCGTTAGCTGACCGGCTAATGCCGTATAGCCGATAATCCAGTAATTGTAATCTATACGATAAAACATATCGACAGGTCTGGCCAGTCCCGAAACAAGCAGCGAGTTACGGTAACCGGATTTGAATTGAGGCCTGTCCCGACCAGTCTGGATTTTGAATCCATATAGTTCGGTTTTAATCAAGGCTTTATCGGTTTGAACCTCGATGGCGTAGTTATCCGAGGTCTCAGCCCCTCTGTCCGGTAAGTTGTAGCTTAACATCGGGTCTTTGAGGAATTCGCCTGTGGAGGAAACCTCGCTCAGGTTATGAGTGCTATCGGCCATGAATATTTTGACCTCGTGCTCGAATTCGATCTTATCCTTGATTTTAGCGTAACCCTTGAATGTCAGCGATGATTGCAGGTTACTGTAGTTGATATCATTCTCGCGGATCCCTATCCAATCTTCCTCGAATATCAAAGAAATATGAGCTTTGAGATTGTCATCGCGGTGAGTCAAGATATAGTCTCTTGATTTGTTGATATGATCGAGTAGATTTCGATTAAATTCGCTTTTAACCAGCGAATCACAGTAGCTATCGGCAAAGTTGTGAGTTAACCCCTCACTTACCTTGACTCTTAACAATATACTTTGTTCATGTGAGGGTTGCCTGGGATCGATTATATCGAAGCTAGAACTAGCGGCAAACGTGCTGGAGGTAAAAAGACATAATAAAATCAGCATCGCTTTAATTTTCATAGCGCGATTATAATCAATTAAGAAATTTTAGTCAAGAATCAATTAAGAAATGCAGCTAGAAAACTTGGAATTTTAATGAAAAAAGATATCATTTAGCGATTAGTAATCCGGTTATTTTTTTTTAGCTTTGACAATAAATCGGCTATAGCAATTGAGGAGAATATCATTAATATCCACACCAGAATCATTCTGTAGCGAGGTAACACCATCACTAAAGAATATAGTATCAAATGGAAGAATGGTATGAAAACAAACGCTAAATCCAATCGTTTAAGTTTCTTTAATAGTATCCCACCCCAAACTCCAAAAACAAGTATAAAAATATATCCCCCCAAATAAAAAATATTTTTAGTTAATGGATGCGTTGGATCATAAGTTACAAAATACAAAACCCTGAGTAGTGTTAGTTTAATGAACCTCAGTGGTTCTTCCTTAATAAAATTAATTGCCTCAGCCGTAAAAAAACTATCCATCCCAATTTCACTATCAGGCACATTTGTTTTAAGATATTTATAATAATCCTCATTAAGTACAATAACGTCTTTGTTCTGGGGGTCAACGCGGCCTGTCCCTGATGCGCCCGGGTAATTACCGCGCCATAGATTATAACCAAAAGTAGTCCTGATTACTGGTTTACCTAAATATACATAGTTGCGGATAATCCATGGCGTGATAACCAATATCGAACCGACTGAAAGTAAAAAGACTATCTTTAAAAAGTTTTTCTTATATCCACCAACGAAGTAAAATCCTATAATGAAAGCAGGGAGTAAAAGTAACAAGCTGGAATTCACCAAGGCTAAAAATCCGATATAAGCGCCAAATAACAAATAATGCCGGGAATACGACTTATATTTAACTGTGTCTTTGAGCTTCAAATAAAAATATATCGCTGCGAGCACCAATGTGTTGGAAATCGATTCAGTTACCATACTCGTGCTGGCGTACACAATCTCAGGAAGAACAGCGAATATTACAGCACATATTAATCCCGTAGCTCTATTATTTAGATGTCTTCCTATCCAATACGCAGGGAAAACACAGAAAGCATTAATTATAGCCTGTGCTATTAAAATTACCCTGGCTGGACTGTCGAATATAGCTATAAAAAAAGCCAGGAAATATGTATAAATGGGGTTAAATGCTGCCGAAGGTTGTAATGGTTTCTGGCCAAACCAATCCCAACTGTAACCATTACCTGAGACAATATTTGAAGCGATTTGTGCATATTCAAAATGAAGCCCGGTATGCCAAGCATACATATAGATAACTATAACTCTTAGGATTAAAGCCAGTATGAAAAGTATAGTCAGATTTATTCGAATATTACTGAAAATGTATCGAACTTGCACTGGTATTCCTCAAGCTAGAATTTTTCTATTCTCCCTCTAATGGGTGAAAAAGCTGTCGTATTCACCTGAATCGCTTTTAACCAGCGAACCACGGTAGTCATCGGTAAAGTTGTGAGTTAACCCCTCACTTACCTTAATTTTTAACAATATACTTTGGTCATGCGAGGATTGCCTGGGATCGATTATATCGAAGCTAGAATTAGCGGCAAACGTGCTGGAGGTAAAAATACATAATAAAATCAGCATCGCTTTAATTTTCATAGCGCGATTATAATCAATTAAGAAATTTTAGTCAAGAATCTATAATATAATTTCATAACCACTTTGAGCTCAACCGTATTCATAGTTTTTTATGGGATTATAAATTATTATTTTATGACACTAGTGTCCGGTCTTTTCATCTCGTTGCGAAGCGCTGCTTCGCAACGTGGCTTGTTTGCCGGCAGAATGTGCATTCTACATGATTCAAGAAGGTTTCCAAGCAGCGCTTGGAAACCAGAAAACCAAGCCCAACATCGGCAGGATATGTCAGGATGAATGATACGCTGAATAAAATAATTATATCGGAAAATATTTTTCATTAACAATTCCAAGGAGAAATTTAAAATTTAACGAAAAACACCGGACACTAGTGATTTTATGACATTAGTGTCCGGTGTCTTTCGGGTAATTGTTTAATTCCTCCGGTAAATATCGGCAAAAACAGTTTTTCGATATGATTATATAGCCGGCGTGTCAGGGGGGATGGTACGATAACCTGAGGCGCACCTTAAATGAAATGGCTACTATTTGTTTTTTTGCATTTATGGCTTATTGAGCGCCATTAATCTGACGTGTAATGACTGATATCTCGATTTTCCGGTAGAAATGATAGTGATAAAAAAATCAGGAACAAATGCAGGATTATTATTTAAAAAATAGTATTCTAAACAGTAATTGGGTTTGTTCTCACTATTTACGATAGCTTGAACATGTAACTGGAGGTGCAACAATAGTCATTTTCTAACGCGAAAACGAAATATCGCTTGCTCGGTTTTTTACTTGCATGGTGTAGAAAATCTTTTATCTTCATGAACTATCTCAGGCCCTTTGAGGTATAATATGAACTGGGCCACAGCGCTAGTTTTGACTAATTGTAAAACTTAATTCTAAAAGGAGTTGTGAATGGTTGAAGCCAAAAGTCTTTGTATGAATTATGGGACTGTACGGGCTTTGATCGAGGCTTCATTCGTAGCACCCGATAACCAGGTGATGGGTTTATTGGGCCCCAACGGCGCTGGCAAAACCACCAGCATGAAAATCATTACCACCCAGATGGTGCCGAGTTCGGGAAGCGCTACGGTTGCAGGTCTCGATGTATTGGAAAGTCCGATAGAAGTACGGAAGAAGATAGGTTATCTTCCTGAAACAGCGCCGCTCTACAACGATATGGAGGTAGCCGACTACCTGGATTTCGTTGGTAAAGGAAGAGGCCTGGAAAATCAGAATCTGAAAAACAGGCTCGACTGGGTTGTCGAAGCCGCTAAGCTAAAACATGTGTATCGTCGGCCGATTGGCGTGCTCTCCCGCGGATACCGTCAGAGGGTAGGCCTGGCGCAAGCGTTGATACACGATCCGGAAGTACTGGTTTTGGATGAGCCGACCTCCGGTTTGGACCCTCTCCAGATCGTGGGTATACGCCAGCTTATTAAAGACCTCTCCGCTACCAAGACGATAATTTTTTCGACTCATATCCTGCAGGAGGTCGAGGCTATCTCCGATAAAATCGTGATTATCAACGAGGGCAGGATCATTGCCGACGGTACTCCCGAGGAGTTGCGGTTGACCTCGGCCGATAAAGTCAGTTTTTCTATCGAGCTGAAAGCCTCCCGTGACACTATAGAGGGGGCGTTTGCAGATACCGCCGATTCCATGGAGGTTAACTTTACGGGAAGCAGTAACGATTTCTGCAAATTCGTGATAAACGGTTCCGACTACCTTCAAACCCAGATGATGATATCCGAGAAGCTCAAGAACGAGGGTTGGCAGGTTAAGGAATTTTCACCGATACTGCCGAGTCTTGAGGATGCGTTCATCGAATTAACAAAGGAAGGGCGGACTCATGAGTAATATTAAAACGATATTCAATCGTGAATTTGCCGCCTATTTCAATGCTCCGATCGCATACATATTCATAATAGTATTCCTGGCGGTAAACAGTGGCCTGTTCATGACCTCATTTTTCCTGGCAGGCTCGGCCGATATGCGCGGTTTCTTTGCTCTTCTACCGATAACGTTGATTATATTCATCCCGGCTATCACTATGAGGTTGTGGTCGGAGGATTCCAAAGGCGGCACGATAGCGTTATTGCAATCGTTCCCGATAAGTTCGTATCAACTGGTGGTCGGTAAGTTCCTGGCCAGCTTTCTGTTCTACCTGATCACGCTGGCCGGTACTCTGGTTATCCCTATAATGCTGGTGTTTTTAGGCAGCCCGGATATGGGGCCGATAATCGGCGGGTATTTCGGCGCAGCATTATTGGGAGCTTTCTACCTTTCGATCGGGCTGTTTATCTCCAGCCTGTTTAAAGATCAGATTATCGCTTTCATATTAAGTATGGTGGCCTGTTTCGTGCTGTATATGCTGGGCACCGACTATATCTCGATCGTGCTTGATGGCTGGATTAGCGGTTTCGGCTCGTTTTTGATGAACGTGCTGGGCGCGGCCAATCATTTCTCCTCCATTGAAAGAGGGGTGCTGGATATCGGCGACATATTATTTTTCATCGCGTTCACTATGCTTTTCCTGTGGTTGAACGGTGTTGTCGTCGAACAGGTCATGCGTCGCCTGGCCGATAAGCGATTCGCTATAAACGCGATAATCGGCCTGGCCGTGGTGGTAATGTTCAACCTCGTTTTGAGCGGTATGAATGTCGGCAGGTTCGATTTGACCGAAGGGAATATCTATACGGTGAGCCCGGCCGCTAAAAATATTCTTCGCAAGCTCAAGGACGCCCCGGTTACCATTCGCTACTACGTATCGCCAAAGGAAAAAATGCCGGCCGCGATGCAGGCTATGGAGCAGGATGTCAGGGACCTCTTGAGCGAATTCGAGGTGATCTCCGATCGGATCAAATTCGAGGCTATCGATCCCTCCAGCGAGGTCGATATGGCGACCACTCTCGAGCAGAAAGGTATAGTGCCTTTCGATGCCCGTTCTATAGAAAAGGATGCTTTCAATATAAAACGAATTTATTCGGCAATATCAGTTTCGTATCTGGATAAGCCGGATGAAGTGATTCCCAGGGTAGTTCCTCAAAGCCTGGCTAACCTCGAATACGAACTGCTTTCGAGAATCTTTCGGATGACCATGGCAGAACAGCCTAAGGTAGTGATTATGGCGCCGTACGATGTTGCCCAGCAGGATCCGAGAATGCAGCAGTACATGCGCCAGATGGGTCAGGATGCACCGGAGAAAGAGGACAGGTTCAAACAAATTGCCCAGATACTGGGGCAGGAGAATTACCAGGCAATCAGGGTCGAGGGTACCAAGGATGATCCGATTCCGCCGGAATACGACCTTCTGGTAGTGATGTCGCCGCGCAATCTCTCCGACCGTCAAAAATACGAAATTAATAAAGCTCTGGCCTCGGGCAAAAATGTCGTGATGGCCATGCAAAATTATGGTTTCGAATATCAACCTCAACGCGGTGCGGGTATTCGTGTAATGCCCTCACAGAACCGTCCCGGTGTAAATGATCTGTTGGAGCATTACGGAGTCAGCCTAAGTGATGATATCCTGATGGACAATAACATGGAGATGCTGTCGGTCCCGACTCGTCAGAATATAGGCGGCATGTTTACCGCTACTGTCGAAACTCCGGTGAAATTACCGATCCAGATCAAGATCACCGATCAGAACATGAACGAGGATGTGGCGATCACCAACCGTGTCGGCGGATTGTTGTATCTCTGGGGAAGCTATTTCGATATCGATAACGAGAAGCTGGCCGAGTTAGGCCTGAAAGAGGATTTACTGTTCGAATCCTCGGAGCAGACCTGGACGGTATCGAGCACCGGAACACCTTTGACTCCTGCAGATATCGATCCGAACCAGAACGATATCATAGGCTCTAAGCCGTTGGCCGTGATGATCTCCGGGCAGTTCCCCAACGCTTACGAAAACGAACCCGTACCGGCCTGGCCCGGTCAGTCCGATTCGTTGGCGAAACCGGAGTCACAAACTATCGAGCAAGCGCCGGGTAAACTTCTGCTTTACGGCTGCAGCGAGATGTTTTCCGACCAGATACTGGGCGCGGGTTCCAACGCCTTGCTGTTTTTGAATTCCGTTGATGCTTTAGTTCTGGGAGATGACCTGATCAACGTTCGCACTAAGATGATAACCCAGCGGTTTATCACCGAGACCTCCGCGGGCGCCAAGATGTTCTGGCGTTTCTTCGTGACAATACTCATTCCGGTTATATTAATCGTGATAGGTGTCATGCGTTACGCCATGCGTAAGAAGAGACGGGAAACTTATCAGCGTTTAGTAAGTCAGGCCTAGGAGGGTAAGTGATGAAAAGTAAAAATATGATCATACTGGTTGTAGTGCTGGCGGTTCTCGTGGTTATTTACCTGGCACAAAACATGGGTTCTGATAAGATGACTGTCAGCGAGAGCCTTCTCGATTTATATCCCGATTTCAACTCCTCAAGCGTGACTGCTATCAAAGCATACAAGCAGGACTATCCCGATTCGGGGCTGATGTTCGTAAAACAGGATAATAACTGGCTGGTCGAGTCGTATTATAACGCCCCGGCAAAAGTCAGCGAAATCGAGAAGCTGTTTACCGATATCGATAACCTTCAGGGTGAAATCCGTTCGCTGAACCAGGATCTTTTCTCCGACTACGATATCGAGGATGCAAAAGCTCTTCATGTGGAATTCCTAGGCTCGGATAATTCCGAGATAGCCCATATCCTTTTTGGCAAAGGCGTACCGCAAGCCTCGCGTTCGAGTTTCCTTCGCAACTACGGCCAGGATACGGTTTATATGGGCAGCGAGAATTTCATATCACGTTTCGCCGCCTGGAACGCCGATCCAGCCAAGAGGCTGCCGGCAAAACGCTGGGTGGAAATGAAACTGGCCGATTTCGACAAAGAGTCCTCGAAGCAAATAGAACTCGTAAAAGGTAAAACTAAATACCTGTTCGAAAAACAGGAGCAATCAGTAATGGAGGATACTGTCGAGACGACTAAAGAGGTCTGGGTACAGGTGAAACCCTCCAAAGATAAGCTCGATGAAATGAAAATCGATGGTATATTAAGTCGTATCGGCGCGCTCCGGGCCATGGAGATTGTCAGTGGCGAGATACTGCCCGACCAGGGTCTTGTCGATCCGAAATATATAGCCGGTGTTACTTTAAAAGATGGAGCCACGCAGGTGTTTTCGTTCGGCGCCGAAACCGATACCACCTCCAGTGCTTACTACGTAAAGGTTGAAGGCCGGCCGCTTGTTTATAAAGTAGCCAAGTTCAATTTCGAGGCGATTTTCGATCAGCCATTCGAGAAAAAGTAGATAGTTAGTTTCGAAATATCGAGTTATTTCAGGGCATCCGCGCAGGTGGATGCCCTTTTTACCTGGTAGATATACTCCAACCTAGAGATTCATATAATAGCCTTTTAACATTATGTAAATTGACACTAGTGTCCGGTCTTTTCATCTCG
This sequence comes from uncultured candidate division Zixibacteria bacterium, assembly GCA_963668625.2. Lineage (GTDB taxonomy): Bacteria > Zixibacteria > MSB-5A5 > UBA10806 > 4484-95 > JAAEQD01. The sequence continues at coordinate 10,522 of CAXXKA010000010.1, forward strand.
TTGCGAAGCGCTGCTTCGCAACGTGGCTTGTTTGCCGGCAGAATGCGCATTCTACATGATTCAAGAAGGTTTCCAAGCAGCGCTTGGAAACCAGAAAACCAAGCCTAACATCGGCAGGATATGTCAGGATGAATGATACGCTGAATAAAATAATTATATCGGAAAATATTTCTCATTAACAATTCCAAGGAGAAATTTAAAATTTAACGAAAAACACCGGACACTAGTGGTAAATTGACATTTTTCATTTTAGCTTTAGCAAATATCATGATGTTCAGCAACTCGAATCGTTCTTTAAAGTACATCGTTAGACTATCACTGCTCATCTTTTTACTGCTATCTTTCCGTATTGCCGGTTCGCTAAATTTTCAAATCAAACCAGTCTGGTATCTCAAGCATGTATATTTCGGGCCGATGGTCGAGTATCGCTACATGTTCTATGATTTTGATGGTTTTGAGAGCAGCTCGAACGACAATAAAAGGGCACACCTTGTCTTTATTGGGATCGTAATGGGCGTGCACTGTTAAAATCCAGCGCCCGGTCGATATAATTCTACGTTTGGCCATCATTGAAATAGTTTGACCTCAGATTAACAAATATATAATATGTCTACATGCGATCAGGCTTGATTCTGGCGATTTTCGCCGTCATGTTGACATATGCCTCCACCCTGTATGTAGGGGATGACTCGGCGCATCGCCGTAATGATGGATACAAAAACGGCTATTACAGTGATATTCAAATAGCTATCGATAAAGCCGTTGACGGCGATACGATCCGCATCGCCCCCGGTGTATTTCATTCCAAAACCTATGCATTCCCGGAATCGTTGTGCGGTAACTGCGAGGATCATTTGGCTGAGGTAAACGCTACGCGTGGATTCCTGATAAAAGACAAGGGTCTGACGATAATCGGTACCGGCAAAGACTCGACTACGCTCGTTACCAATGCCGGTTATGGGGTACTGTTTCTTGATTCGGAGCGCTCCACGATCATGCATTTGAAAATCACCGGCGGTAAGCGCGATTTGAACGAGATGGCCACCGATGCCGGTATCGTTGCCCGCAATTCCAGCGTGACTATTACCGAATGTGCGATCGAGGATAATACCGACCGCCCCGAGGATATCGTAGTTGGCATTGGCGGCATATTCGGCCGCGAGGGCTCGGAGCTTTTCATACTCGGCAATCGTATATTCAACAACGGCTGGGACGGTATTGCGCTTTATCGGGGAGCCACCGCTTATATTGCTGATAACAGCATAAACGGCGGACGCGGCGCCGGTATCGGTATCACCTGGGATGCTACGGCTCAGGTTTATCGTAATACTATAGAGAATTACTGGAAAGGCATCGGAGCATTCGGCGATTCGCGAGCGATCGTCTCTAATAATATTGTGCAAGACAATCTCGGTTGGGGGATTATCATTACCGGTACGGCTTATATGGATGCCACCAATAACATCGTAACGAATAACGGCAACTGCGGTTTGGCGATATGGTCGAACGATTGCGAGGGGCGGTTTGCTAACAATATAGTTTTCAAAAACGGCTGGCGCGAACAATGGGTTTGTCCGCCGGTCGGCTTGTGGAATAACGGCGACTATAGCAATATCATTATCTCGCATAACGACATATTCGATAATACCGGAGGAGAAATTAAAGGCCTGCCGGAGATATTCGGCAGTGATGGAAATATATCGGTCGATCCGCTGTTTAGCGGGGATGCCGGCTATATACTCATGCCCGAGTCTCCCTGCGTAAACAGTGGTGATCCGAAAATAACCGATAACGACGGCAGCCGCTCCGATATGGGAACAGGCGGCGGTCCACGAGCGAAAAAGTAATTTATTAGCTTAAAGCATAAGAAGGTATTCATGTCAAACATACATGCAACGGCAATCGTAGCCCAACCGGATAAAATCCCCGCAAGTACGACCGTGGGGCCGTACGCTATCATCGAGGAAGATGTCGTAATCGGTGAAAATGTTTGGATCGATTCGCATGTCTCCATCAAGGATGGTTCCCGTATAGGAGATGGCTGTAAGATATTCCATAGCGCGGCTATAGCCGGGCCACCGCAGGATTTGAAATTCGGCGGCGAGAAAACCGAGCTGGTACTGGGGAAAAACTGCATAATTCGCGAATTCGTGACATTAAATAGAGGCACTCTGGCTCATGGTAAATCCGAGATCGGCGATGATTGCCTGTTCATGGCTTATAGCCATGTGGCTCACGATTGTATCATCGGTTCGAATGTGATTGTAGCTAATAACGTGCAGATGGGGGGGCATGTCGAGATCGGTGATAATGCCATAATCGGCGGTTCCTCGGTGATACATCAGTTTTGCGTTGTCGGCGAACATATCATGTTCGGCGGCGGATTCAGAACCACCCAGGATATCATGCCGTATTCGCTGGTAGCGGGTTATCCACTCCGGTGTATGGGATTAAATTCCATCGGTTTGAAACGTCGCGGATTCCCCGAGGAAACCATATTGAAACTGAAAACGGCTTATCGATTCTTACTTAGCAAGAAACTAAAAACCCGCGAGGCGTTGGCTAAAATCGAAAACGAGATAGAGATGATACCCGAGGTGAAACGCCTGGTAGAATTCGTGCGTTCCTCCGAAAGGGGTGTTATCAAATGATCAAATTCGGTTTAATCGGCTGCGGCCATATGGGAAAATTTCACGCCTCAAAACTAAAGGCGATCAAATCCGTGGATTTCGTGGCTTGCTATGATGTTGATCCCGAAAGAGCGAAAGAGATTGCCAAAGCAGGCAAGTGCGCGGTGTTCAAAACGGTTGAGGAATTTATCGGCAAAGTCGATGCCGTTATCGTGGCGGTGCCAACCGGGAACCATCTTGAGGTATCGCTGCCCCTTCTGGAGAATGGCATAGCTGCGCTTCTGGAGAAACCCATTGCCGGCGATCTGGAGTCGGCCGAGAAAATTGTCGAGACAGCAAAAGCCAATAGCGCCGTGTTGCAGATAGGCCATAGCGAAAGATTCAACTCGGTGTTTCGAGCCTCGCGCGATTATATCAAGAATCCGCGATTCATAGAAACCCATCGCCTGGCGCCGTTTAAAGGCCGGGGTAATGATGTTGCAGTGATACTCGATTTGATGATTCACGATATCGATCTTCTGCTTGATTTGACCGGCTCAGAACCCTCGAAAATCGAGGCCGCCGGTGTGGGAGTATTAACCGAGACATTCGATATTGTTAACGCCCGGCTGACATTTCCCACCGGTTGCGTAGCTAATATCACTTCCAGCAGGATATCGCTCAAGGAGATGCGGAAATTGCGGGTATTCCAGCAGTCGGGGTATATATCGATGGACCTGGCTAAGGCGGAACTCGAAGCGTACTCGCTGGAGCCGGCCGATTCGGAGAAAGCGCGCAAAGCAGGGTTGTTCTCCAAATTCTCGCTACCTGATGGCCAGGTGATCGTGCGAGATACCAGCGATATCCCCCGGGCCGATAACCTTCAATGTGAAATCGAATCGTTTATCGAGGCGATCGAGGGCAAGCATCCCCCGGTGGTATCGGGGCGTGATGGTTTGACCGCGCTCAAAGTCGCCTTGAAGATCGAGGAAGTTTGCCGGGAATATCAGCAAACCCTATGAAAAATATACTCATTATAGCGGGCGAGGCCTCCGGAGATACGCTGGGAGCGGGGCTTGTCAGGGAGTTCCGGAAACTCAGCTCCGACTACGACTTTTTCGGTTTCGGCGGTGATAAAATGAGTAAGTTGGGGGTGGAGCTTACCTACCATATCAATCAACTGGCTATATTCGGTTTCTGGGAGGTGCTAAAGAATATTCTGTTTATCATGAAAGTAAAGAGGGATATCTTAGCGCAGGTGGATAAGCTCAAACCGGAAATGGCGATACTTATAGACTACCCCGGTTTCAACCTTCGTTTAGCGCCACTTCTGAAAAAACGCGGTGTGAAAGTATTTTATTATATAAGCCCGCAGATATGGGCCTGGGGCGGCAAGCGAATTTCCAAAATTAAACGGGATGTCGATCACATGGCGGTGATATTCGAGTTCGAGCGGAAGCTGTACGAGGAGGCGGGCGTGCCTGTCACCTGGGTAGGGCATCCCCTGCTGGATGAGATTGCCATAAATATATCGCACGAGGAATTTTTAGGTAATTGTGGCCTGGGGCCAACCGAGGCGCCTATCGGGCTGTTCCCCGGATCACGAGAGCAGGAGGTAAAACGTATACTGCCGGAGATGCTCGAGGCGTTGAAAATTATCTCGGTGGGCTATCCCAACGCGGTTGGGATTATCGGCAAAGCCCCGGCGCTCAGTTTCGATTTTTACCAGCAGATTATGGATAAGGCCAAGTGGCATGTAGCTTTATATAACGCTTCCAATTACGATATCATGAAACATGCGAAGGTCAACATTGTCTGTTCCGGTACGGCCACGCTCGAATGCGGGATAATCGGTACGCCGATGGTGATAGTGTATAAAACTTCCCCCGGAACCTATATGATAGCCAAACGATTAGTGAAACTACCGCATATAGGGATGGTTAACCTGGTAGCCGAAAAAGAGGTGGTGCCGGAGTTGATTCAGGATGATTGTAACGGCGGTAATATCGCGGGGCAAGTATTAAAATATCTCAATGACAAAGAATACTATCGCGAGATAAAATCTCAACTGGAGAATATCCGCTCGAAACTCGGTGAATCTGGCGCCTCGGTGAGGGTGGCCGAGACGGCGCTTGATGTGATTAAACAATAAAATTGACTTTCCCTGTTAATATACGTAATATTTTCAACTATTATGGATCGCCCTTTTAGTTTGAAACAGAAAATACTTCTGGCTATAGCATCCACCATAGGCCCCTTGCTGCTGAAAATGCTCGGTTATACCTGGCGTGTCAGCTATGAAAATCCTTATAGAACCGCCCCCATGCGTAAAAAGGGAATCAAGCGAATCTACTGTTTCTGGCATAACCGCTTGCTGGGGTTGGCGTTTACCGAGCGTAAAAAAAATGTCGGCATACTCATCTCATCGCATTTCGATGGCGAGGTCGTTGCCCGCATAGTCGATCGCATGGGGTATCACCCATTGCGCGGCTCCTCGACCCGTGGCGGTACCGCCGGTTTGCTTTCGATGCTCCGTGATGACAAAGTCTGGTACCTCGCGCTCACCGTGGATGGTCCTCGCGGCCCTAAAGGCGTAGTCAAACCCGGCGCTATTTTCCTGGCCGCCAAGTCGGGACTCGAGTTAATTCCGGTCTCCTGCGATTCGGACAGCAAATGGGTGTTGCCTTCCTGGGATGGTTTCCAGGTTCCCAGACCGTTCGCCCGAGTGACAATCAGTATGGGCAAGCCGATCGTAATAGATAAAGTTACCGGGCATACGGCTATAAAAAAGCAGGCCGGGGAGCTTGCCAGAAAGATAAACGAGTTAAACAAGTGTACCTGATCTATCAATTAATTATCGTACTGGTTTTAATCATAGCCAGCCCATATTTCTTATTCATGATAATCGTGGAAAAGCACGGTATCCGGGAGAGATTGGGGTTGTGGAAATTCAAAAAGGATGACCGGAAGGTGGTCTGGTTTCACGCTGCCTCGATGGGGGAGCTGAAAGTAATAAACAACGTTCTGCCCGAGCTATTGAAAAATAAACCTGATATACGAGTAGTAATCAGCACTATGACAAAAACCGGTAAAACCCGGGCGCAGAAATTGTTCGAGCCGATCGAGGTATTTTACGTGCCGATAGACTTTCCGTTATTCATCAAGCAAGCCCTAAAACGAGTTGAACCCTCGCTGTTGGTGCTGGTGGAAACGGAGATCTGGCCGGTGCTGATAAGCGAGTCCTCGAAAGCAAATACCATGCTGGCGATAGTAAACGGCAGGTTATCCAGCAAATCGATGAGATTGTACGAGCTTTTCGGGAGTCTGTTCGGTCCGGTCGTCAAGGAACTGGATATCGTGATGGCTCAAACGAGACAGTACAGCGAGCGTTTTATCGAGTTGGGGGTCAAGCCTGAAAACGTGTCGGTGATGGGGAATATCAAATTCGATCAGGTACTAGATCTGAATGTCAAACCACTCGATGGGGTATTGGATAAATATATCAACCGTCACGACAGGTTCGTGTTTATCGCCGGATCGATCTGGCCTAACGAGTTCGATAAAGTGATAAAACCGTTAAAGAAACTGCAGCGATCACTCCCGCAACTTAGCGTTATACTGGCGCCCCGTCACATGAAAAACCTTCCCCGGCTGGAGGAGTCGCTTAGTGCAATCGGTTTGTCATATTTCAAACGGTCGGCTATGGTTGATGGCGATAAATACGGCAACGTAATGGTACTCGATACGATGGGCGAGTTAAGCAGCCTGTATCGTTACGCTGATTTCGCTTTCGTAGGCGGCTCGTTCGTGAACGTGGGCGGGCACGATCCGCTGGAGCCGGCGTCATCAGGATGCCCGGTTTGTTTCGGGCCGAACATGGGTAACTCGCGTATGTTCGTCGATATACTGCTCGATTCTGGCGGCGCGTTTTACGTTAGTGATGAACATGAATTGGAAGCGCTCCTGGCGAAAATGCTTAACGACAAATCCATGGCAAAAGAGCTGGGCCGCAAAGCTCGCCAGGTGGTGTTGGATAACTCGGGCGTATCGAAAGGCATAGCTACGAAACTGGCGGAATTTATTTAAATGAACCGGTTCACAAAACTCATACTCTGGAAATTATCGCTCGTTTACGGTTTTGCCATGTTTATCTGGGATATTTACTGGCGATTTGCCCGGCGGGTAAGGCTAAAATGCAAGGTAATCTCGGTCGGTAATATTATCGCCGGAGGTACCGGTAAAACCCCGGTAGTGAGATATATAGCCGGTATGGCAGCCGTATCGGGATATAAAACCGCCGTTGTAGCACGGGGGTACAAACGAAAATCAAAAGGCTTGATCGAGGTCGGCGACCGCTCCGATTGGAGCCAGGTCGGGGATGAACCGCTCGAGATTTATCGTACCACCGATAATGTGCGTGTCTACGTGCATCAGTCGAAAACAACGGCGGCGGAGAAAGCCTGCGCTGACGGTGCGGAGGTTATAATCGTTGATGATGGTTTTCAGCATAGACGGCTATGTCGCGATATCGATTTAGTTTGCCTCGACTGGCAATCACCGTTCGGAAACGGCCGTATGTTGCCGCTGGGTATGATGCGCGAACACAGGCGGAATCTCAAACGCGCGGATATTATCCTGCGTACTGGTTTCGATAAGCAAGCGCGAATGAAAGATACGGTCAATTCCGATAAACCCTCATTTTATATCACGTCTTGGATAGAAAATTTCCTGAATATCAAAACCGGCGCGGTTAAAACTATCGAGGAAATGAAAGGCTCGACGGTATTGGCGTTCTGTGGTCTGGCTAATCCGAATAAATTCATCGCCGGTCTTAGTGAACTGGGAATAAAAATATCGAAAACGGCCGCCTTTCGGGATCATCACGATTACAGCGCGTATGATATGGAAAACTTGATCGGGCAAGCCGAAGAGATAAACGTTGATTGCCTGATAACTACATATAAGGATGCAGTCAAAATTGACTCTTTTGATTTCGATAAATTCGATATATATTCAGCCATGTTGAATGTATCGGTTGTCGACGGGGACGGTACCGATTGCCGGGAAGGATTTAAAGAGGCGCTGGGGCTATGATTAAGAAATACGATATACTGATTATCGGTTCGGGGATCGCCGGGTTGATGTATGCCTTGAAAGTATCGAGCCTCGGGCGTATCGCCATTATCACTAAGAAAAACCGCATGGACACCTCCACCAACTACGCCCAGGGCGGTATCGCCTCGGTGATGTCTAACTCCGACAGTTTTGAAAGTCATATAGATGATACTCTTCGCGTGGGCTGCGGCCTATGCAACGAAAATGTTGTCAGGCAGGTGGTCGAATCTGGGCCGCGCTATATTAACGAGCTGATAAGCCTGGGGGTGGATTTCTCCAAGCAACGAGGTATATTCGAGCTGGGCCGCGAGGGTGGTCATACGCATAAGCGGGTAGTCCACTCCGCCGATCATACCGGCCGAAATATCGAGAACGCGTTGCTTACGTCATTGGCCCAGAGGGAAAATATCGATCTATTCGAAAATCACACCGCCATAGATATCATCACCCAGCATCATATAGGACGACCCTTGCCTAAGAACGGGCCGAGCTGCTACGGCGTGTATGTCTACGATAACCGGGCGGATACGGTTCATGTATTCAGCTCTCGTCTGACTATGCTCGCAACGGGCGGCGCGGGCTATATTTACCAGCATACCACCAATCCCGATATCGCAACCGGGGACGGCGTAGCCATGGCTTATCGTTGTGGCGCGAAAATCACCAACCTCGAATTCGTGCAGTTTCACCCGACACGTTTGTATGCTCCGAACGAGGACCCGTTTTTGATCAGCGAGGCGGTTCGCGGCGAGGGCGGACGGCTGCTTTCCTCCGATGGCTGCCGATTCATGGAGGGCCGTCACAAGATGAAAGAGCTGGCCCCCCGGGATGTCGTAGCGCGGGCTATCGACTTGATATTAAAGCAAACCGGTGATGATTGCGTGTATCTCGATATCTCTCATAAAGGCAAAAAATTCATAGGCAAACGATTCCCGACTATCATGGAAAAATGCCTGAGTATCGGGATCGACCCGGCAAAAGAACCGATACCGGTAGTTCCGGCGGCTCATTATTTTTGCGGTGGGGTAAAAACCGATATGCAAGGGCGGACATCCATAAAATACCTGATGGCGGCCGGCGAGGTGGCCTCAACCGGTATGCATGGCGCTAATCGCCTGGCCTCCAATTCGCTTTTGGAGGCGGTGGCCTATGCCGATTTCGCCGCCGAGTGGACCAAAGGTAATATCGAACATATCAGGCGGCGCAAGATGTTCAGCCTTCCGGTCTGGGATGAGTCGGGTGTATTCGACCGCCGCGAATGGGTGGTTGTCTCGCACGATTTGCGCAATATACGCAAGTTGATGTGGGACTATGTCGGTATCGTACGTTCGGATGACCGCTTGCAGAAGGCTATCGAGAGAATTTATTTGATGCGCAAACAGATAAAGCAGTTCTACAAGAAAAATCCGATCAGGCCGGAGGTACTGCTTCTTCGTAATATCGCCGATGTCGCTATCATGCTTATCAGCTCGGCGTTGAAACGCAAGGAGTCACGCGGCCTTCATTACAATATCAATTACCCGGAAATAGATGATAATACATTCAAAAAGGAATCGGTGATTCAAAGAAATTTCAAGAAAGGCAAGTGATGGCTGATAAAATCCTGGTACTCGATTTCGGTTCGCAATACTCCCAGCTTATTACCCGTCGGGTGAGAGAGCATAACGTTTTCTCCGAACTAGTTCATTGCGACACCAAACCGCCATTACAGGCAGATAGAGATTTGAAAGGTATTATCCTCTCGGGCGGCCCGTCCTCGGTACACGATAAAGGCGCGCCCAAACTTCACCCGGGATGGCTAAAGCTGAACGTGCCGGTACTGGGTATCTGCTATGGGCTGCAAATTACTACCATGATGCTGGGCGGTACTGTTCGACGCGCGAAAAACCGCGAGTATGGTCCGGCCAATTTGACCGTTAAAAAGAAATCGAGGCTTCTGAAAGATATCTCGAAGAAATCTAAAGTCTGGATGAGCCATGGCGACTCGGTCATCGAACTTGCCGAGGGTTTCAAGACCGTGGGTTCGACAGAGACTCTAAATCATGCCGTAATAGAGAATCCCAAACTCGGGATATACGCCGTGCAATTTCATCCCGAGGTTGCCCATACCGAATTCGGCAAATCGATACTGGCTAATTTCCTGTTCGATATCTGTGACGCGAAAGCCAACTGGAACGCAGCCTCGTTCGTTAAGCATGAGGTTTCGCGGTTGAAATCCGAACTGGGAAACAACCGGGTGTTGTGCGCCCTCTCGGGGGGAGTAGATTCCTCGGTAACGGCCATGCTGTTGAATAAAGCGATCGGTAAAAACCTGATTTGCGTGTTTATCAATAACGGTCTGTTGCGTTTGAACGAGGCGCGGGAGGTGAAAGACTCGTTCAAAAAAATGAGTCTCAACCTCAAATATGTCGACTCATCGGAGATGTTTTTGAAAAGGCTGAAAGGCGTTGCCGATCCCGAGCGGAAACGTAAAATTATCGGGCGGACATTTATCGAGGTGTTTACGCAGGAGGCCAAAAAGCTGGGCAAAATAAAATTCCTGGCGCAGGGCACGCTTTACCCCGACCTGATAGAGTCGATCTCGTTCAAAGGGCCCTCGGCCACTATTAAATCTCATCACAATGTGGGTGGCCTGCCCAAGCGAATGGGCTTGAAGTTAGTCGAGCCGTTACGAGAGCTATTCAAAGATGAGGTCAGAGCTGTCGGTAATAAACTTGGCCTGCCGAAACATCTGACCATGCGTCACCCGTTTCCCGGCCCGGGACTGGCGGTGCGTATAATCGGTTCTATAACCAAACCGAGACTGGATGTTCTACGCAAAGCCGATGATATATTCATCACCGAACTGGTGAAGCAGAAATTATACGATAAAACCTGGCAGGCATTCTGTGTGCTATTGCCGGTGAAAAGTGTGGGTGTCATGGGGGATGAGCGCACTTACGAAAACGTGGTATCTCTTCGGGCGGTAACCTCCACCGATGCCATGACCGCCGACTGGGCGCGTCTGCCGTACGAGTTTTTGGCGCATGTCTCCAATCGTATCATAAACGAGGTAAAGGGTATAAACCGGGTAGCCTATGATATCTCCTCCAAGCCGCCGGCTACGATCGAGTGGGAGTAGACAGCTACGGTATCGGTAATCGTAGGGACAGATCACTGATCCATCCTGAGTCCGCCGGAAATCAATAGCGCTCTAATAGAAGAGACAGGATCGTCAAAACCACAGGGGTTTTGACCAACACACCTGGCGGAGGTTCTCGTTCACTGGCTTTCGACTGAAAGCATACCAGTTGGGGCGCCACCGGGGCAAGCGAGGACGTACACCAACCACGAACCTGAATGTATGAATTACCTGCGCGTTCGAATTATCCCCAAAATAAATCGCATTCATCACGAATATATCTTTGCTTTTCGATTAACAGACGTTAACTTATAACTATGCTTGAATTTAATATACCCGGAATGGGTGACATTCAACTAAAACACCTGGTGTGCGATTTCTCTGGTACGTTATCAATAGATGGCGTGCTGGTAGAGGGCGTGGCCGAACGTTTTGCGAGGTTGGCAAAGAATCTGGAGATACATGTCATCACCGCCGATACACATGGTACCGCGGAATCGGCTCTGAAAGATATCGATTGTACGATTGAATTTATCGAGGTCAGGTATCAGGATATGTACAAGGAAAAGTTTATCGAAAAGTTCCACTCTCATTCGGTAATCGCTATCGGTAACGGTATTAACGATAGGATGATGCTTCGTACCTCCCGTATAGGTATCGCCGTGTGTATGGCCGAGGGCATGGCGGTGGAGGCAGCCCGCAACGCCGATATAATAGTATCCTCGATAAATGACGCGCTCGATCTGATGTTGAAACCCAATCGAATGATCGCTACTCTAAGGGTGTAGCTAATTTTTCCCTTCGATGATTGAATTTATTATCATAATATAACGCTATCCGTTTCTTTATCCTATCGTGTTACGATTTTAAACCGGCCACTGAATCATGCGAACTCGGATACGGACAATGTTCAGGATCGAGGCGCATAATAGAATAATACAAATAAAATAAGGAAGCGATATGAAGAATGTACGAATATCATCGGGTTCGCCATACGAAAACGTGATTGGCTTTTCACGCGCGGCCAGAATCGGCAATTGGATATCCGTGTCAGGAACCGCGCCTATCGATGCCTATGGCGCCACCTCGGCAATTGGAGATGCCTACGGGCAAACACTTACCTGCCTGAAAATTATCGAAAAGGCTATTGTCGATGCCGGCGGAAAACTTGGTAATACCATCAGGACACGCGTTTACCTGACAGATAAATCACTATGGCAAGAGGTCGGCAGAGCGCATGGCGAGTATTTCAAGGATATCAAACCGGCTTGCACGTTCGTTGAGGTGAAGGGTTTGTTAAGCGATGACTGGCTGGTCGAGATAGAGGCCGATTGTTATATCGGGGAATAGCCATCCCAACAATATTTTGACGATATACGACTTTTAAAGACAATACGAATTGGCAAATCGGCTGAATTTTGCAATCAAGCGACCCCATCTCAGGCGTTGCCTTGAGATGGGGCGCCCGGCTATTTATTTCAGCTCGAAAACAACATTAATACTGGCGAATACTCGTATCTGACCGACCGCAACTGATCCTTCCGGTGTTGGAGCATTGTAATCGGTGGATTGATATGCATTTTGAGAGGAAGCCATGCGATGGTTATTCCAGAACCTGTTGTATCCCCAGTATCCGTAAAAATAATTTCCCTCATCAATCTGGATGGCTTTTCCTATAGTCTGGCCTATTTCGGATGTCAGTTTTTCGGCTTTCTCTTTGGCAGCTTTAATTGCCATCGCCCTGACTTGCTCTCTATATTTCTTAAGCTCGAGCGTTTTGAATTGAACATCATGAATTACATTACAGCCTGCCTTTACCAGATCCTGCATAAAACTATCGAATGCGTTGATATCTTTTAAGGTGATGGTGATGGATTTTCTGACATGGTAACCCACGAGATATTGGCCATTGTTGTCATATTTAGGGGTTATGCTAATATGGTCAGTAACGACATGCCGTGATTTGATTTTATAATCTTTCGTAAGTTTGAGAACACGATTAGTCGTTATATCTACTACGCTTACTGCTGAGTCAAGATTCGAGGAATACTCAGCCATTCCTGCATAGATAATTATCTCATCGGGAGCAACCCAAACCTCGGCATCCCCGGAAACGTTGATAATAGGGTTATTGTTGTCCGGGTAATTACCGTGATAAAAACCGGCATTGGCAACGCCCGGGCACAAAATCAGGGCAAATACGAAAACTACGAAAAAACGTACACGATTTCTCATGGAATCCTCCTTGTTTTAATCAACCAAATAACGACTATGGGTGTGTTTTACTATTATTTTGTTATATGCGTCCGGTGACTTTTTGTTCGAGATTTGGCTATCCTGATTTATATCGGAAAAATCATAATAACCACAGCAACCCGGAACCTATTTATGATAATGATAATTATTAATGATATGCAAAACAAACCGGGGTTTCTTAAAAGGCTGTGGCAGTATTACAAGCCGCCAATGTCGCTAAAAGAGGCCAAGCAGAAGGGCTGGCGCTATTTTATGCTGATAGTGCTGTTTTATTTGGTGAGAGACACGATTTTATATATCATCCTGCCGCTTTTTGCTTATAAGGCGATTGCTAATTAATAATTACCTTCATCTTTCTCCTTGCCCTCCACAGTAAAATCAGTTAATTTCAACCCATTACTATGTATGGATTTATTGTAAATACTGCAACTGTCCTCGTGGGCGGCTTTTTGGGCGTTTTAATCGGCGGTAAACTTCAGGATAAATACAAAAATATAGTTTTGAACGGTCTGGGCTTGATTACTATCCTGATTGGTATTAAAATGGCTTTGGAAACCGAGGAGGTCATGATAGTGGTTGGCTCTATAGTCCTGGGCGGACTTCTGGGGCAACTGCTTCATATCGAGGAGAAGCTCGAGCAAGTCGGGGAGTATCTAAAAAAGAAAGCACATGGCGAAAGCAAAGATTTCGTGCTGGGTTTCGTCACCGCCTCGTTGCTGTTTTGTGTCGGCCCGTTGACCGTCGTGGGCTCGTTCGAGGATGGTTTATACGGCCGGGGCGAGCTTATCTATATCAAGTCGATAATGGATATGTTCGCGGGCATGGCCTTAGCGGCCGCGCTCGGGCCGGGGGTGATATTCTCGGCGATATTCGTATTCATATTCCAGGGTGCGCTGACATTGTTTGCCCGTTACTTTCAGGATTTGTTAAGCGAACCGGTGGTTAGCGAGATATCCGCCACCGGCGGGGTGATGCTTTTAGGTCTCGCTATAAACCTTCTGGGTTTGAAAAAGATAAAAGTCGGCAATTACCTTCCCGCGCTCGTACTGGCGGCGGTTATAGCCTGGATTGTTAATAATTGACACTACAGGGAGAGGATGATGGTTTATCAAAAGCTACTCGATAGACGAACCGAGTCGACCATGCAGAAACTTGGCTCAAAAAGCAAAGTATGCCTTCTAAACGGCAAAAATATATTCAATACCATATTCGACAAAGATATTATAATGATGGCCTGTAATGTGCGTATCAAGCATGTGGTGCCGGGTATAATGAAAGCGGCGCAGGAACTCGATGCTGTACTGGGTTTCGAACTGGCTATGAGCGAAGGGCACATAGACGGCGGCTACACCGGCCAGACCCCGCAGATTTATTTCGATATGCTTATTGAGTATGCGGAAAAAACCGGCTACACCATGCCGTTTTTCATTCACGGCGATCATATCACGGTGAAAAATAAGTCCGATAAAGCAATCGAGGCCGGCCGGGCGCTAGTCGAGGCCGAGTTGAAAGCAGGGTACACCTGTTTCGCTATCGATGCCTCATTCAACGAACATGATGATAATGTCGAGATAACCACCGGCCTGGCTAAACCCATAATCGAGGCCGGCTGGGGACTCGAGGTCGAGGTCGGCGAGATAAAATCGACCGGGCAAACCGGCGAGATCACCACGATCGATGAGGCAACCTCGTTTATCGAGGCGCTTCACGGAAATGGCATAAAACCCGATTTATTGGCTATCAATAACGGCTCGAAACATGGCAACTATCTTGAGGGTGAGGAGATAAGTATAGACCTTGAGCGCACCGGGCAGATTGCCAATGCGATTGCCGGGAATAAAGTTCGTATTGCCCAGCATGGCATAACGGGCACGCCGTTGCATATTGTAGGGAAATTCGCTGAATATGGAATAAGAAAAGGCAATGTTGGAACCCAGTGGCAAAATATCGCTCATGAGGGATTACCGAAAGATTTAATGGAACAGATGAAACAATGGGCGGTATCTGAGGGTAAAAACATTAAGATGGCAACCAAACCATTCAAGAGGGAGATAGATAGTATACCGGCTAAAGATGCCGAAAATATCGCCGGCGCGGCGTATAAAGAGGCTTTGCGGCTAATCAAGGCATTCAGGGCGGATGGCTCAGCCGGATTTTTGGATGGAAATATCCAGAACTAAACGTACTTGACAATAGTTCTATTTTGTATATTTTGCAAACTAAAGAAAGGAGTTTTTATCGCATCTGGTTAAAGGGTACTTGGCAACTATGCCGAAAAGACAATAAAAGAGTTTACTCTTTGACCCGAAATGGGTTGTCTTTAGTTATATAATATAAGGCGCAACCCTAAGGAGGAATAGATGAGATTTATCTCAGGTGCGATAATAATTCTGTGTAGTATTTTCCTGCCGATTAGTTCATTATTCGCGCAGACAGGTATTGATATATTCGATAGCGATGTCAGGATTATCGAGTCCGATCAATCCGGTATCACCTTTACATACATGGCCCCGACCGCCGAGTTGATAACCCCGGAGGGATACTCCGAAGATTTCAAAGTGCCCAGCATTCCGAGGACGGCTTTAATTACCGAGGATGGCGCACCTCTTCTGCCGGTTAAGCTGGTTCCGCTGGGAATTCCCTTTAACTCAAATCCGCAATTTAAAGTTATTTCGGAATCATATGAGCCTATCGCCCGGGTGGAGGTGCCAAACTATATAAGCGCCGAATCCCGGCAGCAATTTCAGGCGAAGCTCGCAAGCCCTGGAGTAAAATCCAACTGGCCATCCCAGACAGTATATATGGAAAGTAAATCGGTAAGCCGTGGTTTGAAAGTCATGAAACTTGCGCTGGCCGCTGCCAAAATCGAGGGTGGTATGCTTTACCGGGCAAAATCGATTACGGTTCGCGTTGATTATAATAATGAGGATACGGACAGGCATTACGCGCCCCGTCCGAACGGCAAGATATTCGATAATATGATGTCCCGTTTGATTGCCAATTTCGAGGTCGCTCGGAACTTTCGGATCGAATGGCCGCCTATTCCTTTACGAGCCGCGACAACGGCCTCATCTTTCGACTCCTCCGATGTTTGGGTGCGAGTGGAGATTAACGCCGGCTCAATCTACCGTCTGACCAGATTCGAGTTGAACAATATCGGACTTGATTTGACCGATGTCGATCCTCGAACTATCAGGATGTTTTATGGCGGTGGCGAGGAGTTGCCGATCGATAACGATATCGATAGACCTGAGTTCAAAGAGATTCCGATTCATATCGAGGGTGAGTCCGATGGTTCGTTCGATGGCGAGGATATCATCCTGTTTTACGGCGAATCCGTTGACAGGCCCGTTTATGATGACGAGATAGAACGATTCACTTATATAAAGGATCATTATACCGCCCGGAACGTATACTGGCTGACATATGGTGGAGATTTTGTCTCCTCTCCTAAAAGGTGGGAGGATATTGACGGCACTCCTAATGAAACAGCTATCGAGATAAGTTCGTTTACCGATCTGGTTCACGATGAGCAGGATATGGTGTTCTCTATCGAGTCAGGTGGCGATGCCACCGATAATTTCAACTGGTACGCCGGTAATCAGAAAAATTTTAGTTACAATACTCAGTTGTTCGAGGCAGTCGGTGGCAGCGAGGCGTCTGTCGTTGTCAAGTCTAAAGGTTATCCCGATTCGTTGACGATTAACGGTTCTTATGTGGATGCCGATTCCGCGAATAACGGCTATAGCTGGTTCAACACTACAGCTTTCCGGGATGGCACGGGTTTCAATTCTCTCTCGATCGGTAATGATAATAATTTCTATCTCGACTATGTTGATATATATTATGAAAGGTTGTTGAATGTAATCGATGGTGAGCTTTATTTCTTTGGCCCCCAGTCTATCGGCATGATTGATTATACGCTGAGGGATGTCCCCGAGGATTATATTCTTCTCAGTGTTGGTACTGCCTCCACGGTCGGAAGAATAGTTAACGGTGATCTGTCCGGTACGACTCTCGAGTTCCAGCATCACAACAACGGCCGCAGGCAGTATTTCCTGACAACGCCGGCGGATTATAGAGGGGCTGTCAGCCTGGAAATTTACGAGGGGGATGATTTACGATCTACCTCGAATGGCGCAGATTACGTTATTATAACCCATGAGGATTATTACGATCAAGCGCTGGAGTTGAAAGATCATCGCGAAAACATGGACGAGGGATTTCGAGCCACAGTCGTTAAAGTCGAGGATATATACAACCAGTTCAGTTGGGGACTTTTCGATCCAACGGCGATTAGAGATTTTCTCAAATATACCTATGAAAACTGGTCGGGCGCGCCGCCGTCATATGCGGTATTGATCGGTGACGGCCACTATGATTATCGCGATAACTGGAATAATCATGTAGAGAATTATATTCCCCCGTTCCATTCGACCAACTCGGAGACGAATAGAAAGCCTTATGGCTCCGATGAGAATTACATTTATTTCGGAGAATATGGTTATACCGATGGCGACCAGGATACTAATCCGGATATGATTATCGGGAGGATATCGGTAAATAATACCGATCAAATGGAAATAGTACTCGATAAGATAATAAATTATGAGCAAAATCCCGAGATGGGTAAGTGGCGCAATACGGTTATAATCGTGGCTGATGATAACCTGGCAGAGGGGCGCGCAAATGAATATTTCCATACTGTCGATGCCGAGAGGATAGCTACCGAGGATGTGCCTCCGGCGGTCGAGATAAAGAAAATTTATCTGGTCGATTACCCTCTTCGCAGCGGCAATATAAAACCGGATGCCCGCGAGTCGCTTATTTCCGCGTTCAATGAAGGCGGTTTGATAGTCGACTGGATCGGTCACGGCAATAAAGGACTCTGGGCGCACGAGCAATTATTCAGGCGAATAGAGGATATGCCTCGATTGACTAATGGCTATAAACTACCGATGGTATTCGCCGCCTCCTGTTCCATTGCTTATTTCGATCATCCGACAGAGCAGGGTTTGTCCGAGGATTTCGTCCGTCACGAGGGCGGTGGCGCGATAGTATCCATTGGAGCGACACGGAAAGTATTTTCATCTGGCAATTACAAGTTGAATAGCGATATGTACGATAACCTGTTATTCGGCGATTCGATCTCGTTCGGCGAGGCGTTATTCGCCGCGAAATACTTAAGAGAGGCGCCCCCTGACCGTCCCGATGCCAACAGCCGTAAGTTCTTGTTATTCGGCGACCCGGCCCTGATCTCGGCCAAACCGAATCTGGAGGCGCAATTCACCTATAGGCCGGATTCCCTAAAAGGTTTGAATGTCGATTCTATAGCTGGTTATGTAACCAACGATTCGGGAGTAGTCCAAACCGGTTATAATGGAACTATCTGGGTGTTGGTCAAGGATGCCTCGATCGATTACCAGAGAGCGCTAACCGACTATAACGGCAATCCCACCGGCACAACGATAAGCTATATAATCCCCGGCCCAACGATTTTTTACGGCCCGGCAGAGGTGGTAAACGGCGCTTTCAGTTCGACATTTTTCATACCTAAAGATATAACTTACGGTGGTTCGGGCGCGAAAATATTCGTGTATTTCGAGGATGGTTTAGTCGATGGTCATGGAGTGATCGATTCACTGCCTATGTCGGGAAGTGCGGTGGCCGCGGATGATTCGGTCGGCCCGACGATTGAAGTTAGTTTCAACGGCAGCAATCTTAATCCCGATAGGGAGGCGCTGCCGGATCAGGCGATTCTGGAGGTTAGACTTCGGGATGAACACGGTATCAATGTCACCGGTACTATGGGGCACGGTCTGGAAGTTGAAATCGATAATGGTGATACGTATTCGGAAAATATTACGAATAGCTTCATTTTCGATATGGGGGAATGGCAACAGGGCGCGGTTACTTTCCAGATTCCGGAGTTGGATGAGGGTGACCATTTGCTTACGATTAAGGCCTGGGACAATTATAACAACTCTTCCGAATTCTCCACTTATATCACGGTGTTTGCGGACGATAAGTTTAATATAAGCGAGGTCATGAATTACCCGAATCCGGTGGTTGAAACCGATTCGACGGTTTTTCAGTACATGCTTACTAATGATGCGGAGAATGTATCGTTAAAGATATTTACTTTAGCGGGAAGGAAAATCAAGACTTTTGATTTAAGCGCGCCGGAATATACCACCAGCGGGTATCATTTCATTCCGTATGATTTGCGGGATACCGACGGTGATAATCTGGCCAGTGGTGTTTACATATATATGGTTGAGGCAGCGGGTATCGGTTTTGACGGGGAACGTCGTAAATCTGATTTCGTGTCAAAACTGGCGATTTTAAGATAAAAAAGAAAGGTTGCTTTTGATTGACTTATGCGCAATATTGGATGCCCATTTTGGAGAGGGTGGATGATAAGTGAATTTCCGGCAATCAATTAAATAATGAAAAATCGGTTTACAATCATACGGAGGAAAACTATGAAAAGGATACTGGTATATGTGCCGGTATTGATGATATTGATGGTATCCCAGGTGATGGGTCAGGTATCACAAACCGCGGTTCCATTTTTATTAATTGCACCCGGAGCAAGAGCCGGCGGTATGGGCGAAACATTCGTATCGATCGCTGATGACGCCACGGCCACGCACTGGAATCCTGCAGGTTTGGGTAGATACCCGCTCTCGCCTGACTGGTTGACATTACCGGTCGATCTGGGCAAGAAAATCGAGTCTATCACGCTGGTATCCAACGATATGCCGGAGATGAATTACAAACGGTATGATGTGTGGGCGGTCATTGACGGCCAACTGGCAAGATGGGATGAGGATCACTGGACTACCGGCACCGAATACGATCTCGATGAGGGACGTTCGATAAAAAGTATCTTGCGCGGTTATACCGGATTGACCGATGAGGAGTTGACTCCGTTCTACGCTAAACTCGCAGAAACATATACGGATATTTCCTCTACTTACCTGGACTCCCTTAAAAATAAAATTAGCATGAAGTTGCCCGAGGATTATCTTTATGCCGATGAGATAGAGCTCGGATTCGAAAACCTCAAGAATGCCTGGAGTGATTTCAAACTCAACCAGCAGGGATTCGAAGGTTTCGAGAATATGGTAAATAAGAGCCTGGCGGATGATGAATTTTCGAAATCCGAGTTAGACTCCATTGCTTTCGGATTTGACAATGCTATCTCGAAAAGAGCGGTGAAGAAAATAAATATCCCGTACAGCTTAATCATAACCTCGGAAATAAACGATATCGTATCCCACGGCGGTATGCTTTATATCGGTACCGATGATGGTTTCTTCCGCTATGACCCGAAGAGAAATAAATGGAAATCATACAGTATCGAGGACGGCTTACCTTCCATGAGGATTACATCGCTGGCTCAATTCAGACGTCGCAGTATTCTGGTCGGTACCGATGTCGGCCTGGTATATTTTGACGGCGCAAAGGTCAAAACGTTCAATGAGGAACAACAACCGCCGACTGATTATATTACCTCCCTGTCAGCGGTAAGCGATCGTAACATTTGGGCGGCTTCGGAAAACGATCTTTATCATTATGATGGCAAAGGCTGGCATAATTATTACGAACATACGGTCTCGATTGGCGAAGACCTCGATAAGATAGTGGACAAATTCTATGGCGATATCGCCCTGTTGAATAGATATAAATACTTGAGCGATATCAAGGAATTGAACGAAATACAGGAAGAATTGAACGTAAACGATAAGGTTCGTTTACCTTACAAGTTCGCTTTCAAGGGAAGTATAAACAGCCTTTCGACAATGGGTAATAACCTGTGGATAGGTACCGAGACAGGTATAATACTATCCGTTAATAACAGCTTCATTCACTTCGGCTATAAGCGTTACACTGCAAGTGAGGATATTGAAATCCGCGATCTTGCGAGACAATTCGTAGCTGATAAAGATACCAAGAAAATCGATCAGTTAACCGATGTCATTCTTAAATATAATGATATAGAAGGCACGACCCTGAAAAAAGGCGAGACTGTTCTGGTCTATGCCAACGCTCTGGGTGCACCGATAAAGTCGATAGCCGTGGCCTCGGACAAGCGCGCTTATGTCGCTACGGCATTCGGTGTTGTCGAATACGACAACGGTATGTGGAGTCGATTCCCCAGGCCGGAATTAGCCCGGGCGCAGGTTCATACGATAAAAACCGAGTCGGGTGAGTTATGGTTTGCCACGGATGATCGGGTATTTATCAAAGCCAAAGCCATGAAACAGTTGACATTCATGCATTCGAATTACCTGGTTCAATTGGCCGATGACCTTTACTACGAGTTCTTTTCGTTCATCTTCCCCACCAGCGAATGGGGTACGTTCGGAGTGGGTGTTACCTTCCTCTCGTACGGTTCTCAGGAAAGACGCGGCGAATACGGTGAGGATCTTGGCCAGTTCAACTCCTACGATATCGCTCTCACTTTATCTTACGGTACCAAGTTGATGGATAACATGTCGGCCGGTTTATCGGCCAAATATATCAATTCGCATCTGGCGGATGTTGGTGCGGGACGCGAAAAAGGCAAAGGCGTTGGATTCTCGTTCGCCCTCGATGGCGGTTTACTCTACGATGTCAATGATCGCCTGACACTGGCTACTACCGTAACGAACATAGGGCCGGAAATTTCCTATATCGACGCCGACCAGGCTGACCCGCTTCCGAGAAAACTTTCTCTGGCATTCGCTTACAGGCTGGTAAATTCGACTTACAACAGGCTGACTTTCGTTGGAGAGGCCAGCAAACTTCTGGTTGACCTGAATGATGATTTAAATACCGAGGTCGAGGAAATTATCCCTCACGCCGGTTTGGAGTACTGGTACTCCAACTACGTATCACTGAGGGGCGGTTACATCTATGACGAGGTCGGTCAGCAAAAATATTTCACTACCGGCGCATCGCTTCAGTACAATAACTTAAGATTCGATTTCTCGTATGTTCCGTCCTCCGATGAAAAGTACAACAGGATGGGAAACACGATGAGATTTTCGATGAATGTCGTCTTTTAACGGAGAAACCGGATGTTGAAGAATTTTGCATCGCTTGTTATATTAATAGCCCTGGCCGGCGTATTGTTCGGCGCTGATCTGTATATTCCCAAACAACAGGATGGGAAAATAATAGGTCACGACCTGGGTGTAAATGAAAAGCCCGAAGCTATCAGGTCGATGATTTCCCGAAAAAATCTACTCGGCCTGGAACGCGAAAAGCCATACGGCCTGCCGGTTAAGAAACACGGTAAACCTATCACGGCCGATATACAGGACGTGGATATATTGAATATACTGATACTGCGCGTGGAATTCGAAACCGAGGATCCGGATGATCCGACTACCACAGGTAACGGCAATTTCGATCTTCGAAGTTTAGAGGATTTTTTCGCGGAGGAGGGACACGAATTCGATCCAGCGCCTCATAATAAATCTTATTTCAATTCGCATATGGAGGCTCTTCGTCGATATTACAAATCCGTCTCTGATAATCAGCTTAGTATCACCTGGGATATTTATCCCGAGGCGGAAAATGCCGCTTATCGTCTGCCACACCCGATGTCATATTACGGCAGCGATGTACCCTCGGACGAGCTTATCTCGCAGCTCCTGGCTTTCCTTCGGGATGGCATTACTATGGCTGATACGGTAAACCCCGAAATCAATTTCAGCGACTATCAATCGGTATTCGTTTTTCACGCGGGTTCGAATCAACAAAACAATATCGATTTTATCGAGGATACGCCAAACGATTTCTGGACAGGATTTCTCTGGACCGAGGATAGTATCGCCGTGGATGATGGCTCTTATTATATCACGGAGGCTTTGATTCTCCCCGAAACCGGCTCACAGGATAACCGGGTTACGGTACTAAACGGCGTAATCGCGCACGAGTTCGGCCATCAATTGGGGTTGATAGATATTTACAACACATCTAATTTCCTGACCCAGGTCGGTAATTTCTCGCTGATGGATAACAACGGCCAGAATATCGCCCTGGAGCTCGACACGCTCGGAACGTTTACGATGGGCGCGTTACCGTCGTACCCGGATGCATGGTCGAGGGCATATCTGGGATTTTCCGGTGTTACAGAACTGACCAGTGGCGATGATGTCGTAGTCAGGGCGGCCGAACAGAATCATCACGATAACGAGATTTTGAAAGTGCCGATATCACAGTACGAATATTTCCTGATAGAGAACCGTCAAACCAAAACCGATTTCGCGTACAAGGATTACGAGGATAACGGAACGTTGATAACCGACAACGCTATTCTTGCCGATCCGGTCACTGGAGTTATCTTAGGACCCGGTTGGGCTTATTATGGAAGCAATGACATTAACAAGGTAGCCAACGGTGAATACGACCGCCTGATGCCGGGTGACGGTATTTTGATATGGCACATAGATGAACTAGTTGCTTATCTCGATTATACTTATTCCGGGACGGGCTATAATAATTTCGAATTGAATTCTCTTCAATGGGATTATAACCGACGATTCATATCACTGGTCGAGGCCGATGGCATAGTTGATTTCGGCGGAAATTACTATGCCGGTTTCGGTGACGCCGATGATTATTTCAATAATTTCAGTTTCCAGCCGCAATCATTCACACCCTCGACTCTTCCCAGTACCAGGTCGAACCTCGGCGCCGATACGCATATATCGATAACCGATATAAAATCACCGTATATACTCGATCATACCGACAGGATAAACAAGTACTCCGATACGGTGATGTATTGCGATGTAGCCGTTGACTGGTATCAGGCCGGTTTCCCGACTATGGGTTTCCCGAATGTAAGTACCGATGGAGGCGGAATACTGGCGATCGATATCGATTCGGATGGTTTTGATGAGGCATTGACTGCCCGTGGCAATTTCATTTTAGCGGTAAACGGTGACGCTTCACCGGTTATGGATACTACCTCGGGAGTTATTATAGAAAGTTTCGATGATGATTCTCTGATTTATATCATCCCTTATTTTGCTTATCTCAGCGGTGGGATTAAGGGTGATTTGATAGGTGGTGATTTCGATGGCGACGATGCTTTCGAGGTTGCCTGTTTGGATGCTAATGATACTCTGTATATTTTCAAAGGCAGCGATACCAGTCCTCGTGATTCATCGGCCGATCTGCTGGGTTCGGTGTTCATGTCGGATAGTATAAGCGCCGGCCCGATTGCCAGCGATTTCAACAATGATGGCCTTGATGAAGTAGTTGCCGGAACGTTCAGTAATAGCATTGCGGTTATCTCCTATTCCGGCAGCCCGACATTGGATATTACGTATTTTGGTACTGGAGTCGATGCAGGTGATTACATAGAAAAAATCAATGTCGCGGATGACACTCTTTACGTTCTGGTTGGTAGTATGGATAACAGCCATTATGTAATAAAAGGCGTGCTTGATGATTCGCTGGTGGTCGCTGAAAGCTATACGTTGCCCGATGGAGAGTTCGGGGGGATGGTTTGCTGTGATGTCAATCGTGATCAGGTATGCGATATAGTCGCGACTGTAGGTAACAACCTGGTCATTCGGGATGGTGCCGATAGCGATGTATCGACAAGTTATACCGTGTCCAATCCCAGTGCACCGGTAATAGGAGATATCGATTCGGATGGTTATCCAGATATCGTATTTACCGGGGTTAACAATGGTTTATATCTCTATGCATTAAACCATCTGGGAAATATGAAAAACAACTTCCCAACAATGGTTTCGGCAAAATGTTATTCCGAATGCACGAATGAACCGCTCCTGGTGGACATGGATGCCGATACGAATCCCGATATAATCGTAACGCTGCCTGATGGCGCGCTCGGTTGGGATCTCACTTATGCGGAGGAAACCGATAGCGGCACCGTAACCAGGGACACGACCGTTGCCTTACCCACTGGCGGTCTGAGTTGCTTCGATTATCACGGTGACAGATTGGGCGGGTTCCCACTTTCGACATCCACCGCTATACCGGTGGAGCCGGCAATAGGCAATTTCGATGATGATGAAGGGCTGGAGATAGTCGCTATTGACTCATCCGGTTTCTATTCGATGTGGGATATAGGCTTGTCGACGGCTCAGATTAATGCTCCGTGGAGCCAGGCCGGCGGCGGTTACGACCGTACCGGCTACCTATCTCCGACTTACGAGAAACCAATTGATGTCAAGCAGGCATTCCTGGATGAGTCGATGGTGTACAATTACCCCAATCCGGCTCAGGACGAGACATATTTCAGGTATTATGTTGACCAGCCCGCTAACATTAATATAAAAATATTCGATATGACCGGCGAACTGGTTGATGAGTTGGACGGCGCTACCACCGGTCAGGTAGATGATGAGATTTTCTGGGATTGTTCGGATTTCGCCTCGGGCGTGTATTTCGCCAGGTTCGAGGCCGACTCTGACGCTGCCAGTGAAAACGTAATGATAAAAATAGCTTTGATCAAATAGAGGAGGAGTCATGCGCCGGATTGCGGCAATCATAACAGTTATTCTTCTAACTACAGGTCTGGTCTGGGGCGGGCAGCTCGATGATGACGGTTTAACCGTGGAGCAATATTTTGCCTCTAACCAGTTAACCGCCCAGAATTTTTATGCTTCCAATGAGGTTATCGATGATCTCGATGATGAATTACCGCTCACCGGCGATATTTATCAATTCGAAACCAAGTCCACGAAAAGAGCATTCTTCTACTCTTTGCTCGTACCGGGTGCCGGGCAGTATTATGCCGGCTCCAGGGTCAAACCGGCGGTGTTTTTGGGGGTTGAGGCATTGTTGTGGGCAGGTTATTTTGTCTATGACGGCAAGGGAGATGACGAGAAAAAGCTATATCAGGATTTTGCCAACGATAATTACCAGTGGCAGGATTTCATGACATGGTGGGAAACCCTTTCGGATGCTCAACAGGATTCGTTTTCGCATCGCCTGCCCTGGGATGAGGCGAACAATACGGTTACCAGGAATCACGAATATTACGAGAATATCGGTAAATATGATCAGTTTCAGATAGGTTGGATCGATATCGATAACTATGCCTACCCTCCGCCGTACGGTGATGCTATTACTGAAGGAAGTCGTTCGATTTATCTGGATATGCGTCGTAAAGCCAATGATTACTACCAGAACGCGAACACGATGATAATGCTATCGCTCCTGAACAGGATCGTTTCCGCTTTCGAGGCCGCTCTGACCGCCAAGCATTATAACAAAGGCCAAAAACGATTCGCGTTTGATCTGAGAATGAAAAATTGGGGCGAGGAAAAAGTCCCCATGCTAACTGTGAACTATAGATTTTGATTATGGTTAGATATTTTATAATTATTACGTTAGTAGCCGGCTTAAGCGTCACGACTATCGCCGATCCCGATCGGAGTATCGATAAGCTGATGCGCCTGGAGCTGGCCTCGGCCGGTGAACTGGATGACGAGGAGCAGGGCGAGGAATACAGTTTCCCGCTCTCGAGCAATACCGAGAACAGCCCAAATTTCAAATCATCGGGCAGAGCCGCGCTTTACTCGTTGGCGCTTCCCGGTTCCGGTCAGTATTACGTTCAAGGCGCTAGTTTGAAAGCCAAGTTTTTTATAGGTTTGGAGGCCGGGTTGTGGTTCTCCTATTTGGGTTTCCATAAATTCAGCGATTATAAAGATGATGCCTCGAAAGGCTGGGCCGTGGTTCATGCCGGGGCTGATGCCTCCAACTCCGATGATGATTATTGGGTGAAGATGACTTATTACGATAATCGCGATAGAAACGAAGACGACGGCCAGGGATACAACCAGATGGTATTAGTGAACGAGCGTGATTACTCTCTTCTGTTTCCCGAAACCTCGCTATACTATTGGAACTGGGACGGCCCGGAGACTCGTCAGAAATACCGAAATCTGCGCAATGAAAGCAAAACCGCTCGCGAACGCGCGGATATCACACTGGGGATAATTATAGCTAATCATCTGATATCCGGCATCGAGGCGTTTTTCACCGCAAGCAGACATAACCGTCACATTGAATTTGCCGATACCGGTTTCAAACTAAAGTACGATATCAGGGCTAATCCAGTAAACCCATCCGTATCCGTAAGTTTAGTTAGAAACTTTTAGTTTATGTTTACAAGGTATATAATTCCATTCATATTAATGCTGCTGGTCGTAGGGTGTTCCTCGACTAATCGTTCCGATATTTCGAATTCATCCGACATAGTGAATCTCCAGGTGATAAATACCATAGGACCGGATATAGGTAGTTCCCGTTCTCTCAATTCGCCGAAAGCCATAACGGTAAATCAATCAGGTGATATTTTTATCGCGGATTTCGGTAACGATAGAATCGTGAAACTCGATTCGACTTACAGGTTGATAAAGGAGGTAGGCGGTTTCGGATCGGGAGACTACTCTTTTAACGGCCCGATCGACCTGGCGCTGGATAAAGTTTCCAATCTGTACGTTGCCGACTATGGCAACAGCCGGATTATCCGTCTCGACCGTCAATTGAATTTCAGTTCCAGCGAGTATGGTTATATAAAGGATGAGCGGGTTGATTTCATCCGGCCGATAAGCATCGGCATTACCGATCGCAACGAGATTATAGTCGGGGATGAAGGATTGGCCGCTTGTTTCAAGCTCGATCAATTCTTCGCTTATCAATTCGAATTCGGTACTCTGGATGAGATATATTCGGTGGTGTATCCCTCTTCGGTATGCTATAAAAACGGTACTATCTACGTATGCGATCCCGAGTACGGTTATCTTTTTACCTATGATGAATTCGGGATGTTCAATGGTACGTTCGGCGAGGAAGTTCTATCCGAACCCGTATCGGTTGCGGTATCGGGTAAGAATGAAATATGGGTCGTGGACAGGAAATCGGCTACGCTTCATTTGTTCAACCGACGCGGCAAAGAGCTGTTTCGCTGGAGCGGTGCGGGTATGTACCGTCTATATCGCCCGTCGGATATTTTCGTAGACAGTAACAATTTAATTTACCTGGTCGACTCGCAAGCCTCCCGCATTCTTATTCTCAGGCCTTTAATGGGAAATTAAACCATGAGGCTGAAGCTGGCCGTATTTCTCACTTTCTTTTTTATCGCTAATTGCCCCGCAATGGATAATATGACTTTGACCATTCCGCTTAGCGGCGGTACCGGTCCGTATTTTCTCGAACATTCGCCTATTATCGTAGAAACCGATGTCGTATCATCGGGAGATACCATTTTAATTCGAGGCCGAGATTACCGGATAGATTATAATAACGGCTATATCATTTTAAGCGATAGCCTCCCCGATTATGACACTCTCGTGGTTACCTTTCAACCCTCGCCGATAACCGTTCGGCGTTCATTTACCCGATATAGGCCAATTGCCTATGAAAGTCGGGATACTTTGATTAGCCAACTCGAGCTAAAGCCTCGTTCCTATGGCAGTAACCTGGATATATTCGGTTCGAAAGGTTTCGCGGTGAATATCGGTGATATCGGCGAACCCTCGTTGACACAAAGTCTCGATTTGAATATCAGCGGCCAGCTCGCCCGGGATGTTTACATTCGTGGAAGTGTATCCGACAGGAATTTCGGTTCATCATCGTCGGGCGGTACGCGTTCCCTGGATGAGCTCGATAAAATATTACTGAGCGTCGAATCGAAAAATTTCCGTGGTGATTTCGGAGATCTCGAGTTATCGGGTGTGAACGGCTCTCTTCTGGATTATCAGCGCAAGCTAACGGGTTTGGATATCACGGCTAATACCGGCGGATTTACCGGCAAATCATCGCTGGCGTTTTCTCCGGGAGAGCAGGTGGAGATATTTTTCTACGGCAGTGACGGCAAGCAAGGGCCGTATATTCTCGATACCGAAACCACGATGTCCTCCTCGTTAGGCGAGGTTTTTTTACCGGGCACCGAGGAGGTCTACCTGGATGGTGTCAAGCTTACGCGGGGTGTCGAGAACGATTATACTATCGATTACTACGAGCGTTACGTACAGTTCATGCCGGGTAATATCATAACCTCGGATAGCAGGATTACGGTGAAAATCCAACTGGCCCCGGAGGGATACCGTCGAAGTTTTTACCATATCAATAGTTTCTACGATAGCGGCTTCAAAATCGGGGCGCAATACGTGGGTGAGCATGATGATAAGGCCAACCCGAGGAATTTCGAGTTGGGGCAAGCCGAACGATCGGCGCTCGCCGCAGCCGGATCGGTTCAGGATTCTGCTTATGTCAGTGGCGCGAAATTCGTGGGAGCAGGAGAGGGCGAGTACCTGTTGGTAACCGATTCCTCGGGCAATCAATACTACGATTTCGTTGGCGATAACGCCGGCGATTACACCGTCAGTTTCAGCCGCGTGGGAGCGGGCGAAGGGGAGTACGAGTATGCCGGAGCCGGCGAGTATTTGTTTGTTGGCGAGGGTGGCGGCGCCTATAGCCCGGTTTTATACTATCCTTTGCCGGAATCGCGCGACTTCGGCTCGATAATTATCGGCAAACCAGGTGATATCTATCTGAACGGCGAACTGGCTATCTCTAAATATGATAAGAACACGCTTTCGGATGTCGATATGATACAGACGGGGATTGGATTTTCAGGTAATCTGGGTTGGAAAAAAGACAGTCTTACTTTTTGGGGAAAATCATTCTACGCTCAGTTGCTCGATATGAAGCTGCGCCTGCTGGATAGTGAATTTACCTCACCGGGCATTCTCAACCGCACCGAGTTTTTCCGCGAGTATAACATCCCCCAGGCGAAATCATACTCATCCGAAAGGCTGGTCGAGGTTAAATCAGGATATAAAACCGTCTCGAATGAAACTATAGATTTCGGCGGCGGTTATTTTCAAAACGATCAATATCGTGCCCGTCGTGGTTATGGATTGTTTAACCTGCTGGTCTTTCCTCGTTTGATGATAATCGGTTCTTCCGAGCTATCGCATTCCGAGGACAGGTACACCGGGACGAAATCCGATTGGAATAAATACGAAACAGGGGTTAAGGTCATCGATAGCCGATTCAAACCCTCTGCGTTTTACCGTCACGAACTTAACGATGGTTTGTTGCTTTCCGGTTACGGTTACGAATCGGATGAATACGAGGGCGGGGTAGAGCTTGTTCCCGGCGGAGGTTTCACCACGTCCAGTAAGTTCGTTTATAGAGACCAACAGTACGCGGAAAGCGAGAACCAGTGGCGCAAGCAATACGATAGATACAGCCTCGAACAGGGAATAAACTATGGCTCATCGGGGGCGAAATTTACCGGGCAGTTGAATTACTCGAGGGTTTATCAAAAACAATCATATCCCGATATCGAGAAACTCGTACGCAACATGGGCAGTTTAAAATTGAATTATAATACTCCTGATATAGGTTTCACTTTCTATGAAAATATCAACGGCACCGGACAGATCAATCGGGCTCGCGAGTATGTTTATGTCGGCGATGGCAAAGGTGATTACCGTCGCGACGGTGAGGACTACGTGCCCGAACAGGGCGGCGATTATATCGAGGTCATCAGGCAGCTTGGCGAAACAAATCAAATAGGCGGCTATGAGATATCCGGCGGCTTACGAGCGAGATTGAATACGAAAGTTCTGACCTCCGATAAAATATTGAGCAGGATTACCCTCGATGGTGATTTCAGCCATCGCCTGAATTTGTCCTCCGATACTCAACTGGATTTTGAACATCTTGTACCGTTTTCCGGTTATGATGAGTCCGAGATGTCTTACAAGACATTCAGCTATAAGCAACGATCGACATTGAGGCTGAATAAGGCCGGTGATTATTTACGTCACACGTTCAGCTCCTCTCGAAGCGATGGTAGCGATTATCTTTATGAAAATCTTAGCGATAGAGAAAATTCCAACGGCGCTGAAATCAAGTTGTTTTCTCGTTCGATAGTCGGTGTTTTAGGCGCCGGCCAATACGCCACCGAAAAAAGATGGTTGTATTCGGGGAATGTCGATATCGAGAAAATAGAGGCCAGGCTCGTGCCCGAGATAAGGCCGTCCCGGGCAATAAGAATCGAGCTGCCGCTTGGTTATTCCACCGAGGACGAGAAAGTCAAGGACCTGATCGTTGATAGCTATTCTGTCGGCGTCAGGACTGTCGCTAATTTCAAGAATATCGGGCGGCTGGAGGTGGATGGCGTTTACACACGGGTCGAGGTCGATACCGATAATGCGTTCGTGCCGTATGTCGTAGCCGGCGGTAAAAAGCCCGGTGATAATTTCAACCTGTTGGTCTCGACCAGGTTCAAACTCAACTCCTACAGTCGGATTGAGATTCGTTATACTTACAAAGAGCTGGGGGATGGCTACGACAACAGTACTTTGAAGATAGAGGCTAGGGCGGAATTTTGAGATCTTTGCTTGTCGTGTTCATACTTTATATCTGGTCGTCTCTGGGGATTGCCTCCGGCAGTACCATAAGCGAAGTGGAATTCATAGGCGAAAAGCCGGCTTATAAGCTAAACCTCTACTCTCGCGCCAATCGCGAATTCTATGCCGATAGTCTCGGTGCGGATTCACTTAAAATCGTTGGAATATACCGTGAACGAGGCTGGTACGATTGCCGGCTTACGATTAATACTATAAAAAGAACCGATGGTATGGCGATTAGTTTTACTATCCGAAAAGGTGATTTGTACCATATCCATATTGATAAAAGCGGCTTATCGGAAAACGACAGCCTGGTAAATTCGATAATCGATGTCATCGATAGTTACGAAAATAAACCAGGTGTAAGCGCGAACTTGAATAGCCTGGCCGATGAGTTGATATCATATTATGCCGAAAACGGTTACCCATACTGCGAAATCAGGTTTAACGATTTTCGATTGGCTAAACCCGATAGCCTGATCGTTTCACTGGATATTCAACCCGGGCCTGCCGTAACCGTGGAAAGGTTCGTTTTCGAGGGTATCAAGAATATCAAGCCCGAATTTTTGCAAAGGTATCTCGGCCTGGAATCACCCTCGGTATATTCCAAATCGATCAATGAAGTAGCATTAAACCGTTTGTTGAAAGCTGATTTTATAGAGGAGGCCGATAACTATCGGTTACGCTATTTAAGCCGTCCCGAAAGAGGCATAGTGGTATTTCCGATCAGGGAGACGCCCTCGCTTATTCTGGATGGCGCAGCGGGCTATTCCTCGGATGATGGCGAGTTTTATGGCAAATTCAACGCTACGATATCGAACATACTCGGCAAAGGTCGTCAGGCTGAAATAAACTGGGCCAAGAAAGACAAGCATTCGAGATGGCTGCAGTTTACATTCGGTGAACCGTATCCTATAGGTATCCCGTTTAAAATGAAAATAAAAGCCTACCAGGATGATCGAGATAGCGTTTTTATCGAAAATGGGGCCTCCATCGGGCTGCATTATCTCGGCTCCGATATATTTTCCTATGGTGTTACGATTGGCATATCGCGGTTAGACCCCGAATCGTACGGTCGGGCTTTTCTGGCATACAAGGATAAGTTGCGCCTTTCGGTAAGCTTTACCGCTGATAGTCGGGACTATCCACAAAACCCTCATGGTGGAGAATATCTATACCTGAGCGCCGATTTCGTTACGGAGACCACCCGTTCCGACAGCCTGTTTGCCGCCTCGAATACTGATTATAGAACCGCCGAGCTGATTACCGAGAAATATCTGCCGTTTGCCGGGTCCTCGGTAATGTATCTGAGCTTACATGCGCAGGGGGATTTTTCGGATAACGTACCCGTAGACAGGCAATACCCACTGGGTGGCTTCGGCTCTCTTCGCGGTTACATGCAAGATCAATTTTATGTATCGCAATTGGCGGTAGGCACGGCCGAATATCGGTTGTTGACATCCAGGCGAGGCCGTGCTTATATTTTCGGAGACGGAGCGATTTACCGAATTCCAAAGCTTAACGAGGACGGTTCCGATACCGAGTATAAAGCCGGTGTCGGAATGGGACTGGCAGCCTCGGTGAAACTTGGTGTTGCCACGGTCGAGATCGCCATACCCGCCGAGGAGGGATTCGGAGATACTAAAATTCATTTCGGGTTAAAAGCCGGTTTTTAACATTAGTAAATAAAAACTTAAATAGGGATGTTAAGTAAATGCTTCGCGCGCTCTTTTTCATAATACGACCATTGAACGTGCTGATTACTATGGCGGCTGTTTATGTCGGTGGAGTTATATCATTCGATCTGTATTATGATCCGTACCTATTACTGGCGATTCTCTCATCAGGTGCGATTGCAGCTTTCGGTAATGTCGTTAATGATGTTTTCGATATCGAGGTGGATCGTCAGAACAAGCCGCATCGTATGTTACCCTCGGGGATGCTGAAACAGCATGAGGCGATTGCCTGGGCGATGATACTGGCGGCATGTGGTATCATAATATCCGGGCTCATTAGCAATCTCTGTTTGATTCTTTCATCCTCGGCGGCCATCCTTTTATTGGTTTACACGCCGGCATTGAAAGGTAAAAACTACTGGGGAAATTTCATTGTAGCTTTCGTAGCTTCGCTGGCCTTTTTATATGGCGCGGCATCCGTGAATAACGAGTTGGGCGGCATCATACCGGCGGTATATGCTTTGCTTTTTCATTTTGCCAGGGAGATTATCAAAGATATAGAGGATGTCGAGGATGACCGGTCTATGGGGATCAACACGGGAGCGGTAAGGCATGGCGAGAAAACCTCGCGGATTTTCGCAATTGTCGTTATCGTTATATTATTTTTCGCGACATTCATCCCATATATGCTGGATATATATAATATCGGATACTTGATAGCGGTCGTGCTGGGCACGGATATATTTCTGCTGTATTTCATTATCAGGCTTTCGGGAGCGCCTTCGCATTGTACCTGTGGATTCATATCCGGAATGATGAAAGCGATAATGCCGCTTGGACTATTGGCCATTCTACTGGGCAGCCGGGGATTGTAAATATTCTGATTTTAAAAGCGTGAGGGTACAACATGTTGTGTCCCTGCGGCTGTACTCTGAATAGATATTTGAATAATAATTCTGCCTTTTCAACAATCCCAGCGCATCGTATCGAGATGGAAAGGCCTGCTACCGGTGTTTTCAACTATAAAACTTCCGGTGTATGATCTTACTATTGCATTTTGCTCGAATCTGAAAAATAAAACGAGGAGAAAACGATCACTCCTCGTACAAAATATTATTCACATGATGTATCACTCAAGTCCTCATCCCAGCAATGCCATTGATCGTCCTCGAAATGAGTCGAGTCGAGAACTCTTCCGGCCTGAGAGGTAATATTCCAATCGATATCTATGTAATGTTCATCGCCTGCCATGAAAACATCGTAGT
The DNA here is from genome assembly GCA_963668625.2 of uncultured candidate division Zixibacteria bacterium. GTDB lineage: Bacteria > Zixibacteria > MSB-5A5 > UBA10806 > 4484-95 > JAAEQD01. Next base: position 44,974 of record CAXXKA010000010.1, read on the forward strand.
AAGCGTCATATACAGTATCGATGGTGGTTCCATAGGTGATTAAACCGCCGTACTCACTTCCGCCGGGTTCGATATTGGTGTACTTGATATCACCGGTTTCGGTTGTCGGGTTGCGATGCCAGGTTATACCGATATACTCGACCGTGTCTGTCGGGCTTTTGTATAATGTCCAGGTTCCCTCGGTCATCAAAAGATCGTGCTCGCCCTCGTACCATAGGAAATCGGTAAACGCATTCTCACCCGATTTCGAGAGGTACATCTGCCAGTTAATCCCCTCGACATCCGTGCCTGCGAACAGCTCAGCGGTGTAATTATTCGTACCAACCCCTACGGTGCATGTCCACAACCACGAGCCGTCCTCCTGCCGTACCGGAGTATGATTAAAAGCCCCGGCGTAAGCAGCCAGCGGTACTACGGCGTGAACGGTTATCACCGCTGCTTCTCCGCCACTGCCTCAAATCAGGCGGCAAGCTCTCGGTTTCAATATCGATCCCGATTTTAGCGATGTTCTGGATGGCTTGATACTGTTTGATTTGACCGCAACCGACAGGAAACTCCTCGATCGGTATCTCGGCAAAGATGAGACCTCGACCTTTTTGAATTGCCATAAAAAAATCTAGGACAGGTTGGGAATCCTGTCCTAGATTTGAGAGCATGAGTTGGGTTCTTGTTCTCAGTGATACAGAGAAAATTTTACCAAGTTACGGGTTATTTTATTAACAGACACCTTTTTGTTTCCGTGAAATTATTCGTAGTCATCTTATAAAAATAAATTCCGGATGATTGCTCGGCGGCGTTCCAATTTACGAAATGCGAGCCGGCCGGCAGGTAACCGGATTGTAGTGTCTCCACTTTTCTACCCAGTATATCGAACAATTCTATAGTTACTTCGCCCGGCTCGGGTAGAGTGAACGAGAACGTGGTCGTGGCATTGAATGGATTGGGATAGTTTTGCGCCAATGAGTAAGCGTGAGGCAAAACATTAGCGTCATCTATTCCTGTAGGAGGCTCGGAGATATAACATCCCCGACGTTGATTGTCGTATGCGCCACAAGGCCAATCGTTTTCATACAGACTCGATTGTGATTTGTAGTCGACAACCATAAGGTTGGCCGCCTCGGAGGAGTACGTAGCGAAGACGATTTCGAGATCGCCGTCACCGTCCAGATCACTAATAGCCGGAGCTCCCCTGACCTCGCCGAGGTTTTCACCGCCTATGGGGAAATTGGATACCAGCGAGCCGGTATAATCATATGCATAGATCAAACCGCTCGTACATCCAACTATGATATCTTTGGTTCCGTTGCCATCAATATCAGCTACGACAGGGCTGGATTTTATATTCTCACCGCATTCAATCGGGAAATTATTGATTTCTTCACCGTTCAATCCAATAGCGTGAATGTGCCTGGCGTTATCGACCACTATTATTTCCGGTAAGAAGTCGTGGTTTATATCGGCAACAATGGGATAAATGATCACAGTCTGATTCAGATCAACCGGGAAATTGGGAAATACCGAGCCGTCTGAAGCTACAGCGTATATTTCTCCCTGCGAGGTGACTGCCGCGATATCGTACACCATATCTCCATCCAAATCTCCGGAGGTAGCCGAGGCGTAAATAGGGTTACCCAGATCGACAGGGAAACCTGTCGGGTAGTTGCCATTAGAATTCCAGGCGTGTAAGTGGGAGTCAAGGCCGGCAAAAATTAGCTCCCTGATACCATCGAAATCGATTTCGGCTGCGATGCCGCTACTGAACCATCCCGAACCGCCTGAGATTGGCGACCAATCGAATTGTGTGCCGTCATGCCGGATGACGTAAATTTCACGATTCGACATACTGGCGACTACGATTTCCAGATTACTATTACCATCGATATCCATAAGCATTGCGCCACCGAATATCGTTCCATCTATATCTATCGGGAAACCGCTCATGGCTGTGCCATCAGCTTCCCAGGCGTACACATAGCCATCTTTGGAACCAACCGCGATCTCGTATGCGCCGTCGTTATCGATATCACCGATAGCAGCGCCACCGGGGATATTCCCGGATACGCTCTGAGGCCAGCCGGCACAATTCGAACCATCAGCCTCCAACGCGTAGAGGTAACCGTCATTGGCTCCGACTATGATTTCATTATCGCCGTCACTATCGAAATCGAACACCAGTGGGCTCGATTCGATATTGCCGCCCAGGTCAATCGGGAATCCTGTTTGATCGAGAAATACATCGACCGTCACGGTCATCGTTTCGATGAATATATCTGAGGCGTACATATCTATATCGATATTCCAACTACCGGGTCTTAAATCTTCGCCTACGGTGAAATTAAACGGATCGGAGCTGTTATTCCTGACCTGGTTGCTCGGAATATCTCCGAATTCAGTGGTCGAATCATTGGCAGTGAAATACTCATTACTACGAGCGATTGCCGTAACATCAATGGCATCGGCCCATATATTTTGAATGGTAATCGAAAGATCGAAAGATTCCCCGGGATTGAGTATGTTATCACCATCATCCTCGGTGATAGTTATTACCGAGGAACGCATGTTGAAATTCGGCAAGCTATTAGAGGCCAGGGCCGTATAGGCGTTTATTCTGCCGTACCCCAGAAGGCCATTATAATCCGGATTCAGGTTATCGATAGGATCGGCTGTCGTATAAATCCTGTCGATTATTTCCGATCTTTCGAGATCCGGCTCGGAGGATTTAATCAAACCCACTAAACCGACTACGAATGGCGCGGCCATCGAGGTACCCTGGAGCACCGAGTAAGCGTCATCGAAGTAAGTCGAATTGATGCTGATTCCGGGAGCACATACATCAACCCAGACGCCATAATTAGAGAAACTGGTTTTCAGGTCGCTCTGGTCGGTAGCTGCTACAGAGATGACATCAGTCCTCGTTCCCAGGTAAGGCGCGGAACTGGTACCATCATTACCGGCAGCCGTGATTACGACAACACCTTGTTCTACGGCATAGTCTACGGCATCGCGAAGGTAATTCGCGTAGGATGACCCCCACGAGCAATTAATGGCCGCTGCTCCCTTATCCGCGGCATACACGAAAGCCTGCGCGGCAAAATCCATCCTGACATAAGTATTACCATCGGAATGACGCCAACCGATTCTGAGGCACATTACCTTGCAGTCGAAACCAAGCCCGGCCACGCCGACGCCATTGTCGGTACAAGCTGCGGCAATACCGGAACAGTGGGTACCGTGCCCGTCGAAATCCATCGGATCGTTATCAGGAGTGCTATAGTCCTCACCCGGATAGCCCGGGACACCTGTTACCCAGTCCCAGCCGATATGATCATCAACCAGACCGTTATCATCGTTGTCTGAACCGTCAATTGGATCATCAGCATTATGCCATATATCATCCGCCAGATCGGGGTGGTCCCAGTCAACGCCACTATCGGCGATTGCCAGAATTACCTCCGAGCTACCCTGATTGACATTCCAGGCGTTCTCGGCCTCGACTTTAGTCAAACCCCACTGCGAACCCAGTGAGGGATCATTTGGCGTGTAATAAACCGGCTGTAATGGTACTGGTTCAACTGAATCAATCTCCCGGAGAAGCTGATAGTCGTTAATCGCGCTTTCTAGATTTACCGGTTGGTTGAACGTAACCGAAAAATAATTCGAAAGCTCCGGCATGCTGCTTTTCTCGGATTTCGGGAAAAGCTGTGCTACCATGGTAACACCTTTCTGAGCATTGAGTTGATCGAATGCCGTTATCCCTGTAACGAGTGAATTTTGCTCGTATGCGATAGCCGCCGGTTTATTATCCGATGAGAATTGGACAATAAGACAGTTATCTGCCAGGGTTTCGGTATCGTATTGAACACCGTTGACAGTTAAAGGCGCAGCCATCGCCCATGAGCATAGTACGATAGCCAGAATGGCCGTGTAGCTAAATTTCATTACTACTCCTTATTCTCGTATAATCTGAAAATGTGCGTATAATCATCGTAATCAAGTATTGCCTTAATGATAGTACTATGTTCAGGTCTGTGCCTTACACCGAAAGATTTTTTATTCTCGTGAGATCTACGGTTTTCTTGCCCTACCTGATTGGTTTTTTCATTGTTGTGCCTTGCCGTAATAATATAGCTGAAGATGTTGGAATCTCCTCTGGCATTCACGAAATTTCTGCTGGAATTTTTACTGAAATCCCTATCAGCGGCCTGTATTTGATCGATCGCCAGAAATGACATGATAATAAAGGCCATCACCAATATCAACATTACTTTTCTAAAGTTCATGTTTCTCCTCCTTAATCGGATATCATGTTTAATTAAGCGTAAAAATTAACAATTTTAGTGAAATATTTACAATTGACATGAAAAACTATTAGAGTTTCGCTTAAGGCCGACCGCATAAAACAAGTTTTTATAGCACATAATCACCCTAATGGTCTAGTATATGGCTTGTTTTATATGACAATAATTTGCAATACGGTGAATAGATTTGTAAGTCTATTTATGTTGTTACATAAACGATTATGCTTGCTATTTCATGGACTCTGGGCTATATTGTATTAGATGTAAGTGTTAGTTCTTTTACGTCAGGGTTAGTGCTTGAAATGTGCGTAATCCGGTTTTGAAGTTGATGTTGTATTCTTGTTGTATTGTTATTCTTAATCAAACTCCATTTAGTTTTTTTCATTTCAGGCGTCACTGTAAGCAGGGACTGATATTTTTTATGAATTTTGCGCAAAAAGTTGTTAATTTTTCAGCTAGGGTGAGGCCTTAAATAAATTAGCACTCCCTTGCTGATTTCTGGAGCGTGAATGATGAATACCCCAGACAATCTTAGCGATCGCGAGCGGGCAATGCGTAAAGAGCTGGCTCAACGTACGGTTAATGTCAGCAGTAGCGATATTTCCGAGCGTGAGGCGGCCGCGGATTCCCCGGAGCTTATCGAGATTGGGCGGCAAATAACCCGCTTGATCGAGGAAGAGCTTCTGGAGGATGCCTCTGATATGTTATATAAAAGCCTCAAAAAACACCCCGAAGAGTTAATGCTGCTCAATTTTCAGATGATATTAGAAAGCCTGAAAAAGAAATTCGGTGATTATACCGAGGCTAAACAAGCAGGTTTGAAGCTGATCGAGATGGCGGCTATCAAGAAGAATCCCTACTATACCATGGTCGCCGTAAACAATCTCGGGATAATAGCCCACAAGGAGGGCCATGAGGATTACAGCCTGGCGATGTATTTAGCTGCGCATTATATCGATGACACCGCGCTATTTACATTGTGTAATCTAGCAGGATGGTATTCGCGAAAAAACGATCTCGAAAAAGCGATGTACTGGATCAAGCGGATCATTCGGACTAAAGAAAGCTGGAACAAGGATGAGGAGATAGTGAGTTTTTTAAAGAAAGACGAATCTTTACACAACCTCAGGACTTTTGACATATTTATAAATGAGATTCTCTCAAAGATCGAATAATAATTAATTTAAATAAAGAAGGAGGTATGTCCTCATGCGTAATTATCAAATGGCGCTTTTCGGATTTTTCTTTGGATTTTTTCTCATGTTCGGATTTAATCCGAGTTTTAATTTCGATCCCGGTTACGGTGATGATGTCTGCAGGAATGCTACGATTGGCAGTATGCATCCTGTCGGCGAGAAATTCGGCGGCGGTGTAAAAATCGCTGATTTTAATGGTGGTAATGAAGTAGACATTGAACCAACAGGTCCTGGCGGTAATTAGGCCTAAACTTTTTAACGCCATACCTGGAGGAGTGATGAGAAGGAACCCGCGTCTAGAGAATAAAATCCGGATCGATATACAACTTTGGTTAGACTCTAAGGGAACCGATTTTATTATTTGCATAAAAGAATTTTGTCAGGGAAACAGGGCTGCATTGAGCCAGGTGTTGGAATTCGTCGATGAACTGGGCAGAAACGTATTTGTCGGTGATGGTAACACGCTCGATAAAGAGCTTTTGGAAAAACTCGAATATGGAATATTCGACTTGATCGGCAAGTTCAATAGTACTCCCGGAGGAGAAGCTCTGGAAGAGGCTATCGAAAAAAATATCGTCGAGTATCTGACAGCTATTTTCACTGAAGCTAAAAAAGAATGGAATCTGAATCAATATAAAATTACGGCGTCGTATGAAGAACTCGATCCCAATAACAGCACTATCCCCGCGGACCAGAAACCGGTAGATCAGATTGACTCATCCGAGCAAGTACCGGAGAGAAAGTATACCCGCAAGGATGCCAGGCTGTTTTTGGATGAGCTGGTGGCTTTTGCCAAAACCAGGCTCAGGGGAGAGAAAAATAAAGTTATCGCTGTTAAATGGCTGGAAAATCCCGATCGCCAGAAAGACTATAGCTGGCTGGCGACACTCACCGATTCCAGCACGGGAAGTATAAAAGTCACCTTGACTCGCCTTAAGCAAACCCTGAACAAGAACTATTCATTGAGGTACGTGAATGACAAACTTGTTATGAGCAAGGTGGACATGGTGGCTAAATCGCACCCGACTTAGTATAAAATATTAGTAAGTAGTAAGTTAGAAAATAATATAGCATTTCTCCGGCAATTACCAGCCTGTCTATTCATAAAACTTTGTGAAAAAAGTAACATTATTTCTTGACAAACTATTTAAATGAGTTTATTTTGTTAGGAGAGGCTAATAAAATTAGAAATGTAAAACAATAAGGATAGCTGTGAACAAGAGTATCTTTGAAAAACTTGCAGTAATACTGGCGCTCTATACGGTTATTTTTATTTTTTCACTTACCTTCAATCTTCATTTTCATCAATTACCCGATGGTCGCTATGTTATTCATAGTCACCCTAACAATGATTCAAATAAAAGCAGCGGGCAAAAGCATGATCATACGAGTCGCGAATATGTCTCGATTGGCCCGGCTAACTCGGTATTTTCGGCAATCCCTATCTTGACTACTAATATCGTAGCGATATCTATTTATAATGAATTTATTCTTATTGAACATACAATCGAATTTGAAACCACCTCGATGTTTTTAACTCGTCTCTGGCGTTCTCCTCCTCATGCATCTATCTAATCGTTTTTCTAATAGTACTAATAAGTAAATAGATGAACCCTGTAAGCAGTTTTCAGTCATGAATGAGCTTGCAGAAAACAGGAGGATAAGATGAAAAGCAGAAAATTGCTTTTGTTGTTGATGTGTGTCGTAGTTTTCGGAGTTATCGATGTAAACGCCGGTCAAATTAGCGGCACGGTACTTGATAAGAATACAGGAGAGGGATTAGCCTGGGCTACTGTTCAAATCGAGGGTACATATAGAGGAGCCCGCACAGATGAGCATGGCCATTTCACGATTATGGATGTGCCGGATGGCAAACAGAAGGTTATAGCCTCGATGATAGGCTACACTACAGCCGCCGAGGATATCGCCGTGGTGGGGGATGTACCAGGGATAGAGTTTACACTCAAAGAAACGCCCCTCGAAACCGGTGATGTCGTGGTGACCGGTACCCGTACACCCAGGTATGTCAAAGAGGTGCCCGTGCTTACCGAGGTAATCACCAGAAAATCGATTGAGGATAAAGCCGCGCATAACCTGTACGAGGTACTCGATGGCTCACCCGGCGTTAGGGTCGAGCAGCAATGCCAGGCCTGCAATTTTTGCGTGTTGAGACTTCAGGGGTTGGGAGCTGACCATACCCAGATACTATTGGATGGTCAACCCGTCTACTCCGGGTTAGCATCCGTATATGGTCTTCAACAGCTTGGTACCGAGGGCGTCGAACAGGTAGAGGTAGTCAAAGGCGCGGGTTCTGCTCTTTACGGCAGTAACGCTATCGCCGGCGCTATTAATATAGTCTCGGCCATACCGCAGAAAACAGAGGGCAAAGTTGGTCTCGAGATGGGCGAACACGGTACCAACAAGTACAGCCTCTACGCCGGAACAAAAAAGAACAATGTAAGTATTTCACTTTTCGCTCAGCAGGATCAGGGGAATATCATTGATGAAACCCGTGATGGTAACACCAGAGATGAGGTATATGAAAGCGATGGAATCAGTGACAGGGTGAGAACCAATAATAAGAACCTCGGATTTAATCTATATGTCGATGATCTCACCGGGACCGATCAACTTACATTTAAAGGACGGATAATAAGCGAAAACCGTCAGGGCGGAGAAATCACAGATGATCTATTCGAAAATATTTTCTCCGCCGGTACCGAGCGTATCGTTACAGACAGGTACAGTGGGGAACTGGGATACTGGAAGCAGTTTGTTTCAGGAACGCAGCTTGAAACCAGTTTATCGTATACACTTCATAAACGAAACGCCACCAACGATACATTCCTGGGTGACTATCAGGCTACTCATGATGATGCTCTTCCCCCGGTCAGCGAGTTAAGGCCGTATATAGCGGAGGAGGATCTTTACGTAGGAAATTTAAACATCATCCACCCGCTGGGCGGCGGCCATCGCTTACTGGCAGGTTTACAGGTTGCGCATAACAATCTCGATGAGTCAGGCAAATATGTCGTAGTCGATGAAGAGGATGACAATTACGGCGTTTCTTATACGTCCTCGAGCAGCAAGAAAGCCAACGATTTCGGCGTGTATATTCAGGATGAATACAGCGTTACCGATAAGGTTGAGTTAGTTGGTGGCGTAAGATATGACTATCATAAGTCCGAGGACAGTTTCCATGGTTCCGGCAATGTATATCCTGATGGTGTAGAGCCGGTCGAGTATGATGAGTCGGCCGTAAATCCCCGGTTCGCATTAAAATTCGATGCTACCAGTGAGCTTACTTTTCGTTTGAATGTCGGTACCGGGTTCAGGGTACCCTACGGTTTCTCCGAGGATCTCCATCTTTGCAGCGGTTCACCTCGAGTTTATAAAGCCGGTAATTTGAAACCCGAGAAATCCTATAGCTACAGTGTCAGCGCCGATTATATTATCGACGACATAGACCTGAGTATAAATCTATATCGCACCGAGTTGAAAAACGCCATCTCATTCACGGATGCCGATGAGGAAGTCACCGCTTTAGGCTATGATTACCAGTGGAAAAATATCGACGATGCTTACGTGATGGGAATAGAGTTAGGCGGCCAGTTCGGTTTAACCAGGAATCTGGCTTTGATGGCTGACCTGGCATTCAATAAGGGGGAATACGACAATGTCCGCGAGGATTGGGTTGGAACTCAGTATGAGGATGACAGCAAGTATATCTCACGCTATCCCAATCTCGATGCCGGTTTAAAATTGGATTTCTCTCCGCGCCAGTGGAATTTCATCGTAGATGCCAACTACAAAGGCAAGATGTACATTGATTATTTCGCGGATGGCGAAGAGCCTACCAAAATCAAGAAAACCGAATCTTACGTGATCGTTAACGCAATGATTTCCAAAACATTCTTGGATACCTATAAACTTTACTTGGGTGCGAAAAATCTTTCCGATTACATTCAGGAAGAGAAACACGCTGATGATGCCGCTTTCATGTATGCTCCCGTATACGGTAGGATAATTTACGGAGGGGTGCAGGTATTCATCAAATAATCAGAGTATTCTATCCTCCTGTTATAGAGTGGCAGCCGATTTAAATAACGTCCTCATTGAGTTGGCTGTTTCGGCGGGCATCCTTCAATGCCCGCCGTTTGAGTCTAATCGGTTTCTTGTTGCTCGCGATGTTCCTGACGCCATTTGTACGGCTGAATGAAATCTTTCAGCTTGGATTTCTTGGCGGTCTCGAATATCACTTTCGCGATTTCAGGGAAGCCGTTATCGCCATAATGCGATATAGTCTCGTAAGCGAGCCCGGCCTTGATCAATTTTACCGAGAGAAGCTCGCCATCCACGAAAACATGCGCCAGCATGCGGCCATAGCGATCTTCCTGATATGGCGCATAGGCTATCTCATCAGCTTCGTGAAAAATCTCAGCCGTGAGCGCCGCCGCCTCTCGTCCGTATTTTTGATCCTCGTTGAAACCGTGCTCGGGATGAGATATCTCCGGTGTATCCATGCCCAGCACACGAATGCCCATGCCGTCATATACGAATGAGTCGCCGTCATCCAGTTCGATTTTGGATTTGTCCATCACTACAACCTGGATATTTTCGGGCACGAGGTCGAGATGGGTCGGCTTTCCACAAAAACACAGAATTAATAATAGCAATAGGGTTAGTGTTGCTGCGTATTTGGCGCATGATCTGATCATATCGATTACCTCCGGAAGTTATTAAAATTAACTGATTTTATTCTACAGTCTTTTTGTCAATCCCTTGCCTCTTAAATTTCAGGTCGATACGGATTAAATTTCAACATTACATTATAATATTTGTAGAATATTAAATCACCTAAATAAACAACCACATGATACGCATTCGGCGGAGTTTATCCTGCCGACTTCGGTTGGGGTACGTCCCCGCGCCCCAACTCGTATGCCTGCAAACGAAAGCTGGCAGACGAAGAAGCCAGCCACAAGGACCATGATTTTGAGACAGCCTCGGGACGTGTGCCGCCAACAAAAAGTCCGGGAAATGTTGAAAAGTCAATAAAACGAGTTTCAGCGATATCAAAGACATGTAACCGACGCGAATCGGAAGGTTAAAATACGTTAAACCATCACACCGGATTAGCCGCTTGGTTATAGTACTGATAAAAAAGGCATCGGCGAAAAACCGATGCCTTAAAGGAAATGCTATTATTGGAAAAGATATGCTTAGACGACACCCTGGTCGAGCATGGAATCGGCGACTTTGATGAAGCCGGCGATATTAGCGCCATTGACATAGTTACCGGGAGTACCATACTCTTCGGCAGTTTCGACACTTGCTTTGTGGATGCTGACCATAATACCGTGCAGCTTCTCATCGACTTCTTCACGGGACCAGTTCAAGCGCTCACTGTTCTGGGACATCTCAAGACCGGAAACAGCAACACCACCGGCATTGGCAGCTTTGCCAGGGCCGTAGAGAATCTTGTTCTCGATGAATACGCTGATAGCTTCCGGAGTTGACGGCATATTTGCGCCCTCGGAAACGACATAACAACCGTTCTTGATAAGAGTCTTGGCGTCATCACCATTGAGTTCGTTCTGGGTAGCGGACGGTAAGGCGACCTGTACGGGAACGTTCCAGACACCGGTACCTTCGTGGTATTCGCAGCCAAACTTCTCGGCGTATTCTTTAATACGACCGCGTTTGACATTTTTGAGTTCCATAACGAAATCGAATTTCTCGCCTTTGATACCATCCATATCGACGATATAACCTGAAGAGTCGGACATGGTGACAACTTTACCGCCGAGCTGGTTGACTTTCTCGGTGGCATACTGAGCGACATTACCGGAGCCGGAAACGGAAACGGTTTTGCCCTCGAATGATTCACCTCTGGTTTTCATCATTTCCTCGGCGAAATAAACCTGGCCGTAGCCGGTGGCTTCCGGACGAATCAAGCTGCCGCCCCAATTGAGACCTTTACCGGTCAATACGCCCTCGAAAGCGTTGCGGAGTTTCTTGTACTGGCCGAATAAGAAACCGATCTCACGACCGCCGACACCGATATCACCAGCCGGAACGTCAGTGTTCGGGCCGATGTGACGGAACAGCTCGCTCATGAATGACTGGCAGAAACGCATAACTTCGATGTCCGATTTTCCCTTAGGATCGAAGTCCGAACCGCCTTTACCTCCGCCCATAGGCAGGGTGGTTAAACTGTTTTTGAATACCTGCTCGAAACCCAGGAATTTCAGGATGCCTAGATTGACGGTGGGGTGGAAACGAAGACCACCCTTGTAGGGACCAATGGCACTGTTGAACTCAACACGGAAACCACGATTAACCTGGACATTACCACTGTCATCTACCCAGGGAACTCTGAACATCAATACGCGCTCGGGCTCGCAAATTCTTTCTAAGACTTTGGCCTCGGCATAATGCGGGTGGCGATCGAGAACCGGCATTAAGGATTCGACCACTTCGCGAACTGCTTGATGGTATTCGTTTTCAGACGGGTTCTTGGCAATGATGTTCTGCATGAAAGCTTCAACTTTTGCGTCTGACATCTATTACTCCTCGGTTGTGTTAGGCCATTGTGTTAAGGCCTTAACTAGTTTTTACTATTAACTTAAGTTATATTTACAAAAAACATTACCTAACTTATAGTTTAGTATAGTTTTGTTTTTCCTTTTATTAACCACTTGAAGAAAATGCTCCACGGACGTTAGATTTCAATCAAGTTACTAATTTCACAAGCTTCTAAATGCTGGAAAATACTGATAGGCATTAGCACAGGCAATCAGGTAAAACCTGATTATCTACTTCGTTTATCCTTATGGGGGATGGCGGGCTAGTTGAGCTGGGTGATTCCCTCACGGATAGCATATTTTGTGAGTTCGGCGATGCTGTGGATATCCAGTTTGTTCATTATCTGCTTACGATGCGTTTCGATTGTTTTGACGCTAACATTGAGCTTGGCGGCTATCTCCTTGGTTGGCTGGCCCTCTGCCAGTAGCTGTAGCACCTCCCGCTCTCTGGCGCTAAGTACAGAGAAGGCAGAGGATTCCGAGCTATTAGCGATTTTGATGTAATCGTTTATCACTACCTCGGTGATCTGGTTACCCAGATATATCTGGTCGTTCATGACAGTATTGATCGCCTCGGATACCTCCTCTATTGGCGAATCTTTCAGTAAGTAGCCTTTAGCTCCGACTTTCAGTGATTCTAATATAAACCGGCGGTCAAAATGCATGGACAGGATGATAATTTTCAAGTCGGGAGATTCGGCCAGTATCTTACGGGTTGCCTCGATCCCATTGAGGTCGGGCATTGAGACATCCATGAGTATAATGTCGGGTATCAGCTTAAGGGCCATCTTTACCGTGGTAAGGCCGTTGTCCGCCTCGCCGATGACCTCGATTCCTTTCTGTTTGGCTAGTAATGTATTCAAACCATCCCGGAATAACTTATGATCATCAGCTATTAGAACCTTTATACTCATCACATCTGTCCTTATCTTTTGTATGGCGCCGATAAAATCGCCCGCGTTCCCGAATTAGGATGAGAATCGATTTTAAAGCTACCGCCCAGATATGTTAATCTTTCTTTGATATTGAAAAGTCCGAATCCCCAGTCCTCACTCGAACCGCTTTCTAATGCTCGGCTATCGAACCCCATGCCATCATCATGAACCTCAACGTTTATATATTCGGAATTTAGTGTCAAGATTATCCGTACGTTTTCCGAATTGGCATGTTTTGCGATATTATTCAATAGCTCTTGTACCGAGGTAAACAGTACTATCTCCAGTTCCTCCTGAAGCTTGATTTCCTCTATTGCTGAATTCAAGTCGATTAATAATCCATGTTTTTTCGCGAACTGTTCTACGAGCCATTCTAAGGCTAATTGCAGCCCCAACTCGTACAATACCGGCGGGCTGATCTCAGAGGTGAGATCACGCGTGTACTGTATGGTCTCATCGAGCAAAGCCTTAACCTCATCCACGGTAGTAGCGCTTTCCGAGGATTGCAGTTCCTTTCCGAGTGTCAGTAGTTTTATTTTCATGAATGCCAGCGACTGTCCTATATAATCGTGAAGCTCCGAGGCAATTTTTCTTCTCTCTCTCGCTTCGGCCAGGGAGAGCTCGGAGGCTAATTTTTGTAATTGGCGCTGATAATTGGCGATTTTCGCGCGGGCGGTTTCATATTCAGCTATTTTCTCTTGAAGAGCATTATTCGTTTCAGATAGTTTGCGGGTTCTTTCGTCTACCAGTTTTTCCAGATTATCCCGCGCCGACTGAAGATCCTTTTCATCCAATTTATGCTGGAAAAACAACCTGAGCATTTCTGCCAACGTATTTATAAGCTCTCGCTCCTCGGCTAAAAACGGCCCCTCGAACAGCTCAGGCATGCTACGTAGATAATAGACCTCTATACTGCCTGCCTCGCCAGAATGGAGTGAAAAAACGGCTTTTTGACGCCATTCAGTTTTCTTGAAATTGTTGGTTGTATAGCTATCATCCTGGAATTTTATGCGAGCCGCCGTATATTCAGGGTACTGCCAGGCATCCTGTAGAAGGTTTACGATACGTATCATCTGAACGCTTATAGAATTGGTATCATCCTGAAGGATATTAGCGGTTTTGTGAATCGCCGCCAACTCCTTCATGCGTTCGCCAAGGACTCTAAGTATCTTATGACTTTGAAAATCGTGATCCATATGGAAATTAATGACTCTTTAATATCCTGTTATTATCAATATTCTGAAATGAAAATAGCTAATTTATCGTTCTCAGGCAATAAGATTATTAACTTTGCTATAAGTATTAACCAATATTAGTAAAAAACGAAGTTGAAACTAACTGATCTTGACTTAAAATCGCAAAAAACGTATCATCTTATTAAGGTTATGGTTGAAAACAAGAGATCACTATACCTCAATAATTTATACTCCGATACTATTAAACCTAACCTTTGAAAAGTAAACAAAATACCTGAAAGGATCAACCATATGAGTCAGAACGGCTATAATCCATTCGAGATGGCACAACAGCAGTTCGATAAAGCCGCCGATCTTCTGGAATTAAACGGGGCGGCTCGTAAACTTCTACGTTCCCCGATTAGAGAATATCAGTTTAATATCCCCGTGCAACTGGATGATGGCAGTATCGATATATATAACGGGTTCCGGGTGCAGCATAATGACGCCCGCGGACCGGCTAAAGGTGGAATACGTTTTCATCCTGATGAAACGATCGATACGATAAGAGCGCTGGCTATGTGGAATACCTGGAAATGCGCGGTTGTGGATATACCATTAGGCGGTGCAAACGGTGGTGTGATAGTCGATCCGCATAATTTGAGCATGAGCGAGCAGGAGCGGTTGTGCCGGGGTTGGGTCAGGCAGCTTTCCAAAGACCTCGGGCCGCTGGTGGATATTCCCGCGCCTGAGGTGATGACCACCGACCGTCACATGCTATGGATGTTGGATGAATATGAGACTATCAATCATGCCCATTTCCCTGGATTTATCACCGGCAAGCCTGTTTTTCTCGGCGGTTCGCTAGGACGCAAAGAGGCGGTTGGTTATGGATTGGTGTTTACTCTTAGAGAGGCATTGAAAGAACTCGAGCTTGCCCCCGAGAATACCACCGCCAGTATACAGGGGTTCGGCAATGTCGGGCAGCACGCGGCCAAGCTATACGACCAAATCGGGGGGAAGGTGATTTGCGTATCCTGCTGGGATCAAGCCGATCAGAGAGCTTACGCCTACAAGAAAGCCGGCGGTATAGACTATACCGAGCTGATAAATATAACCGATCCGTTCGGTTCTATCGAAAAAGACGAGGCCGAGAAATTAGGCTATGAGGTGCTCGATGGCGAAGCCTGGCTCGAGCAGGATGTCGATATATTAATACCGGCCGCACTGGAAAATTCTATCACGGTGAAAAATGTCGATAGAATCAGCTCACAGGTGAAAATAGTAGCCGAGGGCGCTAACGGACCTGTTACGCCGGAGGTCGATGCGGTGTTCGATCAGAATAATATTTATCTTATCCCCGATTTACTGGCAAACGCAGGCGGCGCGACATGCAGCTATTTCGAACAGGTGCAGAGCAATATGAATTACTATTGGGAAAAGGATGAGGTCTTAAGTAAACTGGATGTCAAGATGACATCGGCCTTTATCGCGGTAAGCGATTTGGCTAATAAACATAAAATATACAACCGGGACGCCGCGCATCTGATAGCGATCGATAGAGTCGCACAAGCTTGTCGCTATCGTGGCTGGGTGAACTAGAGGGATACTATGCCGGTTATGAATCAGAATTATAAACACATCATTAAGTTCGACCGAGAATTTTTTACCGGTAAAGAAAATTTTACCTACATCGGTGGCGGTTCGCTTGGCGGCAAAGCCCAGGGGCTAGCCAGGATGCAGGATATATTGGTCGAGAAGATGAGAGATAAATACGCGCCTCTGGTTACCGTGAATATCCCCACATTGACCGTCATCGCGACTGATTATTTCGATCAGTTCATGAAAACGAATGAGCTCTACGAGATAGCTTTCTCCGATATTCGCAACGATCGCCTGGCGCATGCTTTTCAGAAAGCCAGCTTACCGCCGCAATTGGTCGGTGATCTCAGGGCGCTGGTAGATCAGGTTCATCAACCACTGGCGATTCGTTCCTCCAGTATGCTGGAGGACGCCATGTTCGAGCCGTTCGCCAGTGTTTATGCCACCAAGATGATTCCAAATAACCAGTTCGATGCCGATACGCGATTCCGCAAGCTGGTGGAGGCGGTTAAATTCATTTATGCCTCGACTTTTTTCAAAGATGCTAAAAACTATATCCAGATGACCAGCCATACAACCCGTGATGAGAAGATGGCGGTGGTAATTCAGGAGGTGATGGGCAAGCGCTACGGCGAGAGGTTTTATCCCCATATATGTGGTGTCGCTCGTTCATATAATTTCTATCCCACCGGCCATGCTAAACCGGAGGATGGCATTATCGACCTGGCGCTGGGGCTGGGCAAGAGTATCGTGGATGATTCCATTGCCTGGTCGTATTCGCCGAAATACCCGAAATCCGACCCGCCGTATAATAGCATAAACGAATTGCTTAAATTCAGCCAGACGGAATTCTGGTGCGTGAACATGGGCAAACCGCCGGCGTTCGATCCTGTCAACGAGACGGAATTCATGTTCAGGCATAATATCGCCGAGGCCGAAGCCGACGGCACGCTCAAATATATAGCCTCGACATATAACGCGCAGAACGATAGAATCGTAACCGGCACCGGTGTCAAAGGACCGCGGTTGCTTAATTTCGCGTCGTTAATCAGGGCGGGGCAGATTCCGCTTAATGAGATGCTCAAAGACATGCTAAAACTGTGCGAGGATGTTTTGGGAACGCTGGTGGAGATCGAATTCGCGGTTACCCTTGATGACAAAGGCTGCGCCCCGGCACGGTTCGGTTTTCTGCAAGTAAGGCCGATGGTGGTATCTAACGAGGAAATAGATGTCGATGAGCACGAGTTGCTTTCTGAAAAAGTATTAGCGGGGGCACAGAATGTACTTGGCAACGGCGTGGTCGAAACCATAGCTAATATCGTCTACGTGAAAAAAGAAAATTTCGAGGCCCGACATACGCAGACTATCGCTAACCAATTGGAGAAGTTCAATCGTGAGCTGGTGCAGAAAAGAGAGCCTTACTTGCTCATAGGTTTCGGCAGATGGGGTACCTCTGATCCTCAGGGAGGTATACCGGTCAATTTCGGGCAGATATCCGGCGCCAAGGTTATTGTCGAGTCTACCCTGCCCCAGATGGATTTCATAATGAGTCAGGGGTCGCATTTTTTCCACAATATCACCAGTTTCAAAGTATTCTATTTCTCGATAGATCATTGGGGCCAGAACCAAATCGACTGGCAATGGCTCGAAAGCCAGGAGATAGTGAGTGAAACCGAATTTATCAAACAGGTCAAGCTTAAAGCTCCGTTAACCATAAAAGTTGACGGCAGATGCGGGAGAGGAGTCATCATTCATGACTGATCAAACGAATCATTCGGAAAATCTTCTCTGGTTTTTCCAGGAACGAGCTAAAGAGCTTAACTGTATTTACCAGATAGAGGAGATACTGAACGAACCCGAGGCTGATCTTGAGAAAGTATGTAACGGTATTATCGAGGCCATACCTCCGGGCTGGCAATATCCTGATGTTTGCCAGGTGAAGATTCTCATTCACAGCGAGTGTTACAAATCGCCGGATTTCGAAGAATCTAAATGGCAGCAGAAAGCCGATATAAAAGCGCAAGATGAAAAGATCGGTGAGATCGGTGTATATTACACCAAGGAGATGCCGACGGCGGATGACGGGCCGTTCCTCAAGGAGGAAACCAAGCTATTGCAGACTATCGCCGATCGGCTGGGACATTTCATAACATTTAAAATGATGCGCCAGGTATTTCGAGATTACAGGGTCGCCGAAAAGGAACTTCACGAAAACAAAATAGAGGAATGGCGAGTAATCGTGAACCTTCTCCAGAGAACCGACAAAGATCTATACGCAAACCTGTCTCGTAAAGTTTTTCACCTGCTCTGCTGGAGCGGCATCGAAGAAGCTATTCAACTGCAAAAAGAGATCGATACGATAAGCGGCGTTTTGGAGGATGATTCGACCTCGGATGACAATCGTCCCGGCAAACGCGGTATGAAATATTTTACCACCGAACAATGCGAACAGGTATTCACCATTGCCGCCCGTCATCTGAGCAACGAGCAATTGCTGGCGAATATCCAGAAATGGATGCAGGAGGATAAGCTCGGTTTCCTGATGAAGGTAGTTAACCGCAATCTCTCGCTGGCCGAGGTTGCCGACGCGCTAAGACGCTACTACCATATCGATCCCGAGGGCAAGGAATTACCCGAAGTCAACGGCAGGGGAGTCACGGTTTCGTTAACCAGGCGTTTTCTATCCGGGCAGCTTAATTTTATTAATGTAGCCAAACAGTATTTGCGCGTGAGTGATTTCTATAAACTGGTTGATAAGATTCTATTCCTGACCGAGAGCCACGGTAAATTGGGCGGCAAAAGCGCCGGATTGATTTTAGCCCAGCAGATTTTGCAAAACTCCGATGAGTATACAGAGCAATTAAAAAATATCAAAGTACCTAAAACCTGGTATATTTCCTCCGATGTTTTACTCGGTTTTCTGAGTTATAACGGTTTGGATGAGGTCGTAGAGCAAAAATATAAAGATATCAACCAGATCCGTCTGGAATATCCTCATGTAGTCCAGACATTCAAAAACTCGCGCTTTCCTCCGGAGATAATAAACGGTCTTTCGATGGTGCTGGATGAGCTAAGCGATAAGCCGCTAATAGTGCGAAGCTCCAGTTTACTCGAGGATCGTATGGGGGCTGTTTTCTCGGGAAAATATAAGAGCTTGTTTATCGCCAACCAGGGCACCAAGAGCCAACGGCTGGAGGCATTAACCGATGCTATTACGGAGGTGTACGCCTCGATATTCGGCCCCGATCCGATCGAATATCGGGCCGAACGCGGTTTACTGGATTTTGCCGAGGAGATGGGGATCATGATCCAGGAGGTGGTTGGCAATAAAATCGGCGATTACTTCCTGCCCTCGTTTGCCGGCGTAGCGTTTTCTCGCAATGATTTCCGCTGGTCACCGCGAATTCGTCGTAGCGATGGCTTGCTGCGCTTAGTACCGGGCCTGGGAACCAGAGCGGTCGATCGGGTCAGTGACGACTACCCGGTGCTTATCGCTCCCGGGCAGCCGGGATTACGCGTGAATGTCACCGCCGATGAGGTAGTGCGGTATTCGCCCAAGAAAATAGATGTGGTAAATCTCAAGACAAACAAGTTCGAGACCGTGAAAGTGAAAACCCTTCTGAAAGAAATTGGCGAGGAGATACCCGGTATCACGAAAATGATATCCTCATTCGACGGCCACTCTTTAAACAGGCCGCAGCTATTGAATCTCGATTTCGAAAAGAATAATTACGTGATCACTTTCGATAGTTTGCTGGGAGATTCGGGATTCGTAGAACAGATTCATGCCATGTTAAACGTGCTGGAAAACAAGCTCGAAAACCCGGTTGATATCGAGTTCGCCCATGACGGCAAAGACTTATACCTCCTCCAAAGCCGACCGCAAAGCTATTCACAAGACAGCGCTCCTTCACCGATACCCAAGGATATCGAGGAAAAAGATATCGTGTTTTCGGCAAACAAATATATATCCAATGGTCGCGTGCAGGATATCACGCATATCGTTTATGTCGATCCGGAACGTTACTCGGAACTACCGGATAGGGAGACGATGCTTGAGATCGGACGGGCCGTGGGCAAACTTAACAAACTTTTGCCTCGAAGGCAGTTCGTGCTGATCGGTCCGGGGAGATGGGGCAGCAGGGGAAATATCAAGCTGGGCGTTAACGTTACCTATTCCGATATCAATAACACAGCCATGTTAATAGAGGTGGCTTTCCAGAAAGGCAACTACCTTCCCGATTTATCGTTCGGTACACATTTCTTCCAGGATTTGGTGGAGGCCGAAATTCGCTACCTGCCGCTCTATCCAGACTCGGAGAAAGCTGTATTCAATAACCAATTCATGGTCGATTCCGAAAACATCCTACCGATTGTTTTGCCCGAATATGAATATCTGGGTGACACGCTCAGACTCATAGATGTGAGTAAATCGACTGATGGTAAGGTGCTGAAAGTGCTTCTTAATGCTGATATCAACGAGGCGCTGGGCATACTGACGGAGCCTACGCAGGAACACGAGAAAACTGTTTTACGGGATGAGGGTACGGTGATTAAAGGTGATAACTACTGGGCCTGGCGCTTGAAAATGGCAGAATACATCGCCTCACAACTGGATCCGCGACGTTTCGGCGTGAAAGATATATACGTATTCGGTAGTGTGAAAAACGCTACCGCCGGACCAGCCAGCGATATAGATATACTGGTGCATATCACCGGCGACAGCAAACAAAAATCCGAGCTTCTGATATGGTTGGAGGGCTGGAGCTTGAGTCTGGATGAAATGAATTATCTTCGTACCGGATACCGCACGGGTGGTTTACTGGATATTCATCTCATAACCGAGGAAGATATCGAAAAGGGTAATAGCTATGCCGCGAAAATCGGCGCATTGACAGATCCGGCGAGAAAGCTCAAAATGAAAAGTATTACTTGATATTACAATATTTCACGAGTGGCGTGTTCGGGGTTTTCCAGGTCGAATTTTACCAGCGATAATTCTTTGCCATGATACGCAGCGTTGAACATTACGGTGGCGCCCAGTTTATCTTGCCAGTGACCTGTTATTTGCGAGGATTCGTGAACATGCCCATGAAGCGTTAAAAGAGGTTGCCTCTCCTTTATGAATCTCTCGATTGCGATGCTGCCTATATGAGGGTCGAGCGGTACGCCATCTATGAACTTGCCGTCCAGCGCCGCCGTATCCAGATTGGTATTGTACGGCGGGCTGTGAAACAAGATGACAGCGTTTTCGAGCGAATCATTGTCGAATAGCTTATCCAAATCTTTTTTTATCGTTGAATATTTTAGTTCGTTTTCTGATACCTTAATGGTATGCTTGCCTCTATGTGGCGGGTAGCAGCCGGGATCGACATAGCGGGAAACATCATAACGCTCCCAATCTTTTAACATAAACGGCGTAGGCGGAACATACGAGTAACCATAGACATTCCAATTACCGAGTGTGGTTTTGTTGTCGTGGATGTATTCGAACAAGCCGGTGTTTGCCGCCTCGATTATTGTTGCTTCCTCCGACCTGGGATCATCATTACCGAGAATGATGAATATCTTCGGATAGTTGGCTCCTAACTCATCCCGGAGATGCCTTAAACCGGGCGTAAGAAATGTATCTATAAAACCGCCGCTAATCTTATTCATCTTTAAGCTGAAAGGCAAAATATCGCCGCCAATGAAGATGGCTTCAGGGGGCGCGGTTCCGATACGATCAAATAATTTATCGTAGCGGTCTGTTTTACCGTGCAAATCGGATACGAAGTAGCATTCGAACAAACTCACGACCTTCCATTGAAAGCTAAATGTCAATTAGATCGAATATAAATATAATTGATACGATTTTCACTATCTATTTATTTCCAAGATACCATGATTTGCAAATATGAAATCATATGGCATATAGTATAGTATATTATGCGATTAGGAAATCCATAATAGTTAATGAATGGAACGTTTTATGGATTACCTAATTTAATAAGATAAACCTGGATAAAATAATCGTAAGGTGGAAATTAATGGCTTTGAAAAAATGGAGATTGCTTTATATTGTGAGTACTTCAAAGCAATTAATGCTCGTGGACAAACCGAACGCTGGAGGTTCAATGAAAAGCGTTAACAAACTTCTTTTGATATTTTCGATCAGTATAATATTATTGACTTTTATTGGCGGATGCATTTTCGATAGTGATGAGGAGGAGCCGACAATCAACACCCCTCCCGAACAACCATCCCTGCCCAATCCGGCTAACGGGGCGAATACAGTGGCTCTTGATGTCGATTTAGTCTGGACATGCTCCGATCCTGATCAGTCCGATACCCTCTCTTATGATGTATATTTCGGTACCGAATCCGATCCCCCACTTGAGGTATCGGGTTTGTATGTAGCTCAATATAGTCCTACTTTTCAGGGGAATACTCAATACTACTGGAAGGTCGTAGCTACCGATTCACACGACCATTCGACCTCTGGCCCGATATGGAGTTTCCTGACATCCGATACCCCAAACTCCGCGCCTGAAATACCGAATAATCCTCAACCGCTTCATGGCTCATTTGGGATTCCGATTTCAACCTCTTTAGAATGGGCTTGCGACGACCCCGATAATGATATTTTATTGTTCGATATTTATTTTGATACCGATACGCTTGCCGGTGGATTCGAACTCGTTGCCGATCATCAAACGCAATTAACCTATCAACCGGAAGCTCTCGATTCGGCTACTAATTATTATTGGAAAATTATCGCTTATGATGATTACAGCCATATTAGCGAGGGACCAACCTGGCAGTTCAGAACGGTTTCGGCAGCCAATGAACCACCTGATATGCCGCAAATCGGTGCGTTGTCGAATACACCCGATAGCGCTGAAACGGAAGTTTCTTTATCGAGCGTAGTATTAAGCTGGACATGTAGCGATCAGGAAAACGATGATTTGAGCTATAACGTATATTTCGGTACCGTCAGTCAACCACCGCTCGTTAGCGATCATCAGACGCAAACAAGTTTCAATTTACAAACTCTCGATAACGGCGTTACTTACTACTGGAGAGTCACTGCTTTCGATAGTGAGGGTAATTCGACTACCAGCGGACTATGGTGGTTTACCACACAGCTGAATAATTCGGTGGTGTTTTACTATGGTTCTCCCAATGGCGACCCCGTTACTACCGATGTCGGCGGGTTGTTCGATGTCGATGTATATATCTATACCGATGATGATTCATATATCGGTACGATGCTGATATGCCTGGGCACCGATAGTCGGTACGTAGACAGCCTGCTGAACAATGCCGATCCCGGAGCGGAATTCTTTTTCCCGCTTAACGAATGGGACGGAGCCTGGTTTAATGATCCATATGAATACCAGCCAGGGATTTTCGTTCAGTCATTCCAGGGATACGATGAATTAGCGCCGCCGTATATTTCACCTTCACTTCATTTTTCCACGCCTACCAAAGTGATGACAATGAAGATGAAAGCAGTCGATAACAGCAGTTTCGCCGGGCACACATACGATGCTTTCAGATACGCCGAGGATTTCGTTCAAGGCCCGACCAACGCCAGCGATACCTCAGGGACTATTACTTTCGATTTTAGAGAAGTTTTTAATCAATTGCATTTTAATCCGTAATGCGGTATTAAAAATAAATAGTAAAACATCCCCGGCGAAATTATTTTTTCCGGGGATTGTTTTGAACCTAATAAACCGTTAATTTGAAATAATATGAGTAGCGATTTTACCGACAGGGTTAAGCATATCATAAAAGAGATACCTCGGGGAAAGGTTGCCACCTACGGACAGATTGCCGCTTTTGCCGGGAGCCCCCGCGCCGCTCGTCAGGTGGTACGAATTCTCCACTCATGCTCCGAGAAAGATAAGCTACCCTGGCAAAGGGTGGTAAACGGTAGGGGAATGATATCATTAAAAACGGGACACGGATACGAGATACAAATGAGTATGCTCAAAAAAGAGGGAGTTAAGTTTTCACTGGATGGCTCTATCGATATGAGTAAATATCAATGGGCGCCGGGAGATTAAAATGCTTCCTCGAATGAAATGTAGAATCCGGAGGAATTATCTCCATATCCGAAATCGAACCTGACATTTACTTTCTCATCATTTATTCTATATCGTAAACCGAAACCATAAGAGGGTTTCATGTTTTCTGATTTAAAATCGCTCAATTTCGATGAGACATCCCCGATACCGCCGAATACCGTAGCCCCGATTTTCCACCAGACCGGAAAACGTAACTCCGTTTGCAAGACGTACATCTTTTTATCGGTGTACCTGCCCATGTAATAGCCACGCATTAACAGGTCTCCGCCTATTTGCGGCAGATGGTTGAACGGGGCATCACCGTTAACGCTGCCATAGTATGCCTGAGTTGCCAGAACGAATCGTTCGTTGAAGGTAAAATAGTTACGAAGATCGAAGGTAACCGAGGTGTAGTCGAAATCGCTGCCCGTGTACTCGTGACTTACACCGTAGCTGATTTCTCCCAGATAGCCGGATGAAGGCCAGAATATGTTATCGCGGGAATCGTACGTAGCAAGTAATTTTATCACCGAATTAGTTCCGCCCTCGCTGCCGATAATGGTTTTATCTTTCAGCGCTCCCTCAGAATCATATTTTGTCAGGGAGAATTTATCGAAATCGTAACCCATGCCGAAATATAATCCCGGGATGAATTGATATTTCAAACTGGTTTCTAAGATGTATTGCTCCGGCGTGAACTCCTCTTTATTATCCTCTGGAGCATCCGTGCCGATGCCGTAAAACTCGCCCGGAAACTTTAAATATACAAGCGTCCCCATAAAATGGTAGTTCGAGTTATCCCAGTAAACCTCCGAATTAAAACTTATAGCCGCTTGTTTTTTTTGGGTGTAAACGAGTATCGGAGTAAGAGTGGAGGGTTTGGAATTAGGATAGCGCGTATTGTTAATATAGTTGGCCATCACACCGCCGGCTATTTTTGTTTCCGGTGAATAGTAAAAGAACGGTAATGCCAGAAGAGAGTTTTTCTTGCTTTCATCTATTGATTGCTCGGAAACGCTATCGGGTTGATTGGCCAATGAATACGAGCCGGTCAATAAATATATAGTAATTACCGAGTATCGTATAAAACTCATACTGCTTTAATCATTTACCTCATCTTTCTAAATATACTTAACACACATAATACAATATTTTCGAGACTAAGTTTCATTAAAATCTAGATAAAATTATATGTAAGTAATGAGGTATACTTACCCCTGAAGACAGAGTTAAAACTTATATGTAAATCCAAACATCAATCGGGGTTCCAGTTTCGGTTGCCCGATAGCCTCATCGGCATCTTTGTAAACGTAGTCATTACGAGGGTTTACATTATCCCCATCGGGGCTGTATGAGGTATCGTGGCCGGTAAGCCTGGAGTTGAAATAGTAATCCAATCCCCCGGTGATCACCAAATCGATTTTATTGCTCATGGCGAAATAGCTTTCCAGGCCCGCGCCTAGTCCCCACTGGCTGCCGGTTATATCGAAATCCTCATTACCACCGATATATTTGAAATTACCGGTAAATTTCGCGTGACGAGGGCCGATCAGGGCATAGGCACGTTTTAATGATAGGATGTTCACTTTATATAGAAGGTCAAGCCTGTAATCCCAGGTTCTGCCCGACTTTTCAGGCGTTCCATTGGTAGCATCATTGATGAATATCCGCCTGGCCTCAGCCGACTTTCCGGGATTGACCGAAGTGTAACCGATCCCGATTCTTGCGCTTAGAGGAAAATCTTTGGCGAAATCGGATATCATGCCGAAAACCTGAAAACCCATACCCGAATAATACCCCAGAGATACACCTGCCTCTAATTTAGCCTGGCTTGACCCACGCGATGAAGTTTGCGCCTCCGCGATATTCAACATGGCAAGTATGACAAGTATTATTATTGTGATTTTTTTCATAGCGTCCCTCGCTTTACAAGACAAGTCGGTTCGTTTGAGGATTATACTCATATCAATTATTGTTAACGAAACCGTATTATTTTATCAAAAAGTTCCGGGATTAATTGTATATATTTGTACTATATTAGATAACTATAATAAAGATAAGCAGTTAAAACGTATTAATTCAGTACTGGAAGCGGTCGTATTTGATTTTAATATTATAATTAAAACAACCGCGAGAGATATACTATGATATCTTATTCGCGGCTGTTTTAAATCAGTAGATTATGAAAATCGGTTCAGAGGTATTAATTAACGCCCTCTTTCTCGAATTGATCGAGCGCCTCTAATGCCTCGGTACCGTAAACCACCGATGGACCACCGCCCATTAATATCGCCACACCGATAGTTTCGATAATTTCCTGGCGAGTTGCGCCGGCTTTTAACGCATCATTGATGTGAAACGCGATACAGCCGTTACATCTGACAGTAATAGCGATTGCCAGAGATATAAGCTCCTTGGTTTTAGTATCAAGAGCGCCTGGTTTAGAAGCCGCCTGATGTAGTTTTGCGAAACTTCCCATTGTGTCGGGTATCTCTTTGCCGAGCTTGCCCATCAATTCACGTACTCTATTATTGTGTTCGGGAAAATTAGAACCCATCGTAAAAATCTCCTTCCGGGAGCAGGTTTTTGCTCCGCTTCTATATAATAATTGGTATAAAATTAGTGTCAATAAAATTCGATAATATAATTCAGTTAAATTATTGAATTTTAATGACTTAAATATATTAAAATTTATAATATTGATATGGCGTTATTCGGGCGGATAGTGTATGTTGGAATTTAATCTGATTGATGATAAGGAGTAGTTTTTGCGGTCAAAAGTGATTGTAGTTGGCGGAGGCGCGGCAGGATTAATCGCCGCCGGACAAGCAGCCCTGGCCGGGGCCGAGGTGATCGTTATAGAAAAGAAACCTCAACCGGGTTTGAAACTTCGTATTACGGGTAAGGGTAGATGTAATCTCACTAACACGGCGCCATTACCGGAATTTCTGGAGCACTTTAACGCCGGCAATAAATTCCTGCGCTCATCTTTCAGTCGGTTTTTCTCCTCTGATCTGATAGGCTTTTTTAACGAGATCGGAATCGTAACGAAAATAGAGCGTGGTGGTCGGGTATTCCCGGAAAATAATGACGCTAAAAAGGTGCTTGATCAACTGATGCTCTGGGCTTGCGAATCCGGCGCGAAAATACAGACGCGTATGAAACTGGAATCATTAGTAATAGAGAATAATTGCGTAAGAGGCGCCGAGGTCGTTAAAGTCAGCAGAAATAATGAGACGGTAAAACGGGAAATAAAGGCCGATTCGGTTGTTGTTGCAACAGGCGGCGTATCGTACCCCGCAACCGGCTCTACCGGGGATGGCTACATACTGGCCGAGTCGGTAGGACATACGATCATTCCCCCGAGGCCGTCACTGGTACCGGTTAAAACAGCCGGTAAGACGGCCGGTAAACTTCAAGGGCTAAGCCTTAAGAACGTTAATGTGAAACTGCTTGTAGATGGCCGAAAGGTCAAAGAGCAGTTCGGGGAGATGTTATTTACGCATTTCGGTCTTTCCGGGCCGATCATCCTGACACTTAGCAATTTTATAGTCGAGGCGGTGATTGCGGGTCGAAAAGTATCGCTCGCTATAGATTTGAAACCGGCGCTCGACAGTGAAAAGCTCGACCAGAGAATTCTCAGGGAACTCGAGGAGAACGGCAAGAAGAAATTCCAGAACGTGCTGAAAAGCTTACTGCCTCGTAAGCTGATACCGGTATGCTGCGATCAAACCGGTATCGATCAGGAGATACCCTGCAATCAGCTCAAATCCAAAGCTCGTAGGGTTCTACTTGAATGGCTCAAAGATTTCAGGTTCGATGTCAATGGTTACCTGGGATTCGAGGAGGCTATAATTACAGCCGGCGGGATCAGTTTGAAAGAGATCAATCCCAAAACGATGGAGTCCAAAATCGTAGGCGGATTATATTTCGCGGGTGAGGTGCTGGATATAGATGCTGATACCGGCGGGTATAACCTTCAAGCGGCATTTTCCACCGGTTGGGTAGCGGGAAGAGCCGCGGCCGGTGTCAAAATATGATTATCACATTCGAAGTTATAATTTTAAGTAATACGAAATATTAAGTTACGAAAAGGAGGAACATTCATGAGTAAAACCGAGGAAAATTTAAAAGCTGCTTTTGCCGGTGAATCGATGGCTCGTAATAAATATACATACTACGCCAAGATAGCCAAGAAAGAGGGTTATCATTATATAGCCAGGCTGTTTTTGGAAACCGCCGAAAACGAGAAACGTCACGCTAAGGATGAGTTCGTTCTCATGGGCGGATTGGGCGATACCGCCGCTAATCTCAAGGATGCCGTAGAGGGAGAGATGTACGAAACCGTAACCATGTATCCCGAGTTTGCCGAAAAGGCAGCAGAGGAAGGCAACCATGAGGCGGCCGTGCTATTTCGCCAGATAGCCAAAATCGAGGCGCATCACCAGGAGCGTTACCAGAAATTACTGGAGAGAGTCGAAAACGGAACAGTTTATAAACGCGAACAACCTATCAAGTGGAAATGCGACGTATGCGGCTATATCCACGAGGGTAAAGAACCGTTGGCGAAATGCCCCTGCTGCAAGCATCCCCGAGAGCATTTCGAGCCGGCTAATCTCGAGGATGATATCTAGTCGATTCTACCGTTATTCGCATGAAAGTGTAGTACCGTGATTTATTTTGAAATAGATAGATATATCTCCGAAAGGTTGGATTTAATAGAGGCGATACCGGCCCAGCGCGTAGTTCGTCTCGATCAATTATCGGATTACATTAAGAATAAGCGAAGCGATAGCAAACCTGTCCGGATTGTTTTTATCTGTACGCATAATTCCCGGAGAAGTCAGCTGGCTCAGGTGTGGTCGCAAGTGATGGTCGCCAGATTCAATATTTCTGATGTTGCTATATACTCGGGCGGTACGGAGGCGACAGCGTTTAACATTCGAGCTGTCGAGACATTGAAGCGATGTGGGTTCGCCATCAACCGGAATACGGACGATAATAATCCGATATATCAGGTTCTTTTTGATGATAGCCATGACGGTATCGAGGCATTCTCCAAGGTTTACGATCAGGCTCCGAATCCGAGAGAGGATTTTTGCGCCGTGATGACATGTTCTAGTGCGGATGCCGATTGCCCGGTGGTTATGGGCGCCGATAAACGTATCTCATTACCATATGATGATCCGAAAGAATATGATGGTACCGATCGTGAACTTGACGCCTACGAGCAGAGATGCAGCCAGATTTGTATCGAGATGATGTATGTATTCTCGCGAGTTTCATCGGAAAAATGACTTCATTGTATTAAAATAAAACACCAGGCGCGTAGCACCGCACTTGCGGCGACGCCTGGTGTTTACATTTACGCTCTAACCTGCTTTATCTCAGTAACCGTCTCTAACGGATTGCGAAGTATCTGATCGGCAGGTATACTGTTTCAATTATTCAGCTGGAGGAGCTCCGGCAGCCCGGCTTTTGCTTCTTTCAATTGACTGAAGCGCCAGGTAATTATCACCGAACTTCTGCATCGCGTCGATTTCATTGTCGTACTGGTCGTAATGACGTTCCTCGTCCATTACTAGATCCTCGAACAGCTTTTTGGTGGCGGAATCCGCATTAGCGGAGCATTCGTTGGCGAACTTATTATACAGCATTACGCTGCTTTCCTCCATCTCCTTACCTATCTCGAGCATCTTTTTGACATCGTGGATCTTATCGACTTCCTTGGCCGCGACCATCTCTACCTCGCCGCCCAGAAACAGGATTCTATCGGCCAGACGTTCAATATGAAGCATCTCCTCGATAGCGGTTTTTTTGAACAGTCCCGCGAGCAGGTCGTAAGCTTGATCATCGCAATGGAAATGGAAATACATGTATTGATGGACTGCCGCCAACTCATCGGCGATTGCTTTATTCAACAGTTCCTGGCTTTTTTCGTGCATGGTTTTCTCCTTCATGAAATACTAAGTTAACAGCTCTAACCGAGTGCTTTCTTTACACCTTTAGCGTAGTCGGGGTCGGCTTTTTCAAAGTGTTTTAGTTGTCTGTCGATGATTTCCTTCGGAACACCCTCCATAGCTTCTGCGATTGCTTTATGGAGACGATCCTTCTCATCCTTCGGCATTAACCGGTACAGATTTCCCGCCTGGGTGTAATCATCATTGCCCTCGCGATGATCGTACCGGTCGGCGTCGCCCTCGATTTTCAAAGGCGGTTCCTTGAATATATTATTTTCAACCGGGCCGTCAAAGCTATTTGGTTCATAATTTACTTCGCCATCACCATTACCATCAAAGCGCATGTAGCCGTCTTTATGATAAGTATTTACTTCAACTTTCGGCTTGTTCACTGGTAAGCTCTCGTAATTCACACCAAGTCTGTAACGGTGGGCATCGGCATACGAGAATATGCGGAACTGGAGCATTTTATCCGGACTGTGGCTGATACCGGGGACCATGTTGGCCGGTGAAAAAGCGGCTTGCTCGATTTCGGCGAAATAATTTTCGGGATTGCGATTAAGCTCGACTACGCCGACATCGATGAGCGGGAACTCGCTATGAGGCCAGACCTTGGTTAGATCGAACGGATTGTATGAGGTGCTTTTTGCCTGCTCCTCGGTCATGACCTGAATTTTCATGTTCCATTTCGGAAAATCGCCTTTCTCGATGGACTCGTAAAGGTCACGTTGATGGCTTTCACGGTCGCAGCCAATCAATTTGGCCGATTCCTCGCTGGTGATACATTTAATACCCTGAGCGGTTTTAAAATGGAATTTCACCCAGAACCTATCGCCTTTATCATTAATGAGGCTGTAGGTATGGCTGCCATAACCGTTTATATTACGGTAGCTTTTGGGTAGACCCCGGTCGGAAAACAGTATTGTCACCTGATGCAAGCTTTCCGGCGATAGTGACCAGAAATCCCATTGAGCGGTGTTACTGCGAAGGTTGGTCCTGGGATCGCGCTTCTGGGTGTGAATGAAATCCGGGAATTTGTAGGCATCACGGATGAAAAACACGGGTGTGTTATTGCCGACCAAATCCCAGTTTCCTTCCTCGGTATAGAATTTCATCGCGAAACCGCGAACATCGCGTTCGGCGTCCGCCGCGCCGCGTTCTCCGGCCACGGTTGAAAAGCGGAACAAGCACTCTGTCTTGGCGCCTTTTTGAAGAACTTTGGCTCTGGTATATTTCGAGATATCCCCGGTGATCGTGAGCGTACCGTAAGCTCCGGAGCCCTTGGCGTGAACTATACGTTCGGGAATACGCTCCCGATTGAAATGAGCGTGCTTTTCGAATAATTGCCAGTCCTGAACCAGAAGCGGTCCGCGCGGTCCGGCAGTTAATGAGTTTTGATTATCCCCGACCGGTATGCCCGCCGAGGTAGTAAGTTTCTTCTTCTTAGCCATTTTCTTATCTCCCTTCTTTTATCTAAAAAAAGAATTGTTCCAAGCTGCGTTGAATAACATTCATGGTTATTCTATCTAAATATTTCTAAAGCTATTGTTTGCTTTTCAACTCACAATCGTGGCACAAGCCGCGTATCTCGACATGCCTCGATTCGATTTTAGACCAGCCGCTTATTACGGTCGGTAGCCTCATCTGATCGAAATCAGGCCAATAGAAATCCTCTATTTTATGACACCGGGTGCATATCAAGTGATGGTGAACCGATAAATTTATATCAAACCGAGCCGAATTGTCAAACATCTGAACCCGTTTGATCAGGCCGTGTTTCTCAAATGTACTAATTGTACGATATACCGTATCGAGTGAAATTGTTTTAAGACGCTCCCGTACCCGGCTGAAAACGTTTTCGGCAGTCGGATGACCAGGAAAATTAGCCATCTCCTGGAATATCTCCGTTCTTTGATGAGTCAATTTCAAACCCTTTGCCCGGCATACATGTTCGAATCCCTCCATTAACTCATCGATATTTAGCCTGTTTTTATTTGTCATCTTATTCCTATCTACAATATAATTCCTATATAATATAAATTATGTAAATAAGGTTTGAATGTCTAGTACTTTTGGATATATTTATCATAAATATACATAGTGGGTAATAAGTAAACGGCAATAACAGCGTAACAAATGTTTTTACATTCATGTAACTGATATTATAATAATAAGTTATATGGCTAATAATACTATATAGTAATATTCTCGGTCAACAAATCGAGAGGAAGCTATCCGGGTGCGCTTTCTCCAACTTTGAAAGAAGTACTAATTGCCTTTCTTGGGCTGGGCAACAATCAGGACAGTATTGGAGTATCTGAAAGCCTCTGAATTAACCAAACCAATAGGAGGTAACGCGGTCTATTATTGCACAATCGCCATTGTCTTCATCTGAGGTGATGAAATCATACGTTAAGCAAGGGGGATTGACCTTAAATAGCCGACCAGTCAATAAATTATTTGCGCTGCCCAGGTTGCTACCAGTACTACTATACCAAACGCTTTGGTGGCGGTCGGTATAAAACCCGGTTGAGGATTGTTAAGCGTGGTGTGGATTTTCATGCCCAGCCAATAGCCGATATTTATTGTCAGAATTGAAAGCGCGGCGGCATACAGCCCGCTTGTACTGATGTAGCTGAAAAATCCCTGAATACCCCCACAGGCGGAATAGACCTCAGGCCGAAAAGCGGCGTTGAAAGACATCAGAGCGGTATACGAACCGAGCGCGATAATGACAGCTCCGGCCGAACGCCAGGCTATATGGGAATCGAACCTGTTTCTCATCAAGCGGTACCCCAGCTCGAAAACCAGGCCGTTGATCGTTATGGCCGCGGTTTGGGTTGCCCAACAGACATGGAAATTAGGCGCGAAAGATTTATAAAAAAGAGCCACGAACGCGATCAGTACCGCCGACATCGGGAAATCCGACAGCTTTTTAGACATGACTAAAACGAGCAAACCGAACGAGAATAAAAACGGCGACTTGTGAGGTACGCCGATAGCCACCAGCATATCCGCTCCGTAAAGCTCGAAAGCTCCCCAGAGTGAGCCGAATATCAAGACGATCAATATCTTTTCAATAATTTTATTCATATATCCTTCTGCATTAATCCAAGCTTTCCCTTGAGATATTAAAGAGAATAGTTTTAAGCCAATCAATTTTAAACTTCTAAAAGAAAACATAATGTAATATATTTTGTCAGGCAAGATAATTATTGTCTCGCGGATGGTTTGCTAAATGTCACAGTAAATCGAATTTACGTATTGTAAATGGGATCATCATGGAACTGATCGTCAAAAACGGCAAAGTGATTACGGAATCCGGCATAGCTCGATTGGATATCGGGATCGTAAACGGCATCATTGCTGATATCCGACCGGAACTGGATGAACGGGCGGATGAGGTTATCGATGCTAAAGGGATGCTGGTTATGCCGGGCGTTATCGATTCCCATGTGCATATGCAGTTGCCGGCGGGAGGTACTGTCTCCTCGGATGATTTTACCAATGGTACTAAAGCGGCGGCCTGCGGTGGCGTTACTACCATAGTCGATTTCGCCATTCAGGAAAAGGATCGCACTCTGGCAGAGGCTATCGCTTCAAGGCAAAAGGAAGCCGACGGACATGTAGCAATAGACTATGCTCTTCACGCGGTACCTACTGACTGGAATACCGGTACTGCGGATGAGATAAAAAATGTCATAGGTAACGGCGTACCTACTTTCAAGATATACATGGTGTATGCTAAGCAAGGATTAATGAGTGATGATGCGGGTTTGTTCACCGCTTTAGAACAAACCTCAAAACACGATGGCATGGTGACCGTGCACGCCGAGTCGCAAACCGTTCTCGATTTGCTTATTGATAGATATCACAAAAAAGATATGATGGCGAAATATGGTGTATATTGCCATGCTCTTTCTCGTCCCAACTATATCGAGGCCGAGGCGATATCCCGGGCGGTTACCTGGGCGGAGGCCACCGGCGGCAGGCTGTATATCGTTCATCTCTCCACGGCCGAGGGTGTTGATATTATCAAACAAGCTCGCGAGCGTGGAATATCGGTTCATGCCGAAACATGTCCGCAATATCTGCTTCTGGATGATTCGGTGTTCGGCGGACCTGAAGGCTACCTTTATGCCTGCGCTCCGCCGGTACGGAAAAAGAATGATATCGAAAAGTTGTGGCTTGGACTCGCCGAGGGAGATATCGACGTGTTGGCTACCGATCATTGCCCGTTTACGATTGAGCAAAAATCAGCCTGGTCAGGTGATTTCACTAAAATACCCTGTGGTTTGCCCGGCGTGGAAACGCTGCTACCGTTAATCTATACTTTTGGTGTAACAAAAGGCAGGTTTTCCGAGCAACGACTGGCGCGTTTATTGTGCTCCAATCCGGCTCGCTTGATGGGCATATATCCTAAAAAAGGAGTTTTGATGACAGGCTCGGATGCCGATATCGTGATTTTCGACCCGAACAAGAAAGCAAAACTCTCTCACAGTGATCTTCAAACGAATTGTGATTGGTCGCCGTATGAAAATTTCGAACTCACCGGTTTTCCCCGGATGACAATTAGCAGGGGTAAAATCGTATCGGAGAACGGAAAGTTTGTCGGCAGCACCTCTCATGGCAAATTCATACGGCGTGGTAGAGTCGATTCTCCATTACATGTAAATTAGCTTTTAATGCTAAATTGCCTTGCATTTGCTATACCGAATTTCGTATTTTACGCAATGCCGCAATATTTTTATAGGTTTTTATTGCCGTTAGCACGACGGTATTTTTCTGGTCTTTTAAAATATGAAAGAGATAAAACATGTCAGGTACATTGTATAACCGAGATTTCATAACCACACAGGAGTGGACCAAGGCCGAATTGGATCAGGCCGTAGAATTAGCTAAAGAGCTTAAGGACAAGAAATATAATAAAATTCCTCACCGGCTGCTTGTCGATAAAACCGTATTTTTGTTTTTTTTCGATAAATCGACGCGGACACGTAATTCATTCGAGGCCGGTATCACCCAACTCGGCGGACATGCTCATTTTATCGAGGCCTCAACTTCTCAGGTGGCCCATGGCGAAAGCCCGAAAGATATGGGTATCATTCTGTCATCCTATGGTGATGCAATAGCTATCCGTCATGATTTAGTGCCCGGCGAAGGCAATGCTTATATGAGAGAGGTTGCCGAGCACGCCTCGGTGCCTGTTTTCAATATGCAATGTGATGTCGATCATCCGTTTCAAACACTGGCCGATTTGATGACTATCAAGGAACGATACGGTAACGATCTGAGCGGTTTGAAAATTGCCGTTAGCTGGGCGTACGCCCCTAGCTATGCCAAGCCGATGTCGGTACCACAGGGGCTTATCACGCTGATGACCCGCTATGGTATGGATGTCACTCTGGCACATCCGCCGGAGTTCAAACTGATGAGCGACCAGATTGAGCTGGCAAAGAACAACGCCTCGGAAAACGGCGGGAATTTCGAAATCGTAGATTCGATGGATGCCGCATTTGAAAAAGCCGATATCGTTTATCCGAAGAGCTGGGGAATCCATGAGCTTTTCGGTAATCCCGAGGAGGCATTGAAAATCGCCGGAAATTATAAGAAATGGATTTGCGATGATAAGCTAATGTCCGTAACTAAGAAGGATTCCATTTACATGCACTGCTTGCCTGCGGATCGCAATAACGAAGTAACCGACTCGGTTATCGATGGCTCGCATTCGGTGATATACCAGGAAGCGGAAAACCGCCTGCATACCTGCAAATCGGTAATGGCACTAACGATGGGTGAATGATCGAATTAGCATGAACGAGCAAACCTCCAGGATAGCCGCCATTGTACTTGCCGCCGGCGAAGGAAGCAGAATCGGTTGCCCAAAGGCATTGATGGAATACGATGGCAAAAATTTCACCCGCATGGTTGTGGAAAATCTTCAAGCCGCGAACTGCGAACCGATAATCGTTGTCGGTGGAGCCGAGGCCGACCGGGTTAAGAAACTCGTCGAAAGTTTGGACGTTCGATTTTCATTGAACGAGAATTGGCGCAACGGGCAATTCACCTCTCTTAAAGCGGGTGTTTCAAGTTTGAGTGAATATCATGGCGGGGTGCTGATGGCGCTGGTCGACCATCCGTTCGTAGCGGGCGGCACCTATGAAGAGCTTATTGATATCGCCTCGAAAAATCCCGATTCGATAATAATACCAGTCATAGGAAGCAGGAGAGGTCATCCGATAGTAATTCCCGAAATCATTATTCGAGTGATAATAAAAGCGAATGAAAATGTTACTCTTCGCGACATAATAGCCAAACATAAGGAACTGGTATTACACCATCCCGTGGAGGATGGAGGTATACTAAAGGATATCGATAGAGTAACGGATTTAGAAAGCGTGTAAAGATATGAGCGTTGTCGGAAAAAGAGTGAGACGTTCGGAAAGCCCCAACCGTGTGCTTGGCGCCGGGTTGTTCGCCGATGATTTGAAATATCACGGTATGCTTCATGCTGCAATAGTACGCTCGCCGATTGCCAGGGGGAAAATCCAACACATTGATATTGATGGTATTCTGGGCAAATCCGGCGTTAAGGGCGTTTTCACCTATAAAGATATTCCCGGCGAAAATTACATCCCGGTGGTTGTCAACGACCAGCCGGCTTTAGCGGTGAGTAACGTTAACTATATCGGTGAACCGATTGCGGTAGTAGTGGCCGATAGCAGGCGTAATGCCCGGGCCGCCGCTGCAACCGCAGAGCTGAATATCCGGAAGCTCGAACCCCTGCTTGACTTGCTAGAGGCGCGCCACCATCCTGAGATAATTCTTTACGGCAAAGATAATATATTCAAAAAGCTACAGGTCAATCGCGGCGATACGGAAAAAGCGTTCGGCGAATGTGAGATCATCATAGAAAACGAGTACCGCACACCCTACCAGGAACACGCTTATATCGAACCACAGGCGATGATTGCCATACCAATGCCTGACGGATCGATAGAGATACGCGGTTCTATGCAGTGCCCGTTTTACGTGCGCAAGGCGGTTACGGCCGTACTGGGTCTTCCAGAAAGCAAGGTACGGGTGATTCAGACGGCCACCGGTGGAGCTTTCGGCGGCAAGGAGGATGTTCCCTCGCTTTTAGCCTGCCAGGCAGCCATACCGGCCGCTAAGCTGGGTAAACCGATCAAGCTGGTTTACGACCGAACCGAGGATATGATATCAATGTCTAAACGTCACCCGAGCTGGATCAGGTACAAATCGGGCGCTACTCGTGATGGCATATTAAAGGCGGTCGAAACCGAGTATGTCATAGATGGCGGTGCGTATGCTACGCTTTCGGCCGTGGTGCTGTTCCGGGGGACCGTTCATGCCGCCGGACCATATAAATGTGAGAACGTGAAAGTCGAAAGTTACGCGGTAGCTACGAATAAAGTTCCCTGCGGAGCGTTCCGTGGTTTCGGTTCGCCTCAGATATTGTTTGCCGCCGAGTCGCAGATGGATCAACTGGCGGCTGAGTTGAATCTCGACCCGGTAGAGTTCAGGCGCAGGAATCTGCTTCGACCCGGTGATAAAACGATAACCGGTCAATACCTGAAAAACAGCGTCGGTCTGGAGAAGACATTGGATAAAACGATTCAGGTTTCCGGCTGGAGTCCCAAAATCAAAAAAGGAATAGATGAGGGTTATGGCTTCTCGACAATCTATTACGGCGTAGGTTTGGGCGCGGGCGGAAAACATCTGGCGAAAACCGGCGCGAGGGTGATAATACACGAGGACGGCTCCGTGCTGTTCAGTGTAGGTACCACCGAGATGGGGCAGGGGATGACTACGGTGCTTTCACAGATGGTGGCCGAGGAGCTGAACGTGCCTCTGGAGTGGGTAGACATGATACCCACCGATACCAGCCGCGTACCGGATTCCGGGCCGACTGTCGCCTCCCGTTCGACCACGATGTCGGGAAATGCGCTTCGTGATGCCTGTATGAAAATAAAAAGCGTGATGTTGACCGAGGCCTCGGAGATGACCGGTGTGCCCTCGGCGAAAATAAATTTCGAGGATGCCCGGGTATTCGCTGGTGAAAAGTCCGTTCCAATAATCGATGTCATCAAATCGTGCGCTTCCAAACGTCTGCCGCTTTCTGCCGAGGGCTGGTACGTGCCGACCGCGATCGATTTCGATGAAAACACCGGCGCGGGTAATGCTTATGTGACATACGCCTGGGCAACCAACCTGGCGAAAGTCCGGGTGGACAGGCAAACCGGTGAGATATCGGTGTTGAAACTCTGGTCGGCGCATGATATCGGCAAGGCGATCAATCCTGCCCTGGCCGAGGGACAGATAGAGGGCGGAGTTCTTCAGGGGATGGGCTACGCAGTGATGGAGGATATGAACGCGGATTCCGATGGTAAGATAATCAACAGCGAGTTTTCTACATACATTATCCCAACGGCCGAGGATCAACCGAAGATCGTGCCGATTATAGTAGAGGATCCATATCCGGACGGCCCGTTCGGTGCAAAAGGATTCGGCGAGCAACCGTTGATGGGAGTTGCTCCGGCAATCGCCAACGCCGTTTATGATGCTGTTGGTGTGCGTATTAAAGAGCTTCCGCTTACACCGGAAAAAGTTTGGCTGGCAATGAGGCGAAAATGAAAATAAAATTCAAATTAAATCATGAAGATGTCGAGATAGAGGCTCCGGGGGCCGAGCGTCTGATAGATATGCTCCGCGAGCGATTCGAACTGGTCGGTACCAAGGAGGGGTGCAGCAAGGGCGAATGCGGCGCCTGCACTATTCTTCTTGACGGCAAACCGGTTTGCTCGTGCTTGATGCTGGCCTCGCAGGTAATCGGGTGCGAGGTGATCACGATCGAAGGATTGGCAATCGATGGTAAAATGCATCCGGTACAGGAAGCATTCATAGAGACCGGCGCGGTGCAGTGCGGTTTCTGTTCACCTGGTTTGCTTT
The DNA here is from genome assembly GCA_963668625.2 of uncultured candidate division Zixibacteria bacterium. Classification (GTDB taxonomy): domain Bacteria; phylum Zixibacteria; class MSB-5A5; order UBA10806; family 4484-95; genus JAAEQD01. Next base: position 83,751 of record CAXXKA010000010.1, read on the forward strand.
TGTCCTCGGCCGCGTTATTAAACGAGATACCGAATCCTGACAGACGGCAAATCAGGCGGGCGCTATCGGGTAACCTGTGCCGATGTACCGGCTATGAGAAGATATTCGAGGCGGTGGAGATTGCCTCGCAAATGATGAGCAAAGGCAAGTGATCATGGTAAAGCATGATACGATTAATCCGACAAGTTTGAAAGGCGCTCTGGAAAGCCTGGCCGGTAGCAATATCATTCCGATTGCCGGCGGTACCGATCTACTGGTGAAACTTCATGGGCAATACGATAAACCCTGGCCCTCGCTACTGGTGTTGGAAAGAGTAAAGCCGCTTCATAAGATTCAGGTAAAGAAAAACACGGTAGCTATTGGACCACTGCTAACGTTTTCCGATATCGAACAATCAACGGAGTTGAAGAAATACGCTTTTCAATTAGCGGAGGCCGCCTCGGTAGCCGGCTCGACCCAGATCAGAAACCGGGCAACGATCGGAGGCAATGTCGCCAATGGTTCGCCATCGGGTGATTTGCTCCCGCCGCTCTACGTGCTGGGTGCGAAACTTCGCCTGGCCTCGGTAAATGGTAGTCGTACCGTTCCTGTCGAGGACTTTTTCGAGGGACCCGGCCGGACTATCAAAAATAAAAAAGAATTGATAACCGCAATCGAGTTCGATAAATCGTATAAAGCCGGTTTTTTCAACCGTCTGGCTACACGGAAAGCGCTGGCGATCAGTAAGGTATCGGTCGCCGCTAATATATCACTTAAAAAAAATCGAATAGAAAATATTAAAATTGCTCTGGGCGCGGTTGCTCCCACGGTTATCAGGGCATATGAAACAGAGGAATATCTAAAAGGCAAGATGCTGAATGATGATGTTCTGGATAAAGCTATTGGTATCATAACGAGTGAAGCGAAACCTATAGATGATCTAAGATCACTTGCCGAGTATCGCAAGGAGATGGTTGGGGTGCTGTTCAAGCGAGGTATCGAGAAATACATGCAGGTAAATTAATGGGCGCGAGTAAGAAATTCAATGTCCTGGGCACGGCAATCCAACGCGTAGATTCGCTGGATAAAGTAACCGGCAAGGCTGTCTATGCCGCCGATCACAACGTAACCGGTCAGCTCTTCGGCCGGGTCAAATATCCCGACTATCCCCACGCTAAAATCCTATCGATTGATATATCTGAAGCGAAATCATTGGATGGTGTCCGGGCGGTGATGATCGCCGAGGACATTCCGGGAGAGCCATCGTTCGGCTCGGTCGTTGCTCATCAAATGGCGCTGTGTACCGATAGAGTTCGTTTCTGGGGGGATGCCGTAGCGCTGGTCGCGGCGGATACTCCGGAACTTGCCGAGTACGCCGTATCACTTATAGAGGTGGAATACGAACCTCTGGAGGTGGTAAGCGATCCTAAAGAGGCGTTAAAGAAGAAGTCTATTAAAATACATAGCGGGGGTAACCTCTGCGTTCACCATAAGGTATCTAAAGGCGATATAGAAAAGGGATTCGCCCAATCGGATATCATACTCGAACGCGATTACCGTACTCAGAAAATTGAACACGCATATCTCGAACCGGAGGCCGTGCTGGCTCGTCCCGGAGAGAATGGCGGCGTTACTATCGTTGGTTCGGTTCAAAACCTCTATACTATAAGGCGAGCGGTTGCCCGTGTTCTGGGTGTCGAGCTAAGTCGCGTGAGAATAGAGCAGGCGGTTCTTGGCGGCTCGTTCGGCGGTAAGGATGAGGTAATGGGCGCGATGTGTTGTCGAGCTGCTTTGTTGGCGCTGGCGACCGGCAGGCCGATAAAGATAGTCAACAGCCGCGAGCAATCGATGCGCGAATCGTACAAACGTCACCCTTACCGGATAGAATACAAGATCGGCGCTACTGAATCCGGCGTTATCAAAGCGATTCAATCCGTGATGTACGCCGATGCCGGCGCTTATGCCACCATGTCTCCTTTCGTGACCTGGCGCTCGGTGGTGCACGGTTCGGGGCCTTATCGTATAGCTAATGTCAAAACCGATGTTTACGCGGCTTACACGAACAACTGCTACACCGGGGCTATGCGCGGTTTCGGCTCGCCGCAGGTATGTTTCGCGGTGGAATCACTCATAGATGAACTTGCAGAAAAGCTTGGTATGAATCCTTATGAGTTGAGGATAAAGAATCTCATTAAGGATAACTCGATAACGGCCACCGGTCAAAAATTACAGCATAAGGTCGGTATCAGGCAGGTTCTTGACAACGTAATAAAACGCGCTGACTATGATGATAAATGGAATCGGTACAGAAAGCAAAGCCCTGCCGACGAGTTCAAACGCGGGATCGGCTTTTCATGCAGCTATCGGGGAGTTTCGCTGGGGGCCGAGGGTATCGATGCTGCCGGTGTGAATATCTCTATTCAAACGGATGGTTCGATAATAGCCTCGACCGGTTTGATCGAAATGGGGCAGGGGGCCGCCACTACGATTTCGATGATAATCGCGGAAGAGCTTGGCGTGACCACCGATCATATAAGGTTCTTGAACGCCGACACCTCGATCACGCCCGACTCGGGGCCGACCGTAGCCTCGCGTACTACCATAATGGCCGGCAACGCCGCTCGTAACGGTTGCCGTGAGCTTTTGAAAAAACTGAAACCTGTTGCCGCCGAATATCTGGGCTGCGCTACCGGGCAATTAAAATTAAAAGACAATATTATTCATTCTGATAATAAAGAAATGAATTTCAGTGAGCTTGCCGCGATATGTTTCGGTAAGGGGATCCCAATGTATACACTTGGCTGGTACAAGTCCCCAAAAACATCGTGGGACGAGGAGACCGGTAAAGGCGAGGCATATTTCACGTTCGTATACGGCGCGAACCTGGCGGAGGTTGAGGTCGATTGCGTGACAGGTAAGGTGAGATTGTTGAATTTCATCAGCTCCCACGATCTTGGCAGGGTGGTAAATTTAAACGGCGCGAAAGGACAGGTTTACGGCGGTGTGGCAATGGGAATGGGATACGCCCTGTTCGAGACATACAGTGAATCCGACGGTATCCCGAAATTCGAAAACTACGACGAGTACCTGATTCCCACCATATGCGATATGCCACCCGTTGAAATCGAGTTCGTGGAAAATCCCGATAAGCTCGGCCCGTTTGGCGCGAAATCGATAGGCGAGCCCGCGTGCGAACTGGCCGCCCCGGCAATCGCTAACGCCATATACAACGCCACCGGCAGACGATTACTCGAATTGCCTATTACATTGGAACAGGTGTTGATCGGGAAGAACCTGACTCGCACGGAATCACGCGGCTCCTCGAAAGCGCGGGGTGAAGACTGATGATAAATATTAGCAGCTACGACCGACCTGACTCGATAGACGAAGCGTTGGCCTTGATATCAGCCGAAAGATACCTGCCGCTTGCCGGAGGTACCGATCTTATCATACAGCTCAGGGCGGGTGAACGTTCGAGGGTGCTGGATATCGGCAGGCTCGGGATGGATTATATAACCGAGCACGATAACACGATAGAGATAGGCGCGGCGGCCACTCACACGGCAATTTCCACCTCTAATTTAGCGGGGAAATACCTTCCACTGCTCAAAATCGCATCGGGGCTGGTTGGCTCCCGGCAGATCAGGAACAGGGGAACGGTTGGCGGTAATATCGCAAACGCCTCCCCCTGCGCTGATACCATACCGGCATTGTTAAACTATGACACCGAACTCGTCCTGATATCCAAAGGCGGAGAACGGCGGGTAAAATTGTCTGAATTTACTATCAAGCCGTATGAGACGATTAAACGTGATGATGAGTTATTGAAATGCATCATTTGCAATAAAGATAATTTGAGTGCCGGGCATTCGTATATAAAGCTGGGAAGGCGGCAGGCGGTTAATATCTCCCGGATGAGCGTGGCGGTTACGGTAACTCGAAATGATAGTGGCCTGTTGGAGGATGTACGAATTGCCGCAGGCTCCGTTTTTCCAACAGCCTCGAGAATACCCGGGTTGGAAAGTATGCTAATAAAGAAGAGCGCGACACCCAAACTGATAAGCGAGGCCGGAGAATACGCCGCGGAATTGATGATAGAACAAAGCGGCACGAGATGGTCTACGCCTTATAAAAAACCGGTGTTAATCGGTTTGATGATAAGAGCTATCAATGAGGCAGTTGCCAAAGCAGGGTTAAACAGATGAGCATAACCGATAAGATCATATCTGATACCACCGTTGATATAAGTTTCAGGTTAAACGGGGCCGGCTATACGAAAAGCGTTCCCTCGAACTTGACTCTTCTGCGTTTTTTGCGCGAGCACATGGGATTAACCGGTACCAAGTGTGGCTGCGAGATCGGCGAATGCGGAGCTTGCACGGTTTTACTGGACGGTAAAGCCATAAACTCCTGCCTGGTTTTGGCCGGGCAGATAGATGGCGCTAGTATCTGGACAATAGAGGGCGTGAGTTCGGCCGGCGCGGAGTGCTTAAATCCGATTCAACAGGCATACCTCGACTGTGATGCCGTGCATTGCGGATTTTGTTCGCCGGGAATGATAATGTCCACACTGGCGTTGTTCCTCGAAAATATCAATCCTGGCGAGGATGAAATTAAAACAGCTTTAGCCGGTAATCTATGTCGCTGCACAGGCTATATTCAAATTATCGAGGCTGTAAGTAAAGCGGCTTCGAATATAACGGAAAAAGACTTAAAGAAATTCAGGCATTAATATGAAATTCGATGAACAAAAAATATCAGTAAGCGAACATGATCGTAGCTGGGTATCGTATGAGATAGAACGATGCTTGAATTGCTACGATCCGCCCTGCCAGGCAAGCTGCCCGGCGGGAATTCCTATACCATCATTTATCAGTTCTCTAAAAACGGGTAATATCAATCGCGCGGTAAAAATTATCTATCAGGCCAACCCGGTTGCTTCTATATGCGGGAAAGTATGCCCTGAGGAGATATTCTGCCAGAGCAATTGCACCCGCTCTAAAATAGATTCGCCGGTTAAAATCAGGGAGCTTCACGGTTACGCCACCGATGCGGTTAAGGATTCGAGATTGAAAGAGAATAAGAAAAAAGGCAGCGTGGCGATAATCGGTTCCGGGCCGGCAGGAATATCATGCGCGACCGTACTATCCGAAAACGGAATGAAAACTACTATCTATGAAAAATCGAATACCCCCGGAGGCGTACCATCCAGCAGCATACCCGATTTCCGTCTCGGAGATGATACTATCAGCCTGGATATCGAGCGAGCTGAAAATACGGGGATTAAGATTATAACTAATAAGCTTATCGATAATCCCTTGGAATTACTCGAGGAGTATAAAGCGATATTCATAGCTACAGGTTTATCGATTAATAAGAAAGCTAAATTACCCGGTGGAGATTTGCCCGCAGTGTTGCCGGCGTTGAGTTTCCTGGAAAATGCCCGCACCGAAGGCGTATCATATGTCAGGGATAAAGATATCGTGATCGTCGGCGGAGGTAATGTTTCGCTGGATGTTGCCGCTACGGCATTGGAATCGGGAGCCTCGTCAGTCAGATTGCTTTACCGTCGAGGACCGCAACAAATGAAGGTTTGGAGATCGGAACTCGAGGAGGCGCAGTTACGAGGAGCGATCATCGACTATCTCGTGTCACCAATAGAATATCTGTCTGAATCAAACGTACTGAAAGCCGTTAGATGTATCAGGATGAAGTTATCTAACGATCTCGATACCTCTGACAGACGCGTGCCTGTTCCCGTAGACGGTTCCGAGTTCATTATTCCCGCCGACTTCATAATAGAGGCAATCGGCATGGAATCCGACTTTTGCAAAGAGATTACCGTCAACCGGGATCAGACAACATCGATTGAGGGCATTTTCGCAGGTGGTGATTGGGCCAGAGGCGAGGGTACGATAGTAGAGGCGGTTCGGGATGGCAAACAGGCGGCGCATAAAATTATGGCATATCTGAAAGAGAAAAGCATATGATATTAACATCACCGAGACTTCAATCGGAATTTTTAGGAATCAAGCTGGAGAACCCGTTCATACTTTCGGCCGCGCCCTCCACCGATGAGCTTGATATAGCTCGCGACGGCTTGAAATCCGGCTGGGCCGGTTTGATACTCAAGACAACCTCGATGCCCACGACCGGTGTAGATTTGGCTTATCCCATGATGAGCTCGTTCAAAGACAGCGATAAAGTAATTGGAATGGGCAATATCGATCTGATCAGTATCTACCATATTGATGAGATAGTCAAAAGAGTGGCTACGCTTAAAAGCGAATTTCCCGGCAAGATGATAGGCGCTTCGATAATGTCCGATTCCAAAGAGGGCTGGCAAACTCTGGTTAAGGAGTTGAAAAACGCCGGCGCGGATTTGATCGAGTGCAGTTTCTCCTGTCCGCAAGGAAATGTCGGTGAAGATCCCGGCAAGATGCTGGCCCAGAGCGAACCGGCCACCGAGAAAGTAGCGACCTGGGTGAAAGAAGCCGCCGGTGACTTGCCCGTGCTGATAAAAATATCCCCGCAGGTAACTGATATCGTTGCTATTACCAGGGCCGTAGCGCGCTCCGGTTGTGATGGTGTAACGGCATCCAACTCGATCCCGGCGCTTATGGGAATCGATATCGAGACATTGAAACCAATCCCCGATGTCAGCGGCTATTCCACTTATTCGGGATTGACCGGCGTGGCAATCAAACCCATCACCTTGAGAACCATAGCCGAGATAGCCCGCAATGTCGAGGGTATAGTTATCTCCGGTAATGGCGGAATCTCGAACTGGCGCGATTCCGTAGAGGTGTTGGCCGTGGGCGCCTCCAATGTGCAGATATGCACGGCGGTGATGATGCACGGATTCGGTATCATCGAGGATTTATGTTCCGGGCTGGATGAGTATCTCGTACGGAAAGGCTATGGTTCCGTATCGGATTTGGCCGGTAAAGCTTTACCCGCGCTGACGAATCATGACAGCTTACCTCGCCATGAGGTACGAAGCTCGGTTATCGAGGAAAACTGTATAGGTTGTGGCAGATGTTATATAGCTTGCCGTGACGGCGGCCATCGCGCCATTAGCTGGCATAATGAAAAACGCCTGCCGGAGGTAGATGAAAATAAATGTGTCGGGTGCGGACTGTGTCTTATGGTGCAGCCGGTAGAAAATTGCCTGGCTTTGAAGATAATTGAATGAGTGATTATTTTTTCAGGAGTATATAGTTATGTCATCAAACCCATTTGCCAGACGGTCAACCCAGTCGATCAAGGAACTGGTCGAGGTATCCTCGGGAAAGAAGCCTGCGGATATATGTCTGGAAAACGCAAAAATAGTTAATGTTTATTCCAACGAGATTATCGAGGGCAATGTCGCGATATACCAGGATAGAATTGCCGGTGTAGGGCCGAAATACAAAGCTACCAAAAAAATCAATCTAAAAGGCAAATATATTGCGCCCGGTTTTATAGACGGTCACTTTCATATCGAATCCTCACTGGTAATTATTCCCGAGTTAGCCCGGGTGATCGTACCTCGTGGGACAACCTCTGTTATCGCCGATCCTCACGAGATAACCAACGTGCTCGGGTATGACGGTATAAGGTTCATGCTGGAATCTTCCAAGTATAATCCACTTAACGTTTTTTTCACCCTGCCCTCATGCGTTCCGGCAACCGATCTGGAGACCTCCGGCTCATCCATGAAAGCATTCGATATATTTCCGTTCTTTACCGAGAAATGGGTCGTGGGTTTGGGCGAGGTAATGAACTACCCCGGTGTGCTGAACGGTCAGGATGATGTTATCGAAAAAATCGCTATTACCGAGGGGAAACGTATCGATGGTCACGCGCCCGGAGTTGGTGGCAAAGACCTGGCCGGATATATCTCCGCCGGTATCGCTTCCGATCACGAGTCGACCTCGCTGGAGGAAGCCCGCGAGAAACTTAGGCTGGGTATGTACGTGATGATACGCGAGGGCTCCGCGGCTAAAAATCTCGATAGCCTTTTACCCCTGGTGAACCATAAGAACAAAGGTCGATTCATATTCGTAACCGATGATCACAATCCGCTGGATATCCTGTCGGCCGGGCATATCGACGGCGTAGTCAGAAAAGCGATCAAGAAAGGTCTCGATCCGATTACCGCCATTCAGCTTGCTACATTGAACCCGGCGGAGTATTTCGGCGTAACCGATATCGGCGCGATCGCTCCCGGATTGCTCGCCGATATGATCGTGTTCGAGGATTTGAAGAAGATCAATATCACCGATGTTTATAAAAGCGGCAAGCAGGTCGGGAAAAACGGCAAGCCTGTTTATGATGATGTCCCGCATCCCCGCCCGGTTATAAGGAGCACGGTCAATATCAAATGGCTCGAGGGGAACGAGTTTCGTATTCCTGCCGAAAACGGTAAATGCCGCGTTATCGGAATAGTACCGAACCAGCTGGTGACCAATAGCAAGGTATTAAAGCCAAAAGTTCAGAATGGCGAAGTCGTTTCCGATCCCGGGCGTGATATCCTGAAACTATTCGTACTCGAAAGGCATACCGCCTCGGGAAGAATCGGTAAAGGACTGGTGCAAGGGTTAGGTATTAAAAAGGGGGCCGTTGCCACCTCGATAGCTCACGATTCGCATAATATCATTGCGGCAGGTGTTAACGATGAGGACATATTCAAAGCCGTGATACAGATAAACAAAATCGGCGGCGGTATGGCTGTCGTTGCCGACGGCAAACTTCTGGCGGATGTCAAACTACCGATAGCCGGACTGATGTCGGATAAATCGATGATTGATGTCGCAGCCGATATCAAGAAGCTCAAGAAGACGATTCGTAAACTGGGTTCGGAACTGGAGGACCCGATGATGACATTGAGTTTCATGGCGTTGCCGGTTATCCCTCAATTGAAGCTTACTGATTTCGGCTTGATCGATGTCAACAGTTTCCAGCAAGTGGGGCTGTTCGTTGACTGATAAAGCTAAGCTAATAGTATCGTGTCAGGATATTTTCACCAATGAAAAAAGCTGTCCGCTTATTCGCTCCGGCGCGATACTCATGGAAGACGGATTGGTCAAAGAGGTTGGCGAGGCCGGGAAAATTAAAGCTCGATATCCGGAGGCTAAAGTCGAAAATCTCGGCGCCGGCCTAATTACGCCGGGATTGGTTAACCTTCACCATCACCTTTACTCCTCTTTCGCCAGAGGCTGGAATCCCGGAACGGAATCTCCGGTTAATTTCCCGCAAATATTAGAACGTATCTGGTGGCGACTCGATAAAGCTCTTAACCTCGATGATATATACTACTCCGCAATAGTCGGTTTGTGCGAATCGATACGTATGGGAGTAACCGCCGTTGTCGATCACCACGCCGGCCAGAATATGGTAACAGGTTCGTTGGATAATATCGCCGCCGCATTTACCGAAATAGGTTTGAAAGGTTCGGTCTGTTTCGAGTTAAGCGACAGAGGTGGATCGAGTATTTTTCAGGATGGGTTAAGCGAAAATATTAACGCTATCGAAAAGTATAATATGACCAACAGTAAGCTCGAACCGATGGTTGGACTTCACGCCTCTCTGACTCTTTCGGATAAGAGTTTGGAAACGATATATCGCGCAACAAAGGATTCGGGTGCGGGATATCATCTGCATTTGGCCGAGGATAAATCCGATCAAGAGGATTCGGAATCCAAATATGGTATGAGGGTCACCGAACGTTTTGCCAGGTATAATCTGTTAAATGATAAATCGCTGGCCATTCATGGAGTTCATCTAAACGATGATGAAATCAAGATTTTAGCGGATGCCGGCGCAAACCTGGTAATTTGTCCCCGATCGAATCAGAACAACGGCGTAGGTATTCCTCGATGGTGGGACTATGATAACGTTAATGTCGGCCTGGGTACCGATGGGATCGATTCGAGTGTTATCAACGAGGCGAAATCTGCGCTATATATAACTCATCACGAGCGTAAAAATCCCGATTTCGGATTCGGCCGGCTTAGCGATATGCTTTTCGGGCGCAATCCCGAGATATTCGAAAAAATTACCGGTGTGAGAGTCGGAAAGATAGCTGCAGGTCATCCGGCTGATATTGTTTATTGGGATTACGACTCACCTACGCCCGTAAATGAAAATAACATAGCCGGCCATTACCTGTACGGGCTGGGCAATCATCTAGCCGATACCGTTTGGATTGATGGTGAAAAAGTATATGGAAAAGGCGAGTTCAAAAAAATCGATTATAGAAAACTCATGAGCGAAGCACGAGAGGCGGCCGGTAGTTTATGGCAAAGATTATAAAATACAGCCTGAAGTGTGTTTCCTGTGATAAGGAATTTGAGCCCAAATCGAGCGTAATGACCTGTCCCGAATGCGGCGAGTTCAGGGGCACGCTAGATGTAATCTATCCATACGATGAAATAAAAAGCAGTTTTACGAAACCTTTATCGTTTTATGGCAGAGATTCGGTCTACGAATCATTATTGCCTATTATGCCATACGATAATCCTGCCTGCTTGCCTCCCGTACCTGTCGGTTCGACACCTATATTCGAATCACCGGCCTTATCGAAAATACTGGGGCTGAACAATCTCTGGCTGAAAGATGACAGCCGCAATCCCTCGGCCTCATTGAAAGACAGGGCGTCGGCAACAACGCTGGCTATGGCTAATGAATCTGGCGCCTCGGTAATCGCGGTTGCCTCTACCGGTAACGCCGCCTCCTCGCTGGCAACATTGGCAGCCTCTATGTCGATAACCGCCATGCTGTTCGTCCCAAAAACTATACCTCGCCCCAAGCTGGCCCAGCTGACTATTCACGGAGCTAAAATTATCTGCCTCGATTGCGACTACGACAGTGCGTTCGACCTATGTCAGCTTGCCTGTAAAAGATTTGGCTGGTACAACCGTAACACCGCGGTAAACCCGTACACCGGCGAGGGCAAGAAAACAGCCGCGCTGGAAATCGCCTGTAGCCTGGGGGAATCGCCGGATGTAGTAATATGTCCTGTAGGGGATGGCTGTATACTGAGTGGGATTTACAAGGGATTTTGGGATCTTCGGAAATTAGGCCTTATAGATAAGATACCGAGACTTTACGGTGTGCAGGCCTCGGGTTCAGCGCCGCTGGTAAAAGCTTTCGAAAGCGGTAACGATATAACGCCAATCGAAAGTGTCAACACTATCGCGGATTCCATTTCGGTCGGTTACCCTCGTGATGGCGTTAAAGCGATGAGAGCGGTCAAAAATAGCAGTGGTAAATTCATAACCGTCTCCGATGATCAAATAGTTAAAGCTCAGCAACTGGCGGCCTCGAAAGGCGGCGTTTTCGTTGAGCCGGCGGCGGCGGCGGCGATCGCGGGGCTGTTATCACTTAACGAGAATAACGAATTCTCGAAAAACGAAAAAATCGTAACCTTACTTACGGGGCATGGCCTGAAAGATATCGACACGGTAATTAAAAATACTAAAACCGATATCGAAATCATGCAACCGGATATCGATATCATAACCGAAAAGATAGAAAAAACTATACGCTGGAGATAAAGGAGAACTTATGGCAATCAAGTGGGATGCGTACAACACTATCACCGATAACATTTTCGATACTATCGGCAGAACACCTTTAGTTAGATTGAGTAAAATCCCCGAACTGACCGGAATCGACTGCGAGATACTGGGCAAACTGGAATATTTCTCGCCCTCAGGAAGCTTGAAAGACAGAATTTACCTGAATATGTTCGATCTGGCCGAACAAAGAGGCGAACTGAAACCCGGTATGACCGTGCTGGAATGCTCGACGGGAAATGCCGGAATCGGTTGCTCTTTCGTAGCCGCCACCAAAGGATACAAGTGCATCATAGTAATGCCCAGGGGGATGTCCGAAGAGCGTAAAATGCTCGATATGATTTATGGTTCGGAGATGGTTTACACACCAGGCGGTGAAAGCGATGTCGATTTAGCATTGGAGAAGTTGCAGGAAATTAAAAATCAGGATCCAGATAAATACTGGGTACCGGCACAGTTCGATAATCCCGACAATATCGAGGCGCATTACCGCACTACCGGTCCTGAGATATGGGAGCAGACGGATGGTAAGTTCGATGCTTTCATCGCGACCCAGGGAACCGGAGGCACGATCACGGGGGCGGGAAGGTATTTCCATCAGTTCAATAAAGATATCAAACTTTACGCTATCGAACCGGCGGAATGCCCACTTCTTTCAAAACGTGTCTGGGGACCGCATGGCATCGAGGGTATCGGGGATGGTTTCGTGCCGCTAAATCTCGATGTCTCGATCCTTAGTGGCATTATTACCACTACCACCAAAGAAGCTGTGGAGATGGCTAAAATATTAGCCGCCAAAGAGGGGATATTCTGCGGAATATCATCGGGTTCTAATGTCGCCTCGGCTGTTAAGCTGGCGAAGAAACATCCGGAGATAAAACGAATCGTAACCATGATTAACGACACGGGTCAGCGTTATTTCTCGACACCGTTATGCGGGGTGGAGAAACATCTGGAGATACCCGAAAGATCTCACCCTATGGACGATAGAACTATTGCGGAGCTGGATAAATATCAAGCTGACTGGGAAATTATCGAATGAGTACACCTGATCCCAAAGAGATATTAAAAAGTGCGGAGAAATACCGCGACTACTCCAGCGAGCTGCTCTCGAAACTGATCAGGATACCGTCGGTTTCCGGTGAGGAGAAAAGCGTAGTCGAATTCCTCGAACAGGAATTCAATGAGTGCGGTGCTGATGAGGTTACTATCGATCCTTTCGGCAACATAATCGCCCGGTTGGGTAGCGGTAAGCCGGCAATCGCTCTCGATGCTCATATCGATACGGTCGATATCGGTATGAAAGACCAGTGGCAAACCGATCCGTTCTCGGGCATAATCCGGGATGGTAAAGTATTCGGCAGGGGAACATCCGACCAGAAAGCCGGTATGGCCTCCATGATGACAGCCCTGAGAATTCTTAAAGAATGCTGTGATGATTTTCCGTTCACACTGTATTTTACCGGTTCGGTACTGGAGGAGGATTGTGACGGTTTATGCTGGCAGTATATTATCAAAGAGGACAAACTAAAACCCGATCTGGTAATCATCACCGAACCAACCGACGGTAAAATCAATCGCGGGCAACGCGGACGTATGGAGATCGAGATCGTTACGAAAGGCGTATCATGTCATGGTTCGGCTCCGGAGCGTGGCGATAACGCGATCTACAAGTTGGCCCCGATAATAACCGCCCTCGAGAAACTTAACGAGAGATTAAAAACGGATGAGTTCCTGGGGAAAGGCACCCTGGCTATCTCGAGAATTCGATCCAATGCTCCCTCGCTTTGTGCCGTGGCGGATATGGCGGCGTTATATATAGACAGGCGAACCACCGCCGGCGAGACCGCCGAATCGGTAGTTGCCGAGATTAACGCCTTACCTGAGGTAAGGGCGGCGAACGCTACCATAGTGATTCCTGAATATGACAGGCGTACCTGGAACGGGCTGTCGTACCCTACCTCCAAAATATTTCCGGCCTGGGCGCTTCCCGAGAATCATGATTATCTGGATAAGGCATCAGGATGCTATGAGTCGTTATTCGATACCGAGCCCGTAATAGATAAATGGACGTTCTCGACTAATGGTGTAGCCACTATGGGCATGTTCGATATTCCAACGTTCGGTTATGGCCCGGGGATGGAGAAAATGGCACACGCGCCCAATGAGTACATGAATATAGATGACCTCGTGAAATGCTCGGCGTTTTATGCCGCTTATCCTTTTGCGTTTGTCAATGAATACTAATTCATTTCTAGTGTCTGGCTTTTCCTTCTCGTTGCGAAGCGCTGCTTTGTAAGGTGGCTTGTTTGCAGGCAGAATGCGCATTCTACATGACTCGAGAAGGTTCCCAGGCAGCGCTTGGAAACCAGGGAACCAAGCCTGGCATCGGCAGGACATATCAGGACGCATGATACGATGAATATATAATTGTATCAGAAAATATCTTTCACTAATAATCCCAATGAGAAATTTAAAATTTATCGAAAAACACCGGACACTAGTGAAAATAATAGAAAATTAATCAGCTACAATATTTCACTGTGACGTTTAACGCTAATCACCTCGGCGGCGATCGCTATGGCTATCTCGTGTGGCCCCTCGGCGCCAATGCTGAGGCCTATCGGTGAGTGAACTTTTTCGAGAAGTTTTATGTCGATGCCATCGCTTTTCAACGCGGCATAGGTTCTGGCTATTTTCTTTTTCGAGCCAATCATTCCGATATAGGCGTATTCTTTCGTGACGACTTTCGCCAGTATATCTTTATCGTACTTATGACCCTGGGTAACTATTACTATATAGCAATTTCGGTCAATCTCGGGGATATCTGCCTGGTAGTTTTCATCGGCGAGTATGGTTTGTACCGGCGGCTCGTAATGGGCCAATATCTCTTTTCTGTTATCTATAACTATCGTTCGGAAATTCAGGCCTGCCATTACCTCGGTTAATGCCCGGCAGACATGTCCGCCACCGAATATCAGAAGTTTATCCGGGGCATCATATAACTCCAGGAAGACCTGCGCTTTGCCGCCGCATATCATACCGGTTGAATCCGGTCCGGCCTCCTCCAAATCATATGATTCGAGCAGATGCTTGGCGTATCCGGTAAAAAGGGAAAGGGCGTTCTCTACGACAATTCTTTCGAAATTACCACCGCCGATCGTCCCCTCCAGCGCGCCATCCCGATATACTATCATCTTGGCTCCGGGTCGCCTGGGAGTATGACCGGAGGTATCGACCAGCGTTGCCAGCACGCACGGTATCCCACGTTCGATATTATCATTTACTTTTTTAATGATATCCATCTTAAAAAATTCTCCTGAATATCTAATTTAAACATATATCTAAGGAATATCAATATTTTGTTTGAATAAATACGGATGGCGGCGATAATCAGTATAGTATAAGTAGATTATTGTAACGAAACCGGACTATCAATCTCTGTATTTTTTAACTATCAGGCTGGCGTTTCCACCACCGAAACCGAATGAGTTGCTCATGCCGTATTCCAGGTCGATCGATTCCGTTCCTTTCGTAACATAGTCGAGCGGGCACTCGGGATCGGGTTCGCTGTAGTTAATAGTCGGTGGGATCTTACCGGAATAAACGCTCATAACCGTAGCGACGAACTCCACCGCTCCGGCAGCCGCCATGAGGTGGCCGATCATCGACTTAATCGAACTGACTTTAAGATTTTTAGCATGTTCGCCGAACGCTTTGATTATCGCCGCGCTTTCGCATTTATCGTTCAGGACAGTCGAGGTTCCATGCGCATTGATATAACCGATTGCCTCCGGCTCCAACCTGGCATCGCGAAGAGCTACTCCCATCACCCGTATCATACCATCACTCTCGGGCTCCGGAGCGGTGAAATGGTAAGCATCTGCAGTATTGCCGTAACCGACAAGTTCGGCGTAAATTTTAGCCCCACGTTTCCGGGCATGATCGAGATTCTCGAGAATGACTATTCCTGATCCCTCACCCATCACGAAACCATCGCGGTTTTTATCGAATGGCCGGCAAGCGGTGTTCGGATCGTTGCTGGGGGAGAGCGAGCGAGTAGCGCAGAAACCACCGTATGCCAGCGGCGTTATACAAGCCTCGGAGCCGCCTGCGAGCATGATATCGGCGTCGCCTCTTTGCAGGATACGGAAAGCATCACCGATAGCGTTCGAGCCGGTGGAGCAGGCAACCGAGGGCGCCGAAAGCGGTCCTTTCAAACCATGAGTGATCGAGACCATACAGGCGGCCATGTTTACCAGCAGTTTGGAAACAAGAAACGGATTCATGCTTTTCGAACCTTTATTCAGAAGCGTGGAATGCGCCTCCTCGATAGTTTCGGTACCGCCTATTCCTGAGCCGATTATAACGCCTGCCCTGGTCTTATCGTAGGAGTTGCTGGTCATTCCGGCATTCTCAATCGCCATTGTGGCAGCCGATAAGCCGAACTGTGAAAAACGATCCATACGCGCGGCTGTTTTTTTCTCGATCCAGTCGACGGCGTTGAAGTTTTGCACCTCGGCGGCGAGGCTGGAACGAAAATCGGAAACATCGAAATGAGTTACCTCACCGATTCCGTTTCGCCCGGCTATCAATCCCTGCCAGAAATTTTCAACGCCCAGACCGATTGGTGTTATCGCGCCCAGACCGGTAATTACTACTCGATGTTCTTTCATGGTGACTGCCTGCCTCCTACACTATTACCACAGGCTGGGATTCCATCAGCATGCCCGTGTTTGAATGTTTTACGCAACATCAACTAGCTTTGTTACTATAACTATAATACAATACCACCCTTTAGTAAACGTTTTCCGGTCATAAAATGGCATACGAAAAGTAATGACAAATATTTTGGCTCAATTACATTTTCTTAAGCATCTCGTTTGGATTATACTTGCATTGACTGCAGTCCGGGGTTTTTCAACTTATGCTACAATAGACCGGTCACAATTGATTTTCAATGATATTTTGTATCGATTTTTGCGGATCGATATTACTTGCCTCAGGATGGAAGGAACGACTATTAAATTGCTTACCAATGAGCCAATAAACCCTCAATTGAGGTTGGCATAACTTGACAAATCGTGATTAACTCGTTATATTTAAAACAAGCACCAGCAATGATATAAGACGTTTATGTTTTCCGGCATCGATTGATATCATTCGGGTCGTCATCACCGAGTAACGACATCAAAGAATAGTATTGAAATCGATATAGAGCCTTTAAACAAGGAGTATGTTATGTCACAGAGAGTTTTAGAGGTCGAATATTATCATTGCACGGTGGCCGATAAGCCGGGCGAGGCCAGGAAGATGCTGGAATTTCTCAGCGAGAAACAGGTCAACCTGATGGCTTTTAACGCATACCCCAGAACCGGCGGTAAAAGCCAGCTCGATTTCTTCCCGGAAAACCCGCAGGCTTTAAAGCAGGCTGCCAGTGATGCCGGTATCGAGCTGACCGGCCCGATAAAAGCGTTTCTGCTTCAGGGAGAGGATAAAATAGGCGCGTTGTACGATCCGCTCTTGAAATTATCCAATGCCGGCGTTAATATCACCGCCAGCACGGCTATAGTTGATGGTACCGGGCGTTTCGGGTATATCGTATGGGTGAGCGGCACGGAATACGATAAAGCCGCCGAGGCTTTGAAAAGCAGCGATTGGCGCACGATACAAACCAGCCCACCGAAATAGGGGGGTCGGGCTTAATACATTTTCTGACTTTAACGGATCATCAAAACCGCAGGGATTTTGGCCTGCTCCAACCGATGGTTGAAGGTAGCTGTAACTGGTTCAGAAACTCGGGGGATTGTTGAGAAAGTCTCCTATGGTGTTATTGGGTGTCATTGCGAGAGAGTAAAACGGACGGAGCAATCCGTATGTTATAAACACCGAATAGATTGGTTACTTCACTAAGTTAGTAATGGCAGTTTCTATATCGAGCAGTAAGGAATCCTTCCCGTCCTGCAGTATTCATGTAGTATTTCGTCACGTTAGAATGAATAAAGGACTTCGTCCGGCTGCCAACACGGGCAACAGATTTTTTCGACAACCCTAAAGTTTGGTAACGAGTAGTAAATATCTCAGGTTGGAAGTATCAATATCCTGAGAGCAAAAAAGCCAGGAGATATACCTCCCGGCTTTCATACTTAATATACAATCTAAGGCTAATAGCTCGATTCGTTCAGCTTCACCTTGCCCCGGAAAATCCAATATATACTAACCGTGTAAGCGATCACCATCGGCATACCTATGCCGGCTATTATCAACATGATACCAAGTGTTTTCGAGGAGGAGGCGGAGTTGTAGATATTAAGCGAATGCTCGGCTATTGGTGTGGAGTAGATCAAGTCCGGGAACATGCCGATACCGAATAAAGTCAGTAAGGCGACCATCGAGGCGCACGAGGACAAAAAGGCGCGGAAATCATTGCCGTGATGAATCTCGCGCGGGATGTTGGCTATCGCCAGGGCGTTTAATATCGGTACCGCCAGGAATATCGGGTACTGTTTCAATGCCTCGGTCATATGTTCCACGAACAGCAATGTGGCCAGCGTAGTGAATACGTAGCATATCACGAAAAGGATGATCGTTTTATTAATCCAGCCGCGCACTTTCTGCTGAAGCTCTCCCTCCGTTTTCATAGCTGCGTATATCGCGCCGTGCATGATAAATAATGTCACGGTGGTTATGCCCACGATAATCGGGTATGGTTTCAATAGCGCGAAAAAGCCGCCGATATACTCATGGCTGTTATCGAGTGGTATGCCCCAGGCGATATTACCCAGGGCCACACCGATAAGCAGGGCCGAAAGTACGCTGGAAACACTGAAGCTGACATCCCAGAACTGACGCCAGGTTTTGCCGGGACGTTTGCTCCTGAAATCGATTGCTACGGCGCGGAAAATTAATCCCACCAGAAGCAGCATTAAAGCGGTATAAAATCCCGAGAAAGCGGTAGCGTAAACCTCCGGGAACGCCGCGAACAACGCGCCGCCGCCGGTAACCAGCCAGACCTCGTTGCCATCCCAGACCGGGCCAATGGAATTTATCATTATTCGTCGCTCGGTATCGGTTTTGGTAAACAGGTGAAGACCGCCTATACCGAGGTCGAAACCATCGAGGATGGCATAGCCGGTAAACAGCACGCCAACCAGTATAAACCAGATCGTGTTTAAATCTATGTTCATGCTAAATGTCCCTCCTCAACGGTTATGTCCCCGGGACCTTTCTGTATTTTCTCGTTTAGAAGATAAATAAACAGCACGAAAAGCAGAATGTAAATTAGTGAGAACAATACTATCGAAAATATTACCTCGCCGGCATCAACACTTACGGATAGCGCCTCTTGCGTGCGCAGGAGACCATACACTATCCAGGGTTGACGGCCTACCTCGGCGGCTATCCAGCCTAACTGATTAGCCATCTGGGGGAGAAGCACCGAGAACACGAGTATGTAGAGATACCATCTACAGGTGAAAAGCGTTTGCCTGAACCAGAGGAACATGGCGAACAAGGCCAGTAATATCAGCATCATACCTATTGCCACCATCAAATGGTAGCTCTGAAACACGATCTGCACCGGTGGCCTGTCCTCGGGCGGGAACGCGTTCAAGCCGGTAATCGGCGTGGTGAAATCACCATGCACCAGGAAGCTGAGCATACCCGGTATTTTAATCCCGACTACCTCCTGCTTGTCTTCGTTGACCCAGCCGAACAGGTAGAGATCCCCCGGCGCGTTCATATCATAGTGCGCCTCCATCGCCGCCAGTTTGGCCGGTTGTGTATCAGCTACCGTATCGGCGCTGCCATGACCGGTTACGAGCTGCAAGACCGAGGCCACCACCGCGACCACGATTCCGATTTTGATAGAGGCTTTGGCGAATTCGATATTTTTCTTTTTCAGAAGATAATACGCGCTGACACTGAGTACGAAAAACGCCGCCGCTTGCCAGGCTCCCATGTAAACATGAGATATCCTGTCCAGGAACGATGGATTGAATACCACCTGCCAGAAATCGGTAATCTCGGCTCTCATGCTATCCCCGAACGGTACTACCTTATGCCCGGCGGGGGTTTGCTGCCAGGAGTTGGCCACCACGATCCAGATGGCCGAAAGATGAGCGCCGAATGCTACGAGAATAGTCGCGATAAAATGCGTGCGAGGCTTTACCTTATCCCAGCCGAACAGTAGTATGGCCAAAAAGCCGGATTCGAGGAAAAACGCGAATACGCCCTCGGCCGCCAGCGCGCTTCCGAAAACATCCCCGACGAACCTCGAATAAGTGGACCAGTTGGTACCGAACTGGAATTCCATTACGATACCGGTAGCTACTCCCAGGGCGAAAATCAATCCGAATATTTTCACCCAGAATCGGGTCATATTGTGGTAAAGCTCGTTCCCGGTTTTCATATATACGCCTTCCATGATCACCAGGATAAGCCCCAGCCCGATACTCAATGGAGGGAATAAGTAATGAAAACCAATCGTTAATGCGAATTGCATTCGTGAGAGAAGTTCTAAATCCATTTACCTACCACTCTGTTAAATATTTAGAAATTTAATTAATTAGCATCCTGCCTTATTGTAAGACCACTCACGGATAATTCAAGCATTTAATCGCAAGAATAAAAGTCATGCGATAATATAAATTCCAAAACAATTCAACAGGTTCCCGGTTGATATTTATTTTATCAGGTCAAAACCTCGATACGATTAGCATATTGCCGTATAATTGCTAAATTATTTTTAGGCTCACTAGTTAGACTTGTTGCATGTACCTTACAAGCCGAGATATCGATACAGGGATAGCAGTGAAATGCGCTAATGAATTTAATTGGTAGTTTCAGCAAATTCATCGTGGTCATAGATGCCGGCATGGTGTTGACTGGCTATTGATCTTCGCAGTCAGTGGATAATATTGCTTCCCCTCTGTTACGATTTAGCCAATTGACTAAAATCTCTTGGGCTTGCCTAATTTCCCAAAGCTTACTATATTATATGTATGACCGATAAAAAGGAATCAATACGCGATGATACCGCGAATAGTGAATTCGGTAGCGACTCTGATAGTAAACAGGGGGTTGATCGTAGAATTCAGGCATACCAACAGAAGTTTCGCCGATTGGCCTCGGAATTATCATTAGCTGAGGCGCGTGAACGTCGGGAGATAGCTTCTGATTTGCATGACCATGTAGGGCAGGCATTGGCTTTTGTATCGCAAAAAATCAGTACGCTTCAGGGTAATTCGATTTTCTCCGGTATGGAAGATGATTTCAGCAAGATTCTCGAGATTCTGGATCAAACGATTCGCTATACCAGAAATCTCACAATCGAGATAAGCCCGCCCGTGTTATATGATTTGGGTTTATACCCGGCAATCGAATGGCTGGCCGAGAAATCAACTCAAAAATATGAAATCCAAATAGAAGTATCCCAATCGGGAAAATCATCTTCAGTAGATGAATCAATCAAGGTATTTATTTTTAAAACTATTAAAGAGCTGATAAGCAACACCTCTAAACATGCCGGCGCGAAACTGGTCGACATAAAGGTAAACTGGGGCAAAGACATGTTCGATGTTGAAGTGTTCGATGACGGTCGGGGTTTTGATACCTCGCAATTCGAAAGCGGTTTGTACGAGGGATCTTGTTTCGGGCTGTTCAATATCCGAGAGAGGCTTTCCTATATAGGAGGGACTTTCAAACTTATCTCCTCTCCCGGAAACGGAACCAGGGTCTCGATCAGTTCACCGTATAAAACATCAGATGAGGCCGATAGTGATTAAGGTATTACTCGCTGATGACCATATGCTGCTGATAGAAGGTCTGCGCCCGCTTCTGGATAAACATCAAAATATAGAGGTGATAGGTGTTGCCCGAGATGGTGTCGAGGCCGTGGAACTTGCCCATAAAACCAAACCGGATATCATCCTTCTGGACATTTCCATGCCCCGATTGAATGGTATCGATGCCGCCAGAAAGATACTTCGCGATTTAACGGATACGAAAATTATCATACTCTCCATGCATGCCGATCGCCGCTACATCCAGGAGGCGATCAGAGCGGGGGCCTGTGGTTACATATTAAAAGAATCGGCGGTTAAAGAGGTTATCAGGGCAATAGAGACCGTTCAAAAAGGCGAGTTGTTTTTCAGCCATTCGGTTAAAGATCAGGTACTGCAGGAGTATGTGGAACTGGTAAGAGAGAAGGAAAGCCTTTCCGAATCGCCGCTGAGTCCCCGGGAGCGAGAGGTTTTACAGCTTCTAGCCGAGGGAAAATCAACGAAAGATGCCGCCGGAATCCTGAATGTCAGCATTAAAACCGTAGAGAGCCATCGCAAACAGGTGATGGATAAGCTCGGTTTACACAGTATCGCCGAATTGACCAAGTACGCTATCCGCGAGGGACTTACGCAAATCGATTAGTCGTAATCTACCAAATCCCTTATCGAATTGTACTCTATATGAGAAATCCTTAAGGGAATCATTCCGAAATAATCAGGTAAAGTCTTATTTTCTTATTTTTAACATTTGGCAATATTAATTTCAGATGAATATTAATTAGGAGGATCAAAATGTTTGACACTGGCAACACCGGCTTTATGCTGGTCGCAACCAGCCTGGTTATGCTTATGACACCGGGGCTGGCTTTCTTCTATGGCGGCCTCGTGGGGCGTAAAAACGTGCTATCGATCATGATTCAGAGTTTCGTCTCGATGGGCGTTACTACTATCCTGTGGTATGCCGTAGGCTTCTCGCTCTGTTTCAGCGGAGGCGAGGGAGGTATCATCGGTAATCTCGATATGGCTTTCTTGAATGGCGTCGATGCCACGACGGCTTTCGGGGACGGCCAGATACCGATGTTCGTTTTCTTCGCTTACCAGATGATGTTCGCTATTATCACTCCCGCCCTGATTACCGGAGCTTTCTCCAATCGTGTGCGGTTCCCCGCTTACCTGGTATTCCTGGTGGCCTGGCTTCTGCTCGTCTACTTCCCCTTCGTACATATGATCTGGGGCGGCGGAATTCTGGCCGAATGGGGTGTGCTTGATTTTGCGGGTGGTATAGCGGTACACAACATTGCCGGTATGGCGGCATTAGCCTCGGTACTGTTCGTTGGCCGTAGAAGAGTTGCGGATAAAGGCCCACATAGTATTCCCCTGGTTGCGTTGGGTACCGGTTTGCTCTGGTTCGGTTGGTATGGTTTTAACGCCGGCAGTGAGCTTCAGGTTGACTCGATCACTGCCCTGGCATTCGTCAACACCGATGTTGCCGCATCATTTGCTGCGATTTCCTGGTTGTTTTTGGAATGGACACTGGCCAAGAAGCCGAAAATCGTTGGTTTGTTGACCGGCGCTGTCGCCGGCCTGGCTACGATTACCCCGGCTGCCGCTTATGTCTCGACAAGCTCCGCCGCAATTATCGGTTTGTGTGCCGGTATAATTTGTTATGGCGCGGTTAGCTTGAAAAACAAGCTCCAGTGGGATGATGCTCTCGATGTCTGGGGCGTTCACGGAGTCGGCGGTGCGCTGGGTATTATCATGCTTGGCCTGCTGGGCAGTACGGCCGTTAACTCGGCTGGCGCCGATGGCCTATTATTCGGCGGCGTTGATTTCTTCTTTAAAGAGCTGGTTGGCATCGTGGTGTCATCCATTTATGCCTTCGTCTTTACATATGCGATGCTCTGGATTATCAATAAGATTACTACCGTTAAAACGACGGAGGGTGAGGAAACCACTCTTGACGAGTCGTTACACGGCGAAAACGCTTATATCAATTAACGAATAATTGTGGAGTGCTAAACCATGCTAAATAAAAAATCAATGATAATTTTTCTGACTGCGATATTGGTTGGCAGTTTTACGGTCGGCGTGATGGCAGGCGAGTTATCTGTCAACACCGGTGTCGATATGTACAACAGGTATGTCTGGCGCGGCCTCGATATCGCTAACACACCCTCAGTACAGCCGTGTTTGTCCGTCAGCAGTAGCTGCGGATTCGAGCTTGGCGCCTGGGGAGCTTACACGCTTTCCAACGAGGCCTCCGATAGCGATGAGATCGATTTCTACTTGAGCTATACCCGCGAATTGAATAGCGGCGTGGCTTTCTCTTTTTTAGCCACCGACTACTACTTCCCCAATGCCGGTATCGATTTCTTTAATTTCAATAACCATGATGACACAGCCGATAATGGCGATCCCGATCCGGGCGCACACACTATCGAACTGGGTTTATCGATCAGCGGCCCAGAGGCGTTCCCGATGACGTTCTCGGCCTTTTTCAATGTTTACAATGATGCCGGTAATAACGCTTATTTCCAGCTTGATTATCCCGCGAATGTCGGCGAGACCGCTCTTGATGTGTTCTGTGGTTTTACAGCCGGCAGCGAGGATAATCCCGGTTATTACGGCACCGATGAATTCGATTTAATTAACGTGGGCGTCTCCGCCGATAGAGATATCACCGTGACAGATCAATTTTCCCTGCCACTATCTGTTGCTTTAATAGTTAACCCTAACGCTGAGATCTCATATCTACTGGCCGGAGTAAGCTTCTAGTTGTTTACTTAGTGGAGCGTAAAGCTCGATTTGCCCCCTCGGTCGCGAGTTCTACTCGCGGCCGTTTTTATTGATATTAAAACCACCGGTTATTATGCAGTATGTCGTCAGGAAAGAAATGTCAACGTTTCGCAACGGGGAGGAAAGGCCGAGCAGTAGTTAACTCATCATATGGACTGCTATGTTTTACTTTATCGTAATCCTAATAAAAATGAACTAAACCGCGGAAATTACTTTATTTAGTGCCTACTAATGAATTACATCATTAACGATTAATTCAATCCACTTTAATTTGAAACCAAATATCACTCAATATTCACTAATCCTTAATGAAACCTTAACACTTTTAGGATTTTGTTATGGAAATGTTCGAGGGCGTTCTCGGCTGATCGTTTAAGGCGGCCGGGATATGTTATTTAATGATAAAAAGTAGTTCCAATGGAGGTAAGTTGGTGAGTAAGAAAGTCGACAATAAACAATTAACAGGAGTTTCGATGAGTCTTATGAGTAGAGCCCTGTTTGCCATTTTAATGACAGTATTGTTTTTGTTCATACAAGGTGTAGCTAACGCGGATGAGATATCCTCCGGCTCTATCACCGGCCAACTCGTTGATTCTCAAACCGGTGAACCTCTAATAGGCGCTACGATTTTAATAGAGACCACCAAGATGGGGGCAGCCTCCGATATAAACGGCAAATTTACGATATCCAATGTTCCTGCCGGTACATACGATTTATTGATTCGCTATATCGGTTACTCGGCTGTCACCGTGCAGAAAGCCGAGGTCAAGCCCGGTCTGGCCGTTGAGCTCGACATGGCTTTAACTCCCGATGCCATTCAGGGGCAGGATGTCATAGTTGAGGCCAGGGCCGTACGAAACAACGATGCCTCCTTATTGAAGAATCGCCAGAAATCACAGTCAATCAGTGATGCTATAAGCGCCGAGTCTATCTCGCGTACCGGTAGTGGAGACGCGGCCGACGCTATCAAGAAGATTACCGGAGCCTCTGTAGTAGGCGGAAAATACATTTATATCAGGGGACTTGGTGACAGATATTCTAACGCCCAGTTGAACGGTACTGACTTACCCAGCGCTGATCCCGATAAAAAGGCTTTCCAGATGGATCTTTTGCCCTCGGATTTTCTGGAAAATATCATCGTCTCCAAATCATTTACCCCGGAAAAACCCGGGGACTTTTCCGGCGGATCGGTCAATATCAACACCAAGTCCTTTCCTGAAACTTTCACTCTGAAGGTCTCATCCTCTACCGGCTATAACTCACGGGGCAACTTGAATGATGAGTTCTTGACTTACAATGGCGGCGGTTCCGATTGGGTTGGTATGGACGACGGTTCCAGGGCTATCCCCGATGATCTGAATTCAGGTGATATACCCCATATAAGTTTTGCTTTCAATGATCCCGAGCTTGCCAATCAGTTGGATAAATTAACCAAATCATTTAATTCTAACATGGCGCCGGTTAAAAAAGCCAAACCGCTCAATCAAAGCTATTCGATTGCCACGGGCAATAAAGTCGATTTCCTCGGTAAAGAACTTGGTTTTCTGGCCAGTTTAAGCTATTCGAATAAATATTCATTATACGAAAACGGCGAGGTCGGCAAGTATCGTCTCTCCGGCAGCACTAACCAAACCTACTCGCTTACCAACGACTACAAGTTGACTGATACCAAAGGCTCGAGCGAGGTGTTATGGGGTGGACTAATGACGGCCTCTTGCAAACTCAATAACGAAAACGAACTCGGATTCAATTTCATCCACACCCAGAGCGGCGAGTCTGCTACGCGCTACCTTACCGGTCAGTTCTTTGATGGCAACCTTCCGCAGAATGCCATATATCAAACCCGTGTACTTCAATACACCGAAAGATCATTGAACTCCACCCAGCTAAGCGGTAAGCATTACCTCGGATTATTCAGCGGTATGAATGTTAAATGGAGCGGTACTTACTCCGCCAACGAGCAGGATGAGCCGGACGTAAGATATTTCTCGAATCACTATATCGTAACAGAATCGGATACGTTCTATACCATTCGGCCTTCCATGTATCAGGTGCCGCAGAGGCATTTCCGCAACATGCAGGAGGACAGCTACAATTTCGATACAAAAGCCTCGATCCCGTATATACAGTGGTCGGGTCTTTCCGGGAAATTCGATTTCGGCGCTTATTTTTCCCATAAAGACAGAAGTTTCCGTCAGAGAGTATTCGAAATTCAAAATCAGGATGTAAATGCTTATAACGGCGATGCCAACGAGTATTTCTCTGATAGCAACTCCGGTATAATCGATAGCACCGGTGGGTTTTACACTTTCGGTAATTATGTCGTGGAGAACTCCGAGCTCAGGGCTAACTATGATGGCGATCTGGATGTCATAGCCGGTTTCGCTATGATCGATATGCCTCTGATGGTTGATCTACGTTTCATCGGCGGTCTTCGTGTGGAAAAAACCGACATGGAAGTACAAACCTGGGATAATTCATACGATCCCGGAATTCTCGATGATATGGATCTGCTGCCCTCGGCGGGATTAGTCTATCAGCTTTCGGAAAACATGAATCTGAGAACGTCATATGGTAGAACCCTGGCCAGGCCTACTTTCAGAGAACTTGCTCCGTTTCCATCCTACGACTACGCCAACGGCAACCAGGTAATCGGCAATCCTAACCTCGAACGCACCCTGATCGATAATGTCGATTTTCGCTGGGAATGGTTCGACCGTCCGGGGGAGATTATCGCCGCCAGCGTATTCGGTAAACAGTTCCGGAATCCTATCGAGAGAACTATCATTAACGATAACGGCGAAATCCAGTACACCAACGTGGATGAAGCGAGGGTATACGGCGTGGAATTCGAGATGAGGAAAAAGCTGGATGTAATTCATACGATGCTGTCGAATTTCCAACTCGGTGCTAACCTGTCTTTGATCAGGTCCGAGGTTGATATACCCGAGGAAGAGATGAATCAGATCAGTACCTATGATGAGAACGCGGATGACACCCGTCCGCTGCAGGGACAGTCGCCGTATCTACTTAATATCGATTTATCTTATAATAATCATGATACCAGGACGGTTGCCGGACTCAGTTTCAATGTTTTCGGTGAACGGATATCCGAGGTCAGTAAAGGCGGTACCCCGGATGTTTACGAGCAACCTCAACCGAGTTTGAATCTCCTCTTCAGCCAGAATTTGATCGGAGGTCTGGGATTCAAATTCTCGGCAAAGAACATATTCGACTCCTCGGTGAAAAAAGTTCATCATTTTAAAGGTAATGATTTCATCAAAGAGGAATATAAATATGGCCGCTCGTTCTCGTTCGGTTTGAGTTACAATATTTCATAATTAACAGATGTCACTACTGTCCGGCCTTTCCATCTCGTTGCGAAGCGCTGCTTCGCAATGTGGCTTTTTTGCCTGTAGAATGCGCACTCTACATGACTCAAGAAGGTTTCCAGGCAGCGCTTGGAAACCAGGAAACTAAGCCTAACATCGGCAGGACATATCAGGATGCATAATACGCTGAATATAATAATTATATCGGGAAAATTCTTTCACTAACAATTCCAAGGAGAATTTAATAGACACTGAAAAACACCGGACACTAATGAACAGATGTATAATTTAAAACAAACCCAAGCTTAACAAAACTTGAATAAAGGATATCTATCCTTAACGTGAAGTTTGGCTTTGTTAGAAGTAAGTGAAATAATACTAATGCAGGAAAAATTAAACCCAAATGAAAATCGATGTGGAGGAAAGATGCATCATAAATCTCGAAAAATGTTGAAAATACTAGGATTGCTTTTCGCCGTAGTGATGATCGCTATGATAAGCGGTTGTAGTGATGATGACGAATCATCAACCGGCCCCGATGACAACGATTCATCGTACGTATATATATTCGATGATACCATCGAGCCGGGCGACAGCGTTCATCTGATTGCCGGCGAAAACTATCTCGCCAGCGGTTTCGTGTTCGTAGATAGCGGAGCTATCCTTTCAATGGATCCAGGTACGGTCGTGAAATTCAGACCCGGCCAGGGTGTAAACGCCAGCGCGCTTATCGTTGCTCGCTATGGTAAAATCTACGCCAACGGCACCGCCGACAACCCGATCATCCTCACCGCCCAGGCTGATGACGTTGACGATCCCGGCGATCTGCCTTTGACCGCTAAAGGTCTGTGGGGCGGCCTCATCATTCTCGGTGATGCTCCCAATAACAACACTGATGGTATTGGCCAGGTAGAGGGTATCCCCTCCGATGAGGAGCGCGGAGCTTTCGGTGGCGATAACTCTGCCAGCAATTCAGGTGTAGTTCGCTATGTATCGATCCGTCACGGTGGATCGGAAATCGGCGCCGGTAACGAGATCAACGGCCTTACCTTAGGTTCGGTCGGTAGCGGTACTACTATCGAGTATATCGAAGTATTCTCCAACCTCGATGACGGCGTAGAATTCTTCGGCGGCACCGTAAATACCAAGCATATCGCCGTTGCTTTCTGCGGTGACGATTGCTACGATTATGACGAAGGTTTCAATGGTAAGGGTCAGTTCTGGTTCGCTATCCAGATGGCTACCGATGGTAACCGTGGTGGCGAGCATGACGGCGCTACCGGTAACGAGCAGGCTACCCCTTATGCAATTCCGGTTATCTCCAACGCCACTTATATCGGTTCAGGCACAGGCGCATCCAATGCCGATAACGACTACGCGATCATCATGCGCGACAACGCCGGCGGCCAATACTACAACAGTATCTTCTACGATTTCGTAGGCGGTGGCCTCACCGTTGAGGATATGCCTTCTTCGACGCACCCTGAGGACAGCCGTGGCAGACTTGAAGACGGCGACATGATTTTTGAAAACAACGTATGGTACAGCTTCGGCGCCGGCAATACCGCCGAGGGGATCTGGGACCAGGATTTCGTAAGAACTTATATGACCGATCCCAATAACGACAATGATATTGTCGATCCGGTTTTCGGCGGTGTAAGCCGTTCCGGCGGTGGCCTCGATCCGAGACCCTCAGCTGCGGAAGCAACCTCAGGAGCTGATATCCCGGGTGACTCATTCTTCGACCAGGTTTCGTATAAAGGCGCGTTCGATCCCTCGGGCACGCTCTGGCTCAGCAGTTGGACAGCTCTTTCCGAGTACGGTTTCGTTCAGTAAACAAGTCTTTTCCTTGATAGATAAAGCGTGGAGGATAAGTTCCCTTCACGCTTTTTTATTGTAATAGGGGGGAGCGAAAAGGTCGACATCGAGCCAATGATGAGCAAGCGTACGTCAGGAGGGAAGTTATGATATTCCGGTGCGAATACGCGCCCATTTTCCCGCTTGCAGTTAGAGGAGTATTAAATTAAACTTCCTATATGATTAAGATAACTTTAAGCAAAGCGCTCCTGGTCTTATTGCTTTTGCTACTCGCGCTATCATCTAGTTGTAAATCACTCGAGGAAAAGATAGTTCGTTACCTGGATGCCGCCCATCAAAACTGGAAATTCGAGGGGACAGTACTTATCGCTTATCACGGCAAGGTTGTTTTCAGTAGGGGATACGGATACGCGAATCAGGAGATAGGCCGGTCCAATACGACTCGAACGAAATTCTTCATCGGATCTATCACGAAGCAATTCACAGCCGCCGCGATATTGAAACTTCAAGAGGATGGGCTTCTCGATGTCAGCGATCCGATTTCGCACTACCTTCCCGATTACCCTAAACCGAACGCCGATAAAATAACCATTCATCACCTGTTAACCCATGGCTCGGGCATTCCTGATTACCTTAGCAATCCTGAAATTCTGCTCAGGAGAACCAGGGAGATCGAAATCGATAATCTGATGAAGGCGATAATTAACGAAAAACTGCTGTTCGAGCCGGGTACGGGTTTTAGCTACAGCAATTCGAATTATATAATACTCGGCGCGATTATCGAGAAAGTATCCGGGCAGTCCTACGAGGCGTATCTCCATAACAAGATATTCAAACCTGCCGGGATGTTAAATTCCGGGTACGCGCGAAGAGAGGCTGGCCTTCCGGATAGAGCCGATGGTTACACGATCGAGGAACATGGCAAACTTTTGGAGGCCTTGCCCGTACATTTTTCGATTTTGCACACGGCCGGGGCGCTGTATTCGACCGTTGAGGATATGTTAAAATGGGATCGGGCGTTATATGATGATAAAATCTTAACCAGTGGATCGGTTAAAGCTATGCTTACGCCGTATACTAACGGTTATGGCTATGGCTGGGTTATTGAAAATAAATATGGTCGTGTACACGCGTTTCACGGCGGGTTCGTGGATGGTTACAACTGCACTTTTGACAGGTGGCTTGATGATGAGCTTTGTGTTGTGGTGTTCAGCAATGAGGACGAGGCGCCGGTCAAGAAAATAGCGCGAGGGCTGGCGGCGATAGCGTTTGGCATGGACTATGTCTTCCCGATCAGGAAAACTCCTATAGATAACGAACATATCGATCCGGGGCAGTATGCCGGTATATACCGGATAGATGATAATTTATATAGGTACGTCACTCAAGAAAACGACAGTTTATATACGAACCTCCTCGCTCAGCCACGACAGTTGTTGCTGCCTCAAGCACCCGATACTTTTTATTTCATGCTCGATAATACCGAGTTATTGTTTTTCGTTAGAAACGATCACGGCGATATAATCGAATGCTTTTTCGAGGATGACCTGGGGGCGATAAAAGCTGAGCTACTGGATAGAAGTATAAGTGACAGCCTGATGAACGCCAAAAAGGAAATAGTATTACCTCTGGGTATAAGTAAAAAATATGTCGGTATATACCAGTTGGAATCGGAGTTCGCCGATAGCAATTTGAATTTTACGCTTGAGATAATGTATGCGGGTGGAAAACTAATTGCCGGCGTGATGGGTGAGGATTTCGTCGAGATGTTTCCGGCATCCCAAACCGAGTTCTTCCACAGGGTTGCCGATTTCAGGATCGAATTTATTCTGGATATTAACTCCGAGGTAACGGGCTGTATTATTAAAATGGGCGGGGATGATATCTATGGACGGAAAATCCGGTAGCAGGAAGTTAAAGTAATTTACCGTCCGGCGGTTGATACCCTCAACTGATATTAATCCTGTAGCCGACACGCCTTATAGCCTCGATATACCTGCCGTATTTGCCAGGCTTCCTTCTCAAAGAAACCATCTGTACGTCGATTATTCTGTCGGCGGCCAGGTATCCTTTATGCCTTATGGCCACCAATAGCTGTTTACGGGAAAATACCCATCTGGGTTTATTGGCCAACCATGCTTTCTTTGTTGAATGAAATAAACGAAGCCGTAAAATAAAATGTTATCCGAAGCTATAAGCGCCTGTCTAGGGGATTATCCTGGATTGAGCCTGAATTACTCGTTAACTAACTTGTCGATATTCGAACCCATCTACTCTGTTGATGCCGTTTTGTTTTCCTGATAAAAACAGCTGATCTCATCAATGACCGTTTTTAGCATATGCGGGGATGGCGCGGGCGCTTTGATGTTCACATCATATAATTTATATTTTTTAACGTACATCGGATAAATTTCATAGACATTATCACCGAATATGAACGCGTGATTAATATAGTTTCTGGATACAATCGGTCTTTCTTTCAATTGCTTTTCGAATAAGTACCTGCCGTTACTGTAATCTTTCATGTCATTCGTGCATCCATAAATATCGCGCATTATTGTTGGAATGATATCGATGTGAGTAGTAGGGTAATTGATTACTTGCGGTTCTTTACCTGGTATGTAAACAACCAGCGGAACCATTACCTGGTATTTGGTGAAATTGCTGCCATGCCCCCAGTAATTGGCTCGATTATCATTCAGCTCATCGGAATGATCCGTAGAAATGATAATGATCGTATTTTCCATTCCACCGAGCGAACAAACCTCCTGCAATATTTTGCCTATCAGAGCGTCTACGTAGTGGGTAGCATTTTTATAATCATTCATGTATGGTTCCGGATCAGTATCATCGTCAGTCAGAATAAAATTAATATTAGCAGCTGGCAGGAATATCGAATCATCCTCAGGGTAATCATAAGGGAAGTGATCGGATTTGTAAAATGCGAATGCCATATACGGAGATTGAGTTTCAGCCTGCTCGTGAATAAACTCGATCGTTTTACGCGTTAGATCTTCATCCTGCTCAACGATTGATTTTCCGGCGAATGATTCGTCGACCTCGATTCCTCGAAATATCGTGTCTTTAATTT
Organism: uncultured candidate division Zixibacteria bacterium; assembly: GCA_963668625.2. GTDB lineage: Bacteria > Zixibacteria > MSB-5A5 > UBA10806 > 4484-95 > JAAEQD01. The sequence continues at coordinate 116,110 of CAXXKA010000010.1, forward strand.
TGTGCCGATTAAAATTCGATTTGGCGTATACTCCGAATGAGTAATCGTTTTCCTCCAGCATATCTATGAATACCGGGTTATCTATCATCGAACTGTTTGCTTTAACCGAGGTCCAGTAAGTTGGATGGATTGCATAAAAAAATCCGAAAATCCCCGATACAGTGGAGTTCCCCGAACTGAAATGATTGTTAAACACCGATGATTTTTGCCCGAGCTCGTATATGTTAGGAGTGATCTCCTCGGTCATTGCATCGAAACGCCAACTTTCCAGGAAAATAACGAGTATGTTGGGATTATCGTACTCCGTGGATTGTCTAAATTCTAAATCCCTGCGTGGATAGTTCAACGAACTATTCTTTTCCGCGATATCTTGTTCGATCGGTTCATCCGACAATGGCAGGAGATCTCCGTATTTTCTGGCATCCCTGCGTGAGATGATTGGAATATATAAAGGAAGATGAGGTGTTATGCCGGTAATTCTAATATCGTTTTTTTCGTACGCTACTATATGAATAACCTGACTGATCGCAAATGCAGATATCACTATAATTAAAAATGTAACAACCAAATATTTCACTTTTTTGATTTTGTGACTGATTTTTAAGATTCCTATTTCAAGGGCTATGACTGCGAGAAAAACTAAAAATACGTTTCGAAACGTAGACGCAGGTAAGCCGAATCCATCATGATCGTTAATAATAACTTCCAGCCAGAAAAGGTCTATATGAAGTTTGGAAATTAAATAAACGAAATGATCGACTAATAAATAGTAAATATATATAGAGATAATAGCTATAATCGAAAATATCCTTATTGGCTTGACCGGGTAAAAAATGAAAAATGGAATTGATGTTAGCAAGAAGATCACTAAAACGTAATATCCGATTATTACGCAAAACAGGTAAAAAAACTGAAACAAGCTGAAGTCGGGATGTTTAATATTAGAAATGAGAAGTAAAAATATCACCGGCACGTTCAACAGCAGAACCATTATCAAGTTTCGGTACTGGTCAGCGAAATTATGAACGTTTAATTTCGAGAAAAAACCGTCTAACATCTAAATTCTTTCCACTAGCTAATTCGATTGTCCAAAAATTACTTACTCCACTAATCGAATATTTCTGTTTCGAGGTTTACATACACGTTAAAATAATAGTGCTCCTCGTATCGGAATTCCTCGAACATCTCCGATTCCTGGTCTAGTGGATACTTATTTTATATAAGTAATCATATACGAAATCAAGTACAATTTAACGTCCTGTTATCTGCAAATATTTTGTTTTCAGTAGCAGGTAATTGGTTTTAGCATCCGTTAGTTGATCCTCCGATTGCCTGAGTAAAGCTTGAGCCTCCAACAGATCGGAAACGGTTATCAAGCCGTTTTCGTAACTATCATCATTAACTTTCAAATTCTCCTCCGCCTGTTCTTTGGATTCTTCGCTAAGCAGGTACTGAGTATAGGCGTCGGTTAAATCAAGCCAGGATTTCTCGATCTGCAATATCAGGAGTTCCGAATTATCCGAAAGATTGTTTTCGGCGATATTCTCTTTTAGATGTCTTTGATGAAGTTCGTGTGAACCTCCCCACCAACCCGATATTGGCATCGAAACGGTACCGAATACCATGCCAAAGTCTCGTCCCGGAGCATCATCGAGTTTCAGGTACTGGTAAGCAATACCGATTCCTGCTTGCGGAAGATACTCGCCCCATTTAATTTTCGTTCGTAGCTTCTCGGCTCTGACCGAGTATTCGAGAAGTTTATATTCAGCCCTGTTTTTCAATGCCACCGCGCTTTCTACGTAAAGATTAAAAGGCGGATCGATGGAAGCTAATTCGTTCTCGAGTATGAGTGTCGAATCGAGAGGAAAACCCAGATGCTGGTTGAAAGCCATTCGGGCGAGATTCTTGCCGTTATTCAATTTTGACTTATTTAAAAGTATTTCGCTTTGTTTAAGTTTAACTTTCAAAACGTCATTCTTCATGACGATCCCGGAGTTATACGCATCCTCGACCTGTCTTGAAAGACTACCAAGCATTTCTTCGTATTTTTCTATCGTTCCAATTTTTTCCTCCAGAGACACTATAAGCCAGTATCGATCCTTTGTCAAAAGCGTAATCTCGTCCCTGGTCAATCTGTCCAGGGATATAGAAACTCTTTCTCCCAGAGCGGCGAGCTTGTTACCATTAACTATTCTACCGCCGGCAAATATCGGTTGGATGATATTTATATAACCGATAGTACCCTCGTCTAAAAATCCCATTGTCGAGCCGGGAAAATAAGCGAATTGATTGGCATCGGGTAGATTGTCAGGATTACCATCATATACAGGCAGGTCCCCGCCCTCGGTCTCCATTTCCATCAAAGGTTTTTCTGACTGAAACATCACCCCGCCGGCGCTTATGCTGGGGAAGTAGTTTGTAATCGCTGATTTTTTCATCTGCCGTGCGGCTTCAATCTCCAACTCGCTATTTTTAACCCTGCCGTTATTTTCCAGAGCGAGCTTTATGCTTTCCTCTAAAGTTAGAACCTCCTGGGCGAGGCATAGATTTGCCAGTAGAGATATTATCAACAGGAAGAGAATATTATACTTTTTCATGCTAATTCAGCCTCCCCGACTTTGGTGTTTTCCCGCTTGTGAAAAGTATAGTAGAGAACCGGAATGACTACCAGGCAAAGCAACATTCCGGATATCAATCCAAAACAAATAACCGATCCCAGCGGCCCCCATAAAGGCGAACGGCTTATGATCATTGGGACTACGCCTACCGCCGCCGCTGACGAGGTAAGGAATATGGGCCGCATTCTTCGTTTAGCAGCCGCAATAGCGGCTGTCTCGGGGCTGTGTCCGTGCTCTCGGCGCAACTCCTCGGCGTATGAAATATATATTATACCGTTACGAACGACGATTCCTATCAGTCCTATAATACCGATGAAAGCGGTCATGCTGAAAGGATAACCCGTTACGAACACTCCGAATGATGCGCCGAAGATGCTTAAAGGTATCGTCATCATTATCAAAATTGCGATTTTTGATTTTTTGAATTGCACGAGCAGAATAAAAAAGATGATAACGATACTCGTGAATAAAGCGTAATAGAGCGGCGTCATTATTTCCGCTCCGTGTTCATGATCGCCACCATATTCGATCGATACGCCGGGTGGCAGGTTAATCTTGTCGATCAGGGTTTTTGCCGGACCGAATACTTTAGCTGTGTATATCCCCCGCTCGACATCAGACAGAACGGTAAGCGTGCGAACCCCGTTCCGTCTTACTATTTCTCCCTCTGTCCATTCAGGCTCTATGTTGCCCAGCTGACGGACTTGAGTCGAAGATACTAAGTATGGGGATGTTACATATTGATCCAGGATATCATCGATACTGGTCTTGGTCTTTTTATCGATTTTTAGATTTACGCTTAGCTGGTAGTCACCTTCCCATACTGTCGTTACGGGGAATCCCTTGGTTCCGATCATAAGCGAGTAATCCAGTAATTGCTTGGAATAACCCATTCGGCTTACTTCATCCTCATCCAAATTTAGCCTGACAGCTTGATATGGTTGTTCGTAATCGGTTCTGACCCAGCGAGAACCTTTGGTTTTTCTCAAAATATCGGCGACAAGCAATGATGTATTTTTTAAAACCGCTATATCGTCTCCTAAAATTCTTATCTCTATGGGCGCTTTAGCTAGGCTCATTGCGAGTTGTCGCCATTTGATAGATGCCCCGGGATTGTTTTCGCTCCGCGTATCGGTGTATTGATCCAAAATCTCTTTCGTAGCTTTCGGAGACTCCGTAATTACCAATAACTGGCCATAGTTTTTGGAAGGAAAATTAGGCGCATATAGTGAATTAAAACGTGGCGAACTGGTACCAACGAAAGCCGCTACTTCCTCTACACGATCATCCTCGAGCAGAAGTTTTTCGATCTCCGCCATGGTCTTATCGGTTTGATCCAGAGAACTCCCCACGGGAAGGTAAACCTCAACCGCGAATTGATTACGTTCGACATTTGGGAAAGATTCCTGTGGAGTATTCGCTAATAAAAGCAAACCCACCAGAAAAGAAAGTCCGCCTATTGCTATAACAGTCTTTTTCTTCCTAAAAGATTTTTCTATAAAACCATCGTATTGTTTTTGCAGCCAATCTAAAAAGGCGCCTTTTTTGCCAAGGGCTTCGTTTTTCACGCCATACTTGATAAATTTGTAGCTTAACATTGGAATCAGTATAGCCGAAACATAAAGCGAGATGAAAAGGGCGTAACCGATCACGTATGGCAGAGAGAAAATGAAATCCCCTCCCATACCGGTCATGAAAAGGGTCATGGGGGCGAAACAGAAAATAATTATCAACGTAGCCGAAAAAACCGATCCGAATAAATCCGTTACGCTTTTTGATGCCGCCTCTTTCGGAGAAATACCGCTATCCAATTTTTCCACATAGTTATCTATGATAACTATGGCATTATCTACTACCATTCCAAGTACGACGATCAAGCCTGCTAAAGATACGGTTTGAAGAGAAAAACCGGTAATCCACATCACACCCAACGTTATTAATATTGAGGTCGGAATTGCGGATGCCGCTACGAGTGCGACTCTCCTGGGTAATAAAATCACGGTTACCAGGATCACCGATATAATAGCTATCAGGAATTCTACCAGGAAATTATATACGGCCCTCGAGACGAAGTGAGGCATATCGGAAATGATCCCGACTCGAATATCAGAGGGAACATCGATAACGAATTTATCGATTATTTTTTGAACCTCGCTGCCGTATTGCACGATATTATGACCGGGAAGCATCTCCAGTGATACGATGAGGCTTTTTTTGCCGTTCAATCGAATATATGACTGGGGATCTTCATACTCTCTTACTATTGTCGCGATATCTTTTACTCGAATCACATTTCCGGTTGGATCGGAGTAGACTATCTTGTTTGCAATATCACTTTCCGTATGATAAGAAGATGGAATATGTATCGGACGGATATATTGACCGTCGTCTATTTCCCCCGAGTAATTAACGGTACCCTCGGGATTCAATGCCAGGTATACCATTAACGGTTTAATACCGTAGTTAGTCAGTTTGGAATCATCGATATATACATTGATTACTTCCTGCTGCAATCCGAAATGTTTTACCCTTGATGTTGATGGTATTTTACGTACGGCATCTTCGAATCTCTCTACGAAAAATTCCAATTCCTTATATGTTCTCGTCTCCGATTCGATTCCTAATAGGATAGCGGAGGTATTCCCGAAATCATTATTAGCGGTAAGGGATACCACGCCGGATGGCAACTCGCTTTTGAATTCGTTTAGGCCATGCCGAAGTTTTGCCCAGAATACTTTCGGAGCCTCCACATCCTCCTGAACCTCGACATAAATGACCATCACGTTTTCTTTGGAAACGGAGTAGGTTTTTTCTTTGTCCACTTCCTCGTATTGGAATAAGTAGTTTTCGACCTTCTTGGTCAGTCGCTCTTCTACCTGGTTCGAGGTTGCGCCGGGATAGACGCCGATAATCAATCCCTGACGGATCGTGAATTCGGGGAACTCATCGCGCGGCATTAGGATTAATGCCACGATTCCTAAAATTATCAGTACTGATGTTACTGATATAATTAGCTGTTTGTAGCGAATTATATTATCTATCAGTGTATTTTTATCACTCATTGTTATTCAGGTGCCCTTCTATCGATTAGCTATTTGTATTTTTGAATCGTTAACCAATTTATGTTGTCCTGAAATGACGATCAGATCACCAATAGCCAGGCCTTTTGCTATTTCGATCCCTTCGCTCATCAGTCTGCCGATTTCGACATATTTTCTTAAAGCCCTGTCGTGGTCTTCATTGATACCGTAAACGAATGATTTGCCGTTTTCATCGACTTGAACCGCCTGATGCGGAATAACGACCCCACTGAATACCGCTGAGGTTCGGATTCTGGCATCGCAAATCATACCTGGTTTTATGGAATGGTCTTTATTATCAATGCCTATTTTTATTTTGTAAGTATGAACTATCGGGTCTGCAACTACGCCGATCTCCTCGACTATACCCTCGAACTGCTTCTTACCCAGTGCGGCTATCGTTATTGAGGCTTTTTGCCCTTTTTTAATGAGCGCTATTTCGCTCTCGGAAATTGGCGCCCTGGCAAATACTTTATCGATTTTTACGATTTTTATTGCCGTCACCAATGGAGAAACATTCATACCCGGTTCGATAAACCGAGCGCCCACGAATCCCTCGACAGGAGAGTATAACTTGCAATCATCGAGGTTCTTCAGGGAAATCGCTGCATTTGCCCTGGCTTGCTGCAAGCGCGTTACAGCCTCTATATACTTTATCTCAGGCAAGTTGCCGTTTTCATACATCGGTTTAAGTCTTTTAAAAGCATCTTCGGCTTGCTGTAATGTCGCCTGGGACAGATCATACATGTTACTATAAGTCGCATCATCCAATACCGCTAAAAGCTGTCCGGCCTCGATGAAATCGCCCTCGGAAACCGGTACGTCGGTAACAGTACCTTTTATGGGAAAGCCCAGGGGAATAGATTCTGATTCTTCGATGGTACCGCTGTATGCGAATGATTCCTTTTGGCTAAATCTTTCAACCTGAAGAACTTGAACTTTAATCGGAATATCGTTTAAAACGCGATCCTCCGCATGTGTATCACTTGTAATACAATAAAGAATCAATACGCCACCGACAAATACGGTAACTATTGATTTGAAAACTGTTTTTATTGAAATTTCCAATTTCATCGATTTTCCCCACTTTATTAAAATTGTATAATGTGTATATACACATAAATTAACAAAAAAATTAATTTCTTTCCAAGTTATCCAGCATCTCCTGAAGTACTGTGAGACATTTACTGACTTTATTTTCGTTTATTCCCTGATATACCGACTCACTGAATTGAAGCATGAAGGGATACATCTCACCATTCAATTGTTTGCCTGATTTAGTAAGATAGATCAATTTTTTACGCTTATCATTCTGGCCGGGTACTCTCAAAACCAGATTAAGTTTTTCGAGGCCGTCTACCATTCGGGAAATAGTAGTTCTTTCTCTATCGGCTTTTTCTGCCAGAATACCCAGAGTTAATCCATCTTCTTTTTTCAGAATGAGCAACACTAGAACCTGTTCAAGGGTTAATTCGAGGCCCATATCATCCATCATCTTTTTAACTTTACGTCTAAGTATAAGCCATGTATGAGCGATCGTTTTTAGAAGTTCTTCATGGCATGGTTTATATTCAAAACTCACTAATTCTCCTTTGCAAGGATGTAAAGGCCTTCAGTTTAATAGATGCATATACATATATAATTATCGTAAAAAGTCAAGTATATATTAATGATTTTTAAAAAATAGCATGAAATAATTGTGAAATGTCATATAAGACTATGAAAAGCTTAGTGTTAACATATAAATATTATCGATTAAATCGGTCTATCATTTGACCAACTGATTTTATCTTCAAATATTAGGTGTAGATAAAAATATATTTCAGGTTGGCTATAAATATATAATAGCGGTAGTTGTATTCCTTCAGAGCCTACCGTGCCATTTGGGCATGGTAGGCCTTGACGGGTTACATTCATTACATAATAAACCGCAAAGCTGAACGCTAAGGAAATCAGACCCAATAACCAAACTATCTCGCAACAAGTTAACATATTGACGCTACAAAATTGTTACAGATTTTGAATTCAATATTGATAATAACCGATTATCGTATTGTTAATGCGAAAACAAAAAAGATCGCGCTTCAGCCGCCTTTCTTACCACGTCCAGCTTCTAACAATATTGCTTTATATTTAGACTTCTATTACTGCCATTAATATTTAAAGTGGCTTATTCCCGACCTTAAATGTAACCGACTTGCTGTTAGATTAACCATATGGCATCGGTTACTCGCTGGTTGGTTTTAATGTTGTCCCGATGTTTAACTATTGGGAAGCGGAGTGGGCTTCGGCTGCTTATCATGCTTTTCTTTTGTTTTTTGATCCTTTTTACTTTTTTTCTGTTTCTGACTCTTGTCCCTATCCTTTTTCCCGCCTTTGTCACCCATAGTGTAACTCCTTTCGGTTTGCTATTTAGCGTCCCGCCGCGGGGTTTGCAGCCAAACCGCTATTACTGTAAACGCCTATATTTATTAGGCTGAAGGCTAAAATGACATTATTCGATATCCTTTACTATTAGCGTAGCGTGTCAGGCAATCGATGTCAACAAGAATCATGAATAATAACTAAAACTTTATACTTTGTTTCAAAACCTGGGGGATAAATTACAAGTAATCATAATTGAATTAGGATTTAAACTTTGCTAAGCAAAAATTATCTGGCTTTCAATAACCAATGAAACGTATTGGGAAAAGAGTAAAGGGTGAATGATTTGGAATGATCCACCACTTAATTCAACGATTTTTAATCCCAAATGGGCCGATCCGTTGACGGTCATGCAGAGATATCTGAGGAGCTATACCATGTAAGCTCGAAATTCACTCGCCAATTTATCTACCCGACACCTTTAAAACTGATTAGCATTATTGAATCACTAGTGTCCGGTCTTTTCATCTCGTTGCGAAGCGCTGCTTCGCAACGTGGCTTGTTTGCCGGCAGAATGCGCATTCTACATGATTCAAGAAGGTTTCCAAGCAGCGCTTGGAAACCAGAAAACCAAGCCTAACATCGGCAGGATATGTCAGGATGAATGATACGCTGAATAAAATAATTATATCGGAAAATATTTTTCATTAACAATTCCAAGGAGAAATTTAAAATTTAACGAAAAACACCGGACACTAGTGTTATTGAATATAAAATAAGTTTCTCAAAAAACATTTTCATATTATCGTTTTGATCATGTGGCAATTGGTAATCCCGGATACCGTTTAAACATATTAATTCGACCTAATCCTAAAAGTATCTTGACTTTTGCCTTGGCTGATCTAACTTATAAAGTAGTCCAACTAATTAGGACAAATCATTGACGCCTGATATGAAAATGAGGAACCAGTATGGCATCTGTTATTCGGTATTATGAGGGAATCGGCTCCGTTGCCGTAATCGGCAATTATCTGCCTCGCCTGTGCGGTATAGCGACATTCACGACTGACCTGGTTGAGGCCTTAACGGCAGAAGCACCTGATATTAATTGCTGGGCGGTTGCCATGAATGACAAGCCCGAGGGGTATGCATATCCCGACAAAGTGCGATTTGTAGTCAACCAGAACAGACTTGCCGATTACGGTGTGGCCTCGGAGTTTCTCAATATCGGTCAGACTGATATTGTCTGCGTGCAGCATGAATACGGTATTTTCGGCGGCCCGGCTGGCAGCCATCTTTTAAAACTTCTTGGTGAACTTCGCATGCCAATCGTGACAACGCTGCATACGGTATTAAGAGATCCCGCCCCGGAGTATCGTGAGGTCATGCGCAAGCTGGCTGACCTGTCCGATAAACTAATCGTGATGAGCCGGAAGGCTTTCGATTTCCTTCAAGATATTTATGGCGTGCCGAAGGAGAAAATCGCCTTCATTCATCATGGCATTCCCGATATGCCTTTCATTGATCCCAACTTTTACAAAGATAAATTCGGGGTGGAAGGTAAAAAGGTACTTCTCACATTCGGTCTTCTTTCCCCCAATAAAGGTATTGAAAGTGTGCTGCAAGCACTGCCGTCCATTATTGCAGAACATCCCGATGTCACTTATATCATCTTGGGAGCTACACATCCGCATATTATAAAAACGCATGGGGAGGAATATCGTATCAGCCTGCAGCAGCTCGTGCGCAAACTCAATATCAGCAATCATGTTATTTTTCATAACCGGTTTGTCGAACTGAAAGAGCTGTGCGAGTTTCTCGGAGCCGCTGATATATACGTAACCCCTTATCTTCAAGAATCCCAGATTACATCCGGGACGCTTGCCTATGCTATGGGAACCGGAAAAGCGGTTATTTCAACCCCGTACTGGTATGCGACGGAGATGCTTGCCGAAGGAAGGGGAATAATTGTTCCATTCAAAAGCCCTGATGCTATAGCGAAAAATGTCATCGATCTTTTCAATAACGATATGAACCTGCAAACGATACGCAAGAAAGCCTATATATTTTGTCGCGAAGCGATCTGGAAGGAGGTGTCCCGAAGATATCTCGAGGTTTTCAGCGAAGTTCAGCTCAATCGCTCCCAGCACCCCCGTCCCCGTTACTTGTACATTGAGAACATCAAATCCATCACGAATTTCGATCTCCCGGAGATGAAGCTTGACCACCTTAAAAGCCTGACCGATGATACCGGCATCTTACAGCATGCCACCTATACCGTTCCGGACCGTGACCATGGCTACTGCACCGATGACAATGCCAGAGCGCTGATGGTTACCGCTATGGGCCGGGAATATCTCGATACGAATAACACGCGCCTCAATTCGCTCAGTAACCGTTATCTCGGCTTTCTACTGCATTCCTTCAATGCCGAGAAGGGGAGATTTCGTAATTTCATGACCTATGATCGGCAGTGGACTGAAGAGGTGGGATCGGAGGATGCTCATGGCAGAGCGCTCTGGGGTATTGGCAAGGCTGTTGATTTTTTTGACAATCCAGGACAGATGGTAATGAGCATGACTCTCTTCAATAAAGCGATAAAATCCGTGGAGAACTTTAAATCGCCCAGAGCTATCGCTTTTGCCCTGGTGGGCATTCACGCCTACCTTGATAAATTTTCAGGCGACAGTGAAGTGCGAAGAGTTCGGAAAATCATTGCAAACAGGCTTTTCGATCAGTTCAAAAATAATGCAACAACAAACTGGCCCTGGTTGGAGAACGCTTTAAACTATGCCAACGGAAAGCTGCCACATGCCCTGCTTTTATCCGGTCAATGGATGCAGCGTAGTGACATGGTAGAAATGGGGCTCAGATCGCTTAAATGGTTGCTTGCTATCCAGACCGAAGATAATCACTTTGTCCCAATCGGCAACAACGGATGGTATGAGAAAGGCGGCACAAAAGCCCGATTCGATCAACAACCCATCGAGGCTAATGCCATGATCGGAGCTTGCGTTGAGGCCTTTAATATCACCCTGGATAAAACCTGGATCGACAGTGCTGTCATGTGTTTCAGTTGGTTTATTGGCCACAATGATCTGAATATGTCGCTTTATGATCCAAAGACCGGCGGTTGCCGGGATGGGCTTATGGCTGACGGTATCAATCAGAATGAAGGCGCCGAGTCAACCCTTGCCTGGCTGCTTTCGCTTATGACTTTACAGAATCTCCATGCCAACGAGATTCTCAGACAAGCATCATCCCAATTAGACGATTAATATAAAGGATTGGCTATGCGTATTGCGATGCTCTCACCGATTGCCTGGCGCACCCCGCCGCGACACTATGGCCCGTGGGAAAGTGTGGTCTCCCTTCTAACCGAAGGATTGGTATCACGCAACCATGACGTTACTCTTTTCGCAACTGGCGATTCGATAACAAGCGGCAAGCTACATGCCGTATGTGCGCGGGGATATGAAGAAGATCATTCCATTATACCTAAAGTATGGGAGTGCTTGCACATTTCAGAACTTTTCGAGCACGCAGAGGAGTTCGACATTATCCACAATAATTTTGATTTTCTACCATTGACCTATACCAGCTTTATTACCACGCCGGTTGTTACCACCATTCACGGCTTTTCATCGCCGGGGATTCTGCCGGTTTACAAGAAATACAATAACAAAGTGTTCTATGTTTCCATCAGCGAAGCCGATCGATCGCCGGATCTTGACTATATCAAGACTATTCATCACGGCATAGATATAAATCAGTTTGATTTTCAGCCGGAGCCGGATGATTATCTGCTTTTTTTCGGGCGTATTCATCATGACAAGGGTGCCAGAGAAGCCATTGAAATAGCCAGGACATGCAATAAAAAGCTTATATTAGCGGGAATCATTCAGGATGATACCTACTATCACCAGTACGTCGAATCGTATCTGGACAACGTTAATGTTGTTTATGCCGGTAGCGTAGGGCCTGACAAGCGTAACCAACTTCTGGGCAAGGCAAGCGCTCTTTTGCATCCCATAAATTTCAATGAGCCTTTTGGCCTGTCTGTCATAGAATCCATGGCTTGCGGTACTCCGGTAATTGCTTTTAACAAGGGCAGTATGCCCGAAATTATAGAAACCGGTAGTAATGGCTTTCTTGTTAATACAACAAGTGAAGCAATAGATGCTGTTGCACATATAAGTGATATTGACCGGGCGAGCTGCCGTCGCCGGGTTGAGCAGCATTTCACCAGCAGTCACATGGTTGAACAATACATTCAGGTTTATGAAAACATTATCGAGAAGAAGATAATAGAGGAGCACAGGAGCTGACTATGGCAATTAAAGATTCTATCGTAAAACGCTATAATAAAAATCCGATTCTCACCAAAGATGATGTTCCTTACCCGGTAGCCACGGTTCATAATGCCGGTATCGTCAAACATAACGACCGCTACATTATGCTATTCAGATCACACCAGTATAACGGACGCTCCATCATCGGCAGAGCTGATAGCGAGGATGGTTTCTCCTTTAAGGTTCACCCCAAACCTTTTCTCACACCCGCAACGGATCATATATTTGCGGAATATGAGGAGTTCGGAATCGAGGACCTAAGGATCTGTCCGGTAGAGGACGACTATCTGCTTACCTATAGCGCGTATTCACGTCACGGCGTCCGGATTGCTCTTGCGCGCACCGGGGATTTTGAAAAAGTTGAACGAGTTGCGTTAATAACCCAGTCCGACCTTCGCAATGTCGTTATTTTTCCAGAAAAGTTTGATGGCCGCTATGCGCGTCTTGACCGGCCGCATTCCGAAATTTCGCCCTGGTCTATCTGGATTTCCTATTCTCCCGATCTGGTTCACTGGGGCGATTCGCGGGTGATTATGAAACCGGTTCCTTATCACTGGGATGAAATGAAAATCGGGCCGGGCGCACCGCCTTTCAAAACTGATAAGGGCTGGCTGCATATTTATCATGGAGTATTTAAAACTATGGCCGGTTCGGTGTACCGTCTTGGAGTGGCTCTGCATGACCTTAACGATCCTGCGAAAATCATCGGTGTTTCCGATCAGTGGATATTACAGCCTGAAGACCTCTGGGAAGTGAGCGGCTATGTGCCCAATGTTGTTTTTACATGTGGGGTTGTTCCTGAAGCCGACGGTACAGTGAAAATATACTGGGGCGGCGCTGATACGGTCATGTGTGCCGGTACGGCAACGATTGATGATTTTGTACAGCTATGTCTTACAAATACAAGGTCAGCACTATAATAAAGTAAATGGACATCTCTAAATTGGATTATTTATCAAGGAACCCCGGATGATGACCGAGACAGTACTATGCATCTAAAAATCAAACGTAAGAAGAAAAAAATCCTGGGTGATTCCTCACGCGTCATTACCAGGCTTCATATGCCCGACAGCGCACATCGTATACTTAAAATCATTCAACGCATAGTTGACTTGCCTGACACGACGGCTGAAAATCTGCTTGAACAAATAATGCTTGATTTTTCCGAACGGCACAGAGACATCAAACGCGTTTTTAGGCATCACCTGAATAAGTTAAAGGATTATATTCCCCCAAATGCCGAGATCAGCGAAACTAAAAGAGCTCTTATCGGAGCCTATTTTACCATGGAGTACTCCATTGAATCGGCCGCTCTTTTTAACCCTTCCATCGTTCCGCACCCCGATCAGAGCCAACTTGACAAGGGCAACATGCGCTTTATCATGAGCCTCAGGGCAACCGGCGAAGGTCATGTATCTTCTATTGTATTTCGTAGCGGCCGTCTTGACCGGGATAATACGATTCTCTTTGACCCTATCAGCGATTATGTTGAAACACCGGATCTTCGATTAGATTCGGTTTACGACCGGCATCTATTCCGGCTAAAGATTGACGAAATGGAGGCCTGCAACGAGATAACAGCTTATATACTCGGCCGTCTGCCGGAAACCTTCACCTATAATGAATTAAGGAAACAGATTGGGGACCTTATCTTACAGCCTGTTTTCTCCGAGGCGCGCCAGAATGAGACATTCGAGGTCATGTTCTGGCTTATTAATTCCAACTATGAGGTGAGTTTTCGATCCGATCACCGAATTTCCGAACGAGTTATCTTTCCGGTTTCGAAAAACGAAAGCCGAGGCATTGAAGACGCCCGATTCGTGCAATTCACTGATGATAACGGTGAGGTTACCTATTACGCGACCTATACGGCTTATAATGGTTACAATATCCTTCCACAGCTAATTGAGACAAAGGATTTTATCAAATTTAACATATTAACTCTAAACGGCAAGGCTGCACAGGACAAGGGTATGGCTCTTTTTCCGCGTAAGATTGATGATCGTTACGTTATGCTCTCTCGCCAGGATGGTGAAAATAATCACATCATGTTTTCAGATAATATCCATTTCTGGCAAGAGTCCAAAATTATACAGGAACCGACATTTCCCTGGGAATTTATTCAAATCGGCAACTGTGGTTCGCCCCTGGAAACCGATGATGGATGGATTGTACTTACTCACGGTGTCGGGCCTATGCGCGAGTATTGCATTGGTGCCATGCTACTTGACCTGGAAAACCCGGTAAAAATGATCGCACGCTTGGAAGAACCGTTACTTGCACCGCGTGAGGAAGAGCGCGAGGGGTATGTTCCTAATGTTGTTTATACCTGCGGCGCTATTATACATAATAATGAGTTGGTCATTCCCTATGCCATGTCTGATAACATGTCCGGCATAGCGACCGTTAAAGTAAGTGATTTAATCAATTGTATGCATACGATTAGGGAGTGAGTCCTTACATCACAATACGAATGTAGGGTTCGATCCGCTGACCTTCAATAGAAATTTAATATATGGATTTTGAAATGCTGCTATAAAAATGGGATAAAATTCTCTCGCAATTACCGTCTGCCCCAGTTCTCAAGGCAATATAAAATGATATAAATATTCAAACATTGCCTGATATTGCAACTTCTATACAATAGTTTGCTATCAATCATGTAATATTCTATAGCGTTTTAAGACAGTGCTTAAATATCTGACCTTCGGGTTCGGGGAGGCACTAAAACGCGCGGTTACCTGATTTAAGAAAATCATAAATTTTAATTCGTTGTTTATCAATGAATTGGATTTTACTAGCCATCAAAGAAAACTATGTGTTTAGAATTAGCTGTTAGAAAATCCGGTATCCGAAGGTAATCCCGTCAAAAAAGAAACTCCCGAAATTTATAAACCTCAGGAGTTTAGTATTGGTAGCGGGGCTAGGATTTGAACCTAGGACCTTCGGGTTATGAGCCCGACGAGCTACCAGACTGCTCCACCCCGCGTCGTGTTTTAAGTTGTCAACAATGTAGTGCGAAATCGTCAGCCGGTAATTTACCTCGATAAACTAACGTTTCGCCCAACGTTGCAAAACTCCAATATATAGAGCTTTTATTGATTGTCAAGACCTAACTGGATTTATATAATATTATTTACCTTATGTCTACTATTGCGGACATATCACAAACCATACGTTTCTAGAATTGCGAAAAAGCTTGTCTAATGAATACTTTTTGATTTAAAATACACCAAGTTCGTTACTATCCACAATGCGAATAGTGAGATAAACCCATGAAAAAGTTTTTTGCATTCGATAAACTCGGTACTAATTATCATTGCGAGACACTTGGCGGTATAACCACTTTTTTCGCTATGGCCTATATTGTCATAGTCAATCCCGCTATCCTTGAAAACGCCGGTATCCCACGCGAGGCCTCTATAACCGCAACTATTATTGCAGCTATTGTCGGTACTTTATTGATGGCTTTCTATGCCAGGCGGCCGTTCGCTATCGCGCCATACATGGGCGAGAATGCTTTTATTGCGTTTACCGTATGCCTGGGGATGGGCTATCCATGGGAAAAAGCTCTGGGCGCGGTGTTTATCGGCGGTGTCGTATTCGTTATAATAACAGCGCTCAAAATTCGATCCTGGATTGCCAGGGCTATACCTGTATGCCTCAAACGAAGTTTCGCGGTTGGTATCGGTTTTTTTATCATGTTTATTGGTTTCAACGAAACCGGCCTGATACGTCTCGGTATTGAGGGCGCTCCTGTCAAAATAGGACTTCTATCCTCGACCGGCCCGATTCTAGCCATAGTATGCGTCGTGCTCATATGCATACTCATGATATTGAAAACGCCCGGTGCGATTCTTATCGGTATTATAGCTACTACGATACTGGCTTATATTTTCGGCGCCGCCGAATTGCCCTCGCAATTATTTTCAATGCCTCCCTCGCTTAAGCCGATATTGTTCAAACTCGATATCAAAGGCGCGTTGAGTATTGATTTCTGGTCGGTTATCGTGGTTGTTTTCATACTCGATTTCGTCGATACGATGGGCACGTTAATTGGCGTCTCGGCCAGGGCAAACCTTCTGGATGACGAATACAATCTGCCTGATATCGAGAAACCCATGATGGCTGATGCTATCGCTACCGTGGTCGGATCGCTGGTCGGAACCTCTACTACCGGTACCTATATAGAGTCCTCAGCCGGCATCGAGGCCGGCGCTAAAACCGGATTTGCCTCGCTCGTAACCGCGATAATGTTCGTACTTTGCCTGTTTATCGCGCCGGTGTTGGTTTCCGTACCGCCGGCGGCATATGGCTCGGCATTAATAGTTGTTGGTTTTTTAATGCTTTCGCCAATCAAAGAAATTCATTTCAACGATTACTCGGAGCTGTTTCCCTCTGTGGTAACTATCGCGTTGATGAGTTTCACGTACAATATCGGTCTCGGGATGGCTGCCGGATTTTTCTTATATCCGATACTGAAAGTGATATCAGGGAAAAGCCGCGAACTATCGGCCGGGGTATGGCTAATGTTCATTATTTCCATAATGCTATTCGTATTCTATCCCTATGACAAGTTGTAAGCCATGCAAAGTTTATCTCCCGCCTTTGGCAATAAACGAGCATCGTACATAACTCTACCCAATATTATATTATAGCAATATAATAATCAACTATTTAGACCTATTTCAATAATAAGCTTGATTTACCGGACCTGTTTCGTTTAATTATTGATTCATGGGGTGAATTTCAGCAGGTTCGTGTAACTCTTTAATTATTCGCATCATAGGCTATGACAAAACTGAAAGAAAGAATAAAAGAGAAAGCCAAATCCCTGGGCTTCGATCTGGTTGGTATCGCCCCGGCCGAGTACAGCCCAATGAGCCATGATAAGTTAATTCGATGGTTGGAGTTGGGCTATAATGCCGACATGGAGTACCTGGCCCGTGCGCCCAGAAAACGTCATGATCCGCGGCTTTTTTACCGGGATGCCAAATCTATTGTTGTGGTTGGAGCTAATTACTATAAAAAGCCTGACTATAATGACAATCAGCCATATATCTCTATCTATGCCCGGGGTAAAACATACCAGACCGTAATAAGGCAGAGGTTGGAGAAACTGCTGGATTTCGTGAAACAAATCGAATTAACCGCAGATGGCAAGATCGCCGTCGATACCTCGCCGACAGCCGATAAGCTCTGGGCTGTTAATGCCGGTATCGGCTGGCGGGGCAAGAATACTCTGGTGGTCAATAAGAAAGTGGGCAGTTTTATTTTTCTGGGTGAGCTATTCCTCAATCTCGAACTCCAACCTGATACGCCTGAGGCAGACCATTGTGCTAAATGTGAGGCATGTGTCGAATCGTGTCCAACGGGAGCGCTGGAGCAACCGTATAACCTGAATGCGAGTAAATGTATCTCCTACCTGACAACCGAATGCAAAAGCGATATTGCCAACCCGGAAATGATAGGCAACAATCTGTTTGGTTGCGATATTTGCCAGCTCGCTTGCCCGTTCAATAATAAGGCTATAGAAACGAATTCACCGGATTTCGTGACACAATATTCCCAATCTCCCGATATCGATCATCTGAAAAAACTAACCGAGATAATTTTTAAAAGTAGATATCAGGGAACTACTATAGCAGAATATGGTTATAAGATAGTATACAGGAATGCCAATATTGTTCTCAGTAATTTAAAGGCAACACATAATAGGTCTTAATTTCTGAAAATACTTGACAAGACTGAATACTTTATTTAATAGATTAACAGCTAAGTTAATACCAAAAGAAAGAGGTGGGTATGCAGATTTCCAGAAAAGCTGATTATGCTATTCGCGCGCTAATCTACGTGGCTGCAATTAACGGGCGAAGGACGTGCAGTATCAACGAGATAGCCGAAAACGAGAAAATTCCGCGTGAATACCTGGCCAAAATCCTGAAAGAACTCACGCAGAAAAGCTTTTTAATCAGCTATAAGGGTGTCAATGGTGGCTACAAGATTGCCAAACCACGTGAGGAAATATCCTTCTTAGATATTCTTGAGGCTACTCAGGGACCGTTCGTGCTCAGCTCGTGCAATCAGGACTATCATGACGAACCCGGCTGTAAAGGCAAAGAAGATTGCGCCTCATTCGCATTCTGGGATGGCCTTCACGGCAAGCTCAAAAGTATCATGGCCGATATGAATCTGGGCAAGATCGATTATAGTAAATATTATAATTTTGATCAGGAGAAAGCTCAGGCTTAGTTCTCGGATTGATTTCGCTCGTTTCCCGGTGTGAATACACGCTTTGTTCGGGCGATAAAGCCAATTCTTGTGTGGTAGAAAATATTATATGAGTACACCGAAAGCCGTAGCGCTTTATTCGGGCGGCCTCGATTCCACCCTGGCCATTATCGTGATGGCGAAACATGGGGTGAAAATCGAGGCCTTACATTTCTATACCGATTTAATACCCGAAAAATATCTTTCGGATTTCAGTGTGCGCCTGGAAGCCGATGCCGCGAAATTCGGCTTTAGCCATCACAGTATCCATCTGGGGGACAAATTCTACGATATTATCAAAAATCCCAAACACGGCTATGGTAAAAATCTAAATCCCTGTATCGATTGTAAAATCCTGATGATACGCGAGGCGGGTCGGTACATGCGCGAAACCGGCGCCGATTTCGTTATCTCCGGCGAGGTGGTCGGCCAGCGGCCCATGTCGCAGATGCGTCAGACTATTTACATGATTGAAAACCGCGCCGGGATGGAGAACCTGGTCGTTCGGCCGCTTTCCGGCAGAATACTGGAACCGACTATCCCGGAGGAGAACGGTTTAATCGAGCGTGAGTGGATGCTGGATATTAACGGTCGTTCCCGAAAGACTCAATTCGAGATGGCGGCAGAGTATGGCCTGGAGGATTACGAGTCGCCTGCCGGGGGATGTCTTCTGACCGACTGCAATTACGCTGTCAGGCTCGAAGACTTAATGGCGCACAATATCCCGATGACATCCGGCGAAATGTTCTTGCTTCGCCTTGGACGGCATTTCCGTTTATCGTATACGACCAAGCTTGTGGTAGGACGGGATGAGCCGGATAACGATGCTATCGAGGAGCTGATACGACCGGAGGACTATGTGATTGAGGTTAAAGATGCCGGTTCCCCTATAGCAATCCTTCGCGGAAAACCGACCGAAAGCGAGATAGAGCTGGCGGCCGCGATAGTGGCGGGTTACAGTTCTGTCAGAAAAGATACTACCGTGACTGTCGATATCGATCGGGGAAATACCGGTCATAAGGTAGAGGTAGTGCCGGTTGGCCAGGATATCCGGAGCAGGTATATTATCCAGTAAGTTTTTAGATTTACGAGTTTTTCTCTAGCATCCTTTTCTAACATATAAATTTATAATATAGCGTTGATGACGATATATTTGACTTGAACTAATTATCCGCAATATGATCATATCGATACTAACGACTGATGTAGCCGGTAATTCTATGATAATAGCTATATTCGACAGTTCTGGCAATAACCTCTCCGAAAGCGGCAGCGCACCGGGTGACCAGATTACCTAAACCGGCCGCGAGTTTGGTTATTACTACTACCGCGCCGGATACTACGACTTGATAATCGGCAGATTCACCGCTGCTGAAATAAATTGCAGGATCAGACAATCTTAAAATTGTGGTTCAAGCCATACCCGAGTGACAATGAGCTAGTCGACTATGTACGATAAGAAATAGTATTTGAAAAATATTAAAACAGTGGCAGTATTAAAACGCATATTATTTCTAAACTAAAAGAATTTTTTTTAAAACAACGGTTTGGCTGTCGGTGATATCGTATGCTCTTAGTCTGTGGGCGTTTATTGGCGTTATAATAAATGCTCCCCATAAAACCATGCAGTCCAAAAGAGATTTGGTTTGAAAATAGATTTGCAAATTCTAAAAAACTAAAATATAATTGCCCCGAGCTAAGTAATGATGGAAGTTGAAATCGCGGGAGCGCTTAGAGATAAGTTAATATATCATAAATAGTTATAAATCCTTTCAGGTTCTAGTATAGATTAATAGGGAATTCCGTGCGAATCGGAAGCACACCCGGTGCTGTGATGGGGAACGAAAGATAATAAGTCCGTATTCGGATGAAAAGCCACTGTTCCGGTTTAACGGTATGGGAAGGCTTATCGAGTAGAATGATCCCAGAGCCAGAAGACCTGCCGAAGGGAATATAGTCATTTTACATGCGGTGATCTGATAAAATGAATCGAGTGCCAAGTAAAACGGGTGCAGCCTCGTTCATAAAAAGCGAGGTATTTTTTTTTCAAAAAGGTAGATAGAAATGAGTGTAACTGTTCAATCAATAGAAAAAATAGCTAAAAGAAACGGACAGGTGGTACGTTTTAATCCACGAAAAATAACCGGCGCGATCCTTAAAGCCGGCCAATCCACCGGCGAATTCGGCGATGAAATGGCCAAACGATTGACTATCAAAGTGCTGGTTTGTCTGGAGGAGATCACAACCGACGTGCCGATCGATGTTGAGGATATCCAGGATGTGGTAGAGACGGTGTTGCTGGAATCGCCGTTTAAAAAAACAGCGCGGGCATATATAATCTATCGTGATCAACGTGCCAGGTTGAGGGATATATCCTCTCGGTTCAATGTGCAGTTGATCGATCGGTACTTGAATAAATCCGATTGGAAAGTTAATGAAAACAGTAATATGTCGTATTCTCTTCAGGGCTTAAATAATTACATATCATCCGAGATATCGAAAACTTACTGGTTGAATCAGATATATCCGGAAAAAATAAAAAAAGCTCATATTGATGCGGATCTGCATATTCATGATTTGGGCATACTGAGTGTTTACTGTGTAGGCTGGGATCTTCAAGACCTGTTGCTGAGTGGATTCCGAGGAGTCAGCGGAAAAATCGAATCACATCCCGCCAAGCATTTCAGGAGTGCACTGGGGCAGATAGTAAATTTCTTCTATACTCTTCAGGGAGAGGCCGCCGGAGCTCAGGCATTTTCGAATTTCGACACGCTATTAGCTCCGTTCATTCATTACGATAACCTGGGTTACGATGAGGTTAAACAGGCGCTGCAGGAATTTTTATTCAATATCAACGTGCCCACACGGGTTGGATTCCAAACCCCGTTCACCAATGTCACGTTCGATCTTCGCGTACCCAATATCTATAAAGATCAAAATGTTATTATAGGAGGCCGGGCACAAGATCGCACCTATGGTTGTTTCCAAAAAGAGATGGATATATTTAATCACGCGCTCTGGTCAGTTATGCTGGAGGGGGATGCCCGTGGTAGAGTTTTTACATTTCCTATCCCAACTTATAATATAACGAAGGATTTCGATTGGAATAATGCTAATATGAGTTTACTCTGGCAGATAACCGCTAAATATGGAATCCCCTATTTTGCCAATTTCGTGAACTCTGATATGGACCCCGATGATGCCAGAAGCATGTGCTGCCGCCTGCGCATCGATAACCGCGAGCTAAGAAGACGTAATGGTGGTCTGTTCGGCGCGGCGCCGCTGACAGGTTCTATTGGCGTCGTGACTATCAATTTACCGCGTATCGCATATAAGGCGAAATCGGAGGATGAATTTTTCGCGGAACTGAAAATCATAATGGAGCTGGCCGAGCAGAGTCTCGAAATAAAAAGAAAACTACTGGAACGGCTGACTGAAAATAATTTGTATCCGTACACGACCTATTATTTGCGTCAGATAAAACAACGGTTCGGTAAATATTGGAAAAACCACTTCTCGACTATCGGCGTGATAGGTATCAACGAGGCATGTCTTAATCTGCATAACCTGGATATCGGTTCCGACCGCGGAAACCGGTTCGGTAATGATATCCTGGATTACATGAAAAACGAGCTATTGGCCATACAGCAGCGGACGGGTAACAATTACAATCTCGAGGCTACCCCGGCCGAGGGTGTTACCTATCGATTCGCCAGGGCCGACAAAAATAAATTCCCTGATATCCAAACGGCCAACTCTACAAATTGCCCCGATGATGCGTTTTATACGAATTCATCTCACCTGCCGATCAACTACACCGATGATGTGTTCGAACTGCTCGACTTGCAGGATGACCTTCAGACAAAATACACCGGCGGTACGGTCGTACATCTATATCTCGGCGAGCAAGTAGATGATGCGCAGGTAGTTAAAAAGCTAATTCGAACTGTCTGTTCCCGGTATCGAATGCCGTACTTTTCGATTACGCCTACATTCAGTGTTTGCCCCAACTGCGGCTATCTTAACGGTGAAGTAGAGCTATGCCCAAAATGTTCGAGTATCTGTGAAATCTATTCGCGGGTTGTCGGATATTTAAGGCCTGTTAACCAGTGGAATGAAGGCAAGAAAGCTGAGTTCAGAGAACGAAAGGTGCTGCAGCTTTGATTATCGGCGGTTTTCAAAAACTATCTTTAATAGATTACCCGTCAAAATTGGCGGCGGTAATTTTCACTCGGGGATGTAATTTTAGATGCCCCTATTGCCATAACCCGGAGTTGATCGGCCACCGGGGTTGTGAGCAGTCCATATCCGTGGAAACCGTATTTGATCATTTAGCCAGGAGAGTCGGCCTGCTGGAGGGCGTGGTGATCACCGGCGGGGAACCTACACTGCAGGCTGATATGATCGACTTTATGGAACTTATAAAAAACCTCGGTTATTCGATCAAGTTGGATACCAACGGCAGCAATCCGAAAGCCGTATTGAAACTAATCGAAAATAACCTGCTGGATTATATCGCGATGGATATAAAAGCGCCTTTTGATAAATATCACCGGGTTGCCGGGCAGTCGGTGGATATCGAATCAATCAGGCGCAGCATAGAAATAATAACGAATTCCGGAATTGATTTCCAGTTCAGGACAACTCTAGCGAGACCGTTTCTGGATTATCAGGACGCCACGATCATTAACGAAATGATCAAACCATCCAGGCTGCATCTTCAGGAATGCCAGGTTGAAAGTGCGTTGAATAAATCGCTTCGCTTAATCCGGCAATTCTCAGGTGATGATATCCGGGAGTTTCAATATATGCTGGAAAATGAGCCATCGAGCATGGCAGCCCCCGACTCGAAAGAATTAAAATTCCCATTTTCATTTTCCGAAATCGCTTTGTAAAGAGGTGTTGTATGCTGTCGGGTTGCCCTGCCCGACAGCGCTATTTTTCTGTCCCGGCTCAGGCGTAGCTGGCAGCCTCAGGCTGTCGTTCCGTCCGCGCTGAGGCATGTGGAATTACCCGCTCAGTAAATCCATGCTATTTACGTTTGATATTATATGCGCGGGTTAGTCTCGCCCCGAGTAGGCTTGATCTTTGTTACTACGGCGCGGCATATTCCCCTCATCCCCCGTGGACAGTACAGGTGTGGCTGTCGCTACGTCTCACCTAATGTGTGTGTCTGAGTAGCCGAACCTCAGGATGTTGTTTGGCTTTTCATGCTGAGGTATATGAAAAATACAAATACTAATTGAGGATTTGTGTTTAGTTTATTATCTTGTAAACTATGAGAAAAGATCTTTCATGGCGGTATTTTCAACTGAAAACTTTAAAAAGCAATTAATATATGGGTAAGATAAGCAGAAATGACCCCTGCCCTTGCGGTAGCGGTAAGAAATATAAAAACTGCTGTATGTTGAAAAGAAAACCGAAACAGGAGTTGGAAAGCTCTATCAAGGAGAGGCTTGTTAGAGATATAATCAAGTTCTCCGAAAAGCATTATTCGGATATTTTAGATGATGCTTTTAATGAATTCATGTTCGATTTTGATCCTGAAGATATTATCGGGAAACATATTGAATATGGAAGAATCTTAGAAATCAATTTCATGGAATGGATTATTCATGATTGGGGTATCAAAAAACATGACGGTAAAAATCTAATAGGACTATATATAGAAAAATCATCTCGCCTTAAAAAAATAGAGCTGGATATTCTCGACAGAATGCAAAACTCTTTTCTGAGTTTATATGAAGTGCAAGAGGTTTTCTATCGAGAGGGATTTATTTTGAAAGATTTGCTCATGGATCATGAGTATTATGTCAAGGAGAAAGCCGGAACCGAAAACTGCTGCAAGTGGGATTTATTAGCCGCACGTTTGATTGATCTCGATGACGAAATCGTTATTAATGGAGGTATATATTCATATCCTCTTTCCGAAAAAGGTAGAATGCTGAATCATTTAAAGGAAAGCTATGAGTTATTCAAAACCGAATTTCCGCAATGTACCATGTCGGAATTTCTTAAAGTATGGGGCAGCCTTTTTAACCTGTATTGGTGCGATTGTATCACTAAACCTTTCATGCCGGAGCTTAGAACTCCGGACGGTGATCTATTGGAGTTTTGCTCGGCCGAATATGAAATTAGGAATATTAGTAAAGCCTTAATTATGTTAAGTCAAATGGATGATATCCAACAGGAAGAGGATAATACTTACGATTGGCTTGAAGAATCGTCTGAAGATAGCTTTAACAGACTTCGAGGAAATATTTCGATTGATGATGGAATTCTTATACTCGAATGCAAATCAAAAAATCAATTGGAGAAGTGCAAAGAGGAGCTTGAAAAAAAACTGGGTGATTCTATTACTCATACGGAAGATTTTATCGAATATCCTCATGAGCTCATGATGACAGAGCGGTCTGCAAAAAAAAATGTCGAAAGCGAGGTGCCTCTCGAAATCCAGCAGGAAATATACGAGAAATTCATGCGAAAGTCTTACGAGGACTGGCTACACGAAAATATCCCTGCGCTTGATAATAAAACACCTCTGGAAATGGTTAAGACTCCTGAGGGCAGAGGACGAGTTGAGACTATTATAAAAGAAATTGAGAATATGGAAGAGCGCAACCAGGACGAGGGCAGGCCCTATACCGATTTCACCTGGCTGCGTGAGAGGCTGGGGCTGGATTAATCAGGCAGCAGGTTATGGCTGAGCCTCAGGATGTCGCTTCGCTTTTCCTCCTGAGGCAGGGGGATGATAATCAAAATCGTCGCGTAGGGGATGGTCTAAGACCATCCCGCTAAGCTGGTAAACAATTCAGCAATAGATGATATTTCCAGACAGACTACGGAGCGATCTTAGATCGCCCCCTACGGCTACATACGTGAGGACGCAGCCTATCAGTCAAGCCGTAGTGACAGATCACTGATCTATCAGTCACCCGCGCCGGGTATTGGCAACTGCTGTGGTGTATTTCCCCATCCCCGCGGACAGCACTGGTGTGGCTGTTCCTACGTCCCCGCGCGATGTGAGTGTCTGTGTGGCCGAGCCTCAGGATGTCGCTTCGCTTTTCCTCCTGAGGCAGGTGAAACTTGCGGTATAGAAATATTAAATTGATTTTATTAGATTTGTATCTATACATTCAATAAAACTAGAGATTTTTTTATCTTTTGTATGAATGAAATATATACGTTTTTTCGAGCGAGTTAATGCTACAAACATTTGATAAATTTCGCTATCAGCAACTTCAGATTTTTGTGGTATTCTCTCTTGATCAAAACCAATTAAAAAAACTATATCGGCGCCCATTCCCTTAGATTTTAAGATATTGCACACTGTTATATCTATATTAGCTAATGGTCGAGGTAGATAAGAATTGTTATTTACTAATTGTTCGATAAGAATTTCTTTAAATTCTTTTTTATCCTCAATAATTCTTTTTACTAATTTATCAATTGTTGATTGAGCTATTCTATTCCTTTCTGATTTTGGTCTATTTAGAATTTTCTGTAATACCTTAGCATTTTTTGTGTGCTCATCCTTAAACTCATCAGGTAATGCTTCAATAATGGCATCAGCATTATTATAATTTGTTGAAATAATGGTAGTTTTTATATCATTATCTATTTCATCTAATAAAATTCGCCAAGCTAAGATTTGATTACTCTCGTTGGAAAGGAATTTATATGCGGATACAATATTACTTTTCTCGGAAAAGAAATTTTCGTTATCACCAGTAAAAGTTACATTTTTAAATCCTGATTCTTTTAAATGGAATGCAATGTTGCCTAGCAATGTAGAACAAGACCGCGCTTCTCCAATCACTAAAACAGATTTAATTTTTTGAGTCTTAAGAATTTCCTCCAATTCCGATTTTATTTTTCTCGGAATTAATGCGGGAGAGCAATCATTTATCAACATAATTTCAGGATTTAGCTCGTTATCCTCTTCTTTATCAGGATAAAAACAAATATATTTTTTTTCATTTATTCTTTCTTTAAGCTTTCCTTTACCTTGATAATAATTTAAAATATTTTCAAAAGTTTTTATTACGACTTCAGTGCAACGTGAGCAATACTTGAGTGTATGACTTTCATAAAGGTCATTTGCTTTATTATATTTTTCTCTTCACTAGTGTCCGGTGTTTTTCGTTAAATTTTAAATTTCTCCTTTGAATTGTTAATGAAAAATATTTTCCGATATAATTATTTTATTCAGCGTATCATTCATCCTGACATATCCTGCCGATGTTAGGCTTGGTTTTCTGGTTTCCAAGCGCTGCTTGGAAACCTTCTTGAATCATGTAGAATGCGCATTCTGCCGGCAAACAAGCCACGTTGCGAAGCAGCGCTTCGCAACGAGATGAAAAGACCGGACAGTAGTGTTTTCTCTTATAAAGTTAGGAGAGGAGCCTTTAAATTCGTACAAAGCTTGGTCATCATCCCCAACAATTATTATATTATTTTTACTTGCAAGTTGATCTATAAACTCTGATTCGGTCTGATTAAAATCTTGATATTCGTCAACTAATATTAAGTCATATATTGGTATTTTTTCCGGATGTTTTTTGCAAAATTGAACTGCATAGAAAACTACATCGGCATGGCCTACAGCCTTATAAAAATAAGTCCTTTCTTTATAAGCTTCATCTCCTATTACGTAATCATTTATTTCCATTATTTTAAGATCATCCTCAATTAACTTATGAATATCTGGATAATAATTAAAATCTGGACAGTTTTTTTCTACGAATTCCTTTGCAAAACTATGAAGTGTAGTAGTTTTTGCTAATCCCGCAAGATCATCAGCAAGATCATCACATAATTTGCCAATAAAGGTAATAGCTAAAAAATCTTTTTTACCTCTATTTTTTTCACTTTGGATTAATTGTTTGAATAAAAAACTTTTGCCAGTGCCTGGACCTGCTACAACAACTTTCCTTGGATGATTTGAATCGATAATTATATCTACATCCTTTTTTCTTTCTTTTTCATGGTCTATTATCGGTTTATTGGCTTGTGATTTATTGCTAGTCATAATTACCGCTTATCTAAAAAGAATTGAAAACAACCAAAACGTTCTATATTAATAAATTAATACTTTTTCCCCTTCAAAGCTATATAAAAATACAAGTGACTAAACCTTTTGTCACTATAACACATCCATTTTATCCTCTTGACAGCGTATTTAAAAATTATTAATTATCCCCTGTATGTCCCGAATCGGCCGGAAACCATATTTCATTTCCCGCCGTTTCAGGAGTATTGATGATATAACGAATAAGTCCCATCCAATACGGGATTCGGAAAGAGGTTGATAAAATGTTTGAGGATAAAGAATTCAAAGTAAAAGTCGGGCTGGCCGAGATGCTCAAAGGTGGCGTTATCATGGATGTCACCAACGAGGAGCAGGCCAAAATCGCCGAGGAGGCCGGCGCCGTGGCAGTGATGGCGCTCGAGCGCGTGCCCTCGGATATCCGCAAGGATGGCGGCGTTGCCCGTATGGCCGATCCCGATATTATCGCGAAAATCAAGAAGACTGTCAGTATCCCGGTTATGGCCAAGGCTCGTATCGGGCATTTCGCCGAGGCTCAGGTACTCGAGGCGCTCGAAGTTGACTATATCGATGAGTCCGAGGTGCTTACCCCGGCCGATGAGGCCAATCATATCGATAAAACGATGTTTAAAATCCCGTTCGTTTGCGGCTGCCGTAATATCGGCGAGGCTCTTCGCAGAATTGGCGAGGGCGCGGCTTTAATCCGCACCAAAGGCGAGGCCGGTTCGGGCAATATAGTCGAGGCCGTCCGTCACATGCGCATGGTGCAAACCGCGATCAAGCAGATCGGTATCTTAGATGACGCCGAGTTGATGAATTTTGCCAAGGAATGGGGCGTGCCGTTCGAGATGGTCAAGTGGGTAAAAGCAAACGGTAAGCTGCCGGTTCCGAATTTCGCCGCCGGTGGTATCGCCACCCCCGCGGATGCCTCGCTTATGATGCAGCTCGGGGCCGAGTCGGTGTTCGTCGGTTCGGGCATATTCAAATCGACCAACCCGCCCGAGAGGGCCAAAGCGATCGTACAGGCCACCACCCATTACACCGATTTTAAACTGATCGGCGAGCTTTCGCGTGGTATCGGCGAGGCGATGAAAGGACTCGAGATCAGGGATATCCCCGAGGATCAACTTCTGCAAACACGATGACACACGGG
This sequence comes from uncultured candidate division Zixibacteria bacterium, assembly GCA_963668625.2. GTDB lineage: Bacteria > Zixibacteria > MSB-5A5 > UBA10806 > 4484-95 > JAAEQD01. Next base: position 144,996 of record CAXXKA010000010.1, read on the forward strand.
ATATTAGCGCTTCAAGGTGATTATTATGCTCATGGCCGGGTTTATGATAAACTCGGCCTTAAGTATTTATATGTTAAAAAGCCCGATGAGCTTGAGCGTGTCGATACGCTTGTCATTCCGGGCGGTGAATCGACCACCATACGCAAGCTGGCCCGGTCTATCGGTTTATGGGATATGCTGAAAGAATTCGACCGTCCCATGATGGGAACTTGCACCGGTATTATCCTGATGGCGCACGAGATCGAAAACGACGACGAAGAGACATTAGACCATCTGGATATTACGGTTTCCCGCAATGCTTACGGTTCACAGATCAACTCCGCCACGCAAACAGGGATATATCTGCCTGATAATAATGAAATCGAGATGGTTTTCATACGTGCCCCCAGGATTATTGAAACCGGTGACAGAGCAGATGTCATCGCCAGGTACCAGGGAGAGACGGTGGCGGTCAGGCAGGGCAACAAGATTGGCCTGACATTTCATCCCGAACTTTCGGATATTTCGCTTTTTCACAAAATACTTACCGATATTTAGCAACTTTTATGCTATAATACTGTAGGATTGAACATGCTTATATATCTTGCGAAATATCGCGGCTTTTGTTCGGGTGTAAAACGCTCCATCCGGATGGCCGAAAAGGCGCTGGCGGATAACCAGGCGCCGGTCTATATCTTGAATGATATAGTGCATAACGAAGCCGTAAACGATGAGCTCGAATCGAAGGGCCTGATTAAAGTCACCAGCCCGGATGATGCCGATAAAGGTACGCTCATTATCTCGGCTCACGGCGTACCACGAACCGTAATCGATCAGGCCAAAGCCCGTGGTTTGAACGTGATCGATACCACCTGTCCGTTAGTTTATAAGATACACGAAACCGCCAGGGTACATACCGGGAATGGCTATAGCGTCGTGCTTTATGGCGAGCCAAAGCATGATGAGATAAAAGGTATAGTGGCGGTCGATCCGGAGAATATTCATGTTTTGAACTCCGCCGAGGATATCGATAGTTTGCCTGAGTTCGATAACTCGATCGCCTTCATCTCGCAAAGTACTCGCAATGTCGATAAATTCCACGAAACAGCCGAACGCTTGATGGATCGCTATGGTTCGATTCATATCGAGAATACTATCTGCCGTGCTACCCGTAAAAGGCAGGAGTCGATACGCGAGCTGGCCGAGAGTGTCGAACTGGTTATCGTGGTGGGATCGCAGACCTCGGCCAACTCCAACCGCCTGGTGGAGGTTGCCGAGGAGAACGGCGCGATAGCCTACCTGATAGAGAACGCTGATGGTTTCGATGATGATTGGCTGGATGATGTCGATACTATCGGTATAACATCCGGCGCCTCTACACCCGATAACCTGGTGCAAGAGGTACTCGACTCTATCCGCGAATACTGCGAGGATGAGGAACTGGCATTCGACCTGATCGAGCGATGAATATTTCCAGACGTAAATCACGAGTTATCGATATCGGCGGCGTCTCTATCGGCGGCGATAATCCCATAGCCGTGCAAAGTATGTGCTCCACCAAGACACATGATATAGATTCGACACTGGCACAGATAGAGCTAATGGTATCTGCCGGAGTGGATATAGTCCGGGTGGCGGTGCCCGATAGCAAAGCCGCTGAAGCCCTGCCGAAGATCGTAAAAGGCTGCCCCGTGCCGCTCGTGGCCGATATTCATTTCAACCATAACCTGGCCTTAACCGCCGCCGAGGCCGGTGTGGCCAAGCTGCGATTGAACCCGGGGAATATCGGGGATGAGGGTAAGATAAAACAGGTGGTTGACAAAGCCAAAGCGCATGGTATTCCGATTCGTATAGGCGTAAACCAGGGCTCGGTCGAGCGCGACCTGGTGGATAAATACACCGGGCCTCGTCCGCAGGCGATGGTCGATTCGGCGGTTCGCCATGTGCGCATATTGGAGAGTCACGATTTTTACGATATCGCTATCTCGCTGAAGGCCTCCACCGCCTGGGATACGATAGAGGCTTATCGCCTGATAGCTGATAAATGCGATTACCCTCTTCATCTGGGGGTAACCGAGGCCGGCCCGGCCTTTCGAGGCTCGATAAAATCAGCCGTAGCGATGGGCGTGCTTCTGGCCGAGGGGATCGGCGATACCATACGGGTATCGTTAACCGGGGATGTTACCGAGGAGATAAAAGCTGGCTGGGAGATATTGCGTTCGCTGGAGTTAAGACGTCGCGGCCCCGACCTGGTATCGTGCCCGACATGCGGTCGCACCGAAACCGACCTGGTATCGCTGGTAGCGAAAGTAGAGAAAGCGCTCGAGGGCATATCCGCGCCTATTAAGGTTGCCGTAATGGGCTGTGTGGTTAACGGTCCGGGCGAGGCGGCCGAGGCCGATATCGGTGTGATTGGCGGCAAGGGACACTATTTGATTACGCGCAAAGGTAAAAAAATCAGCAAAGTTACCGAGGATGAAATAGAGGGGGCAATACTAGAGGAGTTGGAGAGATACAGGTAAAATTGATAATTGTTGACAAGTTGTGGCATGTTGATTATATTTTATTAAAAATAATTTTGCAATATAGGAAATCTTTGAAATGTCTAAGTCTGTAGAAGCAATAGTAACACCAGAAATATTAAAATGGGCACGTGACACTTCTGGTTATAATATTGATACAATAGCTAATAAGATGAAAAAGTCCTCAGAGATTATTAAAAAATGGGAGAATGGCGAATTAAAGCCTACTATTAGTCAACTAAGAAAATTGGCAAACTATTATAAACGCCCATTAGCTATTTTTTATTTAAGTGAGTTGCCAGAGACGATAAAACCTCTTGCTGATTTTAGAAGGATCGAAATTGAGGAAATTTATAAAGAACCTGTTAAATTACAATATGAAATTCGACGTGCGATATTTAGAAGGGAAGCTGCTTTAGAATTATTGACCGATCTTAATGAAAAGCCTATTGAATTCATGGAAAGAATTAGTGTTAAGGATGATCCCTCAAAAGTTAGTAAGAAAATTAGAGAATTTTTAATTATTTCAGCAGACAAACAATTTGGTTGGAAAGATAAATATGAAGCTCTCAATAATTGGATTACTTCTGTAGAAAATTTAGGAATTTTTGTATTTCAAGCAACAGGGATAGATATTGATGAGATGCGGGGGTTTTCTATATGCGAATTTCCTCTTCCTATAATTGGGTTAAATATAAAAGATCATCCACATGCTAGAATTTTTTCCCTAATACATGAACTAGTTCATATAATGCTTGATGTAAGTGGTATATGCGATATATATGAAGGCCTTAACTTTAGGAGGCATGAAGAATATGACAGACATGAAATATATTGCAATAAAGTTGCTGGCTTAACACTTGTACCAGATAATGATCTGCTAATGGATGATATAGTAATTAACAAAGGAAGTAATAAAGAATGGTCAGATTATGAAATCGGTTCACTATCAAAAAAATATCGTGTTAGCCGCGAGGTAATACTAAGAAGATTATTAGATGTTGATAAAACATCTAAGAGATTTTATAATTCAAAAAGAAAAGATTTTCTTAAATTTTATGATGATTTTAAATCTAAACAAGAGACAAAACGACTAGTTCCACCTTATAGAAAAGTACTCAGCTACAATGGGGTATCATTTACTAATTTAGTTATTGATGGTTACTATAGGGGAGTGATTACATCAATGGATTTATCCAATTATCTAAATACAAATGTTAAACATCTTCCTAAAATAGAAACTGAGTTGGTCTCTAAAGCGCAAAAATACGGAGCTTCGCTTTGAAGTATTGCATCGATACAAATGCTCTAATTGATGCATGGAGAGGGGCCTATCCGAAGGATGTATTACCTGATCTATGGAATAAGTTTGAGGAAATGATAGATGATGGAAGTTTAATCGCTACAGAAGAAGTATTTAATGAACTAAATAAGCAGGATGATGAACTTGTATTATGGGCAAAAAGTAGATCCAAGTTATTTATACCTATTGACGAGGATATTCAAAATACTGTTAGAGACATATTATATAAATACCCTAAAATGATAAACGTAAAAAAAAGCAAATCTATGGCTGATCCGTGGGTAGTAGCACTTGCTATTATTAATAAAGCAAAGGTTATATCTAGCGAAAAATACCAACAATCTAAAACTAAAGCACTTGATCAAACAAGTACAGTTAAAATCCCTGACGTTTGCCGAGTATTTAATATAACTTGTTTTGATGTTGTTGGTTTTTGCCGTGATTTAAACCTCGTTTTTCATCTTAGATAATATATATGAGCATATATTCATTAATCACACCCGTCGAATTCATCAACCTTATTTACAACCACGTTGATAATCCCGAAATCACGATTAACCGTCATATCGAGATTAGCGCGCCGGCAGAAAGTGTTTTTCATCTGGTAGAACGCATAGGCGGAGATAACGGCTGGTATACTTTCAACTGGATGCTGAAACTTCGCGGAATGATGAGCGGCAAATTCAAACCCTATCAGCGGGAGTACAAAATCCTCACGGTCGGGGATGATGTCGATTTCTTCAAGGTGGCAGATATCGAGAAAGATAAATACCTGCTACTTAAATTCAACGATAACCGTCTTGATGGCGTGTTCGGGTTTTACCTCGAGAAACGAGGAGTTCAAAAAACCATGCTTTATGCCTGTACCTATTTCGGTTTTAAAAATTCCTCTGGAAAATTATACTGGCGTTTCGTCAATCCATTCGATAAATTTCTTCAGAAACGAATGTTGAGCAATATCAAGAGACTATCGGAAAATATGATTTGATAGTTACATGGCGGACTAAGCAACCCGTCTAAATGCTTGGTATGGTTCGCAACACACGAACCAGAAAGCGAAAGTTTTAATCTCTAATTCAGGAGGCCTTATGGAGGGCTCGATATATTTGTGGATTGGTGGATTTTACAATCTGGCGTTTCTCGTATTTCACGATTTCTTCTGGGTGATATTCAAATGGAAAGATGACCTGCCAAAACTCACCCCGATCAACAAAGCGATAATGCAGGTATTGAACCTGATGCTGATTTTCACATTCCTAATTTTCGCCTACGCGTCGCTTTTCCACATGAGCGAGATGCTTACCACACCGCTGGGAAAATCGCTGACATTGCTCATCGCAGTATTCTGGCTTATCCGCGCGATACTTCAGCTTGTATATTTCAGTCGCGTGAAACTGATCTCGTACATCATGTTTATTATCTTCCTGCTGGGCAGTTATTTGTATTTGATGGCATGGCTGGGGTAGATTAGTATATTCTGTTCGAGTAAGCATAGTTAATAAAATCCTTAATTTCATTACTAGGGGCGTATCGCGTACGCCCCATGTAGAAAGCTTGAGATGCAAAAGCAAACTTAACTGCGCTCTCGTAATATCCCACCCTACAGTAGTTGAGGCGGGGCACCCTGTATTAGTAGTAAAGTATTGAAACATATATTTGCTACAAATAGTAATATTATATATTGGTTTCAAAAATAAAGGGTCATAATGCCATGCTTGATAGTAAGAAAATAATAGAAATCTCAATTGAAAATGAGAATGAAACTAAAGAGATATTTGAGCAACTAGGTTTTAGGGTTTTTAAGCTGGATTGTATTAAACGTTATACTAATAGTAGCAAATGCCCGGATTATCTGCTTGATAAAAGTGAATTAAAGATACTTTGTGAAGTTAAAACAATATTTTCATCTGGTCAAGTAGAAGTAACGCGTGACCTACCTGATGGTACGGAAGAAAAATCCAACGAACAGGTTTCATTTTCTGCTGGTGAAATGAAGTATAATGCATCATTCCCTATTGATGCTTCGCATATAGTAAAAAAAACATGTGATGCAGCATTAAACGATTCAATTGCTAAGTATAAAAGTATTACTCAGAATCATGATGAGTTTAAAAGGCTGCCATACTTAGTAGCTTTATATTGCGACTTTTATGCTGATTCATTTGATTTTCTTGATATTGAAATAAAGAGATTTCCACAAATCAGCTTAGTCATAAAAAAATATGATAATTGTTCAATGAAAAATATACTTGACATGTACTCCACTCACCAACTTGAAGTATTTATTAAAGCTAAAGAGATGGGCTATAACGGCCCGGAAATTCCTGATTTTAAATTATTTAGAGATTCTAAACACTGGCATTATGTTATTAATCCAAATGCCCTTTTTCCAATTAATCCCAAAATAATAGGAGTGTGTCCTTTTGATCCCCGCGTTAAAACGATTGATTGAATACTTCCTCTGTAATATTACATATGTTAGGTGAATAGGTTCGATTTACCTCTTGTCGCAAAGCCCTGCTTTGTAACGAACAAGTAATTCCGCTAATTTCCCTCAATCCCCTTGACCATCCCCCATATCTTCGCTAAATTCACCTTATGCTGTTAATTAAAAATGTACGCAAAGTTTACGGTAACTCGCCGCCGGTGCTGAGAAATGTATCCATGAAACTGGGCAGAGGCGAGATGGCTTTCCTGGTCGGCAAATCCGGGGTCGGGAAAAGCACGCTTATCAAGATGCTGTACCTCGAGGAACGACCCACCTCCGGCGATATCACCCTCGGCTCGGCTCGGCTTAACTCAATAAAAGATAGCGAAATACCAAAACTCCGTCGCCAGTTGGGAGTGGTTTTTCAGGATTTCAAGCTGATTTCCGAACGAACCGCCTACGAGAATATCGCTTTAGCGCTGGAGGTAGTCGGCAAATCCAAGCGGGATATATCCAACCGGGTGACCGAGTTGTTGAAACTGGTAGGGCTACTACATCGCAAAAACAATTACCCCGATCAGCTATCCGGCGGTGAATGCCAGCGTGTGGCGGTTGCCCGCGCCCTGGCCAACGAGCCGTTGTTGCTATTGGCAGATGAGCCGACCGGTAATCTCGATTGGGAGAACTCGAAAGCATTAATCGAGCTACTGAATAAAATCAACGTGCAGGGCTGTTCTGTCCTGATGGCGACCCATAACATGAGCCTGATAGAAAACTTGCCACAGCGTAAAATATATCTCAAGGATGGCATAGTCGAGGGGGGAGGCGAGATAGAATGAACTACTTCTTCTCCTCGATGCGAGAGGCGACACGCGCGGTCGGACATCAGTACGGAGCGTTTTTAGGCTCGGTGCTGACCGTGTTCCTGGCGATGCTGGTGGCGGGCTCGTTCGCGCTGATAATCAAGAATACCAATATCGCGCTGGAAAAACTTCGCAACGAGGCCATCGTAGAGGTGTATCTCGACACCGATATCGACTCGCTCGGCCGGGAAAGTCTACGAGATGAAATAGTGGCGAGCCGGTTCGTGCTGGGCGTCAAATTCATCTCCAGGGAAGCCGCGCTTTACCGTCTGAGAGAGACTTTCGGCCCGGAGATGGTGGCCGGCCTGAAAACAAATCCACTGCCGGAGTCATTCGAGATATCGCTCGATCCTGATGTTTTCGAACAGGAGAATTTCAATTCATTGATAGAGGAACTCGCTAAACTCGATGGTGTGGATGATATCGGTTACGTGCCGACAGTTATCACCAAACTTAAAACGTTGTTTAACCTGCTTACGCTGCTGGGCTTGTTGATGGGATTACTGGTGGCGTTGGCGACCGGTTTCATAGTCGGCAACACCATTCATGTGAAGATAGCGGATCGTCGCCAGACTTTCTATATAATGCGTCTGGTTGGCGCCAGCACGAATTTTATCCGCGCGCCTTACCTGATGATAGGCACTTTAATCGGTTTATTCGGTAGCAGCATGGCGATACTGTTTGCCTGGTTGGCCCAGCTTTATTTTTCGGGTTATATAATCCAGACAGAATTTTTAACTACTATCGAATTGGTATGTTTTATCACGTCGGGTGGACTGTTCGGGTTTATCGGTAGCTATTTCGCGTTGAAAAGATTTCTAAGGGTGTGATATGAGAGTTCTGTTCGCGCTCGTTTTAATCATATACATTTCTCCCCCGGTTTTTTCCCAGGTTACGCAGAAACAAACCGATCTGGAAAATACCATACTGAACCGTCAGCAAGAGTTGGAGCGAATACAAACCGAGCTGATCGAGAAGAGAAAAAATATCGAGGGCCTGAAATCTCGGGAGAAACAGTACCTTAACGAGCTTTACGCGCTGGATGAGAAGCTGAATCTCAACGCCCAGTTGACCGCCAATATCACCAGACAGATTGCTGATATTAACAGGCTGGTGGAGGAGATGGAAGCTCGCTTGAAATTAAACGAGCAGGATCTCGAATATCGATACGAGGTGTTGAACGACAGACTGGTGTGGATATACAAACGCTCGCGGGTATCCTCGCTGGCGGCGGTGTTAAGCGCGGATGGCCCGGTACAGGCGGCGAGACGGTTATACCTGTTTTCTCTGCTCAATCGTTACGACCGGGAGACCTTGAACCGCATAGACTCACTAATTGTCAGTATCGAAAGCCAGAAGAGCGATTTGCTCGAGCGCAAGGGTGATATAACGGACCTGATGAGAGAGAAGCGGCAACAGACGCGGTTGATAAAAGCTGATAGAACGGTCAGAAACGGTTTGTTGAAGAAAGTCCGAACGGAGAAGGATTCCGAGCAAAAGGCAATCCGTCAACTGGATGAGGACCAGGAGCGAATAAACAGCATAATCGAGACACTGCTCGAGGATAGAAAAATAATGGATACCGAGGCGGCGGCGGAGTTCGAAAACCTGAAAGGGAAACTTCTGTGGCCGGTTTATGGCAAGGTGATACGCAAATTCGGTAAGATAAAAGATAAGAAATACAATACGACAGTCAGCAACCCCGGTATCGATATCAAGGCCGATGCCGGCTCGGAGGTTGTCGCCTCCACCAGCGGCGAGGTGGCTTACATTTCGTGGTTGCGCGGCTACGGCAGCTTTATCATATTGGATCATGGCGGTGGTTACTACACGCTGTACGCGCATCTGGATGATATCAACGTGGAGGCCGGGCAGTTTATCACCGCCGGTGAAAATATCGCTACGGTAAGCGAAACCGGTGATCTCACCGGCCCAATCATTCACTTCGAACTACGATACGGCAAGGAGCAATACGATCCGTTACCATGGTTACGTTAGATAAAATATTAGGACAAACTAAGCCGTTAGAGGCTATAGACCAGATAATAAAGCAGGGCAAACGCGGTCAGGCGATTCTATTAATCGGCAGGCCCGGGCTGGGTAAGTATGCCCTGGCGAATTATACGGCGATGAGGTTTTTATGCAGTCGGGATAACGTGGGCTGCGGCCAGTGCCCGAGCTGTAAAACGGTGATGAGCAATAATCATCCCGACTACCTGCTGTTGTTTCCGTTTCCGAATGTCTCCAGCGAATCGAAAAAGAACACGCTGTTTCATTTCTCCGATCCGACCAGCTCCGATGCCCGCTTCTCCGATCCTACCGCCGAGGAGGTCGCGCGTTTTCTATCCGAAAAAAGGGATGATCCGTACCGTATTATCGGATTCAAGAAGAAAGGCAATATCCCTGTCAGCGTGGTCAGGGATCTGATTCGGTCTACCTCGAAACGTCCTATGATGGCTGAGAGACGCGCTATTATCGTCAACGATATAGACCAGATGGCTTTTGGCGCGGCTGACCTGTTTTTGAAAACTGTCGAGGAACCGCCCGAGGATTCGCTTATCATACTCACCACCTCACAGCCGCATACGCTTTTGCCGACATTGCTCTCACGGGTCAATAAAATTACGCTTTCGCCCATAAGTGATGATAGTATACGAAAATACCTCGATCGCTACCAGCTTAACGGTAACTCCGATTTCTACATTCGCTATAGCGGCGGTAGTCCGGGCCTGGCATTGAAAGCATACGAGAACGACATGCTAACCGCCCGGGATAATATGTGGAAGATAGTCTCCGGGTATCTGGAGGGTAAGAAGGTCGGTTCGGTTATAGAGAAATTCAGGATGAAATACCCGTGGGGAGGAAATTTCGAGGAAATACGACGTGATTTCGATATATTGGAAAAAATACTCCGGGATGTATATATGATGAAATTGGGGCTTGATAATACGCTTGTAAATATCGATATTAAAAACAAAATACAGGCGGCTGCGAACACGGCCCCTTCACCCGAGGTTTTAAGAAGATGGTTTGCCATACTGGGCAAAGCCTCCCGGGTGAACAGGATAAATAATGTCTCAGCTGATATTGCGTTTTGCGGGGCGTTCATAGAATTCGACCGCGCTAAAGCGCAATTCAATTAGTTAGGTGGTAGTTTGTTTTATGTAATAGAATTTAAAGGCAACCGTCGCCAGGTATATGCGGCAACCAAAGAACTCGAGCTGGACGTTGGCAGGTATGTGATTGTACAGGCGGAGCGGGGCGAGGATATGGGCAAGATTAAGAGCCGCTCCGAGGAAACCGACTCCGAAATTCCAGATGACTGTTATAAAATCGTCAGAATGGCTACTGACACCGATCGAGATCGCCTGAAATTTAACCGTCAGAAAGAATCAGAATCGAAAGCCGAATGCCAGAGGTTTATAGATAAACACGGCCTTAAAATGAAGCTCGTTGATGTCGAGTACCAGTTCGATTGCAACAAGATTACGTTTTATTTCACCGCCGAAAAGCGGGTGGATTTCCGTGAACTGGTCAAAGACCTCGCCGCTACCTTCAAAACACGTATCGAACTTCGACAGATTGGCGTACGTGATGAGGCGAAGCGCCTGGGTGGTTTCGGTATTTGCGGTAAGGAGCAGTGCTGCTCGAGTTTTCTGGATGATTTCGAGACTATATCCACCCAGATGGCGCGAACACAGAACCTGGCTTTAAATCCGCAGAAGATTTCCGGAAATTGCGGTAGACTTCTATGCTGCTTGAAATACGAGCAGGAATTCTATGAGAAAACGTTACCGGAATATCCTCAGGTAGGATCGAGATACCTGTTTAAGAACATCGAGGGTACGATCGATAAGTTCAATATTTTCTACGAGAATATTACTATGAGGTTGGAGGATGGCACATATAGGACAATCAGCCTCGATGAGTACAAAAGGGCATTGCAACGCAAAGAATACAAACTGCTCAGGCATGCCGAAAGACGCGAGAGGCCGGTAAATCATAACGGCAACAACAGGAACAATCAAGAAGGTAACGGTAATTCCGATTAGATAATAATATATTCCTGATGTTGAACCGTCGCCGGACTATCGTATGTCGTTAGTCGGTGATGCTTTCATGAAACGTTTGTTATGATAAACCAGAAGGATACGAATATGAATAAGTTTTACATAACTACTCCCATTTACTACGCCAACGGCGAGCCGCATATTGGCCACGCCTATACTACAGTGCTGGCGGATGTTCTGGCGGACTACCATCGGATATTCGGGCATCCCACGTATTTTCTTACCGGCACCGATGAGCATGGACAGAAAGTACAGGAAACCGCGGCCAGGAATAATATCACAGCACAGGAGCAATGTGATATTTATTCGAAGAAATTCCGCGATGCCTGGAGTGAGCTTAATATCAGGAATGATGATTTCATTCGTACCACCGAGGATCGTCATAAAAAAGTAGTTCGGAGTATTCTGCAAAAGGTCTACGAGGCCAAAACCGAGGATGGCCGGCCGCTGATATATACCTCTAATTACGAGGGTTGGTACTGCAAATACGAGGAACGCTACTGGACCGAGAAAGACCTCATCGACGGCAACTGTCCCGATTGCAACAGGCCGGTAGAAAATCTTTCGGAGAAAAACTACTTTTTCAGGATGAGCTATTACCAGAAATGGCTTGTCGATTATATCAACGAGCATCCCGAGTTCATCCAGCCCGATTTCCGGCGCAACGAGGTGCTGGGATTTTTGAAACAGCCGCTGGGTGACCTGTGTATCAGTCGACCCAAAAGCCGCCTCTCCTGGGGGATCGAGCTGCCGTTCGATTCCGATTACGTTTGCTATGTCTGGTTCGATGCTCTCATTAATTATATCTCGGCGGTTGGTTATAATGCCGGCGATGATAAGTTCGAATTCGAGGGACAATGGTGGCCCGCTGTTCATCTCATGGGGAAAGATATCCTTACCACTCACGCCGTTTATTGGCCGTGTATGCTCAAGGCTATGGGCGTTGATATGCCGAAAACGATATACGCGCATGGTTTCTGGATAAGTGACGGCACCAAGATGTCGAAATCGCTGGGTAATATAATCAGCCCGCTCGATCTGAAAGATAAGTACGGCGTCGATCCTTTCCGTTATTATCTGGTGCGCGAGATGACATTGGGGCAGGACTCGTCCTATTCCGAGGAGAGCTTCATCCAGAGATATAACTCTGAGCTGGCTAACGATCTGGGAAATTTGCTTTCACGTATAATGAAAATGATTATTTCTTACTGTGAGGGAAAAATACCGGAGGTTACCGGTGATGATGACTCAGGTATTGCCGATGATGTTGCCGTACTCAATAAATCGGTCGAGAGCGACCTAGCTAATTTTCAGTTGAACTCCGCCACCGATAAGATAATGGCTTTCATTCGCTCGGTGAATAAATATATCGAGCAGAACAAACCCTGGGAACTGGCGAAAAACAATGAAACCGGTAAACTCAACCGTGTGTTGTTCAATGCCGCTAACGCTCTGGCTCATGCAGCTTACCTGCTAAAGCCGATCATCCCCGAGAAATCGGCGGAGATATTCAAGCAGTTGAATTTTACGGTTGAAAATGATAAAGCCAATGACGTTCGCGATATCGACGTATATCCCAAGCTTGAATCCGGCTCCGAGATTCATAAAGGAGATACCCTGTTCCCCCGTCTGGATAAGCCTAAACCGAAACAGGAGCAGAAGAAGAAAGAGAAACCCACTGCGGCAGTCACCGTCAAGTATGATGATTTCGCGAAGATCGATTTGCGAGTAGCCGAGATCAAGGAAGCCGAGAAAGTGGAAGGCGCCGATAAACTGTTGAAACTCCAGTTGGAGATAGGCCAGGAGAAACGCCAGATCATCGCCGGTATTGCCAAGCATTATCAACCCGAGCAGTTAGTCGGTAAGAAGATCGTGGTAATATGCAATCTAGAACCGGCTACGATTCGCGGCGTGGAATCCAATGGTATGTTGTTAGCCGCCAGCAAAGGCAAGAAGCTAACGTTGGTAACGGTCGAGGATGATATCATCTCCGGGGCTAAGATAGGTTAAACTAAATCAGAATAAATCCATAAGCCGTCCTTAATCGTAGGGGCGGTTTTTTTTATTGATCTTAAAATACACCGCTCTACCCGGTGTGTACGTTTAAAGCGAAGCATTTGTAGAAAAACATAGTTATCCACAGCGACGGCTGATTCTCTCAATAGCGTCACTATCCTATATCTGTCATTACCTCGGAGGGGGTTGTTGAAAAAGCCATTTGCATGAGTCGCTGGGCGGACGGAGTCCTTTGTTCATCCTTTCCCGTCGATATACCGCATGAAATCAGGTGTCAGGAAAGGATTCCCGACACCACCGTTATCCAACAAGGACTTTTTCAACAACCCCGGAGGAGGTAAACCAGTACGGCCTTCTCTTTTTATAACACTGGACTCTGTTCTATTAAGTTAGCTTATATGGAGGGGAGACAAAACGAAATATTTAGAATGCGGAGGGTTACAAAATCGGAGTTTTGTAACCAGTACAGCCCTTTCCCAACCCCCGGATCCTGAATCAAGTTCAGGATGATATTGCCGGCTCTAGCAGGCAGGATAAAAGCCACTTGCCTTGTGTCCGGTGGCAGTTTAATTATATTAAAAACCGCTGGTTTTGCCGGTAGGTACATTTAAAGCGAGGCGTTATTTTAACATCAAGTACATGATATATCATAATAATCGGTGGCCGGCAGACAGAGGAAATCGATTATGGTTATTTCCCTGTTACCCGAGTTGATAAGAGATTATATATGGTATTATGATTACGTGAATCTAAACAATCATTAATATGAAAGTAATATTGATTTACGATTAATTATCGACTCAATAAATAAACCCCCTCCGCTGAGAAGGGGGTTTAAACTCCTGATTCTTTTCAATGCCAGCTATTTAAGATGTTCGCTGCATCTTAAATAGTTGCTCTTCTACTTCGCTTGCTTCACCTCCTATTTTAGAATACTACTTGAGTAATACCAGTTTCTCCATACTAACATCAATATTTTCATTATCCGCTTTAAGTTTAGCGAAATATATGCCGGAGGCAATCTTGTCGCCGGCGCCGTTGGTAGCGTTCCATACTACCTGATGGTATCCGGCATCGAGATAGCCGCTCACCAACTCGGTTACCTTACGGCCGGTGACATCGTAAATCGTAAGCGATACGTAATCGGCCTCGGGCATGGTAAACTCGATATTGGTGACCGGGTTGAACGGATTCGGGAAGCAGTTGGCGATACCGAACGTCTCCGGCAGCGGCATCTCGTACGATACCACGGTGTTGGCCAGCGCACCCTGGGCGCTCGAAACGTAAAGCTCGGAGGGCGAGAGGTGGAATCCGGTAGCGTTGTCTATTCTCAGTATATCCGATGAACCGGCCGGCAATGTCGCGCCGTTCTCGCTGTAGACCAGTACCCTGACTTTATCGTTCATTTCGGTTATCTCGACATTCATTTCAAGTTCACTGTTGTAGGTGATCGAATGATTAGCCAGATCGGGTATCGGTATCTCCAGCAACAATCCGCCGACCTCATATTCGGCCTCGACCTGAATTATCGCCGAACCATCGCTTTGATGGGCCACTACCAGGTCGGTAGGTGTCGTGGGCGGCGCTATCTTGCCGAGTGTCGTGCTGCCGTTAATAACGTTTATCATCATGATCAGGTCGGCAACCGAGGCTTCGATCTCATCCTCGTTAACATCCGAGGCCGCCATCTGAGCATCACTGAACGAGTATTGCATCGGATCGATAAGATGGTTGGCCAGCAGTACAACATCGCCTACCTCGAACGGCAGACGGTTCATGTTAAGATCGCCGAGTACCAGGTCACAGTCATTTATCACGATAATCGAGCCGCAGTACATATTTAGCTTCCAGGTTCCGAACTGGCTGCTATCGGGTTGATCGGAGCAGCCATCGCCCCACCAGACATGATACCCGGTGGAGTCGGCAACCGCGTTATCCTGGATTTCATCCTCGTTGGTGAAACAGATCGGTATAACGAAATCGGTCGGGTATTCGTCGGGCTCCAACTGGAACTCCAGGTAGAATATCGGTTCGGTTGGATCGATATCGCATAGCGGTCCGTGATATACCTGATTGTTCAGGTCGGCGATATAGGTCAGTTTGACCGTGCCCGGCCCGAAAGCATCAATGTGAATGTTGTGGTATTCCTCACCGAAATCGAGATTTGCGGCCGGGTAAACATCCACCAGGTTAAGTATTGAGGGATCCCAATCGATCGAGCTGGATATACTTCCCACACAAAGACAATCGTAGGTATCGAGATAAACTCCGACCAATCCGGTCATGCCGGGCATTACGTATACGTTCTCATCCAAATGCATGTCGATATAACCGAGCACGGTTACCTCGTACACCATCAGTACGTCATCTATACATAAGCCGTCATCACACTCGATAACTATTTCGTACTGGTTATGCTCATCGCAATCGTAGTCCTCGGTGTAGAAACAGTAGAGTCCGAGCCAGTGGCCGGGTTCATCTATTATCGGTATCAGGCCGCCGTAATTGGTGGTCATCTCTATCATGTCGCCGTCGGCATCGATAACCTCGATCGTATCGCAGAAATCCTCGTACACGCACACGGAGGTTGTGTCGCTAAGAGGTCTGACTATCTCCGGACAGGTGTTCAGGATTATCGTGATCTCGGTAGTACATTGTTCGTACAGGCCGCATTCATCGGTTACTGTCAGCGTAATCGTGTTCAAACCCTCGACAGGTGTGAAACAGACCTCGGTTCCAGTAAGCGTACCGTTATCGACAACGGCGCTCTGTATATTATCATCAGCATCGGCATAGATAAATCCATCAACGCAGAGCTCTGTCAGCTCGCCCACCTGAATCACCGTATCGTTCGGGCAGATAACGGTAGGCGCGCTGTTAAGTGATATATTTACCTCGGTGAAACACTGATCGGCCTCGCCGCAGGCATCGGTAACTGTCATCGTTATCGTATTAATGCCTATCGCCGGTGTGAAACACACCTGGCTGCCAGTCAACGTACCGCCGGCAACTGTAACATCGGTGATATTGTCATCGATATCAGTAGCAACGAATCCATCGAGGCAGATATCGTTAAGATCGCAAATCAGCATATCGAGATTACCGGGGCAGGTTGCCACAGGCGGCGTGTTCAGCGTAACCGTGATATCGGTCTGGCACTGGTTAACCTCGCCGCAAGCATCGGTAACCGCCAATGTGATAGTGTTAACACCCTCAACCGGCGTGAAACAAACCTCGGTGCCGGTTAGTGTACCGCCTGTCACCGTCACATCGGTAATATTGTCATCGGCGTCGCTGTAGCTGAATCCGTCTATGCAGATCTCGGAAAGATCGCACACCGACAGGTCTTCATCACCGGGACAGTTAACCACAGGTTGGGAGTTGAGAGCCACCGTAATCTCGGTAACACAGACATCCTGTTCACCACAGGCATCGGTAACCGTTGCCGTGATAGTGTTTACGCCCTCAATCGGCGTGAAACAGACCTGACTGCCGGCAAGCGTGCCACCATCGATATCTATACTGGTTATGTTATCATCAGGATCGGTAAACGAGAACCCGTCAACGCATATCTCGGATAAATCGCAGACCAGGATCGCGTTATCGCCGGGACATGTCGCTACAGGCGGGTTGTTTAACGATATCGTGATATTAGTCGTGCACTGGTCTGTCTGGCCACAGGCATCGGTTACAGTCAGGGTGATAGTGTTGACACCCTCAACCGGCGTGAAACAAACCTCGGTACCGGTTAACGTTCCGCCTGTCACCGTCACATCGGTGATATTGTCATCGGCGTCGCTGTAGCTGAATCCATCAAGACATATCTCCGACAGGTCGCAGACAGTCATCTGGTCATCACCGGGACAGCTTACGACCGGCACATCATTGAGATTAACCGTGATATTAGTAGTACACTGGTCTGTCTGGCCACAGGCATCGGTTACAGTCAATGTGATAGTGTTAACACCCTCAACCGGCGTGAAACAGACTTGGCTGCCGGCTAGAGTACCGCCGGTCACCGTCACATCGGTGATATTGTCATCGACATCGCTGTAGCTGAATCCATCAAGGCATATCTCCGACAGGTCGCAGACAGTCATCTGCTGATCACCGGGGCAGGCAACTACGGGTGCGTGATTGAACGCCACCGTTATATTGGTGGTGCACTGATCTGTCTGGCCACAGGCGTCGGTAACCTCAAGGGTGATAGTGTTGACACCCTCGACCGGTGTGAAACAAACCTCGGTGCCGGTTAGTGTACCGCCTGTCACCGTCACATCGGTGATATTGTCATCGGCGTCGCTGTAGCTGAATCCGTCGAGGCATATCTCGCCGGTGCTGCAAAGCAGGGTGTCGATATCGCCGGGACAGCTAACTACAGGAGCGTCGTTTAAGTCTATTGTTATGTTTGTCGTGCACTGGTCTGTCTGGCCACAGGCATCGGTTACAGTCAATGTGATAGTGTTGACACCCTCAACCGGCGTGAAACAAACCTCGGTGCCGGTTAACGTTCCGCCTGTCACCGTCACATCGGTGATATTGTCATCGGCGTCGCTGTAGCTGAATCCATCAAGACATATCTCCGACAGGTCGCAGACAGTCATCTGGTCATCACCGGGACAGCTTACGACCGGCGCATCATTGAGATTAACCGTGATATTAGTAGTACACTGGTCTGTCTGACCACAGGCATCGGTTACAGTCAGGGTGATAGTGTTAACACCCTCAACCGGTGTGAAACAAACCTCGGTGCCGGTTAGTGTACCGCCTGTCACCGTCACATCGGTGATATTGTCATCGACATCGCTGTAGCTGAATCCGTCTATGCAGATCTCGGACAGGTCGCAGACAGTCATCTGCTGATCACCGGGGCAGGCAACTACGGGCGCGTGATTGAACGCCACCGTTATATTGGTAGTGCACTGATCTGTTTGGCCACAGGCGTCGGTAACCTCAAGGGTGATAGTGTTGACACCCTCGACCGGTGTGAAACAAACCTCGGTGCCGGTTAGTGTACCGCCTGTCACCGTCACATCGGTGATATTGTCGTCAGCGTCGTTGTAGCTGAATCCGTCGAGGCATATCTCGCCGGTGCTGCAAAGCAGGGTGTCGATATCGCCGGGACAGCTAACTACAGGAGCGTCGTTTAAGTCTATTGTTATGTTTGTCGTGCACTGGTCTGTCTGACCACAGGCATCGGTTACAGTCAATGTGATAGTGTTGACACCCTCAACCGGCGTGAAACAAACCTCGGTACCGGTTAACGTTCCACCGGTAACCGTCACATCGGTGATATTGTCATCGGCGTCGCTGTAGCTGAATCCGTCTATGCATATCTCCGACAGGTCGCAGACAGTCATCTGCTGATCACCGGGGCAGGCAACTACGGGTGCGTGATTGAACGCCACCGTGATATTGGTAGTGCACTGATCTGTCTGGCCACAGGCATCGGTAACCTCAAGGGTGATAGTATTAACACCCTCAACCGGCGTGAAACAAACCTCGGTACCGGTAAGTGTACCGCCTGTCACCGTCACATCGGTTATATTGTCATCGACATCGCTGTAGCTGAATCCGTCTATGCATATCTCCGACAGGTCGCAGACAGTCATCTGCTGATCACCGGGGCAGGCAACTACGGGTGCGTGATTGAACGCCACCGTGATATTGGCAGTGCACTGATCTGTCTGGCCACAGGCGTCGGTAACCTCAAGGGTGATAGTGTTGACACCCTCGACCGGTGTGAAACAAACCTCGGTACCGGTAAGTGTTCCGCCGGTGACCGTTACATCGGTGATATTGTCATCGGCGTCGCTGTAGCTGAATCCGTCGAGGCATATCTCGCCGGGCTCGCACAGGAATATGGAGGTATCACCGGGACAGCTTACCGTTGGATTGCTGTTAAGCTCGACAGTAATGTTAGTCGCGCACTGTGATATCTCGCCGCAGCCATCGGTGACCGTGAACGTGATAGTATTCAAACCCTCAACCGGCGTGAAACAGACCTCGGTACCGCTAAGCGTACCCAGGTCAACAACGGCCGAGGTTATATTGTCGTTAGCATCATAAGCCACGAAACCGTCCAGGCAGATATCGCCACCGGGCTCGCACAGGAAAATAGTGGTATCGCCGGGGCAACTTGCCTGAGGTGGGACATTGAGGCCGACATTGACTACGGTCTGGCATTGAGCGGTATCTCCGCAAGCATCCACTACCGTGTAGACTATCGTATTAATGCCGGCTGCCGGCGTGAAGCAAACCGTACCGCCGCTTAACGTGCCCAGGCTGACAGTCTCGCTTACTATGTTATCATCATCATCGCTGGAGCTGAAACCGGTCAGGCAGATATTCGAGCCGGTATCGCACAGGAACAAAGCCGTATCACCGGGGCAGGTCGCCGTAGGCGGGGTGTTAACGAACACATCGACCGTGGTAATAGAGGTATCGGCCTCACCGCAATCATCAACTGCGATCAGCATCAGCTCGTTTAAGCCCTCCACCGGTGTGAAACAAATCTCGGTACCGCTTAATGTACCGCCGACCGCCGTACAGGAGGCCAGGTTGTTATCCGGGTCGCTGCAGTAGAAACCGTCGATACAGATATCCTCGAGATCACAGAGGAACACCGTAGTATCGGCGAATACGCCGGGCTTGCTGCCATCGAACGGGCCGTGCGCCACCGGCGGGCTGTTTAGTACAATATCGATATTGGTGTAGCAGGTGTCCGCCACTCCGCATTCATCCGTGACAATGAGCGTAATAGTCTTGGTCGGACCCTCAGGGATGAAACAGACCGTGTCCTCGTGAATCTCGCAGCCGATTATCTGCACCGATTCTATATTATCATCCAGATCGGAATAAGTGAATCCGGGGATACAAATCTCGGAGTAATCGCAAACGAAAATCGAGGTATCGCCGGGGCAATTCACCTCAGGAGCGTGATTATAGTTCAAAGTAATGTTTGTTTCGCAAGTATCCGAGGCCCCGCAGGCATCGGTTACGATATACGTAATAGTCTTATTCGGCCCCTCCGGGGTAAAACAGACAGTGTCCTGGTGAAGCTCACAGCCTATCACCTGAACACCGGTTACGTTATCATCGGGGTCGGAATAGTTGAAACCGGGGATGCATATATCCTCGGTATCATCACAGACAAATAAAGTCTGGTCGCCGGGACAGATCGCGGTCGGCGGAGTGTTGAGCTCTACTGTCACTACTGTCTGGCTGGTATCGGAATCACCGCTGGTATCGGTGGCAATGAGTGTAATCGTGTATGCTCCGGCCGAGGTGGGCGTGAAACATACCGAACCGCCGCTTAACGTTCCCGGGGAAACCTCGCAGGATTCCAGGTTACCGTCAACATCCGAACAACTGAAACCGGGTATACATATCTCGCCCAGTTCGCAAACGAACAGGGTGGTGTCACCGGGGCATTCCGCAACCGGGGGATTATTGCAGTATACGCCCAGTATCATATCGTTATGATCCCAGTTGGCCGAGGTATGATCGTCGTCGATATAGATGAGATAGTCGAAATCCCCCGAGGTAGTGTAATCCTCGGAGGGGCAGATAAACTCGTAAGTCGAGTTATTGCCTTTATAACCTCTAACATCGTAAACCATAAACCACTGATGTTCATTGGCGAACGAGTTCCTCGTTAAGAACCTCTCCGAAAATAAATAGGAATCGTTGCCGTTGAAAACCTGATCGTTGTTCGTATCATTCAAAAGCCAGAGGCCGATCGAATCACCTCCGGGAATATTCGTAGTGAATGTATAACCTTCGGAGTCAGGGCCCCAGAATACCGTGCTCTGGTTCGTTCCGGTACCCGGATCGGTGTAATAACCCAGCATGTTTACATTCAACCAGTTGGTGTATTCTTTCAGAAGAGTCCAGGTCTGCCGGCTGTCACATAGCGATAAAAGTACATCGTTATGGTCATTGGCCATCGGCTCGATCTGCACGTCATCGACAAGCAGGTGCGGCCCGACCGTGGTTATGACATCCTCGTTAACCTCCCGGTCGCCGTCATACGCCTTGGAAAATATCGGCTGTCCGTTTTCGCCGATTATCATTTTCGGGAAAGCGTTGTTCATCAAGCTCTGCGCATCCGCCGCCTGATTAAAATAACCGGAAATATCATCATTTGAATCGAAATAAAAATCATTATCATTGTCAGCAAAAGCCCTTACCAGAGCCTCGCCCTCGAAACCTTCGATAGTCATGGTTTTCGAGTAATAATCGATACCATCATACCGGAAAGCGTATTCCCAGTCGGTTCGATCGACTTTGCCTAAGTTCCAGAGATAGTATGGCGCGCTAAAGCCCTCAGCCAGTATCGCGTCTCCGCTTTCCTGTATTCTTTGTGATACTTTTCCGTTCACCAGCGCCTTGGCGCCTTTTTCGCCGGAAAGCGCCAGTACTATATCATTGGCGCCAGAGATACTCTCGGAGGCGAAAACGGTTACTTCGGATGATCCATTCAGAACATCGGTGATAAAGAATTGTGAGTTTTCCAGGGATGAGCTCGTGGTTTCATTTACACCTACCAAAAGATCAACCGAACCGAAAGCGAATGAGGATAAGGAAAGAGTAAGAGTAAAAGCGCCAATCATTCTGGAGAGGCTAGAATGATTGAGGCTCTTGAAAAATCGTAACAAGTTCATGAATTCCCCCAGTGGAATGTTTGAACAACTCAGTTAACGGTTTAGTAATGGTTATACAAATGTTATTTTTACAGAATAATGCTTGGGGAAGCCGGTTGACCGACCTGACTGATTTCCTGAAGAACCCCAAGAAGTTAAGCGACTAATTTACACTCATTTAGAATATAAACACGGCAATCATGCTTGTCAAGTATATTTTTAGTTTTCCGATAACAAAAAATATGACAGTAGACTTTAGTTTAATATTAAATAATGCGGTCATTTCCGGGCGAAATATCGAATACCTGGAACTGAAATGGCAGGAAGAACTTTCGCCAAAACAGTTAGCCGGACGGTTCGATAAATGGCTTTATGATGATGAGTTTATCTCTGAAAGTATGCCTGATTTGCTATCGGCCGGGAGATGTCTTCTAACTATAAATCCGCTATAAGTTTTCTATTGATAAAGCGATCCGAAGCGGTCTGGATTGCACGATATTAAGCCTTTCGAAAAGCTCCTGAACTTGTTTTATGGCTTTTGAGGATTCCTCATTTGATCTTATCAAGTATATGCCCTTATTGGACTTGGAGAAATCGCTGGCGTTTTTTATCAGACCGTTTATCAGCTCTGCTTCCTCCAAGCCGGTAAAATCTATTACCGTATTAAAGTCCCTGATTTTCAGCCCCTTTATATATGCCAGCGAATCGGCATAAACCGGACTGGAGCCTAACTTTATGTAAGCCAGACGGTAATACTCTATTTGTTCCATCACAAGCTTAATCAAATCCCTGTCAGCCACAGCGTTGCTATCTGAGAAAAAATAGATACCGTCAAGTGTGGGAAATACACCGAATACCGCCCGTAAGTTACTGGCGGAAAATTCTATATCATCGATGTTTTTGGCCATTCGGTGAGCTTTTAAAATTAACTCCCAACTGTCTCGATCAGCGGGGATTTCCAATATGCACTGGCCCCGGCTGTTGGATAACGCTTTACTGATTTTATCACCGGGAATCTGATCGGGCTTGAGAATAAAACCGAACGGGATATCCATCCAGATAAGTTCTAATGCGTTTTCGATTTTGTAGTCGGCAAAATTATCGAATAAGAAGGCGATCGAGGACATCTCCGGTTGTGCCTGACGGCTCGATTTTAGAAGTATCTCTCCCAGCGTATCGGCCGATTGTGAATGGATCAGGTAAACCAGAAGTCTGTCAGCGTTATCGAGTTCTCCCGAGGTTATCGCCAAATTGTCGAATCCGGCCGAGTTTTGTTTCAGAACCGTATTGAACCATATGAACGGAAACTCCTCCGGCCAGATAGTCTTGAAACAGGGATGATTGGTTTTAATATTATGATAATCGAATAATGCTTTTTCTATTTCAATATCAAAAAGTCTGTGATCGTTTAGGGTTTTTCGTATAAGCGAGGCGATCTCAGATTCGGAAATTACTTTCTCGCCGGTGGATATCATACCGTATCTGACCAGTAAACTTTCGATATTATCATAATATTCATATAAGCATAACGAGACCGCTATGATCAATAACACCAGTACTATGATCGTTCCCCGATGGGATTTGAATTGTTTGCGGGTATCTCGCTTTATCCAGGTCTCCATAATTATCTGGCTATCGACTGATCCTCCCAGACTCTTACTCTCATCACTTCATCCTCCAGACGTCTCAATTTAAACACGGCCCAGCCATTGGCCTCGTACTGGGCGTAATTGTAATTCCCGGTTATATCGCGAAGAGAGAGGTAGAAATTGACATTCCAGACCTCCCAGACCTCGCCGGGATGATCGGGGTGGGTATCGGGTTCCGGTGTCGATCTAAGCGGTATCCAGGTATCCAGACGGATCTCATCGAATGTCTCGAATAACCGTCGGGTGCGATACAGGTCGCCCGATAAACCATCCCGGGGTATCTCCACTATCTCGATATCCCCGTAACGATCCTGGTCTATATAGATGAAAATGAAGTTTTCATCAAGACAGTTTTCATAAACATCAATATCGTTGTTCTCGTAGGCGTACTTGAAATTTGTCATCACGTTGTAAGCGGCCGTCGAATCATCAGCAACTTTTTGCGATAGTATAGGAGCTAAAAACTTGGTTTCGGCCTGTGTCGGGGCAAACGGATTAAAACAGGATAAGCAGATCGCAGAACATCCGGCCAATATCAAAACCACAACTATTTTAACCCGATTAATCATCAATTGCGATACTCCGCCTTCAAATCCGCCCAGTTGTCGTTAGAACCACTTACCGGTATTTCGCTCCACAGGTACAGGCTCCACCAGTTAAACATCGAACGACTGGCGCTGAATGAGGCTAATCCCTCGATAATGGTTGTATCCGCACTGAGCGAATCGACATCGATAATCCTGACAATGTAATCACGATACATCACTGCCAGCGAATCTCCGATACTGTCGGGGTTGTCTGTCGATGTGCTCAAGATCAAGTCGAGGCTTCGGCTTTCCGCAGCGAACGAACTGAACATGTTCTCCGTCGAGGAGACCTCGGCCGCCTTATCCCAGAAACGATACAAGTAACCGTTACCCTCACCCTCGGCCTCGATCGAATCCTGGGGAGAGGAAAACCTGAACTCATCGGATAAGCACAACTGGTAGTTTTGTATATTCATCTCACTAACCGCGAACATGAAATTCAATAGCACGACCTCCGGTGTTGCCGGTGTCTCCCAGGTACCGCTGGAACCGGCCGGCGCCTGGGCGTCGCGAGTGCCAAACGGGTTTTTCAAACAGGCCGTTATCGAGACCATCGCGATTAATATCATTAAAAAATATTTTTTCAAAACATATACCTCACCGAGACATTGAAAAACTCCGTTATGTCTTTATCACGATCTTTCACTTCCCATTCTCGACGGCTGTATTTGAAATCGATATACTCGTTCGGTGACATCTGCCAGACAACCCGTAATGCGATTATATTTTTAGTATCGTGCAAACGCTGCTCCCTCACGATATAGTCTTCTTCGATAAGCGAATCTGCTTGTTCGAGAACATGATTGTATTCTCTTTTAAGCTCCCAGCCGTATTCGGGTTCCAACTGAAGCTCCTGGATCGGTCTGTAGTCTATTTTCAGGTGAGCATAGTGATAGCGCCTGTCCCAGCCGGTTGCCATCTGCCAGTTATCATCGTCGTAAATCAACTTGCCGTAATCCTCGTAACGATAGGCATACGAGGGCATGAAATCGAGATTCTCCGATAACGCGATGGTTAACTTCGTTTCGGTCGAGGCTCGACGGAAAATCCTGTTGTTGGTCTCGAGTGGGTTAGGATCGTAGTCATAGATTATATAATTAGCTTGAATAGTGAATACCTGGTTGATTCCGAGCCTGCTGTAAGGCCTGTATTCCATCGAGGCTTGCAGTAAGTAAGTGTCGTTACGATTGTTACTGGCCGAGTTCAAACCGCTAATATATTTTTGATGGAAGCTGCTGTATGCTCCTCTTATCTCGGAATTGAAATAGTCACTGAATATCCGTTTTATCCGGCCGTTATAGATTTGCGTTTTAACATCGCGATCGTTCTGCTTTTCGCCGTGAAGACCGAAATATGAGGTCACGCCCAAGATGCCATCGAAAAAGACGGTGTCTGTTGGCGAAAGCCCGGCTATCAGTCCGAACGAAATCTCGCCGCCCTCGTTCCACTGATCGAGTACGCTGCTACGATAGTCGGCCTCGCCCCGGCTGTATTTATATCCCCCCTGAAGGTCGAACATATCTATAAAGGTTTTCTCGAAATTCACATCGTAGTTTCTTCCCTGATTGTAATTGTCGGCTTTGGTGAGCGTTGAGGTATTGCCGCCTCGATTGTAGATATACTTTAGCGTGCTGATATCGCCGGCCGCCCGAAATATCAATTCGTAAGGCAGAGTTATTTTAGCCAATCCCTCGGCGCGCCTATCGATTTTCACCTGCCTGACCACCAGAATCGAGTCAATTCCATTGGTGCTTGAACTGAGCCGATCGTAGTAGCGAGTGATGCTCTCTACATCCTCGATCCGCCAGGTCAGGCTGTCGTTGGTGTTGAACACCCGGCTGCCGTCAAAACCGAAATTGAACTCGCTGAACGGGATATTGTTGAGATCGTAGTGCTCGTATGATGCCCGCGAGTTCATATTATTACCCAACACTTTGATTTTTTTGGTTACGCCCGATATTCCCATGCCCATTCCTCTGTCCTCACCCTCGGGGGAGTCTCCCAGGCGATTGATAGAGCGGTTGGCTATGAATGGCGTGAAATCGGCATAGCGCAGCTTTTTAAATGGCAGAGCCAGTTTTATCTCGGCGGTATATACTTTTCTATCCTGAAGAGCGTTGCGTGTGTGGTTTATATAAGGCGCGGCCGAGAAACCATCAATAATGCGATATTCGGCATTAAACGTGGCGCTCAGTTGTTCCTGCCATCTCTTATAGGGCTTTTTCAATAATAGGGAGCTGGCGTTAATATTCAAATCGCATTGCATCCTCTGGAAATCGAAATGCTTGCTATAGTTATTTTCCCAATTGTAGGTGTTATTGTTTTGAGAAAAATCGAGCATCAGTACCGATGGATTGGGATTTTCAGCCAATCCGGGAATAGTAAATATTATGGATATAGAAAGTACCGCAATTACAATGCGCACCATAACCCGTACAGCTCCATGTACTCATCAAAGCTTAATTGCTCTGCTCGTATATCGATCATATGACCGGCTCTTTCGATCAAGCCCTCACATACATCTTTCGGTATATTCAGCCCGATCTGCATCGAGTTGGCCAGGGTTTTTCTTTTTTGTCTAAAACAACCCCGGATGAATGTTTTGAAGTTCTCCAAATCATCGAAATTACCGTCAATAGGAAGGAGTTTTATCACGGAGGATTCCACTTTTGGTTCGGGTCTGAATGCTTTGGGAGAGATATTGAACAGATGGGAGGTGTCGAATCCGGCTTTCATTATCACACTGAACGAGCCGTAATCGCGGCTGCCCGGATAGGCAATCAGGCGGTTGGCCACCTCTGTTTGGACCGTGAACACCGCCAGTGTAACCATGCTCTCGAACTCGTAAAGCTTCTCTATCAGCGCGGTCGAGATATTATACGGTAAATTGCCTATAATCTTGGCTTTATCCGGCAGATCACCGGCGGTTATTTTCATGACATCCCGGGAGACTATTTTCAGATTTTTATCACCACCGAAATTAGCCTCCAGCATAGGCACCAAATCACGGTCGAACTCGACCGCCGTTACGTTGCATTCGCGCTCGAGCAGGTATCGGGTAAGGGCGCCCATGCCGGCGCCTATTTCAACGACATTTTCTCCCGGATGAGGATCGATTGCCTCGACTATTTTAGCGGCGATGTTTTCCTTGACCAGGAAATTCTGCCCCAGTCGTTTCTTGGGTCTATACGGCGACATACTTTCTTATCCTTAAAGCGATTCCCATGCTATCGGCTATCTTGCGACATTTGCCAATATCGATCCGAGGGATATCCACCACGCTGAATGTAGTGGCAATACCGTTGTCTTTACATCCCGAGGCGAATTTAAGCATCTCATCATAGGCTTTCGCGCCGAACTGCGGTCGACATATTTCAGTGTAGACCTCGGCGTTTTCGGCATTCAAGCTGATACTCACCGAATCTATCAGGCCACTCAATTTCGCAGGCAGATCGGTTTTGTTAATCAGGCTACCCTGGCCGTTGGTGTCGAGACGAATCGGTATGTTCTTGGCTTTCAGTTTATCGGCGATGGAGATCATGATATCAGCGCGAAGGGTCGGTTCACCCAGTCCGCAGAAAACTATCTCATCGTAACTATCATGGCTTTCTATCTGTTTTAGTATCGTCTCCTCATCCGGGTCGCTGTTTAGCAGAAGATTATGCCCGGCCACATGATGCCCTTTATGTTTGACACAGAAATAGCAGTTATTGGTGCATCTCATGGTGAGGTTTATATACAGGCTCTCCCCGATCGTATAGACTACCTCAGGAGTATCATCCAGGGGAAGTCCGAACATTCCGGCGGCGTTTTTTTCCGTGATCCGTTCGATATCCTCGTAAGTATAGCGGGGGAATACCTCTGTTAATTTCTCGATCACGTATTTGATATAGTCAGGTTGATTACGTTTGCCCCGGTAATTTTGGGGGGGGAGGTAAGGACAGTCGGTTTCGGTTACTATTTTCGATAACGGTATTTTTGCGGCAACCTCGGGTCGGTTCGATTTCGGATAAGTGATTGGCCCGCCGAACGCGATATAGTAGCCCATCTCTATTCCCTCGGCGGCGTAATTCTTGTCACCGGGGAATGCGTGAAGTACTCCCGCGTGATTGTTTCTTTTGCGCAGTATATCGTAAGCTTCATCCATAGCCTGGCGGATATGTAACACTACCGGCTTGCCAAGCTCATCGGCTAAATCAAGCTGTCTCTCGAATACCTCTAGCTGAATATCATGGGGCGAGTGATCGCGGTAATAGTCCAGGCCGATCTCGCCGATTGCCACTACTTTGGGATGCCCGGCCAGTTTTCTGATACGATCGTAGATATCATCGGTGAAATCTTTGGAATCATGCGGATGATAACCGACAGTCGCGTATATATAATCATATTTCTCAGCCAGTTCGATAGAGGCTTCAGAGGTCTCCAGGTCAACGCCGATATTCACGATGTGCTTGACGCCGTTGCTATGGCAGGATTTAATCAAACTGTCTCTATCGTCATTGAAATTTGGAAAATCGAGATGAGCATGCGTATCGATCATGTATCCTCCTTGCCCGATCAATATAACTTTTCTATGTGAAAGATCAAAACCATTTAGGATATTGAGGTACTAATAGTTGAGCTCAGTCAATACATTGTCTCCATCAGGTTGATAATATCTGCCGGTTTACCGCGATGTTAATATGTTTGAACTTTGGGTTTATTTTTGATGTTTAATATAGCAGACAAGGTTAAATTTCATTATATTGAGGTCAAGCTTTGATAACCGAATACGAGAATTATAAAGAGGCAGACCAGCTATGCGACCTCTGCGGCAACCCGATGGTGCAATGGCAATGTGAGCTAATGTGCCGTAACTGCGGCTACCGACGAGACTGTACCGATAGCTGAGCCCGGTTCGCTTAAAAGATTCCTTCGTTGGTGGCAATACGTATGGCTGAGTTTCGCCACCCGGCAAATCGTTCTCACCGGTGAAGGTTCTCCCAAGGGGGGCGTGGATTAATGTTCACGCCCTATTTTTTTCAGTTTATAAATAAATAACTTATTGCTGATCACTACTGTCCGGTCTTTTCATCTCGTTGCGAAGCGCTGTTTCGCAACGTGGCTTGTTTGCCGGCAGAATGCGCATTCTACATGATTCAAGAAGGTTTCCAAGCAGCGCTTGGAAACCAGAAAACCAAGCCTAACATCGGCAGGATATGTCAGGATGAATGATACGCTGAATAAAATAATTATATCGGAAAATATTTTTCATTAACAATTCCAAGGAGAAATTTAAAATTTAACGAAAAACACCGGACACTAGTGATTGCTGATAGTTACTAACTTTCCATGGCAGTCATTGCGAGGTAGCAAAGCGGACGAAGCAATCTTTCTGTTTATGGGATAACTCCTTCTAGCTGCAGTCGGTTTTAAGATATCAAAGCCGTTTTCACGTAAGTATCAAAAACAGTTGCCCAATAATCTCAATCATAGTATCTATCGATAAAAAAAGGAGCCAACTCTGGATCAGGCTTTAGTCAACAGCTCTGTCGGGATATTATTCATACTCGCCGGCAACTGCGCCTTGTGGTTCTATCTCGAAAAAAGCACTAAATGGAAATTGTTCAATTTCCTGCCACCGCTGGTATTTATCTACGCTGTCCCCGCTATATTTTCCAACACCGGACTGATTCCCGGCAAATCAGCCGTATACGACTGGATGGGAGCGAATCTGCTGCCTATCATTTTAACATTGCTTCTTCTGGATGTCGACGTACGAGCTACCGTTAAGGTGATGGGCAAGGGTGTATTCGTTATGCTATTAGGCTCCCTGGGCGTAGTTATCGGAGCGCCCATCGGTTATTTTATCGTGAAAGGCTGGCTCGAGCCCGATGCCTGGAAAGGATTCGGCGCGCTGGCCGGTTCCTGGATCGGTGGAACCGGCAATATGGCGGCTGTATCCGAGGGATTGCATACCTCCGGTACCTCATTCGGTCTGGCGGTTATCGCCGATAACCTGGTATATCTAATCTGGTTGCCGATTCTCTTACAATCGAAAAATCTGGCTAAATATTTCAATCGTTTTACGAGAGTTGATGATTCTCGTCTAGAAAGAATCAACAAAGCCTCTTCCGAGCTTGCCACGAAAAAAGGCAAATCCCGGATGAGGCATCTACTGTATTTGATAACTCTCGGCTCGGGCGTTGCTTATTTATCTTCTTTGATCGCCGGATATATCCCCGAAGCGCCACCGATACTTTCAACGAGCACGTATAAAATATTAATCGTTACCACGCTGGGTATCAGCCTGTCGTTCTCCCCGATGCGAAGAATCCCCGGTTCCTCCGAACTGGCGATGGCCTTACTGTATTTATTCGTTGCCAGGATGGGAGCTAAAGCGATCGTAAGCGGCCTGGCCGGACAAGCGGTTCCGTTCGTGGCAGGCGCTTATATTTGGATATTCATACATGGCTTTTTCATACTAATCGCCGCCCGCATATTCAAAATCGATATTCACACCGCCGCTATATCTAGCGCGGCCAATATAGGCGGCGCGGCCTCCTCTCCCATCGTAGCGGCGTATCATGATGAGCGCCTGGTGCCGGTGAGCATCCTGATGGCTTTGGTAGGATATGCCGTAGGAACTTACGCGGCATTTTTAGCCGCCTGGCTGTGCAGCCTGGTGGCCTGATAGATAGTGAACCTCAGTTAAAAAGCTAAACTGATACTATTCTAATAAGTATATGGATTTATTCAGAGTAATCGAATATCAATTAAAACGAACGAGCCAGCCCTACTCCGGCGAAAAGCGCCGCCAACCCCAGACCGTTCTGGATAAGGATATTTGCCATCGCCTGCATCCAGGCCGCCGATCTTGCCAACTCACCGGTTTCCAGGATAAACGCCGAAAACGTGGTGAATGCTCCCATGAATCCAACCAGTATGATCAAACGGGTTTGCCCCGAAACCGGCCACCGGTTTTCGAATAACACCCATAGCAAGCCAACCACGAAACATCCGAAAATATTGACCGCGAATGTACCCCAGGGGAAAGTGATACCATCTATTTTGTTAATCAACGCGGATAAGCTGTAACGAGCAAGAGTGCCCATCGCCCCGGCTATCGCCAACAGTAGCATTTTTTGTATCAACTCGGATGTCCTCTCTTATTACTGCTTGAGCGTTAGCCCAGGCTATTTTCGATAACTGGGAATTTATGAATTAGCCGGTCATTGGCAAGTAAAATTATCATCCCAGAATGTTAAAGACTGAATTTATTACACGGCAGTTTCAGGATTAGTTTGAACGGAGGCTCTGCTTTTCTTTTTCTGTTCTATCATATAAACTAAAAAACGGCGATACGGCGCGTGATAACATTCTGATTCGCAACCGGTTAACTGCTCAACATGAATACATCTACTACCGCAACCGTGTTCCTCGTACTCGCTTTTTTGCGGTAATTTTTCCTGAATGAAATCGTCGAACAATTTGACATCCATAATAAAACTGGTGCCACATTCGGGTGTATTATGCTGAAAACAGTAAAACGAGTTAACCTCCTCCCGGCCATACAACATACCGATTATTTGGATATCAGGATCATGTATGATATCCTGGGCGGTTAGTTTCATCTTACACAGGTTACATTCTTTAATGAATTCATTACTCATTGCTTTTCCTTTATATTACATTAATACAATATATCGGTATTCAGAATAAAAGAGTAAGCGATGTATATTATTTTAAAACGACGGTGAACGATATTGAGACGCATTTTCATTAAATAAACTTATAGTATTGAATAATAAACCATAATGTTATAGATATCATAGAAAAGAAAGGAATGTGATGGCTGAATACGAATATACCGAACGGATGGTGTTAAACTGGGCCGAGAAATGCTACAGCGAATGGAACGCCGATTTTGCGTTTAACTCATCCGATACGGCGCTTCTGGTAATAGATATTCAGGATGAATTCGTCAAACCCGGAATGACTCCATATTGGGCGCCACAGGCAACCAAGATAGTACCGGATATTAATGAACTTATCTCGTTTTGCCGTAAGGTGGAGATTCCGATTATTCATACGTTATTTACTAAAACGCATAATTATAAAGATCGTCCCCGAAGTGGCCGCTATATGCCCAATCGCTACCGCAATCTCGATATCGATCAGTCGGGATTTTTCGTTGATAGTAAATTATACGATGAACTCGACTACCGCGAGGATGATATCCTCATTCGCAAGCCCTCTTACGGCGCTTTTTACGACACCCCACTCGAGACGGTGTTGAAAAATTATAATCGGGATACGGTGATAATAAGCGGCTGCCTGA
Source organism: uncultured candidate division Zixibacteria bacterium (assembly GCA_963668625.2). GTDB lineage: Bacteria > Zixibacteria > MSB-5A5 > UBA10806 > 4484-95 > JAAEQD01. The sequence goes on from CAXXKA010000010.1 coordinate 177,378, forward strand.
CAAACTACTGTTGCGGCACGACAGCCCGTCAGGCGTACGAGCGTGGCTATAAGGTCGTGTTCGGCTCGGATATCACCGCTACTGATTTACCCGAAATGCACGAGAACGAGTTGAAAGTGCTTCGCAAGGGATTCGCTCGTATTATGTGTAAAGATGATATAATCGAAGCGTTGAGTTAAGCATCGAGCTTAATATTATCAGGAAAGTTGTCTACACTCTGGTTTTTGTTTTGGTTGCTTCCTTGGCTAAATCTTTTTGTGAGAGAACGAATTGCAGAAATTTCCTGAATGGCGCCTGCCTGCAATTTATATTGCAAATGCTTAAATCCTCTATATTCGTACAACGCTTTTCGCAAAGTTCTGTTTTGTGCTGGCTTACCACCGGGATGTAATCCTTTATCAGATGCTTGAACACTTCAGCGTCGATTATAAAACTGGTTTCGCAGTCGGGGATATCATGATGAAAAAAGTAATATGCTTTTTCGAGCTTTTCGATAAATGTCATACCGATTATCTTCAAGTCCGGATTGTAGATGAGATCATCAATTGTGAAGTTTCGTTTGCAAAGATCACAGGTTTTAACAATTTTATTATCCATTATATCCCCATATTTATAATATTAATAGTATCGGTATCGACAAACTCGCTTCCAAAAATATATGCGATTGTTACAATTGATACTCAACATCAAGATGAACGGGGATGATATGGAATGTTTTAACTATAGGTATGACTTTCGCTTAAGTCATATCAGTCTGTACCTGCGCTGAGAGTTTGTATTTGATGACCGCGTTTACGGCATCACAAACACGGTCTATGAATATGCTGAGAAGCATCATGTAGAATAGCGAAAACAACATACCGATATATGGTATGGCCTGTATAACCGCGAATATACACAATGCTCTCACGAACCCCTCGGGCATCTCGGTGGCGCTGATATTTCTTTCGTTTATATAGCGATTGAAATCCTCCGACCAACCCAGGAACGATTGAAATATCCAGTAGAAATTGTAGAACGGAATGAACAGGTACCCCACTCCTTTGCCGGGCGTGGTGCGAGGTGCGCCATCCTGTATCGTGTTCCACATGGTGTGCACCAACATGGCAAAAATGACAATGCCGTAAGCGGCGATCAGAAAGCCGATGAGCCAGAAAACTACGGCCTCCTCCTCATCATTATCCATGACCAGCACTATGGCGATAACGAAAAAGATAATACTAACGGTTGATGAGCCGAGTATAGAACCAAGATAGAATGGTTTTGAAAGTATCCTGGGCATACCCGGTACGTAATCGGCCCTACCCGGTTGCTGATAGCCTGCCGCGCCGGGCTCTTTTAGTGTTGGCGGTTTCAGTATGTTCTGCGGTTTAAGCGAGGGTAACTCGGCTGTCATAGCTATGGCCGGCATGATATACAGGGCATAGAGAATAAAGCAGTAAGCCGCTAGAAATAGCAGGTCGAAAAAGACTCGCGCCCTGTACCATTCGACACCCAGATCCCATAACAGGCGTTGAAGCATAGGGATCAAAAATAAAGCCGCGAAACCGATGCCGCCGAATATCCCAACATGGGTATTGCGATATCTGTAAAATACTAATATACCGCAGGCGAGTATGGCAAGCTGGTTTAAGAAGAAAACAAAATCCGACATGGTTCGTACTCCTGTGAATTATTTAAATCCGGAACTTTAAAGGTTAATGTTAAAACATCAATGCCCGGTGAATTTGAGAGTATATTCGTAATGTCATCCGAATAAGCGAGCTGTTTACAAAGATGATATCGGAACGCGTCAAGTATATTATGCCTCATGCGATTTGGCAACAGGAAAAATGTTATAATGTTCGGCTATCAGGTTTATACATCGTTCATTGATACTGATATGATTTCCTGGTTTTAAAGCGTTTGAGGTAAACAGAGGTTTCGGCCCGTGAGAGATGATTATACGCCGAGGTCATCCTACGGTATTTACCATGATTTCATCGCCGAGCTATCCGCGCCGTAGACCGGCCTAAAAGTGTAAGCTTTTTATACTGTCGTAGATTTGCATGAAAGCGCAGATTTGTCATCCCGGACTTTATCCGGGATCCAGGGGAGGAGTGATTCGTTTTACTTATGCCGCAACCACTCCACTGCCAGCACCTCATGCCTCTTCACGAAATCATCTTTCATATCGCAGTACTTCTCGCTGTCGTTTTCGCAGTCGCGGGCGCAACGCTTTTTCAACACGGCGTATTCCGCGGCAATCTCGGGATGCGCTATCAAGTAATCGCGGAATGCTATGTGACGGATTACTCCCTCGCTGCCGGCGTTAAAAGCATGCACGTGATGGCTTCTATCCAATCCGCCCTTGATATAAAACCGTCTACCGGCAATACCAAGCTCGCCCCGGGGGATATAGCCGATCCCGATCATGGCTTCGTCGAAATCATCAAGCGCGATGACATCCCGCACCTCCAGAAGTATATCGATAATCGGCTTGGCCGCCAGTCCCGGCACGGCTGTGCTGCCTATGTGATGGATATCGATCACCTGCTCACCCAGTGTATCGCGCAAAAGCTGGCTCTCGGTATCGAACATCGCCGGCCAGTCGTGATCGTAATCGACCACCTCGATTATGCGTTTCCTGTATTGCATATTAATTGCAGAATAGCTGTATCGCGCTGGAAAGTCAATTCCAACATCATACTTATTATGTTATAGTTTTTTCTAACAATTTAAATCGTAGAGGGGAAAAGTCGGAGTATCGATAAATACTCCAACCATCTAATTTTGACTGAGTCGAATTACTTGACCAGCGACATTTTCATACTGCTGGAATAGTCACCGGCTTCGATCATATAGAAATATACTCCCGATGATACATCATCAGCGTTCCAGACAACCTGATGGCTGCCGGCTTGCTGCGGTTCATCAACGATACGGTCAACATATCTACCCAGTATATCGTATATTTGCAATGTAACATGACAATCATCAACCAGGTCATAATAAATGACAGTAGAGTTGTTAAACGGATTAGGGTAGTTCTGTGTAAGCTGATAAGTCTCTGGCAAGCCGGGCGAGCTTTCAATATCGACGGCAGGGATTTCGAAAGCAGCCACGAAGCAATTAGGCTGATCAAACATAACATTGCCGCTGAAGGTGGAATCATAAGCGTTATACATGGGAAAATCATCAGAGGTAGTATAACCGGTAATATATGTATTACCTGAATTATCAACATCGATATCCTTCACATATTCTCTGTAAGTACCCCCAAAATAGCTGCTGAAATCTAAATAGGAAGCATCCGGGCTAAACACTGATATGAAAATATCGTAATTACCATTTACGTTGTCATCGTAAGCATCGACAGTGGGAAAATCTGAGGAGTTAGTATTTCCACTAATATAAGCATAACCGGATTCGTTAACGACTAAACCATAAGCTTCATCAGCACCTGATCCGCCTAAAAAAGTGCTGTAATGCAAGGAATCGCCTCCCGGTGTCATTTTACTCAGGAAAACGTCATGACTTCCGTTGTGGCTTGAATTGTAAGCGCTGCAAATAGGAAAATCTGTAGATGTGGTATTACCGGTTATATATATATTACCGGAATTATCAATATCGATATCCCTGCCATAGTCATTACCAGTGCCACCCAAATAAGTGCTGAAAAGTAAAGCCTGGCTATCGATGGATAACTTTGCCACGAATCCATCATAATTGTCACCATAGCTATCATCATAGGCATTAACCATGGGAAAATCATCGGAGTCCGTATATCCCGTTATATAAGCATTGCCTGAATTATCAGCGGCTATAGCAAGGGGATAATCATGATCAGTGCCGCCCAGGTAGGTACAATACTCTAGTGAATTACCACTCGATGAAAACCTGGCGATAAAAACGTCTCTAATACCGCTGTGGCTAAGGCTATCGCAATAGGCATTAGCGGTAGGCAAATCGGAGGATGTTGTTTGGCCCAGTAAATAAACTTTACCGGAATTGTCTATAGCATGGTAATTGTAGTTCTCATCAGCGCTTCCACCAAAGTATGTGCTATACATTAGAGAGTCGCCCGCCGGAGACATTTTAGTAATAAAGCTATCGTAAGAGCCGCTATTACTGCTGCTGTAAGCGTTGGCAGTCGGGAAATCGCTGGAGTAGGTATAACCACTCACGTAAATATTACCTGAATCATCAACACTTATCTCAGATGGGTAATCATTATTTGATCCGCCGAGGAAGGTGCTATATGTCAGTGAACCGGTGGGTGAAAATTTAGAAATAAAAGTATCAACTCCGTTCATAGAATCATCATAGGGATCAACTGTGGGGAAGTCGCTGGAGTACGCTTCACCGCATACATATATATTGCCGGAATCGTCATGACTAACCGCGCAACCACGGTCATCGCTGCTACCACTGAGATAGGTACTGAATACGAGTTCGGGATCGATAACTAATGTTTTTGATGCATCGTAATTTTCGATTTCGAAACCGAAGACGCCCGGTTCTATAAGGCGATAGTAGCCGGAGAGTGGGCTTTTACCGTCAACGGTTTCCTGGTATATCTCCGGGATGTTCTCATACACCAGCCCGAATTTAGTTTGTGCCTGAAGCTCCCCGGTGTTGGCTATGGCTAGTTCGCTCACACCCTCGTAGCGGATTTTAATCCGGTCGATATCGGCGCCGGGGCTGATTACGAAATCGTATTTCATGCTTTTACCGTTGCCGTAGTATTTCACATCGATACCCGGCCAGACATCTTTGTAAGTGATAGTCGAGTAGCTGGGCACATACGTTTGCCAGTTGGCGGGGTCATTGCCGTAGAAATAGTTGGTATAGTGCGGTAAACGATCCTCGGCGATCACCTCCGGATTGTGGTTGGCATCGATGAACCGCGCTTTTATAAGCTGGTATTCTTTGCGGTACTCGACAGGAGCGGAATGATCTGCTGCTATGCGCTCGTTATAAATTACCTCATCGGTATCGCGAACGAACAGGTACGATACCTCACCGCCGCCGAAATAGAATGTTACATTACCGGCCTCGGCTTTGAAAAGCGTACCGGCATCCCATTGGCCGTAGTTTTCCGTAAACGCTACGGGTTGCGAGGATTGATCGGGTATGGATAATTGATTGGCGTACCAGTTATCGAGTGTCAACTGCGCGTTGATACCGCCGGCTGTTAATACTATCAGGATTGATATTATTATCATATTTCTTTTCATCTGTTTCTCCTGCAAGATTGATTTGAAAAGTTGCTGAAAATCATTTTTAGGTAATTACAAAACGATTATTTACTAATTAACCTATAATAATTTTATCGGCACTGATGGTATTCAGTTAACTGCAAAGCATAGTTGTGTTTCAGATGGGTGTATGCTTTTAGCTGTATCGGTTAAAGTGCTGATTCCAGAGTGGAGTGGACGGTTGAAAGCTTAATGTCGCGGCCTCGATTAGCTTATACATCGCTTCGCCACTCATCCTCCAGTATAGACATACTGTGCCAGCTGATATACCCCGTGGAGGTCTTGGTGGCATCCCTCATCAAGCCCTCGGTTTTGAAACCGGCTTTTCGATAGCAAGCGATTGCCGGAGCATTGTCGTCATCAACGAAAAGCTGTACCCGGTGAAGATTCAACTGATCGAAACAGATAATCAGAAACTGCCGAATACTCTCGGCGCCGATTCCCTGCCCGCGCAGATTTTTATCGCCAATAACTATCTGCCCCAGATGCGCCAGGTTGTTTTCCCGAACCATGGTGGCGTGGATTACACCGATTAGCTTGTTTTCAGGCCGATACATGATACGATACCCCAGCGACACCGGTTCGCCATTGTCATAGGAAGGCAGCAACTGCTTGAGCTGCTCGATATCAACCGGCTCGTGGAATATACGGAACACCCGAGGATCGATCCACGGTACTATTGATGCCAGATCCTCCGGCTCAAGCTCCTCGATTCGTATTTTGCTATCTTTGATGATTGAACGCCTCCGGGTTTGTTGATGCGGCTGTTATGCGAATAGTATCATCATTATTGTAGTTTCGATATTGGGGATAGTCAAGAGTGGTTTGAGATACCTCTGTCATTCCCGAGGAAGCGGGAATCTGTATACATGGCTGATATGATGATTGGCGGCGTTATTTATTCCTCAGGATGGAAAACGAAGTGACATCCTGAGGCGGCAGCGCGTCGGCGTTAGGATGTCGTTCTTTCTGTTCTGGTGGATAAGGAATGCGGTGGGTTGCCCCGTGGGAATGGAGAGGGGGGCCAGGGTAACTCACCAGTAGGGTGAGTAGATGGAAATGATCTCCACAATAATTAATTACGTCCGACTCATGCTTGGAAAGTTAATATGAAATATCTGCCCCCGCTTAAACTGTGCACACCCTACTGGTGTGTTACCTGTTATTTATTCCTCAGGATGTCGTTCCTTCTATCCTGATGCATAATGAACGAGGGATAGGGATGGGGAAAGGTAACTCACCTGTAGGGTGAGTAGATATAAATGATCACCGCAGTGAATTATTCAGTCCGACGCATGTTTGGAAAATTTTATCCCTCAGGATGGAAAACGAAGTGACATCCTGAGGCGGCAGCGCGTCGGCGTTAGGATGTCGTTCTTTCTGTTCTGGTGGATAAGGAATGCGGTGGGTTGCCCCGTGGGAATGGAGAGGGGGGCCAGGGTAACTCACCAGTAGGGTGAGTAGATGGAAATGATCTCCACAATAATTAATTACGTCCGACTCATGCTTGGAAAGTTAATATGAAATATCTGCCCCCGCTTAAACTGTGCACACCCTACTGGTGTGTTACCTGTTATTTATTCCTCAGGATGTCGTTCCTTCTATCCTGATGCATAATGAACGAGGGATAGGGATGGGGAAAGGTAACTCACCTGTAGGGTGAGTAGATATAAATGATCACCGCAGTGAATTATTCAGTCCGACGCATGTTTGGAAAATTTTATCCCTCAGGATGGAAAACGAAGTGACATCCTGAGGCGGCAGCGCGTCGGCGTTAGGATGTTGTTCTTTCTGTTCTGGTGGATAAGGAATGCGGTGGGTTGCCCCGTGGGAATGGAGAGGGGGGCCAGGGTAACTCACCAGTAGGGTGAGTAGATAGAAATGATCTCCACAATAATTAATTACGTCCGACTCATGCTTGGAAAGTTAATATGAAATATCTGCCCCCGCTTAAACTGTGCACACCCTACTGGTGTGTTACCTGTTATTTATTCCTCAGGATGTCGTTCCTTCTATCCTGATGCATAATGAACGAGGGATAGGGATGGGGAAAGGTAACTCACCTGTAGGGTGAGTAGATATAAATGATCACCGCAGTGAATTATTCAGTCCGACGCATGTTTGGAAAATTTTATCCCTCAGGATGGAAAACGAAGTGACATCCTGAGGCGGCAGCGCGCTGGCATCAGGATGTCGTACCTTCCATCCTGATGTATAAAAAAGGAGATGGTACGATAAAAGCATCTTGCTAATCTATTCTGTTGGTGTTAGAGCTTCGGTAATGAATTTCTAACTGGAGCGGATAGGTTATAGGCTGAACTGAATGCTTGAGGCCAGACCTCGTAAAGGAGATTAATCAGACCTGTAACCGAATTGCCACCATAAGGCAAAGACCTTGAATAGGAGTTTGGTAGGCGCCGACAGAGAGTCTGCTCCAGTGATAACCATAGAATGGAGCAAGAAGATGAGGTACTTAGGAGTAGACCTTCACACAAACAGTTTGACCGTGTGTTACCTGACAGCCGGTGGTCGGGAGAGGATCAAGGAGTATCGGCTAAAGGATCTAAAGGAATTTAAACGAGGATTAAAAAAGACGGATTGTGTAGCGGTTGAGGCCACTGGCAACACTCGTTATTTCGTTGATGAGATATCGCATTTGGTCAAGCGAGTTGTTGTCGTCGATCCGAACAAATTTGAGATAATCAAATCATCAGTCAGTAAGACGGATGAAAACGATGCCAGGAACTTAGCCTATTTTATGAGCAAAGACATGTTGCCGAAAGCCCGATTAAAGACGAAAGATAAAGCGCAGATCAGTTCACTTGTTGGGACACGGGACAAGCTGGTCAAGTTACGTACAGCTTTGAAGAATAAAATACACAACATACTCAATCATCATGGTATCAAGAGTAAAAAGGAGGCCTACTCCAGCAACAAGAGTTTGGAGCGGGTTCTAAAGATGAATTTTGATGAGGTTGTTTCTGTTGAGCTTGAGGTATTGGTTGATCAGATTCGCAGTTTGAATGAGGGGATAAAAAAGCTGGACAAACAGATAGAGGATCAGGGTCGCAAGTTGAACGGGCATAAGAACCTGACCAGCATCAAAGGAATCGGCAGCAAATCAGCTACAGTGTTGCTTTCGGTAATTGGTGATGTTGCTGATTTTTCGGACAAAGATAAATTGGCCTCATATTTTGGCGTAGTGCCGCGAGTTTCCAATTCAAACGAGATTCAGCATCATGGTCGGATTACCAAGCGTGGTTCTAAGATTGGTCGGACTACACTGGTGCAGTGTACGCTTGTTGCCATACGATATAACCATTACTTGAGTAAATATTACAATCGTATAAAAAACCGTCGTGGCAGCGGTAAGGCTATCATTGCCACAGCCAGAAAATTACTGGGAATAATCTATGACACCTTGAAAAATAATTGGGTGTTTGAAGATTTCCCTAACTTTGTGTTAGCAAACAGATAACTGAAATTTGGAGTAGACTTTTATCATAGGAGTTTTTAATGTTTGCCGTTGATATGCTATCCTACCCCCGTAGTACCGGGGATGGGGCACCGGGCAAGAACTACCAAACTTCCTTAGGTAAAATATCCGCGGCGAATAGATAAAACTCATTTACCCAATTGAGTCTGATATCATCTCGTTGATTTAAGGATTCCAGTATTCTATTCGTCAAATTTTCTAGATCCGAATATTGAACTTCCCTCAGCACATATAGAGCTTCAACAATATAGAAGAAGTTTTCTGATGATTTACTATTAATTATCCCGAGTAAAGCATCTATACCTTGTTCTCTGCTACCAAGCCTTATAACTGATTTTGCAGCCCCGAGAGCAACGTATGGATTATCGCTTTTAAGGAAAGGGAATAATTCTTTGGCATCTTCTTTGTCTCCCAATATCCCCACTATTATTAATGCCACGCGCATTTTGGGACTATTTAAACCTTCCGGATTTAGTACTGGAATACCAGGTGTATATCCATCATATAAGATACTATCTTGGTGAGCAATGTTCCTCCGCCCAAGGCAGTAATCTAGTAAAACCGGTTCCCAGTTTTTATCAGGAAGATTTTTTACGGGGAATTGACCTGGATAGTGCATTATAGGATTGAAAAGCGATTTATTTATAGTAACAAAGTTTTTTTCGTAGCGAACAAAAGCTTGATTTGCTACCTTTTCATTGTCGTCCTGTATAAGGTATTCAAGAATCTGCTTAGTCTCTGCGTCCCTTCTATCAAGATTACCTAAAAGAGAATATCTCGATTCCCAGCGGTCGCTTTTTAAACGCTCAATGAAATATGGTATTCGTCTTGTTATGTTAAGAGATTCTAAGTATTTACGGGCAAGAAGATTATTTCCCGATTTTATTTCATTATTATTAATTCCTTCAAGCATATTTTTTAGAATGTTAATTCTTCTATCATGTTCTTTGGTACGAAACGTGATTTCATTTAGTATCAGGGTTTTTACTCGTTCTTCAATAGTTTCATCATCTAATTCCTTATTGTAATTCCAATTTGAAAGAATTGTCTGCGCTCCGCACACGGTTAGCATACGATATTCTGTGTCTTTGTTTTTATTTGTTATTTGTTTAAGAAATATGAGGTGGGTTGATCCACATGTGTATGGATTACTGATAGCTCCTTTTAAATCGTAGAGATGTGCTTTAATTTGTGTATTGTATAAAATGTTCCCCTTAATTGTTTGCCTAATCGTGCATTCGTGCAAAGAGAATCCTGAGATACCTCCAAAATCTGACAAATTCTGGTCTACTTGTAAAATAACAATAGCATCTGCCTGGTTAATAAGCTTAGTAAGATCAATGTAAGAAGCGTTCTCTGCTGTGCATATTTCTCTGGTCCAGCCAAGTTGGTGTAATAATAGTACTAATAGAATATATGTGATGATTCTATTTTTCATTATAATTTCCTCCCAGAATATTATACAACGATAGGTGATAAAATATTCCACTAATTTTTTATCCCTTAGGATGGAAAACGAAGTGACATCCTGAGGCGGCAGCGCGTCGGCGTTAGGATGTCGTTCTTTTTGTTCTGGTGGATAAGGAATGCGGTGGGTTGCCCCGTGGGAATGGAGAGGGGGGCCAGGGTAACTCACCAGTAGGGTGAGTAGATATAAATGATCTCCACAATAATTAATTACGTCCGACTCATGCTTGGAAAGTTAATATGAAATATCTGCCCCCGCTTAAACTGTGCACACCCTACTGGTGTGTTACCTGTTGAATGTGATCAAGTCGATTGTATTTTCTTTTAATGTTATACTCATTGGGTCCCCTCATTATGCTATTTAAGAAATTCATTAGTTTTTTATGCTTTTTGTCTTGATAGTCAATCGAACTTTGTATCAAATTTTTAATTATCTCCTCAAGTGTTTGTCCTTCAGGCATTTTTTCAAGCCCGAATGGCGATAGCAATGTTTGCGCTCCGCAAAGCGTTAGCATTCGGTAATCTGTGGATTCATCATCCTGTTCTTTTTTAACAAGAAAGACTAAATGGTTAGATAAAGTGCTATAAGGTTCAGTGAAACTGCCTTCTAAATCGTATAGCATTAATCTTACCCGTGAGTTTTTCTTTAAATCTCCTTTTAATGTTTGGTAGATGAAACATTCGTGTTCAGAATAGAAAGTGTTCCTGCTTCGGGAATCAGAAAGATTTTGTTCAATCCTGAGAATGACAATCGCATCAGCCATCTCAATAAGCTTTGGCCAGCCTATAAATTGATTAGGTTCCATTGAGCAAATAGGATCCGCCAAATTTATTTGAGGGATAAATAAAATTATCACGCTTGCTACGATAAAAATTTTTTTCATTATAGAATCCTCCTATCTGAATTATATACCGTATATATGTATAGATTATTCCCCCAAAATACTATTTCAACTAAAAAAGCCGCCCAACCCGGACGGCTTTCATACTAGTCAATTATCTTAGCAGGTTAAACTCTACCCCATGAACGGATATTTATAATCCTTCGGCGGGATGAAAGTCTCCTTTATCGTGCGGGCCGAGGTCCAGCGGATCAGGTTCAAGAGGCTGCCGGCTTTGTCGTTAGTGCCGGAGCCGCGCGCGCCGCCAAACGGCTGCTGACCGACTACCGCGCCGGTGGGCTTATCGTTAATGTAGAAATTGCCCGCCGCTTGACGGAGAATGTTGGTGGCTTTCACTATCGCCTTGCGGTCACGAGCGAATATCGCGCCGGTTAAGGCATACGGCGAGGTCTGGTCGCAGATCTTCAGGGTCTTCTCGAAATCCTCATCCTCGTACACGTACACGGTCACGACCGGCCCGAATATCTCCTCCTCCATCAGTTTGAAATGCGGCTCGGTGGTCTCGACCAGTGTCGGCTCGATATACCAGCCTTTGCTCGAATCGTAATTGCCGCCGAATACGATCTCGGCCTGATGAGCATCCTTGACGAAATCGATATAGGCGGTGATCGACTCGAACGCGCCTTTATCGATTACGGCGTTGAAGAAGCACGAGAAATCATCAGCCGGGCCCATCTTTATCTCGTTGGCGTGATTGGTGAGTGTCTCTTTAATCGAGGGCCACAGCGAGCGCGGGATATAGCATCGACTGACAGCCGAGCATTTCTGGCCCTGGTACTCGAAACCGCCGCGGGTGATAGCGGTGGCAACCTGGTCGGGATCGGCCGAGGGATGCGCGAACACGAAATCCTTACCGCCGGTTTCGCCGACTATGCGTGGATACGAACGATAACGTTTGATATTGGTGCCGACAGTCTTCCACATGGTCTGGAACACCTCGGTCGAACCGGTGAAATGAATACCGGCCAGATCTTTGTTTTTCAGGAGAATACCGCCGACATCGGCGCCGCGAGCTGTAACCATGTTGACTACGCCATCAGGTAAACCGGCCTCTTTGAGAATTTTCATGATGAAATAAGCGGTGTAAACGACGCTCGAGGCGGGTTTCCAAACCACGGTGTTGCCCATGATAGCCGGGGCGGTCGGCAGGTTACCGGCGATACTCACGAAATTAAACGGGGTAACCGCGAACACGAATCCCTCCAGCGGGCGGTACTCGACACGGTTCCACATGGTAGGCTGATTGCCCGGCTGCATGTCATAAATTTCCTGCGCGTACTGGACATTATAGCGGAAGAAATCGACCAGCTCGCAGACAGCGTCAATCTCGGCCTGGAACGCGTTCTTGGAATGCCCCAGCATGGTGGCGGCGTTGAACTCGTAACGGTACGGCCCGGCGATCAGGTCGGCGGCTTTTAAAAATATTGCCGCTTTCTGTTCCCAGGGCATCGCTTCCCACATCGGTTTGGCGCGCATTGCTGCCTTGATAGCGTTGCGGACATCATCGGATGAACCTTTTGAATATGTACCCAGTTTGAGTTCGTGATCGTGCGGGGCAGTCATCTCGACTTTATTATCGTTGCGAATCTCCTCCGAACCGATATACATCGGAACATCGACAGGATTAGCCTTAAGGGTTAATATAGCGGCTTCTAATTTAGAGCGCTCGTGAGTGCCGGGTGCGTAATTCCATACCGGCTCGTTTGTCGGTACCGGAACGCGGAAATTTCCCATTTGTAACCTCCTGATATTTATCAGTTTAATTATTCATCGCAAACAAACGATATTCCCGTGCCGTTGTGGCATCCCTTGCGGGGTTTTCGCGGGAATGACAGTTCTATTTTAATGCCCCTAATAATATTGATAAAAGGCTTATAGTCAAGGGATTTTGGGGGGTGTCGTAGTGAAGTGTTTTCCGGGTGTTAGGAAAGGAATATTAACGGATTAAAGATCGAGAATGTAGATCGAATTTAGTCAATCGTCTTTATGAGTAAATAGACAACACGGACCGTAAAATATATCTTGACAGGGAAATTATTTCCAACATATTGAAATCGCATCATTGGTTATGTCAGCTATTTTCAGGGTTTTTCATTTCCAGTTCTTTAACAGATTTTTAAATAACGAGATACGCTTTTCTCATGGAGGTGTATGTGAGATACTATATTTGTTGCTTGATGACGTTCTGCCTGGTTTTCGTTTGTTGTTCCGATGATGATCCGACACAGCCGGAGCAGAATACTTCTTTTTATTTGAGTAGATTAGTCGTCTCGATGGTTCCCGGAGCCAGTGAGACAGTCAGGATCGTGGCGGCTGATTTCGATTGGAGCGCCGATGAATTCGAGGTGGATAATCACTCTCCATCTATAGCCTCGGTTACACTGACTGATTCCCTGATAGAAATTACCGGCTTGAGCTATGGGATCGACACTCTCAGAATAACCAGTGATGGTTCAACATCTGCTATATTACCGGTGCAGGTTTATAGTCCTCGAGTGATCGATACAGGAGAACTGCTTATTACCTATACCGATGAGTTCCAATTCGTATATCAATACGCTATGCACCCGGGTACTGAGGTTTATTTCTATAAACCTATCGCCCCTGAGGGTTTTTACGCTTTAGGTAGTTTTGCCGCATGTTGCGATCCAAACGGACTATTATCAATGATGGTCGTGCAAGCCAAAACGGGTTCTGATGCTGTTAGTTTTACGACTGAATTTACTGATTACGACTCCCATATTCATAACCCTGTAGCTCCAGAGGGATATATGGCAATGGGGCAAGTCGTCACAGCCACAGGACAAACACCCGAATCGACTGCTTGTCTACGCGAGGACCTTACGATTCCCGGCTGTTGTAACGTGTTTTGGAATGATGTAGATAATTATGGCAATTGGAATAGCTGCTGGTACATCAGCCAACCGGCCGTAGATTGTCATGAGAACGCTTACCTGGAGTCCGGAGGATTTATCTTCAGGTACGGCAATACCGAGCCATCCAGTCCACTTGTGAATGTTGTCAATGTAAATTTGCCCTTACTGGCCGAGGCGCCTTCACAGGAGTATGTGCCATCTTTAACAGGCTACGATGTGCCCACCGACGGCACGGTGCCGAAGATGGAGAAAAGTTTGCTGGTGCCATGCATGATTATCAGAGATGGCGACCATGACCAACCCTGGCGAATACACAACTCGCCTTTCTACCGTTTGGAGAGACAGGTATTCTACAAATATATCAATCACTACGATAACAGTCAGGGTTCGATGGCGCAATCTTTCCACTGGGAAATATCCTATGGAATGACTACCACTCAATCTCAAACAGTCTGGGAGGAAACCGGAGTAGAATTATCAGTCGAGGCCGGAGTCAGTATCTATGGCGCTCATGAAAATATAACAGCTACGGTAAGCGAGAAAATGGGTTACGAATCAATGAACTCGATCAGCGAGCTGCAATCCAATACGTTAACCATAGATGTCAACGTCCCGGCGCATAAGGCGGCCGCGCTCTGGCAACGCTACAATCGGTTCGTGCTATACCGTCACAATGGAACCGATTTAGAGCCGGTATCCAGTTGGCAATGCGGTATCAACAGCTATGTTATGGATGAGTATCCGGATTAGAGATAGTTTACAATGCGAGGTCAGAATTAACGGATTTGATCTCGATTGTCCGTGGTTGGGGTACGTTCTCGCTTGCCCCGGTGATGCCCCAACTGGTTTGCCTGCTAACAAAAGCTGGCGGACGAGGGCGTCCGCCAGCCAAAGGATAAGTTGGTGATACTTTATTACCGTTGGATTGCATGCGCACTGGAAAATAAACAGCGTATTATACCGGTAGTACCGATAAATCGAGGTTGATTGTTTTCATCAAGCCCTCAAGCTCCGAGATATCGATATCGTTCTCCGCTTCGATTCTCTCAAGCGCCTCATCCCGGCTGATTATACCGGCTCGCACGAGCTGGCTGTAGAAATCATCTTTCTCTGTAAGACCCAACCGCTTGAGGTACAGGTAGTCTTTCAGATGCCCTATCCGACAGTCGAAACGCCAACTGCCGAGATTGTGATCCGCGAAACTCCATCCCAACTCATTGCTGATACGCTCGATGATTTGTTTCTCATCCCACTCGATGTAATGAAACAGGTCAAGCTTCTCGATTCCCCGTCCCATAAATCGTACCATAGGGGAATACGGGTTGCTGTATATATAGCCGTTTATCATCGGCATAACCGTCGAGGGTTTGAGATAGCTCATGTTATTCATCACGCGCTTAACCAGCCCGAACAGATATGCCGAGTAATAGCTTTTTACCGACTGATTCTGATTACCTCCGAGCATAGCCCGCTTGAACGAGGTTTGCTCGTACAAATTCCCGCCCGAGGCGATGAGCTTGATATCATTATCCCGGGCTATTCGGAGAATGTTGCGCCATATCAGCTTGCAGGATACGCAAACCATCGGTACCAGAGCCGGGTCCAGCTTTTGAAGAAGAGCTGCCAGGTTCGTTCGCAGAAGATTTTCATGGTATCCCTGTTTGAATGAAAACGATATCAAATCTACATCAAGTATACGTTTTATGTTTTCGATATTTTTCGTTGCTATAGGATGTGTAAACGGATTGCGATAATTTACCGCCAGTACTTTCATATCATAGTCATTAACCAGCTTTAAA
The DNA here is from genome assembly GCA_963668625.2 of uncultured candidate division Zixibacteria bacterium. GTDB lineage: Bacteria > Zixibacteria > MSB-5A5 > UBA10806 > 4484-95 > JAAEQD01. The sequence continues at coordinate 193,158 of CAXXKA010000010.1, forward strand.
ATCGTATACGAGCTGTCCCGTCCTCCGCTGATATTCACTATGTAATCGAATTTAGATTTTCTGGCTTTCGTATCTTTAATAATCTTTTCGAGCGCGTTCCGTCCATGCAGTTTTATCTTCTGATATGATTGGCAATAGCTGCATTCGCCTTTCTCGTCGAACTCGATAGACGGTGTCGATGAGGGCATGATACAGGTTTTACATCTGGTAGCGGGTTTTAAGGCATACTCCGTTTAAGTATATTACCGCATAAAAATATTGACAAAATAATATCACTACTTCATTAATTTTAATAACGCCATCTATTACCGTACTGTCAAGATATTTGGTATTAATAGTCAGTGAAAGCTTTGCAGGTTATATACCCGGATAATCGGGCGGATGCTTGAAGCACGTTGTGAGGGGGCTACTAAAGGGGTGCACATCCGCCCGGTAGGGTGAAACATTGGAATTTTGTCAGGCCAAACTCAAACTAACTATTCGTGGCGCGATATATGGTCTGATAAATGGCAGCCTGACTATATAGCCTATTATCCCGGCGTGTTCTTTATAGAAATCGAAATAACACCATTCATCCAAGATCTTTATACCCGGCGCCCACATGGTAAGCTCATTACTGTCTTTAATACCCCATTTGAATTCCGGGGCATCCTCCATTTTACTTAAGCTATCGTGATGTTTGCTTTTACCGACTATAAGCGGTCCCATAACCTCGAGAAGCATGTTTGCTTTTGAGAATCTTTCGGTAAGTTTTCTCATCAGAGGTTTCAGTCTGTCTTCCTCGAAATACATGAAAAGCCCCTCGGCGATTATCATAACCGGCCTGCCCTCATCCTGAATCTCATCAAACCACGAGAAATCGAACATCGATTTGGGAATGAGGTTGTAGTTTTCAGATGCTTGGAAAAAATTACGCCGAAGCTCTATTGCCTCGGGGACATCCAGATCGTACCATATAGTTTTATCGAGATGCAGCCTTTCGCGGCGAGTATCTAATCCCGCGCCTAAATTTATTACCAGGCAATCATCGTGTTCGTTAACGAATTTCAAGAGAGCATTATCCAAAAGCATGGTTCTTATACAAACCCCAAGATGAGATAACTTAGCTGATTTGAATTTATCAAAATCGTAATCTATTTGGGATACTATCTCCCGCGCTTTGAAATCGCGAACGATCGCCTCGCGCTTTTCGCTTTCTGAGGCCCTGATAGCCAACGGAATCAGCAGCGTTTCGGGAATCCCGGATAAATTTTGTTTTATCATCATACACTCTCACGGATTTTAATATCATCTTAAGCCGGGCCCCAGGAGGCAGGAAACGGGACCCGGCGTTCAAGAGAGACGAAACAATGGCAGAAATTTTATTTAACTAAAACCATCTTCCGGGTAGAACTCATCGTACCGGCGTTGATGTTCACGAAATATATCCCCGAGGGATATTCACCGGCGTTCCATGTTTGATGATAATACCCGGCCTGCTGATAGCCGTTAACCAGCTCTTCCACTTTGTGCCCGAGTATGTTGTATATCTCTATCGCGACATCGGCGGCCTCAGGCAAACTGTATTCGATATTGGTGGAGGCATTGAACGGGTTGGGATACGCGCCAAGTGTTAACTGTTCGGGCAGGGAATTCCTATCATCCTCGATATCGGTGATCGTGGTTAGCTCGAGGTACGGACGGTACGACTGATTGGCCTCTTTCGAGTAAAACTTGCTGAACTTGCTGCCCGGGGTAGCCCCCAGCACGAAACCGTAATTCACGATATCACCATCAAGCCAGGCCTGAATCATATCGGTGACATCCATCTCGTGCCAGCCGTTAACCGAGAAATTGTAGTAACCGTATTCGGTATCGCCATGGTTTATATGCACGGTTTCAGGCCAGGTATCCTCATCCCAGTCCACGCTGATATCGTACATGATCGTGCCGGTGACTCCGCCGCTGGGACATCCGAAAAAGCGGTACATGTGAAGAACCGCCGTATCGACCGTACGCCCCATGTAAGCCTCAAGATCGAATCTCATCATGAGGCGTTGATAGTTGGAGGCGGCAGGGAAATTGGCAACCCAGATCTGCTCGGCGGGATTGCTGCCGCCAAACTCGGGATCGGTGTACATATCATCCGAGGGGTAAATCGTATCAGCCGATACGCTGGCTACGCCGATTGTTAAAACCAGCGCTAATATTATCATATCAATTAAATATCTCATTTTTATTTCCTCACTACTCTCGTTTTATTAAAAACCGCCGGTTAATCTCACTATCAGACGTTTGGCCTCATCGAACGTGCCATCAGGAGAATCCAGGGGCATCTCATAATCTATTTTCAGCTCAGCCTTATCCGATCCCAGCCCGATGGCGGCGCCTATAGCCAGGTATGACAGCTTGTTGTCGCCGTCGGCGTTGGAGGCTTTATCCCAGGACTGATACATGGCGAACGGCCGTATATAGGGTAGCCTGTCATTGCCGGTATCGAACTGGTAACCGCCCTGCACGTAAAAAGCGCGCGATTCGAGATCTTCATCAGTTAAAGTATCGCCGCTGGCCGTGTATTCTCGAATCGGGTTGGTATCGATATATCCGTTTATGAAATAGAACTCGCTCCTGAATATCACGCCGTAATTGGCATAGTCGATACCCATGCCCAACCTGGTACCATCATAGCTGAAAGCCCTGAAATCGGCGATTTCGGGATCGTACTCGCTTACTTTCCACTGCCAGCCGGTAACGAATCCCCCTACCGACAAACCGGGATAAGGCGTATGAAATTTCAAACCGAGGTTGATATCATGCTCATCCTCGATAGTACTGTTGCCGCTGTTGCCGGCGTTGAAAGTCAGTTGGGCGTCAAAACCCATGTTATCATCGAACATATAGTTAGACTGAACAACCGCGCCAATCGGATGGCAGGGGAAGATACTCTTGAATCGCGGTTTCTCGGCGGTTAAAACCTCGGTGCATTCCTGGTGTAGCTCGAATCCTCTCATGATATGTCCCTGGAAGAAGCCCAGCTTGAGGAATCGGTAAGGTTTGTAGAATATACCGGCTTCCGATAAGGCCAGGCTTCCCGAGGTCGTGCAACCGCCGCCCGTGCAGGTGGAAAGACCTACCTCGATATTGTATTCGATATATTCGCCCAGCTCGCCCTCGGCCTCTATTGCCGCGTGACGGATTTCTATCTTGTCGCTGGAGGAACTGAGGAAGGGGATTTGCTCGTCCTCATCGATATAGAACACCGATTGAATCGAGACATCCGCGTGAATCTCCGGCAGTTCGAAATCATCGGCAAAGAGGTTTTGCGCCGGCACGATTAAGAGCACTACCGTTAAAATCAATAATACTAGTTTCATATAGAATTAAATCCTTTCACTCACTACTGGTTAATAACCGTAATAATTTAGACTGTTGGCGCCCGCTATGCTATCAGCGAGATAGCCAAACATCAGTTATGGCCCGTTAGTTAAAGTGGAAAGGAGGAGAACGGCCTGAGAGTATCAGGTATACGCATTGTGATTTAAGATCTGATAACATCACAAGGCTGGTTAAACGAGGATAGTCGGGGATTGGTAAATTAATCGGAGCTGAAATCACTATCGAGGCTGTTGCTTTATTCAGTAAAGATATAGCTTTAAATTCGATATTGGAATGTTTATGGGGATCATTTCCGTCTCGCGAGTCGCTATGGGGATGGCTGTGGACTATAACCTCACCTGTGACGGAGTAGTGAACATGCAAGAAGGCGACACTACTGTAAACATAGAGCGCAATACATAACGCCATCACAATTGAGAACGCCCTGATTATTTTGTCGTAAGTAGTCAAGATTTCACTCGTCGAATTTTGTTAGACATGCCTAATAATAAAGAATTGAGATTGTTTGTCAAGATTTATTGTGATATTATTCACAAAAAATACCAGTTCCTTAGGGACTATAGTTTGCTTTCCAGATAGTTTATTTCAGTGATAATGCCTTACTCGTTATTGATAAGTTAAAGGGAATCAATATGATGGGGCCCTTTAAAATGCTTTTAAGTAAGGTTTTTACTCTTAAAAAGTGTTGAGGTTACCTCACATGAATGGGTGATTTATACTATCAATCAATCGTAGTTAATGAACCACTCTTTCGCCAGTTTCTTGGTAATTCTGATAATTTCCCTGTCCTGCTCCTGAAGAGCGCCACGCTCGATTAACGTATCTATTGCGCGGGGAAGAACCACCATACTGTTACGCACCGGTATCAGGGCCGGGTAATATTCGTTATTGAAAAATGTCCTGTACCGGTGACGGCTTCTCTTACTATCCAGCATAATGCCGATAGCGTTTTCCAACTCTTTACCCTGAAGGTTGACCAGTACCTCTTTCGGTGATTGCATTACCTCGATAGTGTGCTCGATACTGGAATTGCATTTAAATCGTGTTTGCCAGACCTCCACGACCCCCAGTGAGTTGACCGCCATCGTGTTGACATGGATAGTGTTGTCATTTTTATTGATTTTCACTCCGCCCATGAACGGCAGGAAATAATTATCGGTTATACTACCAAATGCCGAGATACCACCGGCGTAGGGATCCTCCAGTATATCTTTAATCGTGAAAAACGGCTTTTGCTCGAAACGGGCGTCCTGGATTTGCATGAACTCATCCTCGGTATAGTGGAAACGCTCTTTCCATTTCTCCTCCGGAGTCAAATCCTTACGGGTGAGCGAACTCTGGCTGGTAAGCATACCCAGCGCCTGGCCGCCTCGCCAGATTAGCGGTAAAACAGCTACGGCCCATTCGGCGGAACCGCCGATCTCGCCTATCATCGAATTCAAATGACGGCCATCCGGGAAAGCTATATCATCGTAACCAAGCAGCGTAGCCGGGAACATGTCACCGTCCTTATCGTACGGGGTAGCTACGCCATGTTTATTTAATATGTCCATAGCGGGGTAGTGGCGGTTTCTATCCAGGAAGAATGAGCTCAGTTTTTCCACACTGGGCAAACCATAGGAACGAGCGATAATTTCGGCGGCCTCCATGATTTTAGCTTCGCGGGGATTGAATTCCTCGAAAAAAGCTCCTCCCATCCAGCGCTGCACGTAAATATCTGGCAGGTGACGTTTGACATTGGATTCGGTTACGAACAGCGAGGTGAAACTGGAGTGAATTCCTTTGACCGATTTGGTCGTACCGTCAATGACATCATTACCCATAGAAAGTAACGTAACGTTTTGAGGCATTTCCAGACCGTATTGTTCGCGATGATGTTCCTTGCCGAACAGGGCTCCTACCGCGATTGTCGGATTACCGCCGGCCTCCTTGCCGGGTTTGACACGCACACCTTCTGTTATCCGTGACTCGATTAAGACCTCCTCGCCCAGAGGTAAGGTATCGGTGGTGGTTTGAAGTACCTCCGCCATGATCTGGGCGGCAGTCCGGTCGTTAGCGCGCTTGAGTTCGTTAATAAGCGTATTATCGGATTGCCTGTCTTTCGGATAATCATTGAGACTGGCCCTGCCTTTGAGACCCACGCCGGCCGCTGCCAGCGCCGCTGAAAGTACGACAGATTCGCGCAATTGACGGTTACGAAGAGCCCCGAGATTGGAGAGATTGTTGAACCTGTCATCCAGAGTCAAAACATTACATTCATCCAGTTCCAGGTCGTAATTATTCAAAGCCGTTAGATGTCTGTGATTGAACTCGAGAAGTCTATCTTTGTTGAAACTGTAGGTCTTATGCGAACCATTATATACTATCCGCCTATCAGCTATATCGAATCGCAGTTGATTTTGCATATCGCCCTCTTTATTTTAAAAAGCATCTATCAAAGTAACGAGGCCAAAATAAGCCTATTTTAACCTAATATGATAGCATTTTAAGAAATGAAAATCAACACCAACTGGCAATTTATATGATTTATTATATGTTAATGGATTAGAACTCGATCAATTCGACATCTTGATAGGTTGCGGAGATAGCGAACCAGTAACAGTTGAACGATATTATCATTTCGAGATATTCGCCAGCTCGAGCGCCATCAACAGCCTTGCCGAAAACATCCCAGCTATTGCCCTCATTATCCGTCATTATTACCGGAAGGCTATTTTGCACCGGTACGAACGTTAAGGTCGAATCATCCGCCGTTTGCCGGCTGTAACTGACAATCAGAGATTTAGACCTGGCGCCTGCTACGACGATCGGCTGGCCGATAAACATATCATTGAAAACCGCCATGGTATCCGGCATCGACTCGATTCTGTAAGCCCGGGCGAATTCTGACTCGATTAAAGCATGTACTATCTCCTTACTATTTAACCTGCTGTCAATATGACTGACAGGGAAATAATAAAGGTCATTATCCGTGTTATATTGAGGGTAGGGATCATCAGTGTATTCGAAATAGTATCCTGATCTGTCATATATAACCATCGATTCGGGATACATCTCCACCCATGTCTCCCATACCGTCTCGATAGACCGCAACCTGATAGGGGGCTGGCCGATAAGCAAGCCATATATAGACTGGTTTTTTATCGGCAGCCAGTAGCTGTCGGTGGTTTTGTCAAAAACTATATGACTGCTGTTATATACGAGATCGGTCGTGCCGAACTTGGTTGAATCTCCGACGGCTCCCTGCCGCCAGATAGCCCCCAACGCAGTGAACGGGCAGTAAATCACGCTGTAATAGAAATCATCGAAATTGTCGTTAACAACCTCATACCATCTCAACCGGGTATATGGGTACGCTATATATTCACCATCCACGAATGTTGCGATAAGCCTGTCGGTATCCGCGACATGCGTTTGACGGGCCGCATCGATATGATGAGGCGTATCCAGCGAAAAAGTAGCGCCTTTACCGACACCCCGCATATATAGATCATCCCGATTGACCAGCCATTCACCGGTAGTTCGTTCGGTTATAACCGATTCACCGCAGCTTAAGGATATGATAGTCGTTATTATTATCGTTATGAATATTTTCTCTTTATTAATGACCATTATCTTTGATCCCCCTGAAAGTGTATTGAAATGAAAGAGTGATGATATATTTGGCGGCCAATTGCGTACCCTCCACCGTATTACTTACCGGGGCTTCCAATGTCAATCTGCCCAGCACGTTCTCGGAAAGATCGGCTTTGATGTCACCAACCATTGTTATCATACCGCCACCGCTATTAGGAATAATATTATCATATGTATTACGGTTTTTACCGACATGGGAATAACGGACATAGCCGGTAAACCTGCCTTCATATTCAGGCAACAACAAAAGCCCGGCGGAGGCGAAAACCTCATCCCCATAACTGATATCCTGACCCGTACCGTTCAATCGGTATCCTGATTCCAAATATAGATATCCGGGGGAAAGAGTTGATAATCGCCAGAGTGTGCTTGCCCAGATTAAAAAATCGTATGAGCCGGTTCCGGCCTGCATATCCTCGCGAACGAGTATCTCCTCCGAGGTGTAGCTCGTTTTACCGGTTGGTATTTTCAGGGCCGTGCCAAACGACAGTTTCTTGCCCTCGGGAAAACACCATTTCAGGGGCGTGTATTCGGAGATGAGATAAGTGTCGCTCAATCCTTGCATACGAAGGTATTCCCGGCCGATCGTCGGTAATCGCAGCTCTATGTTTTTCTTCACATAGTTGATAGACAGGCCCAGCGCCAGCTTATCCGATATGCCATATACGATTCTCGTCGTGAATCCGTGAGTTAACCTCGTCCGGGTCTCGTCATCGGACAAGTTTGAGTTAGTTACGAGCTTGGACAGGTTTTTGTGATTGTAGGTAAACCCGAAACGCCAACTCTTCGCCGGCTGAGTACAATAATCGATCGAGGTGATGAAATCAGGTTCGGCATAGGAACTGTACTGCCCGAAAACGCAAGCGGGGAAAATATATGATATAAGAATAATCAGGAATATTTTTTTCATGACCATGCCCATTGATGCTTTATTACATTGCCACTCTAATTATTGGATATAATTTATTGAAAGTGCGGGCAAAAACAAAGTAAAATATGATAGGTCAGTAATAATTAGTCGAATTATCATCTTAATATAATTCTCGAAATAGTATAATCAGCCATGGAATCAGTTGACCGAAACATTCATTCTCGTAGGTATTGAACGCATTATGCAGGAATTATCCAGGCGGGTAACTGAAAATGAGTTCGTATTGATAAAAACTGTTTAAAATAGAAATATAACCGTATGAGTTGTTGACATCGAATCTTTTTTATGTTTATTCTACCGCACTATGCAATGGATACAAAACGCAAATAAGCTCGTTCACCTGGTTTTCGAGAAGACCCGTTACTCGGAGAACATGTTCATTATCATGCTCTCCCTGGCGGTCGGATTGTTTACCGGCTTAGGCTCGGTGGTTTTCCGATGGTTGATATTGACCAGTCGCGATTTCTTTTTCGGTTCGTTGCCCGAGACAACCTCGTTAACCGGCTTTCCTCGCGAATGGTTCGTGCCGCTTATCCCCATGATTGGCGGTCTGTTAGTCGGCCCTATAGTGAAATTCGCCAGCGAGGCCAAAGGCCATGGCGTGCCGGAGGTGATGTCGGCGGTCGCCCTTAAAGGCGGCGTCATCCGTCCCCGTGTCTCTCTTGCCAAATCGATAGCCAGCGCTATCTGTATCGGTTCGGGGGGCTCGGCCGGTCGCGAGGGCCCTATCGTCCAAATCGGTTCTGCCATCGGTTCCTCTATTGGTCAGATGTTTCGGCTTTCGGGCAACCGGGTTAAGGTGCTTGTCGGCGCGGGCGCGGCCGGTGGTATATCGGCTGTGTTTAACGCCCCGATTGCCGGCGTGATATTCGCCCTCGAGGTCATCTTAGGCGATTTCACTATCAAGACATTCTCGCCGGTGATACTATCCTCGGTTATCGCCTCGGTCGTATCGCGTTATTTTTTGGGCAATCACCCGGCTTTCGATATTCCGCAATACTCGCTGGTCTCGGCCTGGGAGATCCCCATGTATATGCTCCTGGGAGTATTCACCGGGGTTATCGCTATATTATTCATAAAGATGTTATACGGTTTCGAGGATTTCTTCGATAAATGGAAATTCCCCAATATGCTCAAACCCGCTATTGGCGGGCTCCTATTAGGCGGGCTTGGATTATTCACCCCGCAGGTTTTCGCTGATGGCTACGAGGCTATTTCATCCGCGCTTAGAGGCGATATGGTTTGGAACCTGATGCTGCTTCTGATATTCGCCAAGATACTGGCCACCTCGCTGACATTGGGTTCAGGCAACTCCGGCGGTATTTTCGCACCCTCGCTGTTTATGGGGGCAATGGCAGGCGGCTTTTTCGGCACCGTGATGAATTTCCTGTTCCCCGCTATCACCGCTCCGCCCGCCGCTTATGCCCTGGTCGGTATGGGCGCAGTCGTGGCCGGAGCCACACATGCTACGATCACCTCGATAATCATCGTGTTCGAGATGACCGGCGACTACCGCATTATACTGCCTATGATGATCGCCTGCGTGTTCGCCACGCTGGTGGCCAATCGCATAAACAGCGATTCGATATATACGCTCAAGCTCTCGCGTAAGGGTATCAACTTGAAATCCGGGCGAGATCAGAATATTCTCCAGGACATAGCGGTTAAAGAGGTGATGCGAACCGATTACCAGACGATACCCGTGCATCTTACGCTTACCGGCATAATGCGCATGATGGAGGATTCGGTTGAAAACTCGTTCCCGGTAACCGATAACGACCGCTTGTACGGTATACTCTCGTTCCAGGATTTGCGCACTGTCCTGACCCAGGAGGGGCAAGCTATTCCATCGTTGATTATAGCCTCCGATATAGCGACGCGCGAGATCATAACGGTAACTCCGGATGAGAACCTTCACGAGGCCCTGCAGAAATTCGGCAGCAAGGATATCGGTTTATTGCCGGTAGTGGATAAAGACGATCCCACGAAATTATTGGGCATATTAAAGCGCGGCGATGTCATGGCCTATTACAACAGACGTCTCGTAGGCAAAATGGCCGAGGAAGGCACGGAGTAACGCGCGCTTGCGCATCGTAGGGGCGTATCGACATACGCCCGGGGGGGTGGTTTGGAGAATTACCACCAAAGCTTCAAATATAATAATCACTTATAAATTTGATGGTGTATGATTGATGGGCAGAGAGCTGTTTAGCGCGGGTTAGTCAAGACTTGAGTAGGTTCAACCTACTGAACAATAGATAAACTAAAATGCTTAAGTGTAATTGGGTTTAGTTTTACCAACAAGATATGATTTTAAATATCTCTTTACATTAGCATTTTGACTTAATGAAATCAGGTTCTTTTCGGATGATTGCGCTTTATTATATTTATTTGGGAAAAACAATAGTAGTAGTATTATTAATAATGGCCATAATTCGTCTGATTTATTATCTAATCTATCGATTAAATCACCATCAGGTTTTAATAAAGAACCAATCTTGCAGTATTTAAGGAAACTGCTATTATGAACATGAGTATATCTACTTAAGATTCCATATATATCATTAAGCCTCTCACAAATATTTATTACACCGACAAATCTTTATGTTCATCTGTTCTTGATATAAATTCTAGCAATAGTTGAAAATTTAATTCTCTATATCCATTTCTACTTTTAGTCCAATGATACTCTATTGGATGGCTGTTTAAATAAATGTATTTTAAAGTTAGTTCAATACTTTGCCTAAGCATAGAGAAGACAGGATTTGATATATTCTTTAATGCTAAAACCTGAACGATGTAATTACTTTCAATAATAGCAGTCAAGTACTCTTTAGCTCTTGTATTCTTTCCTATTACTGTTGATGCGCAAGCTAAGGAAAGATAATTTCTATATATATGTTTTAATTTATGATCGATAGGGGATATTGTTTTCTCAGAAATACCCCAATTATTTAGAAGATCAGATTTAAAATGATTAAATTCATCAGAAATGAATTTTTTTAATGTATTATTCATTTTTAGTAAGAATTTTGAATAACTCTAGATAAGCTTGCTCATTATTTTGGTAGTTAAGAGATTTATTAAGAAATCTTCTAATTGCTTTTTGCCTTTTTTGATTTGGCATTTGCCTTAGTTCATTCCAAGCCCTTTCTATAATATAACTTCTTCCTCGTTTAACATAACTATTAGAATCTAATTTAATATCAAATAATACATTAAGAGTTTCAATAAATCACTATTATATTTAATGAAATTTTTATCATTTAATACTTCAAAAAAGTACTTTTTAAAATTGAAATTCTCAACATCGTTATTATTGCTATTACTCTGATTGTTATTTCTATTATCTGCAATAGTATCTTTATTACTTCCGGATTTTAGCGCAAATCTAAAGTCAAGAATAGTATCAATTTGCTTAACAATAGCATCTTGAGTTTTCGGTTGCTTTATTGCGAGTTTTAATTTATGTAACTCATTATCAGAAAAATTAAGAAATGATTCAAATAGCTTTGATAATAATTGATCAATCATTTTCTTTTCTTTCTTCTATTTCATCCAAAACTTCGCTAGCAATTGCTTTTAATTCCTGAGTTGCTAGAGTTTTACCTTTTGTTCCTCGTCCCGTCACGCGTTGAACAGGTACTGCTTGCCAAAGAGTTTTTTTAAACACCTCAAGATGTGATAATCTTGAGGAAAAAACAAGTAAATCTTCAGATGATTCCTCTATAGCCTTTTCAACTCTATTCATAGATTGTTTTGTTTCTGTCGGTAATCTTCTATCAACATCGGTGAAAACTATCCCTAGAGGATGAACATCATGTTGGTCAATTTGGCGCTCTTTGAAGTCTGCGAGCGTATTAATGAATTGTGGTATTCCTAAAGTAGAGAAGAAATCTGGTTTAACTGGGATAATAACAAAATCACTAGCTGCAAATGCACTCAAAGTTAGGACACTAGGCGTTGGGGGACAATCTATAAATACATAATCATAATCGTTTGCATGTTTGCGTATGAATTTGTCAACTAGGTATTCTTTATGCGAAGGGTTGCTTAAAGTTTCATATAACTCAATTCTTGAAGGAATAAGGTCTAAGGATATACTTTCATTATTTGATTTATACCAAATAGTTTTGCAAAACATAGATGGATTAATTTTTTTTCGTTTTTTCCCAACACCAGGACTTTTTTCATATATATTATAAATTGTCAATAATTGGTTTGTTTTAATACATTTTTCAATATAAGTTTTTGGATTTAACAGAGAACTTGTTGCATTAAATTGGGGATCATTGTCAATTACAAGAACTTTATTCCCTTGTGAGAATAATTCGAACGCAAGATTAACACAGAGCGTTGTTTTACCTACTCCACCTTTCATATTTGCGAATGAAATAACTGTTGGCATAGATAACCCCTTTGATTTTTGTTCTAAGTATAAATCATTTTTATGTGATAATCAACCTATTTGTTAATCTTATGGATTGTTTAAATTAGCATGCTTTATTGGCAAGTGAAAAATTGATTAATACAACAGATTCCCCTAAAAATAAAACAATTTGACCTTCCCGCTTAAAAATCTTACTTTAAACCGTTTATTGATAATTCGCCGGGTGTGATTCAATTGTCGTATCGGGCGGGTTAATGGATTGCTTTTTGATTCCCATGCCGGAGTGTCCATTTTAGCCTCGGGCAGGGATGACATAAATTTCAGGAGGAGTGATGTCTGAAAAACGGACGCCTTTTTACGATATCCATAAAGAACTTGGCGCTAAAATCGTGCCGTTCGCCGGTTATTTAATGCCGGTGATGTATGACTCTATCACCGCCGAGCATCAGAGAGTGCGGCAAACTGTCGGCATGTTCGATATCTCCCATATGGGCGAGTTCATCGTGCGCGGCGAGGGCGCAAAAGATTTCGTCCAGAAACTGGTCACCAACGATATCACCAAACTGGCGATCAACCAGGTTATGTACACCGCCATGTGTTACGAGGACGGCGGCATAGTAGATGACCTTCTGGTGTACAACATGGAGGATCATATCATGCTGGTGGTAAACGCCTCCAACATGGATAAGGATTTTGCGCATATAGCCGGCCTCAAGCCCGATAATGTCGAGCTGACCAATATCTCCGATGATATCGCGCTGATCGCCGTGCAGGGTCCGAAAGCGCAGGAGTTGATGGCGAAGCTGGCAGATTACCCTTACGATAATCTCAAGTATTACAACGCCGACTATATCGAGATCGCCGGTGTGAAATTCGTATTCTCGCGTACCGGCTATACCGGCGAGGATGGTTTCGAGCTGTATATTCCCGCCGATAAGGCCTCGAAAGTATGGGGGCCGATTTATGAACTGGTCAAGGAATACGGCGGCAGCCCGATCGGCCTGGGCGCCAGGGATTCCCTTCGCCTGGAAATGAAATTCGCTTTATACGGCAACGATATCTGGGAGAAGACCAACCCGATAGAGGCCGGTTTAGGCTGGGTTGTCAAATTAGATAAGGGTGATTTTATCGGCCGGGATGTTATCGCGAAAGTCAAAGAGGAAAAACCCTCCCGCAAGCTTATAGGTTTCGAGATAGAGGGCAAAGTTATTCCCCGCCAGCACTATCCTATCGTCCTTAACGGCAATCGGATAGGCGAGGTAACCTCGGGCCTGTTTTCACCCTCGCTTCAAAAAGCGATAGGCATGGGTTATGTGGAGAGCCGGTACTCTAAAATCGGCTCGGAATTCGAGGTGGAGATTCGCGGCAAAGGCATTCCGGCAAAGGTCGTGAAACCCCCATTTTATAAACGGAACAGTTAATACATTTTATTGTATACCGTGACAAATTCTACCGATACTTCCTCTAGAGGTTGTTGAAAAAACTCTCGTTGGTGTCGTCAGGAATATTTTCCTGACGGAATTCCGCATGGATCAAGGTGGCAGGAGGATGAACAAAGGATTTCGCCTGCCAACCGCCCGGGCAAGAAGATTTTTCAACAACTCCTTATGAGGGGGTATCGGTTTTGAATATACTGACTTTTTTCACACCAGCTGAGCTCTCAACCGTCCGGCTCGATTCCGAGGTTGCGGTAGTAATTGATGTGCTCAGGGGGTCGACCTCATTGGTGACCGCGTTGAACAACGGCGCCTCCAGAATAATACCGGTTGGCGATATGGCCAATGCCAGAAAACTGGCCGAATTGAATCACGATGATTCGCCGGTACTCTGCGGCAGTATCAACAGCGAGATAATAGATGGTTTCGAACTGGGAAATTCGCCGCTGGAATACCAGCCCGCGAGGGTAGCGGGAAAAACACTGATTTATTGTTCGGTTAACATGGCCCGTTCGCTGGCGGTGGCCAGGGCGCAAAGCAGGGTATTAATAGGTTGTTTCAATAATCTTTATTCATTGATGAATCTTATCGGGGACGTATCGACCCTTTTGATATTATGTTCGGGAAAGAACGGCCGGTTCTCACTCGAGGACACTGTTTGCGCCGGAATGCTCATACAATTAGTGCTTAACAAGCTCGAATCCGATTTCAGCCTGAACGACGCCTCCTCGACCGCTCGCTACCTGTTCTACCGTCACCACCGGGATATTAAAGGTATGTTGGCCCAATCCTCGCATGGTTTATTTCTCAATAAACTGGGTTACGGGGATGATATCGAGTACGCCTCCCTGCTAAACACATTTGATATCGTACCGGAGATGTCCCTGGATAAGAAATATCTGCTAAGGGCGGTTTCCGTTGAAAGCGATGTCGAAGTATCCTGATTTAACTCCCGTCTTATGATTTCATGGTTTGATTTAACCGATCCGGTTTGTTATATTGCTTTCGAATAAACATTAATTCGAGAAAGTTTTAAGGTATGGCTACAAAATTACAATTTGGAATAATAGGGCTGGGACAATCGGGCAAAACTACGGTATTCAACTCGCTTTCGGGCGCTAAGGCCTCGGTCGGCGATTACGCCTCGGGTAAGTCGCCCAATATCGCAATGGTGAAAATACCGGAGCCGAGAGTTCATCGACTGGCGGAGTTGTTCGTTTCGGCCAAGATGACGTTCGGCGAGATTGAATTCGTCGATATCGCCGGTATGTCAGGGCAAGCCGGCGGGGACCGCTCGGAGATGGCGGGCAAACTGGATGATATCAGTTACGTTCACGCTATCAGGATGGCGCAAGCGTTGTTGGTGGTAGTACGATGTTTTAACGATCCCAACGTGCCGCATCCGCACAATTCCGTGAATCCGACCCGCGATATCGATAATCTGGAAGCGGAGTTGAAACTTGTAGACCTGGTGCAGATAGAGAAACGTGTCGAAAAATTGATTCATCAGATTAAGGTTAAACCTACCGAGGATAACAAGCGAGAATTAGCCCTGATGGAGAAAATGCAAGCCCACCTGGAGGATGATAAACCTCTTCGCGAGATGGAATTCACCAGGGAGGATGACCAGATATTAGGTTCGTTCAGGTTTTTAAGCCAGAAACCGGTATTGTATCTTCTTAACCTGGATGAGGAGCAGCTTAACGAATCCGAGGAACTCGAGAGCAAGTACTTTCCCGAGGTCGGCGCCAAGATGGCGGTAGCCTCGCTTTGCGGCAAACTGGAGATGGAAATAGCCGCTCTTGATGAGGACGATCGGGAGATGTTTTTAGCCGACCTGGGACTTTCCAAACCGGCCGCCGACAGGGTGATACGCAGCGCGTTCGATCTACTGGGTTATATAACATTCTTAACCGCCGGCGAGACCGAGTCACGCGCCTGGCCCATACCCGATGGTTACACCGCTTATGACGCCGCCGGGGAGATACACACGGATATACAGCGCGGTTTTATCAAAGCCGAGACCTTTCATTTCACCGATATCGATGAGTTGAAAGATACGAACGCAATCAAGAAAGCCGGTAAATTCCGTCTTGAGGGCAAAACTTACCTGGTAAAAGACGGGGATGTGATATTGTTCAGGTTCAACGTGTAGGGCTTACCATTGAAGGAGTAGCTCACCCCAGCTATTGTGGGGTGGGATCGGTTGATCGCACGTATATTATCTTCTCTGAGCCGTTATAAATCCTTTTCGTTAGCCGCAGATATCCCCATTCGCCCCGCTTGCGTATACTTGTCGAAACTGTAGGAATTTCAATCCACGCTGCTAAAAGATTTCTCCATCAAACGTATATAATCTATGGGATGTGATGGAAGTTATCTTACCTGGTAAGGTCGCGGTATAGGTATGTCGCGCCGCCGAGTATGAACAGGTTGATACCTATGCCGAAAATGATTTTCAAACCCATCAGCCACAGTATCAAATCGGGATTCAGAGTGTAGACGATGCGTGGTCCGAAGTCACGAATTATGATATCGAAAATCAAGCGGATCGTGCCGGGGAAGAAGACAATAAAATATGTCATAAAAAAGTTATGACTGCAAAGACTGAAACTCTCTCCGATCGCGCCGAAAAACGATTTTTTGCCTATGATTATCGAGGGGAAGGCATATAACAAAAACGCCGAGGGTATGAACGCCATATATTGGAGGATAACTTTCAAAAGAATTATCCTTCGAGGCGAACCGAAAACTATTTCCACGAATAATAGTGATAGTACTTTGAATATCGCGAATACGAGTATTAGTTCAAAAAGCCAGATAAATAATAATTTGATGTAAGACCGGAATGCCAGACCGAATCCTCTAGAGGTAGACTGATTTTTCCCCTCATATAATCCGCCTAACTTGTAAACGGCGACGGCCGAGAATATCACCCAGAACGTGGGACCTAATATATAGTTGTCGAAATCGGTGAAAACACGGGGGACTGTAAGCAGATAAAACGGATAGTGAAACGGCTGGCTGGGTAGAACTTGCGATAGCAACGGCTGGATGAATTCTTTCCAACCCGGCATAGCAAACCAGGTAAGAAGAATCAATCCCAGGGCTTGAGCCAGCGCCAGATAGAAAAACGGCGCCCAGGATGATGGTTTGAAGGTATTGGCAAACATCTGCATGTATGTTTTAAAAAATAGATTAAGCTTGTCAATGGCCGAGTATCGCATAACGCTCCCGTTTAACGTAGTTTAACACCAACACTAATGGTATCGTCATAAAGACTATTGTATTTAAAAAAATGATTTAGAGCAATTGTTAATTATTGGGCTTGTTAAAATGGTGTGTATTGATTAGATTGGAGGTGTATTGTAAGGAAAGTGTAATTGTGATGATTAGCTAATAATATTAACGATTATCGAAGGGATTAGTTATGCGGAAATTACTCGTAGGAATTTTGGGGCTCGTGTTTGGTTTTAGCCTATCGGCTAATGCTGCGATTTTTTATGTCTCGGTTAGTGGTGATGATAACAGCGGGGACGGCTCACAGGCCAGCCCCTGGCAGCATATTCAATATGGTATAAACCAGTCGGACGATTTGGATACGGTTTATGTGATGCCTGGTACTTACGCCGAGCATCTCGATTTTAATGGTGAAAATGTGTCGGTTATTGGATTAGAAGGCGCTTCGAATACCATAATCACCCGAGAATCTCAGGATGCCCCATTGGTGAAATACAATAATGGTGAAACGCAAGATGCTATTCTACAGGGATTTACGATTCATAATTCCACCTCAACAGGCATTTATATCAATTCGGCTTCTCCTCATATAAGAGAGTGTATTATCGAAAACAATGGGGCTAGTGGTCTCTCCGGTGGTGGAGTCAGTATAGTCGGCGGTGGTGCCAGGCCGCTGATTCGAAAAAACATTATCAGGAATAACTCGGTTTACAATGGTTATTTCGGAGGTGGTATTTATAGTAGTGGCAGTTATCCGTTGATTGACTCTAATTATGTATTTTCAAACCAGTGTCCTGGGGATGGCGGAGCTATTTTCGTGCAAGGAGGATCAATAACCCTCGATCATAATGTTATTTATCAAAATATGGGAAGTGATGAGGGCGTTGTGGTTCTTTCGGCGGTGATGGATGGTTTAATTTCGAATAATACTGTTTATAATAATAATGTCGGGAGGTATTCCGGAGGGATTTTGCTCGGCAATGGTAGTAGTAACATAGAAATCAAAAATAACATTTTTACTGAAAACGATCAATACGGTGTATATGTCCATTCAGGTTCTGAAAATGTACTCATAAGCTATAACTGTTTCTATAATAACGAGGCTGGCAGCATACATGGCTATACCCAGGGGCCCGGTAATATTTTCTATGATCCTTTATTGGTCGACGCCCCTAACGGCGATTTCAGGCTTACTTCCGAATCGCCATGTATCGATGCCGGTGATCCGGCTTTCGGTACCGACCCTGATGGGTCTCCAATCGATATTGGGGCGATATTTTATGGCACGATTCCACCGGATTTAGCTATCCAAATACTCGAAGCCTATGGCGAACAAGGGCAAAATACGGATGTCGATATAACAGTCTTAGGTTTTTCCTCGATTGACGTTAGCGGTCTGGAATTTCATATTAGCTACGATGATGAATGTCTCGAATTCGTTTCGTTCACGAGCGAGTATCTGGGCGACGCGTTAACCAATGTTGAAAACGGTACGATTCATATTATCTGGGAGGATTATGAAACTCCCCGGTCTTTCGATGAGGAAAGTGTGCTTTTCAATTTGGAATTCACCGTACTCGCCGATTACGGTACCGACTGTGCTATCGAATGGCAGGACAATTGTGAGATTGTCGATGAAGTCGGTCAACCAATCGCAGCTCCGGTATATCTTGATGGTATCGTTCATTCGACCGCGATTAGAAGCGTAAGTGGCCAATTGATTTATTACGATTTAGTAAGCCCTATCGTGGATGCCGACATGTATATAGAGGGTGAAGTCATTTCCAATGAAACAGTCTCCGGTGAGGATGGAACTTACGGCTTTAATAACCTGATATCAGGCGACTATTCGGTTACTGCATCAAAGGTAACTGATGATGCCGGTATAACGGTTAACGATATCATCCTTATACGTAGAGAGATTGTCAATTTGGAGGCGTTCGATAATCCCCTGAAATTTATTGCCGCGGATGTCAATAAATCAGGCTTTGTCAGTATCGCGGATGTCATCAAATTACGTCGTTATTTGGCCGACCTCGAGGAACTGGCTGAAGGCAACTGGGTTTTCGTCGATTCAACGTTCGAGGTAGATGAGATGAACTGGTTTGATGCTCCCGGTTATCGGGATATCGCGATTGTCGAAGACGATATCGTAGGTATTAGCTTCATCGGTGTTCGTCTCGGTGATGTCGACATGTCGTTCGGCGGGGCTAGAAGCTCGCTGATTTGCCTGGATGATTCGGTATCGATTAACCTCAATACTGTCAATTGCCGTCCGGGTAACACCGTGACAATGCCTGTTACTACGACCGGTTTCAGCGATGTCGCAGGTGTGGAGATTCACATCAGCTACCCGTTGGATGCCATCTCCGAGGTTACGCTAAACTCCGAGGTTATCGAGCCCACTGCCAATGCCGGCAACGGTTATATCCACCTGGTATGGGATGATATTTTCAATCCGCTAGAACTGGATGATTTTGATGATATGCTCAACATCGATTTTACGGTTGCCGAGGGCGCGCCGGATACGGTAGAGATATCTTTCACAGGTTCGTATATCTGTAACGAGTATGGTGATGATTTTATTGTTGGATTGTATGATGGCTATATCTGCACCAATGTCACGGGTGTGGATGACGAGACAAGCCCGTTGCCAACCTCGTACATGTTGAGCCAAAATTACCCTAATCCATTCAACGCGGCCACCGAGATAGCATTCGAGCTTCCGCAACAGACCAGTGTTAATCTGGTTATTTACGATATACAGGGGCGCGAGGTAGTGACTTTACTTGATACGGATATGCCTGCCGGCGTACACCAGGTAAACTGGAACGCCACGTCTTATCCCTCCGGTATTTACCTGTACAAGTTAACGACAGGCGAATTCAGCGAGGCCAAGAAAATGCTTCTGTTAAAATAGTTAAGAAGAAAATAAAGATAATAAAAGGCGGTCGATTAGTTTCGGCCGCCTTTTTGATTGATTCTAAAAACCGCCGGTTTAGCCGGTGGTAGTTTACTATGTTTATCCCCCCTGGTTTCAAAGCGCCGCTTTGGAGCCTGCACGATAGCTAAAGAAGTAAATTATTCTACTTCTAATTAAACTCTTAACCAAGCAGCGTTTCGTATAAGGAGGCGAACAAACTGTTAGGCTCAGTGCTTGAAATGTCTCATTCCCGAAAATACCATTGCGATACCGGCATTGTCTGCGGCGGCGATAACATCTGGATCGCCCTTGGAGCCGCCCGGTTGAATTACCGCTTTAACGCCCGCCTCGGTAAGCACCTCCAGGCCGTCAGGCATAGGGAAGAAAGCATCACTGGCGGCGACCGCGCCCTTGGCCCGCTCACCGGCCTTGCGTACCGCTATCATCGAGCTATCCACGCGGCTGGTCTGTCCCATACCTATACCGACCGTAGCGCCATCCTTACAGATTAGCACGGCATTCGATTTCACATGTTTGACCATCTTGAAACCGAATAGCAGATCATCGATTTGACCGGGAGTAGCTTCCGTTTTCGTGGCGTTTTTCAGGTTATCCGGCGATGGCTCTTCGATATCACGGGATTGCAGAAGTGCGCCGCCCAGTATTCTACGGGTTTCGAAGTAAGAGTTATCGGGTGGTTTCAAATCGCCCACCGCTATGAGCCGCCTGGCTTTTTTCTTCTTCATCAATTTTAACGCTTCCGGTTCATAATCCGGCGCTATGATACATTCCACGAAATGCGTGTCGTGCAGAAGTTGAGCGGTCTCCATGTCGACGATGCGATTCAAACCGATGATAGAGCCGAAAGCCGAGAGTGGATCGGATTCGAGCGCCTTGTGGTATGCCTCGGCAAGCGTTTTGCCGACCGCCGCGCCGCAGGGGTTGGTATGCTTTATGACGGTCGCGAACGGCTCGTCGAAATCCAATATCATCTGTAAAGCGGCTTCCAAATCCCAGAGGTTGTTAAACGACAGTTCTTTGCCCGAAAGCACCCGGGCCTCGGCCAGCGAGGTGAAAGCGTATGACGGTTCGGTATAAAGCGCGGCTTGTTGATGAGGATTTTCGCCGTAGCGCAGCGTATTTTTCATCCTGAAATTAAGATTGAACGATTTAGGGAATACCGATTCGGATTCATTTCCCTGTCTGTTCAGATATTCGGTGATCGCGTTATCATAAGCGCTGGTTCTGGCAAATGTTTTGGCGGCCATCAGCAGACGATACTCATCGGTGGTAGCGCCATTGTTGGCCTCCATGATCTCCATCAGGCTGTCGTAGTCGATAGGATCGCAGATCACTGTTACCCGTGGATGATTTTTAGCCGAGGCACGAAGCATGGCCGGGCCGCCGATATCGATATTTTCCAACGCCTCGGATAAATTAGCGCCGGAGGATACCACCTGCTCGAACGGGTAGAGATTGACCACCACCAGATCGAACGGTCGTATATTCAAACCTGCCAACTCGTTTAACTGATCCTCGCGAGCCAGTATTCCGGCGTGAACGTTCGGGTGAAGAGTTTTCACTCGTCCGCCCAGTATCTCGCCGGCTCCGGTCAGGTCGGTAACTTTCGTAACTTCGATACCTGCCTCGGAAAGCTTCTTGAAAGTCCCCCCGGAGGAGACTATCTCCACACCTTTTTCCTGAAGGAATCCGGCCAGTTTTTCAACGCCGGTTTTGTCGTAAACGGAAATTAACGCGCGTTTGATCATAAATCCCTCCCGGTCAGTTTGCGATGCGCTTCTTTGTATTTAGCCAGGGTATTCTCGATAATATCCTCCGGCAGCGAGGGCGGTTCCGAGTTCTTATCCCAGTCAGAGTTGGAAAGGTAGTCGCGGACGAATTGCTTGTCGTAGCTTTCGGGATTTTTACCCGGCTCGTAGGTTTCCGCAGGCCAGAACCTCGATGAATCGGGCGAGAGTATCTCATCGATAATGATAATTTTATCATCGATGAAACCGAATTCGAACTTGGTGTCGGCAATGATGATACCTTTGGTCAGAGCGTAGTCGGCGGCTTTGGAATACAAATCTATAGTCAGCTTGCCGAGTTTCGCGGTCAGTTCCGCGCCAACCAACTCCTCCATCCTGGCGATACTGATGTTTTCATCATGACCGCTTTCGGCTTTAGTCGAGGGCGTGAATATCGGTTGTGGCAGTTTATCGGCCAGCTTAAGGTCATCCGGTAGTATGTTGCCGTGAAGGTTTACCTTGCCGTTTTCAGACACTAGTTTCTTGTAGTCTTTATAGCCCGAACCGATGATATACCCCCTGGCGATACATTCGATATCGATACGTTTGGCTTTGCGGACGATCATGGAACGCCCCTCGAGTTGATCACGATACTGTTTCAGCTCCTCGGGGTATCGATCGATATCAGCCGTCACCAGATGATTATCTACGATATCTTTCAAGTAGTCGAACCAGAAAACTGACATCGAGGTGAGGATTTTCCCGCGGTCGGGAATAGCATCGGGCAACACCCAATCGAACGCCGAGAGGCGGTCGGTGGCGATAAACAGAAGCTGATCGCCCAGGTCGTAAATATCGCGGACTTTTCCCCGGTTGGCGAGCTTTATCGTCCCCAAATCGGTTTGCATCACGCTCATTCGGTCCCCCTGTAGTTATAACATTTGAATATATAAAATTCAGTCACTTTCTTTCCGCCTTTTACTATTAACACCGTTTCCGGCCCCTCGACTCTTTCGAAAAATCGTTCGAGGCCGTCATTGTAGCTCTTCCTTTTATCATAAACGAAAATACAGTTTTTTCCTATGAGAGTATCAGGATCACACCAGAAATCGTACTGTAAGCCATTTTTGCCTACTATATTATTAGAGACGGTTTCCGGTTGGCCATCCATGTAAAAACGAAGTTGCGAGGCTGTTTTGTATTCGTATCCACAAATGAATAATTCGCCGTCATTCTTCATCTCGCTTTCTATTTTTTCCACCCTGTCGGCCAGTTCCTGCCAGCCGGCGACAGTATCGCCTTTGCCGAACGTGAAATTAGGCAGAAGTATCAATACATGCGCCGCTATAGTGGCGGCTATAGAGAATACCAAAGCGAATTTGGCATATTTTTTCAGGAAAGCGTTTTTCGATTCGAAGAACAGCGCCACCGCCAACGGCAGGGCGGAGCTATAAGCCGGCGCGATCCAGTTCATTTTGACATAGTGGATAAACGCCACGGCCGAGAAGAACACGACAGTCGGAACAGAATACCAGAAAAATAACGCCAGCCGTGAATCGTTTTTGATCATCTTTATCGCTTTAATGAAAGCCCAGATGAAAAGTGGAAACAGGAAGATAGCCAGTATACCGACCTGTGAGCCCAAGTAGCCGAAAAAATAATCGAATCGAATATTATGAACCTCTCCCGCGCGTCGTCCGCTTTGAAATCCGAAACTGGCCCAGTCGTGAGTGTAATTCCAGATTACCACGGGCAGGAATACTATGAACGACACGATTGCCGCAACGTATGGCCCGGGTTTCAGCAGATGTTTTATTCTTTCTTTAGAGGTTATAAGGTATAGGGCCATACCCAGCCCGGCAAAGGCGGCGGTATATTTCGATACCATAGCGCAACCTAAAAATATGCCGGTCAAAATCCACCACTGCATACCGTTGCCGCCGGATTCCGATCGGCCGATCTTATCCGCTCGATAGAGCGTAAACATGGAAAGCATCCAGAACAGCAGCAGTGGGCCATCGGGGGTGATAACCAGCCCCCCGAGCGCGAATATGAACGTGGTCAGGCCGATAACCACTGTCCAGAAAGCGATACGCGAATCGAACATTGCCCGCGTGAAATAGTACATTACCAGCGCGAGCATGAACGAGACGAAGATCGCCGCGAAATGGATGCCGAAATTGTTATCGCCGAACAACCCGGTGAAAAACAATATCAGGTAAGCCGCCATCGGGGGATGGTCGAAATACGATAGATCGGGATGCTGCGAGTAATTCCAGTAGTACGACTCCTGCGGTGCGACACCGAGGAATATCGCCATTATCATCCTTACTACGGTAACCCCTATTAAGAGATACCATACGTACCTGTTATATTTACTGATAGAATCCAAGGCTGAATAAATTCTCCGTTCCGAAAGATAAATACCAATTGTCCTCATCCAACGCCCTGGCCAGATCGAGTCTTATGACCCGGGCTGTCGAGGATTTATTCAAACTAAGTCTCAGGCCAACCCCGATATCGGTTTTCAATTCTTTGAACCTGATATTCTCATCCCTGCGCCAAACGTTTCCAGCATCGAAAAAAGCGGCAGTACCCAGGCCTATGGTGAGAATTCGAATGGGGGTGAATATCTTATATTCTATGTTCGTTAAAAACCTTTTCGAGCCGCTCAGGTAGCGATCGGGGTAACCTCGTAGTCCGCTATCTCCTCCCAGCGTAAGTTGGAATACCGACTTTTGCCGCCAGGCGTACGTGGATATCATGCGTATTGCCAGTAGTTGATACCGGCTCGGTTTAAAATAAACTATTCCCCTCATAGTGTTGGATATCCGGTCACGCCTCAAATCGCCGTCATAGTAACTGCCATAGCTGTTTTTATAACCGACATATAAGCTGCTTGTAGGTCTGCAGAAGAAACTGAAATCGACTGTTGCCGAGGTTAAGTTACTGGTGCCACCGAAAGTAGAGCCCGACCATAAGATCGTCGTGGTTAGCGTGGCGTGCTCGGTCAAATCCTCGATAGTGCCGAATTGATCGAGATATTTACCGGTGATATAACGGCGGGTCTGAATCCTGAAACCCGCGCCGGGACCGCTGAAAGTCTCATTCTCCGGGATTACGCCGATATCCGGGTAAGAGTTGTACAGGCCGTAATCGTAGTCGCTATAATTATAGAAAACGTACGGTTCTATCCGGTGATATCTGCCGAACGCCCGGCCGAAACTTATATCCACATGTTTGTAAGCTTTGTCGTAACGGTAATATTCGTTTCCCTGATTGTAAAGACGCGGTATTAGCTTATCATCATTGATATTTATGGCATAAGTATATCTGGTATCCAGCGAGTAAAACGGCCTGTTGATCGTAAGGATGCGCTGGTTGACGAATTCGAAATCGCTATAATATAACTGTACGCTGTTGTGGCTGTTTAAAAATCTCGGATCATAAGCTCGCACCAGAAAACCATCGTTTTCATCGGAATTGAACGTGGCGTCGACCTCTATACCGACACCCAGTCCGGCGATATTCTTTTCCTCGGCATAGGCCGTAATGCTATAAAAACCGCCGCCGCCTTCGGTCGATAGTCCCGCTACCGTTGTCCAGAGATCCTCTGTGGTTATCTTGATATCAATCGAGTCGGCGCCGACCTCGTGAGTTTCAGCTACCGCCTCTCCGATAAATTCGAGCGAACGGAGATTGCGCATGCTTTCGGTCAGGAGTTCTTTATCGAACGTATCGCCTCGTTCCAGCAATATCTCACGGCGAATCACTTTTTCTCGGGTTACTACGTGAAGGCTGTTAGCTACCTTAAACGGCATGTAGTATCTTTTGTCGAGTTCTCTGTCGAAAACGTTTTTACGAACTATTTCAATTTTGCGCACGTATTTTTCGGCGTACGCGTGGGTGTGGCATACAACTGTAATCAGGGTTATCAGTATCGCAAAGAGTTTCATTTTATAAATAGCGAAACCGCTTGCGGCAGTATCCGATGTTCGATTTCGAGGACACGGGCTGCCAGTGTCTCGATCGTATCATTGGCCATAACCGGTACCCGGCGTTGTATCAGTATCGGCCCGTTATCGTATTTCTCATCGACGACATGTACTGTTGCCCCGGAGTACTTTTCGCCGGCCTCGAGAACCGCCCTGTGGACATTAGAACCGTACATTCCTTTACCGCCGTATTTTGGCAATAAGGCGGGATGAATATTTATCACTTTTCCGTAATACAGTTTCAGTATCTCCCCGGGTATCATTTTCATGTAACCGGCCAGTACTATCAAGTCGATTTCGTGATCGTTCAATATCTGTTTTAACGCCGTGATATAGTCGGCGTTATCAGGATAAACGACTTTGCTTACATGAAATGTTTCGATACCGGCTTTACGGGCGCGTTCGAGACCGTAAGCTTTTGAATTGTTGGAAATTACCGCCTTTATTTCGGCTTTAAAAGAGCCTTTATCACAAACATCGATGAGCGATTGAAGGTTAGTACCTCCGCCCGATATGAAAACCGCCAGTTTAAGTATCATCAGCCTTTAGCCTGTTTAACGCCTCTATCAGTAACTCGTTAACTACTCGCGGGTTGGCTTTGTTGCCCGTGGCTTTCATAACCTGTCCCACGAAATAACCGAAAATCCCGGATTTTCCGGAAAAATACATTTTAACATTATCCTGATTATTAAACAATACTTTTTCGATAATAGCATCGATTTCGGCTTTATCTGATATCTGAGAAAGGTTTTCCTCTCCGATTATTTCATCCGCCGATTTGCCCGACTCACTCATAAGATCATATACCTCCCGGGCTATAGTCGATGATACCTCCTGTCTGAAAAGTGATAGTAGCAGGCCGGCTAATCTTTTCGGGGACACCCGGTACAACTCGGAATTATCCTCTTTGCGATTATGGGGAAACTCGTTGATAAGCCAGTTGGCAACCTTTTGGGGCTGATCCGTTATTTTAACGACAGCCTCGTAGTAATTGGCCAGGCTTTTGTTAACAGTCAGATCTTCGGCCTGATCGTTCCGCAGGCCATATTGCTTTTTGAACCGCTTCCGTTTATCTGTGGGAAGCTCGGGTAATTCGTTTTTTACTTTATCGAACCAATCATATTCTATCACCAGTGGCCGAAGGTCAGGCTCGGGGAAATAGCGATAGTCGGCGGCTCCCTCTTTTTCACGCATCGGTTCGGTTTTGTTTTCCGATTCGTTCCAGAGCATTGTTTGACGGGTTGCCTTTTGACCGATCTTCATATCAGCTACCTGTTTTTCAATCTCGTAATCGATTGCTTTTGCGGCGAATCGGAATGAGTTCATGTTTTTTATCTCGTGGCGAGGATAAAGATCATTATCGCCAACCCGGCGAACCGAAACGTTGACATCCCAGCGCAACGCCCCCTCCTGCATATTGCCCGTAGTGATATCGATATAAGTGGCTATCTGTTTCAGTTCATGAAGAAACTCGTAGGCTTCACGGCTGTTACTCAAATCGGGTCCGGTTACCACCTCGATTAACGGAACGCCGGCGCGGTTGAAATCGATATACGAATTTTTGTCATCGATATCGTGAAATGATTTGCCCGCCTCCTCCTCGATATGAATCTCGCTTATACCGATAGCTTTCGTTTCGCCTGTAGCGGTGGTTATATTAACCGATCCACCATGCGCCAAAGGCCTCTCGAATTGAGATATCTGGTAGCCTTTGGGAAGATCGGGGTAGAAATAATTTTTGCGGGCGAACGAACTGACTTGATTGAGCGAGGCGTTAACGGCGGCCACGAGCCTCATCGCGAATTCGACAGCCTGCCTGTTAAGTACCGGCAGTGCGCCGGGCATCCCCAAACACACCGGGCAGACACGGCTGTTGGGCGTATCACCATAAGCGGTCGGGCATCCGCAGAAAAGTTTGGTGATGGTCTTTAGCTGTATATGAACCTCCAGGCCTATGATGCTTTCGTATTCAGTCACGGGCTAGCCTTTCGATATGGGCCGCGCCTTTTATTACGAGGTCATCATCGAGGCGCCTGCCCATCAATTGGACCCCGATCGGCATTCCGGTCTCATCACTACCGATTGGCAACGTTATAGCGGGCGATCCCGTTAGCGCGGCCAGAGTCATGAAAATATCGGTTTGATACATGGCCAGAGGTTTGTTGATTTTCTCATCGAAATCGAAAGCTGTCGAGGGCGCGGAGGGCATTATGATTAAATCGCATTTATCGAAAGTTTTTGCCACGGCATCCGCTATTGATTTTCTGCTTTCGAATGCCGAGCGATAATACTGATCGTAAAAACCGGCGGATAGAGCGTATGTGCCGATCATGATGCGCCGCTTTACCTCCTCGCCGAACCCCTCGCCTCGAGTGTTGGCATACATCTCCTCCAGCACTGAGGATTTATCCGAACGGTAACCGTACCGAACGCCATCATAGCGGGATAAATTCGAGGAGGCCTCGGCGTTGGCCAGAATATAATAGACGGAAAGGCATAATCGAGGTCGTGGTATCGGTATATCGATAATTTTATATCCCGCGGCTTGTATTCTTTCGATAATTTTATTTGTGGTTCTTTCTATTCGAGTATCGATATGCGAACCAAGATAACCTCGGGGGACGCCAAAGACGGTATCCCGGTAATCCTGATCGATATCGCTGATATTTATCTCGGGAATATTTTCGATCGAGGTGGAATCTTTCCTATCATGACCGGAGATGATATCAATCAGTAAAGCCGCATCCTTGACATTTTTAGCCATCGGGCCGATTTGATCGAAAGAGGAGGCGAAAGCGATAAGACCATAACGAGAAACGCGGCCGTAAGTGGGCCTCATGCCTACCAGCCCACAGTACGAGGCCGGCAGCCTGACCGAACCCGCCGTATCCGAACCGAGCGCCAGCGGGGCCATACCCGAGGCGACAGCCGCCGCCGAGCCTCCCGAGGAGCCGCCGGGTACTTTTTCGGGATCAAGTGGATTTTTAACTCTGCCGAAATAGCTATGCTCATTGGATGAACCCATCGCGAACTCATCCATATTGGCCTTACCGACTATCACCAGTCCGCTTGCTCGTAATTCCTCCACTACGGTGGCATCGTAAATAGAAACATGCCCGGCCAGCATTTTAGAGCCGCAGGTGGTGAGCGAACCTTTGAGATTGATATTATCTTTGATAACGATAGGAACACCCGCCAGGGGAGAGAGGTAGTCGCCGTTAACGATTTTCTTATCGACCTGTTTCGCCTGTCTTTGCGCCTCACCTCGGGTAATCGTGATTATAGCGTTGTATTCGGGATTGAGTTTATCGATTCTGTCGATGAAATAACCGGTCACCTCGCTACATGAAAGTTTTCGCGTCCTGACCAGTTTTCCGATTTCACGCGCGGTAAGATTTTCCAGATTGTCGAGCATAATAAACGATAGTATATCGAATGGCCGGTTAAGTCAAACGGGAAGTAGTCAGGCTATTACTCGTAGCGTTGATGATATGTCTGCCGGCGCGCTAACACGTTGGCAGGCGAGGACGCCCATCAACCATATACCTGTCATTCCGGGCTTGACCCGGAATCCAGGGGGGGCTGGCGATTTACCTCTACTATCGAATATCATTTCAACAGCGTAATCTTCCTCGAATCATGATAATCCCCGGCAGTCAGGCGGTAGAAATATATCCCCGAGGGATAATTACCTGCCTGCCACAGCACCGAGTGATTGCCGGCGGGCAGATACTCCTCAACCAGGCTCTCGGTGCGGCGGCCGAGAATATCGTAGATATCCAACGTAACCTGCGAGGGCTGGATTAGCGTAAACGAGATGCTGGTTGTAGCATTGAATGGGTTGGGATAGGCGGAGAGATTGTACTGCGTGGGCAGAGAAACTATTTCGTCATCAATGCCAACCGGGGTTCGGGTGATTGACCAGACGGATTGCTGATCGGTGGCTATAA
This sequence comes from uncultured candidate division Zixibacteria bacterium, assembly GCA_963668625.2. Taxonomy (GTDB): domain Bacteria; phylum Zixibacteria; class MSB-5A5; order UBA10806; family 4484-95; genus JAAEQD01. The sequence goes on from CAXXKA010000010.1 coordinate 222,782, forward strand.
AAATGCGATTACTATCGGCTGGATCGATATAGGTTATCGCGCTGCTGTAATAGATATTTTGCCCCTCACTATACGGTTCCCACGACTGCCCCCTATCATGTGATTGATAAACTCCGTGATAAGGTGTGTTGATATACAGGTTATCAGAATTATAAGGGTTAATAGCCAGGCCAGAGAAATGCTTATAACCATTATTATCCGGCAAGCCATTTCTTATATTTGTCCAAGTTGAACCGTAATCATCGCTTTTAAAAACATCCCCATAGTACTTACTGGCGTACACTATATTATCGTTTATGGGATCACATACGATCTCAACGACATATTGCCCCCCAGGTGGTGAATCAATTTGAGTCCAGGTATCGCCGCCATTAGTGGTTTTATATAGTGCATCGCCGCCTATGAAACCAAGATTATAATCAGCCCGCGAGAAATCTATCGTACGGCATTCAGCGGCAGGCGAAATACCCTCAACCATATTCCAGCTCGAACCCGTATCCTCCGAGAAATATGCGCCTTGCAAGGTGGCCAGGTAATACACCTGACCATCCAATGTTTGTTTTAGATCTTTAAAGTATGCTTCGTAATCATAGTTATTCCAGAGAGTATCCCAGGTAGCGCCTCTATCAAATGAGCGAATTATCGTATGCGGATTATCTACTAAAAAACGTCTTCCTAATCCAACAAGGAATATGTCTGGATTGGTATTGTCAATCGCAATACATCTGGGATAAACTAAATAATCTGGGCAAAGGATATCTATATGCTGCCAATCTTCGCCGGCATTATCCGTAAAGCAAAGGCCACCACAATAACCAACCAGTTGTTCGTCGCAATTAGCGCTGTTTATAGCATAATCAGTACAATATCCATGATTTATATTCATACTGATTTTTTGCCAGCTATCTCCATTATCTATTGACCGATAAATACCATCATATAATGTGCCAAGGTACAATATTCCCCCTGTCGAATCATACTCTATTCTATAGGTCGATCTTATCGTTAGGCCATTGTTGGCATCCTCCCATGTTTGTCCGCCATCAGTACTTTTAAGTACACCGTCTGCAGCAGTGCAAATGAAAACCGTGTGTTCTGAGTCGTTTAAAACCAGTATATCCCACATTTCTACCATTTCCAGTCCTTCAGGAGTGATATCAAACCAGTGCTGACCACCATCGATAGATTTATACAAACATTTATCATTAGCAAAATAGAAATCGTTTCCTCCGAAATAAATCGTATTGGGCTCAGCCGGATCAATCGCTAAAAAGCGGCCGATCGTAGTCGTGTCTAAATCATTATGAATATTTTCCCAGGTCTCCCCGTAATCATAACTTTTGTAAACTGATTTTCTGTAAGGCGCTGATTGTCCCACTCCAAAGATGATATTCGGGTTAATGGGATCAACTACAAAATCAACTATTGATGCCAATTCCATATTTAGCTCATCCCAGGTCAAGCCACCGTTTATTGATCTATAATTAATACCTGATGTAAGTATACCATTTGCCATTAGTATATTAGGTTGCGTAGGGTGTACAGTAATTACTCTTACCTCATAATCATCTCCTTGCGGCAGCGATATTAATTCCCAATCCAAGCCGGAATCGCTGGATTTGTACAAACCCTTTGTTGTTGCTGCATACATAGTATCCGGTTCATTCGGATGAAACTTGATCATCCTCATGTTTCCGGGGAGAACATCACTATCTAAGTGAGTCCAGTTAAAACCGGTGTTTTCCGACTTGTATAATCCGTAAGTTACTGTCCCTAAATATACCTCATTATTATTCTCGGGATGAATAGAGATACACATAACCCGGCAAGCCTCCGGGCCATTGCTTGACCACTGGTTTTCATCGGCATGAAGGCTTAAGGATAATACAAGAAAAACCGTTAGTACCTCGAAAAATTTAAATTTGCATAAATTCATAAAATACTCCTATGATAAAAGTCTACTCCAAATTTCAGTTATCTGTTTGCTAACACAAAGTTAGGGAAATCTTCAAACACCCAATTATTTTTCAAGGTGTCATAGATTATTCCCAGTAATTTTCTGGCTGTGGCAATGATAGCCTTACCGCTGCCACGACGGTTTTTTATACGATTGTAATATTTACTCAAGTAATGGTTATATCGTATGGCAACAAGCGTACACTGCACCAGTGTAGTCCGACCAATCTTAGAACCACGCTTGGTAATCCGACCATGATGCTGAATCTCGTTTGAATTGGAAACTCGCGGCACTACGCCAAAATATGAGGCCAATTTATCTTTGTCCGAAAAATCAGCAACATCACCAATTACCGAAAGCAACACTGTAGCTGATTTGCTGCCGATTCCTTTGATGCTGGTCAGGTTCTTATGCCCGTTCAACTTGCGACCCTGATCCTCTATCTGTTTGTCCAGCTTTTTTATCCCCTCATTCAAACTGCGAATCTGATCAACCAATACCTCAAGCTCAACAGAAACAACCTCATCAAAATTCATCTTTAGAACCCGCTCCAAACTCTTGTTGCTGGAGTAGGCCTCCTTTTTACTCTTGATACCATGATGATTGAGTATGTTGTGTATTTTATTCTTCAAAGCTGTACGTAACTTGACCAGCTTGTCCCGTGTCCCAACAAGTGAACTGATCTGCGCTTTATCTTTCGTCTTTAATCGGGCTTTCGGCAACATGTCTTTGCTCATAAAATAGGCTAAGTTCCTGGCATCGTTTTCATCCGTCTTACTGACTGATGATTTGATTATCTCAAATTTGTTCGGATCGACGACAACAACTCGCTTGACCAAATGCGATATCTCATCAACGAAATAACGAGTGTTGCCAGTGGCCTCAACCGCTACACAATCCGTCTTTTTTAATCCTCGTTTAAATTCCTTTAGATCCTTTAGCCGATACTCCTTGATCCTCTCCCGACCACCGGCTGTCAGGTAACACACGGTCAAACTGTTTGTGTGAAGGTCTACTCCTAAGTACCTCATCTTCTTGCTCCATTCTATGGTTATCACTGGAGCAGACTCTCTGTCGGCGCCTACCAAACTCCTATTCAAGGTCTTTGCCTTATGGTGGCAATTCGGTTACAGGTCTGATTAATCTCCTTTACGAGGTCTGGCCTCAAGCATTCAGTTCAGCCTATAACCTATCCGCTCCAGTTAGAAATTCATTACCGAAGCTCTAACACCAACAGAATAGATTAGCAAGATGCTTTTATCGTACCATCTCCTTATATAATTCCCCCCAATCAATATTGGGGGGAAGATATTATAATATTAATCTGGCTGATCTAACAAATAATGAATATTTAACCTTGTTCCCGTACCCCACCTAAAACCGGGATAATCAATCGATGGTTGACTATCAATTCTCGCTCTATGGTCAATACCACTAGCAAATGTTGTAGAGCCAGTAAATATCATTCGATCACCAATACTATATCCAATAGGAGATAATTCAACAGAAACGCCAGCACCTTCAATTAATACCATTACTAATGGACTACCATCGGCATCATAGGTGGATTTTAATTTCCAATTAAGTTTATTTCCGCATGGGTCATAATAATCAGTATACCCTTGTCCCATGTGAAGAGAAACTAAATTCTCGCATGCTTGAATCGTAGATTTTCCTAAAGGCAAGAATACCATAACAAAGGCAAAGATTATTATACCAATTATAATCTTTTTCATTATCAAATCCTTTCAAATTAAACATATTATTAACAACTAAAAACGTTTACGATTAAATGATGTTCATTTGAAAGAAAGGTGGACTTCTACCCCCCCCGATTCATTATTATAAGGATTAAGATAATCCCTGTATTCAAATTAAATAATAGATGCCCTTCCACGATGCCATTCCCCCAATATTATAATGTCAAAGAAAAAATATTCAGATATTCATCCGTAATATACAATACATTGTCTAGTTGTCAATAATTAAGTGGATTTAATTGTATCATGGCTGCCGTTTTTCATAGGATACTTTCCCGTGCGCTAACACGTTGGCAGGCGAGGACGCCCATCAACCACATATTTGTCATTCCGGGCTTGACCCGGAATCCAGGGGGGCTGGCGATTTACCTCTACTAACGAATATCACTTCAACAGCGTAATCTTCCTCGAATCATGATAATCCCCGGCAGTCAGGCGAGGCTTTTAGATGGAATGAGTAATTTGTACCGCTGCCGTTGAAAAGAAAAGCCCTGTTCCATAAGCTGGTTGAGTCTCGAGTCAGCAAGTATACCTCGTTTGAGTTTTCATAAACTTCCAATTCATATCCAATATAAATTTTATCACTACTGTCCGGTCTTTTCATCTCGTTGCGAAGCGCTGCTTCGCAACGTGGCTTGTTTGCCGGCAGAATGCGCATTCTACATGATTCAAGAAGGTTTCCAAGCAGCGCTTGGAAACCAGAAAACCAAGCCTAACATCGGCAGGATATGTCAGGATGAATGATACGCTGAATAAAATAATTATATCGGAAAATATTTTTCATTAACAATTCAAAGGAGAAATTTAAAATTTAACGAAAAACACCGGACACTAGTGAAATTTTATCATAATAGATATTTTGTTTTATTTATTTAATAGTAAGGGATGCGCACTAACTATGTATATCATGTATAGCAGTCATCCAAACAAAAAAAACCGCCTCTGTTTCAAGACGGTTTTCTCAGGAGCCAATATGATTTTCTAAAAGGCCGAGCTTATTTTAAATTATTTTTTTCCTTCGCCGCAGAGCTAAACCGGTTCCAAGTAAACCACTTGCCAACAGAAATAATGTTCCCGGCTCGGGCGCGACCATCATACCCACGACCATATCGTCGTGATCGATACCATCGGTGTATTTATCCTCGATAAATATCAGGTAGTCGTAATCGCCGCTGCCGCTCCATTTGCCGTATGAGTATTCCGAACCTTCGACTCCGCGCAGATCGTACATGATAAACGACTGGTAGTCGCTGAGTTTATCGTTAATACTCAAATCTCTCTCCGAAAATAACACCGAATTGTAATTACTTAATCTGGCTCGGGTGTTCATATCCTCGGAAAGCCAGAACCCAACGTCTGTACCATCGCTGAAATTAGTCGTGAGACTCGTATTGCTCCCCATGAAACTATCGAACAGGATAGCTTTATTTTTGCCGTGGCCGCTATTCGCCTCGACATCCGTGTATAACCCGAATGACGGCATCGCGCCTGTATTTGCCGGCAAGTCGCTAAGCAAATTCCAATATTGAACATTGGATTCGAGCTTTATCGATAAATCCTCGGATTCGTTATTAAGCCTGTACTGGGCTGGGTCAAGCGCTACACCGTCAATGAATAAATCCGGCACTACCGCACTTGAAACGCTGAACACGCTTATCACGAACACGATAATGGTTGCTAAAAACCTCATCATATTTCTCCTTACTCTTTGTTTCCGACCTTTACATAACTGAGCGTTTATAAAGCAACTAATATGCCAAAATGAGGTAATACCTCCATACTGTTTATTGTCAATAGATTGGCCTCTGCTCTGATATAAAGTCATTGACAGATATGGAGTTTATATGAATTATAATGCATAAATAGTGTAAAAATAAAAACGTTAAATCCGAGGCTATATTCAAATAAATCTTGATTGAGAGTGTATAATACTTATATAATAGCACAAATTGAAAAGCAGGAACCTTTACCAGTAAAACAAATGACAAAATCGATAGTTGGCGATTTAATAGGCAGACGAAATATAGTTTACGCTCCGGTTAACCGGGCCGGCGTTTTACTGCTTTTCGCACGCCTTCTGGATGAATTCGATATGCTGGTCGAGGAGACCGCTGAGGATTCCAGTTATGTTATTGCCAGACGGCGTGTTGATGATGGCTGGGAGCGGGTAAAGGTCAATTTTGCTTTCAAGAGTTCAGGTTTTCAAAACGGTAATTTCAGCGAGGAACAGCTTCTGATTTGCTGGAATCACGACTGGCATGATTGTCCTTTGAAAGTGTTCGAACTAAGAAGCCTGTTCATGCAGGAAGATGCCACCGCTCCAATTACTCGACCGCAGGAGGAGCCCCCCGTAAACGTGCGGATAAACCCAACGAGGGTAGCGACTTTCTCCGATATAATCCCGGAAAACCCCGGTGAGATTCTTCTGGGGAAAAACATTACCGAGAAACGATTCGAAAAAGCGATCGGCGATCTCGATGAAAAGATAAAAAATTTCTTTCCTGAAAAAACATAATCCTTGATTTTTTGACAAAAAATATTACTTTATAGATGGTGATCCACTTGGATCGTGTTGTTGTACCTCTGTTTGGTGTTAGGAAGTAAATCTATAATTTAATAAAAGATGCAGGAATAAGGATAAAGTTTATTTTAAGCGGATGTGAAATTCTCGAAAAGAGAATCAACTAAACTTCTTTATAAAGATAAAACAGTCTTTTAAATATGAGCTGGCGAGTTCAGGGAGGCCTCATGAACAAACGGTTGGCATTAATATTATTAACCTCGATTTTCGCGCTTACTACCACTATTGCATTTTGTCAGGATCCCGGTGTACAGGATTCGCTGGCATTCGGTAATCCTGATGGTTCCCCTGTTCAGGTCTTTATCAGTAGCGAACTCAGAATCCCGGTATATATCAAATGCGATGAGAACGTGTCGTTTTTGCATATCTGCCTGGCTACCGAAAACGAATTTATTCCACAAAGGGATATTTATGTCCCCGCCGAGAATATCCAGGGCTGGCGTCAGTATGGTACATTGCCGGTTGATGGTTATCCCGGGGATGGTTTAACCTCGCAATCGTTAGTCGCGATTGCCGACTATTCGGTGGCCGAACCGGAATTTATCAATACTAACGGCGAATGGCAACTGGTATGCGAATTCGTTATGCACACCACCGATAACACTGGAGCGATGGGGCAGATAAGCAACATGTGGCCGGGTGAGGATCCGATCGAGGGCGTGACAGTGCTTTTCGATGAGTTCTTCGCGCCATTCGTGCCGGCTATGGTTTTTTCCGACCTGGAGTTTTTGGAGGCTACACCTCCTGTTTTTACCTCGCCTGCGCCGGATACGACAATCAATCTGAATAGCCATTACCCTTATTCCGTTACCGTGGATATTATTGATGAGGACGAGGATGAGATAACCCTGGATGTAAGCTGTGCTTACGAGGACTATGAAATAACCGAGATACTCAACGAGGCCGGTCACGCTCAATATCTGTTTAGTTGGATCCCACCCTCGGATTGCAACACCGAGGTGCCGGTTACCTTTACGGCCACCGATGAGAACAACTTGAGCGCCGACCTGACTTTGAACATAATGGTGGAGCCGGTTAAAATTACGGTTACCCCGGACACCACGCTTTACGGTTACTCCTCCTCCGTTGATATTTATATGGAAATTAGCGGTACGAACTCCAATGTCGGATCTTTCGATTTGATGTTCGAATGGGATGCCGATGTGCTCGAGCTTATAGGTACGGAGTTTGCCGGTGATTTCGCCGAATGGGAGTATTTAAACGCTTCTGTCGATCCGCTTGGTCCCGGTTCGTTGATTCTTTTCGGACTGGCTAATATGGAAACAGGCGATATTCCCCCGATGACGGTGGGCACATATCATGTCGCTACGCTTAATTTCCAAACATCCGGTAATCCGGATAACCAGGGTTATGCGTTCGATATCGGTATGCCGGTTGACCAGATGAATTATAACGTACTTACTGATTCGAGTGGCTACGTAGTTTATCACCCCGAGATCGATCCCGCATACGTTTACTTCATGCCTGTCGGGGATGTCTTGATCGGTGACGTGAATTTGAATCTTCTGCCGTATGAAACCGGTGATGTGGTAGTGTTCGTCGACCATCTCGTCGATCCCGGCGAATCACCGTTCAATGCCGCCCAGAGATATGCCTCCGACTGCAATCAGGATTTGATACCTGCGACTGTCGCCGATTTGATTTTCATGCTCAACGTGATCAATAACGGCCAGATATCCGGTTCGGTCGTAGAGGGTGAATCACCCGAACTCGAATTCGATCCAACCCAATCGGGTACGACATTATCGCTGGAAAGTGATATCCCGGTCGGAGCGGTTTATGTTAAAGTTAATCACGAAAGTGTTGATATTGAAAATATCAGGGCGGCTGCCGGCTATAATATCTCGACAATGGATAGCGATGATATTCTTACCCTGGTTATTTATCCTCAGCAAACCAATGGAGTTGTCTCGGGAGAGTTGCTGTCGCTCGATTTGAATCCCGGCGACATGCAGAATCTCGATATTATCAGCGTGGAATTTTCCACCCCCGAGGGAGCGCTCATCAGGTAAATTTGTTTGAATAATACACCCGAGTAAAACCTGCCGATAGCAAGCTATCGACAGGTTTTTTATTGATCCTAAAAAACACCGGCTTAGTTGGTGTGTCCATTTAAAGCGAAGCGTTTGCAGTAAATTTTATCATCCACAGCAGCGACTGATTCTTTCAATAGCGGTACTATCCTATATCTGCTCTTGCCTCGGAGGGATTGTTGAAAAAGTCCGTTCCACGAGTCGTTGGGCGGACGAAGTCCTTTGTTCATTTTTTCCCGGCGAAATACTGCATGATTTCAGGTGGCAGGAAGGGATTCCTGCCACCACCGTCATCCAACAAGGACTTTTTCAACAACCACGGAGGAAGTAATCCAGTACGGTCTTTTCTTTTTATAGTACTAAACTCTATTTCTCTTTAGTTATCTTATATAGAGGGGAGGCAAAACTAAGTTTTTAGAATACGGAGGGTTACAAAATCGGAGTTTTGTAATCAGTACAACCCTTCCCCAACCCCTGGATCCTGAATCAAGTTCAGGATGACATTTTGTGGGCGGCACACGTCCGCGTGTGCCCCTTAACAGTAAATTTGAGTTGGTGAATGCGGCAGACGAGGACGTCTGCCAGCCACGGAATCTTGAGATGTTAGGAACCGGTGATAGCCTGCTTAAGCCGGCAGGATAAAAGCCACCGGCCCTGTGGCCGGTGGTAGTTTACTTTAAACGCCGTATCTGTTAGAGTTCGGTTAATGGGAAAAGTCTACGAACTGCTGTTTATTTGCTCTGTTATCTCCGAGGTCGGGGCTATATACCTGCTTTCGACAGTGTTCACGGCCGCTTCGACTTTATCGAAAAACGATGTCACGCTGGAGACGAGCAATTCCTTCGTCTGGGCGGTGTAACGAGATTCGATTCCGACCTGAGAGCTTAGCTCGTTGAAGAAATCATCGATTTTACCCAGTAATTGATCCTCGGCTTGTCCCATGTAATCATCGACCATATTAAAAAAGTCACCTATTAATTCACCGCCGACATTCTGGTTATCCAGGAGCGCCTCTGTAGTGTTCAAGTATTGTTCGGTATTACCGCTGTTCTCCAGCCCCGTAGCCTGCTGGCTGAACTTCTGTAACGACCTGTAATTGAACGAGAAATCCTGCGTGTAACGCATCGACATTTTACGTGAAATTCTTAAAAAGCCGTCGGAATATGATTTATCCAGTTGAAAGCTTTTGGACATGCTGTCACGATAAAACGCCGCAGCTTTAAACTGCCGAGACTGAAGTTTCATGCTCATAGCGTTTCTTTCGCCCACACTGTAGCCCGCGCTCCTGTTCAAATCGGATTGATCGAGAGCCTCGGGATTATCATAGGTTACTTTTTGGTTGACCAGAGCCTTAACGTTCAAATCGGTGCTCAGGCCGATCCTCAGATTATTGAGTGTCGTGGTTTCGAGTTGCCCGTCCTCGGCATCCTGGGCCAGTGTAGTAACCATGCGCTCGAAATCCGAGAGATTGAATTTCATGCTCAGGGTAACGAGGTTGATCCATTCCCGCTCATGGGAGGTCATCACGGCCTCATCGCCGTTACCCTCGCCTTCTGCCGGTGTCGTTTCATCGGTTTCGGACGAGTTATTAGCCATCTGTGGTTTAGTATAAACCACCGGCTCGGATATATTTTTCCGATTGCCGAGATCCGGTGAGATGCTATCTTGAGGTTGCGATACTATTTCCGGTTTGATATTAATAGTGGGCTCGGCGGGTTTCTCCAGTGTCAACCCCGGCTTCTGATAACTATCGCTGCCGGTCAACCTGTTCCTGATACGAGAGGAAAGACCGAACCTGTCATCGTTATCGCTAAGGCGCGTGAAAAAACCGCCAAAATTAAATCGGCTCATTGAAAAATTATTTAGCAAACCGAACATTTCCCTGTTGGAATACATATACCCTCCTTGGTAATTACTATTTTACATTTTGTATCGGAAAAAACGGCTTTTTATAAAGCCTTTATTGCAACATATAACGTATTATAAGGTATAGAGTTAGTGAGTGTAGAGCGTTATGGTAATCAGAAGCTGATTGTAAGAAATAATGATTCAACAGGTTATGAGAGTTAATCCAAACGGCTAGTTTTGCAACATTTTATTCGAATAATTATCATCGATAAAAATCTTATTTAATCCGGCTAATTGTCCCTGACGATATATCATGTAGAGAAATGATAATATCCGGAGGAACGATGTATCGAATATTGCTCTTAAGCCTGATTATGATTTTTGTGGGATGCGCTCATGATAATGTTCAAAATACTGACGGGGACAGCAATACGATATTGGTCGTAGATTATCCCGATGATTCCCTGGTAGATTATATCAGTTCCTATAGGCTTTCGGTTATCGCCGTCGATATTATCGACCCGGTTAGTCAATCGGCGGAAATTACATCCACGGCAAATTCGATAGATTCGATCGAGGCTTATATTCCCCCCGGCGAACAAAGGGTGTTAACCATATATTTCCTTGATGACGAAGGTAGCGTGATTTTCTGGAGTAAGGGAGAAAGCGATATCGCCGAGGATGATAACACGACCTTATCGGTATCGGCGTACCAGGCGGCGGCGCGTTCGGCCACGCGGGTGAAAATTCTTCGCGATAATCTGCCATGGAATTCAGATGCCCTCGATGTGGTACTTTCGGATATCGGTCTCTCGCTGGGCGTGGGGGATGATCAATACCAGGTAATAGCCTCGGATGCTTTCGATACGGTCAGCCTGGAGGCGGGGGAGGACCTGGTTATAATCGCTAACGATCAGGGGCAGGTTTTTTACGATAACTACTCGGAGTCTCAGGATAAGATTGAACTGTTTATTTCCGATGGCGGCACGATACTCTGGGAGGCTTGCGATCTTGGATGGGCCAGAGGCTCGATAGACTCCTCCGGTCTGGAGTTGCCCATGGGAGTGGAAACTATAAGCGGCTATGAAAACAACAATTACATTACCAGTTCGCTTTACAATATTACCGCTGGGTTGGACAGCGTATTAATCGGCAATTACGCCTCGCACGAGGGCTTTATCAACACTCCGCAGGGAGCTCTGGTTTATACCCGCGACAGCCGGGGATTGCCTACTCTGATGTCTTTCAGCAATGGGCTTGGCTGGGTAATTATTACCGGTCAACCGCTCGAATATAATTTCCAGGCTGATAATTCATCCTCACCGGGGTCGTTACTTCCCCGAATAATAAGCCATGTTCTGGGCATATGATATACGGTACCGGGACCAATTCCTAAAGAACTTGACCATCTATCTAACTGAGCTTGTCGTGAATGCTGACATACTAATGTATGGATATGCAAAAAACGATTTATAACCATATTCAAGCGATATGTTATTTCTAGTTACCAAACTCCGTGGCACAAGCCATGCCTAACGGCTTTTAGTTTTACAAATATTTGAGAAACTCTGTTTTGGTTAGTTTTTTGTATATATAGCGATGTCAATATATAGTTAATCGAATACGGTAGATTCCAAAATCGGGATTTTAAACCAGTAATAGCCGATTTGAGCGGGCAGGATATTAAGCCGCAGCCCCGTTAGCCGGTGATAGTTTGCTAATATAATCAAGTGATATACTGATAAAAGATAATCTATATGAATTATTGAGAGTGCCGAAAAAATTACTCGGCGCTTTCGGGCTTTTTGTCCAGGATTAATTTCTTGTCCTTGAATTTATCCAGAGATAATATCACCGACCCCATACCGGCTCCGAGTATTATTGCCATTATCAACCAGTTCAGGATAGGAACCATCATTAACAGGACAACTACCACCACACCGATTAAGAACGTTATCGAGCTTAGCGGTTTTTTACCGAGATTCAGTATTTTACCTATCGCGCAACCTACGAATTGTATGGCGTAAATTGCTCCTGAAATACCGAATATACCGAATATGAAGAGTAGTAAAAATCCCAGCGGCCATCCCAAAAAGGAGATAAAGGCAATCAGGGAGATGAAAGGAAGCAGCAAAACGATAAGTATGCCCAATCCCAGAGCCGTAAAAAATTTCTCCTGCATAACGATGACAGCCCGGGCGGCCGTTTTCTTGCTTAAGTTCAGTATAATCAAGCCGCAAATTGCCAATGAAAACAAGGATAGGATGATAAGACCGGTGTTATTGAACACCAGCAACCAAATCATCACCCATAAGTAGTATAAAAACGATGCTACGATGAACATTATTATCGAGATTACCATGGGCGTTAAGGCGCGATAGCCGGATTTCTTACCGTCAATTTCAACTTGCTGCCATTTCGTCTCGCCTTTGATTCGTACGCTGTTGGGGATTTTGATATCTTCGGGGGTTTTATAGGTTAAATTGCCGTTTATAACGACATTGGGCATTATCATGAGTTTTTCGGTCTGGATGTCGACATCACCGTTAATTACACCTGAAAGAGTAATCGAACCACAACCGACTTTCAAATCGTTACCGATATAGCCATCGAACTCGACCTCATCGGCATAAATAGTGGCGTCCTTGCCGATTTTAGTTCCCGGCACGACAATCACTTTCTGGCCGGCGGCAACTAGATTTCTGCCGATTACTGAGTTTATATCGATCGTACGGGCAAATGCCCTTACGGAGGATTTGACCTCTCCGCCGACATTAACCTTTTCGCTGGCCCAAATAATATTTCCATCACAATTGCCGTAGAAAACCAGTTCGCGGCTGGCGCCTATTAAATCGCCCTCAATACTCGATTCAAAACGAACTCTGTTACCGCTGATAACAAGGTCGTCATCGAAATTTTCCGTAGATTCGAAAATCTGGCTTTCTATGCCGAGAAAGATAGTCGCCTGGCAGGCCCCTACCAGTCCAATCAGAAGTAAAATCGCGGTTATGTATTTTAGTCTCATTCGGTCCTCCCTTTAACTTTACGACCATTTTGAAAATAATGTTACAAAAAAGCGGCAATTGTAAAGAGAAAACTTGCCAGGACATCCTATATTGAATATATTAAAACTATGGCAAAAAGCAGTAACAAAATCGATAGATATCCAATTTATAAAATATTACCTCGTTTGATATTAGGCGCTGCTGAGGCGGGTTTATCCGTATACCTGGTTATTAGTTTCAAGATGTATCTGGGATTGGCGTTTAGCGCGTACTGGATTTTTTCGATGCTGGTATTATTGCCACTACTGAGATGTACTAAATGCTATTATTATGGCAAAAGATGCAATACCGGTTGGGGCGTTTATGCCAAAGTGGTATTTCCCAGGGGTGAACCCGAGTATTTTCAGTCGGGGTATGCCTTAACGGTTATTCTCTGGCCGCTCAGGATGTTGCCGGTCGCTGTCGGATTGTTAAATCTGATCGGTGGTCTGGAATTCATTCCTGATGGCTTGTTTGGAATTTATATTTTAATCATAATTTTGCATCGAATTTATTATCGTAGTTCGAATTGCCCGGTTTGCCATCAACAACAGGTTTGCCCGGTTTACAATCCACACGTTTTAAAAGCGAATAAAGAATAATTAAACCTGTAATTAAATGGTTATTTATGCGTACTATAATATCCGTATAGTGACGCTTAAGTTATTACTATTAGCAATAAAAGCCCACTTTACCGCGAAAATCATCTTCCGATTTGCAACAAAATATTTGATTTGAACTTAGTTTTTTCATCAAATCGATTAAACTTATTGTTCTCCACTTATCCTAAAGGCAATATCGCCGATATAGAAAGTGGTGATAGAAATAATTTTCTAACTGTCTTAAGGTAACTGGCGAATACTTATGGATGATTTTTTAAAGACTCAGGTAAAAAAAACAAGCAAGTTAAATATAACATCAGAATTGAAGAAATTTAATCTTGATGTGAACAAGCAGAAAAATCCAAAAGATTCAACTGTTGACGGCGGGATAGGTTATGACGACCTGGCCTCGCTATACGATGTCAGTCAGGCTGTCAATTCGACATTAATCCTGGATGATATATTGTCTTTGGTGATGACCCGGGCAATTCGCCTTTTGAATGCGGAACGTGGTTTTTTGATGCTTCTCGACGAGGATGGGAATCTTCAGTTTAAAACCGCCCATAATATTCGTAAGGAGCAGTTAGACTCACACGATATGAAAATCTCCACCACCGTTGCCGATATGGTTGTCAAAACCGGCGAGGCCGTGTATACCTCGGATGCCCAGATAGATGATCGTTTCTCACAAAAAGCCTCGATTATAGATTTGAATATTCGGTCGGCAATGTGCGTACCGTTGATGATTCAGAAGAGGACTATCGGTGTACTCTATCTCGATAACTCCTCTCAGGCGAATATTTTCCTCAAACAGGATTTGAAACTGTTCGAGATGTTTGCCGCCCAGGCTGCGGTCGCGATTCATAACGCCGGCTTATATACCGAGGTCCTGGAGCTTCAGAAATACCAGGAAAACATTTTGAAAAATACGCCTGTAGGTATACTTGTAATAAATCATGATACGATTATCACGACCGCCAACGAAACGAGCATCCAGCTTTATTCGCGTATCGGGTGGCAGGCTAACGCGAAAGGCGAGGTGAAACTTACCGGAGTCAAGCTCGAAGATACGATGCCGGCCGAGTTCTACAAACATTTCGCTAAAACCGTAAAAGCAGCCTCCAGCGAACCGGTCGAGATAAACCGTCTCAGCGTACAGAACGAAGGTGAGGAGATAGTTTTACGTATCAAGATTTGCCCGTTCGAAAATACCAGCAATAAACCTCATGGTCATATCATTATGATAGAGGATATCACCGAACAGGTCGTAATGGAACAATACCTGATCCTTTCCGAAAAATTCATAGCGAAAGGTGAAATGGCTGCGGCTATCGGTCATGAGCTGAACAATTACTTGACCGCGATATCAACCAACGCCCAACTTCTGGCTATGAACCTCGAGAAAGGCGTAACGGATAAAATAAACAATAAAATCGATGTCATCGTAGAAAACGTCGATCATATAAAGCGTTTTACCGATGGTCTGATGGATTTCTCATCGCTCGAATCCAAACCGGTTAATTTCGAGTTCAAGAAATTATTGGAGGATCTGGTATTTTTCGTTCATCCCCAGCAAGCTTTTAAACGCGTCTCGTTTGAAATCGATATTCCCGATGATCTACCTACGGTGTTTATCGATGTTGGTCAGATTCACCAGGTAATTTTAAACCTGTTTATAAATGCGGCTGATGCTTTTAAGGAGGAATCAGATGGCACCGGTAATATTTCGGTGGTCGCCCGCACCATTGATGACGGCAAAGCGGTACAGATAAAAATCTCCGATGACGGACCTGGAATCGCCGCCGATATCAAGGATAAGATTTTCGATCCGCACATTACCTCAAAAAAGGACGGCCACGGTTTCGGCCTGTGGACCTGTCAGCGTATTGTAAATAATCACCGTGGCTCGGTTACGGCTTATAATTCCGAGCAGGGTGGGGCGGTTTTCGAACTGGTGTTACCGACATCTGATACAAGGAATGGCTGATTTTAGTCTCTTAAACTATGACCTATTAGAGAAAATCGGAGAGGGCGGTATTTGTGATGTTTACAAAATTCGCCGATTATCCGATAACACTATTTTCGCCTTAAAAAAACTCAAGTCTCCCACGCCTGAAAATATGCACGCCCTGGAAACCGAATATTTATTCTTGGCTTTTCATGGTCACCCGGGAATACTTGGCGGCTATGAATATATCAAGCGGGGTAACCTGGTAGCCATTGTCATGGATTATCTCCCCGGCGGTACGCTTGAAATCGAATGCGGTAAAATTCCGCCTGAAAAACTGAAATCGAGAATGATGGAGATACTGGAGATAGCTAATTTCGTCTCGCATTGCGGTTATAATTATAATGACTACAAACCGCAGAACTTCGTGATAAACTCCAAAGGCAAATTGCAATTAATCGATTTTAACCTTGTCCAGAAAATCGCCGATTCGGCCAATCAAAAATCCGGGACTTTCGGTTATATAGCCCCGGAGCTTCTAACCGGCAACCAGGCTTCGACACGGTCGGATATATACTCGCTGGGGGCTACGTTCTACGAACTGGCGAGCGGTAGAATGCCATTCGAGGCGTCCGATGAGGGAGCTCTGATTAAGCTTATCACCGAGAACAAACCCAAATCGATAAGCACGGGTAATACCCAAATAGATGATATTATTATGAGCATGCTTGAGATCGACCCTCAGGATAGGCCGGGTAGCTTTATTCAAATAGCCTGCTCTCTGGGCGAGCAAGATGAGTTTATCGATTTGGTGAAAGCGCATAAAGGTTCGTATCTCGGCTCGGGACTTTGGCCGTTCGTAAACGATATCACGGCTGGTTTAAATCCCGATAATCCTGGAAACATGATGATAATTACCGGAAGCGATTACGAAAGCAGATTTTTATTGAAAGACATAATATCTTTAATGAAAGTAAATTACGATAAAGTCATCGACTGCGAACTCGATTGTTTAAAACCGGATCTTATAGATGAATCGAAAACTACTAATAGTTTATTAGCGGCAAATCTTTCTGATATCCATAAACCGGATATTGCCGGGGTTGTCGATTCTATAATATATAACTCCAATCTCAAACTGACGGCACTTTTTACTACATCCTCTCCAGCGTATGGCGAGGGCGGCGACAAACTCTCTACCATATCGCTTAGAGATATCGAAAACAGAACTGATATTTATATCGAACATTATCTGGGCAAATACTCCTTATCGGATAAACTATGTAAACAGTTGGATGAGTTAACCGGCGGTGATCCCGAGTTGATCGAACCCTATGTCAGGATGTTAATAGACCAGGGTACTCTTACCTATACCGACCAGGGGTGGGAGGATTTCGAGGAGTTGGATACGAATAATGTACCATCCTCTATAGCCGATATATGCAACGAATGTTTTAATAAAAGCAATTCGAATAAAGCTATCATTCTTAACTTGTTGAGTGTTTTGAATCGGCCCCAGACGCTTGAGGTACTTGCCGGGATATCGGGGCAGACGAACGAGTCTTTGCAATCTGATCTGCATGAATTGTATCAAACAGGAATTTTAGTCGTTAATGATGATAAATATAACATAAAAGGCGAGGCCAGACGTCTGGCGTTTTACCGCTTATTAAATGACGGAATCCGACGGGAATACCACGAGAAAGCATTTATCTACTTCAGGGATATTTCCCCGGATCTCGATCAACAGTCCTATCATTCGTATTATGCCGGGTTCTATACGGAAGCGTTAGAGTTAAATTTCCGAGTAGCCGGTAAATATTTCGAGGAATTCACTCTGAAGTCGGCCAGGAAATTCATACAATTGGCGGAAGCCGCTTATTGCGAACTCTCGCCCGAGACAGTCGATAATAATCTGGCGGTGAACTTTTTTAACCTGGCCGGTGATATCGCTAAAACGCTGGCGGAATATAATAAAGCGATAGTAAAATACGGCCGCGCCGCGATGTTAGCTAAAAACACGAACGATGATAAAATTCTGGCTGAGGTGTATAAAAATCTTGGCGATGTTTACCGCATGCAACAAAAGCCTTCTGAGTCCATAAATTATTCTAATCAGGCGCTGGTAATTTTCAAAAAGTATAACGATTTACCTCTTCAGGCGGCCTGTTTGAATAACCTGGGCCTGGCTCACTGGACCGCCGGAGATCATGACAATGCTCTGGAGCAATTCGGTCTGGCCTTGAAAGTAAACGAGGAATTGGGAGATTTAACGGAGCAATCCAAAATTCATAACAATATCGCGATTATCTTCGATATCAAAGGGCAGAAAGAGATGGCTTTGGAAGGATTCCGGAAAGCTCTGGATTGCGCGGTCTCGATAAAAAACCTTCAGCTCGAGACTAAGTTTCTCGACAATATCGGCTATTTCTTTTTGAACTCCGGTCAACCACAGGAATCACTGGAGTATTTTCATAAAAGCTATAAACTTGCTATGAAGATAGGCTTTGATGATGAGCAGTTAAACATCGTTTCGAATATCGCTCAAGCATATTATAAGATGGGTGATTTTATTCAATCGGCCGAGGCAAATCAGAAAGCGCTTGCAATAGCCGAATCGCTGAACCATCAAAAATTTCGTATGCAAGCCAGTTACCTGATCGCTCGTGATTGCCTGGCCCTGGGTAATTACAGGCTGTATTCAGAGATGATCGAAACTGCCGAGACAATCGGCGCCGATCTATCCAATCCTGAAATGATAAATGATACCCGTCTGCTGAAATTAGCATATTTTTTCGATACCGGACAGATAAAGTCCGCCGAGAAGTTACTCGATTACTTAGGCCGGGATTCTGCATTGACTTACAGCCAGAAAGCGCATCTGGATTATTTCCGTCTGAAAAAGGCGGCATTATCGGCCGCAGGTATCGATGAGTTAAAGCAGTTATCTGAAAAGATTATAGCGGTAAATCTACCTGAATTTTCAGGGCAGGCGATTTTAGAATATGCCTCAGCCTTGATATCCGACGGTAATTCAGCGGAGGCTTATTCGGCTTTGAATGATTACAGCGTATTAAATATTGAGGACACCCTGATCGAATTTCAATTCAGGCTGATATATGCCAAACTACTGACCGCTCAAAATCAATTCGATCAAGCTATCGAACAGCTTTCAACCCTCGAAACCGAATCTCACGAGAAAGGTTGTATCCCAATGTTATTCAGGGCATTGGTGAATCATGCCAGCCTTTTCGATAAATGTCGAAAAGAATCCATTATGCCGTCCATGCTGGCTCAAACAGGGCAGGTATACTCGAGTCTGGTAGAGTCTTTTCCCGAAAATATTAAAGATTTTGGATTTAATCATATCGAGGAATTTAAGACATTCAGGTTTTTAGCCGATAAGTATGGTTCGGGGATAGAGCTAAAACAAGAGTCGCTCTAAAAACGAGAAAACCGCCTAGGAGGCTAGGCGGTTTTCAAAGCACACGAGTTTAGCTCGGATCAGGAGCCAGCACCGGAATAACCGGCTGGAGCGACTCTTTCTTCCAGCTCTTCAACTACTAAGACGACCTCTTCCATTTAATCACCTCCTCAGGGGTTAGAGGTTACTTTTTAATATCATAAGAAATATTTTAATTATATATATACCCATAACGCCACTAAGTTAAAATAACCATCTTACTCTGGATGTCAAGCGAAAAATGTATCGTTTTGCAACATATAGGTAACGGATTACAACATAATAGTATAAAAATGTTCCAATTGTTATATTGGAGGTAACTTTCGATTAAATTATGCTTGACGCATTTTTTTCTTGACATCGGTGTTTACGGTTGTATATTGTCTCAGTGTGGAGATTATCCACTTCTGGCTTCAAGCAGTAACGCTTCGGAGAATGATGACTTAAACAAAAGTTCCACAAATCAGGCACCAGGCGGTCTTCAATGACTTACTAAGTTTTTGCTGTAGCTTAAAAATTGACAAAAAATTAAGAATAATAAATCGGCTGTTGGAAATCGGGAACAGCTTCTCTGGGGAGAGTCTGAAATATGCGTATGACTGCTAATTATAATAGAAAATTTACATTCTGCTTATTAGATCATTACACGGCGAATTTAAACTCCGTGGTATACCTCAGGAGCTGTATGAAATAAGAGCTAAGGGTTGTTAGAATAATAATTGGTGGTCCCTAAAGTAAAGAGAGGCAGTATGTTAAGAGAAATCGGAAAATTCGTAGTAATCATCGCTTTTTTCGCGACCTTAGCTTTACCGGTTGACGCGCAGAGCCAGAGTTGTTATGCAGGCCTTAGTATTGATTATTTGAATTATGTAGATAGGGATGGCACTCAGTATGTATCATTACCTGTTTATATCGGCTTCGATTGCCCCATCGGCGGATTTTTAATTGATATAAAAACAGAACCATATGGCGCCCTGGAACCTGTTGATGTTAATACAGAGGGCGGGCTGGTTGATTATTGGGAGGTGATTGAGCCCTCTCGTCTCCGTCAAAAAGAAAAATTGCGTATTCTCGGTATAGCTAACTATCCCGATGGTGAATATACTCCGCCATTGGAACCCCAGACGGGCCTCTTATTTAATGTGCTATTTCGTTTCGGATGTGATTATGATGAAAATGTCCAGGTGACTGTGTTATTGGATTCGGTTTTTATCTCCGACAGCACCGGGTATGAATTATTTGATGATGTAAATGTTTCGCATAGTTGGGTGTATGTTGGCGAGGAGATAACCGATATTGACCGCGGAGATATGAACTGCGATGGTATGATAATCGGTGCTGATGTCTCGTTCCTGGTTAACTATTTCAGGGGAGTGGTTCTTGATTGCCCCTGTAGTTTGTGTGCCGGTGATATCAATAATGACGGCCGGATAATAGGTAGTGATGTAACTTACCTGGTTAATTATTTCATAGGCCGTAATCCGCCGCCGGATCCATGTGATTAATATTATTTATATATAAATTACCTGATTTCCTTGAAGGAGGTGATGAGACAGAGGAACAACCAAGTTACTATTATTAAAAGAGGGGAAAGAGGAAAGGGATTTCCTCGACAGAAATTAGTTAGTGTGTTAAGTTTTAACACCTGTTATGTTCACAATTGAAGGAGATAAACATGAAGAAGATTTTAGTTCTTTCTTTTATTCTTCTCTTCGCCACAGCGGCTATGGCCCAGGACGTATACTTCTACTATGGTTGGCCTGGTTCGGGTACCGGTGATGCTGGCGATCCTATTCCGATTGGCTACAATAAAGATGTAGATATTGAAGTTTATTTCATGGGTACTACTGGTGTTGGCGGTGGTTCGTACAATGCCCCGTTAGCCATTAACAATGCTTATGCTGACTATATTGATACCCTCCAGTGCTACTTTGATGCTGCTGGTACGGTAATCAATTGGGATAGCAAAAACTTCGGTAACTACGAAGAAGACAAAGACCTGATTGCTATTGCTTATGGCACCGACGGTGTCAGCACCTGGGATTCCTGGGGTAACAATGGTATTATCGAGCTCTTCCCCCCATATGATTCACCTCCGTTCGTATCGATGGTTCCGGAAGTCAACCTTCACTACATGATTCATACCAATGATGATCCTGCCCTTATCGGCGAGAGCACTTGTGCTCTGGTTAATGGTGGTTGGGACCCCTTCCAGGAGTGGCCGTTAATGTCCGATACTTCTGGTACTATCACATATAATGCTATCTGGGAAGGCGCTTGCTATTTCTTCTCACCCAACCAGCCGGTTGAGTTTGTTGAAGGCGACGCCGTACCTGGTTGCACTTATGTTGATTTCTCGATGACCGCGACTTTCTGGGATCCCGATGGTGATGTTCCGGATATTACCGTGAACGTTCCGCTGGCTACCTATACAGTCGAGGAAGTTGCCGATCCGGCTAACGAAGACGCTGCTTTCTTTATTGTTACAGTCGATTTCGACATGGAAAACTTCTGCGGTACTTGCTTCAATGACGATGTCATTATTACCGCTGTCGATCCTAACAATGCTGAAGAGCCGTCTGAATTCAACGCTGGTAACTTGACCATCGTTGGTCAGATGACCGCTTCCATGGATCCTGCCCTGTACATCTGGCCGGGTCTCGAAGATTGGATGCCGATCTACTTAGATACCTGTGGTGATTGCTTCTGCCTCGGCGGTTTCGTATTCTCCATAGAGTGGGATTCCTCCATCCTCACCGTCACCGACGTTGAGCGTGGCGCTATCCTCATGGGTGGTGAGTACTGGAATGTCAATATGGGTGTTGATGGCGCCGGTACCCTCCGCGTCACCTTCATCAACGATCTTGACAACCAGACCGAAGTCGAGCCGATCTGCGGTATCGACGCTGGTGAGCCTCTGTTCAGAGTTAAATTCCTGCTCAGTGCCGCTTTCCAGTATCCTGTAAACCATTGCGTTCCGATTTGCTTCATGTATGACCTCGAAGGCGAAGATCACTACGATTACAACAACGTAGCCGACGCCGAAGGTTATCACGTTTGGTTCAACGATGGCTGCGACGATGCCCCGGATTCCTCACAGTATGGAACTCTGGATCTGGATCTCGTCTGTGGTAACATCAAGGTCTTAGACGAGCACAATATTGTTCTCGGCGACATGAACTTGAACGGTTACGAGTTTGAAGCTGGTGACGTCGTTGTCCTGGCCAACTATCTGATCGATCCTATCAACAACCCGCTGAACCTCCGTCAGATGTATGCTTCAGACGTTAATGATGACGATATTCAGGGCAGCATTGCTGACCTTATTTACATGATCAATACTGTCAACGGTTACGACGGCTTTGGCAAGCTTGCTCCGCTTGATGTCATTGCTACCGTTTCCATGCCGGCTGTCACTGCTGGTAACGTTGATGTTTCCATCAACTCCGAGGCTGCCGTTGGTGGCGCTCGCGTTGAGATCGCCCATGCTGGTGTTGAGCTTGGTGTCCCGACCGTCGATGGTATGGATATTGAGTACAACGATAACGGTGAAGTCATGACTGTCATCGTTTACAACATGGATTCCCAGGCATTTGCCGCTGGTACCAACACCCTCTTTACCATTCCGGTTATGGGTGAAGGCGCCGTTTCCATCAATGACGTTCAGGTTGCCGATAGCCGTGGTGCTCTGTTAGACGCCCGTTCCGAAGTCGCTGCCGCGATACCGGAATTCTTCGCTGTCAACCAGAACTTCCCGAATCCGTTCAACGCCAAGACCAGTATCGCTTTCGGTCTGCCGACTTCCGCTGATGTTACTATTAACATCTTCAACGTCGCCGGCCAGCTGGTCGAGTCAATGGAACTGGGTAATGTCAATGCTGGTAACCACAGTGTGGTATGGGATGCCAGTGATGTCGCTAGCGGTGTCTACTTCTATAAAGTATCCGCCGGTGACTTCACCGAGACTCTGAAGATGACCCTGCTGAAGTAATTTAACTTTAGCGGCGATTTTTCATAGATCTACAGGTGGGAGAGGCTTAGGTCTCTCCTGCCTTTAATTGTTAAAGGTATCGTTGCAGGTAAGTTGCAATTATTTGCGTTTTATGAGGAAACACTTTTTGAAACATCAAGTTAATCAGAATATTAGCCCTTGTATTATAATAACTTGTAATGCAATAGGTTAACTGAAAGGCGGCACGGTATTTGCATATTTGATATTGAATAAATTAAAAAGTGTTTTTCGGGGGAAAAATGAAAAAAATAGCCGTACTTTTGTTAGCCGCCGTTCTTTCCTTTAATGTTATTTTACTCGCCCAAGATGATAGTTTATATTTAACATCAGTTACCGTTGAGGCTGGTGACACCGCTGTGGTTGGTTTGTATTTACAGAACCAATCTTTTAGTGTTGGCGCTTTTCACACGGAAATGACGTTATCCGATACATCCCTGGCTAAGTTTGTATCGGCGACTAGAGGCGATGATGTTCAGGATTTCAGTTATTTTAATGGTGTGGTATTTTCGCCGGCGAAAATATCATTGACTGGTATTGCCAGTATGCCGCTGGCGCCATCCGAGCCTTTGCCCGTTGGTTATCATCACTTAGCCACCTTTAGAATAGCGATTTCAGACAGTGTACATTCACGCTCGGAGGTTTCCGTATCGTTTTTCAACGATGAAGAGTTTACGAACGTGATAAGCGATACCACCGGGTATGATGTGGTTGAACCGGTCCTGGTAAACGGTTCTATTACGATACTTCAATTTCTCTCAGTTGATGACAACATTATCATTCCCAATGAATTTTCTCTTAAAGGGAATTATCCAAATCCCTTTAATGCAAATACTATAATAGAGTTTTCTTTGAACAAGCCCGGGCATGTTACCCTGAATATTTATGATATCAGGGGTAGAAAGGTACGCGGACTTGTTTCAGGTTATTATAATTCAGGCAATCATTCGGTAAGTTGGGACGGATGTACATCAAGCGGTACGGTCCTGGCTTCCGGTATTTATCTATATCGTTTATCTACTGGCGGTTACAGCCAGACTGGGAGAATGAATTTTATCAAGTAAAACGGTAAAAAAAATGTATTATAGACTTGTGTTTTTTACACTTATTATTATATTGATTTCAGCATTAAATAGTAATGCGCAGATACCTTCTGAAATCGATTCAGTAAAAATTGAGAGTAGTACTTCAAGACCAGGAGAAGTTGTAACAACATCAATCCATTTGGTTAATACATTTCCGGTAGGAGGAATTTCTACAAGGTTGGAATATAATCAAGATGTTTGTAGTATTCAGTCAGTTAGTCTTTCTAGTCGTGTATCATTTATGAATATCTTCGCAGTCGATACATCCAATACAGGAGTTTTAATGCTTAGCGCGGCTTCACTGTTTCCGCGGACCAGTTATATCGCGCCCGGCTCGGGTGAGGTGTTTGATATCGAGTTCGTGATAAACGGTAGCGCACAACCGGGATCCTATGATTGGGATTTACGGAATTCGAGCGCGTATAATTATGAGAATCATCTTTCCGATACTACCGGGCTTTACATGTATTTGCCGGTTCTCGCTGATGGTGAACTGGAGATAGAGCCACCGGTATTTTTAGATTATACCGATAATAAGCCTGAAAATATTAATATTCTTACCAACTATCCTAATCCGTTTAACAATCACACCGTAATATCGTTTAGCCTGGTTGATGCCGGGCAGGCGAGGTTGGTTGTTTACGATCTTTTGGGCCGAGAAGTAACATCTATGGTACTGGGGTATAAGTCTCCCGGTAGCTATGCCATAAGATGGGATGGACGCGATAATTCTAATAAGGAGGTATCCACCGGCGTCTACAGCTATGCTTTGTATTGTAATAATTATGTAGTGTTAACAAGTAAAATGATTTTATTAAGATAAATGGGGCTTTGTGATGTTTAAAAAAGAATACCAAGTGCCTGGTTCTCGCGTATTGCTTTTGTTGGCTGTGTTATTCTTTTCCGCCCTCTCTACCTCTGTTGTTTTAGCCCAGGCTGATACGTTAAGAATAGGGACAGTCACCGGCGATCCTGGTCAGCAAGTTGACCTGAATATCTATCTAGGCAACCAATCTGTGGCTATAGGTGGTTTCCAATTGGTTTTGTCCTATAACACTAATGCGCTAAGCACGACACGATCCAACATTATAGCATTACCCAGGGCAGCGAGCTTAAGATTTGGCTCCAGTATTGACGCGGATACGATTTACATTGCCGGTTATGATGATTCCTTCAGTAATCCCGTACAGCCGGGATTCGGCGATATCGTTCAGATACAATTTACGATTGGTGCGGATGTGCCGGGCGGTGATTATTATGTAAGATTCGTACCGCGCTCAGTAAATCCTGCCTATAACACTCTTTCCGATCGATTCGGGAATGCTCGCTTTCCGGTGTTAATCGATGGTTATGTCAGGGTGACCGGACCGGGCAATAATCCGCCTGTGTATACTCCCGCCCTTGTTTCGCCGCGTCAGGTTCAGGTCGGCTCGACTTTACAGTTCAGTGTCACCGCAACGGATTCCGATGGTGATGAGGTTATGTTAAGCGCAACCGGCTTACCGGATAACTCGACATTCGCCGGAAACAGTGGTCAGGGAGAGGTCTCGAGTACTTTTTACTTTACGCCAGCGAGCTCTCAGAACAATAATTCATATGATGTCGTGTTCACGGCCTCGGATGGTTATGCCGAAACCCGGGGAACGGTCACTATCGATGTCGGCACTGTTCAAACTGATCCCCCGCCGATTATCAACGATCCGGGCTCCCAGAATGTCGCCGAAGGTGGCCATTTGGAATTCACTGTCAGCGCTTACGATCCGGAGAACCAATACGTTACTTTAACCGCTACCGGAGTACCAACTAATGCCTCATTCGAGGGCACAAGTGGTTCCGGTACTATCTCATCTGTTTTCTCGTTCGATCCTGATTACAATCAAAACGGAGTGTACAATGTTGTTTTCCGGGCGGAGGACACCGCCGGTAGCTTCGCTACACGTACGGTTACGATAAATGTCGTTGATGCTATCAACGACTTATTGAGCGTTGCCGCTCTACAAGGCGCGCTGCCCGGTTCGCTCGACCGGAGTTTGATCGTGAATATGCAAAATCCGAATCCTATTTACGCGATTCAATTCGACGTGCTTTACGATCCTCTGGTTATAGATATCAAAGACGCCAAACCGGATTCATCCCGAGCGTTTAATTATAATTTATTCCAGAACTCGCTCGAGGATGGCAGGTACAGGGTAGGTATTTTACCGCTCGACCTGGACACTATTCCTGCCGGTAATGGCCCGATCGTCGAATTCGTGGTTGATGTCGATGGTGCGGCGCTACCCGGTCCATCCGTAATTTCTTTCGATTCTACCTCCACGGTTCAGGATACCGCCGGTACCTCGGTCGAGATGATATTCGACGAGGGATCTTTCACGATTGATATTCTGGGCGACGCTAACCTTGACGGCGTGTTGTCGTTGGGTGATTGTGTCGCCGTACTGGCTTATAATATAGGCCGCCTGGAGATGAGTGTGCGTACCCGTGATGCGGGCGATTACAACCGTGACGGTGATGTCAGGGTTTCAGATCTGCAGGGTATTCTCTGGGATGTGTTTAATTGGGATTCACCGGCGCCACCGCTGGTTAGCGATGCCGGCAGTGTCGAACTGAGGCGTGATTATATTTATGCCGGCTATAGCGGCGAGATACCGTTATGGCTCGATTTGAGTACCGAGGCGGGCGCTGTCCAGTTCACCATCGAGTATGACCCCGAAGAGGTTATTATTAACGATATTACTCCTGGTGAGATGATTTCGAATTTGAATCTGGAATATAACGACATGACCGGTGAGATTCGCGGTGTAATTTACACTTATAGTTTTACCGAATTCGGACCCGCTATGGGCGAGCTCGTAAATCTCGATATCGATATTATCGGAGACAATATCGACCCGGCCAGTGTAGTCAGGCTGACCGATTTCGAGATTGTCACCGTTGATGCTTACAGGTTAAATGTTGATGTGATTGGGGAATTACCGATTGCTTACGAGCTTTACCAGAACTACCCTAATCCTTTCAACGCCAAAACGACGATATCCTTTGACTTACCATATAACTCTGTGGTTCAGGTAGTGGTCTACAACGTACTTGGACAAGAAATTAAGGAAATTCAATCCGGCTATTTGAATGCCGGGCATCATCAGATGATCTGGGATGGGACTGGATCTGATGGTGAGGAAGTAACCTCTGGTGTATACTTCTACCGCGTTAGCGCGGATGATTTTAATAAAACGAAAAAGATGTTGCTTGTGAAGTAACTTTTGCTTCACTCCAAAGCCTTTTTTCCGTTCCGTTGTGGGAGTTTCTTAAGAGTTTGGGATTAAAAGAGAGGCTAAGATGAAGATAAAGGCTTTATTGTGGGCGATATTGTTTATGAGCGTTACGGGTGGGTTGGCCTATGCTCAAAATGCCCCGGTAATTGACCCAATTAGTCCCCAATTTGTTGATGAGGGCGAACACCTGGAATTCGTAATCACTGCTTCCGATACGGATGGCGATTCTCTGGAATATACTTTATTGAATTTACCAACGAACGCCTCGTTTGTCGATAGCGGTAATGGCCATGGATTGTTTACTTTCGACCCTGATTATTCGCAATCCGGTAACTTACAGATTAGCGTAATAGCGCAGGATAGTTCTATGGCCGACACTGAACTGGTTGATATCACTGTTAACGATGTCAACCGCGCGCCGGAGTTCGATCCGGTAACCGCGCAATCGGTTGATGAGGGAGCGCATCTCGAATTCGCGTTAATCTCTTCCGATCTCGATGGTGATGGTTTGACACTCACCGCCGAGGATTTACCTGCCAACGCCACATTTGTCGATAGCGGCAACGGTCATGGTTTGTTCGAGTTCGATCCCGATTACACGCAATCGGGGGAGGAGCAGGTACGGTTTATCGCTAGCGACGGTACGCTTGCCGATACTATTACGGTAGATATCACTATTAATGATTATAACAGCGCGCCAACACTGACGGCTATCAGTGGTCAGTCGGTGGACGAGGGTTCGCATCTGGGGTTCCTTGTAGAGGCTACCGATCCTGAGAGTGATATACTGACATTGACAGCGGAAAACTTACCGACCAATGCCACGTTCACCGATAGCGGCAATGGAACCGGTTTGTTCGAGTTCGATCCCAGCTACATTCAAAACGGTACATATAATGTAAGGTTTATTGCAGACGATGGTTTCTATGCAGATACCCAGATGGTTTCGATAACGGTAAACAGGGTGAATGTCTCGCCCGTGATTACCGCGATACCCGTCCAGGCGGTAGATGAGGGACAGCATCTCGAGTTTGCTATTTCTGCAACGGATATTAATGATGACGTGATTGACCTGCTGGCTGAAAATATGATAGCCAACTCATCATTTACCGATAACGGTAACGGTCAGGGTACGTTTACTTTCGATCCCGATTATTCCCAAAGCGGTATATATAATGTGAGGTTTGTCGCCGAGGATGGCGAGTTGGCTGATACTCAAGTAGTAGAAATTACAGTCAACCATATCAATCTCGCCCCTGTAATAGATACAATAACGGCGCAATCCGTGGATGAGAACACCCATTTCGAGTACCTGTTGACCTCCTCAGATTTCGACAGTGACGCGCTGACTTTCACCGTGGGATCCAGCCCTCTGAATAGCTCGTTTACCGACTACTCGGATGGCACGGGCTTATTCGAGTTCGATCCGACTTATCTTCAGAGCGGCGTATATAATGTAAGCTTTATTGTCGCTGACGGAGCCTTAAGCGATACTATGACTATGTCGGTGACTGTTAATGATGTTAACGCCCCGCCTGTTCTCGGTCCTATCGGCTCGCAGGTAGTGGATGAGAAACAATCACTGGGCTTGCTGATCACCGCCTCGGATGTTGATGGGCAATCCATAAATATGACTGCCGAACAATTGCCTGAAAACGCCTCGTTCATCGATAGCGGCAACGGTAACGGCTGGTTCGTGTTCGATCCTGATTCGACCCAGAGCGGCGAGTACGCCGTCAGGTTCATTGCAAGTGACGGTGCGGCTGCGGATACCCAACTGGTCGATATAACGGTCAACCAGGTTAACGTTGCCCCGAGTATTGACCCGATCAGCTTGCTGGCTGTTGATGAGGGTGACCATCTGGGGTACGTGATTACCGCCACCGATTTCGACAACGATGCGATCACTTTATCGATGTATAACGATCCGCTTAACTCGGCCTTTGTCGACAGCGGTAACGGTCATGGCCTGTTCACTTTCGATCCCGACTTTTCACAGGAGGGATCGTACACTGTCAGGTTTATTGTCAGCGATGGCGTATTGGCTGATACATCGACGATGGGAATTTCGGTCAATCATTTTAATACCGCCCCGGTGATAATTCCCATAGGCTCACAAGAGGTGGCCGAAAATCAAACATTGGATATTCATGTTTTAACTACGGATAATGAAAACGATAACAGGACGATTACGCTGAGAAACGCTCCGGCCAACTCCTCGCTGGCCGATTCGGGTAACGGCAACGCCTTGTTTACGTTTACTCCGGGCTACGATCAGACAGGAAATTATAATGTCACTTTCATAGTTAATGACGGTGAGTATGCCGATTCGGAAATCGTAGCTATCGAGGTAACCAATACCAACCGCGCGCCCGAGCTTAACGCTGTTGGTTCTCATTTCGTGGATGAGAGCTCACACCTGGAGTTCGTGGTCACTGCCACCGAACCTGATTTACAATCGATTACTTTAACCGCCCAGAATTTGCCGTTGAACGCATCATTTACCGACAGCGGTAATGGCAATGGTCTGTTTTCATTCGACCCGAATTACGTTCAGGCGGGAACATATACGGTAAGGTTTATCGCCAGTGATGGCGAGCTAGCGGATACATCTTTCGGTGATATCGTCGTTAATAACATAAACCGTCTACCGGTACTTGCATCAATAGGCAGCCAGGCACTGAATGAGGGTGAGCATCTGGTTATTTCTCTTACCTCAAGTGATGAGGATACCGATGATGATCCGGTATTGAGCGCCGAAAACGTTCCCTCGATGAATGCGACATTCACCGATTCCGGTAACGGTAACGGTTCATTCATATTCGATCCCGATTATACGCAGAGCGGAGTTTATAACGTTCTGTTTATAATCAATGACGGTATAGCCGCCGATTCGGAGATGGTTACGATAACGGTGAACGAGTACAATCTCGCTCCGGAACTTGCAGCGATTGGCACGCCGCAAAATGTCTCTGAAAACCAGACTTTGCTGTTTAACATCTCCGCCACCGATCCCGACGGCGTTATTCCGACGCTGGCTGCTTACGATCTTCCCTCCAACGCGACGTTCGTCGATAGCGGCAATGGTGTCGGTACGTTCACGTTCAGCCCCGATTATTTCCAGGCCGGAAGCTATGATATCATATTTGCGGCCTCCGATGGCAATCTGGCCGACAGCCAGGTGGTTGAGGTTATCGTCGATAATCTCAATCGTGCGCCCGAGCTTACTCCGATAACAGCTCAGTCTGTCGATGAGGGTGGATATCTGGGATTCAATATCAGCGCCTCTGATCCTGATCTGGAGACTTTGACGATCACCGCGCAAAATATCATGCCGAATGCCAGTTTTACCGATTCGGGCAATGGTGCTGGTTTCTTCGAGTTTAATCCAAATTATACTCAAGC
The DNA here is from genome assembly GCA_963668625.2 of uncultured candidate division Zixibacteria bacterium. GTDB lineage: Bacteria > Zixibacteria > MSB-5A5 > UBA10806 > 4484-95 > JAAEQD01. Next base: position 253,810 of record CAXXKA010000010.1, read on the forward strand.
AGGTAATTATATAGTACGGTTCATTGTCAGTGATAGTGAGTTTGCTGATACTATTTATGTTGATGTTACCGTAAATGCGATAAACGCTCCACCTGTTCTCGCCGCTATTCCAACTCCACAGGTAGTCGGTGAGGAGGATAATCTCGAGATAATAATTACGGCGATAGATCCCGACGGTACAACCCCTACTTTGGCCGCCGAGAATCTTCCCACTAACGCCGCGTTCTCGGATAACGGAGACGGCTCCGGTGGATTTACATTCGATCCGGTTTATGGACAGGCCGGCGGATACGATATTTTATTCATAGCCGGCGATGGCGAATACGCCGACAGTCAAATAGTCCATCTCGATGTGGTCGTGACCAACAGCCCTCCGATACTCGATCCTATCAGCGCTCAGGCTACCGCCGAGGGTGATATTCTTCAGATAATAATAACCGCCTCCGATCCCGATTTGACCTCGCCGTTTATCTCGGCATTCGATCTTCCCGAAAACGCCGCCATGTACGATAGCGGCAACGGTCACGCAATGTTAGAATTCATACCCGATTTCGACCAGGAAGGCGTCTATAATATAATGATAATCGCCTCGGATGGTTCTTTCTCCGATACCGGCTATGCCGAGATTACGGTTTCGAATACCAACGTTAGCCCGGTCTGGCAGGTTATCGATGACCAGGATGTTGACGAGGGCGATTCGTTATACCTTCATGTAATCTCCTCCGACTACGATAACCAGGCTCTCACCCTGACAGCTCAGTCCTTGCCTCTGAATTCGGTATTTTCCGATAGCGGCAACGGCCACGGCCTGTTCCGGTTCGGCCCGGATTTCACTCAGAGCGGAATTTATAATCTTAATTTTATAGTAAGTGATGGCGAGGCCGCCGATACGGAAGCTGTCGAGATTACGGTAAATCAAATTAATATGAAACCGGCCATGACCGCGATAGGCTCGCAATCAGTGGATGAAGCCGGACATTTGGAATTTACCATAAACACGATCGATTTCGACGGCGACTCTCTGATACTTTCGGCCGAAGATGTGCCGATTAACGCCACGTTCACGGATTTGTATAACAACCGAGGCGACTTTACGTTCGATCCCGACTATACTCAATCGGGTGTTTTCGATGTTCTGTTCATTGTCAGTGATGGTGATATGGCGGATAGCGAACTGGTGGCGATTACGGTCAACGATATCAATCTGCCACCGCAAATAGACGACGTGATCACCCAATCAGTAGATGAGGGCGAGCATCTCGAGTTCGTGGTGACATCCTCTGATTTTGATCCTGATTTGCTGACTCTTATCGCTGAGAATATGCCGACTAACGCCGCATTCTATGATTCGGGTAACGGGCATGGTCTGTTTATTTTCGATCCTGATTATTCTCAGGCCAATAGCTACCAGGTAAGGTTTATCGTCGATGACGGCGATGATGCCGATACCACCCAGGTAGATATCACGGTAAACGATATTAATGTAGCTCCCGAATTAGCCGGTTTGAGCGATCAAACGGTTAATGAGGGTGAGACCCTCGAGTTAAACGTAACCTCGATCGATTACGATCTGGATACGATTATCCTGACCGCTTTCGATTTGCCTGCCAATGCCTCGTTCTACGATTCGACTAACGGTACGGGGCTGTTGACTTTCACTCCCGACTATACCCAGGGCGGAGATTATACTATAGGCTTTATCGCCGCTGACGGCGCGCTGGCCGATACCGAATATGTTACTATCAACGTAGAGCAGATTAATATCGCTCCGGAGTTGGCCGCGATCGGCGCTCAGAATGTCGATGAGGGCGGCTATCTGGAGGTTCCTGTCTCGGGTACCGATTTCGATAATGACGCCTTGACACTGATCGCCCAGAATCTGCCCACCAACGCCTCGTTCTTCGATTCGGGCAACGGCAGCGGTTCGTTCGTATTCAATCCAAGCTATACACAGGCCGGTAATTACCAGGTACGTTTCATTGTCGATGATGGCGTGCTGGCCGATACCGAGCTTGTTGTGATCACCGTTGTCGAGACTAACCGCGCGCCATCGATTACGCCTCTCAGCTCTCGTTCACTGGCTGAGGGTGGCTCGACCAGTTTCGTGGTATTCGCCACCGATCCCGATGGCGTGATTCCGGCGCTCGAAGCTTTCGACATACCGACTAACTCGACTTTCGAGGATTTCGGTACCGGTTCGGGTCTGTTCGGATTCAACCCCGATTTCACTCAGGCCGGTATATATAATGTAGGATTCATAGCCTCGGACGGCGAACTGGTCGATACCGAGTACGTTGAGATAACGGTCAACCAGGTTAATATCGCACCCGAATTAAACCCGATTACTGATCAGGTAATCGATGAGGGGGATGTTTTCAATCTGGTTGTCATGTCAACTGATTACGATAACGATATATTGACCATGGTAGCGGAGGATTTACCTTCCAACGCCACGTTCACCGATAGCGGTAACGGTCACGGTCTATTCAGGTTTAGCCCCGATTATACGCAAACAGGCGACTACACGGTTCGTTTCATTGTCAGTGATAGTGATCTGGCTGATACTTTAGATGTCGGGATTATCGTAAACAATACTAACCGTGTTCCTGTACTGGGTACGCTGACAGACCGAAGTGTGAATGAGGATGATTTCATTAGTTTCATCGTCGGCGCCTCCGATCCCGACGGCGTTATCCCGGTGTTAACGACAATCGATTTGCCGGCTAATGCCTCTTTCGAGGACTATAGTACCGGTACCGGTTTGTTCACGTTCTCTCCCGATAACTCACAATCAGGCTTGTACACGATCGGCTTCGTCGCCTCTGACGGCGATCTGGCGGATACCGGCTATATTGATATCACGGTTAACCAGGTTAATTTAGCGCCGGTACTCAATCCACCGTCGCCACAATCGGTAGAGGAGGGTGGACATCTCGAGTTCGTGGTTACCTCCTCGGATTACGATTTGGATGCTTTAACGCTTAGCGCGGAGGATATACCGCTTAACGCCACATTCACCGACTCGGGTAACGGCCACGGCTTATTCACTTTCGATCCGTCATTTGACCAGGCCGGAGTTTACCATGTGCGTTTCATTGTTTCTGATTCCGAGTTCAGCGACAGCGCCCTGGTATCGATTACGGTAGGTGGAACCAACTTGCCGCCTGTCGGTGAAGCCATTACCGATAGGGAGGTTAATGAGGGTGGTTTCCTGTCAATTACCGTGAATTTCTCCGATCCCGACGGCCAATTGCTGGCTATCTCCTCGTTCGATAGGCCCTCGAATTCGTCATTCGTGGATAACGGCAATAATTCGGGCCGCTTCGAGTTTAACCCCGATAGCTCACAGGCCGGATCATACATTGTTGGGTTTATCGGTTATGATGGTTCGCTTTCGGATACGATTTACGCAAATATAGATGTTAACGATATCAATGTCGCTCCTTATCTGGATCCGATCACGACACCGCAAACGGTTACCGAGGGGCAGACTTTAACGTTTAACGTTTCCGCCTCCGATTACGACGGCAACACGTTAACCTTGACAACTTCCTCGTTGCCGGCTCACGCGGCGTTCACCGATTCGGGTAACGGTGTCGGGACTTTCAGGTTCACTCCTAATTTCGAGCAATCCGGCGATTACGAAATCTGGTTTAATGTCAGCGATGGCTCCCTGAACGATTCGCAGTTGGTCGAGATAACGGTCAACGAGATCAACCGCGCCCCGGAGATTGCGGATATTATGTCACAGGTCATTGATGAGGGGAGCGATCTGTTCCTGTATATAAAGTCAAGTGATCCTGACGGCCAGATACCCGTATTGAGCGCGTTTGATATGCCTATCAGAACTGAGTTGATTGACAGTAGTAACGGCAGAGGTACTCTTATTTTCCGTCCTAATTACTCCCAGAGTGGTATTTATAATATCGGCATCGTTTCTAGTGATGGCGATCTTGCTGATACATTCGTAGTCGATATAACGGTAAACGATATAAATCTCGCTCCTGAAATCGATCCTTTAAATTCACAACTAACAAACGAGGGCGAGCATCTCGAGCTGGTCGTAACCTCCTCGGATTTCGATGAAGATAACCTGGTATTCACGGTGAATGATTTACCGCTGAACGCTGTCTTTACCGACAGTTCTAACGGACACGGTCTGCTTACATTCGATCCCGATTACAGCCAGAGCGGTGTATATAATGTCCAGTTTATCGTAAGCGACGGAGATTTATCTGACACGGCCACGGTTGAGATTACGGTACTTCATATTAACATGCCGCCGGAGCTGGCCTCCATCGGCAGCAGGAGTGTCGCCGAATCGGGGCATCTGGAGCTGTTGATTACCGCTACCGATCTTGACGCTCAAACGTTGATATTAACCGCTGAAAGTCTGCCGCTAAACGCGGTATTCTCCGATAGTGGTAATGGTCACGGACTGTTCATGTTCGATCCCGACAATACGCAGGCCGGAACATATAATATAAGATTCATAGCCAGCGACGGTACATTAGCCGATAGCGAGCTGGTCGAGATAACGGTTAACGATGTCAACCAGGCGCCTGTTTTGGCCGCTCTTGGCGATACTACTGTCAATGAGGGTGGTACGCTGGTAATGACAGTAACGGCCACTGATTTCGATAATGATACGATAACACTTAATGCTTTCAACCTGCCGACTAACGCTTCCTTTACCGATAACGGCGGAGGATCGGGGACGTTCGATTTCAGTCCCGATTATTCGCAGGATGGGGCTTATACGGTCGGTTTCGTTGCCGGCGACGGCGATCTGGCGGACACTGTTCAGATAACCGTAACCGTAAACAATAGTAACCAGTCGCCCACGGTAGCTTCGATAACCGATAGAAATGTTAATGAGGGCGCTTACCTCAGCTTCATAGTTTCGGCAACCGATCCTGACGGAGTTACGCCGAGCCTTGCGATGATTGACGGACCTCTTAACGCAACGTTCGATGATAATGGTAACGGTTCCGGCCTGTTCACGTTCTCGCCCGGTTACACTCAAGCCGGCGCTTATGATATCGGTTTCGTAGGTTCCGATGGTGAACTGGCCGATACCGAGTACGTTCAAATTACGGTCAACCAGATTAATATCGGGCCGTCATTCGATCCGATTTCCGCGCAGGTTGTCAGCGAGGGCGGGCATCTGGAGTTCGCGGTTATCTCTACCGATTTCGATGATGATCCGCTGGTAGTTAATGAATATAGTTTACCGACTCACGCGGCTTTCGAGGATAGCGGTAACGGTCACGGCCTGTTTACCTTCGACCCCGACTATGGCCAGAGTGGAGTATATACGGTCAGATTCATCTCCAGTGATGGCAGTCTGTCCGATACTATCGATGTTGCCATAACGGTAACTAACAATAACCTTCCGCCTACCCTGGGGAGCCTGGCCGACAGGATTATCGATGAGGATGATTACCTCGGTTTCGTAGTCAGCGCCGGTGATCCCGATGGCACCACGCCGGTTTTATCGGCTTTAGACGTGCCGGTAAACGGTACATTCGAGGACAACGGCAATGGTTCGGGGCTGTTCACTTTCAATCCTGACTACACTCAGTCCGGCGTTTATACTGTCACCTTCTTCGCCACCGACGGCGAACTTTCCGATACCGGTACTGTTGAAATTACCGTCAATAATGTCAACCTGGCTCCCGAGCTTGATCCCATCTCGCCGCAATCGGTCGAGGAGGGCGGAAATCTGGAGCTTGTAGTTTCCTCGACGGATTTCGATGGCGATCAGCTTTATCTGTCAGCCGAAAATATCCCCGCTAACTCATCATTTGCCGATAGCGGAAACGGTCATGGGCTGTTCACGTTCAACCCATCATTCGATCAGGACGGCGTGTATTATATAAGATTTATTTCATTCGACGGTAGCCTGGCCGATTCGCAGCTCGTTTCGGTTTCGGTTGGTCAGACGAATTTACCGCCGGTCGGGGAGGAGATATCGGCTCAGGTCATAGATGAGCAGGCGACTCTTAATTTCCCCGTAAGTTTTACCGATCCCGACGGACAACTTCTGATACTATCCTCGATAAACGCCCCTGCTAATTCCTCATTCCACGATAATAATGATGGCACGGGTGAGTTCGAGTTCAATCCCGACAGTTCGCAGGCGGGTGATTACACTGTCGGCTTTATCGGTTATGATGGTTTGTTGGCCGATACGGTGTATGCCGAAATCACGGTTAATGATGTTAATGTCGCTCCGATACTGGGCCAGATTACCTCGCCGCAAACGGTGGCCGAGGGACAGCTTCTGACATTCGCCGTGGCAGCCTCCGATTTTGATGCAAATATTCTAACTCTGACAGCTTTGCCGCTGCCGACGAATGCCGTATTCGATGATTCGGGCAACGGTCACGGGCTGTTCACGTTTAGCCCGGATTATACTCAATCCGGGCAGTACGATATCTGGTTCAAGGCCGCCGACTCATCACTGGCCGACTCACAATTGGTCGTGATCAATGTTACCGAATTTAACCGCTCGCCGGTAATAACCTCGGTACCATCGCAGGTAATAAACGAGGGCGAGACATTACAGGTTGTTATCGAGGCTGTCGATCCCGATGGCCAGATTCCTGTCCTTAGTGCTCTGGATATGCCGACGAATGCGGTTTTCACCGATAGCGGCAACGGTAACGGTTTATTCGAATTTACTCCCGATTTCAATCAGAATGGAAATTATACGGTCAGGTTCATAGCTACCGATTCGGAACTGTCCGATACGATTTCGGTCGAGATAACGGTTAACGAATCCAATCTGCCGCCGGAACTCGAAACTATAACCGATCAGGATATGGATGAAGGAACTCATCTCGAGTTCATTGTCAGTTCCTTCGATCCCGATCTGGATGAGTTAACCCTGACTGCTCTTAACCTGCCCAGTAACGCAGCTTTCACCGATAGTGGAAACGGCCACGGCCTGTTTACCTTCGATCCTGATTACACGCAAGCCGGTGATTATCAGGTTAGCTTCATCTCCAGCGACGGCGACCTGGCGGATACTATGGCGGCTAATATCACGGTCAACCATGTTAACCTTCCGCCGGAGCTGGCCGAGATCGGCGCTCAGTCCGTTGACGAGAATGGCCATTTGGAGTTCGTAATTACCTCCAGTGATTTCGACGAGCAGGCATTGACATTGAACGTCGTCGATCTGCCGATAAACGCGGCATTCACCGATAGCGGTAATGGTCATGGGTTGTTTGCATTCGATCCCGATTACACCCAGGCCGGCGTCTATCCGGTATTATATATTGTCAGTGACGGCGAATTAGCCGATAGCGAGATGGTTAATATCACGGTGAACGATATAAACCTCGCTCCGGAGATAGCCGAGATAACCGACCAATCGGTTGCCGAGGGTGAACATCTGGAGTTTAACGTTATCGCGACAGATTTCGATGAGAACTCGCTTAGCCTAACAACAATCGATTTGCCGGCTAACGCAACGTTCGATGATAGCGGCAATGGCCACGGCTTGTTTGCTTTCGATCCCGATTTCAACCAGCAGGGTGTTTATGATATCGGTTTCGTTGCCGGTGACGGTAACCTCGCCGATACCGAATACGTGCAGGTGACGGTATATGAAACAAACTTGCCGCCTGTTATAACCCCTGTTGCCGATAGAACACTCGATGAGGGCGCGTTCCAGAGTTTCGTGGTTAGCTCCTCTGATCCTGATGGTACGACGCCGACCTTAACCATGTTCAATAATCCCGCTAACACTCTTTTCGAAGATAACGGCAACGGTACGGGCTTGTTCCAGTTCTCGCCGGACTATACTCAGTCTGGTGTCTACGATATCGGCTTTATCGCCTCGGATGGCGTACTGGCGGATACCGAGATGGTTCAAGTAACCGTAAACCATATAAATATAGCGCCGGTGTTAGAGCCGGTTGCCTCACAGGTAGTAAGCGAGGGCGGTCATCTGGAATTCGTGGTTGCCTCCTCGGATTTCGATGCGGATGTTCTGACATTACTGGCCTCCAACATGCCTTCTAACGCGACATTTGCCGATAGCGGCAACGGTCATGGGCTGTTCGAGTTCGATCCGGTTTACGATCAGGGTGGTAACTACAATGTCCGCTTCATATGTTCGGATGGCGACCTGACCGATACGATTGATGTAACGATCACGGTAAATAACACTAACCAGTCGCCCGAACTCGGGACACTGACCGATAGAAATATCGATGAAGACCAGTATTTGGGTTTCGTGGTTTCGGCAACGGATCCGGACGGTACCACACCGATACTAAGTGTTTTCGATTTACCGACCAACGCCCAGTTCGAGGATAACGGTAACGGTACGGGGCTGTTTACGTTCCGTCCCGATTATTCGCAAGCGGGTGTTTTGAATGTCGGATTTATAGCCAGCGATGGCGAGTTGCGCGATACCGGTTACGTCGAGATCACCGTAAACCAGGTTAACCTCGCTCCCGAGCTTGGTTCGATTCTGCCTCAATCCGTAGAGGAAGGCGGACACCTGGAGATGGTCGTACTATCCACTGATTTTGACAATGACGCACTGACACTATCCGCCGAGGACTTACCCGTTAATGCGGTGTTCTCCGATAGCGGAAACGGTCACGGCTTGTTTGTCTTCGATCCTACATTCGATCAGGAAGGCATATATTATATCAGATTCATAGTGACGGACGGTGCACTGGCCGATTCGCAGTTAGTTTCGGTTTCAGTCGGCGGCACAAACCTGCCACCGGTAGGAGAAGCTGTTGCCGACCAGGAGGTCGCCGAACAGGGTAATCTGCAGTTCGCGGTTACGTTCGCCGACCCGGACGGACAACTTCTGAGCCTGTCGAGTTTCGATCGACCGGGGAATTCATCATTTATTGATAATGAGGACGGCACCGGTTCGTTCACTTTCGATCCCGATAGTTCACAAGCGGGCGTCTATGATGTCGGCTTCGTCGGTTTCGATGGTTTACTGGCGGATACGGTGATGGTTAGTATAACCGTTACGGATGTTAATGTCAGGCCGAGTCTCGATACGATCCAGACACCTCAACTGGTTGTTGAGGGCGAAAGTTTGATTTTCGGTGTAACGGCTGATGATTTTGACGGTAACGTGTTGAACCTGACGACCTCGACCTTACCGACTAACGCGGCTTTCGTGGATTCAGGCAATAACGCCGGATCGTTTAGTTTCTCGCCCGACTTTACTCAGTCGGGAAGTTACGATATCTGGTTTATCGCCTCGGATACCGCTCTGGCCGATTCTCAGATGGTCACGATCTCTGTGGTCGAGGAGAATCTGCCGCCGGTGTTAGCTGATGTTCCGGCCCAGTCTATAGATGAGGGCGGACTGCTCGAGTTCGTGGTTATCTCCACCGATCCTGACGGCCAAACCTTATCGTTATGGGCACTGGATATGCCGGATAATGCCACATTCGATGACAGCGGTAACGGTCATGGCCTGTTTAGTTTCTCGCCCGACAATGCTCAGGCAGGGGAATATGCGGTTGGCTTCGTTGCCAGTGATGGCGGTTTGAACGATACTATCAGTGTAGATATCACGGTAAATCATATAAACCTCGCGCCGGTGCTCGATACTATCGGTCCGTTGACATTATATGAGGGAACACGTTTCGAACTGGTTATCACCTCGAGTGATTTTGATCTGGATGAACTTACCCTTACCGCCTCGAACCTGCCGGTTAACGCCTCGTTCGCCGATAGCGGCAACGGTCACGGCCTGTTCGTATTTGATCCGGCTTATGGTCAGGCAGGTGATTATACGGTTACGTTCATCACTAATGACGGTGTGCTGGCTGATACCGAGATAGTTGAGATAACGGTGCAGCAATCTAACCGTCCCCCGAAATGGGAAACAATACCGAACTACTCGGTACAGGAGGGCGGTATTCTTCAATTTACCGTAGCTGCCTCCGATCCAGATTCCACTACTCCGGCTCTTTCAATCGATAACTATCCGGCCAATATTACCTTCGTCGATTCCGGCAATGGTCATGGTTGGTTCAGGTTTGCCCCATCCTACACGCAATCCGGGGTGTACGATATATTGTTCTTGGCCTCTGATGGCGATCTGGTGGATACCGCGATCGTTCAGATTACGGTTAACGAGTCGGGCAACCAGCATCCGGTGATAACACCCGTTCAGTCACAAGAGGTCAACGAGGGCGAGCATCTCGAGTTCGTACTGATCGCTACCGATCCTGAAGGCTCGATACCGATTCTATCGGCTATGAATATGCCGGCCAACTCGGCGTTTATCGATTCGGGTAACGGTCATGGACTTTACCAGTTCGATCCTGATTTCTTCCAATCAGGCGTGTACGATGTCAGTTTTATCGCTTTTGACGGTCAGTATGCCGACACTGAATTGGTCGAGATCACCGTTTACGATGTAGGGTTCGCGCCGGAACTCGATCCGATAGGGCCGCAGACCGTTGCGGAGGGTTCGAGTTTAGAACTAACGATAACCGGTTCCGATCCCGACCTGACATTCCCCGAGCTTATAGCCGAGAACTTGCCTGAAAACGCCACTTTCACCGATAGCGGTAACGGTGTCGGTGTGATGATATTCAATCCCGATTATACTCAGGCGGGAGTTATTACGGTGCTGTTTATCGCTACGGATGGCGCGCTCTCCGATTCGGAATACGTTCAGGTGACAGTTACCGAATTCGGTAATGTTGCGCCAATACTCGAACTGATACCCGATATTAGCTTGAGCGAGGGTGATTCGGTCGGTATAACTATTTCGGCTGCCGATCCCGATGGCAACGTACCGTTCCTGTCGGTAACCGATACGCCGTCCAATACCGAGTTTGACGATAATCTCGATGGAACCGGGACATTCATTTTCCAACCCGATTATTATCAGGCAGGCGAATACGATATCACGTTTATTGCGGATGATGGCGAACTGGCCGATTCCCAGATGGTTCATATAACGGTATCCGACCGCAATGGTCCACCGGCTATCGACGAGATCATGGCGCAAAGCGTAACCGAGGGTGACAGCCTTGGATTCTTGATTAACTCGGTCGATCCCGATAACAATGCTGTTACATTAAGCGCTGACGATGTTCCTGAAAACGCTTACCTGGTTGATAATACCGATGGTACCGGTGTGTTCAATTTCCTGCCCGGCTACACTCAAGCAGGTTTATACGAGGTTTTCATAATTGCTAGTGATGGCGAAAGCAGCGATAGCCAGATTGTCAGTATCACCGTTAATGAGGCCGGCAATCAGGCGCCACAATTTAATCCAGTGGATACTCTTCTGACAGTTGTAGAGGGCGACAGCCTTGGTGTCGTTATATCAGCTTACGATGAAGATGGAGATATGATCTCGTTTAATTACGGATCGCTGCCATTTAACTCCGGCTTTACGAATCTGTCCGCAGATTCGATCCTGTTCTATTTCAAACCGAACTATACTCAGGTTGGAAGTTACACGGTGAATATGAATGTCAGTGACGGCAGTCTTTCGACTGATTTGAGAATAAGTATTGATGTTCTCGAGGCCGGCAGCCTGGCGCCGATTTTCGATCCGATTGAAGCGCAGAGTGTTGATGAGGGGGATACGCTCCTGGTTAATCTTTCTGCGAATGACCCGGATGGTACCGAACCGCCGATTATTACTATCAACAACCCGCATCCGCACTCTGAATTTACCGATAACGGCGACGGCACCGCAATCTACAGGTATATGCCTGATTATCTCGATGCCGATCTCGATACACTTGTTTTCATTGCGATAGATTCGGAAAATCTGCAAGGTATACTCAGGGTTGAGGTGACCACGGATGAAACTAACCTTCCGCCTGATTTGATGTACGAGGGTGATTCGGTTGCCATTCAAGGTGAAACCATGAGAGCGCAATTGATCGCTACCGACACAACTGATTCGGATGGCGGTCCGTTATTCCTATCGGCATTATACCTGCCGGATAACGCCCAGTTTACCGATAACGGTGATCATACCGGTGAATTCGAATTCTCGCCGGCATACGATCAGGTAGGATTGGATTCAGCAGTGTTCATCGCGGTGGATGATGATTTACCGTCAATGTCCTCGACGATAACTGTTCATATTGAGATAAGAAGTCAGAACCGACGACCCGTTTGGGATCCGATCGATTCTTATGAGATTGATCAGGCTGAAACGCTCACTGTAGACATATCCGCCACCGATCCCGATGGGGATACATTGATACTGCAACTGGCCCAGACTCCCGCGCCCCCGAGAAACGCCAGTATTGTAGATAACGGTGACGGCACGGGCGAACTTATATTCGCACCGGATTATACTCAGCAGGGAGTATTCATTATAAATCTGGTGGCATACGATCTTCTGGATAGAGCCACAACTTATGCCTTTGTCATGGTAAACGATCTGGGGAATCAGCCACCTACGCTGAATTTCATAGAGGATATCACGCTTGATGAGGGAGATAGTATCGAGGTTGTCGTTACAGCCACCGATCCTGATTCGACCTCGCCCGCTATACTGGTTGAAGGCGCTCCGCACAGGTTTAATTATCTGGATAACGGTGACGGGACAATGGATATATCGTTTATTCCTCTTTTCAACCAGGCTGGAACTTATGAGCTGCTGTTTATGGCGATGGATTCCGATGGCGCCGCTGATTCACAATATGTAAATATAACCGTAATTGAGGTGGGCAACCAACCGCCGAGAATCGATGTTATCAGTTTCCTGCCCGTCGATGAAATGCAGACGGTGAACAGGTTGATCAGCGCCAGCGATCCAGATTCTACTATACCATCCTTGCGCCTGCTTAATCCGCCGGAGAACGCGACATTCGTCGATTCCGGCAACGGCTATGGAAGGTTTATCTGGACGCCTAACTACTTCCAGTCAGGTACCGATACACTGGTATTCAGGGCTATCGATGAGGAGGATTCGACGGTTTTCTACGATCGCCAGGCGATTCTGGTAATCAATAATGTGAATCGTCCTCCAACCATGGAGGAAATAGTTGGCCATGTCGTAGCCGAGGGTGAAACGCTTGGATTCCTGGTAACGGCCGACGACCCTGATAACACTTTCCCGATTTTACGTATGGTTACACAACTGAATAACACCACCTTTACGGACTCCGGTAACGGCGTGGGTTATTTCAGTTTCACGCCCGCCTATAATCAATCGGGATACCGACCGGTAATGTTCTATGCCAGGGATGTCGATGACACCACGGTATTTGCCGAGGCGCTCGCCAGAATCACGGTGACTAATGTCAATCGCCCGCCGGTTATGGAGAGTTTACCCGAAGACACGACTATTGCGGATGGCACTCAATTCGAGTTAACGATCACCGCTAGTGATCCTGATGGAAATACTCCGTCATTGCTAGCCTCCAATATGCCGTCCACGGCAACATTCGTGGATAATGGCGATGGTACCGGACTATTCAGATTCCTGACTGATTTTGGCGATGTTGGAGATTATGCGGTAACATTCTGGGCTCGCGATCCCGATAATTCATCAGTGTTGGTAAGCCAGACCGTGACTATTCATGTCATAGCCGCCGCTGAGCATGCACCGTATTTCGTCAACAGTGATACTACGATTTCTACCCGACCTCTTGAATTGTTGAATATCATGATGGAGGCGATTGATTATGACGGCGATGCACTGACATTCTCTTATATCGGTTCTCTGCCGACTGGAGCTGTTTTAACCGATGGTGGCGATGGAACCGCCGTGTTTAACTGGACGCCAAGCTATGCTCAGAACGATTCGCAATATACACTACAATTCGTTGTTACCGATGCTACCGACAGATCGGATACATACACGATGCAGATTGAGGTGAGAAATTGGATCAGGGGTGACGCCAATGGTGACGGAAGCGTACTTGGCTCGGACGTTGTTTATCTCGTGAATTATTTCAGATCGCTTGTCCCGAGACCCGAACCCGTACAGCGCGGTGATGCTAACGGCGACGGCGATATTCTTGGCTCGGATGTCACTTACCTGGTTAACTATTTCAGAGGTGTAGGCCCCCCGCCTCCGCCGGGTCCGGCCACAGATGATAACAATAACCTTTTTGAACTAAGGGACTAAGTTTAAAAGCTCCACCGTGAGGTTTGGTTGAGATGAAAAAAATAGCAGTAAGTTTAATCATCCTGATAATGCTCCTGAGCGGCAGCGCTGCTTTTGGAGAGTTTAACCATAAAAATATGGTTTTACTCGAGGATCAGGATGGGTACGAAATTTCATTCGGGCCATCCGTGGAAGCCTACCAGGGACAGGAAAATATAATTGTACCGATTCGATTGGTAAGCGAGGAGGAGGTCAATTACATTTATTCGTATATTGAATATGACGCCTCGTTGCTGGCGCCGGTTACAGTGGCTCCATCCATGTTTTTTCAGCATTTCGAGTACGATTTCGTCTCTGAAGGTAAAATCGAACTGGAACTTCAATGCAACTTGCTGCCCCCGCCGGCGGTAGACCCGATTCCTCCCGGTGATACGGCTTTCGCTTATATAGTATTCGATGTTCTGGCGGAAAATATCGATCATGACCTGGCCGCTTTGCTGGATTTTGCCGAGGATATAAACACGCCGTTTCCGGATAATTTTATCATGCTGGATAATGGTTACTTTATTGTACCTCCGCAACTCAGTCTTACCCCGGGCTCGGTTTTCATTTTTCGGCCTCTTTATGGAGATATCAATCTCAACAATATGGTTTATGAAATCGGAGATATGATTACATTTATTTCGCATTTGAGCGGGGAGACAAGTTTCACTCCCCGCCAAACTGCGAATTCGGATTGTAATCGTGATGGCGTAGCGGCTACGGTTTCGGACCTGGTTTACATGCTAAATGTGATAAATGGAGAACCCGATACATTGCTGTACTCGCCGGGTATGCCGATTGAACCATATCAGCTCACGGAAATCTATACCATATATGCTCCAGATCGGCTTAAAATCCTTGACAATAATTATATAATCCATATATTTCTAATAGCTGAAGAGCCTCTTAACGGCTTTTTAATTTCGCTTAAAACTCCTGATTTTATTTCGAGTGTCGGTGATGTAGCTCTTGGCAGCAACGGAAACGACAAGATAGTTCTGAATTCAAGATCAAACAACGACAACCTGAATATTATTGGTTGTTGTCAGGGTGATGCTTTGAGTTCAACCGGTAAAATTCATTTACAAATCCCGGTTACCAGTAATGTATGTTTTACCAAGTCGGATTTAAGCGTTACGTTCAAAGACTTTTCAGATGAAGTAGGGAATATGATTAACGCAGAATTTGAAGTGCAAATCGAAGAATTGAATACTATTGCTATTAATACTACGGAGGAGGAAGATATATCCTCAGATGTAAGCATTTATCCCAATCCTTTCAACTCACGCGTTAATATTTCTTACGCTCTCTCACAGCAGAGCCTGGTTTCGGTGGAGGTCTTCGATATACTTGGCAGAAAGGTCAAGGTACTCAAGGACGGTTACGAAAACGCCGGAGTTCAGCATGTTAGCTGGGATGGTCGCAACTCGAGCGGAAGAATCGTATCATCGGGAATGTATTTTTGCAAGTTAAGGTTAAATTCGCAGGAACAAACTATCAAAATCCATTTTTTGAAGTAGTTGTATTTACCGGCTGTCAAATATGCTTCTATTCTTCAGTTGTTTCTTGAACTGCGTTTGCCTTGCATAGAGCTTTGAAAAGCATAAAATTAAATAAGAAAGTAACTTGCGTGTAATTGGTAAGTGTAAACTTATTTTTCTAAGAAAGGAAGGTGTCAATAGGTTAAAGGAAATTACAAGATTGATACTCATTACAATTAACTCTTTGGCTTTGGAAATCAGGGTAATCATAGAGAAAAAAAGAAGTGTAAGTTAGTTTAACAAATTACTCCAAAGATTTTATGGAGGAAAAGTAATGAGAAAAACTCTGTTACTTACAACAGTAATTATTCTCGCATTCAGCTTGGTTTTTGCCTGGGCTGGTGACAAGAAGGACCAGGTAGAAAAGAAGATTACTGCGACCAGTAATACGCACGCGCCTCAGGTTGATGATGTTAAAGAACAGAAAGCTCCTGAAGTCGCTCCTGCCGAACAACCGGCCGTAGTTCCTGAAGCTAAGGCTAAATTCATCGATCCCAATGATGAAAGAGTAGCTAAAGCTGACGAAGAACTGTATTTGCAGAAACAGAATGGTGCCTTTAAACCTGTCGAGCAGGTTGAAGAGGTTAACACCGTAGTAAAAGCAAAGGCAAAAGAAGTCAAAGCCGAAGAAGAAAAAGCAGTACGCATCATATCCGAGCATGAATTATTGAAAATCAAAGCCTCGGAAATGGGTGTTTCCGTAGAAGAGCTTCTCCACAAGGAAAGTATTGTACCTCTTACTCCTCCCGGATTGACTACTGCTACCGGTGATAATTGCGCCGATCCTATCACTCTGACAATTCCCGCAGATTTGCCCTTTGTCGATCAAGATCAGGCTACATGCGGTAGAGGCAATTCAGACAGTACCTCTTGCATGGGGAACTATGACGGTGGTGAAGATATCGTCTACGAAATCACCGTTACTGCCGATACCTATGTTAATTTCATTTTTGATCCTAAGGGAACAATCTGGACCGGTTTTGCTTTAGCAGCCGAATGTCCCCCTGTGACCTGTATTTTTAACAATACTTCAGCATCCGGTTCCGAGAGATCTCAAGACGGCGTTTTACTTGAGGCTACAGTCGGCACTTATTACCTGATGATCGATACCTATCCCGATCCCGATTGTATTCCGGATTTTGATTTGACTATCGAAGAGTATACGGCTCCTACGGGTCGTTGCTGTGATTACACTGATCCTCCGAACCCGGTTTGTACCGATGGTGTTGAAGAGGCTGACTGTGATGGCGCGGCCATGACCTGGGTTGAAGGTCTTCTGTGTTCCACAGATCCTTGTCCGTCATATATTGGTAACGATTGCGCATATCCGATTGTCATTACCGATGCTGATCTTCCTTATTCCGAAACCGGGCAGACTACCTGTATGCGCGGTAACACTTACTCGGAAACCTGTCTGGGTAACTACGACAATGACGAGGATATCCTTTATGCATTCACCAATACATCTGGTGCAGATATCTTTATCGATGTCGAGGTAACCAATGCTACCGCGGCATATCTCGGTATATTAGCCGATACACTTTGCCCCGGTGGTTCTTCATGTTTAGACTATGAGACCGGCTATTACGGCTCTTATGATATCTCCTTAGAGATCGTACCGGTTAATGCGGGTCAGACCGTATATATCATGGTTGATAACTATGAAGAGGGTTGTTTCGATTTCGATTTCGATATAACCCAGTACTTAGTTCCTACCGGACGTTGCTGTAACTACGATACCGATCCTGATAACCCGACCTGTACTGACGCTATGGAAGAAGACGACTGTGTTGCTTCCGGTACTGATGTAAGCTGGGTTGAGGATTATGATTGTACCACCAATCCTTGCCCGGTTCCCCCGGTTAACGACGATTGCGCTGATGCTATGACCGTCGTTCCTGATGTCGAGTATACAGTGGATAACACCAGAGCTACCGATGATGGCGATGGCGGTGAAGACATTAGACATAATGTCTGGTACTGCTATACAGCTACCTTGACCGGTACAGCTCAGATCAGACTGTGCGATTCTGATTTCGATACCGAATTAGCGGTTTATGAAGGCTGCAATTGCGATGCCGGTATGGCCAGCCGCATGCTCGCGTATAACGATGACAACTCTACGGTTTGCGGTTCCGGTGGTCGTTCCGCTCTCGATCTGGATATCACTCTTGGTGAGAGTTACCTGATTGAGGCTGGTACGTATTCATCTTATACCACTTTTGGCGATATCGTGCTTATCATCGAAGAAACCGCGGCTCCGGTCGAGGGTGATTCGATTGAGAACGCCTACACTATTCCCAGCTTGCCGTACAGCGATGCGGGTAACACCTCCGCCTTTACCGACAACTACGTAGGTAGCTGCGGCACTCATGTCAGTGCCCCGGATGTCGTTTACGCTTATACCGCCACTGTCGATACGTTTATCGATATAAGCCTTTGCGGTAGCTCGTACGACACTCGTTTGTATGTATACGAGAACGATACCAGCACTGAGGTTGCCTGTGACGACGATGGTTGTCCCTCCGTGACTACAACAACTCGGTCCTGGATTAATGCTCTCTATGTAACCTCCGGCGACACTTATTACTTTGTTATTGATGGTTATAGCTCAAACAGCGGCGATTATGTAATCGACGTTGACTTTGCCGATCCGCCGGCTCTTGGTGATGCCTGTTCGAATCCGATCGACATTACCGCTTTCCCATACACCTTCGCGGATAACTCCTGCAACTACACCAACAAAGTCAGATACGACGGCCCGGATGTAATCTGGAGATTCACCCTGGCTGCTGCTGCTCGTCTCCAGTTCTCGCTGTGTAACTCCGATAGCGTCTTCTACGATAACCTCTTCCTCCATGAAGATGGTACTTGCGGAGGCGATTATCTTACTTACGAGTACGATGGTTGCGCATCCTCAGCTATGACTGAGTTCACTTATGACCTTGGAGCCGGTACCTACTATCTGGTGCTCGATGGTTCTTCCTCAACTCCGAATTGCGGCGAGTTCCAGTTAGACATCGCGGAAATCGTGATTCCGACCGGTCGTTGCTGTTATTACGATACTAATCCTGCTGATCCATACAGCCCGATCTGTGTTGATGCTATTACCGAGGTCGATTGCGATGCCTTGATCGATACATTCAGCGGTACCTGGACCGAAGGTCTGGATTGTACCTCTGATCCTTGCCCGGTTCCTGTTGACTTTACAGGCACTGAGACATTCGATGATGCGGTCAATTCGTTCTACAACTACTCGATGGCTGATGACGCTGCCTGGGAATGGACTGCTACTTATGGCAATCCCGCCCCTGGCATGTATCACAATGACACTTATGTCGAATGTGATGACTATCTGGTCTCCAACGGCTCATATACCGTTCCGGATGTCGAGATGATCTCACTGTACTTCGATCAGGATTGTAATTATCCGACATATTATCAGCTGCATGAGGTCCTGGTATCCACCGACTTTGCCGGTGATCCTTCCACTGCTACCTGGGTTACTCTTTATGAAGGTTTCGGTGATGAAGCATGGACAACCATGTCGTTCAGCCTGGAAGCTTACAGAGGCCAGGATGTCAATTTCGCGTTCCATTATATGGGGAACGGCGATACCGAATGGTATATCGATAACGTTAAAGTGCAGATTCCGCCCACCGGTCGTTGCTGCGATTACACCGCAGATATCAACAACCCCGTTTGTACGGATGACGTATACGCCGATGCTTGCGCCGGCGAACTTATGACCTGGCTCGAGGCTGGCACATGTAGCACCGATCCTTGCCCGGTTCCGCCCGCCAACGACGATTGCGCGAATGCCATTGATGTGACCGGTACATATCCTGTTTCCGGCACCGGTACTACCATTATGGCTCAACCGGATTGTCCCGATTCGCTCGATGAATTCCGTGCCGTATGGTACAAATTCGACTTAGCTTATGCTTACAATAATGTCACTATTACTATGTGTGGTGATGACACTGATATAGATACCGTTGGCATTATTCTTACTGATGATTGTGTCTGCGATGATTATATCTTGGCAACCGGTTACGATTTCGATACTACTTACTGCTCCACTGGTTATACGGGCGTTCAGTTATACATCAACTATCTCCCGGCTGGAACTTACTACTGGCCAGCTAAAATGACGGATGCCAACGGCGAAGGTATGGATTTCTCCTATACTATCGACGTAGTCGAGTACGTACCGCTTCCGGGTGATATGTGTGAAAACGCGTTAACCGTAGATGCTATGCCGTTTACTTCCGATACTCTCAACACCTGTAATTATGGTGACTTCTGCGATATCTCGGGTTTAAACTCTTCGGAAATCATTTTCGAGTGGGTTGTCCCGGCTGAGTATGTCTACACGGTTTCGTTGTGCGATAGTATTACCGACTATGACACCAAAATCGCCATTTATGCCGATGAGTGTTGCACTGGACCCGAAACCTACTATGCTTACAACGATGATGCTTGTGGAACAGCTTCCGAGATCACCACAACTTTCTTCCCCGGCACTTATTATGTCGTGGTTGATGGTTATGATGGCGACTGTGGTCTGACCATCCTCGATATCTCTGAGTTTGGTGAGCCGCCGGTTGGCGCTTGCTGTTATGGTGATTTCTACAACCAGTCCTGTGCCGATGCGACTGAATTCGAGTGTATCGATACTTATGCTGGTTTCTCATGGGTCGAGGGCGATTCCTGTGCCACGGCCGAATGCCCCTCATACGGCGCATTCAACTCTGATGTCACAGCTATTGACGACTCTGTTGATGCTGTTGGACCTGGCAATGTTAAGACCCAGGTAATCAATATCAGCAATACTGGTGCCGATACTCTGACATTTACCGCTAATGCTATTATCGATCCTCCTACTCCGGCTGTTGGTTTAAGCTCTGCTCAGTTTACTACACTTAGTGGTATCTACAATGATGTCAACCTCCAAAAGGGTGACCCGCTAGATAGAGCCCAAGGCTTGAAATTCCAACAGAGCTTATTGGCTGATTATACCGGTTTTGAAACATTTGATTCGAATATCGGTGAATTCACTGCCTACAATGTTGATACTGGTGATACTACTACATGGTACTGGTATGATAGCGATGGTAATCCTGCCGGCTGTGCTAGAATTGACTATAATTCCTACAACGCTGAGGATGATTACCTCATTTCGAACGGTACATTCACGGTTCCTGATGTTGACGATGTTGCCTTGACATTCGATCAGAGGGATGTATTCACTTATGGTTTATACTATAATACCCATGAGGTTTTAATCTCCTTAGATTTCGCTGGAGATCCTGCAACAGCCACCTGGGTCCAGCTTTACGAAGATGATGCCCAGTCAACATGGGAAACTATTTCCATTAGTATGGAAACCTATAGAGGCGATGCTGTAAATATCGCCTTCCATTATATCGGTGATGACGCTGATGATTGGATGGTCGATAATGTTTACATCGGCACTCCGCAAACAGGTCGTTGCTGTTATGGTAGCATTTACGAGCCTGATTGTGTTGATGGTGTCACTCTTGACTCCTGTGATGCTCTTAGCGGAATATTTACTGCTGAGATCGACTGTAGCACCCCTTGCGAATACTGGCCGCATTGTGATGATGATGCTCTCGTTGGTCAGTATCCGGATATGGAAACGTGGACTGGCGGAACGGCTGATGCCGGTGTTTCGTTAAAACGTTACGATAGCTATGCCGGTGCTTATGGTCTCATCGAAGAGGTAACATTCTGGGGCTTCGACCGTTGGCATGACGGTACCAGCTGGGTTGAGTGCGATGAAGAGCCGATGGACTTCGAGATTCAGTTCTGGACTGACGATGCCGGTATTCCCGGAACCTTAGTTTACAGTGAATCATTATCGATTAATCCTGAAGCATACACCTGGGATCTTTCCGGCAGAACTCTTAAAGAGTTCCACGCTGTATTAAACACGGCTGTTGAGCTGGATAATGGTTGGATCTCGATTCAGGGTATCAGCATCAATGATCCTGATTGCTGGTTCCTCTGGCTCTCCTCCACTGATGGTGATGATCAGTCACTCACCGACGATGGTACAGGTTTGGCAGTTGAAGCTTTTGACTTAAACTTCTGCTTCAATGGTACCTACCAGGCTCCGTGGTTGACTATCGATGTCGATGAAGGCGAAATTGCTGCCGGCGATCCGGCTATTGCGATTACCGCTAGAATGGATGCCGAGTTCCTGAGCTGCGGTAATACCTACACTGGTAGCATTAACTTCACCAGTAACGATCCGCAGGTTCCCACGTACTCCGTGCCTGTTTCATTCACTACAGATTGCGGTCCTAACGGATACGAATATCTGCCTGGTGATGCCAATATGGCTGCCGGTGCCTGGCCGCCGAACGTAATCGGCGCTGACGTGACCTACCTGGTCAACTACTTCCGCGCTATCGCCTCGCCGTGTCTGCTCGGTGGTTACTATGCCTCCGGTGACGCTAACGGTGATTGCTTGGTAATCGGTGCCGACGTTACTTATCTCGTCCAGTATTTCCGTGGTGCTAATACGATCAAGTACTGCGGCGATGATGTTGGCGAGGATGACTACACACCTGCATGGCTTAATACTGGGGAACTACCCCCGAGTGCGCCTGCCGGTTGGCCGAACTGCGAATAGTAGATATTCAAGTACGGCAAATACATGGTCGTTCCGTTCTAAACGGAGCGACCATTCCTTAGCCAATAGGAATGGTAAAATAAAGATTAGGGAGTCGCTTATGGTGGCTCCCTATCTTATTGTCTAGCATAGTATTAGTAGATTTAAGTTGACAAAGCGTATTATTTTTTTTACTTTACTACTCGGTTGTAAATAATTAATGAGAAATATGGTTTTTAAAGAGAAATAAAGTAAATTGTTAGGACTAATTGACAACAAATTCATGATTGGCCGCGATACGTTCCTGCCTGTATCCGCTGAAATACATTATTTCAGAGTTCCTAAGAGATATTGGTCTATTTGTTTCGAAAGAATCAAAAGGGCTGGTTTCAGGATAATATCCAGTTACGTCCCCTGGAATCTTCATGAGGAAAAACCCGGCCAATTCGATTTTCAGGGACTTGATAATCCGCATAAGGATTTGATCGTTTTTCTCGAGTTAGCGCGCGAATTCGGTTTTAAGATAATTCTCCGGCCCGGTCCATGGATTAAATCGGAATGGCCCGATGGCGGTTTGCCCAAATACATTTTTTCGGATGAATCGATCATCGCCCGTGACAGCACCGGCGAGTTATTGATTGCCAAAAACAGTGGTGGGGTTAAACCCAGTTACCAACCGTCATACCTTCACCCGAAATATATGAATCATGTCAAGCGCTACATAGGTGGCCTGGTGGAGGCTATTCAAAATTACATTTTCCCAAAAGGGCCCGTGTTTCTGGTTCAACTCGATAATGAAATTAATTTCGGGGGGAACGATAAATTACTCGAATCCGATTATAACAATTATGTCGTAAGTGAATTATATCCGGCGTTTTTAGAGGATAAATACGAAAACGTTAAAAACTTGCCGTCATGTTATGGCAAGAATAGAAGTTTTAACGGTATACTCCCGCCGACCGAGATAACAGTAAAGAAGGCCGAGCAACTCGTTCATTATTTCGATTGGCTCGAATTTAAAGGTACGATAGTCAGAGATTATATTAACCAGTTGCGCGATAGATGGGAATCTATGGGCGTTGGCTGTATGTTCTCAGTGACGATACCGTCCTCATTCGATTTTAATATACCGATACCATGGGGCGAAATTCGCGGCGAGCGTACTATACTCGGTACCTCGATCGAGCACGAGGATGATATCACCCAGGTTACCCGCAAACTGAGACTGACCGAAAGCATAACAGGCTACTGCTGGTCATCCCAGTTGGCAACCGGCGAACCGGGTGAAATCTCGGGAAAAGCCTCTGAGGATATATATAAAAAACAGCGTTTCCTGCTTATCTCCTCGCTGGCTGCCGGCCTTAAAGGATTGAACTATTACATGTTCGTCGGACGCGATCACTGGAAAGGCTCAGCGCTCGATGCTGATGGCACTGTTAATCCTAATTACGATGATATCCGGAAACTGAATGTCGCGCTTGAGGTGATGGATTTAGGCACGGCTTCGTCGAAATCCAGTGTCTCGATAGGCTTGTATAAACCTTATCAGTGGTATTCCGAAATCGATCCTAAAGGCGAGTTCGCTTATATCAGCGATCTGGTCGATCAAACTTTCTCGAATATTTTAGCCGATCTTTCAGGCTTGAATTATGACTATAATATTTACGACCTGGACAGCCTGGATGAGAGCTGGCATGCCGAGGATTTCAGTGAGACGAAACTGATGTTCGTACCCTGCGCCGAATATATGTCCGATCATTTGCAGAAAAAGCTGTTAGATTTGGTTAACGATGGTATGATAATCGTGTTCATCGGCCTGTTGCCGAGATTCAACCTTCAGTTCAAATCCTCGAGAATTCTTGCTAAAGGCCTGGGTATTCAAACAAGAGCCGGTTATTCGCCGGGATTCATTGAGGCCAATAACCATTCGTTCCGATCGATTATTTACGGTACCATTCAGGGCAAAGACTCAACCAAAGTGATAGCTAAAGCGGGGCCGAAGATTGTCGGAGTTAGCAGGAAACTAGGCAAAGGCAAATCTTATTTCTTCAGTTACGATATCGCCGCCGGCGGTGAGCCGGGGCGTCTTTGTTTCTTAAAAGATATACTGATGGAAAACGAAATAACCACAGCTATTAATTGCTCCGAATCGGATATCGACGTGGTGATTAAAACCAACGATAAAGGCGCCGCCTTGTTCCTGATGAATGCCGGATCAGGGCAATTAATCAGGCATAAACGCAAGAAAGTTGTGGTCTCCGTCGATCTATCCCAGTGCGGAATCAGGCAGGCTAAAATAGTTCTACATGACATTTTCGATATGGAAAATGTTATAAAAACTACCTCACAGGAATTGCGTGATGGTTTGATATTCGAGATGGATTATCTTGATGCCCGAGTGTTCTGGATTCCCAAGAAATAAAATAAAACCGGGCTTGATGGCAAACCCGGTTGGATAGATTCTAATTTAATCCCATATTAAAATTCATACTCGATGCCACCGATAGGGATGAAGCTCCATTGATATTCGGTTTCTATTTCATTGTCATACTCATCCCATGTATACGCTGCCACGTTTTTTCGATTATAGACGTTCCACAGGCTCAGATAGGCAACTATAGCCGAGTTTTTGAAATTATAGCGTTCATCATACCTGATATTCAGCGAGTGGTAGGCGGGGTAACGTTCGCCGTTAAGCCTGCTGATATCCACTATACCGGTACCGTATTGAGCGGAGAGGTTCTCATCTAACGGCGTATAGGGCACGCCACCTGCGTAGATCCATTTGAAACTGAATTCGTATTTATCGTTTAGCTTGTAACCGCTTATTACGCTGAAAATATATTTATTATCGTAAGCGCGGTCTCTCCATACGCCGTTTAAATCTTTATAGCGCGATCTGAAAAACGAGCCGCTTACTAAGCCATACAGTTTTCGAGCAAGCTTTTTCTGTATTAAGACCTCAATGCCGCGCGTATATGCTTCGCCTAAATCCACCAGCTCGATATACTGAGACGCCTGCCCGCCGATACTGATGGCGTCATCGATAATGAATTTTGCGGGGTCACCGGTATCGAGCGGAAAATGCTCGTATTCCTTATCGTACGCCTCGACCGTAAATTTGGTATCCTCGGTCAGCATGTAATCGAAACCAACCACATAATGAGTCGCTTTAAGGTCTTTCAACTTTTTGTAACTATCATCTAATGATAAAATGGTCATGGGCAAATTTTGATAGAAAATACCCGTGGAGCCGTTAAGCGTGAGACGATTGGTTAAGTTCAGAGAGGTGGTAAAGCGAGGGGAGAAGTGAATGTTTTCGTTATACGAGAAATAATCGGCGCGGCAGCCTAATGTCGTGGTGAGACGTTTAACCGGTTTGAAACTGTAGTTAGCGAATCCTCCCGATTTCCAGGAGTTGAACCTGTCATTTATATCTATCTCAGGCACCGTTTCCCCCAGACGGTTATACTCCTCGGCCACGAACCAATCGTAATCGGCCAATTCGTATTCGCCGGTGAGGCCCAGTTGAACGGAGTTGGAGTTGTTGATTCTATAATGATTGACATTACGCAGCCTTACCTGCCCCTCGATATAATCGTTGTCGAAATTCAGGCTATGGTCATCGACCTTGTACCATGTCATATCGGTTTTTACGAACGAGCATGATACGGAGGTGTTGGAATAGCCGTTCCTGCTCCATAAGGACCGCCAGTTGATACCGCTCGTGTTCATGTAAGCTAAGTAATCGCCGTAGGCTGATGTTCCTATGTCGATAGCGTCCTCGCGTGAATATTTGATATGGCTGTGCCCGAATATATCAATTAATGTAATAATGTTGGATGGATTGATATGATAGGTTGCCTTAACGTGAGCATCCCCGTAGCGCGGCACCGAACCCGACCCGATGGCGTCGGCGAAAAGATCGAGGTAGCTTTCGCGCGCGGACACGATGAATGAGCCTTTGCTTTCATGAAGAGGTCCCTCGACCACGCAACCGGCGCCGCCCATGCTCAAATCGAGCTGTGCGTCGTACTCATCCGGGTTGCCCTCTCGAAGCTTGATATCGACCACCGATGACAGCCTGTTACCATAGGCGGCGGAAAACCCGCCGGCGTAGAATGTGGCGTCCTCGATGAGATCGACATTTAGAAGCCCGATCGGCCCGCCGGATGATCCCTGTACGGGAAAGTGGTTGATATTGTTAATCTGAATATTATCAACGAAAAAGCCGTTCTCTGTCGGGCTGCCCCCTCTCACGGCAAGATCGTTGGCGTTATCGGAAACCATCGCGGTGCTGGGTAGGCTCATCAATATACGGCTAACATCCCCCGCCGAACCCGGCATTCGTCTCACCTCCTCGCCGCTGAAATCCACTACGCTGGTGGGATCGATATCATCCTTGATGTAATAACTGGTGGTTACCACGATATCATCGCCTGGTACGGTTGCCTGTTGAAGTTCGGCGTTTACGAAAGTAATACGACCTGAGCGGATAATTATATCCGGCTTAATTGTCTTCTGATAGCCTATTTGCTGGTACGAAAGCGAGTAACTGCCGACCGGTACGTTTTTGATCTCGAACTCGCCGTTGGTATCGGTGGCTTTGCCTATATTCAGGCGGGTAATGGTAACAGCCACACCGGTCAATGGCTCCAGGGTAGATATATCGACAACTTTTCCCTTGATACTTCCGACCGGCGTTTGAGAAAGTATAGGTTGGCAGGCGATAAATACTGATAATAGCGTAAACAGGGTTTTCTTCATCATTTCGATATTCCTTTCGTTACTGATAAATTACTATCTTCATGATCCAGTATACGAAAGGTGATTGAAATTATAGCCCTGATGAGTCAATCGGGACGTTCGACTTTATAAAGTTGTACTCATAGGGATGATTAATTAGGGTATTATTAGGATTGGCTCTTGTCGTCTCGATTTCAGGCAATCGTTTTACGGTATTCCGAGGGGGTCATTTTCATGTATTTCTTGAACGAGGTATTGAAAACGGATTTTGAGTTGAATCCGGCCTCGTAGGCGATTGCCAGGATGGAATAACTTTCGTAGTGTTTATCGGAAAGCATTCGTTTGACATCCTCGATCCGATAGCGGTTGATGAAATCGAAAAAGTTCTGGTTCAGCTTCTCGTTTATTATCTGCGAAATATGGTAGCTTGGGATTTTGACTTTCGAGGAAAGATCTTTTATCGTCAGGTTGCTTTCCCGATATGGCTTTTCGGATTCCATGAATTCGAGCAGTTTCTCCTGGTATGACTGTGCTTTATCATCCGTGAGTGAGGATTTCTCGTACCGTTTGCCGCCTTCCTGTTCATCCTTGCCTATGAAAATCTCCGGCTGATGGATAGTTTTATATGTATCGTAAAACAGCACCGTGGCTACCAAAATCGGGATGATCAACTGCAAATAAATCCCCCACACGGACTGGCCGCCGCCGAAACTTATTAATATAAGCGTCATCATGATGGCGAAAATCAGGGCCATACCGTAGATAGAGTGCCGAAGCCACCTGAGATTAATTTTATCCAGTGAGGAGTAAGAGTTTTTGACTTTTTCCTCATAGTTATTTAAGACTTTCTGAGAGAGGAGTAAATATATAAAGACATGCGCTACTATAAATATCGAAACGATAAGTTCTATAATCATCTCATCATCGCTGTCGGTCCTGATAATTTCCAGTTTGCTTTCGGCTGGCAATAGATATATTGGCGAGAGGGGTATTATATAGATGATAAAAGGCAGAAAATGTAACGTGAATTTCAAGCCGGGTTTGTAATCACCGTAGGTTATATAGCGAGTGTATAGCATCATTAGCGGCCCGAATAGCAAAACCAGCGGGTGTCCTGTCATATATAAATGGGGAGCGTAAGTTATATACCCGGAGGTAATAAGCACTACCGGGAGTATGCTGAATCCGAACAAGATAAGCAACAGCCCCCAGACACGATTGGCTTTCCTGTTGCCGCGAGTGAGTGTGATCATGAGTATTCCCATGAAAGTGCCCTGGGCTATCGCGAACAGTATTATTATTGTTAAGACATTCATCCGTAATATTATATACGGCTTGAACGCTATTCTTGAAAGAAATAATTTACTGTTTTTCGTTAGTTAATATGTGAAATTCGGCGTGAAGTAATATTACGGTTATTACCGGCACTATAACATACTTTATGAAAAACTTGAGATTTAATCCTAAACGACAAATGCTTTACATCATCATATCAACAGAACCTGTCTGAGATTGTTTTTTGTCCATCATGTTGGGTTTGGAGGGGGCGTAGGCCATTCCCTTCTCTTTGTCTGCTTGCATCGTCTTTTTATCTTTCTCTTTTTGCTGCTCGATTATGTTTTGCTTATCTTTTTCTTGTTGCATCTGAGTGACAGGCTTGTTTGTCGTTCTGGATGACATCATATCTTCTCTGCCAATCATTCCGCTATATGAACCTACTCTCATCTTATTTCCCCCGTGTTCGGTTTTATTGGTTTGGTCATGTAAACGATCCGATATAATGAATGGTTTTCGATTTTCTAAGAATGTTCAATGATTATACAGTATTGCAAACGGAGAAAATTAGATCTTCAATTATTACTTATCCAACCATATGGAGTCGCCGGATTCGTGGTTGGTTTTAAAAACGAACACTTTCCAGGCTTTATCGGAATCGTTTTTGACACTGTGTATATCGTCAGGTTCGGTCAGGATAATATCGCCCGGAGCGGTATGAACGATTTCGCCCTTAATAATCATTAACGCATTGCCCTCGACAACATAGATTACCTCGAATGCGCCGGCGTGATAATGCGGCTTAACCTCACTGCCCGGCTCGACGACTACGATCTGGGCCAATGTGCCGGGTTGATGTAAATCATCTTCGTCGAAAAATATCTTTTTCTTATAGCCGTCGGCGATCGTCCATTCGGTATTTTCATTTTTAATAATTTTCATGATATGAATGTAAACTAGTTTAACGAGATTCGAGTTTCATCATCACCTTTTCGTTATTGATATGGCGGCGATTAAAGTAAAAATTGTATTTTCTTAATATTATAGCCCTCTATTGTTATTAATTCCTTGACACTGTACGTTTTGTTTTCTTATAATCAGGTTAATTCGACATTTTTTTTAGCTATCAGATTAACACTAATAATTGCAAGCATAATAGTTAAATATTACTTGTTATTTCCAGTATTGATATATTGGAAGATTCTCTATTTATCACAACATTAACCAATAGGAGGCAAAACATGGCTTGTAGTGCGGTAACTTATCACGGCGTAAACCAGAAAGTGTTCGATTGTCTTAAATCGGCGCTGGAAAAGGCCGGCATCAAAGTGCCGGATAGTCATAGCGGGACGATATCGGGACACGGCATCAAAGCTGATTTCAAATGGGATGGCAACGATAGCCTTTGGATTAAGGTGACCGATAAACCGTTTATCATTACCTGTAGCTATGTTGTCGGAAAAATACATTCTGCGATACATGGCTGCGGCGGTCAGTAGTCGATAGATTTGGGAAGGGATTCCTCTTGTCATATGCTGCGAACATCAAGAGCTGGATTTCCTTCCCTTATTAATATCTTTTCTCCCGATACTCATCATGGGAGTCAACAAACCGGAAATAATATCTTACCTGCAGACATCTTTGAATAATCTCAGAAAATTGCCATATGCTATTTTATGAATATCATCCTTTTTATAACCATGTAAAATTAATTCCGCCGGTATATTTTGCACCATCGAGCAATCCTCGAGTCCCGTAGGCGTGGAGGATATACCATCGAAATCCGAACCGATCCCGACATGTTCGATACCGGCCAGTTTCGTCACGTAGTCAAGATGATCGGCTATTTGTTTAACGCCGGGTCTTAGATGCCGGTAACTTCGTTCGCCCTCTAGTATGAACTTGAAATCGCGTTTCAACGCCTCCTGATATTCGGACTCGCTTATTTCGGAGGTATAAAGCTTTAACAGCTCTTTTAATTTCTCGGCGGGTACCAGGCTCCAGAACTGCTCGTAAGCTTTATCGAATTCATCGGAGATGAAATTGTTAACGAATGTTATGCCTATCAAACCGCCTGATTTTGCTATGCAAGTGATGAGCTCATCCGGTAAATTACGGCTGTGTCGGGCCAGTGCGCGGGCGTTCGAGTGCGAGGCGATTACCGGCGCGGAGGATATCCCGAGCACATCGGCGGTGGTTTTATCGCCGCTATGTGATAAATCTATAATCATACCAAGCCTGTTCAACTCGGCGATAATCTCCCGGCCGAGATCGTCAAGTCCCCTGGTTTTGGAGTCGACCTCCTTGTGGCAGGTACACCAATCCAACGGTAACTCGTGCGCGATGGTGAAAATACGTACGCCTTCATCATAGAAACGCTCGAGTTTGTAGGGATCATTCGTCAGCGCCTGTCCACCTTCTATTGCCAGTATGGCTGCGATTTTACCGGATGAGCCGACGCGCTCGATATCATCCGAGCAGGTGCATAACTCGATCGATTCGGAAAGCCTGCAGAATTCGCGTTTTAGTAATTCGATCTGCTTACTCACATTATCGAAATGATCTCCCGGTTTTTCGGCGTAGACCGAAGTCGTGGCGAATACCTGAAGTTTCACGCCGCCCTCGATCAGTCGGGGAATATCTATATGATTCCTGTCGTGGCGTTTACCGATATCATAACCACGTTGCATCGGTAATACGGTGTCACAGTGAAAGTCAGCTATGGGGAATTTATCTTTTTTATTCATTCATGATTTCCAGTCGGTGATTCGTTATTTTACCGGAAAAAGTAGAGATACCTCTAGCGACTCTACTTCTTTAATCGGTTGTATTTATTTGTTTACGACTTACGAGTGCTTTATTTTACCAGTGTCATCTTCCTGGAACTCTGACCATCCGCCGTCCTCATGCTCAGGAAATACGTTCCGCTGGCGAGTGGGGAAGCGTCATAGGTTAGCTTATGTTCACCTGCTGAAACTTCGCGATCGACCAGCGTGGCGGCTAATCGTCCTGTTATATCATAAACCGAGAGATTGACATGACCTGGTTTTAAGAGCTCGTACGAAATCGTAGTTGCGGCATTGAACGGATTGGGATAGTTCTGATTTAGTTTATAGGATACGGGACGCGACCGGTCGGGATCATCGATACCGACCGCGCCGAGATCGAACTCATACATCGAACGGCCGTGCGTCCCCGATATCAGCTTGAATGGATTGGAGCAGATATCGATATCGAACACCGGGCAGATCGGGTGATCCGGGCTCATACCCTGCCAGGTAGTACCGTTGTTGTCGCTGTAGAACATGCCGAAATCGGTACCGATATATAACCATCCCCTACGTTGCGGGTCGGGCAGTATATCGTTAACCGGCACGCCCTCGAGGTTACCCGAGATATCGCTCCAGGTGGCTCCCAGGGTTTCGGTTTTGAAAATGTGCGGCATTAAATCATCAACTTTATAGCCTGTGAAAGTGACATAACATACGGTCTCATCGTAAACATCCGCACTGACACGACTGCACCAGCGATCCGGTAGATCATCCGAAACCATCTCCCACGAACCGCCGCCGTCCTCCGTAACCCACACCCGCGAATCATCCGTGCCCGCCCAGATAATATCCGGGTTGAGAGGGGACTGGCTGATAGTAGTGATCGTACCGAAAAGCAAACTGCCATCACCTGGCCCGCCTGTCAAATCGGGACTGATCGCGTTGAATGACAGGCCGGCGTTGGTTGTTTTGTACACTCGCTGAGCGCCATAGAATAGTATGTCGTTATCGAAATGACTCATTACTACCGGAGTACACCAGTTGGACCTCTCGCCATGAATGTTCGAGTTAAATATCAGGTCCCAGTTATTTCCCAGATCTGTTGATTTCCCCAGGTAGCCGTATTGTGCCTCGGCGTAGATAGTATTCGAGTTGGTGAAATCGACATTGACATAGAAACCATCCCCGTAGAATAACGTCTCCCAATCATCCACGCCCCCCGTGATAGTACCCGGTGTGCTGTTATCCTGAGTGCCGCCATATATACGATACGGCGTATTTTTATCGATGGTGATAGCGTAGAACTGGGTGATAGGCAGATCGTAGCATTTGGTCCAGCTATTGCCTCCGTTTTCCGTGATAAACACGCCGCCGTCATTGCCGTTTATCATGTACTCCGGGTTGGTCGGGTCGATATAAAGCGCGTGATGGTCTACGTGCGTAATTCCCGAGATATCGTACCAGTAAGAACCGCCGTTATAAGAACGCCATAAGCTGACATCCCCGAAACACACGATATCCTGATCTACGGGGTGCGCCCATATTTGCCCGAAATACCACCCAAACGAGGAAAACGAGCCGACATTGGGATTGACCAGCATATCGCTCCAGTTATCACCGCCGTTATCAGTGCGGTAGAAATCGATAAGATCGCCGGGATGATTTACCACGCTGGCGTACAACCGTGACGGGTTGCTCGGGCAGATAGCCAGCCCGATACGGCCGATATCCTCACCAGATGGCAATCCGGTTGTCAGGCGATCCCAGTTATCTCCGCCATCGATAGACCGATAGATACCGCTATGCGTGCCTCCCACGCGACGGTCTTCCGGTCCACGTATGCGTTGCCACATTGAGGCATATACTATATCGGTGTTGCTCGGATTAATCACGATATCGATACAGCCGGTAGAATCGTTGGTGAAAAGCACCTGCTCCCAGTTCGTGCCGCCATTGGTGGAACGATACACGCCGCGGTCGTTGCTGGTGGAAAACAGCGAACCCATCGAGGCCACGAACAGCTTCGTGTTATCGGAGGGATCGATAGCCACCCGGCCGATATGGCAGCTATTGGCAAAACCCAAAAACTCCCAATCATCACCGCCGTTGGTAGTGCGATATAAACCGGTACCGGCGTACGAGTCACCCGAGGAATTCGCCTCGCCCGTGCCCAGATAGAGCACATCCGGATCATCAGGATCGACCGCCAGGTCACCGACCGAAAGCGAGGGGACATCATCGGAGATGAACTCCCAGCTCTGCCCACGGTCATCCGATTTCAGCACTCCGCCCAACGCCGCGCCGGCGTATATCAGGTCGGGGGAATCCGGATGAGCGGCGATAGCCGTAATCCGACCGCCCACGTTGTAAGGTCCCACCTGGCTGCAGGGAAAATCGACTAAACCGACGGAGGCGTGATGTACCGCCCGGGCTATATGGAGAGCTGCTTTGTACTCGGCTTTAGGGATGTCACGATAGGGGTATGCACGCGAGATAGTGAACCACTCGGTTGGCTTTTTGGAGGTCAGGCCTTCGCGTTTTTCTATCTTATATTTAGTAAATTGCTCTTTGGTGGATGGGCTTCCATCTATGCCAAGTTGATATATGGCAAAACCCGTGATTAACGCGACTACGATTCCCGCGATAATATATTTCCAGACAGACATGATTAGCCTCCAGTTTTTGATATTAGTAGTTTGTATCAATATACGAAAAATTAACAGGATGGGGAAATACTAATTTGGAAGAGATCCAAAGAAGCAGGGGATTTCAGTACAAAAAGTATTATCTATCGTAAGGTGATAAGCTAAACCCGACCCGCCGGCGACCTGTCCAGCATGATGTTTGCTCTGTTCTCGAATCAACCCCTTATTTACCATCTACAGAAAAAACGCCGGTACGATCTAACGGATATCGAGTATGATATATTTGCGGAAAAATTATCATTAAGTTGTATTTTGACTAAACGGCTAAAATATTTTCGTGAAATGTCAGGTTAAACCAGAACCTACCGACAGGTTTGACTGGAGTCGCAATACCTCGGAATTGAGGTTTATCGATATCCTGCCACGATATCCCGGTGAAAGAGTGAATCTAATTACATCTTACTTATCTTTTGCCTTATCTTTTTTTCAAATTCATCAGGGTTGCCGCCGGTCCCCAGATTAAAATTAGATGAATACCGGCGCCGGCGCCAAGTACCGTTGAGATCAAATCGTAACAATCAGTACCTTTTAGTTTAAGCGAGCAACCGAGTATAGTAGCCCCCCAGATAATGGCGCTACCGATTATAAGCGCCCCAAGTGACCATGCGTTCTTTTTCATTCCAGCTCCTTTGCAGAGTGTATAAATTAACCAAACATTACGGATGATTAATTATTATAGCATTAAAAATTATCAAATGAGGTAGGATTTATTCTATGTGATTGGTTTATGGCTGACCGCCTCATCCCGCCAGAGCTTGCACTCGGAGTCCTCGCGGTTGGAACATCGGGCCGGCTAAATAGATTTTCATAAAGCCATCACCCCCTGTTTGTAATATTTCTTACTCGATGAAATAATAAGTCTTACATTACCATTCAAGCAAGTGAAAGAATGTAATTCACATGATAAACTTATCTGTCAACAAATGTAACCGGGAGATTATCTAAAATATTTTCATCTGTTTTAATAAAATGACGTATAATATATTTAATTTATGAATTGCGAAAGGGGTTCTAATGAGCATAAACGAGTTCTTCTCCAGGCAGGCAAGAAAGCCATCGGGGCTGTTCGGTAGAATCGTCATGAAACAGCTTTTCGATCTCGGTCACAAAACCATTAATGAAATGGTGAAAGAGCAACTGGGATTAAATCAGGATGATCGTGTTTTGGAAATCGGTTACGGTACGGGGAAACTGCTTAAAGACATAGCTGAGAAAATTGAAAGCGGCTTAATTGAGGGAATTGATTTTTCCGAGGCGATGTTCTCGGTGGACGCGGAGGGCGACTGAGTAAGCAAATCAACGATGGCAGGGTTATATTGCGATGCGGCGATTTCATGGATGTCTCTTATGAGGACGGCTATTTCGATACGAGTCTACTCATTGAACACGATTTATTTCTGGCCTGACCCCAATGAGTGCCTGGGTAAAATCTATCGCATACTAAAACCCGGCGGCAGCATGGTTTTAGCTTTCGGTGATAAAGATGAGTTGGAGCAAAGGTCGTTCAGCCCGGAGATATTTCGCTTTTACTCCGTTGATGAGGTGAAAGAGATGCTGATTCGAATTGGCTTTAATGATGATATCAGCAGGTCATCTCGCGGGAGTAAAGCGCACAAATGTCATTGTGTTAAGGCGGTGAAATAAGCCGTGTTAAAAATAAACTCCTGCCGGTACCTATAGATAGAGATAAATATGAAAACACCATCAAAATCCAGCAAGGTAACCCTGCGCGAGATAAACGCCGAGACAGTGCGTACGATTTGTAATCTCTCGGTAGCCGATAACCAGAAACACTTCGTGGCCCCGAACGCGATCTCGATTGCCGAGGCATATTTTTCCGAGGTTGCCTGGTTCCGGGCTGTCTATGCCGGTGATGACCCGGTTGGTTTCGTCATGCTCTATGATGATCCGGTAAAGCCCGAGTACTACCTCTGGCGGTTCATGATCGACCAGCGCTACCAGGGGATGGGGTTCGGTTATCAGGCGATGACATTACTGATCGAGCACGTTAGAACCCGCCCCAACGCCACCGAGCTGTTAACCAGCGTAGTAGAGGGCGAGGGCAGCCCGCAGGGATTTTACGAGAAGCTGGGCTTTAAGCTAACCGGCGAGTACGAGGATGACGAGGCGGTAATGCGTCTGGAGCTATGATAGTCATCAACCCGTAGGGCGTCGAGCTAAGCTCGACCCGCCGGCAGTTGAGTAGGTTGAAACCCCTGCGGTTTCGACGCGTGTTGGAAGGAAAAGTCAAAACCACAGGGAGGGTTTTGACCTACTGGGCTGGTTGGGCGCGCTACCCGGGCTGGTCTTAGACACAGCCCCTACGATTATATTGTCACATGCATCAGGATGGAAGCTATGCGACATCCTGATGCTGGTTGTAGCGCGTTGCCCTCAGGATGTCGTTCCTTCCATCCTGAGGGATATGATTATCGAGTAGGTTGAAACCCCTGTGGTTTCGACGCGTGTTGGTAGCTGAAAGTCAAAACCGCAAGGAGGGTTTTGAGCTACTCGGTGCCTTCGAAAAACATCTTGGTAATTTTGACAGATTGCTTCGTCCCTCCGGTCCTCGCAATGACAGCCCTTGGAGGCATTGTTATCCGTAGGGTGTCGAGCTAAGCTCGACCCGCCGGCAGCAACTCGGTGCGCTACCCGGGCTGGTCTTAGACACAGCCCCTACGATTATATTGTCACATGCATCAGGATGGAAAGCGAAGCGACATCCTGATGCTGTCTGTAGCGCGTTGCCCTCAGGATGTCGTTCCTTCCATCCTGAGGGATATGATTATCGAGTAGGTTGAAACCCCTGTGGTTTCGACGTGTGTTGGTAGCTGAAAGTCAAAACCGCAAGGAGGGTTTTGACCTACAGGGCTGAGGGATGTGATATTTTCATCTTTTACTTTATTTAAGTACCATTTTGACAAAATCTGTAAATGACTTTGCTATAGGTGTTGAATAGCTGGCGTCGTATACTGCACCACTATCAGGGCGAATAAAAACCGTACCATCAATATCGTTGGAAAATACTTCAAGAAATCCATAACGAAAATGTTCTTTGTATTTGTTATTATTGTATATATCTATCATTTTATCATCCGGATGTATACCATAAATCGGATCATGATAAAGCTCAGCGTAATTCAATTCACACAAGTATTCTTTGAAATCATCGGGAATGGTTATACTTAATTTCAGTTCTAAATCCCGAACGCGTTTATTGTGAACACCTTCACCTAATGCTTCTGAATGATCTTTTAACATTTCAACTAAGCCCATATAAACTCATTTGAATTGTATGTTAAGGTCCTTCGTATTCGATATTGCTCAAATGCTCAGGCATTGGCGAAAGCGCCGGCAGAGCTATCTGGCCGTTTGGTGTAAGCAAGGGTTTATTAAAATCTAAATAATGGAAGAAGAATGCCCATCGCGTTCCAGTGTTGTCCAGTGGGCGCTCATCCAAGGGGACTTGCCAATTATCTTGAGGCTCTCCTGGCAACTCCTGGGTGACTTCGTCCCAATTGTAGTCAGTCTCTGGGGGATCGAGTTGGACTTCTACGAGATAACATGGCTCAGGGGCATCGACATAATGTACACCTAGAATAGTAATCATCTTGTATCCTCTAATAAATGTATAATTTCGGGCTTCAGGTCTCAATATTAAGCATCAGCCAAAAGTCAAAACCACAAGGAGGGTTTTGACCTACTTAGCTAGTTACTCAATATTGTTATCTGCTAGTAATGCTCGATTTTGCCGTATTCGCGAGTAAATAACACTTGCTATTAATGATGACGCAACACCAAGAATAAAACCAAGTAGATAATTTAACGCTGTTTTCTGCCAAGATTGACTTCGTAATGCACTTTTTACCGCTTCAAGCTGCTCATGAGTAAGTTTTTCAAGCTCTTTTGCTTTAGCATACTCTTCTTCGATGACTTTACTCGCCTTTTCGGTTTCTACCATGTCTCCTTTTATTTCCACCAATTGCTTTTCAAGGTCTTTTAAGTTTCCTATGGCACTTTCTACTGTTTCAATACGTTCTTGAAGTTGTGGTTTTTCTGGTTGAACAAAATAGAATATACCAGAAAACAATATACCAATAATTGAAATAAAAGACATAGTAGAGCCTAATATCATTTCCCAACGTTGTCGAATGGTTCGCCTTTGAGCAGGTATCACTTGTAAATGTTGGATTTCAGGATGAGCGTTCAGTACTTTAAGGATTTCATTTTGGTCTATGAGCTTAAGGTTAAAGTCTTTCTGTAAATCTTGAATAGAATCTTTCAGCGAGTGAGAAAGAATTGCGGAGGACATAATTATAATCTGCTTTGGCTTGAAAGTGCTTACTTGGATTTGACTGATAATTCTCCGAATCGTTGAAATAGACAATTGTTTTGTATGTTTTACTTGAACCGCAATTTGTTGGCCTTCCGCTTCTGCAATAATGTCAACGCCTTGGTCATTGTACCCACCTACAAGTTCTACACGCTTGAATCCTAGCGCTTTGAGTATCTCTGTACATAGTTTCTCAAATTCGTCTGGAGTAAGCTGAAATAAGCTGTTCCTATCAATTGTCATTTTTATTTGCCTCGATTATTTTTTATATTTCTCAGGGTTTCCAATAATTTATATATGATTTCTTCATAACACCTTAAATCCGCGTTACTGTCCTTAAGTGCTTTTGTCTGAATTTAAATAAATAAGATATTTTAATACGTCTGGGTATAAATATTCCCCTGTATACATGTTATGTCTACTTTTCGCCAATTCACAATTTTTAAAATACTATCGCCAAAACAAATTGTTCGCCTAAAGCTAAGCAATCTTGGCTTTCGCGTCAAGTATAATATCCCAACATAAAAAAACCGGGCGCCCTCTCCGCACGCCCGGTTGTAATTCCCAATCTATCTATCAGATTATAGCAATATCACACCTACTTGCACTTGCTGTAGCCGCAGTTGGGGCAGGTTATGCAGCCCGACTCGTGTACCAGCTTGCCCGAACAGTCCGGACAGGTGTCGGTCGAGAGGTCGGTCTCCTGCTTTATCACCTTGCCGTTGCCGAAATGCTTGCGCAGTATCTTGGCGATAGCATCCGGCATGGACTTGACCACGCCGCCATGCCCGAATACCTGGGCATCGCCGCCGATACCCTGCAACTGCTCGATCACGTTCTCGACAGATACGCCCGAACGCAGGCACAGCGAAATCAGACGGGTAACCGCCTCGGTGTCGGCCATCGTGTCGTGACCCGATTTGCCGAGCTGGGCGAATACCTCGAACGGTATGCCGTTATGCTGATTTATCGTAACGTACAGGTTGCCGAATCCGGTCTTGATCTTCTCGGTAATACCGGTCAGGGTCTCAGGACGGTTGCGCGGGATAGTTTCCGAGCTGTCGGCCGCTTCCTTATCGGCCTCTTTAGTCGACTTGGTGGAGAGCACCTGCATGGGACGGCTACCATCCCGATAGACCGTGACGCCTTTACAGGATAAGCTGTAGGCCAGCTCGTAAGCTTTACGTACGTCATCCTTGGAGGCCTTGTTCGGCAGGTTGATAGTTTTCGAGACAGCGTTCTCGGTATGTTTCTGGAAAGCATCCTGCATACGTATATGCCATTCCGGGGTGACATCATGACTGGTAACGAACACGCGCCTAATTTGCTCGGGGATATCCGTAATATCGGCAACCGAGTTTTTATTGGCGATCTTTTCCAGAAGTCCCTCGGAGTAGAACCCCATCTGTTTGGCTTTCTGCTTGAAATACGGATTAACCTCGATCAGCCGGGTGTTGTCCATCACGTTGCGCTCGTAAGCGACCGCGAACAACGGTTCGATGCCCGAGGAGCAACCGGCGATAATCGAGATAGTGCCGGTCGGGGCAATCGTGGTGACTGTCGAGTTGCGGCGCGGCCTGCCGCTGCCTGTCTCGGCATCGAAAAACGACGAACTCTGCCAGTTGGGAAACGAGCCACGTGTTTTGGCCAACTCGTGCGAGGCCGCATCGGCCTCTGTCTGGATGAACTCCATCACCTTACCGCCGAGGCTCAACGCTTCATCCGAATCGTAAGGCACATCGAGCATCACCAGGAGATCGGCCCAGCCCATAACGCCCAGGCCTATGCGACGGTTGTCCTTAGTGGCCTTATCGATTTCCGGCAGCGGATATTTATTGGCCTCGATCACGTTATCGAGGAAATGCACGCAGCTATGCACGGTCTTATTCAGCTTAGCCCAGTCGATCTCGCATCTGAACAGGTCTGTCTCGGGCGATACGCCGACCGTGGTTTTAACCATTTTGGCCAGGTTGATAGAGCCGAGATTGCAGCTCTCGAACGGCAGAAGCGGTTGTTCACCGCAGGGATTAGTTGCCTCGATCAGCCCGACTTTGGTGGTACGCTCCAGGGCGTTTATCTTATCGAGGAAGACCACGCCGGGTTCGCCGGAGGCGTGAGCGTGATCGACGATAGTGTTGAACACCTCGCGGGCATCCAGCGATTGCGGGACGCCATCGACCACATGCTGCTTCCAGGTACGGGGATCGATTAGCGCGTAATCGGCGCCCTCGGCCGCCGCTTTCATGAAAACATCCGTGATACCGACCGAGATATTGAAATTAGTCAATTCGGACAGATTATCCTTACAGGATATGAAATCGAGTATATCGGGATGGTCGATCCGGAGAATGCCCATGTTGGCGCCGCGCCTGGTGCCGCCCTGTTTTACCGCCTCGGTGGCGGAGTTGATTACTTTCATGAATGATACCGGCCCCGAGGCCACGCCCGAGGTCGAGGCGACTATCGCGTTTTTCGGGCGAAGCCGCGAGAACGCGAATCCGGTGCCGCCGCCGGATTTATGTATCAACGCCGCCGACTTGACAGCGTCGAATATCGATTCCATCGAATCATCCACGGGTATGACGAAACAAGCTGAAAGCTGGCCCAATGGTCTGCCGGCGTTCATGAGCGTCGGAGAATTCGGGATGAACTCGAGTTCCGCCATCATGGAATAGAACTCGTTGGCTGTCCTCTCGGCTTCCTCGGCTGTCGCGCCGTAGTTGATATCGGGCTTGGCTATTGCCTCCGCCACTCGTGCGAATAAGTTTTCCGGCGTCTCGATAACCCGCCCTTTATCATCTTTGGCGAGATATCTTCGCCGCAGGACAGTCATCGAGTTATCGGTCAACTCGATCTTGGTGCCTGTTGTCTTGATCTCCATAATATCCCCTCTCTAGATATTAAAGCATATTATGCGACTCTTAAGTTTCAATTTCGCCTGTCGCCGACATGTTTTCTTCATCTATGGTAAAATCCCAGAAAGAGATTGGAGCCTCTTTCTGGAGAATTTTCAGTATCTCGATTGCCACCTTGCGTATTTCCCAGTGAGCGCGCGGATTGGTGCGCAGCCATATAAAGTGACGCCATTCCCGGAAATTAGCCGTAATCACTATCTCCGAGGTAGTGGCGTTCGGTAGTATATAGCGGGCATCCTCAGGCGGGACACCATCATCCAGCATTTTCTCGTATAGATCGTAACAGCGGTTGGCCATCTCGGCGTATTCATCGCTGTAATCGTAGGCGTTG
Source organism: uncultured candidate division Zixibacteria bacterium (assembly GCA_963668625.2). Taxonomy (GTDB): domain Bacteria; phylum Zixibacteria; class MSB-5A5; order UBA10806; family 4484-95; genus JAAEQD01. Next base: position 295,198 of record CAXXKA010000010.1, read on the forward strand.
CTTACGAAACTGGGCGGCGTGACGAACTCGAACTCGCGAGTTTTCTTTCGACCCGGTTTATCGGCATAGCATACATACCGCTGGCTCTCCTGCGAGGGAGAGATCAGCCTGTGACGGACTAATTCGTGGGTAAATACCCGCGAGCCGCCCTTGATCCTGAAAGTAGCGTGGGCATGCTCCAATACGGAATGATGCCTTTTGCGGATGACTTTTTGTATCAGCTCTCTGGTGGAATTCGGTGGATCGTACCTGTGAAATGAAAGATAACAGGTGCGACAAGCACGCTCTATGATATCCTCCGCGTTGGGAGTGATGCTTTCAAGTATTATTTCCAACTTATTTTCCACGGACAAACTCACACTTAAATCACTTTTAGAAGTGTTCATACCGGTCCTGTCTTCAGTTTTATGTTCTCAGATTTTCACTGAATTTATTCGCCCCTCCCCGCGACTAATTCATCAGCGAAGGGATTATATTATTATTTTTTTTGAGCCGATAAGTCAAGAATTAGTTTGTCAAAAATTGAACAATTTTACAATCACAAGAGGTTCAAGACCTTACAAAAGCTTAATATTTTAGATGCCATTTTTGTTATCGTTATATTTTGCCCGTGTTAATTTATTGTATTGTTTAATCCATTGAATATAAACAAGTTGCCGGAAAAATGTGTTATTGTCAGGAGACTATTGTAAAGCGTTGTATAGTAAAAAAATTGCTCTTTTTTGTGCTTATATTTATTATCTTCAATAGCAATAATTATGAAACTATTGCTAAGTTTAAAACCGTTTTATACTTGCAATTATTCCTCCAGATAGTAAGATACTATCTGGGATACGTGGATAAATTTAGAGAATAGGAAAGTTGACAATATGATTGACACGGATAATCCGAAAAAATATAAAATTAAAAGCGTAGATAGTATAACCCACGATACCAGCGCTTTCAAATTCGAACTGGCTGAGGGCGAATCGCTGGATTTCCTGCCCGGAGATCATATGATGATGAGCGCGGAAATAGAGGGCGGGAAACATCAGCGACCATATACACCATCCTCGACCCCGGATGACAACGGTTATTTCGAGATTATTATCAAACGCTATGAGAACGGTTTGATGTCCAGTTATGTACATGAAAAATCCGTTGGGGATGAGGTAATCCTTCAGGGGCCGACAAAAGGCGGACATTTCAACCAGGGGATGGCCAAGCGTATAGGCATGGTGGCCGGTGGCGCCGGCGTTACCCCGTTTATCAGTATCGTGCGTACGGCGATAAGGCGCAATTGGGAGGTCGACATGACCCTGCTTTTCGCCAATAAGTCGGCAGAGGATATAATATTAAAGGATGAATTCGATAAATACGCCGCCGAGCATGATAATTTCAAAATAGTGCATACCATTGATGAGGAAGAGGAGGGCTGGAACGGTCATGTCGGCCATATCGATCAGGATATGTTAAAAGCTAACCTGCCCGAACCCGGCAGCGACACGCTGATATTTTTATGCGGCCCGCCCATGATGGAGTTTCAGCTTCGCAAAGCGGTACTGGCGCTGGGGTATGATAAGAAGCAGTTGGTGATACCGTAGGGGTACATCCTACTGGTGTAAAAATAGCTAGGCTTGTTGATAAACTCAAAAGAGGCAGTCGTTAAGAGCGAAACGAAGTAATCTATCTAATAACTTACGGATTGCCATGTCGACCTTTGGACTCCTCGCAATGACTTTTCCAACAATCCCGGTTCTTCGTAACAGGGGGGTATGATATGCAAAACCTGTCTTTTACGAGTACAGGCGAGATGCAGTGATCCGTCCATTATTCTCTTGTCATCTGAAAACCAAACCTATTGTTTACCGCCCAAACCGGCCCATCAAAGCAGCCTGCGCCAGAATATGACCTTCCATGGCCTTCTCGGCATCTGCTTTATCGGCTTTCGTATCCAATTCAAGCATCCTATCCAGCGCGTAGAGTTTGAAAAAATACCTGTGCACCGGGCCTTTAGGAGGACATGGGCCTCCATACTGAACCCTGTCGAAACTGTTGTGGCATTCGATTGTACCGGCCAAGAGAGAGTCTTTGTCGAATACAATACCCTCACTCAGTTCTGAAATCTCGGGTGGAATATTTATCACTACCCAGTGAACCCAGGTGCCCATCGGCGCGTCCGGGTCATCGCAAACCAGCGCCAGCGATTTGACACCCTCGGGAATATTACTCCATTCGAGTGGCACTGAGATATCCTCACCCTCGCAGGTGTATTTCACCGGAATTGTTTCACCATCGTTAAAAGCTGATGATTTAATGGTAATTTTACCGGTGGTCATTTCTTTTTGAGCCCGGCTATTTTGCGAATCCGATTTCCGGCCGCAATAGCTTAAATTGATAAATAGTATCAGTGCGATCGAAACGCAGTATATTTTTACTATCCTGAATGTCATACAATCCTCCAGTGTAGGAAATACGTATAAATGTAAATTACATTTACGTATTTTACCAGTCATCCCGGGGTCGGTCAATCGATTTTAACTATTTATAGAAAAGGCTTTGCGCTTAAGCATAATATATTATATTTGCATCCTGAATAAGATAATTGCGGGAGTTTGCTTAATGGCCAAGAAAGTACTGATTACGGGGATAAACGGATTCGTCGGCTACCATCTGGCGAAACTACTTATAGATGACGGTTGCGATATTGTCGGGCTGGATATCAATATCGAGAATATAGATAGAGGCCTTCGGGCACTTTTGAAAGATATCGAACTGATTGGCGGCGATCTTCGCGATGAATATAAAATTAACGAGATATTCGATAACCGTAAACTGGATATGGTGATTCACCTGGCGGCGCAATCATCGGTAAAGCTCTCGTTCGAAAATCCGGCCGAGACCTTATCGATAAATGTGAATGGTACGCTTAATATTCTCGAGTCGATTTCCCGTCTCGAAACGCCGCCCAAAACACTGATTATATCATCCTCCGAAATATACGGGCAGTTGAAACCGGATCAGGTGCCGGTGACTGAATCGGCGGCCTTAATGCCGGTTAATCCCTACGCCGTTTCCAAAGCCACGGTCGATATGATGTCATATCAATATTTTAAAGCTTACGGTCTTCCCATTTACTGGGCGCGGGCTTTCTCGCATTCGGGACCCGGCCAGCGAACCGTGGCAGTGCTTTCCGACTGGTGTTTCCAGACCGCTAAAATCGAGCTGGGAATACGCCAACCGGAGATTTCGATCGGCAACATGGAGGTTACGCGTGACTATACGGATGTTCGCGATATCGCTCGGGGCTATTTGACGATTCTGGAAAAAGGCCAACCCGGCAAACCATACAACGTCTGTTCCGGTAAGGGATATCGTCTGGATGATCTACTCGATTTAATCATTTCATTCAGTAGTAAAAAAATCGAAAAAGTGCCCGATCCCTCACGTCTAAGGCCGGTGGATATACCGATTCTGGTAGGCTCTCCGGAAAGATTGAAAAGCGAGACAGGCTGGCAGCCTCGAATAGAAATCCAACAAACCCTCAGGGATCTATACGATTATTGGATCGACTATCTGGCGCCCCAAATCGAGAACGATTAGGGTGGTCACGATATTTTCATTTATATAAAAATTTATTAAAACTTATATTACATGTCATAAGTTTAATCATTGTTGTTGACCTGAACTTATTTTTTAATTATTACTGACGATAAATTGTACAGTTAATTGAAGATACGGTTTTTCTATAAAAGGAGTCATCGTGAAAAAGAAAAAAGCAAAAGCCGGAGCCAAAACCAAGGCCGGAACTAAAACTAAAACCGTGGCAAAGAAAAAAACAGTGAAAAAGACTGCTCCTGCCGCTACTAAAAATGTCAAAGGCGCGCAACTGGCCAAGATGCTCGAGAGCAAGATTCTCGACCGTGATGCCGTCGTCGGTGTTATCGGTATGGGCTATGTCGGTTTGCCGCTGGCGGTGGAATTCGGCCGTGTAGGTTTGAAAGTACTTGGCATTGATGTTAACCCGGCGACCGTTAAAATTCTCAATTCGGGTAAATCGCATGTCGAGGATATCAAGGATTACCAGGTTAAAGAACTCACCGACTTGAAACGCCTGCAATGCACAACCGATTTTTCGGTATTGAAAAATGCCGATTGCGTAACCATTGCCGTTCCGACTCCGCTCAATAAAACCAAAGATCCCGATGTCTCATTCATTCTGTCGGCGGTGAACCAGATCAAGGAATACCTTCACCCGGGACAGCTTGTCGTTCTCGAATCGACCACCTATCCCGGTACAACCGAGGAACTCATTCTGCCGATGCTGGAGGAGAGAGGTTTCAAAGTCGGTACCGATTTCTTCCTGGCTTTTTCGCCTGAGCGTGTCGATCCCGGCAACCCGACATACGGTACGCATAATACGCCGAAAGTGGTCGGTGGCGTAACCCCGGCTTGCTCGAGAGTCGCTAAAGCGCTGTACGAGCAGATTATCACTAAGGTCATCCCGGTTACCTCTACGAAAGCCGCTGAGATGGTCAAACTTCTGGAGAACACTTTCCGCTCGGTAAACATAGGTCTGGTAAACGAGGTAGCCTTAATGTGTGATCGTCTCGAGATAGATGTCTGGGAGGTTATCGATGCCGCGGGTACCAAGCCATTCGGTTTCATGCCTTTCTATCCCGGCCCCGGTTTGGGAGGACACTGTATACCGATCGACCCGCATTATCTTTCATGGAAATTGCGTTCGCTCAACTATTACGCCCGCTTTATCGAGCTGGCCGGAGATATCAACTCCAGTATGCCCGAATATGTAGTCGAGAAAGTGACGGGCGCTTTAAACAGCCATAAAAAATCACTGCGCGGCTCTAAGGTACTGGTGATGGGTGTAGCATACAAGAAAGATATCAGTGATGTTCGCGAATCGCCCGCTCTGGATATTATCAGGATATTGGAACGTAAGGGAGCCAATGTCACTTATGTAGACCCTTATGTTACGCATCTCACTCTGGATGGCGGCCAGAAATATAAAGCCACACCGATAAGCGCTAAATTAGTCTCAAGCGCCGATTGCGTTGCCATAGTTACCAATCATAGTGATTTCAACTATCAATGGATCGTTGATAAAGCTAAGTTGGTTGTCGATACTCGGAACGCCACCAAGCTGGTGAAAAACGGCCGTAAGAAAATATTCAAGCTGTAATGGCTCTGAAATAAGCTATCGATTTTAAAACCGGGGCGGCTGTCCCGGTTTTTTTTATTGATCCTTATTATTTCTCCGGATTATAATCGGTAAAATAAATTTCTGATATGATTTCACTGAGGAGGAAAGAATCCTTCCCTTCCTGCTGTTTTCATGCAGTCTATCGCCGAGAACGGATGAATAAAGGATTTCGCCTGCCTGCCGGATCAGGTATGTTTTCAATGCTTCCGCGAATTTTAGAATCAGGTACATATATCTAGCTGAATTTTGCATGAATAATAATAGCACGTAAGGCCTATTAAGTCGAGCAGGTGCATTCTCTTTTAAAAGAAAATTTATACTCGCAATTATATATGATGATTCTTTAAAATAGTTGACATAAGTTATGATTTTATATATTTTCGATTTTTGTTAGATTAGCTTGAACCCAGCTAATTGGATTATCTGCTCGTTTATTAGTGAGAGCCGGGTTAATTATAACTGAAAATTGATTGATATATGTATAGCTCATTTAATTATAATGAATTATGCGAGGCAAAACGAACCTGTGTTAAATTATTAAGTTTAAGTCAAAGATTAGCTTGCGTAGCTCGGTTAAAAAGATTAACTTTATCGATTGTTGAGCGAATCGAAAGCAATTGAGCTAAACGATTCGGTGGTTAGTACCTTATCGCGTTTAGGTACTGGAACTTTGACGTGAAAAATAAAAACATTTAAAAATAGCGGGAGATTGGAATGGCAAAAAGAGCATTGTTATTATTTCTTATGGTTGCGGTTTTAACTACCGTGGCCAATGCTGGGGGGTTCGCTTTATCTGGTGTTGGTTCGAAAGCTATTGGTATGGGCGGAGCATTCAGAGGGTTGGCGGATAATTGGTCTGCTGCCTATTGGAATCCGGCCGGATTGGCTCAACTTGAAGAGTCCGAATTGAATTTTATGGCGATCGCGATTAACCCGGTTCCCAAAATGAAACCCAATATTACTTACGGCGATTATGAAGTAGGTTACAAAAACGGCGAATGGCGCTATCCTCAGAACAAAACTCACATTGCAGCCAATATGTCCGGTTTTATAAAACTCTCCTCGCGTGAGGATATGACTATCGGGCTTGCGATTTTTGCTCCCTATGCTCTGGGCAGCAGGTGGAATCTTTTCAATCCGATAAATGGTGATGCGGTTGAGGAGTATCCCAAATGGGATCACGAGGCTACCCTCAAAGTGATTGATTTCCATCCCTCGATCGCCAAGTCGTTTATGGATGAAAAATTGATGCTGGGCGCTGGAGTTTCCATATACAAGGGGACTATCGATTTCCAGAAAACCCTGCCGATGCAAACATCATTACCCATACCGCACAATAACCTTGCTATCGATACTTTCCTTAAAGGCGATGGCTGGGGTTATGGCGCGAATTTCGGATTGCTGTATAAATTGAATGATAAATTACAGGTTGGTATCAGCGGAAAAACTCCCTCGAAACTTAAATTCGAGGGCGATGTATCCAATGCGTTATACGCTATCTATAATCAGGCATTGCAAAATACTCTTCTGGGACAGGCTTACACCCTGGCCGACTCCATTTTGCTTAACTATGTATTTTCTACTCCGGAAGATGGCGCAAGAAGATGGAAAAGCGACGCTAAAGCGGATCTCAAGTTGCCCGGCGATATCGGCATAGGTTTCGCGTATAAGGCCACCGAGAAATTAACGATGACTCTGGATTTTAGTTACACTTTGTGGTCAAACCTCGACTCGATCATCATAGAACTCGATCCGACCACTACTTCCGGTGATGCTCCTCCTGGCGGCGCTGACGAACTGGTGATTAGAACCAAGTGGGAGGATGTACTCAGGGTGAGTGTCGGTGGTTTATATTATGTCGCCGATCCCCTGGATGTGCGTTTCGGATTCTATTACGATCCTACGCCGATTCCTGATGAAACATTCAGTCCTCTCTTTCTTGATATAGGTGATAAATACAGTTTCAATATTGGTTTGGCATACAGAATATCTAAACTCGAGTTCGGATACAATTTCGAGTACATCTATTTCGCTCCCAGGAGTATTGACCCTGACGGTAGCGCCGGTGATGATCTGGATAATTATCCCGGAGACTATGAGGCTCATCTTATTGCCAACCATCTTTCTCTAACTTATAGATTTTAATCGGGAGGATGATGATGAAAAAATTAGCGATTTTAGGTTTGATTTCAATACTGGCTTTTATGGGATGTACCAATGACGACAACCCCCTGGATCCGGTTTATGAATCGGGAAGCATGACCCGTGGATTCGTTAACTCTACCAGCCTGCAGGGGAATCTTTCCGAGGTGCCTTTCGGCCGTGCCATTTACGTTTACGAGCCACCTGATTACCAGATTGCCAGCGTGGACTCTTATGAGGTTTATATCGATTCCACTCAACCGGGTGGCTATCACTATGACACCACCTATGTCAATTATGTTGTTACTGCTGCCGATTACCCGGTGCTTTACCTGCTTCACGGTTATGGTTTCGACCATGCTTATTACCGGGATCTATTCTTGCTGCAGGATATCATGGATGAGATGATTACAAACGGTGAAATTATCCCGATGTTAGTGGTAACTCCCGATTGCAGCAACGATTTCGGCGGTAGTTTTTACACCAACTCGCCAGTCATAAATTCATTGGATGGTGGTGGTAGCCCAATTGCTGCCTCGTTTGCCGGTAATTTCGAGGATTTCGTGGTTAACGATCTTATCGACTATATGAACGAGAGATTCAGCGCCGACACGACTGCCGCCGGCAGAGCTATTGGCGGTCATTCGATGGGCGGATATGGAGCCATGAAACTGGCTATGAAATATCCCGAACTGTTTAGTTCTGTTTCATCCATGTCAGGTGTGCTGGCATTCGATTATATGGAATTATTGTTGCCGTCATTGTTTGACGAAAACGGCCTTACGGTAGACGACACCACCGGTTTTTACACCATGGAACCATCGGGACAGAAAAGGCTGACCTCCATGGCTTTCGCGATGGGCGCCGCTTTCAGCCCGCATGATCATCTGAATTTCGCCGATTCGACATATTTCCATCGTTTGTTAGATGTTCCCCTAATGGTTGGTATTGATTTGCCGTTCGATTATCACGCGGAATTAGTCAAGGATGATTCGCTTTCGATGTGGTGGAAATGGCAAAATAACGACCCGACTTATATGTTAAGCACGGGCGCTTATGAAGCCGGTTTCGCCGACTTACCGATTTATCTGGATTGTGCGGAAACCGATGAACTCGGTTTGCATGCGCATGCTCAGGCTTTCAGCCAGGCTTTAACTACAGCCGGTATCACCAATTATGAGATCGATTTTTATGAGGGTTATTCGGGTAATCCTGCAGATCACACCACATTTATCGCAGAAAGACTTCGCGAAGTGTTGAAATTCCACAGCGATATTTTCCAGGAGCAGATGTCTCAATAGCGTTTGCTTACTCGTATAAATTAATTAAGCCGGGTCGTAAGCGACTCGGCTTTTCTATTGCCATAAAGCATTGCCAAGTACGATTATCATCACTCTTTTCACTGAGCAGGATGGAATCCTTTCCTGCTTGCTTTTCGCATGCAGTGCGTGGCCGGGAATGAATGAACAAAGGACACCGTCCGTCCAGCGATGCAAGTGAAGAGCTTTTTCAACCCATTACTGTCCCAACGTTTTGTTTTTGAGTTGCTGTAAGTAGATAACTGGCAAGGGATTTTAGCAAAAAATAGAATTTTTCGATTTGAACTTGGAAAGCCGATTTAGCCATACTTCCGAGGGGGGAACTCGGAAGGAGATGGCTGATGCATTCAGGCAAGATTCTTTTATCGCAGCTTATGGACTTTGTCCCGAGATACGAATTTCTCAAATGTGTGGGACGTTACCGGGGCAATTACAAGATCAAAAGCTTTTCCTGCTGGGACCAATATCTTTGCATGGCTTTTGCTCAGCTTACTTACCGAGAGAGTCTGCGGGATATCGAGGCTTGCCTGAGGGCGGCTCATGTTAAGCTTTATCATATGGGTATCAGAGGCAAAGTATCACGCAATACTCTAGCTCATGCCAATGAGGTGAGGGATTATCGCATTTATGAGGATTTTACCAGGACACTTATCAGCACGGCCAGAGGGTTGTATGTTAACGAGCCTTTCGGAGTGGAATTGGAGCAGACTGTTTATGCTCTCGATTCGACTACCATCGATTTGTGTTTGTCTCTTTTCCCCTGGGCTGAATTCAGGCGAAGGAAGGGAGCTATAAAGATGCACACTCTTCTGGATTTGCGCGGCAATATACCCAGCATGGTAATTGTTACTCCCGGAAAGGTTCATGATGTAAATATCCTGGATAATCTGATGGTGGAAGCCGGCGCGATTTATATTCTGGACAAGGCTTATATAGATTATGCTCGTCTATACGGCATTCACAAATCTCTGGCATTTTTTGTAACTCGTGCCAAGAAGAACTTCAACTACAGACGCCTTTACTCTCATCCCAAGAATGTAAAAGCCGGAATAAGAAGTGACCAGACGGTTATGCTTAAAGGTTATTATGCCGGATTAGATTATCCTGAGAAGCTCAGACGCATAAGTTATATTGATCAGATATTGGACAAACGCTTTATCTTTCTGACCAATAACTTTGATTTACCGGCAATAACAATTGCTGAACTATATCGCTGTCGTTGGCAGGTGGAACTGTTCTTCAAATGGATTAAAAGCCATCTCAGGATAAAGAAGTTTTTCGGGCTATCAGACAATGCAGTCAAGACTCAGATATGGATAGCAATCAGCATCTATGTGCTGGTAGCGATAGTGAAGAAACGTTTAAATCTTAGAGCGAGCTTATATCAAATTCTACAGATTTTAAGCGTTACCCTGTTTGAGAAAATCCCTATAGAACAAGCACTTAGCGATATTGATACGGAAGAAATTATAACCGAAATCCCTAACCAATTGAAACTATTCAACTAACGTTGGGACAGTAGTGTTTTCAACCATCTCCTGAATTTTGGAACCAGTGGCACCGACTTAAGTCGGCAGGATAAAAGCTACCGGCCCTGTGACCGGTGATAGTTTACTGCCATAAAGCATTGTCAAATACGATTATCATCATTCTTTTTCGTATCTTGCTTTTCATGACCAATCCTGGCGATATTTTTAGGTTTTATCATCATATCAATCCCGATACAGATAATTAGAATAGGCCACGCCCAATCCCATATTCCGCCATGAATTATGCCCGCATTTTTCAATAAATATATGATGCCCAGGGCAACCAGAAAAATTCCTAGCCACATATCATCTCCCTTTTCTATGTATTAGTAGAATTCTCTTTTTATTACATCTTTGCTCTTTTTTCCGATATTGATCGTTCAGTTATTTGCCGGTATAACGATACCAATAAATAAAACTTGGAACTTAATGACCAAATGTATATTATTATAATTAATATGCTGAGAAAACTGATTTTTACGATATTCGCGCTGGTTATGTTAATTACCTCCGGATGCGTGTACTATAATCTATTTTATAATGCCGAGCATAAATTCAGAGAGGCGGAGACTAACCAGGCCAACGCCAACCAGAATAAATCAGGCAGAAGCGCAGAGGTAATTCATAATCGAGCCGGCGAACCCATCGCACCCTCGATATCGATAAACGATAAAAATTTATATAAAGCGGCTATCGATAAAGCAAACAAAGTCGTCCAATACCATCCTGATTCCAAGTATATCGATGATGCCCTCTGGCTGATCGGTAAATCTCGCTTTAATATGACTGAATATATCACGGCCGATAAGAAGTTGAGGGAATTAATTGTCAGGGATCCCAATTCCGAATATGTCGATGATGCTTATTTCTACATAGGTATGAGCCAGTTCTGGCTAAATGAATATGACAGGGCTTTGACTGCTTTCAATAATGTTCTTAACTTGAAGAAAAGTAAATATAAAGATGACGCCGCTTTTAATATCGCTTATATCGACTACCTGGAGGGTAATTTTAACAGCGCTATTACCTCGTTCAAGAAGATGATAGATGATTATCCGAAATCTGATTCCGCGGCTACCGCCCAGTTCTTTATCGCCGTAAGCTATGACAGCCTGAGGGAGAATCAATCCGCTCTGGCGGCGTACCGGTTAGTAAAAAAGTATGGCCCCTCGCATGAACTTTATTTCGATGCGCAGTTCGCCTATGGAACCTCGGCATTCAGCGCCGACTCGATCAAACTTGGTATGGGTATTTTTACGGACCTTGCCGGCGAGGAAAGGTACTACGAGAAATCATCCATTATAAAAGTTAAATATGCCGAGGGATTATATTTGATGGGGCAAGTGGAGGAGGCGGTAAAAGAATTTCTTGATGTATGCGAAAAATATTCCAGGACCGAACAATCGACTGAGTCTTATTATCGCCTGGGTTTGATCTATCAGGATTATTATTTCGATTTGAATCAGGCTAAGGAATATTTTAATAAAGCAACGCAGGAGAAGAGGGATTCGGATTTCAGAAATCTCGCTCTTGCCCGCTCGGCTCAGATATCCAAGCTCGAATCGTATCGTATTCAACTCGGCCTCGATACCGAGGAGATATCCGCGCCGGACAGCGCTAAGGCCGACTCGTTAAAGGACGAACAGACCGCGGTTGATTCGGTTGCCTCGCAAGATAGACTGGATATATCACTAAAGCCGACCGGTGAAAATCCTTACGATGGTATGGATTCGGCTCAAATCGCTAATATGCCGCCGGCAATCCGTCAGATGATGGAACGTATGGATGTTAACAAGCCACAATCTAAAGATTCGCTGATTGCCGCCGAGCCGACGACTGTCGATTCGTTCACGTACTATCCCGAGTTACTTAATAGCCCTCCGTACGATATGCTTTCCATGTATTACGAGGATACGAATGAGGATAGTTTACTGCTGATTGCCAATCAGAATGTTAAAATCGATAGCAGCGATATCAAAAAGGGAATAGAGGTAAGATTTCTTCTGGCCGAGTTATACCATCACGATTTGAACAGACCTGATTCCGCACTGAACGAATACATACAATTGATAGATAACTATCCGGAGTCGGAATATGCCCCGAAAGCGCTATTGGCTGCAGCCTCTATTTATGAAAACAAGGCAGATACGATATTAGCCGACTCGCTGTATCGTCAATTGGTAAAAAATTATCCATCAACCGACCAGGCCCAGTTAGCGGCCGATAAAATAGAAGACGCACGAATTCCCGAGAAATACGATATCCCGGCCATGTATAGAACTGCCGAGGATCTTTTCTATGTTCAAAACGATCCGCAAGGCGCGCTCGAGAAGTTTGCCTATATCGAGGAGAACTTCCCGGAATCCGATTATGCCGCCAAAAGCGCTTTTGCCAGAGTTTATATCGAGGATCAGATAAGGCAGGAGAGAAACGATAGCTCTATTTATTTGCTGTATGCCGATATCGTGGAAAGATACCCGGAAACCCCATATGCCTATGGCGCCAAGCTGGCGATGGGGATCGAGAAACGTGTCGATCCGCGAGTGAAAAAATCTCCGGTTAATGTCAAGAAACGTTCGAGTCAACCGGAATCACAGGATTCTCTCGATCAAGAGCTCGAGGATTCGCTGTTTGTCGGTATGCCCTGGGCGCCGCCCGCCGCCGATAGTTTCGCTTTTCTTTATCCTGAGTCGCTGCTGGATGAGGGACATCGCGAAAAAGGCAAGGTTATTTTCAAAATCAGGCTCGATCTATTCGGCAATATCACGGAACATCAGTTACTGGGAACCTCCGGCAATGAGGTCATAGATTCTGTAGCTACCGAAACTCTTTTATTAACAACATTTGACACCTCGGGTCTCGATGACTTATCTTTACTCGACGGGTATTTCAGGTATGATATCCGGTTCGAGCCTCCGGAAAACTGGGAAGACAGATACGACCGGGCCGGAGAGTATGATGAGCGATATAATCAACAGCGAGAGAGGGGACCTTGAGGAAGCACTCAGGCCTATGTAAAATCGAAAAGGTTACCAGCTTAACCTCCAGTATTTTCAGTATAGAAATCGAATGCCCCGCCATAGCAGATAAATGTCATCCAGGACAATTCGTACAATTGAAAATTAACGATTATCCATCATTGATATGGCCCCGACCGTTTTCCATCCATAACGCCGAAAACGGTAATATCACTTTAAGCTTAAAAAAATTCGGCACTATCACCAATCTGCTGGAAAAAAAGAAACCTGGAGATTATATACAGGTGACCGGTCCACTGGGAAATTATTTCCAGATGCCACGACCGGATAAGGATATTTATTTCATTGCCGGAGGAGTCGGTTTGCCCCCACTTCACTATTGTTGTATGAAAATTCTTGATTCGGGCCATCCCGCCGATAAAATTCATTTCTATTCGGGAGCGGCAACCGGTGATGATTTATTCTGCCAACAACAGATGGAGGAGTTGGGAGTGGACTATGTAGCTGCCACTGATGACGGCTCGTTCGGCATTCAAGGCTACGTTACAGAGCCGTTCTATGTGGAACTGATGAGACGTAGAACGGCCGGAGAGTCTTTCGAGCCGGTGGTTTACGGTTGTGGCCCCATGCCCATGCTCAAGCGAGTAGCCGAGATAAGCTATGGTATACCCTGCTTCGTATCATTGGAGCAACTTATGCCCTGTGGCTGGGGTGTGTGCAACGGTTGCGCGGTGAAACTGAAAAAGACCGATAATCATAAAACCGAGGATAACCGAAATTTCCGCCTTGCCAGGGTTTGCAAGGAAGGGCCTATATTTGACGCCTCGGAGGTAATGTGGGAATAAAGCTCGAAATAGATTTAGCCGGTGTGAAACTGGTTAATCCGCTTCTAACGGCCTCCGGATGTTTCGGGTATGGCGAGGAGGCCGCCGAATTTTATGATCTGAAATTATTGGGTGGCGTTGTCACCAAGTCGATTACACCCCATCCCCGAACCGGTCATCCCCCGCCGAAAGTGGTCGAGACTCATTCGGGTATGCTAAATGCGATTGGTCTTACCAATGTTGGTGTCGAGGAGTTTTTACGATCCAAAATGCCGTTCCTTCGCAAGTGTGGCAGTAGGGTTATAGTCAATATCGCCGGTACTACGGTGGATGACTATGCCGTGTTGGCCGAGCGAGTGTCCGCCGAATCCGGCGTTGACGCTCTCGAGATAAATATATCCTGCCCCAATGTCGAACGAGGAGGGATGGAGTTCGGCGCCTCGCCCGAGGGAGCCTCTAAGGTTACCGAGGCGGTCAAGAAAGTAAGCCGGGTTCCGGTCATCCCCAAGCTCTCGCCCAATGTCAGCGATATCGTAGCCGTGGCCACCGCCGTGGAAAACGCCGGAGCGGATGCTGTTTCGCTCATAAACACTCTGGTCGGTACGGCTATTGATATCGATACCGGTCAATTCAAGCTCTCAAACCGCTTTGGCGGCCTCTCCGGGCATGCTATAAAGCCGGTAGCGCTGGCTATGGTATACAAGGTAGCTAAGGCCGTCAAAATCCCCGTAATCGGCCTGGGGGGGATATCAGGCGGCGCGGATGTCATAGAGTTCATGCTAGCCGGGGCCTCCGCCGTGCAGATAGGTACCGCCTGTTTCGCGGAGCCGATGATATTCAGCCGTATCCTAAACGAAATAGAAACTTATCTCGAAAAGCATGGCTATGAGGATATAAACCAGATTATAGGCAAAGCCGGAGAAAATATATCATGAAATTCAAAGAGAAACTTCTAGAAGCCGCCCAAACCAATAAAAGCTGGCTATGTGTAGGATTGGATCCCGACCTGAATAAGCTGCCCGGGCCGGTCGAGAAATCAGTTGAAGGCATCGAGATATTTCTTAAAAATATCATAGATACCACGAAGGATCTGGTTTGCGCTTATAAACCCAATTCGGCATTCTACGAGCAGTTCGGCGCCGAGGGAATTACACTTCTGAAAGAAGTTATAACGTATATCCCCGATAACATCCCTGTTATTCTCGATGCCAAACGCGGGGATATCGGCAACACCTCCAGGATGTACGCTATAACAGCTTTCGAAAGCCTGGGAGCGGATGCTATCACGGTTCATCCGTATATGGGCATCGATTCGGTCGGGCCGTTTATCGATTATGAGGATAAAGGCGTGTTCATCCTGTGTCTCACCTCCAATCCCTCCTCCGGTGATTTCCAGAAGCAGGTGCTCGACAGCGCTAATATTTTCTACAAGCTGGTGGCTCAAACCTCTCTCGAATGGAATAAGAACGATAATATCGGACTGGTTGTCGGGGCTACCAAACCCGGCGAGTTGAAAGATATACGGAAGCTTATAGGCCAGGATATACCGCTTCTGATTCCGGGTATAGGAGCCCAGGGAGGAGACCTGCAGGAGTCTCTTAAAAGCGGCGCTAATGCAAACGGTCAACTGGCGATTATTAACGCTTCCCGTTCGGTACTATATGCCTCGGTAGAACAGGATTATCCTGATAAATCCCGGGATGAGGCTTTCAATCTGGTTTCCGCCATGAGAAGTATCTTGAATCTTAAATAACATTCGTTGGACTTGGCTGTTAAGTAAACAGCTAATACTATTGTAAACTGAATATAAAATACCTATCGGGCTATAGATAAAGGAGTGCGCAGGATGGATAGATTTGTCGGGTTGTTAGGGCTAATCGTAATGTTAGCTATCGCTTACGGGCTTTCTAAAAGCCGGAAAGATATTAGCTGGCGCCTTGTTGGCTGGGGAATGGGCTTGCAGCTTATTTTCGCGGTACTTATACTTAAAACAAGCCCCGGAAAATGGATATTCGAAAAATGCAATGATGTTATCCTGGGGGTGCTGGGATGCGCCGAATCGGGAGCGCGATTCGTGTTCGGCAACCTGGTAACGCAGTACGCGCCTGTCGGTAATCTCTCCGATGCCGGCCAGTTCGTGGAAACTCCCGGATTGTTTGTCAATAACGGTATGGCCTTTTTCGCCTTCAGCGTGTTGCCAACCATTATCTTTTTCTCTGCCCTGATTACGGTACTCTATCATTACGGTTTAATGCAAAAGCTTGTGCTTCTGCTGGCCAAGCTGATGGCCTGGACTATGAAGACCTCCGGCTCCGAATCGCTTTCGGCGGCGGCCAATATATTTGTCGGCCAAACAGAGGCGCCACTGGTGGTAAAGCCATATGTCAGCAAGATGACCTATTCTGAGCTGTGCGCCATTATGACAGGTGGATTTGCCACAATTGCAGGGGGCGTGATGGCGGCATATGTTGGCCTTTTGAAAGACGCCGTCCCCGGAATCGCCGGTCATTTGATGGCGGCTTCTATTATGTCAGCGCCGGCGGGGTTGGTTTTCGCCAAGCTGTTTACCCCGGAAACCGAGGAGTCTGTCACCGCCGGTGAGGTTAAGTTTCATGTCGAGAAGCTTGATAAAAACGGCGTTGATGCTGCCTCTCGAGGAGCTACCGATGGCTTGAGACTAGCTCTCAATGTAGGTGCTATGCTTATAGCATTCATAGGCTTAGTTACATTGATAAACATTATCCTCGGACTTTTCTGGGAGGATTTATCCCTGGCCTGGATATTCGGCAAAGCCTTAGCGCCGCTGGCCTGGATGATGGGAGTGCCCTGGGATGACTGCGCCAGGCTGGGTGACATACTCGGTACCAAGGTGATGATAAACGAATTTGTAGCCTTCTTGAAATTTCAGGCTTACGCGGCCGATCTCTCGCCTAAAGCGCAGGTCATCGCGGCCTATGCGATATGCGGTTTCGCCAACTTGAGCTCGATCGGCATACAGATCGGCGGAATCTCGGGCATTGCCCCGGAGCGCAGAAGCGACCTGGCCAGCCTGGCATTCCGGGCCATGACAGCCGGCGCGTTCGCCTCCTGGAGCACTGCCTGCATCGCGGGGATGTTGATATAAAAGATGAAAAGGAGAGTAGGTTGAAACCCCGCGGTTCCGACGCCCCGTAATCTTGATAGAATAAAGCGAACCTTCTCCACAGTCAGGGTGGGGTACTTTTTGTCAGTGCTAGAATATTTCGGTTTCTTTGCCTGAATCATCGTACACCCAAGCGCGCCATCTTATTTTATTGGTATTCTGACTTTCTTTATTGCCAATAATATAAATATATTCTGATTTATCATTTAAAGCCGTCAGGAATCTTTTCCTGACGGCTCTTTACTTTGTTAACTAAAGATGAAATCGATCCTACTTCTCGAACTTGATATCGTACCAGTCGATCTTGCGCGTGAAAAACATCACCAGCCCTAGCACCACGAATAAGCCGATACTGCCCATCAACAGGGCGTAGTCCTCCAGTTGCAGGATTATGTATAAAAATCCGTACAGCACGGTCAGTATCCCGCCAACCATCAAGGCCATCCTGGCTTTTTTCAGTATGCTTTTCGAATAGCCGGTTATCAGCCCGATAATGCTCAGGCACGATATCCAGTAGGCGATATCGAAATTGGTATGTTCTGATATCGAGATTAGTAGCGAATAAAATAGCACTATTGCCAGCCCGATAAGCAGGTATTGTATCGGGTGAAGTTTAATCCTGTTGAACACCTCGGAGAAGAAGAAAGCCGTGAAAGCAAACACGATGAACATCAGGGCATATTTAACCGTGCGGGTGGATTTCTGATAAATATCCACGGGGATAGCCAGCTTGATGCCAAAAGCCGAGCTTTCCAAATCGTACTTAATATTCGTCCAGTACTGAGGATAATTCCTGTTCAAATCGAGGATTTTCCAGGATGCTGAGAAACCGCTTTCGGTTATATCTCTTGTTACCGGTAAAAATGCGCCATCGAATCCCGGATCGGGCCAGCCCGACTCGATAGAGACCGTGGTTTGTTTGCCGACCGGTATGAAATCGATTCGCTGGCTGCCGTTTAAGTTAATATCGAATTCGTAATAAAGGCTATCCATTTGCCAGTCTATACCGATTTTGGAACTGACCCCGGATTTGATGACCTCGTTGGTAACCAGTCCCGGATTCATGACCAGAGAGTCGCCATTGATACTGGCCTTTATTTGATCCCCGACACCTCGCATATCGGCTATGCCAAGCGAGATAACTACTCCATCCCATATGATATCACTGTTAAGTACATTCAATTGATCGAATTGCAATTTGGGAAATACGCCTTTGATGCTTAAACTCGATTTATATAGTACCGTTTCATATATCCCCAGGTATCTGATCTCAGGATTTATTCGCCCCCTGATATCCGCGCTATCGGGCAAAAAGTGCATATAGCGGATAGTATATGAGTTGTTCTCGGTATCATTGGTGTTATATTTCTTATACGGGATTGATATTATCGGGCCGGTTATGGTTTGCTTATCGCCCCATTTAGAACTAAGTTTGCCTATCACCTCCTCTTTTCTGGCTTTTCTCTCCTTTATCAATGAGGATACCATGCTAGTGGGTATCAACAGAAGTAAGACTAAAAACACCATCACGATCAGTTTCAAGGTTACGGAATTGCGCAGACTTACTGCCATACTTTTTGATTCTTCCTTGCGATTCATACCATCCTTTCGAATAATATTTTATGAATTTTAGTAATTTTAGATCATAGGTTATACCACCATATGATAGTGGAGTTCCAATGAGAGGTACGGTTTGTATAATTTTAACGTTTTAGGATATTGAATGATGATCTCTGCCGGATTGAAAAGAGTCAATCGAAGTAGCTTTAAAAACTCTTTCAGCTAACTACTACTATTCGGAACAGGATACGGACAGATTAGTGATCTTCTCTATTATGACTTAAACACTGCCTGGATAAGCTTACTAGTTCAAAGAAAAGCGCAATATAGAAAAAATGTTATTATTTAAGAGGATTTGAGATAGCTACGCGCTGAGATCATAATTATATCATAACTTATTGATAAATAACATGAAATTACAGTAGCGTTGCGTACCTTGCCTGTTTAGCCTGTCAGGCATATATTGATAGCTAATAGTTAACTTATTATATATCAACTCGGTATAAGATAAGCAATTTTTTGCTTGACTGAAAATAGTTATATTTTTAAATTTAGATCAATACAAAATACGTAACATTGTACTCATTGCGTTCTGGTCTGAATATCAAGTACATGTTACAATCGACTTCAGGTTCAGCATCACTGATTTTACATCAAGTCATCTAATTTGTGGGCAAAAATAAACCCCACCTGCAGATGGGGCTTATTTCTCTGGTATACCCTGGGGGGAATCCAAGGGGCATACGCTGCGTAGACCGGCAGTCGAAAAGGGCTGCCGGTTATTTATTTTAAACTATCTTAATTAATATTACTCCTCAATGCCATTTCCGTTCCCGTTACCGTTTCCATTCGTGTTTTCCCTCGGGACATTGGCAACATCGATGAGCTTATCATCCTTATCCAGATTCATCAGCCTGACTCCCTGAGTATTTCTGCCGATTGATCTGACCTGGCTGATAGCGATTCGGTTGATTATACCTTTCTGGGTGATCAGAAGCAGTTCATCGTCATCGACCACCTCTTTAACGGTAACAACTTCACCGTTTCGATTGGAGGCTTTGATATTGATAATTCCCTTACCGCCGCGATTGGTAACCCGGTAGTCGGCCACATTCGATCGTTTGCCGTAGCCGAATTCGGTCACTGTCAAAATCGTGCCCTCGCGCATGATAACCACCATGCCGATCACGAAATCACCCTTGGCCAGGTTGATACCACGCACGCCGTAAGCAGTTCGTCCCATAGCCCTGACCTTATCCTCGGGGAACCTGATCGCCTGACCTTTGCGGGTGGCCAATACGATATCGCAGGAGCCGTCGGTAAGCCCGACCTCGACTACTTTATCTGTATCGGGAATGTTCATGGCTATGATACCGTCCCGGCGCGGGTTGGAGAACGCCTGAAGCTCGGTTTTCTTGATCTGGCCGTTCTCTGTGGCCATCACCACGTAGGAATCATCCTCGAACGAACGCACCGGCACGAACGCCGCTATTTTGTCTGCTTTGCTGTCTATGCCGATCAGGTTGACAATCGGCTTGCCTTTTGCCAGACGGCCGCCCTGGGGTACCTCGTGCACTTTTAACCAGTAGCATTTGCCCAGTTCGGTGAAGAACAATATATATTGATGGGTTGAGGCAACGAACATGTGTTCGACGAAGTCCTCTTCTTTCATCTCCATGCCGATTTTACCGCGAGTACCGCGAGCCTGCTTTTTATACGAGGAGATCGAGATACGTTTGATATAGCCGGTATGGGAGATCGTGACCACCATATCCTCCTCGGCGATCAGATCCTCTATGGTGAAGTCCTCGGTAATATCCTCCTCGATGATAATAGTCCGACGCTCATCACCGTATTTTTCCTGTATCTCTTTGAGTTCGTCCTTGATAATCATCATACGCTGAGTGAGGCTTTCGAGAATACCTTTCAGCTTGGCGATCAGTTTGATAATAGCCCGGTATTCATCCTCGATTTTCTGGCGTTCCAGGCCGGTAAGCCTCTGTAAACGCATATCTAAAATAGCCTGAGCCTGGATTTCCGAAAGCTTGAATGTGTTTATCAAGCCGACTTTAGCCTCGGCCGGTGATTTCGATTTCTTGATCAGCTCGATTACCGCATCGATATTATCCAGCGCGATTTTATAACCCTCGAGAATATGGGCGCGTTTTTCGGCCTCATCGAGTTCGTATTTCGTGCGCCTGACGATTACCTCGTGGCGGTGATCGATGAATTTCTGAAGTATCTCTTTTAGGTTCAGTACTTTCGGGATACCCTTATCCAGCGCCAGCATATTCATGCCGAAAGCTGTCTGCATCTGGGTCATCTTGAATAACTGGTTGAGGACTACCTCCGCCTGGGCGTCACGCTTTAGCTCGATAACGATGCGCATACCGTCACGATCCGACTCGTCGCGAAGATCGGAGATGCCTGCCATTTTCTTGTTGCGCACCAGGTCGGCGATTTTCTCCAACAGGTTGGCTTTATTGACCTGGTAAGGAATTTCGGATACTATAATACTATCCTTGCCGTTTTTACCTGTTTCGATATTGGCTTTTGAACGGATGAAAAACCTGCCATGTCCGGTTTTATAACCATTGCGCATACCATCCAGGCCGAATATGATTCCGCCGGTCGGAAAATCAGGGCCTTTGACATATTGCAGCAGGTCATCTATACTCGCGTCGGGTTCATCTATGAGATGGTTTAGCGCCTCGACGACTTCGTTAAGATTATGAGGCGGGATATTAGTTGCCATACCGACTGCGATACCGGTAGCGCCATTGCATATTAGATTGGGGAATTTTCCCGGCAATACTGTCGGCTCCTGACGGGTATCATCATAATTGGGAATGAAATCAACGGTGTTCTTTTGAAGGTCGGACAGCATCTCGACACTCGGCGGCGTCATCCTGGCCTCGGTGTATCTCATGGCCGCCGGTGAGTCGCCATCAACGGAACCGAAGTTACCCTGGCCGTCCACCATAAGGTAACGCATATTGAAATCCTGCGCCATACGAACTAAAGTGGGGTATACCACCTGTTCGCCGTGCGGGTGGTAGTTACCGGAGGTATCACCGGCGATTTTGGCGCATTTTCTGTACGGTCGACCCGGATTAAGATTGAGATCGTTCATTGCCACTAAAATTCGTCGGTTGGATGGTTTCAAACCATCCCTGACATCCGGCAGTGCGCGATTGGTAATTACAGACATAGAGTAGTCGATATAGGATTTTTTCATCTCCTCTTCGATATAAACAGAAAGAATTTTTTCCGAGCCCAGAGGCATATTATCTATCTCCTTTACCCGTTAAACGGGCCTGCTTTTTCAAACTAAATCAACCCGGCGTAAATTGCCTCTATAGGGCTTACCCGGATTTTTCCATAATCATTAATAATACTATAAATCTTAAGTATTTTCAAGTAAATTCTAGTTATAAGATATAAATTAACTTATTGTCAGCCAGTAAGATATAGTAAGCTTTGCGTAGCCATGTAATTATTTTTTGGATGATTGAGATTCTCTTTTACCGAACTGAAATTCGCGTAGTACCGCCTGGGCGATGTTGGTTAAATGGTCGCCGATTTTTTCGAGATTGTTCAAAACATCGATATAGATTATACCATCATGTGATTTGCAGACACCTGAGTTCAATCTCTGTATTTGTGCTTCGCGAAATTCTATGAACATGCTATTTATTTTATCCTCACAGGCTAAGGCTTTATAGCCGCTCTCTCGCTTGTTGTCGCTGATAGCGGTTACGATATGATCGCCCATATCGATAATCGTAGCATACATGGTTTGAAGCTCGTTTTTGGCCGCAGATGATAATTGTGCTTTATGCCTTATAGCGCGTTCGGTAAGCTCTACCAGGTTTTCGGTGTGGTCCCCGATTCGTTCGAGGTCGTTAACGGTGTGCATCCAAACAGGCAATTGGTCTGACTGGAACTGCTCGAGTTTCTGTTGCGAAACTTCAACGAGAAATCCGGTAATCTCATCCTGGAGGTTATCGATTGCGTCCTCGATCTCGCTTAATTTCTTGAAATCTTTGGAATTTCTATGGATGAACGCACTGAACGACATCTCCAGCGCCTCACGGGCCATCTCCGCCATACGTAATATCTCCTTACGGGCCTGCAAAAGGGCTGTACCGGGAGAGTTTAAAAGCCTTTTATCGAGATAAACCGGTGTACCGTTTATTTCCGCCCGGCCTTTCGGGGTAAGGTAAATTGCCGTTTTTTCGATTATTCCAATCGCGGGCAGGATGAGAATAGCATTGACGATGTTGAATGCCGAGTGGGCAACAGCCAAGTATATCATGATGTTTGCAGTGGAAAGATCACCCGGAATAATATAAAAGATGAATTTCTGGTATATTCCCAGCATCACGAGTGGCAAAATATATGCTGTTCCGAAAAGGTTGAACAACGTATGCGCCATTGCTGTTCGCCGGGCGTTGGTATTGGTATTCAAAGCCGCTATTTGTGCGGTGATAGTCGTGCCGATATTTTCTCCGAGTACAAGCGGAACCGCGGCATCAAAACTGATTAATCCCTGGAATGCTAGAAGCTGTACCATGGCTATTGTGGCCGATGATGATTGAAGAATAACTGTCGCCAATGCGCCGATCAATACTCCCAGCAGTGGATTGGTGCCAAGAGACTGAAAAGCATGAAGTATAACCTGACTTTCTTTTAACGGTATGAAGGCATCCTTCATGAAATCGAGGCCTAAAAACAGAAGCCCCAGCCCGATAAATATCCGTCCCCGGTTGGTATTGCCGGAACCGCGCGGCAGTAAAGTCAGGAAGAATCCGACGCCAACAAACAAAAGCGCATAATCGGTTATCTTAAATACGCCAATTACCGAGACTATCCAGGCTGTTAATGTAGTCCCGATATTGGCGCCCATAACAACGCCGATAGCCTGGCGTAATGTCAAAAGGCCGGAGTTGACAAGGCCAACCGTGATAACTGTCATGCCGGATGATGATTGAATAATAGCGGTTAAACCCGCTCCTAAAAGAACACCTAATATCCTATTTTTTGTCAGAAGAGTAAGGATTCTTTTAACTCTTTGGCTGGAGGTGGCTTTCAAACCATCGGACATCATGCTCATGCCGTAGAGGAACATGCCCAGTCCGCCAACCAGAAGTATTATCAAATTAAAAATCATTACACTATGGGTGGAATGGAGAAGGGGGAGGTATTTTTTGAAATCATCATCTACAATCAGGATTTCGTTAAAGTGTTCCTTAATTTTTGCGGCATATTAGCTTTTATGATCGAGACTGTCAATCGAATTCTAATATTTTCCTAATATAATTATGACAATTTTATAATCGGCCGTATGTTGTGTGATGATTTCAAAAATATCTATCAAATGCACAAATATTGCGTTATAATAACTAACTTGAATTTAGTCTGAAACGGTGGTGTTAATGAACGATCTGATGTATTCTATAATCCTGTCCCTGTTGCCTATTGCCGAATTAAGAGGTGGTTTGCCATATGCTTACCTGGTTGGTGGCTATCCAATCTGGATTTCGTATCTGGTATCTGTAGGGGCTAATTTCTTCGTTGGCCCGATTGTTTTTATATTCCTGGAGACTGTTCATAAGTGGCTCATTAACTGGACGTTTTACAGTAAGATTTTTAATAAACTGGTAAGCAGGGTCAGACGGAAAACCTCTCATCTGATCGAGAAGTATGGTTTCTGGGGGATTGCCCTGTTCGTAGCGGTTCCCTTGCCGGTTACGGGCGCTTACACCGGCACGATGGCTGCCTGGCTATTTGGTTTGGATAAGAAAAAATCGATGCTGGCAGTACTGGTGGGAGTTTGCGTGTCAGGTTTGATTGTCTCGATCGTGGTTTATTTCGGGCTGGAGGGTTTTGAATTTATGTATAAAAGAGTTAAGTAAACTCTCGAATGAATAATGCTTTGGTAGTGACTGCCGAACTTGAATTCGATGGTGGGTTTAGTCTCACTTATTAGTTTCAATACCGATAGAGCGCTTTTGTTATTTTCAATATGAGAGATATGTAATGAGTAGGAAAAACGAAACGGTCTGCAATATAGGCCCTAAAGAATCGCAGAATCGCCTGATTATTGGCATAGTTATGTTAGTTATATCGATAGTATTGACAGTATTGATATTTCTATTCGAATGGTCCTCATTGTTTGGCATATTGATATTTTTCCCGCTTGCCGGTTCTTTTTTAGGGTTTCTCCAGGCGAAAAATAAAACCTGTATAGCCCTGGCGGCGCAGGGTCAGCGTAATCTCGATAGCGGCGCGGAGAATATAGAGGATCAGGATATTATTGCCAGGTTAAAAGATAAGGGTAATGCTATCGTTACCCGAACCGTATTATATGCTGCTATCCTGACAGCCCTGGTAGTAATTGTTTTGGAACTATCCTAGGACTAACCCGCAAACTATAGTTTTATAAGTCAATCGTAACATCCATGCAATTTCTTGCTCATTTTTCATAATTAACTGTCGACTTAGTATTTAGAACAAGTGGATTGTTAACATTAAGCTGGATTTAGACGAATGCTTGCAATTGTTGGATTTTTAGTAGTACTTGGTGCGGTGCTTGGCGGTTTTGTTATGGAAGGTGGCCAATTGCTCGTGCTTTTTCAACCAGCGGAGTTCTTGATTATCGGTGGCGCAGCTATTGGTTCGATACTGGTTGCCAATCCCATGAAGAATATAAAGGGCATGATCTCCCAGATTATAGGTGTTTTGGGATCACCTCCAGGGAAAGATCACTATATACAGATATTAGTGATGTTATATGAAATTTTCCAGGCTGCGCGTAAGGATGGTCTGGTGGCGATGGAGGCTCATGTTGAGAAGCCAGAGGATAGCAGCATACTGAAAAAGTATCCGACATTTTTAGCCGATCATCACCTGCTGAATTTCTTCGTTGATACGATGCGGTTAATCCTATCCGGCGGTGTACCTGCGCATGATCTTGAGGCATTGATCGACACCGATCTGGATTCTCATCACAAAGAAACAGAAGCTCCACCCTCGGCATTAACGACCGTAGCCGACTCTTTGCCGGGTCTGGGTATCGTGGCGGCTGTACTGGGTGTCGTTATTACTATGGGCGCTATCGGAGGGCCTCCCGAGGTGATTGGTCATAAAGTTGGCGCCGCGCTGGTAGGAACGTTTCTGGGTATTTTGCTGTGTTATGGTTTTTTAGCGCCACTGGCGGTAAATATGGGACACATGAACGAGTCCAAGGGACAGGCGTTCATGGTAATCAAGCAGGCGTTGTTGGGGTTCCATAAAGGTATGGCGCCGTCGATCGCGGTAGAGTTCGCCCGTCGTTCGATATCCTCGGATGTGCGTCCGGGATTCGTCGAACTCGAGGATGCTTGCAAAGCAGCGAGAGATCGCGGTTAATATAAGATAAGGTATTATGGCAGACGAAGATCAACAGCCTATTATAATAGTTAAAAAAAGCGGCGGCCATGCCGGCCATCACGGCGGAGCCTGGAAAGTGGCTTACGCCGATTTCGTTACGGCTATGATGGCGTTTTTTCTGGTGATGTGGCTCGTAAGCCAGAGCGATGAGGTCAAGCAAAACGTCGCAGGCTATTTTAACGATCCCTCCGGTTGGGGTAAAAAAGGGGGAAGCTCGGTTTTAGGCGGTAACGAATCTATCCTTAAGGGCGGCCAATCACTACTCAAATCTCCGGCTATGAAACCGCAAGACAGACAGGTAACCGAGGCTCGTGCCCGTGAGGTGCTAAAGCAAGCGGGTGAGAGAGTACTTGGGGCGTTATCTGATCTATCCAATTTCGAGGAGTTCAGCGATCATGTCGAGATAGAGATGACCGAGGAGGGACTACGTATCGAGCTTATCGAGGCGACTTCGGCCGATAGTGATTCCTCGTTCTTTTTCAACAGCGGCAGCGCTAATATCTCCAGCACAGGCGAGACCATAATCTCCGCTATTTCCTCTGAACTGGGTAAGTTAAACAACAAAATCGTAATCGAGGGGCATACTGACAGCCATACATTCGTCTATAAAAATAAATATTCGAACTGGGAGTTATCGGCTGATAGGGCCAACAGCGCACGCAAGCTGATGGTATCCAGCGGCGTGAAAAGCAGGCAGGTTGCAGAGATAAGAGGTTACGCAGCCAACCGTCCCAAGATAGCGGACAATCCAGGGGACGCCCGTAACCGCCGTGTTTCCATACTAGTGCAAACCGATATGGATAATCCTCCAATCGAGAGCATGGAAATACACGAGGTTATCGACGGTAAAGTCGTAAAAGATATCAATTGATATTCCTGATTTCTTAACAACAATCATAAATTTATTGAGATTGATGTGTACTCACGCCCGGCAAGTGTTATTAAATTAAAATTGTTTATATTATTGCAGGTTGCTATATTGAGTCGTAAGGTATTTTAATTGATCGAGCATTGCGGGATATCAGTTATGAAACCAATCAAACCGTTTTTAACTTTAGCGATAGTTATATTTTTAGCCGCTATTATTAAAGCCCAGTCGCCGGATTACCACTGGTTTAAGATGTATGGCAGCCACTATATCGATAGCGGTGAATCGCTTTTAGGAACACCGGACGGCGGATTCCTGTTGGCGGGTTACTCATACTACATGATCAGCGGCGGTTCGGATATATACCTGGTCAAAACTGATGAATGGGGTATACCCGAGTGGGAGAGAGCCTACGGCAGTTACGGCGATGATTGGGCAAGCTGCGTTAAGGCCTGTAATGATGGCGGGTATATTATAGCTGGCGGTTCGGAGTCGTATTCCGATGATAATAGCGATGTAATTTTGATGAAGATCGATTCCGAGGGCGAACCGATCTGGCAACGAACCTATGGCGGGCAGGATGATGAAAGCGCCAACTACCTGAGTCAAACATTCGACGGCGGCTATATTATATCCGGATGGACACGGTCGTATGGCGCTGGTGGCGATGATATATATCTCTTAAAGATCGATTCCGCCGGGGAGATCGAATGGTCGCGCACATTCGGAAACGAGTTCTACGATAAAGGTTACCAGGTACGGCAGGTGGCCGACAGCGGTTATGTGCTGGTAGCAGGGCTGGATTATTTCGCCCATAGCCCCGTAAATGCTTACGTGATTAAAACGGATGGCGTTGGCGAGACCGAGTGGGCAAGTATCGTAGGCGGCATTGGCGCGGATGCCTGCAACGCTCTTTGCGAAACGCATGACGGCGGGTTCGTTATTGCCGGTTGGACAATGTCATACGGTCTGGGTCGTCAGGATGTTTACCTGGTGAAGCTCGATTCGCTGGGAACCATATCCTGGGAGAAATACTACGGCGGCATCGAGGGTGATATCGGTCGCTCGGTAATTCGTATGCCGGATAACGGTTTTTTAGTTGCCGGTTATACCGCCTCGTTCGGTAATGGTGGCGACGATATTTACATGATCAGAACGGATTCCAAGGGCGACTCGCTTTGGACTACAACATTCGGAGGACCTGAACAAGACAACGCTTACGATATAATAAACTGTCATGACGGTGGTATAGCGGCAGTTGGTTACACGGCCTCATTCGGCCAGGGTAGCCGGGATATGCTTTTGATAAAATATAGCGATATACAACTGGACCTGGATGATGATCGTTGTGTATTGCCCGGAAATTTTCATCTTCTTGATAATTACCCAAATCCCTTTAACAACTCTACAACGATAGAGTTCGATCTCGAGAACTCCGGCGAGGTTAAACTTGATATATACGATTTACTCGGTAGAGAGGTGGGAGTGATTGTCAGTGACTACCTGAACGCCGGATATCATCGATATGTTTTCGATGCCGATAAAATTGCGAGCGGAGTTTATCTCTACAGGTTATCGTTCAAAGGCCATACTAAGTCGCGAAAAATGATTCTATTGAAGTAGGCATACGATTACTACTGTTCGTTTTTTGCCTTCTCGCCGCGAAACGCTTCTCTGGTATTTGGCGGGGCTTGTATGAAAACAAACCCGCCTGCTCAGGAACGAAGAAAAACCCGAACAGTAGCGCATTCGGGCAGTAAACCATCACCGGCCACCGGGCCGGGATGACAAATATGCTGATGGTTATCTATCGGATATATCAGTCGGCGCTAACCTTATATTACGTGGCTGGTAGACGTCCTCGTCTGCAACAATTACCAACTTATATTTACCGCTAATAGGCACGCGGGGACGTGTTCCGCCCACAAATGATATATCATTTACTTGATGATAAAACGACGTTTCGCTTTAAACCAACACACCGGCTAAGCAGGCGGTGTTAGGATAGATAAAAAAAGCGGGAATTTCTTCCCGCTCGTAAATCCGAAAATAGCTTGTTTTATTTGTCTTTGTCAGACTGACGGTCCTCGGCTTTTTTCTCCGAGATAACTTCGGGTTCGGCGGATTCCTCGGTTTCAGCGACTTCCTCAACGCCTTCCACGCCTTCTTCTCCCTCAGCGCCGGTAGACGGCAGCTTGCTGACTTTCGGAGCCATCACGCTGACTAAGGTTTCCATTTCACCCACTACGAATTCGACATCGGGGTAATCCAGATCGCCCGCGTGAACAGCATCACCGATATTCAATTCCTCGATATTGATATCGATCGATTCGGGTATATGCTGCGGTAAGGCGGTCAATTCCATTGTCCTGTGTTTCCACTGAAGAACACCACTGTTGTTTTTGACGCCGATCGATGTGCCCTGAAGTTTAACAGGCACCGACATACGAATTTTCTCATTCATTTTGATATATTGAAAATCTATATGTAATACGCTGCCCAGAATGGGATCACGTTGTACATCCCTGATCAGAGCCTTATCCTCGTGGGTTTGGCCGTTGATGCTAAGATTGTACAGCGCGTTTTCACCTTGCAAGCTACGCATGGTTTGACGGAACTGTTCGTATTCGATATCGAGTGGAATCGGATCGTGGTCTTTACCGTAAGCTACTGCAGGGATTCTCCCGGCTGCTCGAAGTTTACGAGCCACTCCTTTCCCGTGGTCATCACGTTTGTTGACCTCTAAAGTTATCTCTTTCATTATTTACTCCTTACCAGAACTTTATTTTCTAACCGTTATTTTACGAAGTTAAGTACCAGTTTCCCGGTTGTTTTTCCTGATTCCAAATAGCGATGCGCCTCAGCGCATTCCCTGAAATCGTACACTTTCGTGATTTCGGGTTTGATGCTTTCCTCTTTTGCCAGGCAAAGCAGCTCTTCCATCACCATACCGACCTCATCGGCATTGGAAAGTAACCGATTGAGAGCCAGCCCGAAAATCCCTTTGTTATTCTGAATCAAGTTCAGTGTTCTTACGCTCGGGATGCTCAGGAATTTCCAGATTAACCTCGGCAGGTTCAATCTGCTGCCGGCCGCCAGATCGGCTACGCCGTAACATATTATCCGGCCACCCTCGCTCAGAAGCTTATAACTTTTCCTGAAAGTCAGGCCACCTACCGGATCGAGAACGATATCAATGCTTTTCTTACCGACCAGGCAACTAACCACTTTAGAAAAATCCTCTTTTTTGTAGTTAATCGGATAATCCACCCCGATTTTCTTGAGATAATCAACTTTATCATTACTCGAGGTTGTTCCGAACACCTCAGCCTGGTTCAGTTTGGCCAGTTGTACGGCCGCCGTGCCGACTCCACCGGCGCAGGAGTGAATTAACACTCGCTCCCCGGTTCTGATTCCCGCGAACCTGTACAGCGCATAATATGCGGTCAGGTAGTTTACCGGGAGCGCTGCTGCCGAGTTGAAATCGATGCCGTCGGGAATTTTATACAATTGATCGGGTTCAGCCAGAATGTACTGGGCCTGTGCCCCGAAATTGGCGATTCCCACAACGCGATCCCCGGTATCGAACGAACTGCTATCATCTATGTGTTCGATGATTCCGGAGAATTCATAACCCGGTATGAACGGGAATTTCGGCGAGTCAGGATAGAATCCCTTGCGCGCCACTATCTCGGCGTAGTTCAATCCGCAGGCGTGTACTTTCACCAGAGCTTTGCCCGGTTGCGGTTCGGGTTTGGGGATTTCCCGTACCCGGACGTTTTCGGGTTTTCCCGGCCCGGTGATAAAAACTGCTAACATTGTCAAAGATCAATCGAACAGACTCGAAACCGAGCGTTCGGCATGTATTCTTAAAATAGCTTCACCCAGAAGTTCGGCTACTGATAATAACTCGAATTTATCAGGTAAGTTATTTCCGGCCAAGTCGATAGTATCAGTTATGTAAATTTTCTCGATCGGGCTGTTCTGGAGGTTTTGTATGGCCTCGCCCGAAAGTACAGCATGAGTGCAACAGGCTACTATCGAGGATGAACCCTCATCGGCAATTGCCTCGGCGGCCTTGATCATGGTGCCGGCGGTATCGATCATATCATCCCGGATGATAATATTTTTGCCTTTGACATCGCCGATTATATTCATCACCTCCGCTTTGTTGGCTTTCGGTCGACGTTTGTCGATAATCGCCAGGCCGGCGTTAAGCTTCTCCGCAAAAGCGCGGGCGACTTTAGTCGAGCCAACATCGGGCGAGAGTACTACCAGGTTTTGAAGGTTTTGTCTGACGAAAAACCGGTTAAAAACCCTGGCAGAGTAAAGGTGATCGGTAGGTATATCGAAAAAGCCCTGAATCTGCGAGGCATGGAGATCCATCAAGATAACCCGGTTAAAACCGGCCGAGACAATCATATTGGCTATAAGCTTGGAGGTAATTGCCACTCGC
Source organism: uncultured candidate division Zixibacteria bacterium (assembly GCA_963668625.2). Taxonomy (GTDB): domain Bacteria; phylum Zixibacteria; class MSB-5A5; order UBA10806; family 4484-95; genus JAAEQD01. The sequence continues at coordinate 326,650 of CAXXKA010000010.1, forward strand.
GGTTGATCTTTACGATCGGCGCGGGCATAACCGAAATACGGGATAACAGCCGTGATTCGCCGGGCTGAGGCTCGTTTGGCGGCATCAGCCATAATAAGCAGTTCCAGTAAGTTTTCAGCCGGTGGATTGGTCGATTGAATAAGGAAGACATCCATACCACGGACATTCTCATCGATTTTGAAAAATATCTCGTTATCGGAGAACCGGGCGGCCTCGCATGCCGAAAGCGGTTGATGTATGTAATTGGCTATTTTCTGGGCCAGCGGCTTATTGGAATTGCCGGCGAATATCCTAATCTCATCAGGCATTATCGATACCTCGATCCTCTCAATTTGCTACTGGGGCGCCAGGATTCGAACCTGGGAATGCCAGCTCCAAAGGCTGGTGACTTACCGCTTGTCGACGCCCCAATTTCCCAAAACTTATAAGATATAGGTAACTTTCAGGATGTCAAGCGCAAATGATATATTGTACAATCATTATTATCATCGGTTTATGAACTAATTAATAAAACACAATAAAGATATCTATGTTTGGATAGCAGTATTAGTTCAAATCCTGATAATTATCCTTTTCCTGATAAGATTGCTCCATTATAATCGGATGACCTCTGTTATAGTTTATATAGATATACGGTAAATTATCCTGTCTAAGCTTTTTTCTTTCATTATCCAACGAGGGTAAATCCTCTGTTTGTTCGTTATTTAAAATCAAGTGTATATCAAAACCGAATCGATATTTCAGGTAATGCCCCGGTCTGGCCCGGCCGGGTATGTTATCGAGTACCAAGTAATCGTAATTATTCCAGTCTATATTTAGTTGTTCGATACTTTCGCCAATTTGCCTGACCTCGTTATGGTTTTGCCTGTAGGCATAAATAGTGATATTAATAGCGATCGCTTGAATTACCAGATACAGGCTGAATGATATTGTCAGAATCCGGCGTTGGTTGACGTTCCAGGCTTCGTATAATCGACTGAATAATGAACCGAAAAGAACAGCTATCCCTAACGAGGGAATATAAAGAAGTTTGGTGGAGATTTTGTTTTCGTAGAATGAGGGAAGTATCAATGAGGCCAGGATGAAGACAATGAAAAATCTTTCCAACCTGTTGCCCTTGAAAAGCAGAATACCGAAGGCAGTCATTACGGAAATGAATCCGGTCAAATTAATAAATTTTATATATGGTAAAACAAACGGCGCATAAGCCGCGGTATATGTTTTTAGGTAGGGATGGCTCAAGTCGGGGATGGCTATCCAGACAATGTAAGAATAAAGGTTTTTTAGAGCGTGTACACCGATGAAATAGTACTCGGTGGAGGGATCGCCCCAGCCAATTGCCATGAACCTGGTTGTCAGATATACTACGGCGATAATCCAATAGCCGGAGCTTTCGGATATACCACGGCGAATCGGTGTTCTTTCGATGATAAACGGGGCAATTGTCAAAAGTGCCGCGAAAATCAGAATATCCTCCACCATGTATATTGCCAGGGCAAAGAACAGGTATGAGAGATACAGCTTATACTTATATTGATTGTCGTGGTATTCAATAAAATAGTAGATACACGTAAAAATAGCCAGCGCCGAAATAAGGCGAACTATGCCGTAAGCCCACAATACCCCCTCGAAATGCTGAAAATAAATTCCGAAAAATAAAGCTGCTGATATTGCCGCCGTTTTGCCGAACCTCTTTTTCGTGAAAACATAAAGAAGATATACTATTGCCAGATGGAGTATGATATTAAGCATATACCAGAGAGATGGATTATTTCCTAATATAATCGTTCGCAGTAGTATAACTATATTTGTAACCGGCCTGAAATTCGAAAGATTCTCCATCGAGATAAAATCGAGCCGGCTGAAGCCATCCCTTAATAGTATTAATATTTGCCAGTCATCGGTATGGAAATCGTTGAACAACAGCATTATATGGGTGATAGCAACGCCAAGCAGTATAAGAATTATCGTGTGATCGTATTTTTTTTGCGTTTTCATATTTCGCATTCGCCCTCAGCTTCGTATAATTGCACGATAAATGGATTATAACTAATTTCTTTACAGGAGGAAACGTGAAAAAAGCAGTATATTCAAAAATGGCGCCGGACCCGATCGGGCCATATTCACAGGCGATTATATTCAATAATATGGTATTTTGCTCGGGGCAGATCCCGATTGATCTGGTAAGCGGAGAACTCGAGACCGGGCCTATCGAGAAACAAGCTCACCAGGCGTTTAAAAACCTGGCCACGGTACTTCAAGCCGCCGGTAGCGGATTGGATAAGGTTATCAAGGTAACCGTCTATTTTAAAGACCTGAAAGATTTCGTGACAGTAAACGAAATTTACGGCGAGTATTTCCAGGGCGTGTTACCGGCTCGTGCGGCCATCGAGGTAGCCCGTTTGCCAAAGGATGCTTTAATCGAGGTCGAGGCTATAGGTTTCGTAGAAGGCTGATAGATTAATAGTAAAAGTATTAATGGCAGTGGTGCTCAATTGAATATCACTGCTTTTTTTTATTCTTATTTCACTAGTGTCCGGTCTTTTCATCTCGTTGCGAAGCGCTGCTTCGCAACGTGGCTTGTTTGCCGGCAGAATGCGCATTCTACATGATTCAAGAAGGTTTCCAAGCAGCGCTTGGAAACCAGAAAACCAAGCCTAACATCGGCAGGATATGTCAGGATGAATGATACGCTGAATAAAATAATTATATCGGAAAATATTTTTCATTAACAATTCCAAGGAGAAATTTAAAATTTAACGAAAAACACCGGACACTAGTGTTCTTATTTGTGTAATACTTTACACTATAGACAAATTGGCTTTCTGTTTGGGTTTTTCTGTTGCAATCGAGGGGCTCATTAATTTGATAAATTCATAGACTACCCTGGGGTCGTAGCTGTCGGATTCCGAAAGCAAGATCTCCAGTGTTTTATATGTCGTTATAGAATCCTGGTAAACACGCTTGGTAGTCATGGCATCGAAACTATCGGCTACTGCGGTAATCATGCCGAACAACGGTATCTCATCGTATTCCTTGCCGTAGGGATAACCATGACCGGAGAGGCGTTCGTGGTGCCAGAGTATAGGGGTCAGCGCATTTTTAGGAATAACCGGATTACTGGAGGCAATATCGAGACCGTGCAACACATGCTCCTGAATAACTTTAAACTCATCGGCGGTCAACCTGTCGGGCTTATACAATATGCTTTTTGGGATTCTACTTTTACCGATATCATGTAGCATCGCTCCTAAACCCAGTTCGTACAAATCGGTTTTGCTTATGCCCAGGGCTTTGCCGATTGCCACGCTATAGGTCGCTACATTAGCGCAATGGTTTACCAGGCTATAGTCCAATGGCATGAGTTCGACTATTTTTTTGAAACCGCCTTCATCTTTCAGGTGAAGATCGATCATGCTTTTAACAACATTGGAGGAACGTTTGATTACATCAGGAGAGGTTGGGTTCTGGATCAGGTCGCGGGCTATATTTATACTGCTTTCATATAACAACTGGCGTTTCTTCTCGGGGGCAACCGATGGATCGGCTAATATGCCGGGCAGGTTGTTTTCTATATAACGGGCGAATTTGTCACTGTCCTGATTCGATATGAATAATGTCATGACCCCATGATCTATCAGGTTCCTGCGAACGCGGTCGTTGAACGGCACTTTACTGGAACGATAAAGCACGAAACCCTGGCGGGTAGTGATAAATAGGTCAACTCCGAGAATCGTATCGATTCTCAAGAGTTCAAGGTTGATTGGTATGAAATTAGTTTTATCCACATTTTATTAATCGGCTTTTTTTCAGGCGATTATAATTATTGAGACTAAAGTTAACCCATTCGAATCAGTTTTAAACGATAACCGTGTTTCAAGTCGCATATCCTCATTGTCAGATTAATCTTGCCCCTTATATCCGAGTGTACTATTTTCAATGTAAGCGGCGCTTATACAGGGAAGGTGGCGTTGCTTTATTATATTCTCGATATGGTGATAAGGAGACGATAATGGATAAACGCGAGCGATTAAAACATCTAATACTGGAAAAGGCCGTAAAGAGAGGCGACTTTACCCTGGCCTCCGGTCAAAAATCAACTTATTACATTAACGGTAAACTGGTTGCTTTAGACTCCGAGGGATTGGCCTTGATGGCGGAGTTTTTCTTGGCCGAGATCGAGCAGGACGATATCGAGGCGATCGGTGGGATGGTTATCGGCGCCGATCCGATTGTAGGCGCTATTCTTACCACGGCCCATAATAAGGGTATCAAACTCGATGGTTTCCTGGTTCGCAAAGAGCCCAAAGGGCATGGTACCCGTTCGCAGATAGAGGGGCCGGTAAAAGAGGGCGCTAAGGTTGCGATTATCGAGGATGTCTCCACCACCGGCGGGTCCTCCAAGAAAGCTATTGATGCTCTTAAAGGTCTTGGCTGTGATATAGTCAAGGTGATAACACTGGTAGATCGTCAGCAGGGAGCCGCCGAGAATTTCGCCAGGTGGGGATACGAGTTCAGTTCGGTATTTACTAAGGAAGAGCTGGGCCTTTAAAAATTTTCGCCGGCCTGGATTATTTCATATATCATTTTATCGAGACGTGAGCAAAACCCATCGAAAGAAATAACGTATAAGTATTTCGAATTACATTTAAAAGCTACGATTCGATACAACGATTGTTTCCAATGGTTGGGATTACGTTCTCCCGTACAAACTGGTCTGCCTGCTAACGAAAGCTGGCGGACGAGGAGGGGCTGTCCAAAAAGTTTTATACGTTGGGGGATGTAGAGACAGTCACGCCAGTTCTGTCCGGGGGGATGGGGGAGATGGACTGCCTACTCCAAGCGGGGGTTCGGACAGATCAGTTATCTGTCCTTACGAAAAGATAAAAGATATAGATTCATAAAGGATTTTGGGACAGCCTCGAAACATACGCCAGCCTCTGAACTTATCGACCTAAAAAAAATACGTCTGGCAGGAATGTCCAACCTCTCAATGTGTATTTAAATGAGCGGCACACGACCGGAGGCCGACTCATAAGCAGATAGATTGCCGCGTCGTCTCCAGCTCTTTGTATTTATTGCAATACAAAATGTTGAAATGCATATCTACACTTTAGGCGTTGCTCTAAATAGCCCATTTGCATTATCAGCTCACGGTATTACTCTGGTTATATGATGAAATTAAGCAAAAAGTTATCTCGAGCTGAAAATGTATCATTATAGCATTAACACATATGGTCATTTATAATCAATCATTCTGCTAAAACCTTTAGCTAATCGCTATCCGTGTCGATGCAAAATATAACAATATGGTGCAACGTGAAACGCGAACAGGGGGTTAGCGAAAGTATTTTGTTAACGTCTGAACCATAAGGAAAATTAATTGTTACAACATCGATATTGCTTAAAAGCAAATGCCTTAAGGAGGTCATATGAAAAAGGCTTTAATCGCTACTATGCTGTTACTCAGCATAATTTCCGCGGAATCGCTGGCGACGATCATCAACGTACCTGATGATGTATCGACTATCCAACTCGGTATAAACGCCTGCGTTAACGGTGATACGGTCCTGGTACAACCGGGGACATATCAGGAGAACATCACTTTCTACTCTTACATTATCACTCTGGCATCATACTACCTGACTACCGGTGATGAATCCTATATTTCCGCTACGGTTATCGAGGGACATGGTTCTAATCCGGTCGTGATGTTCAGCGATCATGGAGTTAACTCAGCCTATCTTGTCGGATTCACGATTACCGGCGGTAATACCGCGTACGGTGGAGGTGTTTACAGCACGAACTCCAGTCCGGTAATCATGAATAATATCATTACCGGAAACTACGCTACATACGGCGGTGGTATTTACAGCATAAACTCCAGTGCGAATATTCACGACAACAAGATTATCGAAAACACCGGCATGTACGGTGGCGGTGTTTGCATATTTCAGAATGGAGCTACCCTGAGTACGAATACTATCGAGGGCAATGTCTCCACGGATTGGGGCGGCGGAGTGTTGTTATACTCGACCAGTTGCAATATGTATTTGAATATGGTATCGGGTAATTCCGCGGTCACGGGCGGCGGCGTTTATTACTACTATTCGAACGGTATCAGCACCAATAATATCGTGATGGATAACAGTGCGACCGATGGCGCCGGCATTTACAGCGAAAACGCTAACCCGACTTTCGTGAATAATGTCGTCTACAGTAACCAGGCAACCGGATCGGGAGGCGGGATTTACAGCCATATGGAAAACGTGCCGTTCGTCGCCAATTCGATTTTCTGGGACAATACGGCCGGTATATACGGGCCACAAATTTACTCGCCCGATGTAACGGCGGATGTCAGTTATTGTGTGGTTGAGGACGGCTGGCAAGGAGAATATATTATCGATATGAATCCGATGTTCCGGGATGTTGATAACGGAGATTTTCATTTGATGGCGACCGAATACGGTTACCCTCTTGATTCTCCGTGTATCGATGCGGGGCATCCTGATATTTGGGATTTAACACATGACAGCATGTGGGGACTGGGTACTTACCTTAGCGATATAGGCGCATATGGCGGCCGTGATACGGCTCAGGTGTTGCCTGCGCCGATGCTTGTTTCCCCCTCTGACGGCGAGACAGTTGAAGGATTCGCGCCGATGTTGATGTGGGAGATGGAACCGGGAGCGGACTCGTACGAGGTACAGGTCGATAACGAGACCACGTTCTTGCTGCCCAACCGTGAGTATGTATCCAACATGGCCGAGTGGACTGTCGAGCCTGATCTCTTATTCGGGGTCTGGTACTGGCGTGTACGCTCGCATAATCAGCTCGGTTATAGCGATTGGTCAGAGGTCTGGGAGTTTACTATACTCGGTTCGGATGTTGACGATTCGCCGGAGAATATCGCTCGCGAGTACAGCCTGAGCCAGAGTTATCCCAACCCCTTTAACGCCCAAACATCCATAACGATTGGTTTACCCGAGGCCGGTCATGTCAGGCTCGATATATACGATATGCTGGGCCGGAAAGTACAGACACTGATCGACGGCTACCAGGAGGCAGGATATCATAACGTAACCTGGAACGCGGCCAATCAGAGTTCTGGTATATATCTCTACAGGGTAGAAACCGATAGCTATACCGAGACAAAGCGCATGCTTTTGCTGAAGTAGAATATAATGCCGTTTGATCGAAATAGTCGGTAAACGAAAAGCCCTCCATTGCGAGGGCTTTTTTCGTGATGACATTTTTGTATAATAGAAATTATTTCACCAGCATCATCTTCCTGGTATTTGAATAATTACCGGCTTGTAACTTATAGAAATACACACCGGAGGAGACATCTGAGGCATCCCATATTACCTGATGATATCCTGCCGGTTGTTCGCCGTTTTGCAGACATCTGACTTGCCGTCCTAGAATATCGTAGATATTGATAGTGACCTGTGACTGTATAGGCAGTTCATAGCTTATTACTGTTTGAGCGTTGAACGGGTTGGGGTAGTTTACGGAGAGACTGGTTTGTTTCGGAATTGACATTCCCGTCTCATCAATATCAACTATTCCATCGCCACCGCTGTAAGCGCCCATATCCGAGCGTATTTCTCCCAAACCCCATTCGCAGTCAAGAAGCGAATCGAGAATAGTAGGTTTGCCCATATCGATACAGGGCGAATCGATACTATCACCGCATTCGATAGCCATAAGATGGAAATCACCGTTTTCAGGATTGCGGAAGAGAGGATCGAGATCAAGGTTCCCCTAACCTCTCATTCAAGCCACTAAATTAACACGAGTCTAAATATTAATTTAGCAATAAATCTAAATCTTACAAGAGCTTTCATATATTTAACCTTACCTCACAATTCTTGATTTTCTTAAAATATCCCTTGACACTCATACCTCAAATTTATACATTCGCCGGGAACATAATTAGCACTCAATGCGTTAGAGTGCTAACAGAAGACGATAAGTAAATGGAGTTAAGCAAGTTAAGTAATAGCAACAACTAACAATAAAAGTTCTTTTAAGGAGGAGCTTTATGACAATAAAGCCGCTTCAAGACCGAGTTCTGGTTAAAGCTTTAGAGGAAGTCGAAGTTAAAAAAGGCAGTATCATTATCCCCGATACCGCCAAAGAACGCCCGATGCAGGGTGAAATCGTTGAAGTCGGTCCCGGCAAAGTCGAGGATGGCAAGACTATCGCGATGAGTGTGAAGAAAGGCGACAAGGTGCTCTATGGTAAGTATTCCGGCACCGAGGTCACCGTTGATGATGTCGAGTACCTGATTATGCGCGAGGCTGATATTCTCGCGATTATCTCATAAGGAGAATTAAACTATGGCTAAAATGATTGAATATGATGCTAAAGCGCGCGAAAAACTCAAACGTGGCGTCGATCAACTGGCTAACGCCGTTAAGGTTACACTCGGTCCCAAAGGCCGTAATGTCGTAATCGATAAGAAATTCGGTTCGCCCCTTATCACCAAAGACGGCGTAACAGTCGCTAAAGAGATCGAACTTGAGGACCCATACGAAAACATGGGCGCCCAGATGGTCAAAGAGGTCGCTTCGAAGACCTCCGATATCGCCGGTGATGGTACCACTACCGCTACCGTTCTGGCCCAGGCTATCTATCGTGAAGGTATCAAAAACGTAACCGCCGGCGCTAACCCTATGGGCTTGAAGCGCGGTATCGAGAAGGCCGTGGTGGCTGTTGTTGCCGAGATCAAAAAGCAGTCCAAGGATGTTGAAGGCAAGCAGGAGATCGCCCAGGTTGGTACCGTGTCTGCCAATAATGATTCCACTATCGGCGACTTAATCGCTGATGCTATGGAAAAAGTCGGTAAGGACGGCGTTATCACCGTCGAGGAAGCCAAATCGACCGATACCTCCCTGGACGTTGTCGAGGGTATGCAGTTCGATCGCGGTTATCTTTCGCCTTATTTCGTGACCGATGCCGATACTATGGAAGCTGTCATGGAAGATCCGATGATTTTAATCCACGACAAGAAGATATCGGCCATGAAAGACCTTCTGCCGATTCTGGAGAAAGTCGCCCAGATGGGCAAACCGATGTTGATTATCTCCGAGGACGTCGAGGGCGAGGCCCTGGCTACATTGGTAGTTAATAAACTTCGCGGCACCCTGAAAATTTGTGCTGTCAAGGCTCCGGGATTTGGCGACCGTCGCAAACAGATGCTCGAGGATATCGCTATTTTGACCGGCGGCAAGGTAATATCAGAGGAATTGGGATTCAAACTGGAAAACACCGTGGTTTCCGATCTTGGTAAAGCCAAGAGAGTCACCATCGATAAAGACAATACCACGATCGTAGAGGGCGCCGGTTCGACCGAAGAGATCAAAGGTCGTATCAAAGCCATCAAGAAACAGATCGAGGATTCAAGCTCCGATTACGATCGTGAGAAACTTCAAGAGCGTTTGGCTAAATTAGCCGGCGGCGTAGCTGTCATTAATGTTGGCGCTGCTACCGAGACCGAGATGAAAGAAAAGAAAGCTCGTGTTGAGGACGCTCTTCACGCTACCAGAGCCGCAGTCGAGGAAGGTATAGTCCCCGGTGGTGGTACCGTATTATTGCGCTGCCTGGGCGCTTTCGACGCCCTGAAACTCGAAGGTGACGAGGCTATCGGCGCTAACATAATCAAGAAAGCTCTCGAGGAGCCAATCCGTCAGATTACCGCGAACGCCGGTGTCGAGGGTTCGATCGTAGTTAACAACGTGCTAGGTGAGAAAGGCGCTTACGGCTACAATGCCGAGACCGGCGAGTATGGCGACATGCTCAAGTTCGGCGTTATCGACCCGACAAAGGTGACCCGTTCAGCGTTAGAGAACGCTGCCTCGATCTCCGGATTACTGCTGACCACCGAAGCTGTCATTACCGACAAGCCCGAGAAGGACAAAGGCGGCGCCGGTATGCCCGGTGGCGGAATGCCTGATATGAGTGGTATGGGCGGCATGGGCGGTATGTACTAAACCGATTACCTAAATTAAAAATACACAGCAATGTAATTGCATACTTAAGAGCGCTCGGTTTCGGGCGCTCTTTTTTTGTAGGCCTGTGGCCGGCAGACATCCCCCGCCTGCCACTTACGGTAGTTCATGCGGTAATTGGGGCAGATGGGGACATCTGCCGCCCACGAAAAGTTATCCCGGACTTGATTTGGGAACTAACACTGTGACTGGCATACGTCCTCGTCTGCTGCTTATGGGTAGCGCGCCGGTAAATGGGGCAGATGAGGATATTTGCCGCCCATATAGCCATTTTTTATAAATGAACTTTTCCCACTACTGTCCGGTCTTTTCATCTCGTTGCGAAGCGCTGCTTCGCAACGTGGCTTGTTTGCCGGCAGAATGCGCATTCTACATGATTCAAGAAGGTTTCCAAGCAGCGCTTGGAAACCAGAAAACCAAGCCTAACATCGGCAGGATATGTCAGGATGAATGATACGCTGAATAAAATAATTATATCGGAAAATATTTTTCATTAACAATTCCAAGGAGAAACTTAAAATTTAACGAAAAACACCGGACACTAGTGAACTTTTCCGATAATTAAATGTATAACTTTTCAATTATGAAAACGTAAACTACCGATAAATAGAATGTATATAAGGATGAAAGGATACTGATATCAAATTGCTCCCCATTAAATATATCTCCTTAAAATCGCTATACAGAATAGCCGCGATACTTTTCGGGTTGTTCTTACTGACAATCATATTGGTTGCGGATTTGCGGCCATATTCGTTTTATCGTATATACACTATTCCTTTCGGTGATAAAGTCAGTCATTTTTTATTGATGGGGGGATTCGCGTTCGTGGTTAATCTTGCGCTATCGTGTAGAACCTTTGTTTGTAGAAACAGGCGAATTCCAACAGGTTCGGCCATAGTATTAATCCTGGTACTTCTCGAGGAATTTTCGCAAATCTTTTTCCCCTATAGAACATTTTCTATCGGCGATATAATCGCAGATGTCGGTGGAATCGTAACGTTCAGCTATCTGGCGCTGTGGTTTCAAAGAAAGCTGAATGCTTATATAAGCAAGCAATAGCCAATCATGTTTTTGTCTCTGAAGTGTATATTATTCTATCGCTATCAATTTCAACGCCCCTTTGAATTATCCAGAACAAAATATATATCAATCATGAAAATATTATCAGGTTAATCCTCAGGCTTTCTCTATAGTGAACCAAATTCTACGAAAAATCCAGCCATGAAATTTACGCGCGTTTCAATATAAACGGCCTTATCAGAAACGATATCAAATATCCGACGCTGGCTAAAATTATAATTGTCGCGCCGGAGGTAATGCTGAATGCCGCCGAGATAATCAGGCCGGCAGTGGTGAAGATCGCGCCGAGGATGACGGAGTAAAACATCGTGCGCTCTAAGGTCAGATGGAACTGCACCACGATTGCCGCCGGTATCGTTAAAAGAGATATCACCAGGATGATTCCGACCGCGCGTATCATCACGACAACGGTTAACGCGATCAAGCAAAACAGGAGGATATTCAGTAATTTTACGGGTAACCCGGAGATCACCGCGTGTTCCTCATCGAATGTGAGCGCTTTGAACTCTTTAAACATGGCCAGGGTAATAGCTATGATCACCAGGTCCATCACTGCAATGGTGATCAGGTCGGAGGTCGGTACTGTCAGGATATTACCGAACAGGTAGCTCATCAAGTTAGGCGCGTAGCCGGGCGTTTTGTCTATCAGGAATATGCCGATTGCCATACCCATAGCCCACATGATACCAACCAGCGTATCCTCTCGTTGTTCGGCGTGGTGGCGCACGGCGGCAATACCGAAAGCTGCCAGCAGGCTGAATATCATGGCGCCGATAATGGGATTGAATCCGAAGAAGTAGCCCAGCCCGATGCCGCCATAAGCGGTATGGCTGATACCGCCCGCCAGGAATACGATCCTCTTGACGACAACGAACGTGCCTATTATACCGCAGGCGACACTTACCAACAAACCGGTTAGTATGGCATGCCGCATGAAATCGAATTGCCAGAGATCGGCTAACTGTTCAAGCATCGTTTTCTCCGTGGCGGTGATGATGGTTTAAAACTCGGTGCGGCGTGCCGTGAGCTATTAAATCTACCGGGCAACCGTACACCGATTCGATAACCTCGGGTGTCAGGTCTTTCGATCCGTGATGATGCAGTTTGATGTTCAAGCAGGCAATCGATTTGACGTACTTCGAGATGGCTCCGATATCGTGCGAGACCATTATTATCGTCATCGAGCTGTTTAGCTCTTTGAGCAACTCATACAGCCCGGTTTCGGATTCGACATCGATACTGGAGGTAGGCTCATCCAGGAGCATAATTTTGGGATGCGAGGTCAGGGCGCGGGCGATCAAAACTCGTTGAAGCTGCCCGCCCGATAACTGGCCTATCTGACGTTTCTTGTACGACAGCATATCGGTTTTCTTCAATGAATCCTCGGCCAGGTCTTTATCGACTTTGCTGTAATGTTTGAATATCCGAGACTTTCCCAACCGTCCCATCAACACGACATCCCAGACATTTATCGGGTATTGTCTGTCGAAAGTGGTGTACTGCGGAACATAGCCGATCAAAGGTCTATTCTGAGATGGCGATTTACCGAATATTCTTACTTTGCCTTTCGATGGCCTGATCAAGCCCAGCAGGGTTTTGAGCAGGGTAGTTTTACCGCCGCCGTTGGGACCGATAATACCGAGGTAATCGCGATGTGCGACATTGAAATCTATATCCTCGAGTACTACCAGGCCGTTATATTTTACGTATATGTGGTCGAAACTTATCGCCGGGATTTCACTCATTTTTACCTTAACGCCTTAAATAATTTCCCCGTTACCAACTCGAGATTGCTGATGTAGGATTTGGCCAATGGATTAATATATTCCACCGTGCCTCCTATTTCGAAAGCAATCATCTCCGCGCTTTCCGTATTAAACTGAGGCGAGGCAAAAATTGTTTTGATATTTTTTTCGTGGGAGATTTCTATCAGTTTTTTCAAATCATGAGCGTGAGGCTCTTTACCCTCCACCTCCATGGCCACCTGGTTCAAGCCGTAATCGCGGGCGTAATATGACCAGGAGGGGTGAAAAATAATGAAGTCTCTCTTGCTGACTATCGCCAGTTTATTTTTTATCTCCAGGTCGAGTTGATCGAGTTTGTTTTTGTAAATCGGGGCGTTTTTCTCGTATACCTTGATATGTTCGGGATCGACGGCGATCAAGCCTCTGGTGATATTATCCACCATGATTTTGGCGTTTAACGGCGAACACCAGATATGCGGGTCCTGCCCGTGATGCTCCTGTCCCTCGTGATGGTGTTCCGTGCCACTTATCATCTCGATCCCCTCGGAACAATCGAATACTTTCATATCAGGGCTCAAGCTTTCGATTTTTTCCAGCCAAACGTTTTCAAAAGGCAGGCCGGAGCCGAGTTTGAAATATGCCCTGGCTTTGCTGATACGCCTCATCTGATCGGGGGAGAGTTCGTAAGTCGCCGGGCTCGCGCCGGGAGGTATCATCACCATAATCTCTATCGGGAATTCACCGGCTATTTGCTCGACGAATTCTTGCTGCGGAAGAATCGTTACAGCCACCAGGGTAGTATCGGTGTGGGAGGCCGAACAGCTCAAAAAGAGGATTGCTCCCAGCAGAAACAATATGTACTGATATTTATTCAATTCTATCCTCATCAATATTATGCGTTAAAGTTTTACGACCCGACATGCATTTTTTTGATCATCACGGATGGCGCATTGAAACCGCCATAGAAATTCAGATCATCGCAAACCGCGCCGATGCCGTTAAATAGCTCATCGTTGGAGGCGGCCAGGGTAACGTTAGCCACCGGTTTGATCCTTTTGCCGTTTCTGATAAGCGTACCGTTGATTCCAGCGGAATAAGTGCCATTGACCCCGTGAACTCCCCAGCCCTGGCAATGTTCTACCAGTAATCCTTTCTTGCACGATGCTATGACATCCTCGACCTTATCTTTTCCCGCCGCTATGTATAAATTAGTGTTTCCGATCTCCGGGAAATTATTATAGGCGTAGCGAAGAGCCGAGCCGGTTGATTTCCTGCCGTACTTGACGGCCGTTTTGTAATCGAGCAGACCGGTTCGCAAAATTCCATCTTCGATTATCATCGTCTTCTGCGAGGGCGTACCCTCGTCATCGAACGGCCTGCTGTTAACGCCGCGTTTCATCACGGCATCATCAACCAGTGAGAACTTGGCGTCGGCGATTTTTTCGCCCTCTTTATCTGCTAAAAAGGATGAGCCCCGAAGCAGGTTATCGCCGTTTATAGCGTGCATCATGCCCCAGAACAGAGAGTCCATGCCGCCGGGTGTAAATATTATCTCGTATTCGCCTGGTTCTACCGCCGTTCCGCCTATAAGCCTAACCGCTTTTCCGGCGATTATATCAACCATCTTGTCGGGCGTCGGTAAATCCTCGAAATATCTGGCGCTGAACTCACCCTCGCCGGGGAACATCTCCTCGCCTTTAGCCGAGGATAGGTTCACTTTAACGGTGTAGGCCGTTCTATCCAAGCTAAGATCGACACCGTTGGTGTTGACCAGCTTCACGGTTGAAACCTTTTCTATATAGGTCATGCCGTTTGCCTGTTTGATTAAAGGATCGTAGCTTAAAGCGGCGTTTTCCAGATCGACGAGATAATTAATTTTATCATCAGTGGATATGTCGACGAAACTCGGACCGAAAATATCCACATCATCGGTAATATCATGAGGCTCCGGCAGCGAGGCATATTCTTGTTTACTGGTCTTCTTAGAAAGCGATGATAATTTTGCTATAGCCAGGTCAACTGCATTGTCGGATAAATCGGTGGTATGGGCGAAAGCGACTCGGTCTACCGAGAAAAACCTGATAGCCATTCCGCCGGGAGTTGATTTCGAGATAGCCTCGACCTTGCCTTTACGAACCGTGATCGTGAGCTTTTGTTGGTTTATACCGTAAACCTCGGCCATGCTTGCGCCGGCTCTTACACATTTATTCAGAACTCTGTTTATATCATTCATAACGCTCTCCTATGCTGATCCGCCAATGAGAATACCATCCTTAACCCGTATCGTGGGAATACCGGCGGTTACCGGAACCCACTGACCTTTGCCGCAGATACCAACTCCCAGCTTGAGGTCATTCCCGACAGCGTCGATATTGGTTAGCACATCGATACCTCTGCCGATCAGAGTAGCTCCGGAAATGGGATAGGTAATCTCACCGTTTTCGATCATGTACGCCTCGCGGACTACGAAATTGAATTGCCCGGATATGGTATCGACCGAACCGCCTGAGAGGGTTTTTACGAAGATACCCTTCGGAGTATCGGCGAATATATCTTTGGGATCGATAGCGCCGGATTCCAGGAATGTATTAGTCATGCGGGGTATCGGGTAGTGACGGTATGATTCTCGTCTGCCGTTACCGGTTGGCTGTGCGTTTAGCATTTTAGCTGAAATTCTATCGTGCATATAGCCTTGCAAAACGCCTTTTTCGATCAGCACGTTGCGCTGTCCCGGCGTGCCTTCATCATCGAAACCGGTTGTGCCTCGTTTGTTGACCCAACTCGAATCATCAACTAAGTTAACCAGTGATGAGCCGACTTTTTGCCCGATCTTGCCCCGGTATATCGAGGAGTCCTGATATACGAGGTCGCCCTCGAGTCCGTGACCTACCGCCTCGTGTATGAGCACCCCGCCCCAGCCGGAGTTCATGATAACCGGTATACTCCCCGATGGCGCGGGTCTGGCATCCAGCATGCTAACGGCCTCGGCGGCGGCATCTCTAGCGGCCTGTTTGATATCATTATCATCGAAAAACTCGAAACCCTGATTGCCGGAAACACGCATGCGGCCGGGGCAACGAACACCGTCCCGTTCGGCTAAAACATTGATAACCACCCAGATCATCGGCATTTCGTTTTCTATTCTCAAGCCATACGAGTTAGCGATTTTACGTCGACGTGTCAGATCATCATAGGTGATATCGACCTGTTTGACATGCGGGCTGTACGATCGGGCGGCTTCATCGGCGATCATCAGCAGATCCATTTTTTGCTGCTCGGAGATCGAATCGATCGGTATCTTGACCTTGATAGTATCGGGCGCCTGTTCAACCTGCGGTTCGCCGACTTTAGTAGTCGTATTGCCGGAAGCGATATAGGTCGCCGTCTCGGCCGCCTCCAGGGCGCGAGCGAAATCGAAGCCATTAGCGTAAGCATAGCCGTTTCTGTCATGCTCGACTGTTCTGATGCCTACTCCGCCGGTAATACCGGCTATGCATTGGGTGAATTTACTCTCGGACATCCTGAACGACAGCGAGGAGATTTCCTCGATGAACACCTCGGAGAAATCTCCGCCACGGGTGAGCGCCGAGGACAACAACGAATTAATCTCGGTTTCGTCGAAATCGGCTTTCATCGGAAGCGGCGAGCACCCCGTGTTGCCCAATATGCTTAACAACCACGGCGAACAAACGGCCGTTGCCGAGATTGCCGCGCCCCGTTTTATAAATTCTCTGCGATCTATTCCCATAAAATCTCCTTAGTTTGCCGATAATATTATAACAAACTATCCACCGGATATTATGTCAATGATTATTTGATAGATAAATCCACTGCTGTCCGGCCTTTCCATCTCGTTGCGATGCGCTGCTTGGCAACCAGGGAACTAAGCCTAACAACGGCAGGACATGTCAGGATACATGATACGCTGAATACAATATTTATATCGGTAAATGCCTTTCACTAACAATTCCAAGGAGAATTTTATAACTTACCGAAAAACACCGGACACTAGTGAGATAAATCATAATGATAACTATAGGATTTTAGTGGCAGGAAAGAACAGGCTGTGCCATAAGTTGACAGATTGCCGCATTCCTTTCAGTCGCTCGCAATGAGAGCCATAATAAGCGGTTGAGAGCTAACAAATAAACGTTCCCCTCTGATTTCGTTCAGTTCTGTATTTGGGTAAAATATAATCTTTTGGCATAACCCGGGGATTCCGACCACCGCAGCAAAACTTATCCACCAACCACGTAGTATTATCTATCCAAGTGGGGGGATATTCCTGTTCCTGATTTTATTGGCGGTTATGGTATGTCCTCATATTCCAACATTTACGCCTGCTATCATTCTCTCTTTTTAATTGACAATAAGGTTAAGCATCTTCATATTATTATACATATCAGGCAGTTGAATATAGCCGGGAGGGGATCATCGATAAAACATATTTCAAATTCAGATCGGACCTTGATATCTCCCAACAGGAGGCCTCCGGTAAAACCGTATACGTAATTCAGGATAGAGGCACGGGCAAGTTTTTTCGGCTGAAAGAGATGGAGTATTTCATAGCATCCCGGCTGGATGGCTCTACATCTTACGAGCAGATCGCAGTAGTTTTTAACGAGCAATTCGGGGCTAAAGTTACCGCCGAGACCATCGAAAAATTTGCGTCTCAGCTCAGCGTCTCGGGTCTCGTGGAAAAGCCTGGGCAGGAGAGCAAGCCTGCCTCCACCGGCAAAAGGAAATCTCTATTCGGAAAACTTCTGTTTATTAAAATAAAAGCATTAAATCCCGAAAATTTCGTGGAATCGACTCATAACATCGCTCGTCTGTTTTATACCCGTACCGCTATGTTCGTTTATACCGTGATGATGATACTGGCAACCGGAATTACTATCGCCAACTACGGTGATATGACTTTCCAATTATACTCGTTTTTTCGTCCCGAGATAATTCCGCTTGCCTGGGTAACTATATTTTTCGTAACGGTGATACACGAGTTTTCTCATACTTATAGCTGTCGTATGCATGGCGGCCGGGTCAGGGATATGGGATTTCTGCTACTTTATTTCCAACCATGTTTTTATACCAATGTTTCCGAGGCTTACATGTTTCCCGAACGAAGTAAACGTATTGCCGTTACCGTTTCCGGTATTATCAGCCAGTTAGTTATCTGGGCGGCGGCCACTTTAGTATGGCGGCTAACCTCGATGGATAACATAGTCAATACCGTGGCTTTCATCATTATCGCTCTGTCATTCGTGGGGATAACGTTCAACCTCAATCCGCTTCTCAAACTGGATGGTTACTATTTCCTGGTGGACTACTGGGAAATTCCCAATCTCAGGCAGAAAGCTTTTAACTATCTCAGGCAGAAAATAATTGGTCTGGATAGGGGAGAGGATCGTCAGGAGGTAAGCGACCGGGAAAGTAAAATATTTATCTGGTATGGAATCGCGGCAGTGATATATTCGGGGGCTATAATAACATATATCGCATTCAAAGCAGGCCATTTTTTAAATGATAGATTCGGCAGTTTTGGGGTGGTAATATTGCTGCTTTTTGTATTATATTTAGTTTTCGATGCATTGAGGAAGGGAAGAGTGTTCAGTATTGCGTATAATCAACGAGGTGCGATTTTGAAGCCGAGCCGGTTAATTACTTTCAGCATAACTCTTATCGTTATAGTCTTGGCCCTGATATTCGTCCGTTTTCCCCTTAGGTTGGCCAACGATTGTGAAGTCCAGCCATTGGAACAGGTAAGCCTTCGCTCCACCTCGACCGGCTTCGCCGAGCTGATAATCGAACGGGCCAACGAGGAACGCGTGCTGAAACAGTATCAGCTGGTGGGCCAGGATTATGGCGTGCTGTCGATCATTCCCGCGCTCAAGGTCGGGGATTATATCAAGCCGGGCGATTTAATAGCCGGCATCGAATCGAACGTATACGAGTCCGAGAAGAAGGAACGTTTCGCCAATCTCGAGCAGGCCCGTAATCAGCTTGATCTACTGGAAAAGGGAGCGCAACCCGAGGAGATAAACCAAACCGAGGATATCATAAACCAGGTCAGGTCGAAATATCAGCAATCTATTCAGGAATTAAACAGGGCGGAAAGCCTGTTTGTCATGGGCGGGATATCGAAACAAGAGTTGGAGGATAGCAAGACCGATAACCAGGTTTTGAAATCGGAGCTAGATTTTTACAAGAACCAGTTGACTTTGCTCAAACGCGGCGCCCGTCCCGAGGAGTTGGCCATGGCTCGCGCCCAGGTAGATCAGTTAGGGGCGAAATTAAGACATCTGGAAAGCCAGATGGAGCAGGCGGTAATCGAATCACCGATATCTGGAATAGTGACCCGGGTCAATAAAGGCAATATGATTATCTCGATTGCCAGAACCGATACGGTGAAAGTTAAAATCATGGTTCCGGAAAAAGAAATTTCGGTGGTTTCCATCGGGAACGGCGTTAAAATGAAAGCTCGTTCTTATCCGGGGCTTACATACTCGGGTGTAGTGAAAAAGATCGAGCCGATAGCGATAGAGGATGAGAGGGGCCGTTCGATCATTACGGTCTCGGCTCTGGTGGATAACCCGGAGGGCCTGCTGGTTGCGGGTATGACAGGTAAGGCGAAAATAAACTGCGGCAATTGGCCGCTTTATAAAATCCTGCTCTGGCGCGCGGTCCGATATCTGCGAGTAGAGTTCTGGTCATGGTGGTAAAAATCGCAACCTTCGGATGAAAGATTCGTACTATTTTTTATGCAAAAGATCAGCATCAGGAAATGCCGCTACAAAGACTTGATCCCCGGTTGTATTTTAATGCAGTCCGCGGTTAATAATCTCAGACGACAAACAGGTAAACAACCGGAACGCTGGAAGCCCGGTCGGGTGCCACCTCCATTGGTTGCCGGTGTTTTCAAAACCGATAGAGATACGATGTATTGTGCCTGGAAGAACGGCAAAATCGTCGGTTTCGCCGGCGCGTATGTGAGGGGCAAGCAATGGTATTTGTGCTGGTTATTCGTTAAACCGAATTTGCAGGATAAGGGCGTGGGCCGGAAACTTCTGGAGAGAGTTTGGCGCGAATCGAAAGGCATGACTCATTCACTGTGCACGTTCGCGTATAATCCGCAGGCCGTCGGTTTGTATAGCAGGTTCGGTATGGCGCCGCTGTGCGATCTCCCTCAGCTAAAAGCCGAAAAAAGCGCATTGATACTTCCCGAAAAATCCAAACTCGAGATAAAACAAAACGCCGGCCCGGGCGATCTTCGCTGGATACACGGGCTGGAAAAGAAAATTCGAGGTTACTCTCATCCCCAGCACTGGGATATATGGCGAAAGCAGGAAACCAATAATATCTGTATCGCCAAAAAACGTGGTAAAAGAATCGGTTATTTCATGATCATCAATAACGCCTGGATAGCCCCGCTGGGAGTCACCGATAAAAGGTATATCATTGATGTCATGACCGAGGCGTTGCTGTTAATCGAGCCCAAGAAAGATCACAAAATTAGCGTATGGTGCCCTACCTTGAACCTGGAACTTTACACTTACTTGATCAGAATAGGTTTCAGGGTTGGTGAATACGATATATATATGTCGGATAAGCCATATCTCGATTGGAATAGATACGTCCCGGCTACGCTGGCTGTGATATAGAATCAAACCCGGTTTCAACCCTGAATTAATATAATTTGAAGGAAATTTGGTTATGCCCATAATAAGTTATCGCAAATGTCGGATAAAAGATCTGGTACCGGCGCGAAGGTTGATATTAAGAACGCTAAACGCGTTGATTACCTCCACCGGGAAGGAGCCTCTCGACTGGGTTATCAGAAGGGAACCGCCGGCGCTTATGGTGAGTATGTTGAAAAATAATCCTAATGGATTTTACTGCGCCTGGAAAGGCGAGAAACTAATAGGTTTTGCCGGTTCGTATCTGAACGGCAAGCAATGGTATCTCGGCTGGTTATTTGTCGACCACCGCGTGCAGGCTAAAGGGGTAGGCAGGAAACTTCTGGAGAAAGTATGGATCGAGGGTAAAGGTATTACTCATTCTCTTACCACGATGGCTTATAATCCACAAGCCGTCGGACTTTACAGCAAGTTCGGGATGGCTCCATCGTGTGATCTGCCCATGATGCACCTGAAGAAATCAAATTTCAGTGAGCTGGAGCCGACCGGTTTGACTATCGTTGAGGATTATACTAAAGCCGATACCAATTGGATTAATCAAACCGAAAAAAAGATACGCGGGTATGCTCATCCCAGACATTGGGATGTCTGGTTGAGCGATTACCCGTTCAAGTTATACATAGCTAAAAACCGGGGGCAAAGAGTCGGTTATTTTTTAATTACCGACCAGGGATTTATCACACCGCTCGGCGTTAGCTCCCCGAAATACATGAATGATGTTTTAACCGAGGCGGTGCGAAAAGCCATGGCCGTGGATGGCAAGGGTGTTTTCGTGTGGTGCCCGACATTCAATATCAGCAGCTATTTATATCTGATTCAACTCGGTTTCAGGATATTGGAGATGGAGATTTTCATGTCGGATGAGCCTTATCCCGACTGGCAGAGGTATATCCCCTCCAACCTGGCGATATTTTAAGCTCATTCGATTTTGAATATTTTGAATTTCGTTCCGTCAATATCATCCAGATATTTAAATCGCTTGTCACTGAATGATAGATCGTAGATAGATTCCAACGCCACCCTGGGTGCGGGCAGCAGAAGATAATTCGCCTCGTATTTAGCGGCTATTTTATGGATAGTATCGATATCATCGTTAGGTATTTGCACCGATCTATAACCGGTGGAGTATGTCAGCTCCCAGGGTGCGCGGGTCATTACGATAATCTCTCCGGCGCTGTTATTGTCTTTTTCGATTATTCGCTTGAATTCGGCGAGCCAGGCGGCTCGATACCTGTGGGCTTCTATCAATTCATTGGAATTACTAATGCAGGATATAGCGCCAATTGCCAATACTACGATGATTATCGATCTTGAGAGTACCTTGTTTTTTATTAACACGAATATCGCGTTTACTCCGAATACGATTATGAACGGAATCAACGATATCGCGCTTCTAAGATAACTGCCCTGCTCGGAAACAACCGTAACCGCCAGGGAATGAAATAAAAGCAGGAGCGATCCGAAAAAGATTAGTGGAATTATATTTCGTTCGTTATCATTTTTATATGACAGATAAAACGGATATAAGATACCGGCAGCCGCGAAAGGCAGAAGGCTCAGGTTAAGCGATCTGAAAGTGAGATAAGTATTGTATACGACCATTTTAAACTTCGAAAAGAATATTTGCGCATAACCCATTTCCAGATAATTGCCAAAAGTCAGTTTATCGGGCAATGAGTATAAATCCTCATAGCTTTTCAAAAAGAGGGTTTGGAATGATACCGAAACGAACGGCGTACCGAATTGCCGAAGATTCGAAATCAACAAAGGCGATAATGTAACGAAATATGCTATAATCGATAATGTTAGTAACAGCGCTTTCGATTTAAAGTTATTGCGGGAGATTAGTATAGTCAGTACAACGATCATCATTAGCAGTACGCCATCCTGACGGGTGAACTGAGCCAATCCGGCCATAACGGCCGCCAACAAGTAGAGCTTTTTGTTAGTTGATGATTTAACTAAAGCCAGCAGCCCGATAGCGATGAACACGGAGTAATAAATGGTCGAATCGGTAAGCAGGGAGTATTTGAATACACCCGGTACGAAAAGGCAGATTATCGCAGCGTATGATGCCGCCGGTACGCGCTTGAAAAACGTGATCCCGATTTGATACGTGATTAGTGACAGCAGTATACCGAAAAGAATCGAGGGGATGATTGCCGTAAGCAGGCTTTTCCCGCCGACGATCAGAAACGCGCTGATAATAATCGAGGTGAACGGTTGCCAGTAGTCGTTGGCAGGATGGGTTAATTCCGGGTGTTCGTACAGAAAATGCCAGATATAATCGATTACGAATCCCCGTCCATCGGCGATATTTTCCGCCAGATGCATATAGTAGGACATATCGCCATGTCCTGGGTGCTCGAGGTTTACCGCATAGAATAGTCGTACCGCAACAGCTAAAACGATAAATACCGAGATAAATGAAACTCTGCGTTTCGGTGATTCGAGCATTTGCTCGAATTTATCCAATGACTTGCTCGAATTCATATTAGCACCATAATTAGCTGTAAAGTATGTACGGGTAGCTATTTATGCAACTTATTATTTAATATATATCGACCATCCGCTTTAATAGCAATCACGTTGATATCGCCCGAAACATCAAATTTCCCTTTATTTTATGATAAATTTTCGTATAATTATATCCAGAAGGCAGCTTCTGTTAGAGCGCCCCTTAATCTTTAGAGGGATTTTTACTAAAACTTATCATTATTAATAAACGATTGATACGGTAATCAATCAAAGGGAGGAAGTATTGCGAGGAGCAAGTTTGAAATTTTGGGCGATAGTCACGCTCGGTTTAGCGATGAGTTTATCGGCGTATGCCGCTGAACAAATCGACCTGAGCGGTTATCGAACACAGGTTCAGCTTCTGGACCAAAACCAGAGTGAAATGATAATGGAGGTGGAACTATCATCCCTTAACATAGTACCGGTTTCCACGCGGGCAGGTGAATTCGTTTTACTTACTGCAGATAAATACGGGTACTCGAATAAAATAGGGGAACCGAATTTGCCGGTAGCGAGGAAAATAATTTCGGTGCCGTTCGGCTGCGAGCTCGATGTCTCGATCATCGGTTCCGATTTTCAAGAGATAGCATTAGCCGATTACGGTATCTCCAACCCGATTATGCCGGTTCAGCCGCCGCTTTCCAAAAGCGATGATCCTGAGGATGTCGAGTTCGTTTACGATCGCGAGCTGTACGAAAAAAGCGGTTACTACGCGTTGCCTACGGCCGAGGGCTCGGTAATGGGTGTTATGCGTTCGGTGAATCTGGGGATGATCGAGATATCGCCGGTAGAGTATGACCCTGTTAGTAACAAGATTAAAGTTTATTCCAATCTGAAAATTAAAGTCTCCTACAGTAATCCCGATTGGTTGACCACACGAGAAATGCAGGTTGAAAAGTACAGTCCCTCATACGAAGTTGTTTACAATCGTATATTCAACTATCAACAACCATCCTCTGCGATTCTGGATACTATCAGCTCCTACCCGATCAAGTATCTCATAGTCTCGGACAGGATGTTCGAATCACAGCTTCAGGATTTTATCGATTGGAAGACGATGATGGGATATACGGTCATTGTCGGCTACACGGATGTCATCGGTTCTACGACCAGCTCTATCAAAAGCTGGATACAGAACCAGTATAACAGCCCCGGCGATGGCCTGGAGCCGTCATTCGTGCTGCTAGTCGGAGATACACCGGAGATACCTTCCTGGGATGGGGATGCCGGCTCGCATGTCACCGATATGAAATATGTCGATTTCACCGATGATGATTTTCCGGAGATTTTCATAGGCCGATTCTCGGCGCAGTCAACCGGTGAACTTCAGCCGCAAATAGATAAAACACTGGAATACGAGCAGTATCTCATGCCCGATCCAAGCTACCTTGCCGAGGTCACGCTTATTGTCGGTGTGGATGGCACCTACGCGCAGACTCATGGCAACGGTCAGATCAACTACGGTACGACTTATTATTTCAACGCCGCGCATGGCATAATCGATCATACCTGGCTCTATCCCGCCTCGAATGAATCGGGAGCCTCGGCGGCTATCATCCAGACAGTCGATGACGGTGTTGGGTTTATAAACTACACCGCGCATTGCGGCCATAGTGGTTTCAGCGATCCCTCGTTTACGGTCAGTGATATTAACGGCCTTACCAACGAGCACAAATATCTGCTAGGTATCGGCAATTGCTGTCAATCCAATACTTTCGATGAGTCGACACCCTGTTTCGGCGAGGCCTGGCTTCAAGCGGAGGATAAAGGCGGCGTGGGTTATATCGGCGGTTCGAATTCCACTACCTGGGATGAGGATTACTGGTGGGGAGTCGGCGCGGATGCTACGATCGATGCTAATCCGACCTATGAAGAAACCGGCTTAGGCGCCTATGACGGTATATTTCACGATCATGGCGAGGCCGTATCCGATTATCATATTTACAATTCAGCCGTTATTTATTGCGCCAATATGGCGGTGGATGAAGGTGGCGGACATAGCCAGTACTACTGGGAGATTTATCACCTGATGGGTGATCCCTCGTTGATCAATTATATGGGCGTACCCTCCGCCAACTCGGTATCCCACTCCTCGACGGTTATACTGACTGCCTCATCGTTGCAGGTGAGCGCCGATCCCGGCTCGTATGTCGGTATCTCGATGAACGGCGATCTTCACGGAGCGGCTTATGTAGGTGCCTCCGGCACGGTAAACGTACCGCTAAGCTCGTTCAGCGGACCGGGTACCGCCGATATCGTGGTGACCGGACAAAACCGTCAGCCATATATATCGACTATACAAGTAATCACTCCCAGCGGTCCTTATGTCATTTTAGATAGCTACGATATCAATGATGTTGCCGGAAACAATAACGGCGAGGTTGATGCTGGCGAGAGTATCGTGCTTGGCGTGCAGGTAATAAATGTTGGCCCGGATGATGCTAACAATGTCTCGGCGAGTTTATCCTCCAGCAGCAGCTACGTGACGATTTCCGATAATTCCGAATACTACGGAACTGTCGACGGTGATAACGGCATCTCTTATAGCTCTAACGCTTTCGCGTTTACGGTCAGCGGGGATGCTCCCGATGGTTACAACATTCCGTTCGAGCTGGAGATAACCGGTACCACAATAGATCTCTGGGCAAGCAATTTCACTATTCCAGTACATGCGCCCGATCTGGGTCTGGTTTCAGTCAGCGTAAATGATGCCTCGGGTAACAACAATGGAGTGCTTGATCCCGGCGAAACAGCCTCGATTATCGTAACGATATCGAACGCCGGTTCGGGAAGCTCGTACAATGTCAGCGGCGTGCTATCCGAAAACGACGGCTACGTGTCAGTCGGTGATGCCAATGGTTATTTCGGTACGATTAACTCTAACGGCGGAACCGCCGATAATTCCGGCGATACCTACTCCGTTACGGCCAGCTCCGGTACGCCTCAGGGTTATGAGGTAACTTTCGATCTAGATTTAAACGATGATTTAGGCGCGAGCGCCACGGTTAATTTCGATCTGGTAATAGGTGACAGGTCAGTCGTATTTTTCGATGATTTCTCCTATGACCAGGGTTGGTCAGGTTTGGGCGGAATAGGTGAATGGACAATCGGCGCCGCTACCGGTGGCTCGGGTGCGGATAGCTACGGTGGTCCCGATCCCTCGGCGGACCATACCAATACTACCGATAACGGTGTGCTGGGTAATGATATCAGCTCAAGCGATGGCGATTATAATATCGACATGGAACAAACCTACTGGGTTTACTCGCCGATTATCGACTGCATGGAGTACACCAGTGTCATAATGTCTTACTATCACTGGCTGGGAATCGAGTCTAACACTTATGATAACGTTTATTTCGAGGTTTATGATGGTTCAAGCTGGGTGAACCTGTTTGCCAATACCTCTTCTATAGATGAGGGCGCCTGGATTGAGTCCGATTACGATCTTACGGCCTATGCGGATGAAAATCCCGATTTCCAGATCAGGTTCGGCATCGGTGAAACAGACGGCTCATGGAATTACTGCGGATGGAATATAGACGATATCGAGATCAAAGGTTATTTCATGGGCAGCTCCGAGCCGCCTGATTTAGCCTACGATCCCGAGAGTTTCACCGATAGCCTGGATCAGGATGATACCTCCGTGCAGCAGTTAACTGTCAACAACAACGGCACGGGAAATCTCAGGTTCAGACTCAGCTCAAGCGACAGCTGGCTCGAATTCGATAACACGCTTCACAACATAGCTCCGGGATCGTTCTATAATTACGATATTACGATAAATTCTACGGGCATGGAATCGGGAGACCACACCGGCTCGTTAGCGTTCACCTCGAATGACCCCGACACTCCGTCGGGGACGATACCGGTCGATTTGCATATATATTATCCCGATATATTTGTCACGCAAAGCTCGGTACACGAAATTTTGGAATCGGGCGAACAGTCGATTGTGCCGCTGATCGTAGAAAACAACGGTGACGGCACATTAGATTATACAGTCGATCACGCGGTGTTCGAAAATACCGCCGCCTCATTAAGCTTGAGCGCACAAAAAACGGTAAAAGGCTCGCAAATCATAACGAGCCCGGTTGTCGAACCTATCGGATATCATTCTTCGACCATCAAGTCAAAAGAGCGTGAGCCTATTTTCCCGCCGATGACTTCCGGTTACGGTGGCCCGGATGCTTTCGGGTACTCCTGGAAAGACTCCGATGAAACGGGGGGCCCGGTATATTCCTGGGTGGATATCACCTCGGTCGGAACGGAGATCACCGGTATTGATGATGACGCTAATGTCGGCCCATACGATTTAGGCTTTGATTTCGATTTTTATGGCGAGACCTACGATTCGTTCCGGTTCTGTACCAACGGTTTTATATCGTTTACCTCGACCGATGACGAGTACAGTAACGTCGGCTTACCCACCGGAGGAGCGGAACCGATGAATATCATCGCGCCGTTCTGGGATGATATGAATTTCGAAGATGGTGGAACGCCTTATTACTACACTAACAATATCGACAGCCTGGTCGTATCCTGGGAAAACGTCGCCCATTTCGATACCGGCGGTACATACACCTACCAGGTAATACTTCAGTCGAACGGTAAAATCACTTTCCAGTACCAGACATTGAATTGGCCATTGAACTCGACAACTATCGGCATACAAAACAGCAACGCCACGATAGGTTTGCAGGTAGCTTACAATCAGGATTACATCCACAGCAATATGGCGATACTAATCAACGCCGGCACGGAATGGCTGGATGTTAATCCGACCTCCGGCTCTGTCGCGGGGCACAATAGCTGTACGATAGAGCTTCTATTCGATGCCGCCGATTTGCCCGAGGGAGACTACGATGGGCAGGTCACGATAAGCTCCAACGATCCCGACAGCCCGGTTATAGATATTCCGGTTACGCTCAGTATCGGTCTTGACGGTCCCGTGATCCAGTTGACTCCGGTTGCTATCAATGATACCGTGATTGTCGGCCATACGGCCGATACCGATTTGATTATCAGTAATACCGGTACGCTCGATCTCGAATTCACTATAGCCGATAACGCCGCCTGGATAAGCGAGTCGATCGATAGCGGAACGATAGCGCCGGAAGGATCGACCACCTCGGTGGTTACTCTTAATGCCACCACATTGCCGGAAGGCAGCTATTCCGGGCAGATAACTGTCAACTCCAACGCCGTGAACGAGTCCTCGGCGATAATTCCCGTATCTATGCTGATACTTCCGCCGCCACCCGTACCTAGTATGACACTTAACCTGACCGAAATATCCGAGACGGTTGTTGAGGGAGAGAACGTTATAGTCGAGCTTATAATCGGTAACGATGGCACGGGTGAGCTTACCTATAGTCTGGCCGACGACGCGGCTTGGATGACCGAGTCGCCTGTAAGCGGCAGTGTCGATGAGTTCGAGGCGGATACAGTAGCGGTTACGCTTGATGGTGGCAGCCTGACTGAAGGTGAGTATACGGCTACGTTGACGATAACCTCCAATGATACCGAGCAGGATACTACGCAAATACCAATCACATTAGATATCGTTCCGGGGGGGCCGATGTGCGAATATATGCCCGGTGATCTCAATAGTGATGGTACGACTATCGGTAGCGATATTACTTTCGCTGTTTCGTATTTCCGTGGCAATATAGTGCCTGCTGATTCATGTTATCGCGAGTCAAACGCACGCTGGCTGTATGTTGCAGGTGATGTTAACGGTGATTGTCAGTTTATCGGTTCGGATGTTACCTACTACGTAAATTATTTCCGCGGTATCAGCCAGGGACTTCAATATTGCCCGGAGCTACCGCCATACGAACCGCCGCTCGTCACAGTTCCTTCCACGATAACTAATGAGAGCGATAATAATGAGGTGGTCCCGGCAATAATACCCGAACAAAAAGTAAAAACAGATAAACTAAAGTAAGGGATTATCATATACGATTGAAAGGCGGTGTAACAGCCGCCTTTTTTATTGATCCTATAAACCACCGGTTAATCCGGTGTGTGCGTTTAAAGCGAGGCTTTTGTAAAAGGAATATTTATTTGCAGCGACGGCTGAGGTTCTCGATATCTGTGCTTTCGCATATCTGTCATCTCTGCGGAGGGGGTTGTTGAAAAAGTCTATTTCACGCGTCGCTTGGCGGACGAAGTCCTTTGTTCATTCCTTCCCGGCGACATTCTGCATCAATACAGCGGGAAGGAAAGGATTCCTTCCTGCTCAGTGAAAATGTTTACCAGTGATTCGCATAAATGACTTTTTCCTTTTCGCTACCGAACTCCGTAGCGTAAGCCATGCCTAACGGCTATTGATCACCTTTGCAGATATGCTATTTCCGATTAGCCGTGCTTACCGTGACACTGCTTGTATTTCTTGCCGCTGCCACAGGGACAGGGATCGTTACGGCCGACTTTCTTTTCCACCCGTACCGGCTTTTGTTTCATGCCCGGTTCGATCCTATCCTGCATCGGGCCGGTATAACCAACTCCCGATGATTCGCCTTGCGAAGCCGCTGCGGCTTGTCTGGCCAGGGCGGCTGTTGCCACACCCATACCAACGGTATTGTCTTTATGAATTTGCACCGGTGTCTGAGAGCGGGGTTGCGCTTGAGCGGTTGCCGGTTTCAAGCGATATATATTGGCTACCGCCAGTTCATCTATACGTCCGAGCATCTCCTCGAACATCCTGTAACCCTCTTTTTTGAATTCGATTAGCGGGTCACGCTGGCCATAAGCTCTTAAGCCGATTCCCTGTTTCAGCTGATCCATCTCGTATAGATGTTCTTTCCATTCGTGATCGATTATCGAAAGGAAAGCGAAACGCTCTAACTGACGCATCATCTCCTCGCCCAAAAGCTCCTCTTTTTGTCGATAAATCTCGAAAGCTGCTTTGGCAAGCCTGTCGACTACGGTGTGCTGGTTGAGTTTCAGCACATCCTCCTCCGGCCAGTTGAAATCGAGCAGGAATATTTTGCGGGTTTGTTCGCGAAGACCGTCAAGCGCCCAGTTTTCGGGGTATTCTTTTTCGGGACAGAATTCCCAGACTTTGCTTTCTATGATCTCGGGGATAAGTTCCTGTACCTCTTCTTTGAGGTTCTTGCCTTTGAGGCTGGCTTGACGTTTGGTATAAACGACCTCGCGCTGGTTGTTCATGACATCGTCATAGTCCAACAGATGTTTTCTTATGGAGAAATTCTGTGCCTCGACTCTTTGCTGGGCTTTGCTGATCGCCTTGGTAACCATACCGTGCTCGATCATCTCGCCCTCTTTCAAGCCCAGCCTGTCCATTACCGAGGCGATTCGCTCGGAACCGAACAGACGCATCAGGTCATCCTCGAGCGAAAGGAAGAAACGCGAGCTGCCCGGATCACCCTGACGACCTGCACGACCGCGCAACTGGCGATCGATACGCCGCGATTCGTGTCGTTCTGTTCCGACAATATGCAAACCGCAAGGGACGTCATCATCACATTTGAGCTCATCGTAGAACGGGCACTTTTCGTTTTCATTCATGGGC
Source organism: uncultured candidate division Zixibacteria bacterium (assembly GCA_963668625.2). Classification (GTDB taxonomy): domain Bacteria; phylum Zixibacteria; class MSB-5A5; order UBA10806; family 4484-95; genus JAAEQD01. Next base: position 357,245 of record CAXXKA010000010.1, read on the forward strand.
GAAACCAGCATACAGTGAGGCGATTTCACCACGTTCTCGCCGAGCTTGATATCCGTACCTCGGCCCGCCATGTTGGTTGCTATAGTCACCGCTCCCGGCCGACCGGCTTTGGAGACTATCTCAGCCTCAGACTGGTGGTATTTCGCGTTTAAAACCGAGTGGCCGATTTTCTGCAATTTTAGAAGTTTGGATAGCACCTCAGAAACATCCACGGAGGCAGTACCTACCAGCACCGGGATGTTCTTATTATGTAGCCTGACTATCTCCTCGACAATGGCCGAATATTTTTCTTTTCGAGTGCGGAATATGACATCATCATAGTCCGACCGTCTCACCGGACGATTGGTGGGGATGACTACCACATCCAGCTTATATATCTCCCAGAACTCGCTCGCTTCAGTCTCGGCGGTACCGGTCATACCGGCAAGCTTATCGTACATACGGAAGAAGTTTTGCAAGGTGATCGTTGCCAGCGTCTGGGTTTCGCCCTCGACACGCACGCCCTCTTTGGCCTCAATAGCCTGATGCAGACCCTCGGAATAACGCCTGCCGGACATCAAGCGACCGGTAAACTCATCAACGATCATAACCTTGTTGTCTTGCACCACGTACTCGACATCTTTTTCGTAAAGCTGGTAAGCTCGGAGTAACTGGTTTAAGGCGTGGTTCTTTTCGGAAAGCTCCGCGTGGCGGTGGTACAGTTCCTCCTTGGCGCGGTGACGGTCATCATCATTGTAATTCTCATCGTTATCTATAGCGACCAGGCCTTCCGCGATATCGGGAATCTCGAATAATCTCTGATCATCGGGGGAGAGTAAATTTTGTCCCGGCTCCTCCAGGCTGATATTATGTTCGCGCTCATCGATGGAGAAATAGAGACTGTCGTTAATCTCACCCATGCGCTTATCGCGCATGTAGTCCGATTCTACTTTTTGTACCAGTTGTTTTATACCCTGTTCTTTGTATAATTTCATCAGGCGCTTATTCTTGGGAGAACCCCGGTGGACGATTAAGAATTTTATTCCGGCTTCATACTCCTCGCCGTCTTTAAAAAGTTTTTCGCCTTCATTCAATAGACTCGTGCAGAGCTGGTTTTGACGTCTTACCATATTTTGCACCAGCGGTTTCATCTCTATGAAACGCTCGTTCATTCTCGATTCTACTGGCCCGGATATGATAAGCGGAGTACGAGCCTCATCGACAAGCACCGAGTCTACCTCATCCACGATTGCAAAGAAATGACGGCGTTGTACCATGTCCTCCGTCCTAACCGACATGTTATCGCGAAGGTAGTCGAAGCCGAATTCGTTGTTGGTACCATAGGTTATGTCGCATGCGTATTGCTGACGTCTCTCGGCGGGATCCATATCAGCCTGTATGCAGCCGACAGACAGGCCGAGAAACTCCAACACTTTACCCATCCACAAGGAATCTCGTCGAGCGAGGTAGTCGTTGACCGTAATCAGATGCGCGCCCAGTCCAACCAGCGCGTTCAAATAAAGTGGTAATGTAGCGACCAGCGTTTTTCCCTCACCGGTAGCCATCTCGGCGATTTTGCCCTCGTGTAGCACTATTCCGCCGATTAGCTGGCAATCGTAGGGAATCATCTCCCATTTTATTTCTATCCCGCTGATATCCCAGCTTTTACCGACGTGCCGTTTACATGATTGCTTGACCATGGCAAACGCCTCAGGCAGTATCTCCTCGAATTTTTCGCCCAGTATATCATTATAAGCTTTTTTGCGTCTCTCGTAGTCGTAGTCCGGATTGTCCTCGAGATGCTGGACGTATTGTTCACCTAATGGCTTAAGCTCTACTTTGAATTCCTCGGTACGGGTTACGAACCAGTCATCCGGTTTATCGTGTAAAGTTTCGTATATTTCGTTTATCTCATCAATTAACGGCTCGACTTTCTTGATATCTCTATCGTGTTTCGAGCCGAATATTTTCGTTAAGAAATTAAATCCCATATTATTACCCTCGTAGTTTTTTTAAGTATACTTTTATCTCTATAGCCGGGCAAGGGAAAAGTTCCATATCGGCTTAGTTAACAGATTTAAAACACAAGACTACCAGTGTACGATATTAACAATCTCTTTGCCAAACGTCGCTTCATTATATTCCTCCTGTCGGTAAAATATACTTTCTGCATGCCTTATTCCGGATGCTTGGTACCCGGGGGCAGGCTGTTTTATTGACAAATTAATAATATGAGACAACAAATTTTGTTATGATGAAGTTTACTATTGTGTTATATCTGTCGATTGCCTTAATAATACAATTTCGACCATTGTGTTGGGGGAAATAGCTCTCTAGATAAATCGGAGGAATACAGTTGGCTCACTTTATCGATGAAGAATGTATCATGTGTGATGTTTGCGTTGATGTATGCCCTAAGAAAGCGATAAAACCCGGCGATCCGCTTTACCGGATCGATCCAAAACTATGTGATGATTGTGGAGAATGCACTAGGGTTTGCCCGGTTGGCGCTTGCCGGCCCGAAGATAATATTGATTAAACACGACTATTGATATAGATTAATGGGGATGAAACCCTATCGTCAATTTTTAGCCTTAACTTTTATCACCCGTACCGCGTTTTCTTTTTCGTTTGCTACATATGTGATGTTTTTGCTATCCCGGAATGCCTCGCTTTTCGAGGTTGGTCTTATCAATATATCGTTCATGCTCGCTATAGCGCTGGCCGAAATCCCGACCGGTATATTCGCCGATCTGTTGGGGCGTAAACGGTCGTTTCAGATTAGCTGCTTTATCATGGCGATTGGGTTTTTCATCTATTATCTCTCACAAAGTTTCTGGATGTTCATCGTCGCCGAGACATTGGCTGGTATCGGCTTGACTTTTCGCTCCGGGGCTCTCCAAGCCTGGGCTATTGATTCTATAAGGGAGACTGGGGCTGATATCCCGAACGAGCGGCTGTTTTCATCCGAGGGTATAGCGAAGAACGCCGCGAATATCACAGGCGGATTGGCCGGAGCTTATATGGGAGACTTAGACCTGGCCTATCCGTTTTTAGCGGGGGCTGTCGTATTAGTAATTACACTGGTATTGTCATCGATAGTCATGCGGGAACCTGAATCACATTTCGATCTGACCCGGCAATCGCCGTTTGCCGCTGTTAAATCGATATTCAAACGCTCGGTTGACTACGGCTTACGAGAGAAAACAGTATTTATGCTAATGATGACAGCGCTGGTTTCGGCGTTATTCTACCAGCCTTTGAATATGTACTGGCAACCTCGTTTCGCGGAGGTAGCTAATGGCAAAATTTGGATTCTGGGATGGATCTGGGTGTTTATCTCAGGATCTTTGATGCTGGGAGGATACCTGATCAAGTTGATTCCCCGGCGATATAATCGTTACTCGGTGCTTATTGTGACTGTCTTGCTTAACTCGTTGCCGGTGATATTAGCGGCTGTTGTCCGCGATTTCGTTATCGTTTTGCTGTTTTTCGGGATGTACGAGATCGCCCGGGGTATGACCGAACCGATCAGGCTGGCGCTTCTAAACGATTCCATTCCCTCCGCCGAAAGAGCTACCATCCTCTCGTTAGATCAAGTGTTTATGCGAACCGGAGCGGTGCTCGGATTGCTTTTTACCGGCTTGCTGGCGGATAATTATTCAATCTCGATTGCCTGGATCGTGGCTGCGATTGTTGGTCTTATCAATATACCGATCTTAGTCTCAATTCGCAAAAAGTAAATGGATTGTCTTGTCTGCTAAGAGGGGTGGTTTTTATGAAATAAGTCTTGTCGCAAGCTGAATAATTGTTATATTAGCTTCTAACTGGGGAGAGGTGAAGTGCTCTATTCACAACAAAGGAGTATTGGATGAGGTTTTGCTTGATCGCAGTTCTTATTATGTTGCTGAGTTTTTCCAGTATGGGTATGGCTCAGGAATCTGGAAGTTTTATAGCCAGCTTTGATATTGGTATCACCTCTGCTATGGGCGAATTTAAGGATGATGGCATGGCGGCCAATGGGTTTGGCTTAGGCGCCGAACTTCAGTATACGCTTTTCCAGAATTTATCTTTCGGGCCGTTTGCCAGATATCATAGGTTTGGATTGCGGGAGCCAAGTACTGACGGAACATCAAGCTATAATTTTACACAATATGGCGGTGTAGCTAAGCTCAACTTGTTCGATGTTGACAAAGGTAAATTGTACGTAGTCGGTGGCGGCGGAATGTTCACGCCGAACTATCATATTTGGACGCCAGATTACGTTTCGAATGATGAATGGGATACCGGCACGTTTTTCATGGGTGGTCTGGGCATATCTTCCAACCCCTTCAGGAAGACAGTTTTTCAGCTGGAGGTAAGGTATAATCTCGGTACAGCCGATTACGTGATGGAAGATGCCTTTGGCGAAGAAACCTCCGAGGAATACAAATTCGATTTTCTCTATTTCCTTGTTAAGATTTCATTCAACTCTAAAGGCAAGTCCGCTCCGCCAAGATATTAAATATTATGGTTGATATCGCAAGAATTGAAAGCCCGCCTCAGCGGGTTTTTTTTATAGCACGTCTCTGAATGAGGTAAACTCGTATTTACTGATTATCTTTTCCAGCTTGGAATAGGTTTTATCGAGATTTATATAATGCCGAAATGTGTTGCCTAACCCCGCGCCACTCAAACGCGGCTGCTTCGGATCGAACTCCCAGGGGTGGAGATACACTATAACGGGTCGTTTCTCGGCCATTGCCTTTTTAATATTCATATCGATCAGGAAATCCGGAAACAGCCTGAAATAACCGCCGCCCGCCGCGGGGATTCGTTTACCGAAATACTCGACGACTGTCATGGGAAATTCTTTTAACAACACCTCACCGTTGGCTTTAATCTCGAATGGAGCGAGTGGCGCCGATTGTGAATCGGCATAACGGAAATGTTTCATCGGAAACAGCGAGGAATCGTATTTGAACCCCAACCCGGAAAGAATTTTGAACTTGTCGATATCACCGACTCCCAGGGAGAAACTGGGCGCGCGATGGCCGATGATTTTCTGCCCTGATAATGATTCCAATAGCTCGCTGGTTTCGGCCAGTTCCTCTCGAAGCTGCTCATCGGGCATATCGTATATCAGTTTATGATCGAAACCGTGACTGGCGATCTCATGTCCGTTTTCGGCTATCAGCTCGACAAGTTTCGGATGACGTTTCGCGATCCAGCCGAGTATAAAAAAAGTAGCTTTGATATCGTAGCGTCCCAAAAGCTCGAGTATACTCCCGGTGCTTTCAACCACGCGAGAATCATGCTTGTCCCAGTTCTCCCGTTTAACGGCATCCGCCATACCGGATACCTGGAAATGCTCTTCGATATCAAAGCTAAGTATGTTTTTCATGATACTAATTATCTGTCGCCATATCAGCTTACAGCTTTGGCAAATAGTTTTCTATCTCGTAATCCATTACCGCCATACGATAACGATCCCATTCCACTTTTTTGTTCTCGATCAGTTTGTAGTAAAGATGATCGCCGAGCACCTTGCGCATGAAATCCGATTGCTCGAACTCCCTGACGGCGTTTTCCAATGAATTCGGCAGAATATCGAGATTCAAACTTTCGCGCTTGGCGTCATCCATATGGAAAATATTCTCCTCGATGGCGTCTGTCAAAGATAAATTATTCTTCACGCCGTCATAACCCGAGGCCAGCATCGTAGCGAACGCCAGGTAAGGGTTGCAGGCCGGATCCGGGCTTCTCAGCTCGACCCTGGTGGCTTCCTCGCGGCCCACTCGATACATCGGGATACGAATAAGTGATGAGCGGTTTCGTCGTCCCCAGGAGATATATGCAGGAGCCTCGTAACCCGGTACCAGACGTTTGTACGAGTTGACCCACTGGTTGGTGATAAGGGTGAACGATTTGATATGCTTCATCAAACCCGCCACGTAACTGCGCGCGGTTTTCGATAAGTTATACTCCGCATTTTTATCGAAGAAAGTGTTATGATTATCTTTGAACAACGATTGATGCGTATGCATACCGGAGCCGTTTTCACCGAATATCGGCTTGGGCATGAACGTAGCGTAGTATCCCTCGCTGGCGGCTATTTCCTTTACGATCAGTCGGTAAATCATCGCTGAATCGGCCATTCTGAGAGCTTTGTTATATTTCAAGTCTATCTCATGCTGGCTTGGGGCTACCTCGTGATGAGAACATTCTACCGGTATACCCACCGATTCCAACGCCTTGATCGTTTTCTTGCGAATTTTCGTCGGCGTGTCTATTGCCGTGTAGTCGAAATAGCCTGCCTTATCCAATACCTCAGGCGAGTTGGAATCTTTAAAATAGAAATACTCTATTTCCGGTCCCATATATGCGGTGTAACCATCTTTGGCCAATTCCCCGGTTACTCGTTTTAAAATATAACGGGAATCACCCTCGTAGGGTTGGCCGTCCGGAGTCTGGATATCGGCAAATAGGAAAGCAATGCGCTCGTCATTGATCGACCAGGGAATGATCGTGAACGTATCCAGGTCGGGTATTGCCATCAAATCCGATTCCTCGATCCTGACGAAGCCCTCGATCGAGGACCCGTCAAAACCCTGCCCGTGTTCCAAAACAGCTTCGATTTCCGAGCGGGTTATACTCATCCCTTTCAAGTATCCGAGAATATCGGTGAACCACAAGCGAATGTATTTGATCTGGTTTTCGTCGATGATTTTTATAATATCGTCTTTGGTGTAAGGCATTTATTTCCTCCTGAAAGTTGTATCGTTTTTATATGTATCGGAATTATGTGAAACTAACTTGCTGAAAAAATAAATTTTAATGGATTTCTAATCAGAAATACGCGGGAATTTTTTATGCCAGGCAATCGTGTTTTTAAGCCCCTGTTGAAGATTCGTTCGGGATTCAAATTGCAACAGTCTTTTAGCCCTGTCCAAATCAGGAACCCTGTTTCTGACATCCTCGTATTTACCGCCGAAATTTTCATAAGGTATATATCGTATTTCGGATGATGAACCGGTTATGGCGATTACTTTCTCTGCCAGTTCACTGATATTTATCTCATCATCCGAACCTATATTTACGATCTCTCCGATAGTTTTATCAGTTTCGGCCGCTTTCATTATGCCGCGTACGGTATCATCGACGTAACAAAAACTCCGCGTCTGTAAACCATCACCATGAACGGTGAGGGATTTATTTTGCAGGGCCTGTTCGATAAACACCGCTTGCGGCCCGCCCCACCAGGTTCTATGGTTTCTCGGTCCATAACTTCCAAAGAACCTCATAACCACCACCGGAAGTTCCTTTTCGGCGTAATAAGCCATGGCTAATTGTTCATCGAAAGCTTTAGAGATAGCGTAAGCCCAACGCCTGACATACGGTGATCCGATAACCAGGTCATCGGTTTCTTTAAAGGGAGGATTGGGATTTTTCCCATAGACATCGGATGTGGAGGCCAATAAAGTTTTTACCTTATATGTGGATGCCGATTCGAATACCGCTTTCGTGCCCTCGTTATTAATATCGAGAGTTTGCAAAGCGCCACCGTACCGGGGGATTTTGAACGCCGCCAAGTGAAATACTGCATCCGCGCCCTTAAAGCAATCATCCAGAACCTTACGGTTTCGAACGTCCGCTTTGACGAATTCGAATCGATCGCTGTTCGATATCGGTTCTAGATTTATCAAATCGCCGAATGAGAGATCGTCTATTGCGATCACGCTCCAACCGGAGTCGATCAACTTTATAGATAAATTCGAGCCGATAAAACCGGCGCCGCCTGTAATTACTGCTTTAGGCATTTTCTATGTAATGGATGTGGTTTTAATTTTACGTGTCGACGGATCATCGAACGGCAACGATTTGGAGATTATCTCTACGATTCGTCCTGCCGTGTGACCATCCCAATACTTGGGTACGCCGCCGGGTTTGTTTTTGCTATCGAGAATCAATTCCGCTGAGGCGACTATTTTCTCGGGGAACGAGCCGACTATCGTATTGGTGCCCTCTTTAACCGTGGCGATCCATTCGGTATTTTGACGAATGGTCAGGCAGGGAATGCCCAGCGCGCTGGATTCTACCTGCATAGTGCCCGAATCGGTCATCATGAAAAGCGCGTCACGTTCCAACGCCAGTATGTCCGGATATTTGGATTCGACATACATGATGAGGCGTTTGTCATCGAAATAATGAGTCAGGCCGAATTCGGAGATATCGTTTTTTACTCGTTTATGGCAAGCGAACACCACCGGTATCTTACTGGATATGGCTTTGGCCGCCGAAAGAATACCGTTTAACGGTTCGTAGGAGTTCGTGTTAGCTTTGCGGTGAAGAGATAACACGGCGTACATTTTCGGGATCAAACCGTATTTATCCTGTATCCTCGATTCTCTGGCGAATGGCAGATATTTTTTCAATGTGTCCACCATAAGGTTGCCGACGAAAAATATATGATCCTCGGGGATACCCTCCTCCAGCATATTGCCATGCGAAATACCGTCGGTAACAAAGTGAAGTTCGGTGATACTGTCAATCAGCTTGCGATTGACATCCGTAGCCGAGGTCAAGCCGGGGCATCTGAGGCCGGATTCGATATGGGCGATTTTTATCGCTTTTCGGGCCGCTGTAATCGAGGCTCCCAAACATGAGGCGGATCCACCGATGACAACCACCAGGTCGGGGGATATCTCTTTGAATAGCCTCTCGGTTTCAGTCATCACATTAGCCGTAGCCTCCGCCTGCGGTCCCGGTGGAATATTCAGAAACAAGTTTGGTGGCGGCAATTGGAGATGCTCGAACAGGTATGAAGATTCGGTTTTACTGAGTGGCTTGCCCGTATATACCACAATGGGCTCAAGTGTATCATAATAACGAGAAAATTTTTCCAATACGGGTGAAACTTTAATCAAATTTTTCACCGAGTTGATTATAAACAGCACTTTTTTCAATTTGCCGGAATACAATACACATTCTCCTTTTTTGTATTGTTGTCGGTCGAATCGTAAGCTATTATAGCATTATTTTCAGGGTATAGTAAAGGAAAAAGGAAATTATAGTCATTCGGTTTCATCAATTTCTAAAATCCGAGTTATTTTCGCGAAATCGAACTCCAATAATAACCGGGTCAGCTTGAATTCCGCCAAACTCAGATTCCCGTAGCTTTTCAAACTTTGAAGCGGACTTAGCACCTGCTGGGGCAGATGCGGGTCGAATTCCCAGAGCGGGAAATTGATTATCGCGGGCATATTCTTAAAAGTATGTCTCCTGAGACACCGTCTAAGAAACCAGAACGGATAAAGCCTGATTTTGCCTGTTTTACCGAATCTCGTTTCCACCCCGAATATTTTATACAAACTTGGCGGGAAAACATCGATTTTAGAGCCGTTTTCATAGGTAATCGATATAGGTAAGGTAGTTTGGCCTCTAAGTGACATTTTGAAATCGACCAGGCAATATGAAAAACCGTAATTGGCAACCGCTTTGATATATTGCCGGCCTTTCTCCGGACTGGATTTTAGCAATATCCCGTGTGCCGTCTGGTCGGTTATTTTCTCCAGTTCCGCTTTAGAGGATTCGACTGAATCGAAACACTCGGGAACATCGACATCACAACAAATACCGATTTCATGTCCCCGCGAGGAGACAAGCGACACCACCTCAGGAAATGCTTTCATTATATCCGCGGTGATATAAAAATTGCCTTCAGCACGATGTTTATCTATATGGTCAAGTAAATGAAGAATATTCGGGATTACTCTCGAGCGGGTTTTACCGGAAACAGCTCCTTTGGGCAGGAAATCGTTTATCTCAATTACGAGGATATGGCCTAGGAATGGCTTAACTTGTTCGGATTTTTCTAATTTTGTGGCTTGCATTCTCATCTTTCCGGGATTACGTGTCACATCAGTCATTAATATCATCGGATGGACAATGTTAACAGCTTAGAAAATAAAATGCAAGTTACGTATGGAAAATAGTTATCTATATAAACATGTATTGCAATAATAGGCTGTTTTGCGCCACGGATTTCATATTATATATTGATGATAGCTATTATTAAGGATTTAAAGGTTAATATTGATGATAGTTTATCTTTTTAATATTTACTCTATATGTCGATAGTGTTATTATAAAGTTATGGGTAGAATACCGAAAAAATTAATGATTATCGTAAATCCCTCCAGCGGCGGGGGAAAATCCCTCGATATGCTTCCTGATATCGAGAGGATTGTCGGTGAACTGGGCGGAAGGGCTGATATCAGGCTTTCCAAAAGCGCTCAGGATGCCACCAATCTCGCCAAATCGGCGGTTAAGTGCTTCTACGAAAGGGTCATAGCTGTCGGTGGCGATGGCACGATCAACCTGGTTGCCTCAGGATTAGTCGGCTCTAAAACGTCGCTGGGAATCATCCCGGCCGGTACCGGCAACGATTTCGCCCGGGTGCTGGACATTAACGGCGATCTCGACAATATATGTAAAATAGCCTTGAAGAATGATCCAATCGATACGGATATCGGTAGGATTAACGATCAGGTATTTTTCAATATGGTGGGTATCGGGTTTGATGCTTTAATCGCGCAATCGATTAATTTGCAGGAAAACAGGTTTGGCCTGGCCTCGTACCTGATAGCGATTTACAAGAATTTGAAAGAGTATTCCAGCAATGAGATCAAGATTCGCGTGGATAGCTATGAAAGTGAAGAGGAGGCGTTGATGCTGGCCATAGGCATTGGTAGAAGTACCGGCAGCGGGTTCAGGCTGACGCCCTCGGCTAAAATCGATGATGGCAAATTCGATATATGCCTGGTTAAGCATGTTAAACCTCTGCGCATGATATCGTTATTACCAAGCGTGCGTAAGGGGAATCATGTCAGGATACCCGAGGTCAAGATGTATCGATGCCGTCAGTTGGAGATATTTTCATCGAAACCGCTTCCAATCCAGTACGAGGGCGAGACAACATACAGTACTAATGGAAAAATTTCAGTAAAGATGTGCCGTTCCAAACTTCATGTTGCCGCAGGAGTACAAGTAAATAGATGAGGACCTTAGTACTGTTTTTAATAGCGTTCGCGCTGATGATTTCGTTCACCGAATCTAAAGCGTCCGGTTATAGTTTTGCCCGGCGCGATTTTATCTCGGCTATGGCTGATTCGGCCGAGGATATAATCCCCGAGCCGGAGGATAGCAACTGTTGCGATAAAATATCGAAGATCGAAGCTAAAACCATAATCCCCGGCGCCAGGGTTGATAGTCTGAAACTAGCCCTTCCCGATGGCGACAAGCAATGGAATCCGAATCCGACCACATCTTTGTTCCTTTCAATGTTCATTCCCGGCGGCGGTCAGTTTTACAATCGGAGCTATATTAAATCGGTTGTATATGGTAGCACGGAAATTTACCTGGTAAAATATATTGCCTGGCGCTGGAAATGGATGAACCGTCATAAAAGTAATTTCCAGAACACCGATGACGAGACGTATAAAGCGGAGCAATTCGCTCTGTATGAAAAAACACGCGATAGCAGGAATCTTCACCTGTGGCTTATCAGCCTGACAACTCTCTTTACCATGTTTGATGCTTACGTGGATGCTCATCTTTCCGATTTCGACCAGACCGATAAGGCTTTCGAGGTGTATCTTACACCCGAGGATGAGGCGATACTGTTAAACCTGGTTTATAATTTCTGATGATTACCGGTATCTCAGGTTCGGCGACACCCAACAGCTCAACCGATATACTTATCGGAAAAGCCTTGAGCGGCGCAAAGATGAACCGTCACAAAACGAAATTTTATCGCTTAAACGAGATGAATATGATTCCCTGTCAGGCCTGCGGGAAATCACCCGAGCCCGAGTATTGTTTTTTTCATGATGATGCTTATATACTATTCGAGAAGATCGAGCAAAGCGACGCGGTAATTTTGGGCTCGCCGGTTTATTTCGATTCTGTTTCGGCGCAGACCAAGATATTCATCGATAGAAGCAACTGCCTTCGCCCGGCGGATTTTTCCGACATGAACGTGCAGAATTTTCGGAAACCACGATTCATCGGAAAGAGCGGCGGAATAATTCTGGTGGCCGGTGACTATGGCAAGTTCGAGGCCTCATTGCGAGTGATGCGGGCGTATTTTATCTGGGCCGGTATTGAAATAAAGTTCGAGTTGCTATATACCACTAAGTCTCTTCAATACGGCGAAGCGGCTCAGGATGAACATATCTTAAACGAGGCTTTCGAGTGCGGCCAAAAACTTATGAATTGAGGAATGTATGGCGGAGAAACTTTACAGATCGTTAGATAACAGAAAGCTGGCCGGGGTGTGCGGTGGGCTGGGTGAATACTTCAGTATAGATCCGGTGATTATCAGGCTGGCCTGGATAGCATTTATTTTAGTCGGCGGCGCCGGAATCCTGGCTTATATCATTGCCTGGATCGTGATTCCCGATAAGGCTTAGCCTAACCGGGAATATGGATTTTACCGCTAATAATCGTTTCACAATCCGAGGGCAAATGCAATGGTTGCTTGGCTTTGGTATAAAACGCCAGCCCTTTGTAACTAATCAGATATTTATACGATGGCGAGAAAAACGCGGGACCAGATACCACCACCAATGGCTTTTCACATTTATACAATATTTTCATGAACTCATCGCTTTCGACCCGGACTAAAACTCCAGAGGCTTTAATCGCATTAGCGATTGCCGCTTGAGCCGCCGCCGCTCCCGATGCGCCGCCTACCGCTCCACTATTAGACATAACATTCCTCCTAATATAGTGTTTTACTATATATAACCTTTATTACAGGGATTATTCAAGCGGTTCTGTTCGGTAATCATCGGGAATAATATGAACGCGACCGGGTATGCCGATTGTCTCGGGTGTGATATTTTCTGATAGCGTCGCTTTCACTTCCTCGCAATGACGAGAATACTAAGTTATTGATAGAATTCTAAATATAGCGTTAATCCGAGGATCGTTTCTCCTCGATCTGCCGGGCGACTTTATCTTTGATTTTCTCTTTATAATCTTCGGCCCGATCGTATTTCTTTTTCAGCCTGTTTGAGATATCTTTCTCTACGGTTTGGTCGAGTAGAGCGTTGAAATGCTTTAAAGCATCAATGTACTCACCCCGCCAATAGTAGGCTATACCGAGGTAATAATTGCATAACCCTATATTGTAGTAGTTTTGGTTTCCCTTTCGTTCCAAACCTTTCTTGATTGACTTGAAGGAGGCGATTACTCCCTCCGAGTGGCCAATTTTAAAAGCGGCCATGCCTTTGGGCCATAACACCTGCCGTCCCCGATAGCCTTTGCTCATCAAGTTGTTCAAGATATCGAGAGATTTCTTATAATCCTTCTTATCGAGATATATCATGGCCAGGCTGGTTGCCGCCGGTAGGGAGGAGTACCTCGAGCTATCACGAGCCAGTTGTACTTGATATATACCCTCTTCGCGCTTATCTGATATGAATGGCAGGCTCCTTATCAGTCCCATCTTGGCCGATCGCCAATAATTGAGGTTGCCCAGCCCGAGATAGGCCTCGTAGAAAGTAGAATCGAGTTCGATGGCTTTCGAATACTGTTTGCCCGCTTCCAGGCCTTTGATTACCGCTTTCAGCCAGCTTCCGTTCTGTCCCTCGTATAGCGCCCGGTATCCCATCGTAACGCCTTTAAAATAGTACGCCCATTTATCTTCAGGATTTTCAGCAATGTAATTATCGAGGCCATACCCGGCGGTATCGATCAGGCTATAGAAACGATCAAGTTGCCTATCGTTCTCGTCATCGCTTAACTCACCATATAATACTCCGACTTTAAACACATACGCCGGCCAATAATCAGGTGTTATGATGAGGATCGAATCCAGTGCGGTTTGGGCAGCCGTAAAACTGTCACGATAAGTATACTCGATCGTCTTCATGAGCAGCCTGTCCTGATATTCGTTCGGCTGCAAACACATGGCCCGTGTCGACCCTGCTTTGCCGACGGAGATAAGCATCAACTGAAACAAAACCATCAAGATGCTAACGATTATGACATGTCCGCGAATTTTCATTGCTATCACCTACAATAAGCTAACTGTGCAAATATTGAGCAAGTTAATGTTATATTGGTCGGAATCAAAATAAATTGAATTAGGTTTTATCGTTATTTAGCGAAATTTATGCCTTAAAACACTGGGTTATTTACTTTTATTCCAATTTGATCAAAAACAAGCTCTCTTTTTTTGTTTCAAAATTAAATATCGTGGCAGATTTGACGAAATATAAAACAGTAGGCAGTACATCTGGAAAATACTAACTTCGGAGGTAATATGGCAAACATCATCGTAGTTGATGATGATAAGGTACTGCGCAAGAATCTAGCGTTTTATATTCGAAGCCAGGGTTACGATGTTGATGTTGCTGAATCTGGCGAGGAAGCGGTTGAATTGGCAAAAAGCCGATTCTACGATATCGTTATCACAGATATCAGAATGGCTAAGATGTCCGGTTTCGAGCTGATGAAGAACGTCAAGAAGATTCATCCAGGCTCCGAAGTGATTCTTGTGACCGGTTACGGTAATATTCCCATGGCGGTTGATGCTATTCAGGGAGGCGCCGCTGATTTTATCTGCAAACCATTCGAGTTTGGCAGTTTGCTTTCACGAATCGAAAAAATCCTTAGACGCAGAGAACAGAATGTCGTTTCGGATGAGGATAAATACGATAGAATAATTACGAAATCTCAGAAAATGCAGGATGTTCTCGACCTGATCGCCAAAGCCTCGATGGCCGAGGTGGCCGTGTTGATCGAGGGCGAAACCGGCACCGGCAAGGAACTGGTTGCGCGGGCGGTTCATTCACGCTCGAATCGCAAAGATCAGCCGTTCATGGTTGTCGAATGTTATACGGGTAGCGAGGATGATTTGAGTCGCGAGCTTTTCGGCCAGTGGCTCGATCCATCCAGTGAATACTCCGGTATGATCGTTCGCGCCAATGGCGGATCGCTTTTCATAAAGGATATCGATAATCTTTCACCCGCGCTGCAAACCAGGTTGTTAAGGTTCAGCCAGGATGGATTTTTTACCATACCCGAGAAGAACCAGAAAATCAAATCCAGTGTCAGGTTGATTTGCTCGAGCACCAAGAGTATCAAACGCCTGACCTCTATGGGTAATTTCCGTGAGGATCTGTTCTACGCGATTAATATCATGCCGATTTACCTGCCGGCTCTACGTAACCGTATCGCCGATATTTTCCCGCTGGTGAATCATTTCATGGAAAAATATAGCGTCAAGTTCGATAAAGATATTAAAGCCATCTCGCCGGATATACTTGCCTGGATGCAGACATACCAGTGGCCGGGCAATGTCGCCGAGTTGGAAAATATTATCGCCAGAGCTTGCGCGCTCTCTACCAGTGACGTCATCGACGAATCGTTGGTATTTACCCTGCCGAAAGACCGTCCCGCCTCGGAGGAAGGCCCTGGATATCTCAACGTTACCTTGAAAGACAACCAGAAAACCTTGATCCTCAAGGCGCTCAAGCAGAATAATGGTAATTACACCAGAACCGCCCAGCAACTGGGTATTTCCCGTACCACGCTCTGGCGGCGCATGAAGAAATTCAAAATAGATGAAAAGGCTGTTGCCGTTTAGATAAATATAACATTCGATTTCTTAACCGGGCTGTGTGAATTCGCGGCCCGGTTTTATTTTGAATTTATCCGTAATACTATTGTATATAGTTATAGAAACATAAGTGAAAGAGGTTAAGTATGCCGCATCTTAATTTTGTTTGTCCGAAATGTTCCAGCACTCAATACGAGGTCGGTGAGTTTCGCGCAGCCAGTGGTTTCTGGACCAAGATTTTCGATGTTCAAAGCGCGCGGTTTTCTACGGTGACCTGCAGGAAATGCCGCTATACGGAAATATATAAAGCTGACAGTAGTACGCTTGGGAATATATTCGATTTCATAACGAATGGTTGATAAAACTCCTCGGCACGAAGCGATATGGTTTTTGCTTATTCCTGGTTTCCGCCACTCGGGAGGCTGACCGTGTTACTATGGGCGGCTGTTATATCAAACAAAAATATAGGGGCGTTCCAGCGAACGTCCCTACATTTAGCTTATTATTCATTCGAGATCGTTATTACGTGTCACCCCGATATGTTTAACTATTCATCCTCTATCGTGAATTCCCATTTGCACCAGTACTCGCCATTGAAATCATCGGGCGGGCAGCGATGACATTTCGTTTTGATTCGCGGATCTATTGTTTGCGCGAAAGTAGTATATTCCACGATACCGACCGATTTGCAGGGAAACGGTTTGAGATTTTTTCTATGACGGGCGTTCTGGACGCGGCAGGCGTTCATCTGAAAGACAGCGTGTTTGTCATCCTGCTCGATGACCTCCTGTTGGTTTATCTGCTCGTATAGTCTCTCATCCAGGGCCTTAATGAGCGCGGGTATACCGCCGCCCGGTTCGATGCCCAGCCTTTTCATGATACGCTTGGCCTCTATAGGCGAGAACCGTGACCAGGCCTCGGTATCCATCTCGATAGCGGCATCTATGCCATATTTTTTCTCGATCGCCTGAAACCATAATCCATCATGTGCCAGCCAGAGCTTAGCGAAATCCAATAATTTTTGATCTTTGATATCCATGCTTGCCTCAATTTCTAATGCATTATAATTGTTGCGTTTTATCAGCTATTGTCGCGAAGTTTCTCCAGGTCGGCATCCACCATGATTTTTACCATCTCCTCGAAACTTGTCCTGGGACGCCAACCGAGTGTTTTCTCGGCATATGAGGGATCACCCAAGAGAACATCCACCTCCGCCGGTCGTACGAATCTCGGATCGACTGTCACATAGTCGTTGTAGTCGAGATCTACATGGCCGAACGCTTGTTCGCAAAAATCTCGTACCGAGTGATTCTTTCCGGTGGCCATCACGTAGTTATCGGGTTTATCATGCTGAAGCATCATCCACATACCCTGAACGTAATCGGGCGCGTAACCCCAGTCACGTTTGGCATCGAGATTACCCAGCGCCAGTTTATCGGTTAGTCCGAGCTTTATCATGGCCGCGCCGTGTGTGATCTTGCGGGTAACGAATTCAAGTCCTCGGCGGGGTGACTCGTGGTTGAACAGGATGCCTGATACGCCGAATATATCGTAGCTTTCGCGATAATTCACGGTGATGAAATGGCCGTACACTTTAGCTACGCCATAAGGCGAACGAGGGTAGAACGGGGTCGTCTCTTTCTGCGGCACCTCGACCACCTTGCCGAACATCTCCGAGGACGAGGCCTGGTAGAATTTGATTTTGGGGTTAACGTGACGGATTGCCTCGAGGATTTTTGCCACGCCCAGGCCGGTGAATTCGCCGGTCAACAGCGGTTGACGCCAGCTGGTGGGGACGAACGACTGCGCCGCCAGGTTGTAGACCTCATCGGGTTTGCATTCCTCCAGAAGCTCAACCATCGAGAGCTGATCCAGCAGATCGGCGTAGCTAAGGGTGATTTTATCTTTAATATGTTCAATACGTTCGAAATTTTCGGTGGAGGCGCGGCGGACCATCCCCCAAACCTCGTAACCTTTTTCCAGAAGGAACTCGGCTAAATACGATCCATCCTGGCCGGTTATACCCGTAATTAGTGCTTTCATTTTCACCTCTTTCGTTTGAGGTAAGATATATTTCCAGGTAGGGGTATGTCAATCGTATTATGGCCGTGATATAAAGCGTTTAAGTATTGATTGAATTCTGTGGTCGTTATTGCCCCTGCTGAAATATTATCTATGGCAGTACCAGGCGGGGATGTCTGATAACCAAATAAAATTTTCTCGAATACGATTTCTATTGCCGGCTAAAACCTTTCTATTGATATTTGTTATACAAAATAATTATATTAATATTATGGATAAAATCAACCTTAAAGTGCCGGCCAAGATCAATCTTTTCCTGCGTGTGTTGGATAAACGTTCCGATGGCTATCACAATATCGATAGTGTGATGCAGACGATTAATTTGTATGATGATCTCACGCTGGAAAAATCAGATAATCTCGAACTGATTTGCGAGGATTTACCCAACCTTCCAGCGGAAAGTAACCTGGCCTATAAAGCGGCTGAGATTGTATCTCAACAAGCCTATATCCCCGGCGTTAAGATAGTTCTGAAAAAGGCCATACCCTCGGGCGCCGGTTTAGGTGGCGGTTCGGCGGATGCCGCATTCGTGATTCGCGGTTTAATGAGTTTATACAAGTTAAACCTGGATATCGATCAACTCCTTGATATGTCAACGAGTCTTGGAGCGGATGTTCCTTTTTTCCTCGGGCGCGGTCAGGCTCGGGTAGGCGGAATCGGCAATATTATGCAGGATATAAGGCTGCCGTTATCATACCGTATATTAGTAGTAAAACCTCCCTTTTCTGTTGACACATCAACAGCTTACGTGGGACTTGACAGGCTGAGGGAAGGCAAATTTTCCTTGACAAATGATCGAAAAAATACTTTATTACATAGGAATTTAACGGACCATGACTTTGTCCGAATTGCCAAGACATTTATAAACGACCTGGAGGAGATAGTTTTTTCCTGGTATAGCGAACTTATCCAGGTAAAGAAGTATCTGCTTGATGCTGGTGCTTTCCATGCCGGTATGTCCGGTTCTGGATCATCGGTGTTTGGGCTTTTTACTCCAGATAACAGAATTGATGAAACAGCGAGGAGGTTAACCGAAAATAACTATCTTGTATTCAATTGCAAGCCGGTGCTGCTCCCGCCGGCAAGCATAAGTAATTGAGGGCAAATTGGAGCAAATAGCAGATCCGAGGGGAGGACCTGTGGAAATCACCGAGGTCAAACTGACTCTGAGAAATGAAGAAAAGCTGAAAGGATTTGCCAATATAACTTTTGATAATGCTTTTGTCATCAGAGGATTGAAAATCATCAACGGCTCGAAAGGTTTATTTATCTCGATGCCATCGAAGAGACGCTCCGATGGGACTTTCCAGGATATCGCGCATCCAATAAACCCGGATATGCGCAAAAGGATTGAGGAAATAGTACTCGATGCTTATAATTCGGAAGCTAGAGACCACCAGGAGTCGGCAACGTAAAAGAATTGGCAACTGACCACAGCAATAAAAACTGGGTTAATCTCGTTTACAGGCTTATTATCCAAATAAGTCGTAAAGATTATAATTCATACCTGATGTTTTATTAATCTTGTTTTAAAGATACGTTTCATATACATTTAAGTATGCTTGATATCAGAAAATCGTGGGATAAAATCACAAATTTATATCTCCAAAAATACCCGATTATGAATGATACCATTCATTACGGACCGCTCTGTCCCGGCGAAAACAAATTGAACCTTCTGGGAGATATAAAAGGTTTAAAAGCTATAGACCTGGGATGCGGCGCAGGGCAGAACGTTGTTGCGATGGCCAAAGCCGGCGCGACTGTCACCGGTGTCGATTTTTCAATAAATCAACTGACACAGGCAAAAGTATTGGCCAAAAATGAAAACATAAGAGCTGAATTTATCGAATCGAATATGAATGCCTTGCCTATGCTGGCCGATCAATCTTTCGATATCGTTTTGACGGCTTGCGCTATCGCTTTCGTGAAAGAGCTCGAAAGCACACTTGAAGAGGTGTACAGAATTCTCGAGCCGGGGGGAAGGTTTATACTAGCGGTTATGCATCCCACGCAATATATTATAGATGGCGAAGAGGGGACCATGTATTTCAATTCGACATATCCGTTTAAGCCTCGAGTTTTGAAATGGAGCTGGGATTTTAAAGAGGCCTCGATTCCGTTTCAACATTACCTGCGTTCGGTGGCGGAATATCACAACGCGATTTCGGATGCCGGATTGAGAGTCAGTAAAATTGTCGAGCCTAAACCATACACGGGTTCGCCGCATGTTGGAATCTCAAAGGAGATAATGAGCGATTACCCTTATATCGCCAATCATTTACCTGTTACGTTAATTATGCTGGCACATAAAGATCCATCGTCAACGATTGGAGAGCGTGATGGATAAAACGAATTATCTGAAATACTGGCAAATTGTCAGGCTGATGACAATAAAGCTTTTGGATGAGTTTCCGGCCGACTCGTTCGATTACAGGCCGGCTCCCGAAATAATGACTGTCTCGCAAATTTTCAAACATGTCCTGCAGGTGGAGGTATACATACGTGAGGGTTTTTTAACCAAGGAATGGAAAGACCCCGAGACTATCAGCAGCAATATGTTCGAAAAGGAGATGCTGAAAGACCGTCTGAAATTGGAAAACGAGAAAACAGTAAAGCTCTTAGCCGAGTTGCCTGAGGGATATTTCCTCAAAAAGCGAGAGACGCCATTCGGCAACCTCACCGGCGAGCTTATTATAATGGTGGCAATCGATGAGGAGATTCACCATCGCGGGAACCTCTATACGTACCTCAGATGTCTGGGGATTACGCCGCCGCAAATGATACAAAAATATGTCGAGATTTTAAAGGAGACCGAGGATGTTTGATAAACTCACCGCCAAGATAGACAGCTATAAACAGAGCGTTATCGATATACAGAAGCTATTGGTTTCGGTGCCGGCGCTGGCCCCGGAAAATGACGGCGACGGCGAGGATTTGAAAGCGAAAGCGTTGATGGAGTACCTCAAGAAAGAGGGATTCCCCGAACCCATTAATTATCCCGCTCCCGATGACAGGGTAAGCTCGGGTGAAAGACCGAATCTCGTTTATCGTATAAAGGGCGAGGATTCCTCCAGGGCAATCTGGATTATGGCGCATACCGATGTCGTACCGGAAGGTGATCTAAATAAATGGGAATCCGATCCGTTCGAGCTTAAAGTCGATGGCGACAAGCTGATCGGTCGCGGTGTGGAGGATAACCATCAGGGGCTGGTAGCCGCTTACCTGACCGGCAAAGCCTTCATCGAGACCGGCATGAAACCCAAATACGACCTGTGCCTGTTATTCGTGGCCGATGAGGAAGTCGGTTCTAAATTCGGGATCGGCTATATGCTGGAACATCACGATATTTTCGGTAAGGATGATTTGATACTGGTACCCGATTCGGGTGATGAATCCGGCGCCAATGTCGAGGTCGCGGAAAAATCGATTGTCTGGCTGAAAGTATCCACCAAGGGCAAACAGTGTCACGGCTCCCGTCCCGACCAGGGCAAAAACGCGTTTCGCGCCGCCTCCAACCTGGTGGTGAAACTCGAGGATCTGTATAAAGAGTTCGACGCTAAAGACGAGCTGTTCGAGCCAGCTATCTCGACATTCGAGCCGACCAAGAAAGAGGCTAATGTGCCCAATGTCAATACCATCCCCGGTGATGACGTTTTCTATATCGACTGCCGCGTGCTGCCTACTTACAAGCTTCAGGACGTGCAGGATAAGATCAGGCAGTGGGCCGATGAGATCGAGAAGAAGTACGATGTCAAGATGACTATCAGCCATCTGCAGCGAGCTGAGGCCGCCCCGCCGACAGCGGTGGATGCCCCGGTGGTGGTCGCCCTGATGGCCGGTATCAAAGAAGTCTACAAGGTAGATCCCAGGCCGATCGGTATAGGCGGCGGTACGGTAGCGGCACTGTTCCGCAATCGCGGATATGGCGCAGCCGTCTGGGCGAAGATATTCGAGTCGGCGCATCAACCTAACGAGTATGCGTTGATTTCGAATACTATTGGTGACGCCAAGGTTTTCGCGCATGTTTGCGTGAACGCGTAAAGATTTTACTTGACCGTAATTGATTGATATATATATAATTATAAGAAATTAGCGAAATATGCATGGTTAACCGTGCATAATTAACTGTTTTGGTGTAACTGGTATTAAATCAATATGTTATGGGCAGTAAATAAGAATATTTAACATATAAAGAGAATCCAATTCTACAGGATTGAAGATAATGAAGGTATCCTTTTCATATTTGCTTGTGTTACCAGTGTTATTAGTCCTTACGTATTTAGCAGGGATATTTTTTCCAGATTTAGCAGAACATTTAAAGGGATTAGAAGGTTTTGCTAGCTTGCTTATTGTAGTTTTAACTGCTGTATATGTTTTTTTTACAGGCTTAATGGTACAGCAGATGATAAAAGCACAAGCCGACGAAAGAAGACCATACATTATTGCAGATTTTAATATTCAACACCCTCATGTGTGGTTTGTTGTGAAAAATATTGGTAGGCTTCCTGCGCTTAATCTAACAATAATAATCGATCCTGAGTTAATTGCTTTAAGGAAAAGTAATCTATCCCAAAAAGTATTTTCAACGCCATTTAAATTTTTCCCACCCGGAAAAGAATTTAGAACTTTTATTAATGCTGCATACGATTTCTTAGATGAATCACAGCCGGATAATTATACAATCTCAATTAGCTATAATTGGCTTGGGCATAAAGAATTTGTAGCTGAAGAAATACATATAAATCTTGATGCATATAAGCATGCTATAACCGTTAATCAAAATACCATTCACGATCTAACTAACGAGTTAATAGCGTTAAAAAAAGAGATTTCATCTATTGAAGGAAGTATAAAAAAAATAGCAAATCGATAGGTCAATTATCAATCAAGTACCAAACACAAAATAGTTTTTTATTATAGAAATTAAGAAATGTATAAAACAAATTGCCATCATCCATTCCAACCTTACCAAATTTGTAATTAAACACATCAGGTATTAAGTTGTCAAAAATGGGGATTTTTAATAAAAACTCAATATATCCTCGTATAATTTGATTACTCCAATTAAAATCATCAACTATCACTAGTGTCCGGTCTTTTCATCTCGTTGCGAAGCGCTGCTTCGCAACGTGGCTTGTTTGCCGGCAGAATGTGCATTCTACATGATTCAAGAAGGTTTCCAAGCAGCGCTTGGAAACCAGAAAACCAAGCCTAACATCGGCAGGATATGTCAGGATGAATGATACGCTGAATAAAATAATTATATCGGAAAATATTTTTCATTAACAATTCCAAGGAGAAATTTAAAATTTAACGAAAAACACCGGACACTAGTGATCAACTATAAATGGTGAAACCCCATGAGGAAATTTAAAATCTCTATTACCAAAGTGATGAAATAATATTGCTTTCGATATGGAATCTAATATTGGATTTACCCTATTATACTCACCTTTAATTACCTTGTGATTACCTAGAAAAATCCCCGAAGGACTAAATAATTTGTTATCGCTTATCATGTTTCTTAATCCTCCTTTAATAGATGGATTATATAAAAACGACTTTGTTACTTTATTATTATAGATTTCCAATGCTTCCTTATTGTAGTGCGCTGAAGCAGTGACTATCCAATTACGAAAGTATTCTATGTCTTTCGAGTCACCATTATTACATTCTTTACATGATGGTACTATAATTAGCTTGCCCCTGTTTTCATTTGTCACTAAGCATTTTGGAGGGATGTGTTCTTTTGTTTTTGTCGTATTGTCTAACTCACACCCACATTTATAACAAATATCTTTCCTCATGATTAAAATATAGTTATAAATCGTAGGATGGTAAATGAAAATATTATTTAGAATATATGGAGGTAAACAATGAAATCACACACATACTATCACATATTCCAAACACAGAAGAAACGCGAGTACATTCGGGTAACCGATATCGTCGAGGAACAACTGGCTAAATCAGGTATCAAAGAGGGGCTGTGCTTAGTCAGCGCTATGCATATAACCGCAGCCGTGTATGTCAATGATGCCGAAAGCGGACTTTTGCAGGATATCGAGGAATGGCTGCAGAAATTAGCCCCCGAGGGTCCGGATTATAATCATCACAGAACCGGTGAAGTGAACGGTGACGCTCACCTGAAAAATTTGCTATTGCACAATCAAACCATGCTGCCGGTAACCGATGGTAAACTCGATCTAGGCCCGTGGCAAGAGATCTACTACGCCGAATTCGACGGTCGTCGTAAGAAACGAATGATAGTAAAAATCATCGGTGAATAGTTCCAATTGTTAATTGCTTATTGGCGTACTATTATGTATGGTGATGATAATAAGGATGTTTCAGTTGTTTTTTTGTTGATCATTATTGTCATGTTATTCTAATTAGTTAACACTATTATCCGATAATCTTGATAAAAGATTAATTGAAAGAAACAATATGCACTTTTTAGGAGGGAAGCATGTATAGAATTATCATTTCAGTATTCATTGCTTTAAGTTTGGCGGTCTTTTTTCTAATCGCTTGCGAGGAGACAACCACCGAACCGGGGATTTACTCGGTTAACCTGAATGTTACCGTACCTGCGGGCGATGATGATTTCTCGGATATGGTAGGTAATACCGCCTCTTTGTATATCTATCAAAGTGAAACCGCCGTTGCTGCGATTTATAGCGGCAACGCTGATGTCACCAGCACCGGGTTCTCAATCGAAATTACGGAGATCGACGAGGCCGAATATTTTATGCTGCTGGTAATTGATTCGGATGGTACCCCGGCCAGCGGTTCGGTGATGGAGCGCGGCGATATTATCTGGGCCAGCATGGATGTTGACGTTAACGGCGCTCTGACTATCAATCTCGATAAAAGTTACCTGCAAAGGTATCACTCGGTGATGGTCGGCGTCCGCGGTTACGCATCAGCCAATGTAGGCGATTTAGTTGCCTGTGCTTTGATGGAAGACGGGGCAAGTTACTGGAATCTTAACGATAATATCGAGTGGGGATCGTACCAGAAGTTATACAATCAAACCGCCGTATTCGCCTTGAGCCCGATCGGATCGAGCGATACCGGGGTCGATGATTCGCTCCAATACCAGGCCTGGATGAACGAAGAACTGGCTACCGACGATTACGATTTGTTCTTCCTGGTCGATGAGGATGGCACGATTGATGATTACGAAGACGATGATGAACTCAATCCGCTCTCACCGGGCGATCTCTATTATGAGTACGGTTTCGACTATGACGCCTCGGAGGCGGCTGATATGTATACCTATCTCACAGCTACTTTCGCCGAAATACAATTCAGCGATATCACCCTGACCGTTAACTATACTATTCCGGATGACGAGGTTGCTCATGTAACCGGCGATACCATCGCTTTATCGATCTGGTCAAACCCGGGAGATGAAAACCCGGTGTCTGAGACGGAGCAAGTAGTTTCCGGAGCGACAGGCTCATTGGCCCTGGATAGTATCCCGGAGGGGACATATGCAATAACTGTCACGATCGGTGATGAGGATGAGGGTTCACTCGAAGTGCAGGAAGAGTTTATCGCCTGGGCCGGTTTGGATGTCGAGATAAGCGATGATTTAAGCATCGGTATAGGCGATTCCATGTGGCAGTATGTCGATGGGGACCTAGTGATCGGAGTTCGCGGTATTGACTCTCAATACGAGGGCGAGTTCGTTTTGCTGGCGCTTTTTGCCGATGCCGGTGATTACTACAATTTCCACAATTTCGAAAATTTCATAATGGCCGGCTACGGTTATGTATTCAATAATGCTTGTGTGATCGTGCCGCATAACAACAATGAGCAAGATTCCGAGTTCGAGCTTGCACCGGGTAACTACGATCTGGTTGCGCTAATCGACACTAACGGTTCACCTGACTACTACGATGGTATAAACCTGGATTCCGTCGGTATGTGGAGCCCATACGAGGCTGGCGATCCATTCGATATAATCGACATATCTTATGATACGACAGATTCCAATGGTGACCTCCAAATTTATACCGGCTCGTTCTCCAATATGCTTGCAGTTTCAGGTGCCGTGACCTGCTCCGCCTGGACCTCCGGCGGTGGTGATATCTACATCCTGTCATTCGATTCGAATCCGTTCGAGGATGATTCGAGCAGTGGCGATAACGATCCACTTGCTTTTGATATTCTCAGTCAACCTGGCGCGTACGAATTCCCGGTGTTCCCGAATTTCAGTGGTTACGTTGTTGGTATGTGGGATGTCAATGACTCTGGTCTCGATGAGGGGCCTGACGCCGGAGATTACATCGGTTTCTACGGCGACTCGATGGATTCGTTAACTCAAGTGCAAGTATTAAGCTCGGATGTTGACAACATCGATATTGTCATCGAATTCGAATACTCTGAAGATTAAAATCCGGTTTGTAATTGAGATTTAGAATTGAGGCGCTGCTCAACCGGGCAGCGCTTTTTTTTGTTTTCAAACTCCGATTTGGAAACAGATATATTCGATAAACCTGGTTTCGATTTTGATTTTATTTTCGATAGAATGTCAAAAAATACGTGGGTTACAAAATCGGAGTTTTGTAATCAGTACAGCTGGCTTAAGTCGGCTGAATAGAAACCGCAGCCCAGTGGCCGGTGGTAGTTTACTTGATACCCTTTATATGACGTCTTAAAACATCTAATGCATAAAAAGCGGAGCGTTCTCGATTACGTTCCCTCACCGGACCGGCATTGTATTTTTTGGCAAACGATTCGTTCTTATTCGCCAGGCCTATGAATGTTAACCCGATTGGCTTCTCTGGCGTGGCACCGGTAGGGCCGGCGATACCGGTAATCGATATACCGTAATCCGCGCCGGTTAGTTTTCTGACGCCCTCGGCCATTGCTATTGCTGTTTGTTCCGATACCGCCCCATACTGCTCTAAAGTGGTTTCGGGTACGCCCAGCACCCTGGCTTTGATATCGTTGGAATAGGATATGACCCCGCCCAGAAAATACCGCGAGGCCCCGGGGATATCGGTTAGTGTTTTACCGAGGTAACCCCCCGTGCACGATTCGGCAACAGCCAACGTGCTCCGTGATTGAACCAGCATTTCACCTATTACCGATGGCAAGGTATCATCATCATGGCCGTAAATATAATCACCGATTCTCTCGTTAAACGACCGTTCGAGCTTATCGATTTTTTGTCTGGCGGTTTCGATATCTTTTCCCGAGCAGGTCAATCGAAGTGTCACGCCTTTGGCCGCCGGTAAAAACGCGATGGAGATACTGGATTTCTCATCGATGAGATCTTTGACTCTCTCGAAAATCTCCGACTCGATTATTCCGACCGTGTTCAAACGTCTGTGATGAATTACTTCATCTCCGATACGTTTTTTCAATAACGGCACTAGCTCCTCGGTTACCATTATTTTCATCTCTTTAGGTACACCAGGCATGGCCACGAACAGCTTACCGCGCTCATCGAAAACGATACCCAGCGCCGAGCCGATTTTATTGTCGAGAAAACTCGCGCCCTGCGGTAATAACGCCTGATTTTGATTGATGGGCGGCATCTTAATACCGATTTTAGCGTATTTCCCCTCCAACTCGGCCAATACGTCCTCGTGAAAAACCAACTGGCGTTTGTAATATTTGCAAATGACTTTCTTGGTGATATCATCATGGGTAGGCCCAAGACCGCCTGTAGCGAGTACGACATCGGCGCGGTTTATAGCGGTCGAGATTGCGTTTATCATACGTTCGGGGTTGTCGGCAACGGTTGTATGATAGATCAGATCGACGCCTATCTCGGCTAATTTCTGTCCGATGAAAGCGGCATTAGTGTCAATAGTGTGACCATAAATCAGCTCATCACCTATGGTAATTAGCTCAGCTTTTATCATATCCAACCTGCCCCTAGCTTTCTGAATAGTACGATTATCAATTGTAGTACGATAGCCGCGTAAACACCGGCGGCAATATCATCTGCGACTATACCATAACCGCCGTGGAATTTCTCCCATTTGCGCGCCGGTTGAGGTTTGACTATGTCAGCCGCCCGGAAAAGCATGAAACCGATCAGGTACGCCAAAATATTATGCGGCGCCATGAACAACGCTATCATCTGGCCGATTACCTCATCTATAACGATCGGGCTGCCATCATGGCCATAATAGGCAACGGCTTTATCGGCAAAATAAACCGCAAACGGATAGAACGCCAGTATTGCCAGCATCTGGTAATACCATTGTTCGGGCCAGGCAAACCATAATATAACACATGTCAGAAGTGAGCCCCAGGTACCGGGCGCGTATGGAAGTTTCCCCGTAAACAAGGCGGTGGCGAAAAGTTTGCGGAGTACATCAGTCGGTCTATTGGAATTATTTTCTGTCAACGAAGTAATCCTTTCAGTAAACTGCCGGATTTCATCAGGTAGTCCAGCCCGGTTCCGACTGTCAAGATAACCGTAATCGATATCATAACATCAAAAACGGTCATTGTCACGGGGGATGTGAACATAGCCCAGTTATAACCTGCCGGAACCATCCATGTTTTCAGGTTGATAAACACCAGTATCATCGACAGCACGGTCATCTGCGAGGCGGTTTTCCACTGAGCCGCTCTCGAGGGTGTAATCATCATACCCTTATACGCGGCAATCGAGCGCAGGCCTATAATAAAAAATTCCCGCACGATAATAGTGGTCACCATCCAGGGTTGAGCGTAGCCGAGGTTGGCAAATGAGATAAAAGCCGTTGAAACGAGAATCTTATCGGCAATAGGATCCATGAACTTACCGAAATTGGTGAGAGTGCCCATGCGACGCGCCAGATAGCCGTCGAATAAATCGGTCAGAGCGGCTATTATGAATACGATTGTTGCCAACAGGCGGCTGAGAGGCGCCTCGATTAGAAACAGCACCATGAATACGGGGGATAGGAAGATTCTAGAAAGTGTCAGTAAATTCGGTAAATTCATAAATTATCCAGTTTATCGTACTCCGGCTTCCAATTTATAGAATGGGGTGTAAGGTGTCAAACTGTTTAAGTTCTAGTGCGGCTTTTTACTTTCGCCCTCCGGCTCCACATGCACGGTAACATCCATAACGCGCTTATCATACTCGAGTATCATGTGCTTAACACCGGCGGCAATTTCATGGCCTTCACTAACGGTCATATCCGAGGCGACCTCGATATGCACCTCCATGTGGATAGAATTACCGACATAGCGCATTTTCAGCTTGTGCGGGTTCATGACTTTCGGATATTCTCGAATAAGCCCGTATATCTCTTCTATATATGTCGTAGGTGGCGCTGTATCTATAATACGTTTAAAGCCCTCGTGAAGTATTTCCCAGCCTACTTTTATGATCAGGGTGGCGACAACCAGGCTGGCGGCCGCATCCAGAAACGCCAGGTCGGGAGATATTTGTACTGCTACCAGCCCGATCAATACGGCTATAGATGAAAGGGCATCCGATCTATGATGCCAGGCGTTGGCCAGCAAGGCTCGATTGCCGGATTTATCGGCTACGTTCTTCGTCCAGCGATAAAGAAGCTCTTTGGCCAGAATCGAAATCGCGGCGGCAACGATAGTTATCGGTTGAGGCAGTTTATAATCCTGAAGGAAAATGGCAGTGGCTGAATCGTAGGCCAGCTTTAAGGCGACACCTATCAGGATCAATCCCAGGATAAGCTCGGTCATGGTCTCGATTTTTTCATGCCCGTAATGGTGGTCTTTATCGGCGGGCAACGATCCGAAATGCAGGCCGAGGAACACCACCAGATCGGAGGCCAGATCGGACACCGAATGCACGGCATCGGCGATTAGTGCCCGGCTATCGCCCATATAGCCGAACGCGAATTTCAGGCCGGCCAGAAGGACATTAATGATAGCTCCGACAATAGTAACCCGTTTACCGGAGGCTTTATCGATTTCGACTATTTGGGAATCGGATGACATCTCGTAATTAATACATTCTCGAATCGGTTAAACTGCTTAATTCGCCCATGATGGTATAGCCGAACTATAGCCCCACACGGGCAACACTACGAAATATATATAACAGGCAACGATAAATGCTATCGATAAGTTCAATATAACCCCGATTTTTGCCATATGGGAAATTTTAATCACGCCCGAGGAGAAAACTATGGCATTAGGCGGCGTAGCTACAGGCAGCATGAATGCCATCGAGGCGGAGATAGTAGCCGGTATCATTAGTAGCAGCGGATTGAGATTAAGCGCGATAGCCGTACCTTTCATTATCGGCAAAAGCGCGGCGGCCGTGGCCGTGTTCGAGGTCAGCTCGGTCATGAATGTCAGGATGAGGCAGATTATGAGTACGATTAAAAGCGGGTGAAATACCAGGTAGGGCTTCAACGCCTGCCCGATCTGAATGTCCAGCCCGGAAAGCGTGAATCCTCCGGCGATAGCGAATCCACCGCCGAATAGCAGGAGTATCCCCCAGGGCAGTTTGATAGCCGTATGCCAGTCCATTAAGAAAGTATGCTTATAGTCTTTTCCTGCCGGTATTATAAACATCACGATGCCCATAAACATGGCTACTGTAGCATCATGAATCAATTTCGGATTGGGGAGAATGTTGGACCAGCCCGGTATGGTGAAAAATCCCAATGAAATATTACTTCTGAATATCCACAACAATGCGGTGATAGTAAATATAACGAGCACTTTCTTTTCCGGCGCGCTCATCGGGCCGAGCTTCTTTAACTCGGCTTTAATTATCTTCCTGCCCGAACCCGTAGCGCTTTTCGTGGGAAATATCAATTTAGCTAATATAAACCAGGCAAGCGGCAGAAGGATCAATACCAGTGGCAGGAAAACTGTAAGCCAATTAAAAAAGCTTATCGGCGGGGCATTCGTAAAGCTTTTTTCATAAACACCCAAAAACAGGATATTCGGCGGCGTGCCTATCGGGGTGGCGATTCCGCCCAGCGAAGCGCCATAAGCGATACCCAGCATGAGGGCGATACCGAAATTCGTCTTCTTTTTTCGATTGCTTTCAAGCTCGGAGATTACAGCCATGCCGATCGGCAACATGATAAGCGCCGTGGCCGTGTTGGATATCCACATCGACATGAAGGCCGTGCCACCCATGAAACCTAAGATTATTTTCGCCGGCGATGTCCCCAGCAGCAAGGTAATAAGCAGAGATATCCTGCGGTGAAGATTCCATCTCTCGATTGCCAGCGCGATAATGAAGCCGCCCATGAACAGGTAGATATTGTTGTCGGCGTAATATTTCACCGTTGTTTGCGAGCCTGCTATTCCGAGCAGCGGAAATAGCACGATCGGCAATAACGAGGTGACCGGTATCGGCAGGCATTGCGATATCCAGAAACAGGCCATCATGAGCACCACCCCGGCGGTTGCCGAGGCTTTATGAGGTATATCGAAACCGGGCAGATCGAACACGAATATTAGAAACAGGATGAGGCCGAGAATTAAACCGACAATCTTAGATCTGGAGAATATTTCATTATTTGTGTTTTCCATAGCTGACATGTTGAATTTTATCATAATTCGGAAAATATGTAAAGATGTTTGGGTTTGACGTGTTTTGTTAAAAACGCCCTTGGAAATTCATATTATGATAGTATATTTACTTTAGCCGAACTTAACCGCGAGGTAGGTATTATGAAAATAACACTACAGGCTACATTATTAATACTAATTATTATCCTCGTAGTACCGCAAGCAGATGCTGATTCTTTAAGCGTGCTATTTATCGGCAACAGCCATACTTATTATAACGATATGCCTCAAATGTTTTCCCTGCTTTCCGAATCTGGCGGGCATACCGTGAATGTCGATCAAAGCACACCCGGCGGTTATACGCTCATGCAGCACACCACCAATCAAAACACGCTGGATAAAATCTCGCAGGATGGATGGAATTATGTCATCCTGCAGGAGAACAGCCAGTACCCGGTGATCGAATACTTGCGCTATAACAGCATGTATCCGGCCTCGCGCTATCTCGATTCACTGATTATC
The DNA here is from genome assembly GCA_963668625.2 of uncultured candidate division Zixibacteria bacterium. Taxonomy (GTDB): domain Bacteria; phylum Zixibacteria; class MSB-5A5; order UBA10806; family 4484-95; genus JAAEQD01. Next base: position 388,920 of record CAXXKA010000010.1, read on the forward strand.
GAGAATGGCGGGCAAACAGCGTTTTTCCTTAGCTGGGGTTGGCGCTACGGAGGTCATTTCGAGATCGATGGTCATGAAAGCCCGGTGTTCGAGGATTATTTCGAGATGCAGGACACGTTGACCTCAGCCTATACCGAGATTGCTACCGAACTGGAGGCCGCGCTCGTTCCGGTGGGGATTGCCTGGTCAACAGCGGTTACCAGGGAGCCCGAGTTGGTACTGTGGAATACCGATAACTATCATCCGGCGCTAAACGGCTCTTACCTGACTGCATGTGTTTTCTATGGCTTATTCTTTAATGAGTCAGCGGTTGGTCTGACATATACTGCCGGATTAGATTCTACCGAGGCGTTGTTCCTTCAGCAAGCGGCTTTTGAATCGCTAACGGATATACCCGGGCAGGAAACTAGCCTGCCACAAACGAACGAGCTATTGTGCAACTATCCCAACCCGTTTAACAGCAGTACTATTATCGAGTACATCCTTCCACGGGATAGTTATGTGAGTCTGAAAGTGTACGATTTGTTGGGCAGGGAGATAAACACGCTTGTCGATTGTGTTCAGTCGGCGGGGAAGCAGTTTGTTTATTGGCGGGGCCGCAATCAGGATGGCAATAGTGTGAGTTCGGGAGTGTATTTCTATCAGTTATCTTACGATAGTGAAAATGCCGTAAAAAAAATGATATATCTCAAATAATCATTCCGATGATAATTCCACCTTTAAAAGATGACTACCGCCTGGCCAACTGCTGCAATCCCGTTCCAGGTGATGATCTTATCGGCTTTTTAAAATACGATTCAACTGTCATGTCGGTTCATCGAGCGGACTGCCTTAACCTGGCCAAGGTGGAAATGAGCCGGTTGGTGAAGTTGACCTGGCAGGAGATCATTAAAGATAATTTCGAAAGGCCAATAGGCGATGAGCCGGATTATAACGTTCTTGATGATATCGATTTCAAGATATTGCATCACCACATGAAGATGGGCCGTGATTACGCCGCCGTAGTAGCCCGTCTGACCGGAATAGAAAGAGCGACAGTTTTCGACCGCCACAAGAAACTACGCGATATGAACCTTCTAACCAGGGTAAAAGCGCTTATGATGCGTTACCGTAAAGGTATAGTCGACAATAAGTGGGTTAAGCATCGCAATCACACTTATTACGAGTTGACATCCCGGGGACTCGAATATATAGAATACTATCAGAAACAAAAGGATGTTTAAAATGATTTTCAGGATTGTTCTGATAGTAATACTTATCGTAGCGGCGGTTACCGTAGTTCAGAAATTTATACTAGGTTATTACCGCAGGCGGTTACTCTCGGTGGTTGAGGATAGATTCGCCGGCAGGAAAATTATATTGATGGCGTTGAATGCGAACTATTTCGGGCATAAAACAGAAGGCGGTAAACAAATCCGCGGCAACGGGGCGCTGGTGTTAACCGAGGATGAACTCTGGTTCAGCCTGGCCGTGCCTCAGCGCGAATTATCGATACCGATAAATCAGATTACCGCAGTGGAGCTAACCCGGAGCCATCTGGGCAAAACAGTATTCAGATCGCTGTTAGCGGTAAGTTTTAACCATCAGGGAAGACAGGAACAGATAGCCTGGGCCGTTAACGATCCCGAAAAATGGCGTGGAGCGATAGAAGGGCTGCGAAAATAACAACTTTATTATATCGCCTCTTTGGATTCCTCCCACAGCGCATCCATTTCCTCGAGTGTGGAATCGACCGGCGAGCCTCCGTTCTCATACAGCTTGTTTTCTATATATTGAAATCGTTTTATGAACTTGTTATTGGTCGAATCGAGAGCCTCCTCGGCGCATACTCCCAGGTGACGGCTCAAATTCACCAGCGAGAACAGCAGATCTCCGATCTCATCCTGCATCGCGTTCTCATCCCGATCGCTAAATGCGCGTTCGAACTCGGCGAGTTCTTCCTTGATTTTCTCCATAACCTGCTCGGGCTTGTCCCAGTCGAAACCGATTCGGCCGACTTTCTCCTGTATGCGGTAGGCTTTCAGGAGGGCAGGCAGGGTTTTGGGCACACCGGCCAGCATCGAGCGTTTCTCGTTGGCGCGCTTCTTGATCGCCTCCCAGCGGTCGAGAACCTCGGAGGGGGTCAGTTCCGTTTTATTCGTAAATACGTGCGGGTGACGTTCGATAAGCTTATCGGAGATCATCCGGCAGACAACCTCGATATCGAACTCATCGTTCTCGTGGGCGATCTGGGCATGGAAGACTATTTGCAGCAATAGATCGCCTAACTCCTCGGCCAGCACCTTCGGGTCATCGGTATCGATAGCCTCGACTACCTCGTATGTTTCCTCGATGAGGTATGGTTTTAACGATTTATGGTTTTGGGCTTGATCCCAGGGGCAGCCATCCTTGCCACGAAGGCTTGCCATTATTTCCAGCAGACGTTTAAATTGTTCCATGGCATCAAACTATCCGCCACCATATAGGAAGTCAAGGTTATTGTTTTGCTCCAGAATATATTCCAATTACATTTTTTGGGGATTGACATTTAAGATGGCGATTATTATTATCACTTCGGAGAGATGTCCGAGTTGGCCGAAGGAGCACGCCTGGAAAGTGTGTAGCCCTCAAAAGGGGCTCCAGGGTTCGAATCCCTGTCTCTCCGTTTCCTGTTTTTCAAACAACAAATGATGTTGGTTCTACTATCGCCCTTATGAATTACGATCCATTTGGAAATCAGACGAATATTACCGGTAGTCCAGGGACTTACAGCTATAATGGCAATGAGTTCGATGATGAATGGGATTTCGATTTGTATTATTATGGCGCTCGTTTCATGGATCCGGCGCTTGGTAGGTTTATCACACCTGATCCAGTGAATGATTTTATCAATCCTTACAGCTATGTCGGCAATAATCCTATGAATATGATTGATCCAACGGGGATGGCAATGATGCCAGCGATTGTGTATAGTGTGATACAGTCAGTTCCACCTTGGGAAGCAAATAGAGTAGATATAGTTGAATCTGTTAAGCAGCAATCTTTAAATGGGGCGCTTCAAGAGAGAGCAGATTATATTAGAGGATTAATGAACGATGCTGCTGCTGAAGCACGAAGTATGAAAAGTGTTGATCAAAGTGAATCTTTAAATAAAGATTGGGAAGACATAGCGGATGTATTAAATGAATGGGCAGATATGTCTGATGATGAAATATTGGCTTCAATTGTAGATATAGGGGGGATAAATTCAGCTATATATCCAAAATGGGATGATAAAGGTGACTTAAAATCGGCAAAATTATTATTAAATGAAAATTCATTTTTTGGGGGAGGTAAAACAAGGACTGATTTAATAGGATTTCTAATTCATGAGGCTGCTAACTACGTTTTTATGAATAAACATTCAAATTACATTGGATATGCAAAATCAGAGGGATGTAATCCTGATGATTTATATCAAGGTTACGTTGAGTTGGCTGAAATGAATGCATATAGCAAACATCTTGATGTTATTAGCAAGCCTTCAAATATTAACAATATTACTAAGTTTAAACTTGAAGCAAAAACTTGGGGAGGTTATGAAGGTGGCCTTAATCTTCCAAAAGGTGCTGTTTTAGATCATATGGTAGATAAATATGTATTGCCTTATTGGTGGTTTTATTGATATTAATAATGGGAGGTTTAAGCCATGTGTAGATTTATGTTTACTTTATTTGTTATTATTTTAGGAACAGTAACTTCTTATGCTTCTATCCCGCGAATAGCACAAGAGCTTAGACTATTCGGCGCCTACGAAGACACCATTCCTCATCAAGAATTGGATGAATATATCATTGCCAAAGTTTGTTCACTTAAAGCAATTGAAACAGTTGAAAAATTCCAGGTTAAGACTGGTGTTAGTGTTGTGTTTTCATTTGAGGAATTACCCGGATTAAAATTGTATCTCTTTTCGGGAGCGGTTTTTCTGCAGGATGATTATTACTGTGTACTATTTAACGCAAATGATTCTACAGTCTATCCATTTGATACAGGGGGACCAAGGTTTTCGAGAGTAATTTCTAGTTATCTGCCAAAGATTATAGAAGAAAACAAAATATTAGATTTGATCAACTTTTATATTAATACATTATCGGGAAATGTTCCATTTTACATTGTATCTGACGTGGAAGATTATGAAACTCTTTGGGAGGAAGAGTTTGAATATGCGGCAAAACTCTATCCTCCAGCAGTTGATAGTATTAAAAAAGCAGCTGAGGAAGATATTGATGAGGTCAAGAAACTTATACATGAAAGACTATTATATGATAATGACGGTTATTATATTATTCGCGTGACGACCTGGGAAAAGGCACGTGGCAATTTAGAATCTTGGGAATTCAGGGTATCTGAAAGCGTATTTGAGGTGAAAAGCAGGGTGACATATTTCTTAGGAAAAGGGCCAAATCTTATGCAACATTAGAGATATTAAAAATTATTGATTGAAATGACCGAGGTTGGACAAATGAGTTATTATTAATTTTAATATTGAAGATTTAAAAAATAAATTTATGTAATGTAAATTACTAGTTATTAGCAAAGGAAGATAGAAATTAAATGAAAATTACTAATATTTATGTTTTAACATTACTGTCCCAACGTTTTGTTTTTGAGTTGCTGTAAGTAGATAACTGGCAAGGGATTTTAGCAAAAAATAGAATTTTTCGATTTGAACTTGGAAAGCCGATTTAGCCATACTTCCGAGGGGGGAACTCGGAAGGAGATGGCTGATGCATTCAGGCAAGATTCTTTTATCGCAGCTTATGGACTTTGTCCCGAGATACGAATTTCTCAAATGTGTGGGACGTTACCGGGGCAATTACAAGATCAAAAGCTTTTCCTGCTGGGACCAATATCTTTGCATGGCTTTTGCTCAGCTTACTTACCGAGAGAGTCTGCGGGATATCGAGGCTTGCCTGAGGGCGGCTCATGTTAAGCTTTATCATATGGGTATCAGAGGCAAAGTATCACGCAATACTCTAGCTCATGCCAATGAGGTGAGGGATTATCGCATTTATGAGGATTTTACCAGGACACTTATCAGCACGGCCAGAGGGTTGTATGTTAACGAGCCTTTCGGAGTGGAATTGGAGCAGACTGTTTATGCTCTCGATTCGACTACCATCGATTTGTGTTTGTCTCTTTTCCCCTGGGCTGAATTCAGGCGAAGGAAGGGAGCTATAAAGATGCACACTCTTCTGGATTTGCGCGGCAATATACCCAGCATGGTAATTGTTACTCCCGGAAAGGTTCATGATGTAAATATCCTGGATAATCTGATGGTGGAAGCCGGCGCGATTTATATTCTGGACAAGGCTTATATAGATTATGCTCGTCTATACGGCATTCACAAATCTCTGGCATTTTTTGTAACTCGTGCCAAGAAGAACTTCAACTACAGACGCCTTTACTCTCATCCCAAGAATGTAAAAGCCGGAATAAGAAGTGACCAGACGGTTATGCTTAAAGGTTATTATGCCGGATTAGATTATCCTGAGAAGCTCAGACGCATAAGTTATATTGATCAGATATTGAACAAACGCTTTATCTTTCTGACCAATAACTTTGATTTACCGGCAATAACAATTGCTGAACTATATCGCTGTCGTTGGCAGGTGGAACTGTTCTTCAAATGGATTAAAAGCCATCTCAGGATAAAGAAGTTTTTCGGGCTATCAGACAATGCAGTCAAGACTCAGATATGGATAGCAATCAGCATCTATGTGCTGGTAGCGATAGTGAAGAAACGTTTAAATCTTAGAGCGAGCTTATATCAAATTCTACAGATTTTAAGCGTTACCCTGTTTGAGAAAATCCCTATAGAACAAGCACTTAGCGATATTGATACGGAAGAAATTATAACCGAAATCCCTAACCAATTGAAACTATTCAACTAACGTTGGGACAGTAGTGATGTTTTAACTATAAATATTATATTATTTACCTGGTACCCCACTCCATCTACTGTGGAGTGGGATAGGTTAAATGAGCTAATATGCCAAACTTGAAACACGGGGTACCTCACCAGAAGGGTGAGTATTATATGCATGCTGATTCGCCAATCATAAATAGCAGTGAGGCTTGTAGTCTTACCCACCCTACTGGTGGGCTGCCTGCTGAAACTCGAAATAGAGTAGATGTAGTTGAATCTGTTAAACAACAATCTAAGGATGCGGCCCTTCAAAAAAAAACAGATTATATAAGAGGATTAATGGAAGCTGCTGCAGATGAAGCGCGAAGTATGGTTAGTGTTGATCAAAGCGAATCTGTAAATAGAGAATGGGAAGACATAGCAGATGTATTAGATACATGGGCTAGTATGCCTGATGAGGAGTTAAATAGTTTTGTTACTGTGGTAAATGATATGTCTGCTGATGCTCAATTGTTTCCTATATGGAAAGATGATGGTAGCGGGGAATTACAGGAGACTAAACTACTACTTGATAAAGATATATTTTTGGGCAGCGGTAAAACTGATATAGATAAAATTGGCTTTTTGATTCATGAAGCCGCTCATCAAGTGTTTTATAATAGACATCCAAATTGGAAAGAATACGCTGAAGAAAACGGAGAGACTAAAGATAGAGACTTTTTTTATAATTATCATCAGGAAGAATTCGCATATACTAAACAATTTGATTTTATTAGTCAACCATATAATCGTGATTTAATAAATTCATTCAGGCGAGTTGCCTATGATTGGTCCAATCCAAGATTAAAACCAGGAATACTTGAATCCCATATTCGTAATTCACTTGCTATTGGCTTTGGAGGTTACTAAATACTATATAATAAAGGAGAAACTATGAGATTAATATGCATGTTATTTATTTTCTATTGCGTCTATTTTGCAGATCAAGGAAATTGTCAGATCGTTAGCAAGTATGATCCAATTTTAGTAAGTTCTAAATTAAATAGTAATCCAAGCTCATATTCTATTGACAGAGTATTCCCAAAGGGTTTACATAAAATTATTAATGAAAATAAAATATTCAGTATATATGAAGATTCTGTTAGAGATTCTGGTCCTGAGGAATACGTAACGAGAGAAATTAAGATTCTTGTTTCAAATAGAACAAATATTCAGATAGATAAGGAATTAAGTATTGTTAGAAAATATTCCTTTATTGATCTGCCAGGATTACATTTATTTGTTTTTGCTGGGGCTCCATCAACACCTCAAGTAGCTTGTTTATTCAACTCGAGTGACTCATCATTATATTATTTTGGCGATTGCATATTAGAATATTCCAAAATGATGAGTAGTTATCTGCGTGATATAATTATAAAAGAAGAGTTTCACGATTTGATTCTACTTTATCTTAATTCGCTTAATAATTTTGGCGGATATTATATTGTTGAAGATAAAAATGAGTTTATTGATATTTGGAATATCGAAACAAAAAGTATTAGTTTTATTGATAGTTCTGATACTTTAAGCATAATTAAAAGAAAAGAAATTAATGAAATTTCTGACATATATAAAAAGATAGATGTATTGAAGTTAAATTATAGTAAAAGTATTATTTATCAAGTTACATTAATCACATGGGAAAATAAATATGGAATGATTGAAAAATGGCAGTTTATAATTTCTGATAAAGCTATTGAGCTTAAATTTAGAAAACCATTGTTTTTAAATAAAGGACCATGGGATGGGCTTCTTAGAAGCATTTGGGACTAACAGAAGTGTTAGTATATTGAAAAGAGTATTTAGTTAAGCTGATATTTATTTTCAAGGAGGATTATATGTTTAAAAGGATGTTGATTATTGTTTTTATAATAACGATTTTATTAAAAATTGGATATGCAGATAATAATTTATTTCTAAATCAGGAATATTCATCTGATAATATTGAGTTTGAATTAAATCTAGTCAATTCAGATACTCTCTTTGGGATGCAAATACCAATTGATCTCGGTTTAAGCAAACTTGGCCTAAGGATTGACTCCGTTTCTTTCGCCGATTCACGTATCGAACATTTCTATGAGTATTTTTATACCGAAAATGCTGACAGTAGCGGTATCTTCATATTCATCCTGGATTCAGCCGATCCTGAGATAGAGTCAACACCGCTGCTGCCGGGATCAGGCAAAATAGCAACAATCTATTTATCTCGTACGCGCGCCCCTATAGCGGATGATCATACAATAAATATAAAGAGCTGAAAGAACATCGCCGAAGATTAAGTTTCAGTGCCTGGGATCCTAACCAAGGCTTAGACCGCGCCAAAAATATTAGGTCTAAAAAGAAAAGAGCACAAACCATAGAAAACGTGATGAGACGAAGGCAGTATCAGGATAAGATAGATTACTTTGATGGCGGGAATTTTGTTTTCCCTTACTAGTACTGGGAGGTGCATATGATTTTAAGAATGTTAATAATTATACTGATCCTATCTGTTCCGCTTGCTGGACAAGAATATAGTATCCCAGATTTCAGTCTGTTTGGTTGCCAAAATGATGAAGATAAAGACAGCCTATTGTATAATTATGTTGTTGTGGAAATCGATTCAATTACAAAAGCTGAAACAATAAGAGGCAATGGAAAAGATTTTCGTGTTAAGGATTCATTCTCTTTCACTGAATTAAAGTGCATTAAATACTATGAATTTAGAGATGAACATGATTTTCACTACAGGAATATGGAACAATATTATAAAGTATTATTCAATGTTTGCGATTCCACTTTATATCCATTTTCTGGTGATGGTTTAAAATTTACTAATGTGATAAAAAGCTACTTACCTGAAATCATAGCCGGAGGCGAGCAGAAAATATTGAACCTATGCTTTTTGTTTCTACACACAGTCAATCGCGTACCAATAAATTCAATTGATAATTATCAAAAGTTATGGGAGGATATCTATGAGGAATATAGTGATTATAATGAGTTATCGGAAGAGGATATCATTGATGATATAGAATCAATAAATAGACTACTGCATCCAACCAGTACGTATACAACCAATAGAATAACATACAAAAATAATTTCTTCCGGATTATTATAAAAACATGGGAACCATTTAATGGTGATATTGAATCCTGGACATTATTAGTTTCGAATAAGATATTTGAAGTTGAGAATGTTACTAGACGTCTTGAGAGAATGGGGCCATATCAACAAAGACATAGTGATCTAATCATAAGAAAGGAAAATTAGATGGTTAGGTTTATTGCACTTTATATTATAATCCTGAATATATGTGTTTTGGGTGAAAATAATATATCAAGTCAGTTTAATGCTTCAGGAAATAATATCCAAATTGAATTGAACCTAGTCAATTCAGATACCCTTTCTGGGATGCAAATACCAGTAGACCTTGGTTTAAGTAAGCTCGGCTTGAGAATTGACTCCGTTTCTTTCGCCGATTCACGTATCGAACATTTCTATGAGTATTTTTATACCGAAAATGCTGACAGTAGCGGTATCTTCATATTCATCCTGGATTCAGCCGATCCTGAGATCGAATCAACACCGCTGCTGCCAGGATCAGGTAAGATTGCAACTATCTATTTATCTTGCACGCGTGATCCTAGGGTAGATAGTCACTCCCTTGGCATTAAAGAGGTAAGAGACCGTAAACGAAGGCTAACCTTCGATGCTTGGGATCCAACAGGTAATCCAGTCGAAATAGAGTTAACGCCACTGAGACTTGATGTTAGGCGGGAGTAAGTAAATGATAAAAGAGTGTATTCTTGCTATGATGGCATATACTTTAAAATAAGCATGTTAGTATAAATGAGTTGATATTTTCTAACGAGTTTCTAACAATTAACTTCATGGAACTCAACGAAACTCGGCACAACTCGATAGAACTGAATGCAACTAAACGATTGAAAATCAGAGGATTGAGCGCAATTTATTAGTATGCAACAAATTAGCTTAAACTGCCAGCGTCGAATCCCTGTCTCTCCGGTTAGTATCCCCTCATTTCTATTTTAAGTTATCTTTCAAAACTTTTGTAAAGACCAGTTATAATTTAGCGGCATTTTTCTTTCTATAATCTGATGGATTTTTCAATCATTCAATTACTATAGAAGCTATAGCCTCCTGCTGCCTAATAGAGAGGGCGTAAAAGCAGATTTCTAGCCGTCATTGTTAATGTAATAATAAAATATTGGATTATGACATAGAGATAAAATGATGTAACAGAATGCCAATCAATATGTTATATTTTTGGCTTGACATAAATGGAAGAAGATGTATCTTAGTATTGCAACTACCAATGGTGGTTGCAAAAAACATAGGGCTGCTGATTGTACAGGTTGAATTGAAAAGAGGGTATATTGACTGAAATACTTGAGAAGATAAAAAAACTTGGGTTGAACAGTTATGAAGCTAAAGTTTATTTAGCTCTATTAGAGCGCGAAGCATTAACTGTCAGCGAAATATCTAATATCTCGGGAGTTCCCAGGGGGCGAATATATGATACTCTTGACTCTTTAATGATCGCGGGATTAACCACTTTAAAGCCGGGAACACTTAAGAAATATAGTGCAGCCAGTCCCGAGGTGCTTCAAAGTTTGCTTGAACAGAGAATCAAATCACAATTCGAAGAGCAAAATGAACGATTGTCAAGTGCGGTACTGGTCCTAAAGAAAACGTATGAAATCGCTCGTGAAAACAGATTGAAGAATTCCAGCCCGCTGGACTATATTGAAGTTCTTAGAAATCGTATACAGATTCATCATAAATATCTGGAGTTATTCTCTAGAGCCCAACATGAAGTATTGTCATTTACCAAACCGCCATTCGCGTTCGCTAATGATCGGCAATTAGATGAACAATATAAAGTTCAGCTTGATGCGGTTAAGAAGAAAGTCAGAATTAGGACTATTGTTGAACTGCCACCAAAAGATAAACTAGAAGAATTTTACAGTGAGATATTCGCGCCTGAGAATAAAATAGACGCACCCTTAGATCAGCATGAGATCAGGGTCTTCGATGAATTACCGGTAAAGATGTTCGTGTTTGATGGTAAAACCTGTTTCTTTACTCTTGAGGATCCTATTAAAGGAAAAACATCCTTAACGATGCTTGTCACCGACCATGTAGCTATGGCAAAGAGTTTTAGATTCTTATTCGAGTCATTCTGGGAAAAATCAAGGCATTACTTAATTATCAATGGTGAGCAACGCTATATTTATTCTGAAGAGGAATTAAAGGGCAGGAAGAGCGGTAAATCATGAGAGTATATAAAATAAAACGAGCAACTAATAAACTCTTAGATAATGTTAGCAGGAGGTTGATTTGAAAAAGTCAATAGTATTTTCCTTAGCTCTGGTATCTATTTTAGCGATAGCCAGTAGCGCTTCTGAAAACTCGAGCATACAGAAATCAATGTCGGAGGTAAAGGATACGATAATTTATTTGCAGGGAGACTCGTCGGATATCCCTATGATGTTGCATAAAGAGCGTGAATTCATAACCCTAAGTCCGTATCACTCACAATCATCATCACCGCAAGATAATGGCTTAACTCTTGATGTGCCGCCTAATGATGACTGCGCGAACGCTCAGGAGATAGGAGAGGTAGATCACCTGTCAGCGTCCACTAGAGAAGCTACTACCGATGGAGGAGACTTTTCCACAAATCCTAATATCTGGTATCTTTACACGCCTTCGGCGACCGACAGGATGAGGGCTTTTATCGGTTTTGATGAGAACGACCATGAAGGTGGTGGCGGAAAAATTACTATTTATAGCGGTAGTTCTTGTCCAGAGCCAGCCGGTATTCCCCAGCCATCGAGTCTACAGGGCGGTGAGATTATTGAAAGCGCGGTACCTGTCTCCGACCAGCTACCGGTAGCGCACTATGGAAGTTTAGACGGGTATGTTCGTGATTACCATGATTATTCGTGTGGCTTAGAGCACAGTTTCGTGGGTCCTGACGCTGTTTATTCATACACGCCCCAGTCCGATAAAGTAATCGATATTGTCCTCGGAGAAATAGATGGCGATGTTAACCTTGTAGTAATGGATGAGGATAGTAACGAATTGGCCTGCGGCAACTGTCATAGATATGAAAACTCTGAAGATAATATTAGCGGGCCGGCTATACTTAATTTTCCCGTTACAGCCGGAGAGACATATTATCTGGTTCTATCAGGAAATTATACAGATGTGTTCTACAATTATATGTTCGCTATTTTCGAACCTGGTTATGAAATAGTAGACATGAGCCTTGGATTTCGTTTCACTGGCGCCTGGGTTGATTTTTTATGCTATCGCAGGAAATCAGTACCTTATAGAGGTAAGCTATGAACACCCTTTTGAGAGTTCTTTCCTAACAATTGAACCTATTCCTGATCCTCCAGTTAATGATGTTTGCGAAAATGCCCAGGATGGCGGTGTGGCTTCGAGAATTTGAGACCATACAATTCACCGGAGATAATACAGCGGCGACTATGACAGTTCCTTTTATTATGCCTTACCCTGAAGTGTGGGTTAAGTTTACTCTTGAGGATACACTTACTATTTTAATGGATTATTGTGGCAATACATCAATTGGTGATTACATTGTCCAATCGTTTGTCATGACTCAAGACTGCCCGTTTCATTCGGAGGGCTGGTATTTTGGTGATTCCCCGTTTGATATTCTCTTTTTGCCCAAATATGTCAATGTTGGTATGGTGGGATGACCTACCTCCCGGTACTTACTACTATCCTATGCTTGTTCATAATGATTACGAAGGGTACTATTCGATTAACATTACCGCGATGAGCAGTCAGGAGTGTAAAGAGGATGTCTTGTTTGGTCAGAGCCCTACAAGTTTGCGAAATCCTATTAGCGATAATTACTATTATTCTGATTACGAGGTTGGCTTTGCCTGCGTAGATAAATTTGAGGATGTTACCGGTCCTATCAACGAGATAAACTGGTGGGGAATTTCTGCAGATCCCTCCGAGGAAGAAAATCCATAATTGCGATCCCGAAGAACCATATACATTCCAAATAGTATTCTTGCAACTTGAATCAGACCTCGCCTTACCTGCCGGGAGATACTGCTGCTGTTTACGATGTAAATCCCGAAATTACTGAAACCGGATTTAAACTTAACAACTATACTATTAACGAGATTCCTCAAAGGAAGTATACAGCAGTTTTACCAGATCCAGTTGAAATGGAAACCGGCTGGATAATGATTCGCGGTAATGATGGCATCAATAATTGCGCTTTTGCCTGGCAAAACTCTTCGGCCAATTTTGAAAATGGCCTTATTTTCGATGCTATAGAAAATAGCTGGTCTCGTACTGATGAAAGCTATGCTTTCTGCCTGGGAGAGGGCCAGGTTGGCATTGATGATGAATCAGAGGAAACACCATCTAATTATGAACTGATCTGGAACTACCCCAATCCGTTTAACGCTACGACCTCTATACAATTTTCATTAAAACATTCAGACGATGTCACATTATCAATATACGATATAGGAGGCCGCTTGATAAAGTCAGTGTACGATGGTTCTCTTTCCGCCGGCTTACATAGTGTTATTTGGGATGGCTCAAACCAATCAGGTGAAACAGCATCCTCAGGTATCTATTTCTATAGATTACAGACCTCCGACGAGGTACACGTTAACAGAATGATATTATTGAAATAAACAGTAAACAGACATAATTAAGGATAAGAATCAATTTTGAAAAAAGATCAATCTTTAACTCACAAGAATCAGAAATCAGGGAAGAAAAATGGCTGTTCGGCCCAATCCGAACAGCCTGAAAACAGAATTTCGGATTTAACACCCGATTCGCAGGAAAAATTAAATGATCAAACGAGAAAAAGCAAACGTATTATGTTCCCGATCCACTGATAGTCGGATTTCTGAAGGTCGCTTATAACGTTTGCGGAGGAAATTGAAGTATGAAAAAAGTACTGCTTTTTATATTGATACCAATTTCATTTTGCGCCATAACTTCTTATGCGCTGGCCGATCCTCCGGCTAACGATGATTGTATCGATGCTACTGATGCCGGCACCCTGTCGGCGGGCATGCCCGTTCAACTCAGCGGTAGTTTGATTGATGCTACGAATGATTGCCAGAATGTTTGGTATCCAGAGGTGTGGATTAAGTTCACAATTACATCATTTATGGATGTTACGATAGATTACTGTGATGATGCAAACTACTTGTTTGAGGCATCCTCCGTGCTATTTAGTGATTGCCCGTGTGGTTCAGCTATTGATTACAGTCTTTGGGATCATTGCCCGTTAGGTAATCCGTCGTATACCTGGTATGGCCTGAGCGCTGGTACTTACTATTATCCAATTGGAGGCGTGTGGGGTAGTACTGAGAAAGCCGGCTCCTATACGATAAACATAACCGGTGATAATTGTCCGCCACCTCCTGCCAATGATGATTGTGCTAACGCGATCTCGGTATCCGAGGTTACGGACCAGTCTTACAGCACTCGCGGAGCTACTTTTGATGGCACAGGTACCTGCCTGACCTCTGGAAATATCTGGTATGTGTATACACCCAGCTTCACGGGTACTGCCAGGATTTCGCTGGATCCATCATATAGTTCAAGAGTTACCGCTTATGATGGCTACTCTTGTTTGCCATTGCCTTCACAGTTGGGATGCGAGGAATCAGAGATTGATTTTGCGGTCGTTACAGGCCAGCAGTACCTTTTGGAAATCGGTGGTTCCGATTCATCCGTTGGAGATGGAACATTTACTATTAGAGAAGCTCCGGAATCGCCAGCCAACGACGATTGCGCTGACGCTACCGATGCAGGGACCCTGGTAGACGGCAACACGGTTCAGCTCAGTGGGTCTCTTATTGAGGCGACTGTTGATTGTCAGTTTAACTATGTCCCCGAAGTCTGGGTAAAATTCACTTTAAACTCTTGCATGGATGTTACCATTGATTTTTGCGATTATGAGGAACAGTTTTATGGCGCTCCCATGTATTTATACGCGGATTGCCCCTGCGATGATGGGATGGTATCATATAATAACTCATACAACTGCGAGCTTAACGGCAATCCGATAATGACCTGGCAGGGGCTGGAAGCCGGTACATATTATTATGCAATATATTATGAGTTCTTCTTAAATACCGATGCGTATGATTCATATGTTGTTAATATTACCGGCACTGATTGCCCGTTACCGCCTGCTAATGATAACTGCAGTGACGCTATCGCAATCGGAGAGGTAACCGATTATGGATTCACGACCCGAAGTGCGACATATGATGGCAGCGGTAGTTGTATCACCGAGGGGGCAAATGTATGGTTTGTTTATACTCCATCGTTTACCGGAGATGCCAGAATAAATCTTAACGGCTCCGAATTCAACACTGTATTTGCTGTCTACGATGGCGCGACCTGCTCTCCTCTTCCCTTTGAAATCGATTGTACTGAGGAACCAAGTATGGATTACATAGTGGTTTCCGGACAACAATACCTTATAGAAATCGGCGCGAGCAATGAAGAGACAGGCGCCGGTGTATTAACTATTGGTGAAGTACCTGATGCCCCGCCGAATGATAACTGTGAAAATGCGGATGATGGCGGAGTATTGATATCAGATTCTACAGTTCAATTTACAGGCACCACGGCTGGAGCGACACAGGATTGTGTGATGAATTACTATCCTGAGGTCTGGATTAAATTCACGGTACCATCCTGCATGGATATCACCATTGATTTTTGTGAAAATGAAGGCCGTATCTGGGAATTAGCGGAAAATTTGTATTACGATTGCTCATGTTACGATAGTCGTTACGCTAATGGCAATGACTATTGCGATAACGACAATCCTATACTTAATTTCTATGGAGTCGAATCGGGTACATACTATTATTCAGTTTATGCTGTAGATGGAGGCAGTCCTTATACAGTTAACATTACGGGCGTTGATTGTCCTTTACCTCCTGAGCCGGATTTCATCGTGACTGCCCCCTATACGGGAACAAGCACTACATGCGGTGCCGGGGACGATTGCAGAATTCCTTACGCCGGTGAGGATCAACTTTATGAGGTAACAATTTCCACGGATGGCAACTGGCTTTTCTCGCTGTGTAATAGCCAATCGGAATGGGAATCAGCAATTACTCTTGGCACATCTCCCTGCGGCTGGGATATTGATCTGGAAAATCAAGATTGTGAAAACTGGCAGTCAGCGGGAATAGCTTATGGCCTTGATGCTGGAACCTATTACCTGAATATTGATGCCTCTGGAATCAGTTGCGGCGAATATACGCTGGATATACTTGAAATACCAGGGCCTTGCGATAATTCATACTATACCAATGGTAATCCGGATTACGCTGATGCGATAGCATCTTATCGCACGAGCGGAGAGACAGGTGTTTACTATGCCTGTGATGATTTCACTATCACCGAAGACATTACTCTCGAAAGTATTAATTTCATGTCCGCTCTGTATAGCGAAGGTTTTGTGTATTTCGATGGGACAGGCGACTATATGATTTTATCTGACGATGGCGGCGCTCCCGGATCAATTCTTTACGAAGGCACGGAAGTGCAATGCGATGAAGTATCGACCGGCCGTCTTTATCATGGCATGGATGAAGTTTTCGCGTATCAATTCGATAATCTGGACATCGAATTAGCGGCTGGAACTTATTTCCTGGCCTGTCGCACTATATCATCCCCGAACTACTGGTTAACGACAGATTCTCAAGCCGGAACAACCGCGTTTTACATGGATGATATTAATACTAATTGGACTCCATCAGGAGTTAACGCCGATTTGGCCTTCTGTTTGCTTGCTTCTACAAACGGCGGCGATTTCGAATACCTCCCCGGTGACGCCAACATGGCTGCCGGCTCGTGGCCGCCGAATGTAATCGGCGCGGATGTCACCTACCTGGTAAACTATTTCCGGGCTATCGCCGCGCCATGTCTGGTCGGTGGTTTCTATAACTCGGCTGATGCTAACGGTGACTGTTCGGTAATCGGCGCTGATGTCACTTACCTGGTACAATATTTCCGAGGCGCGAACGAATTACATTTCTGCCCGGACTATGAGCCAGCCTGGCAAAGCAGCGGTGATTTACCGGCCGAGGCTCCCTCCGGTTGGCCGAATTGTGAAACTCCATCGTTGCTAAACGATCTAATTGTGCCCACTTCAGATCGTTAATTATTACCTTTAAGAAAAGGGTGAAAGGCGGCTTTAAAGCCGCCTTTTTTCTAACGATTTTCTAACGAGTTACTCGATGGAACTCAACAGAAATCGACACAACTTAACGCAACTGAATGGAACTAAACAGTTGAATATCAGCAAATTAAACATAACTCGATGATATACAGAATATTAGCTGATATTACCCTCGTCGAATCCCTTTTTCTCCGTATTATAACTCCACTATTCAATACTTGACAGTAATTGCGACAGTAGGAAATACAACCTTCATTTAAAATTCTAAATAAAGGTTTACAATTTCACAAAAAATAACTTGACATTCATTGAAATAAATATATAATGGCTTCTCGAGTTTGAACGATATTAAGAAATGAGATGAGATTGAATAACCCAAATGGCATTATCGCCAAAGCAGCAAGCTCAATAAACGGCCGAAAACAGGTTGTCATAAATAAGTCTAAGCGCGTGCTTAATATATATGGAGATATCCGGTTGGGTTACATCGTAATGAAATAGAATCTGAGTAAAAATAAAATTCTTTAAAAAGCCTTTCCACCCGGAAAGGCTTTTTTTTTCGCTTAATAACTCAAATTGAAAGGAAAGAAAAATGACAGAATGCCCGGTTTGCGGAACAAAAATTACATTGGAAAACGATGTTGTTCAAGGTGAAATCCTTGTCTGTATTGAATGCGGTACGGAGTTAGAACTTTTTAGTGTTGATCCTATAACTATAGTTGAAGCGCCTCAGGAAGAAGAGGATTGGGGTGAATAATCAAATCCAGATACTTGATTCAACTCTACGTGAGGGAGAACAAACTCCGGGAGTTTATTTCGACAATCACATAAAAAAAGAAATTGCGGATATTCTGAACTCCATTGGCGTTGGCTATATAGAGGCTGGGCATCCCCTGGTTAGCGATGAAATCTGTACGGCAGTTAGAGATATTAGTCGCCTTAACTTGAACTCGATAGTCGTTGCTCATGCCAGATCACAGAAAAAAGATATAGATATGGCATTGCAATCAAATGTCGGTATGATCGGGATTTTCTATTGTGTTTCCGATAAAAGACTAAATGACGTTTTCAATGTAAGCCTGACCAAAGCAATCGACCAGATAGTATCAACAATTACCTATGCTAAAGAGCAGAAGCCTGATATTCTGATCAGGTATACACCCGAGGATACGGTACGTTCGAAATTTCAAAACGTCGTTGATGCCTCAGTAGCGGCTGTCGAAGCCGGCGCGGATATTATTAGTGTTGCTGATACTACTGGATATATGATACCCGGCGTCCGTAGCATGTATGATTATATAAGCCGGCTCAGGGATGCATTATCAAAGCATGGGATACGTCCTACTATCGCAGCCCATTGCCACAACGACAGGGGGCTTGCTCTGGCAAATTCGCTTGATGCCGTGCGGGCTGGAGCCAACATTATTGACGCCTCCGTGTTGAGGCTGGGTGAACGAACCGGTATTACTGATCTCGCTGAAATTCTCTTTAATCTAACTGATGGATTTCATCTAGATCGGTGGGATCTCCCACGTCTGCAAAAACTATATGAACTCGTTAGCAATTACACCGGCATCGGAATCCCTGTAAATTATCCTATTGTCGGGGAAAATGCTTTTACTCACAATGCTGGTGTTCATACCCATGCATGGATCAAGAAGAACGACCATTATGAAAGCGTGCAGCCTGAAATTGTCGGCCGTACATCAAAAATATGCCTGGATAATATGTCCGGTTTGGCCTCGGTGATTCATGCTCTGGAGCGCATAAGCAATGCTGAAATAGATATTGAAATGGCAAAGTGGATTTTAAAACGCGTGAAGGAGATTGGTTTGAGAGGACGCGCTGTTAAAGAAGATGAACTGAATTTGTTGGTTAAATACTTTAAATCTCTGGTTGAAGGACATTCAGCTGCTTAAGAAAGTAGGATAATATGAGAATTGGTTTTTTACATTCGCTAATTCGCAAAGATGAGAAATTGTTGATAGATGAATTCAAAAAGAGAAAAAATCTTGAATTAGTGATGATAGATGACAGGCGGATTTCATTTGATTTAAAAAGCTCCGGATATTCTGTAGATGTATTGGTTGAGAGGTGCATAAACCATTCGAGGGCGCTCCATGCTTTAAGGCTTTTTGAAAGCCAGGGTATAACCTGCGTAAATACATCCTCAGTGGCGACTATATGTGGAGATAAACTACTAACCTCGGTTGTACTCGAGGAGAATAATATACCTCAGCCTGAGATTCGAGTTGCTTTTACAGTGGAATCAGCTCTGTCGGCAATTGAGGATATTGGTTATCCGGTTGTTTTGAAACCAGCTGTTGGCTCCTGGGGAAGGCTTCTGGCTAAAATCAACGATCGCGATGCAGCGGAGGCAATCCTTGAGCATAAAACTGTTCTGGGAAGTTACCATCATTCGATTTTCTATATACAGAAATATATCTCTAAAAATGGCAGAGACATCAGGAGCTTTATTGTTGGCGATCGATGTATAGCCGCGATTTATAGAAATTCTGATCATTGGATAACCAACACCGCGAGAGGAGCTGAAGCAGAAAACTGCCCGGTAACCGCAGACATTCGCGATCTCTCTATAAGAGCAGCCAGGGCCGTAGGTGGGGGAATCGTGGCAGTTGATCTTCTGGAGAGCCCGGACGGTCTTCTGGTTAATGAAGTTAATTACACGATGGAATTTAAAAACAGTATAACCACGACAGGTGTTGATATACCCCGATACATTGTCGACTACGCGATAACGGCGGCTGAAAGAGGAGTTTATGAATAATGCGAAAGTATCTGTAGTGGGAGGATCAGGCTATGTTGGCGGCGAATTAATAAGGTTGCTACTTTCACATCCTCATACGGATATTCATCAAGTGACCTCTGAAAGAAACGTGGGGAGGTATGTTCATCAGTTGCATCCCAATCTCCGCAATAGAACACGGATGAAATATTGCAAGCTTAATGACCTGGAAACCTGTGACATCCTGTTTATATGCCTGCCTCACACAAAGACCATAGCTCATATTGATAGGTTTTTGGGGCTTGCCGATAAAGTCATCGATCTGGGTGCTGATTTCCGTTTAAACACGGAAGATGATTATGCCTTCTGGTATGGTTTACCGCACGGCTACCCGGAATTACTCAAAAAGTTCGTCTATGGCATTCCAGAACTCCGAAGAGATGAGATGAGAAATTCCAATTATATCTCCAGCGCTGGATGCAATGCCACGGTAACGATACTGGCGTTGTATCCGCTATTTAAGAACGATTTGATAGAGCCGGAGAGGACTGTCGTCGAGGTCAAGGTAGGTTCTAGCGAAAGCGGTAATAATGTTTCAATGGCTTCTCATCATCCGGAAAGAAGCGGATGTGTCAGGTCTTTCAAGCCTGTAGGTCACAGGCATATTGCTGAAATATTACAGGAGTTGTCGTTTGGAAAGAAAATCGAGGTACACTTCTCGGTCACATCGGTGGAGCTTGTTCGTGGTGCTCTGGCGACCTCGCATGTTTTTCTGAAAAGCGATGTTGATGAAAAAGATATCTGGAAAATATATCGCAAGGAATACGGTAATGAGCCCTTTATCCGTATAGTAAAAGAAAAAAATGGAATCTATCGTTACCCGGAGCCGAAATTGCTTGTAGGTTCTAATTACTGCGATATCGGTTTTGTAAAAGATATGAGCTCTAACAGGCTGGTTGTAATCAGCGCTATTGATAATCTCATGAAAGGTGCGGCCGGACAGGCTGTTCAAGCATTAAATTTGATGTTAGGCTGCAATGAAACCACAGGTCTCGAATTTCCCGGACTTCACCCGGTTTAAAGGAGTGGAAGATGTGCAGACTGTTGTGTGTCAAAGCAGAAAAGGAGTTTTCCATCTCATACCATCTGCGAAAATTTGCCGAGATGGCAAAAACAAGCAGGGAGTATCAGGGGCATGGTTGGGGATGCGCTTATCTTCAAGACGGAGTTTGGAAGATTTATCATAGCATTATTCCTGTTTGGGAGGATGATTTTCGGAAATTCACGAAAACGACTCTCCTGTTAACTCATGCAAGAAGCGCTTTTCAGAACAGAGGGATCAAAGTAGAAAACAATATGCCATTTTATGATGGTAAGTATGTATTCATTTTTAACGGCGAACTTCATGGAGTGAGAATTAATGAGTCGGGAAGAATTGGTGCTGAGAAACTATTTAACTTTATTAAAAGATTTGATGATGGTGATATGGGGGAGGCGCTTGAAACAGGGATTATTTGTCTTAAAGGAAAGGTCAAATATATCAAAGCGGCTAATATAATTATTGCCGCCGGAAAGCAAGTCTATTGGGCATCATTATTCAACGAAAATCCCGAATATTTTACTATGCATTGTAAAAAGAGTGGTAACCTGAAAATTATCGCATCCGCGCCATATGTGAACGATAACAACTGGGTGAAAATTACTAAAGGATCAATAGGGGAGTTATAAATGATTATTGTTAAAATCGGTGGTGGAGATAAAATAAATCTCCGGGGCATTATTGAGGATTTAGCAGACTGCGATGAGCAATTTATAATTGTGCACGGTGCTAATCATTTAAGGGATAAAATAGCGGCTGATCTGAATATCGAGAAGAAAGTACTGACCTCGATTTCAGGGTACAGCAGCGTTTATTCCGACAGTACCGCTCTCGATCTTCTGATGATGGCGTATGCTGGATTGAGAAATAAGCGAGTTGTAGAAATTTGTCATCAAAACGGTATTAATGCTATTGGGCTTTCCGGTTTGGATGGAAAAATCATCCAGGGACAAAGAAATAAAGGTATCAGGGTAAAAATGAATTACAAGGTCAGAATTGTCCGAGATTTTTCAGGCAAACCCAGGCAGGTTAATTCTTCATTGCTGATGTTGCTTATGGATAACGGTTACGTACCGGTATTAAGCGTCCCAATAATTGATGAGCAAAATTTTGCTATCAATTCTGATAACGATGATATTGTCGCCTTACTGCAAAAGACCTGTAATGCTAGGAAGATTATCCATTTAATAGAGGCTCCCGGCTTTCTGGATGATCCTGATGATGAAAGCAAGGTTGTAAAAAATATTACAAGAGAGGAGTTGAAAATGCGTGAAAAGCAGGCTGAGGGGCGGATGAAAAGGAAGATGCTTGCCATAAGAAAGCTATTCGAACACGGAACGCCAACTGTATACATATCGGATGGACGAACAGCTCATCCAATTAGCAGTGCTCTGGGGGGAGAAGGGACGATTATAGCATGACAGAATTCAATCGGGAAATAGATGATAATGAGCTTGATCTGTACCCTAAAAGAGATCTCGTGATTGTAAAGGGGAAAAACGCTATTGTCTGGGATGACCGGGGCAGGGAATACATAGATTGTGTAGCAGGACATGGAGTTGTCAACGTTGGACATTGTAATGCACGAGTAGTGAAAGCAATACAAAATCAGGCGGAAAAACTTATCAGTTGTACGGGTATATTCGATAATGATTCAAAATCCAAACTCCTGAAAATGCTCGTAGATATCTCTCCAGCAAGCTTAAATAAGGCTTTCCTTTGTAATTCAGGAACTGAAAGTATAGAAGCGGCGATAAAATTCGCACGATATTCGACTCGTAAAACTGAATTTATCTGTGCCATGAGGGGATTTCATGGTAGAACGCTGGGGTCATTAAGCGCTACTTATAATCCGAAATATAGAAATGATTTCGAACCGTTGGTTCCTGGCTTTAAGTTTGTTCCATTCAATAATTTTGATAAAATTGAATCGGTAGTATCAAAAAATACTGCAGGAATTATACTTGAAATAATCCAGGGCGAGGGTGGTATTAATTTAGGAAATCATGAATATTTTACTCAAATAAGAAGAATGTGCGATGAAAAAGAAATTCTACTTATTATCGATGAGGTCCAAACTGGATTTGGTAGGACGGGAAAGATGTTTGCCTGCGACCACTTCGGTTTGCAGCCCGATATATTGTGTTTAGCTAAGGCCATTGCCGGCGGAATGCCCATGGGGGCAGTCTTATGCTCAAATAAAATTACAGCTTCGAAAGGGAAACATGGTTCGACATTTGGCGGAAATCCTCTTGCCTGTGAAGCGGCTCTAGCTGCTATAACATTTATTTTGGATAGTAATCTTGCAGATCAATCATTGGAAAAAGGCGACTATATATGTTCGCGGCTAAAAGAATTCAATCTTCAAGTTATTCGTGAGATTAGACACAAGGGGCTTATGATCGGGATTGAACTGAAAGTAAAAGTAAAACCATTTATTACCAGATTAATGAAAAAGGGAATCCTGGTTTTACCTGCAGGGGCTACGGTTATAAGACTTTTGCCGCCACTAACTATAAGTTATGAGGAATTGGATAAGGTAATCAACGAACTATATGAGGTACTACGGCCGGTGTAACATCATAATCGGTGTAGTACATTGGAGAAGGCATTTACTGTGTCAATATCGATGGCAATAATAACGATATCAGCGATATCTGCGAAGAGCAAGACACTTATGATTACCTCCTCGGTGACGCCAACATGGCAGCCGGCTCGTCGCCGCCGAATGTAATCGGCGCGGATGTCACCTGCCTGGTACGATATTTCCGGGGCGCGAACGAATTACATTTCTGCCCGGATTATGAGCCAGCCTGGCAAAGCAGCGGTGATTTACCGTCCGAGGCTCCCTATGGTTGGCCGAACTGCGAATAGACTCCTGATTTGAGTAATTAAGCTCAGCTACTACTTCTTGAAAAGTGCTCTAACACTTTGACCTTGATTTACTAAGGGCGGCTCTGCAAAGGGCCGCCTTATTTGTTGATATTAAAAACCACCGGTTTACCCGGTGTGCCCGTTTGAGGCGAAGTATTTGCAGAAAGTTTTATTATCAACAGCGACGGCTGAGTCTCTCAATAGCGTCATTATCCTATATTTGATAATACCTCGGAGGGGGTAATCCAGTACGGCCTTTTCTTTTTATAAGACTATAATCTATTTCTATTAAGTTAGCTTATATGGAGGGTAAACAAAACGAAGCTTTTAGAATACGGTGGGATTACAAAATTGGAGTTTTGTGGCCAGTATAGCCGGCTTAAGCCGACAGTAGTTTACAACTAATATAACAACAATAAGTTAGGAAGCTATCCGAATTTGATTTCTAGCGCGAAATTAAAGATAATAATATCTCATTTCGCTTATTCTCAAAATAGCTAATAAAAATATACTTGACAAATATTTTGTATCTATTATTATAGTACTGTTGTTGTTCAACGGAACACAGAAAACCACAACAGGAAGTTGAAGATGAAAAAGCTCACATTAGTAAATAAAATAAAGCAATTAGGTTTCAGCGACTATGAAACGAAGTGTTATCTGGCGCTGTGTGAAAGATCATCGATGTCTGTGAGCGAGATTTCCAAGCTGGCGGAAATTCCTCGTTCGAACGCTTATGAAGCGTTAGAGAAGCTTCTAATGAAAGGAATGGTAGTTTCGATTCCGGGTAAGAACAAGAAATTCGCGGCCTCGGAACCAGAGACATTTGCTATGAAAGCACTGGATATATTTAACACGAGCGCTCAGGATGAGATGGCGGCGCTTGAGCGCAAAATAAAAGAACTTCAAGATATAAAATTAAAAGAGATCAATGAGAGAAAAGATGCTATCAAAGCAAATCTCAATAGTATTGTTGGAGAGCTTGACAGTCTGTATAAAAGCAATCGCGGTAACGATAACCCACTCGATTATATAAAGATACTCAAAGATCCGTATCAGGCGGACAGGCTGTTCCAGAAATATTTTAGCGAATGCAAAGAGGAGGCGTTCGGTATTGTCAAACAGAGAGTTCAGGTTTTTACGGACTCGGTTTTGACCAAGAAATTAAGGGAGCAGATCAAAGCAGGGGCGAAGAATATAAAAAGAGGAGTAAAAGTCAGAAGTCTTTACGAAATTTTCGATGATAACGAAAGCAACAAATTGCTCTGCAAAGAGTTGATAGATAAATTCGATGATGCCGGAGAGCAAGTTCGAGTCAAAGCCAGTTTACCGATGAGAATGGCGGTTTTCGATAATAAAATTGCGATTTTTACTTTGATCGATCCCCAGACCCAAAATGATAAGTCATCAACCGTGCAGATCGTTAAACATCCCGTATTTGCACAGTCGTTTAAAATCATGTTTGATGCTCTGTGGGATGAGGCGGAAGAATATAGTGAATTCAAAAATAGAATGAAAATAGATTAGTGAAGGAGGTAGTAGAGCGCCAGATCTAATGAAATCTCAGATGTTGGCCGCCGGCAGATATCGCTATCTACCGGGCGACCAAGCGAAATACGATGGTGCACCGGGCTGTACACCAATCACGAAATAAGTATTAAGGAGAAGCGGTAATGAAAATGCAAGCATTTAAATCAAGAATAATTAAACATTTGGGCCTCACAATAATAATAGCCGTTATGCTAGTGGCATTTTCCGGTATGGCAAGCGCCGATGCAGGAGATGTCGTTTGGTCTAATATACAACACTATGTTGATATGGAAACACCGGCTGGTGATACGGTTTTTTTCCGATGTGTCGCGATAGATGAAACTACCGATGGTGGAAGTGTAGTTGCCGGTTATGCCGAAGCGACCTCGGTTTATAATGATGATCTGGCTTATATTATCAGGCTGGATCAATATGGAGACACTCTCTGGGTCCGTCATTTTGGCAGAGCGGATTATCATTATAAATCCAGAGCGGTTATTGTCGAGCCTGATGGTGGATTTATCCTGGTCGGTGATATACGATCCCCATATTATGAAATACCTCCCTCATACTCCGAAACTGGTGTTTTTATGATGAAGATTAACGCCGATGGTGATAGTGTTTGGTTTGGCCGCTATAATGATATTCCCGGAAAATACTACTACAATGTCAGGAATGTTTGCAAAACCTCCGATGACGGATATGTTTTATTCGGCAATACGATTAGAAAGCAAGAAGGGGGAGATCTAACCATGTGGGATGGTTTCATAATTAAAACCGATTCTGATGGTAATGAGGAATGGACCAGGCACTATGAGGGGCCAGCCGACGAAGAAGATCCCCGCTGGGACAGGACTCATATAGTAGCACTTGCAGGTGATATCGCCAATGACGGTACATATTTATTAACCGGCTCCCAACAGACGGTTTATAGTGAGAATGGTGATAGGCTTTGGATATATGACAACGCCCTGGTAATGAATATAGACGCCAACGGTGATACCATCTCGACTTTCAAGTATGGCATACATGATCAGGTTAAGGATATATGCGCGACCGCAGAAGGCGGTTATTTAATAGGATTGATAAATAGGGATGTGTTCAGTGATGATGTTGCCGAGTTTATCGATCAGGCAACGGTCGTAAATGTTGATAATGCGAATAACGAGATCTGGCATTACGACGTGCTTATGGATTCCGGTATTGATTCGGGTTATGACACTTCGAGTGTCGCCCGGTCGGTTGCCGAGATACCAGGCGGCGGATATTTATTAGCAGGACAGAAATTATTTTTTATTGAAGATTCCAGTCATCTGATACCTGTACGTACTAGTCAGCTTTTCATATCGGTTTTCGATAATGATGGTTCTTTGAAATTCACACGCCTGTATGAAGATGAATTCGGTAATTCAACCTTAAGACCATTTATTCCTTTAGATGTCAAGATAAAAGCGAACGGAAATTACCTCGTATGTGGTACGTTCGAGTATTATGAGACTGAAGAAAACAGACTCATTTATCCCGCCGAGGGAATTGTAGTGGAATTGGAAGCCAGCACTGTTGGCATCGAGGATAACCAAACTTCCCAATTGCCCGAGCAGATATCTCTCATGCAGAACTACCCCAATCCGTTCAACGCCACCACGCAAATACAGTTCTCCCTGAATACATCAGATGATGTCACGCTTTCGGTTTATGATTTACTTGGACGTAAGATTACCACGCTATACGATGGCGCCTTGAATGCCGGTACGCATAGCATTACCTGGAACGGCACTAATGAGTCGGGTGAGGTTGTAAGCTCGGGAGTATATTTCTACCGTTTGGAAACCTCCGAATCAACCACCAGCAAACAGATGCTTCTACTTAAATAATATTTATCAGAAATAGATTCTGGGGCGTGGCACGGCCTGCCGTGCCCCGGTCAATAACTAGCGAGTAACAGGAATCCAGTTTCCTGATAGCGGAAATAACAGGAACAAAAGAATAAACGCAGATGAAAGGAGTATTTGTTGTGAAACAGATAACGCTTATTAAGGACAGAATGGATTTGTTGAAATTCTCCAGCCTGGCAGCTTTAGTGGCCCTTATGCTAGTGGCATTTTCCGGTATGGCAAGCGCCGATGCGGGAGATATCGTATGGTCAAGTATACAATATTATCTTGACATGGAGACACCGGTTGCCGATACCGTATATTTTGCATGTTCGGCTATTGATGAAACCATCGATGGCGGATGTGTGGTTGCCGGTTATGCCTCCGGGACCTCGATTTATAACGATGATCTGGCATATATTATCAGGCTGGATCAATATGGAGATACGCTCTGGGTTCGCCACTTTGGCAGAACGAATTATCATTACGAAGCCAGAGCGATCATCGCGGAATCGGATGGCGGATTTATCCTGGCAGGCGATATACTTTCCCCTTATTATGAAATACCTCCCGCAAATTACGAAACCGGCGTTTTCATGATGAAAATTAACGCTGATGGTGATAGCGTTTGGTTCAATCGCTATAACGATATTCCCGGAAAATACTGCTATAATGTCAGGAATGTTCGCAAAGCGCCTGACGGTGGTTATGCTTTGTTCGGCAATACGATAAAACTATTGATGAATACGGATAACATCAGCTGGGATGGTTTCTTGATTAAAACCGATTCTGACGGCAATGAGGAATGGACCAGACACTATGAGGGACCGGCAGATGAAGAAAATCCTAATTGGCTAAGGACTCATATAATAGGACTTGCCGGTGATATCGCCGATGACGGTACTTATTTATTAGCCGGCTCCATACAAACTGTTTACAGCGATCCACGTTACGGAATGATGATATATGATAACGGCCTGGTACTAAGCATCGACGCCGCTGGTGACACTATCTCGACTTTCAAGTATGGCGAGCATGATCAGGTTAACGATGTTTGCGTGACCTCCGAGGGAGGTTATTTGATAGGATTGGTCAATAGGGACGTGTTCAGTGATGATGTTGCCGATTTTATCGATCAGGCTACGGTTGTTAATGTTGATGATGAGGATAACTATGTCTGGCATTATGATGCACTAATGGATTCCGGTATTGATTCGGGCTATGATACATCGAGTGTAGCCCAATCTATTGCCGAGATACCGGGAGGCGGATATTTATTAGCGGGATGGAGGTTTTATTTCAATGAATCCCCCGAATCACCGTTGCCCGATATTGCCAGCCAGCTTTTCATATCGATATTCGATAATGATGGTTCTTTAAAATTCACGCGTCTTTATGAAGATGAATTCGGTAATTCAACCTTAAGACCATTTATTCCTTTAGATGTCAAGATAAAAGAGAACGGGAATTATCTCGTATGCGGCAGGCTGGAAGCGTATGAGCTTGATAACAGGCGCATTTATCCCCGCCAGGGAATCGTGGCGGAATTGGAAGCCGCCACTGTTGGCATCGAGGATGATCAAACTTTCCAATTGCCCGAGCAGGTATCGCTAATGCAGAACTATCCCAATCCGTTCAACGCCACCACGCAAATACAGTTCTCCCTGAATACATCAGATGATGTCACGCTTTCGGTTTATGATTTACTTGGCCGCAAGATTACCACGCTATACGATGGCGCCTTGAATGCCGGTACGCATAGCATTACCTGGAACGGCGCTAATGAGTCGGGTGAGGTTGTAAGCTCGGGCGTGTATTTCTACCGTTTGGAAACCTCCGAATCAACCACCAGCAAACAGATGCTTCTACTTAAATAATATTTATCAGAAATAGATTCTGGGGCGTGGAACGGCCTGCCGTGCCCCAGTTTTAAAAAAAATGAATATCTACCTAGGTGCTATGAAAGGAGAAGTAGCAATGAGAAAACAATTAATGAAAGCAGAATTATTTAAAAGCTTGGGGATAATTTTCATATTTATCCTGATGCTATCAGCATTTTCGGGCACAGCCGGCGCCGATCCGGGAGATGTAGTATGGTCAAGCGTCCAATATTACAATGATCTTGACACTCAGCCGGGTGATACGATTTCTTTTAGTTGTACATCAATAGAGGAAACTCTGGATGGCGGATGTATCGTAGCGGGTACTGCAATTGGCCACCCCTCTTATTTTCGTAATAGAGCTTATTTGATGAGATTCGATGAAGCCGGTGATACTCTCTGGGTTCGTCATTATGGCTGGGAAAACTTTTATTATAACGCCAGCACGGTTATGGCCGAATCCGATGGAGGGTTCGTAGTAGCCGGCGATAAACAAACTCCCTTTTACGATTATCCACCTCCAAGCTATCCATGCGGCGTATTTTTGATCAAGGTTGATACTAATGGTGATACTCTCTGGACGCGAACCTATAATGATCCTTCTGGCGATTATAGGTTTTATGTCAGGGATGCCTGTAAAACCTCTGACGGCGGGTATGCTGTATTTGGTTTTACGATAAGTTTCGACCCGGACGCTTATTATAGCGAATTGTGGAGAGCCTTTATACTTAAAGTCAGCGCTGATGGTACCGAGCAATGGCTGAGACAATATGAGCCGCCGATTGATAGTGACCCTAATTTTAGGGGCTCTTTAATGGTTGGCTTAAATGGAGCAGTAGCCGATGACGGCGGTTATGTTATAGCCGGTTCCAGTCAAATGTTCTATGTGGATTATAATCAAAATGTATGGTCTTATGATCACGCCACGGTATTGAAAGTTGATGCTGACGGTGATACTGTATGGACTTACAGGTATGGCGATCAAGACCAGATTTTTACTATTAACTCTGCCTCCGATGGCGGTTTCATTATCGGTGATATGAACAGAGATCTTTTAAGTCCCGATCTCAGCTGCCTTGTTGATCAAACCACAGTGATTAAAATTGATGGTTCAGGCAACGAGTCATGGCTTTATGATATCGCGCTTGATGGCTCCGGTGATTATCATACAGGAACTGATACCTCGGCGGTGCCCAGAGCAGTATGTGAGATTCCTGGTAATGGCGGGTATGTTTTAGCCGGTGAAAAGTTGTGGATGACTGACGAATCTCCCGGTAGTCCTGATCTGGATCAAAATAGCCAGCTACTTATAACGCTATTTGACGGCAATGGCGATTTTAAAAGTATGCGCATATATGAAGAAGAGTATGGAAACCCAATTGAAATGGCGTTCTCGGCGCGGGATATTAAGGTTAAACGTAATGGGAATTATCTTATCTGCGGTAATTTAGAGGCTCTCATTCTTAGTGGCTATGTAGCCATTCCCTGCCGTGGTATTGTGACCGAGATCGAGGCCGTTACTGTTTCTATTGATGATGAGCATTCACTGGAATTACCCGAGCAGGTTTCTTTAATGCAGAACTATCCCAATCCGTTCAACGCCACCACCCAGATACAATTCTCGCTCAACACCCCAGATGATGTCACGCTCTCGGTATACGATCTACTCGGCCGCAAGATTACCACGCTATACGATGGCGCCTTGAATGCCGGTACGCATAGCATTATCTGGAACGGCACTAATGAGTCGGGTGATGTTGTAAGCTCGGGCGTGTATTTCTACCGTCTCGAAACTTCGAAAAGCACACAAAGTCAACAGATGATTCTTCTTAAATAATTTTTAGCGCAAAATTAGTAGGGGCGCGGCATGCTATGCCCCTGAGACCATAAAAACAAGCATTTGAAACAAGAATGAATACGGTAAACCAAATACCTAAGAACTTAAAAACAAACGAAATCAGGTTGAGAAAAAGCCGTTAGATGATTACTCACCTAACGGCTCCAGTAAGAAAAATCGGGAAAGCACTCCCGACATTAATTAAGATACTAAAAATTCACCCTAAAACAAGGCCTTAATTAAATCGATCGTAAGCAGGGGGGACGATCGAAATATAGGGCATAGTGAGGGAAAATGAAAAAGCTATTTTGGGTAGTTTTTGTTATAGGACTGTGTTTAATTCTTAACAACACTGCCTCAGCCGATCCACCGGCAAATGATGATTGTGTTAATGCCGATGACGCCGGTACTCTAGTATCGGATTCAACGGTACAACTCAGCGGAAGTCTGATTGAGGCGACCCAGGACTGTATGAATAATTATTATGCCGAGGTCTGGGTAAAGTTTACACTCACCGATTGCATGGATGTTACCATAGATTTCTGCAACAATTCGATTGATGTTATGGAATTCTCCGATTATGTATTTGGTGAATGCCCATGCGGAGATATGACCTATCGTTCCGTTCAAAACTATTGCTCATCTAATTACAATTCAGCTTTAACCTGGTACGGTTTATCCGCAGGCACATATTACTATTCAATCTGGTCTACGGGAAGTTCTGATTCTTACGTTGTTAATATAACCGGTACCGATTGCCCGGAAGCTCCAGTTAACGATGATTGCACCAATGCTACCGCAGTGGGTGAGGTAACCGAGCTGGCCTATTCGACTCGTGGAGCATCATTTGATGGCGAAGGTTACTGCATGGACTCGCCGAATATCTGGTATGTATATACCCCGACATTTACCGGCAACATAAGGGTAACCGCGGATGCCAATTATGGCCCGAGAATCGCGGTTTATAATGGCGCCGATTGTTCGCCTATCTCGAGTGAGATCGGCTGTTCCCCCGAAGGTATTTTAAGTTTCGCGGCTACGCTGGGCAATCAATACCTGATAGAGGTTGGCGGAATAGGGAGCAATAACGGCGATGGCCTGTTAACCATAGAAGAAGCTCCGGAATCGCCTGACAACGATAACTGTGCTGATGCCGATGATGCCGGCACGCTTTCGGATGGTATACCCGTGCAGCTAACCGGTACGTTAGCCGAGGCTACTATCGATTGCCCGAGCTTATACTATCCTGAGGTTTGGGTTATGTTCACTGTCCCCGATTACATGCATGTAACGATTGATTTCTGCGATCATCCAAGTGGAGTGGATATGTATAGCGTGGCCATGGGATTGTATATCGATTGCCCCTGCGGTGATGATATCAATTACACTCAATTCGATAATTGCGGGAACGGCAATCCCTCTATGACCTGGCAATATCTGCCTGCAGGTACTTACTATTATCCGATCTTGAGCAGTTATTATATTGATGACGCATATACGGTAAATATCGTTGGCTCGTTGAGTTCGACCCCGCCAACAGGCGCTTGCTGTGTCAGCGATTCGATGACCTGTGAAGTAGTCGACGAATATACCTGCATGTATGTCATAGATGGCTCATGGAAAGGCGAGGGCACCGATTGCGGGACCTACGATGAGGAAACAGGTTGGTCTGGATGTGTCGATGTGGAACCGACTGGAGTTTGCTGCTATGATGGTGGTTTTAACTGTGCAGAAGGTGTCACGTTTGACGATTGCTATGAGGTGTTCTTCGGTGAATGGCGAGGCGAAGGTACAACCTGCGGTTTGCCGGATTCGACCGGTATCTATGAGGGCTGTCAAAGCTCGACACCCACAACAGGCGCTTGCTGCTATGACGACGGATATAGCTGCGCGGATGGTGTCACCGAAAGCGATTGCTACGAATTCTATATGGGCGATTATAAAGGCAATGGTACATACTGTGGCGAGATCGATCCTGTTTCAGGTATGTACGAAGCCTGTATTGAACAATTGCCAGGCGCTTGCTGTTTCAATGATGGCATGAACTGTGAGATCGTCTCCTCCGAATTAGAATGTATTGATATGTATGGCGGTACGTGGAAAGGCGAGGGTTCTACCTGCGGCGAATATGATTCAGTTGAGGGTTGGTCCGGATGTATCGAACCGCCAGTAGGTGCCTGTTGTTTGGAGGGCGGCACAATATGTCTTAATGATGCATCAGAGTTTGATTGTGTTAATGACTATATGGGTACCTGGATGGGCGAAGGTTCAGTCTGCGGCAATATTGATCCAGTGTCCGGTGAGTACGAGGGCTGTCAGGTAAATGACGCTTACGAATACCTCCCCGGTGACGCCAACATGGCTGCCGGCTCGTGGCCGCCGAATGTAATCGGCGCGGATGTCACTTACCTGGTAAACTATTTCCGGGCTATCGCTGCGCCGTGTCTGGTCGGTGGTTTCTATAACTCGGCTGATGCTAACGGTGACTGTTCGGTAATCGGTGCTGACGTTACCTATCTGGTACAATATTTCCGAGGCGCGAACGAATTGCATTTCTGCCCTGACTATGAACCAACCTGGCAAAGCAGCGGTGATTTACCGGCCGAGGCTCCCGATGGTTGGCCGAATTGTGAATAGACTCCTTGATTCAAGTAATTAATCTTAACTACTACTTCTTGAAAAGTGCTCTAACACTTTGACCTTGATCTACGGAAGGCGGCCTTAACGGGCCGCCTTTTTTGTGTTAATTCAGGCAAAAATGTCAGATCCAGTTAAATTCTACCTATACTCTAGCGTAAATAATGGTAATATAACGGGTTATAATTTTTACTTGACAAAATTACAAATATAGTTAAATTAACGTTGGTAGTTGTCATATAGCATAACAGCAACTACTAAAGGACTAAAATATGAGCTTCTCCACTCAGGTAAAAGTAA
This sequence comes from uncultured candidate division Zixibacteria bacterium, assembly GCA_963668625.2. Lineage (GTDB taxonomy): Bacteria > Zixibacteria > MSB-5A5 > UBA10806 > 4484-95 > JAAEQD01. The sequence goes on from CAXXKA010000010.1 coordinate 422,851, forward strand.
TTAAAGAACTGGGTCTTAGCGAATACGAAGCTAAATGCTATTTGGCGCTGTTTGAGAGGGAATCATTGTCGGTGATTGAGGTTATCGATTTAATCGGGATTCCACGGCCTAACGCTTATCAAGCGCTAAAGAAGCTTTTAGATAAAGGATTATGTGTATCGCTACCGGGTAATGTCAAGCGTTATGCTGTTTCAAATCCGCAGGCTCTTCGCGAAATGGCTCGAGAGGTTGTCAACGGTTCTCTGGATGTCGAAATCGAAGAGTTGGAAAATAAGAAACAGAAAATCGTCGACAAGAAAATGAATATAAATGATAATATCGAAAAGGTTGTCAATAAACTTCAGGTTGTTTACAATAAAAACCGCAGTAACGATTCACCGCTTGATTACATAGAAATATACAAAGACCGTCTTCAGGTGCTCAGAAAATTTAGTGAATTGATTGTTCATGCTAAGGAAGAACTACTAACTATCGAAAAACCCACCGGGAATTGGACTCCACCCCCTCAAAAAGAATATGACCAATGGCTTGAGGAGTCCTCAAAAACAGTAGTGAAACTCATAGAAAGAGGCGTTAAGTGTAGGGGGCTATACGAATTGTCGGATGAAAGCGAGAGAAGAAAGTGGCAACTTCGATTGATGGAGAAGTTTTCAGAAAACGGAGAAGATTTTAGAATTACAAGAGAACTTCCAATGAAAGTGACAACCATTGATTCGCGGATTGTAATATTTACAATGGAGGATCAACTTTCCGGCAAACCTTCGTATACCTTTCAGATTGTTTATCATAAAGGGATGGCGAATATTATTAAATTGGCATTTGAAACATTATGGGCCGGCGCCGAAGACTTTAACGATTTTATAAAAAGAGAGAACTAAAATAGCAAAGGATAATCTTATGGTAATTAAAAATCAAAAAAGTAAAAAAGGACTAATGCTACTGCCATAGCATTTAGTCCCTCAATGAAATTACCGGGTTCTAAAAGCGATGCAAAACCCAGCACTTTTTCACTTGAAATGTATATTAAAAGAATTTCTTACCAAACATCAAGTCATAAAGTGTTAGCCGCTTATTATTTCCTGACCCGGAATTGTCAAAAAAAGAGGAATCGATTTAGTAAAGAAGTGTGGAGATGTTTTATGTAAACAAGATTATTAATAAAGGTTTTACATCAAGGTTATTAACAGTTAGGAGAATTTATGAAGCAAGTTGCGAAGGATAGAAAGGCAAACCTTTTAACTTCAAGGAGAGCAATAATGAAGAATATGAAAATATGTTATTTGCTGCTTATAGCATTAATACCGCTGGTTTGCTTAAGCACGGCTTCTGCAGGCAAGCTGGGGACCAGCTATATCGTATCCGAGGATGGCAGTGTCGTCAAAGATTATATTTATGATGAATTGTCGCCGGATATTACTTTAGATGTGCCGGAAAACGATAACTGTGAAAACGCAGAGACAGTTTTCTCGATGCCGGGTGAAGGGTATAATAACGTTAGAACAGTAGTAGTATACAGTACCCTTGAGGCAACCTTTGATGGTTCCGGCTTATGCCAGACTGAGCCCAACATCTGGTATATCTATACCGCCGATGTCACGGCTGAAGTTACAGTCAGCACGGACGATAATCTCGGAGATCCACAAGACGAATTAACTTACGATTCCTATCTGGCTGTTTACGAAGGTTCCACCTGTCCTCCCTCATCTGTGATTGCCTGTAACGATGACTATGAGGAAGGGAAAGACTACTCTAAGATTACCTTTATGGCTACCGCTGGCAATCAATACCTGATAGAAGTCGGTGGTATCGACAAAGGCGGCCGCGACGCTACAGGCTTAGGTGAATTGATTGTAATCGCTCGTCCCATTCATGATGTGCGCCTCTGGTCACTTACCTCTCCTCGTCCGGGCAAACTACTTGATACCGAGGATGTAGGCTTTAGCGATATCAAAGCTTACATATTCAATCCCGGCGCCAACACCGAGAGAATAGATGTTACGGCTTATGATCCTGATGGGGATTACAGCAACTCGTACGATAACCTGGTTATAACTCCCAACGAATTTATCGAAATCCACTTAGTCAACCCGACTGGTCCCTATACATTTCCATCTGAAACCTGCGTAGACGGCAACTTAACATTAGAAACACACCTTGATCGCGATGTAGTGCCGGGTAATAATACCTTCTCGACTGCGTTCAGACGTACTCGTTCTATAACACAATCGTACGAAAATTATAGCAACGAGAGGCCCGGTGGAGGATCGTGGACTTATCATCATAATTCTGTTATTGCTAAAGAGTATGTCGCTGAAGGAAATGAAGAAATCGTCTATATCGGTGCTCGTGTCTGGTCCGGCGATTATGGTATATGGCTTGGGAATGGAGCTACAAGGTATTTCGATCCTATTAAGCTTTCTCTTTTCATTGATGGAAATAATGATGGATATCCGGATATTGAGCCGATATTTGAAGCCTTCGCCAAGCCGGCGGGCATGCCAAACGACTGGTGCTATGCCGTGTTGCCTTGCGGAATAACCATAACCGAAGGTCAGCATTTCTGGGTCGGATGGAGTGACTATCAACACGACAGATGGGGTCACTTCCTTGCTTTCGATAACATTCCAAACGATCGCGATATTTGGTGTCGGAACCAATATAAAGAGTGGGTTCAAGAAGATGGCACTGGCCGTTATTACCTAGGCGCCTGGGCAACCGACAGCGATGCCATTTCCACCTCCAATAACTCAGACGGGGCATCAGGTATACCCGAAACGTTCGAGTTATCTCATAACTACCCCAATCCGTTTAATGCTCAAACATCAATTGAGTTCGCCCTGCCGCAGGCCGGCGAAGTTGAGCTGACAGTTTACAATATGCTCGGCCAGGAGATCGATGTTTTAGTCCTGGGAACGATGGAAGCCGGTTATCATTCGGTGATCTGGGATGCTTCCGATGTTTCGACTGGTGTCTATTTCTATAAAATAAATGCTGGTGAATTTAGTAAAACGCAAAAGATGCTGCTTCTGAAGTAGGCGAAAGAAGGAGATTTAATATTATGAAGAGATGTTATTTACTAATTTTAGTATTGATACCTTTGGTTTGCCTGAATACGGCTTCAGCTGGCAGACAGGGTATTGAGTTTGTCAAGTCCGAAAACGGCAGCATTGTTAAAGAATATATTAATGATACGCCGTCTGGGATTACTCTGGATGTTCCGGCCAACGATGACTGCGAAAACGCCGAGGGAATAATCGCGGGCGAGTATGGAATTCACAACATGATCACGGGGGTTGAATTCAGCACCCTCGAGGCCACTTTCGATGGCGATGGCTTATGCCAGACAGAACCTAATGTCTGGTATGTTTACACCGCTGATGTCTCGGCTGAAGTTACAGTCAGCACGGATGGTTTGCTAGGAGCGGAAGAGTTGGAGTTAGACTACGACTCCTACCTGGCTGTTTATGATGGCTCCGACTGTCCCCCAACAACCTTGATTGCCTGCAACGATGATTATGATGAGAATTATGATTATTCACAGCTTACCTTTGTGGCTACAGAGGGTAATCAATACCTGATAGAAGTCGGAGGTATCGACAAAGGCGGCCGCACCGCTACGGGCACAGGTGAATTGCTGGTAACCTCTCGACCCATTCATGATGTCGGGATCTGGTCAGTTACCGAATTTCGTCCGGGCGAATTGTTTGATCCCGATAATGAAGGCTTCGCCGGACTCACAACTTACATATACAATTATGGCGCTAATCCTGAAAGAGTCGACGTTCTTGCTTACGACTATGACCAGGGTTATTCCAATTGGTATTATGATTTGGAGATGGATCCCGGCCAACTATTAGAAGTCAGTCTCACTCAGTCGTTTGCCAATTATATGTTGCCTTCAGACACCTGTACAGAAAATAACCTTTCATTCGAAACAGTCCTTGATCGTGATCTGGTGCCGGAAAATGATATTTTCACGACGGTGTCCAGACGTCCCCGTCCTATAACCCATGAGTACAAAAACTACGCTGACACTGTTTGGGGTGGAAAGTGGATGTGGCACCCGGAAGCTGTTACCGCTATGGAGTATGTCTCCGAAAGGGATGAAGATATTGTCTATATCGGCGGGCGTGTTTGTTCGGGCGATGAAGACTTCGGAGAAGGTGGAACGCTATGGTTTGAGGAATCAAGGTATATCGATCCGGTCATGCTTTCTCTTTACTTCGATGAAAATGAGGATGGACTTCCGGATGATGAGCCGATATTCGAGGCCCCCGTCCTACCGTCAGGCGATTCACCCGATTGGAGCTACGCCGTGTTACCCTGTGGGGTAAGCGTAACCGAAGGTCAGCATTTCTGGGTCGGCTGGAGTGATTATCGATACGATAGATGGGGTTACTACCTCGCTACCGACGGCCAACCTTCGGATGATGTCTGGTATTTCGGTGAAGATACTCATACCTGGGAGCAAGCATCATCTGACCATTGGGGTTTCTTCCTCGGCGCCTGGTCGCGCGAAGATATGGTTGGTATCGGCGATAATCCGTCCGGTATGCCTGAGACGTTCGAATTGTCAAATAACTATCCCAATCCATTTAATGCTCAAACATCAATCGGGTTCGCCCTGCCGCAGGCCGGTGATGTTAAGTTAACCGTTTACAATACGCTTGGTCAGGAGATCGAAGTTATAGCCCTCGGACAGTTGGAGGCGGGCTATCATTCGGTGAACTGGGATGCTTCTGACGTGTCGACGGGTGTCTATTTCTACAAAGTACAAGCTGGTGAGTTCAGCAAAACACAAAAGATGCTACTTCTGAAGTAAGTTTTAACAATGTTTTTATGGCCATCACGTTAGTAGGATCGTGATGGCCATTACCGTATCGACATCTTTGACAATATCAAATTTAAGCTGTACGCAGATGGTTCTAATAAGCGGTAAAATAAATTTATCTTTTAAAGGTTTTTAAATCGTCAAATTTTAAGCAGTGAACTAGGAAGTCAGGTTATGGCTTTACGTGAAGATAGTATATTTTACGTGTTGCCGGAAAAGTTTTAAAATTCATGAAATATTGGATTAATGATTCAAACAATGAGATTAGCAAAATGTTTTTGATTTTGCTTAGTAGTTAGTGTAAAACCGATGTATCGGAGAGTTTTATGAAACATAACTTCTTGATGCTAATTTTAACGGCAATGCTTTTAGGGATGATAGTGTCAACAGCAATTGGCCAAAACGGCGCCTGTTGTTATCTTGATGGCTCTGAAATGCAGTGTATGATTACTGATGATGAAGATTACTGCACATGGACGCTATTTGGCTCCTTCCATACCGGCGCAACCTGTGATGATATTGATCCTGAAAACGGTATTGCCGATATCTGCGAATACGTACCTGTGGAAGGCGCCTGCTGTTATGATGACGGCTCGGGTATGCAATGTATGATTACTGATGATGAAGATTACTGCACATGGACGCTGTTTGGCTCCTTTAATCCCGGCGCAACCTGTGAGGATGTTGATCCTGAAAACGGTATTGCCGATATCTGCGAATCAGGATCACAGGAAGGCGCCTGTTGTTATGATGACGGCTCAGGCATGCAGTGTATGATTACTGATGATGAAGATTACTGCGCATGGACGCTGTTTGGCTCCTTTAATGCCGGCGCAACCTGTGAGGATATGTATCCTGAAAACGGTATCGCCGATATCTGCGAATACGTACCTGTGGAAGGCGCCTGCTGTTACTATGAAGGCGAAGATTTGATGTGCATGATTACTGGTGATGAAGAGTACTGCCAGGATACACTCAATGGTGATTTTCATTCCGGTGCTACCTGCGAAGACATTGATCCTGAAAACGGTATCGCCGATATTTGCGACCCCGCTGCTAGCAATGGCGCTTGCTGTTATGATGACGGCTCGAGTATGCAATGTGAGATTACGGATGATATTATGTATTGCACGGAGACGCTTGGGGGCTTCTTCCGTTTAGGTGCTACCTGTGATGATATTGATCCACAAAACGGTGTAGCCGATATATGTGATGATGAAGCGCCCGGCGCTTGCTGTTTCTATGATGGCACGTTCTGCATGATATTTGATTACGAAAACGACTGTGTTTATAGTGGCGGCACCTGGATGGGCGTAGGTTCAGTCTGCGGTGAATACGATGAAGAAACCGGTTGGTCGGGTTGCAGCGTCACTACTACTTACGAATACCTCCCCGGTGATGCCAACATGGCTGCCGGCTCGTGGCCGCCGAATGTAATCGGCGCGGATGTCACCTACCTGGTGAACTATTTCCGGGCTATCGCCGCGCCATGTCTGGTCGGTGGTTTCTATAACTCGGCTGATGCTAACGGTGACTGTTCGGTAATCGGCGCGGACGTTACCTATCTGGTACAATATTTCCGAGGCGCGAACGAATTGCATTTCTGCCCTGACTATGAACCAACCTGGCAAAGCAGCGGCGATTTACCGGCCGAGGCTCCCGATAGCTGGCCGAATTGTGAATGAACTCCTTGATTCGAGTAATTAAACTCAGCTACTACTTCTTGAAAAGTGCTCTAACACTTTGATCTTGATCTACGGAAGGCGGCTCTGAAAAGGGCCGCCTTTTTCATGTCAACACTACGGTAACAACGGCGGTATATCTGTGGTAATCTGTGGTGCTTTCTGGTGTCGAAAGGTGTAGATCGGATTTATTGCAATTCGCTATCAATCAACAGAGTAAGTTTAATACCAATAATTTAGCAAAATAGCATGGATGGGAATCATAATCCTCATGCCCGGGGTTCAAGTCCCTGCTCCGCTACTTGTCTTTCAATAATTAAAGATTAGCTTATATTTAGTTTAGTGCTCAATTATATATGACTGTGAGGCTTTAGCTTGCCCACTATACTGGTGGGTTATCTGTTGCTCTACTTTATGGGTAACAATAAGGCGACTGTCGAGTCGTCTTTTTTAATCTTAACCTTAAAAATACAAAAAAATAATCTCTACAAGGAAATGCAACCATCAAAGAAATATCTCTAAAATATTGTATATTATGTAGTTATAATTATTATCTTGACTTTATTAAGATTATATTTATTTTATCATTATGTTACTACTTATATTAGTAGTAACAAGTTCTTAAGCTAGGCCGATAATAATAAAAGGATTGAATATAAGGAAACAAGAATGGATATACTTGAAGAAGCCAAAAAGCTCGGCTTGAACAGCTATCAAACGAAGGTCTACTTGGCGCTTATGGAGCGTGAATCATTGTCGGTAAGCGAAATTGCTAAGATTTCGCGAGTACCCAGGGCGCGAATCTATGATACCCTTGATTCCCTGATGCTGATCGGCTTAGCTTCGTTAAGACCCGGCAAGCAAAAAAGGTACAGTGCCTCCAACCCGACGATTCTCCAGAATAAACTCAATAATGATATCGAACAAAAGTATAATGAACAAAAAGAAACAGTAACTAAGCTAATTCTGACTTTTAAAAAGAGGTATGAGTCGAGCCGCCAGAATATCACCAGCAATCCCGATCCTTTAGAATTTATTGAAGTGCTCAAAAATCCCATCCAGGTTCATCATAAATATCTCGAGTTGTTTTCCAAAACCAAAAAAGAGGTACTTGGATTTGTTAAACCGCCTTTTTATTACGCCAATGAAGAACAGAGGTGGGAGCAGAATAAAGAAAACGAAGCGGCTACGAAAAGAGGGGTTGTAATCAGGTCTATTTTTCAAATACCCCCTGAAGACGAGGCTGAAGAGTTTTTTGCCAGACAGATGAGCAAGCAAACCTCGACAAAAGGTGACGAGGATCGGGTTTTCGATGAACTTCCTATTAAACTGATTATATTCGATCAGAAAGCCTGTATCTATACACTTGAAGATCCCATAAAAAGCAGAACTTCCTTAACCGTACTCGCTACCGAACATGAGGCAATGGCTAAAAGCTTCAAGTTTTTATTTGAATCATTTTGGGAAAAAGCCCGGGATTATTTCGTGGTAAATGGCCAAAGGCATTATCTTTCTGAATACAAAAAGGGAAACGCTGAAAATTCGAAATATTCAAGTTATGATTATGTTATTTAAAAGGAGAAACAATGAATAATTATTCACGGGCTAATCGTTAATATGTCAAATTAAATATTAAAGGAGAAAAGCGATGTATCGGATTAAACCATTTGCATTAACGTTACTGCTGGCGTTTGCATTATTGCCCTACGGCATAGGCAAGGCAGAAAACAGTGACAAGCCGGCCGGCGATAACCATCTTCCGACTTATCAGGAAACGATAGACAAAAGTACGGGGCTTATAATATGGAACGAACCCGAATTGCAGCCAAAAACAAATCCAACACAATCAACCATACTCGATATCCCGGCGAATGACAATTGCGCCGATGCCACTCCGATTGGCGAAACTGAGGGAGTACTGTTCAGCACTGTTGAAGCCACCCCTGACGGCCCGAATGACTTTGTAACCAATCCCAATGTGTGGTTCCTCTATACCGCCACCGTGACCGCGCCGGTTCAGATCGTGGTCTCCGATACCACCGGATCGGATTATTCGATCTCGGAAAATTGTGCTATCTATAAAGGTGCTGCCTGTCCGGAAGCTGTAGTTTTTCCGGAGCCAACACAAATGCAGGGTGGAGAGACGATCGAAACCGCCACCTCAATATCATCCCTGCCTGCGGTAGTCACCGGTACTATTCGAGGGTATAGTCGGGACTACGAGTTTTCATCTTGCATTTATTACGGGCAGGGTGTTTTCTCAGATGTTGTTTATTCTTATGCCTCTCAAGTGGATGATTTTATTAATGTACTCCTTGATTTCGAAAGTTCTACGACTACTGATTTTATTGTGATTACCGATGCCGAAGGTAATGAATTAGCCTGTGCTAGAGAGCAATGGGAGCAGTCCAGGATACTTAATTTCCCCGTTACTGCGGGAGAAACTTATTACTTTGTCATTGGGAACTCGTGGGGCACAGACATTGGTGATCCATATACTTTAAAAATTTCATCGCCGAATTATATATTAGCAGAGTGCCTTGATGCGTCATATTATGTTAACCGAACTACGATGAATGTTGTTGTCGGTGAGCAGTATTTAATCGAAATCGGCGCCCATCATTCAAGCTCGAGTCCAAACTGCGAAGGGTATCTCTCGATAATACCCAATCCGATCGTGCCGATTAACGACGATTGCGAAGACGCCACCCAGATGGGCATCCTCCAGCCGGGTTCGGTCTTGCAGGCAACCGGTGATAACAGAGGCGCTCCCAGCATTGACTGTCACCAGAGTAACAATGCTCCCGAAGTCTGGGTAACGTTTGCAATCGAAGACACGATGGATATTAGCATAGATCTTTGCGGTACGCCGGTAACTTTCCACTCATCTTTTCTGTATCTAACAGAAGAGTGTCCGTGCGATCTCACCTATAGTAGAATCTCATCATCGAATTATACCCATATCTCGCGGTGTATCTCAGCTCAACTGATTATCTATTTTACTAATGTACCCCCGGGTAGCTACTATTTTCCAATATGTTCCCAATATGGGGCCGAAGGTGAATATATCATTAATGTTAAAAGCCTTATGCCTCAGGTTTGTGACGACGAAGCTCTTTTCGGACAGAAACCTATTACCAATCTTAATAATTCTTGTTTTATTCCTTCAGACATTCAAAGCTCCACTGCCATCTCCGATGATTTCGGAGGGCTGGACGAGGCAATCTCGCAAATCACCTGGTGGGGTGATGATTACGTGGTCGATGCTGATTGCGATTCGGACTCTTTACCTTTCCAGATAACTTTTTGTAATGATGTTAACGACTCTCCGGGGGATACGATTGCGATCTATGATGTCGATGCTTCAATTGTCGAGACAGGCTATATTTACGTTCGCGACCAGTACTATCAGAAAAAATTTACGGCCACGCTGAGCCCGCCATTATCGGTAAGTGACGGCTGGGTGATTATCCGGGGCAACAGCGAAAACGGCTGTATATTTACCTGGCAAATGAATAATAGTTCTAATGGTTTCAGTAAATCATACAACGAATCCTCGGGTCGTTGGATAACATCATCAACCGATTTCGCTTTCTGCCTGAGCAAGGGGCCGGTTGATATCGATGATGAGCCGGCTGATTTACCGTTGGCTTTAGAGCTACAACAAAACTATCCAAACCCGTTCAACGCCACCACCTCAATTCAATTCTCCTTAGAAACAACAGATCATGTTAATCTATCTGTCTATGATGTTGGCGGTCGCCGGATAAAGACGCTGCATGATGGCGTGCTATCGGCCGGTACGCATAGCATAATCTGGGATGGCGCCAACGAAGCGGGTGAGGTGGTATCATCCGGTATCTATTTCTATCGCTTAAAAAGCTCCGAGGGATCATTTGCCAAACGGATGGTGCTATTAAAATAAGCATAGTTTTTGAGAACTGGTTAAAACTGAAGAAAATCAATTAAGAAATAGTTTTGAAAACAACAGATCTTTTAACTTAAACGAACAGGAATCAGGAAAAATTAGAAGCTGTCCCCGGCGATCTGCCGGGAACAGCCCGCTGTTAAGGCATTGGGAATTTACTCCCAACGCAAAATGAAGTGTAACTAACAAGGAATCAAAAAGCAAACTTCTTGTGATAATGAGATATTGTTTTAGTGGTACACGCGGGAATCGCAAGAAGTAAAAGAGAAGAGATTACGTATGAAAAGAGAGTTGTTTTTAATAAAGGTTGTAATACTATTTTGTGTTATGACTATTTGTGTCCTGGCAGATCCTCCTGCCAATGATGATTGTGTCAATGCCGATGATGCCGGGACTCTTGTATCGGGATCGACTGTGCAGCTTACCGGCACTACAGTTGATGCTACTCAGGATTGCGGTTATAACAGCAATTCCGAGGTATGGGTAAAGTTCACATTGGCCGGTTGTATGGATGTTACCATTGATTTCTGCGATGACCCCTCCATTGTAACCGAATGGTCATATGTCTTGTATGATGGATGCCCATGCGATAATTCCACAACGTTTGATTACGCCGAAGTGTGTGGTTCGAGTTCTAACTATTCACGTACCTGGCATAGCATGGAAGCCGGTACATATTACTATTCGATTTTACAGCCACATCGCTCCCCGGGACCTTATACTGTAAATGTCACCGGAATTGACTGTCCTGATGCACCGGTTAATGACAACTGTGGTAACGCAATATCAATCGGCGAGGTAACCGATTACTCTTTTTCCACCAGAAGCGCGACCTACGATGGCAACGGCACATGTATTACCTCTGGCGCGAATGTCTGGTTTGTTTACACGGCATCAAACACATTTTCAGCTCGTATCAGCCTGGACGGCTCACATTACAATACGATGATGGCTGTTTATAATGGCACCGATTGCTCGCATCTTCCCACCCGATTAGGCTGTACCGCGAGTGATCACCTGGATATCTCGGTGGTTAGCGGGCAATCATATTTAATCGAAATTGGCGGAGTAAATGATGCTGAGGGTTATGGTCTGCTAACTATAAGTGAGGCTCCTGTAACGCCGGCCAATGATGATTGTGCCGACGCCGATGATGCCGGGACATTACTGGATGGTGTGACCGTTCAACTTACCGGCGATACGGATGGGGCTACTACCGATTGTATGAATCATCATGACCCGGAGGTGTGGATTAGTTTTACTTTAAGCTCCTGCATGAATGTTACGATCGATTTCTGCGATGATGCTAATACTGTTAGTAATCCTTCCATGAACTTATTTGGTGAATGTCCCTGCGCGGATATGGTTTTTTATAATTCACAAGTAAACTGCCCGCATGGCTCTAATCTGTCCACTTCCTGGAATAATTTAGCCGCCGGCGATTATTATTATCCCATTTTCAGTAATGGTAACCCGTACACTGTCAATATTACCGGAGTTAATTGTACTCCACCGATCGGCGCTTGCTGCATGAATGGCGGCATGACCTGCACTGGAGACACAGAAGAAGACTATTGTGTAAACACTCTACGTGGCACCTGGATGGGTGAAGGTTCAACCTGTGGCGATTACGATGAGCACTCTGGTTGGTCGGGTTGTCAGACTCCTGAACTTGGCGCTTGCTGCATAAATGGCGGCATGAACTGCACTGAAAGCACAACAGAAGACTATTGTGTAAACACTCTGCGCGGCACCTGGATGGAGGATGGTTCTACCTGCGGTACCTATGATCATGAAACCGGCTGGTCGGGTTGCAGCGTGCAACCTGAACTTGGCGCTTGCTGCATGAATGGCGGCATGACCTGCACTGGAGACATAGAAGAAGACTATTGTGTAAATACTCTTCGCGGTACCTGGATGGGTGAAGGTTCAACCTGTGGCGATTACGATGAGCACTCCGGTTGGTCGGGTTGTCAGACACCTGAACTTGGCGCCTGCTGTATGAATGGCGGCATGACCTGCACTGGAGACACAGAAGAAGACTATTGTGTAAATACTCTACGTGGCACCTGGATGGGTGAAGGTTCAACCTGTGGCGATTACGATGAGCACTCCGGTTGGTCTGGTTGTCAGACACCTGAACTTGGCGCCTGCTGTATGAATGGCGGCATGACCTGCACTGGAGACACAGAAGAAGACTATTGTGTAAATACTCTACGTGGCACCTGGATGGGTGAAGGTTCAACCTGTGGCGATTACGATGAGCACTCTGGTTGGTCGGGTTGTCAGACACCTGAACTTGGCGCCTGTTGTATGAATGGCGGCATGACCTGCACTGGAGACACAGAAGAAGACTATTGTGTAAATACTCTACGTGGCACCTGGATGGGTGAAGGTTCAACCTGTGGCGATTACGATGAGCACTCCGGTTGGTCGGGTTGTCAGACACCTGAACTTGGCGCTTGCTGCATAAATGGCGGCATGAACTGCAATGAAAGCACAACAGAAGACTATTGTGTAAACACTCTACGCGGTACCTGGATGGAGGATGGTTCTACCTGCGGTACCTACGATCATGAAACCGGTTGGTCGGGTTGCAGCGTCACTACTACTTACGAATACCTCCCCGGTGATGCCAACATGGCTGCCGGCTCGTGGCCGCCGAATGTAATCGGCGCGGATGTCACCTACCTGGTGAACTATTTCCGGGCTATCGCCGCACCATGCCTGGTCGGTGGTTTCTATAACTCGGCTGATGCTAACGGAGATTGTTCGGTAATCGGTGCTGACGTTACCTACCTTGTTCAGTATTTCCGAGGCGCGAACGAATTACATTACTGCCCGGACTATGAGCCAACCTGGCAAAACAGTGGCGATTTACCGGCCGAGGCTCCCGATGGCTGGCCGAATTGCGAATGAACTTCTGATTCGAGTAATTAAATTCAGCTACTACTTCTTGAAAAGTGCTCTAGCGCTTTGACCTTGATCTACGAAAGGCGGCCTTAACGGGCCGCCTTCGTAGATTTATAGTTTATCGATACCAGGCATACAGGAAACTATCAAAATACTACTTTTTGTTCTCTACACTTTCAATTCTGCCGGTTATAGACTGCTCTCGGTCTGTTCGTGTCGAGATTTTCAACGAGGTTACCACGCGCACTACGCCGTCCTCGTGAAGCTGATCGTGGCATTCGCGAATCGTGGCCATTATCTCATCCCAGTCACCCTCGATATTGGTTCCCATCGTGTGAAGCCTGGTTTCCAGCCCGGCCTCGGCAAGTATCCTCTCGCATTTAGCTACGTATTTCGATAGTGATATCCCAACGCCTATAGGCAGTATCTGGAAATCCGCGATTACTTTCAGTTTTTTTTCTGACATATTTACCTCCGTTCAACTTGATTTTATAACCGTTTCGGTATACGAAATGTTCTTATACTTCTAGAATATTATAGATTAAATCACTAGTGTCCGGTGTTTTTCGTTAAATTTTAAATTTCTCCTTGGAATTGTTAATGAAAAATATTTTCCGATATAATTATTATATTCAGCGTATCATTCATCCTGACATATCCTGCCGATGTTAGGCTTGGTTTTCTGGTTTCCAAGCGCTGCTTGGAAACCTTCTTGAATCATGTAGAATGCGCATTCTGCCGGCAAACAAGCCACGTTGCGAAGCAGCGCTTCGCAACGAGATGAAAAGACCGGACAGTAGTGAAATTAAATAGAAATGAAAATATCACGATATTATGCGTGTTTGACGAAACAGCAGGATATGCTCCTGCCATCAGCTTATAACATACGTGTTTATCATTGTCATGAGGGCAACAAATAGCTTGCGGTCAAAAGGCAATCGACGTAATATAGCCCAATAAATACGAGGGAGAATGTAACTATCCTGAAAATGATCTTAAATATCAAATAATAGCGGAGAGATAAATGAAAAGGTATGTCATCCTGTTTGCATGCGCGTTTGCAGTTGCCGGAACTTTTTTGTTCTCTGAGGTAAAAGCCGATACTGAAGAAGCCTGGAAACAGCTCAGTCAGTTGAATATATCAGATGCCAAAGCCATGTTCGCGAATGAACTGGCCTCGCATCCCGATGATTTAGCCTGTATGAGGGGACTGCTGTTGGCCTCGCATTTCGATCTGGATTACGCTACGCAAATAGAGATGATAGAAAGACTGATTGCGGCGGATAAATCGAGCCCCAACCTGGCGCCACTTTCGGAATTCGTCAATGCCGAGCTGGGTGATTGGGCCGAATGCAACCGGTTGAGTTTCGAAATAGGAGAGGCGCTGGCCAATAACGCCAAAGGCCCCTGGGCTCATACCGGTCGTTTACTCATGGAGGGGTACTACACCGAGGCCGATTTCAGCCTCCCCGAGGGCTGGCTTCGCCGTATGAATTATGCTCCTGGTTGCTGGGTTTGCGGACCGTTCGAGAATAATTCCAATATCGCGGCGTACCGTCCTGTCGAATTCGAGAATCAGTCCCTCGATACGTTGGCCACCGTTGCCGGTAAAATCGGTACCAGGGCCGGCTGGACCTGGTTGCCTGCAGACGATTTCGGAAATTTCCTGCCTTATTATGCGATCGAGAATACTCAGGACGTGGCTATGCAGGCGCGGTTTTATTTCGAGCTTCCCGACGATATGGAGATACTCGTGCTGATGGGAGGGGCGCTCAATTACCGTATCTTATTCGATGGCGTGCCGGTACACGATGATCCACGATATAGAAATGCCGTGCAGCGGGAGGCGTTCGAGATAGATGCCGGAGCAGGCATGCATGAAATAACCGTCGTACTAGGGACAACCGATCAGGGGTTGACATTCGGTCTTCAGGTATTGAATAGCGATTACGAGAACATAGATGGTTTCAAATGGCATCGCTACGGCAAGGTAAAGAGAGGCGGAAGTTTCGATGTCGAGCAAATTCATCCGCTATTCGATCCGTTCGAAAGCTACGTGGCCGAACACGGTGAAGAGCCCGATACCAGATTGTGGCGCACCTACCTTCAGATATATAACGGTTATTCCGATGAAGCCGTGCGAACGCTCGAAACGCTTTACCACAAGCAAAAAGCGGATCCGATCGATATTTACCTGCTGTTCGTGGCGCTCACTCTAAACAACGAGCCTCAACTCGGCTTGAGATATTTGAGTACGATAATGGATGATATTCATGTTCCACTTATCGAATTCAGGTGGATAGAGAATACCGTTGAAAATTATGAGATACAGGTAAATACCTATTGCCAACTCGATAGCGTATACCCAGACAGATTCCCGATCGAATTGACTGCGGGCTTGAAACCTCTCTTGAAGCAGGATAAAAAAGGGTTATTCGAAAATTACGACAGGCTTCTGCAGAAATACCCGAACGCGGTCGGTATTCACAGTTTTCTTACCATGATGTATAGCCAGGTGGTGAGAGACCCGGAAGCGGCTTATCGGGAGGCAAAAGCATTCAGCGAGCAAGCTAATAACAAGCGATACCTGATAACGACTGAACCTCGCTATCTCGTGACACTGGCGAGATACGATGAGGCTATCGAGAAGGCCAGGCAGGCTTTCTACCTATCGAAATATTCCGATCAGGCGTTGACCGAACTGTATTATACTTATAGTATGGCTAAGCGTGAAAAAGAGATGATTCCCATACTGGACAGCCTGAAGGAGATCTATCCTTACAATATCGAACTGTACAGCAAGCTTTATGAAATTTATTCCGAGGCAAGCGAGTACGATAAAGCCAACAAAGTACTCGAGCGAATTCACGCGATCAAACCATCGGCGGTTAAACCGTATCAGGTTCTCGAAAGTCTTCATAACAATGAAACGTATGACAAAATATTCGGCTCCGTGGATGTATTGGAATACTGGGATATGACCCCAACCCCCGAACAGCTTAATAACAACGATTTCTGGTACGTGCTGGATAAACGTCAGGCGTTGTTGTTCGATTCCGGCGTGGTGCTCAAGGATATTCATTACGCTATCGCGTTATTGGATGAGGATGTTATCGCCCAGTACCAGGAGATGAATCTAGGATTCGACCCCGATTACTCGTTTAACAATCTTCTGGTAGCGCAAAGACTGAGAAAAGGACAACCACCGATGGCGGGTACGGTCGAGGGCGAGTATGCCGTATTCCAGGATTTAAAACCCGGTGATGTTATCGAGATACACTATCGCTACTGGGAAAGCCGAGACGGCGACCTGTGGAACGAGTTCTGGGGGACATACATGACTCACAGTGATTTCTTCCAGCGCTACTGGGACTATACGATTCTGACCAATAGGGATGATATTCGTTACCTATCGATCGATCCGGCTCCCGATCCGAAGATTTCCAAACATTGTGGTTTTAAGAAATATACCTGGAGTGGTGAGAAAACTCCGGCCCTGAACATGAATAATGCCATGTTACCGCCGGTTCCCGATATCGTAGGTGTGGTGATTGTTACCACGCTTGATAACTGGGACGTCCTGAACGACTGGTACTATTCGATCAGCCAGGCTGTACTGGGCGATAACCCTCGCGCAGATGCTCTGGCCGACAGTCTGGTCGGGGGGATTATGAGCGACAGCAGAAAACTCGAGGTCCTTTTCGAGCATATCGTCATGGGTATTCCCTACCAGATGATCGGTTTCGATTATCATGCCTCGATACCCAGGAAACCGGATGATGTTTTGCTGAACCGCTGGGGAGATTGCAAAGATAAAGGTCACCTGCTTATTCATATGCTGCGCCATGTCGGTCTCGAGGCCTGGCCGGTTCTGGTGATGACTCGTGACTTAGGCACCAGCATGCCGCTTCCGTATTTCGGATTCAATCACCTTATCGCCGGATGTATCATCGATGGTGATACGCTCTATGTGGATGCCACGGATATTCCTGTCGATCCCAAATCCTCTATCGCCAACGATATCGCGGGCCAGCCGATTTTACAGGTCGGATTGAAAGGCTTCGCCAAAAAACTCAAAAAACTACCGGATGCCGAAAGTGAGGATTCCCACTGGAAAATGAAAATGGTATTGCAGCCATCGGAAGGGAGCAAGTACCGTTTTCGATACATTCGCGACTACTATAAGCTCGAGGCCGGTTTGAGCCGTTACGACCTTCGGGGATATTCGAGCGAGGAATTGAGAAACGACCTGGAATCGGCTTACTCGGATAACTGGGGAGTGATCCTTTCTATCGATTCGGTTACGTTCGACACTCCCGAAAGTATTGCGCCGGAATTCAATCAGACCTGGTACGGCGAGATGGAAATATCCACGCAGAAAATAGGCAACACCACTATCATGAATTTGCCGTCGTGGTCAACAATCTCGAAAGGCCTGATACCAATGCTCGGTGATCCCGATGAGAGACGTTTTCCGGTCGATAGAAATGATTATATTGGCGTGTTCGAAAAAGAGCTCGAGATCAAAGTGCCTGATGATTACGGTCGACCGAAACCAATAAAGGCTTTCGAGCTGAAAAAAGGCCAATTACAATTCGAGTACGATTATAATTGGAATGATGATACGAGAACGCTCAACCTGGTGTATAATCTAAAAATCGAGCAGGGTTATAGTAAGCCGAAAGATTTTACAGGATTCATCAAAAAAGTAATAGATACGTTCGATAGCCCGCTGTTGTTCGAAAAATAGCAATAGTGATAAAGACCGATAGCCTATCGTATCTGCGGCAAGTCTTTGGCGAGCTGGCGAAGGTTTTCTTTTAGCGGTTTCATCGCCTCGCCGTCCAATCCGTCATGGTAGCTTCTGATTTGGCCAAGATGATCGACTACGATGAATTTCGAGGAATGACCCATCGGCAAAGATTCGGCGGCCAGTAAAAATTGCTTTTCGCATAGCTCTACGACATCCTCGATAGGAGCGCTCAGAAACACCCATCTGCTGTCCGTTATATTATGATTTTTAGCGTATTGGCGTTGAACCTCATAGGTATCTCTTTCAGGATCGACTGAAATTGTTATGAACTGAACCTGGGGATAGTCGGCGTAGTAAGCATATAGATCGTACATGTTTTCGACGAGAATAGGGCAAATACTTTTACAGTTGGTAAAACCGAAATAAACGACATTCAATTTGCCTTTCATCTGCTCCAGGCTGAATGGTTGCTCGTTGTGGGCTGCGGTAAATCGGAAATCGGTTAGCGTATTATATACCGGCATCGACTGGCGCGACCGATGAGCCAGGTTAACCACGAGTATCGCGATGATTGCCAGTATTAGCGTGGCCGAAACGGAGTATATCAAGAACTTAGGGTGCCTATTGGTGTCAGGCATTTTCAACCTCCCTTTTATGACTTAAAGCCGTATATGTTATCACCAGCATGCCCATTATCAATCCGGCTACCCATAAGTGAAGTATACGGGCGACCTGCGACATATCTACGAAAACGATGATCACTCCGATTATCAATTGTAGTATGGTCAGGCCGTGGAGCGACGTGCAACTCTGCCAGACCAGGTTGGATGGTTTACAATCGGAGGCGATGAGTCGTTTGGTTATGAGCATAACGAAAAACGATGTGAGAATTCCGAACAGGGGATGAGCGTATTTTATCGCCCCCACCTTGCTTATCAGGAGATGGTAGGCAAGAAGCGGGTGATGAGTGAATGCCAGTTCTATCGATTCGCGAAGCTGCATTCCCAACATTATCTGTATTATAGTGAAAATCCAGATAACGATTATCCAGGCCTGGGCTTTGTTCGAATAAGCCGAACCGTCTTCCGTATGTGAATCGAGGATATAGTGAGCTTGTTGAGATATGAATAACAATAAGCTTACCAGTACCAGCGAGGAAAATATATGGACCGAAAACTTGATCGGCTCGAGGTGGGGCGCAAGGTTAAGGCTGCCCTGCCATATCTGGAATAATACCAGTAATCCGGCAATCACCGAGGGAATCAGAATCCTGAGCCTGTTGTAATAACGAATTACGGCCCAGATGATTAAGATCGCTACGACTATACAAACCGCTACGCCCGTATAGAAATTGATACATTTGATCCAGGGAAGGGTAAGTTCGTTTATACCTGAGTTCGTTTTCAGCGATAGGGGATTTATATTGGCAAACTCTCCCAGATATTTATGCCAGTCGAGATAACCACTGTCTGCTCGGGAGATTCTGGAAAGGCCATTGATGTAAATGGAAAAGTACGTAATCAGTACCGAGGTAATCGACAATCCCTTGAATATTCGCATTCGGAGCACCTTCTCAAGCTAGTTAGTATCTCTATATTATTATTTTCCAGCTTATGATGCAATAACAATAAACCGAATATGACAGGAATCTCAAAATCGTTGCGCAGTTATTTTAGTATTAAATCGGGCTCATGGAGAGGTTAAATCTCATGTATCCCGCATTGGTAGCTGTTTGGGAGCATCAACCGTAGCCTCGAGCCGGGCAGCATAGCTCGTATGTTTTTTGATATCATTGTCGGAAACATATACGACATCGAGTATTCCTCCGATCCTGACGCCGACGCGCAGAAAATTCATCTCATCCAGGCACAGGCTCCACCCCTCGAACCAGCTTTGCAGATCGGCTTTTTGTTTCGGTGTGCCTTTGAAATGTACGATCAGGTTGATATCGCTATCGGCATCGGCGGTGGCATTTTTCGTGCTGCCGTGTATGTATACGGCCTCGACGCCGAATCTAACCGGGTCCATCATGGAAATCATGTTTTCAGTCATACGCATTCGCCAGGCCCAATGGTTGACTTTTGATTTCTTGAATTTCGGTTTATGCTTTTTTATCGATGGAGATTCGGACTGCGGTTCGGCAAGTATCGCGACCGCCTCATCGATATCGGCGTTCATTAATATGCGAAGTATATTACCATCCGTATTACCGGCAATATCTATGACTTTGATGACATCCGAAAGATGAGCGTATTCCGGTAGAACCTCGGCCAGGATATTATCCGCATCGCTGAAAAATTTCTCGTTGAATGCGACATTATCGTTATCAGGATATAACGGCAGATACTTGATATCGGCCTCAACCAGATCCTGGAAAAAATGAGTTCCGAACGACAGGTCAGGCACATAGTTGCCTTTCTGACGGGCCATCTCTATTAGCACGGCCGTATTGTTGATCTCGGAGTATGTAACTCTCACGCCCAGCTTGATATCGCCTCGGCTGCCCCATCTACCGGGGCCCATTAGCACGAATTTGCGTTTTGGCAATATCTTATTGAGCTTGCCAACCGCCCTACCAACGGCTATAAGCGAGGCATGCTCCGGTAACGAATCGTAACTTTCGGGATCGACATAAACCACATGAGTTATATCAGGCACCTCACCATTGGAGATGAATTTATTGGCCGAGAACAACAACTGATCATCGGGAATGTCGGTTGGTATTTCGGCGGGGGCGTCCCCCACTACGTAGCTTTGGGGGCGGCATTGCAGAAGGAAGAAATTCACGCCGTCGGAGGCGAACTCGAGATCGACCGGCTTGCCGATCTCTTTTTCCAAAAGCTGGATCATGGTTTTCATCTTATCGACGAATTTCGTGTTAGATATCAAACCATCGAAAGTAACCAGCACATCGCCCTCGTCGAAATCGATATGCCTGCCCATCGGGCGTTTGAGCATACCATCCTCGTAAATCGATATCTGGCGTTCGATACCGGGTATATTCTCGCCCTCGACTTTCAGTAAATAATCGATATCGATAGTCTCGAAAGTTTTCGACCACAGGTTGATGACATCCGCTTTACGAGGCGCGTACCGTACCGACTCCTCGGTAGTGGCGTTAACTCTCAAACCCGGCTGACCGGGCGCTACCAGTATCGGGTAATCATCCCCGACACGATCGACCGCCCTCGTGCCCAGCCCCATCACCAAACGTATGAGGCCGTCCTCGCGTTTGATTCTCGGCGACCAGCGAAATTCGTTGCGGCTGAACGCAACACCGGCATAGGAGGGGAAATAGTAATTGCCGACCCGGGTGCCGACCACCTCCTGAATCATTATGCCCATCTCCTCGGAAAAATCCAGAAGGCCGCGTTCGGCTCGATACTCGATCGGATCGGGACCGAATACCGAGGCGTAAACCTCAGCGATAGCATCCAGGAGAGCCACCAGGCGGCTTTGCTTGCTACCCTGATTAGCTAAAAACAGGCTTTTGTACTTTCCCGAAAACACCGCGCCTGCTCTATCCTCGAGCAAACTGGAACTTCTTACCACAAGCGGTTTATCGCCAAAATCATCCAGAGCTACCGAAAGCCCCTGGATTATCTCGGGGGGAAAATACGAGTTCTTGAATGTTTGTACTACATGCGGGTATTCCAACCGTACCTGGTTGATATCTTTGTATTTTTGCTCCACCACTTCGTTTAAATTATTGTACCTGACGAATTCCATCAGGACATTAGTGGTGATATACCAGGTTTTCGGTACTTTAATCTGATCGAATTTCTCGCGGAATTCTTTCGACTTGAGCATTATCTGCTTGGCCAAAAACAAGCCGGCGCCCTTACCTCCGAGCTTGCCTTTGCCGTCCGAGGTACAGATTATATGATCGAGCAATTCTTCGTAATCGCTGATATTGATATAGTTTTTGGCTACCTTGATAAACTCGATATCGCTCGATAAAAACTGCCTTACCAAACTCACCCGAAGGCCGCGTCTGGTGTTGGGTGGCAGCTCTATACCATCGGGGGCAATACGCCGGTAACGTTGAACGGCCTCGGCGATATCGGCTATGGGTAAATCCTGATGAACCGCTTGTACGAGAAAACTGATTTTATCTTCCTGAATCCATTTGCGGATATAACTCAGTATCAAATCTTCATTGAGATGCTTGTCGGCTATAGCGAAAACATCCTCGCTTAGCTTGTTAGAGAACGTGATGATACTTTTTTGATGAGGCACGTTGTCATCGTTTATCGAGCCCTCGGGATTGGCTTTCTGGATTTTGCTGTACTTGCGTAATGTCTGGTCGGCCTCCTCGTAACCGCTCCAAACCAGATGGTTCAACATCCTGCGAGAGATGTTGTGAAACAGGTTTTTATCGGTCTGGCAGAGAAGGTTCAATACTACGCGCCATTCGGGAGTCTTTTTCGCCACCAGGTCCTGTCGGGCGGTTTCGTACTCCTCGAATACCTGTTTCATGAAATTGAATATGATGAAATGACTGAGACGGTTGGCGATCGTATCCAGCAACTTGGCTTCGCCCTCCAGGAACGGCCCGATATCCGACACCGGTGTTTCCTCGGAGTAGTAAACACTGATACTGCCGGCCAACTTGTTGCGGATATTAATCTCGGAGTTCAACAGCCAGGGGGTCTCGGCGAATTCGGGCGAGGTGAATGTCGATTTCTCGATAGTGATCTTGATCTTGCATAACTCGGGATACTGCCAGCCGGTGGGGATAACCTCGATTAAACCCTTGCAGGCATCACCGATACTCAATTCGGGTTGATTCAAAATGCTTTCGATGAGATAGAGGCAGTTAAGCTCTTTTTCTCTATCCTTGAGAAAGCCAAGTAAATCGTTCGATTGTTTATCCTGATCAGTCATCGATTATCTCCCTGATTATTTATACTGTCGGCAATAATGGCATTTGCCCGGCTTTTATTATCTGAAATATAAACAAATAGAGGCTTGCCAGGCAAGCCTCTATTATAAAACGAAAATCTATTTACTAAAGGGTCTAAATCCAACCTCGGTTGCGGCAGGCCTGCACTACTCTGTCAATCGCGATAACGTAGGCGGCATCTCGCATGTAAATCTTGCGTTTTCTGGCAAGCTCGCTGACAGCCTTGAATGCCGAGGTCATTTTGGTATCCAGACGGCCCAGGACATCGTCTTTTTCCCAGAAATAGTTCATGTTGCTCTGCACCTGTTCGAAATAGCTGCAGGTTACGCCGCCGGCGTTGGCCAGGAAATCCGGTACCAGGAATATATTGCGTTCCTGGATAACCTTATCGGCTTCGGGAGTAGTCGGGCCGTTAGCGCCCTCGGCGATCAGTTTCACTTTTTGTGAAATCTTTTCGATATTGTCACCTCTTAACTGATGCTCCATAGCGGCCGGGATAAGTACGTCGACATCCTGCTCCAGCCAGGCGTCACCCTCTAATATCTCGTAACCAATGCTTTTGGCTTTATCTTTATCGATTCCTCCGAACCTGTCGGTAATTTTCAGGAGGGCGTCGAGATCGACACCGGATTCGTTTTTGAAACTGTACGCGGCCTGGTCGTTCTGATCCCAGCAGGATACGCAGATTACCTTACCACCATAGTTATTGTACAGTTGGATAGCATACTGAGCTACGTTACCGAAACCCTGCACGCTGGCCGTGGTATCCTCGATTTTTATACCCATCTCGTTTAAAGCCTCGCGCACGGTGTACATAACGCCGTAGCCGGTAGCCTCGGTCCGTCCCAGCGAGCCGCCCATGCCGACCGGCTTACCGGTAATCAAGCCGGGGTACTTATTGCGATTGATAGCCTCGTATTCATCTAGCATCCACAGCATATGTTGAGCGCTGGTCATGACATCGGGGGCCGGTACATCGATAAGCGGGCCGACATCCTTGTGAATCTGGCGAATCCAGCCGCGACATATCTGTTCTTGTTCTCTCATACTTAGGTTGTGCGGATCGCAGATTACGCCGCCTTTACTGCCGCCCAGCGGGATATCGACAACAGCGGTCTTCCAGGTCATCCACATCGATAATGCTCTCACAGTATCGACAGTCTCCTGCGGGTGAAACCGGATGCCGCCTTTGCCCGGGCCTCGGGAATCATTGTGTTGGCATCTAAAACCACGGAATACTTTAGTCGTGCCGTCATCCATCTTAACCGGGATGCTAAAATGGTATTCTCTCATCGGCGTACGAAGGAGGTCTCTGGCGGCCTGATCGAGCCCCAGCATATCAGCCACGTTATCGAACTGTGACTGCGCCATCTCGAACGGATTGAAAGCCTTATCGGCCATTGTATCTATCCTTTCCAAAAAAATCTTGTATTTTTTTATATTGAAAAGTCCAGCCATCGTGGCTGAATTATTCATCGAGATTGATTTGATTTCCTCCTCGGACAACCTGGTTTTCTCATGCCCGGGGTTTTGCGAGTCTCCTTAATAAAAGGGCTTTGTCATTAGTTAAATAGCCCTTTCTTAATCCGGTGCAAGGATATTCGTTTGGTTTTTAAAAGTCAAGTACGATAAGCAGTAAATATAGAGATTTTTCAAATATTTTTATCTTTAATAGTGAGTATAAGCCCTGGAATCGGCTTGAACGGAGTCGGCCCGGGGAAAGATTGTCTTATTTAGCTAGATAGGTCGTATGATACACGATTCGTGTCCTAATTCATCCTCAGCCATGCCCACAATCGCAATGCCCGTATATACAATCATTTCTAGGCTTTTCGGGAGTATTTTTAATTGAAATCGCAGCCGAAAAACCGCTATAAATAAATTTTCTGATAGGCCCGAAAATAATACCCTAATCCTTACTGAAAACTATATGTTAATTGTATCAGTTTATTTGTCATAACCTGAATAGAATAAACCTGTTACATAAGTTGATTTTTATGTTAAGTATTGATAAATAATTCACAAAAATTTGGTTAAAAGGTGTTCTTTTTCTTGACTCGTCCGAAAGCTTATAGTAAATAGGTAACGTAGGAAGAGGAAGATTACTCGCCTTGAGTAAGGTATCACGGGAAATGATTCACTGCAAAAGGTAGAGTATAGAGTTAAATTACTTCCCTATGTTGAGTTAAAGATTAACGTCTAGAGTTTGCAGCCTTAATTAAGCTAAGTTTATCGGTGGGCTTGTTCTAGTACACCGGTGATATAGCCTTGTTTGGTTGCAGCGGGGAAAATCATCGCAAATGTTGATGTTTAATATTTACGTCAGCTGCAGTTTGTCTAAAGTCTCACAATGGCTTATGAACCAATATCATATATGTAAATTATCATCAACTTTAAATTGTTTAACTGTTGAACAAGAGTTTGAAATTTCATCAGATTTAGCCCTGAAAAAACTCTATAATGGATACGCCATTCTACGCGCAACTCAATGTTATATTATTGCTTATAAGAAAATCGCCGGTTTGGTTTGGTGTTTGCTCTAATATGCCCCAAAAGGCAAAATTAAATTTCTCTGGGGGGAAAATTAAATGAACTTACGCAAATCCAAAATCACAGTTAATTTCATCGCAGCGCGAATCATTTTCGCGTTAATGGCAACTTTAATGATCAATTCAATTGCCGGCGCGCAATTGATCACCGATGATTCGACGGCGCACTCAATAACACTAAACTGGACAGCGCCCGGTGATGACGGCAACAATGGTACAGCATTCGAATATGACATTCGTTATTCGACCTCGTTAATTTCCGAGGGTAACTGGGATGTCGCCTCGCAAGCAATCAATGAGCCGACTCCGTCAGCCGCCGGTTCGGCCGAATCGTTCATCGTGGATAACCTTCAACCGGCCACTACATATTATTTCGCTATTAAAACTCTGGATGATGCCAGTAACTGTTCGGGATTGTCAAACGTGGTCTCGCGTTCGACCGGTTCCGATACCGATACCGAACCGCCTTCGGATATCTCTAACTTTTTGGCCTCTAATCCGAGCCTGTCCTCGATCGCTTTTGCCTGGACCGCGCCGGGTGATGATGGTAACAGTGGCACCGCTTCGCAGTATGATATTCGCTATTCGACTGCTAATATAACCGAGGCTAACTTCAACTCTGCCACGCAGGCTACCGGTGAGCCCACGCCTCAGGTGGCGGGAAGTGCCGAATCGTTTACGGTAGCCGGTTTGCAGTCCGGTACGACTTATTATTTCGCTATAAAAACCCGTGATGATGCCTCGAACTGGTCGGGTATCTCTAATATCACTAACGCTACCACGCAGGTCGGCAACCTTCCGCCTTCGGATGTCGAAAACCTCGTGGCTGCCAATCCTACTACCAGTTCGGTTACGCTGGTATGGAGCGCCCCGGGCGCTGACGGCGATCAGGGGACGGTTACGCAGTATGATGTCAGATATTCAACGGTTAACATAGATGATAACTCATTCGTCCAGGCTACCCAGATTCATAATGAGCCTGCTCCGCAACCGGCCGGTACCGAACAGTCCGTGACCATTAACGGTTTATCCGAGAATACATCTTATTATTTCGCTTTGAAAGCCGTTGATGAGGTCGATCAGTGGTCGGGTTTATCCAACATTCCCAGCATTACCACACAGGGCGGTCAGGATATCACCGCTCCCGGTACCGTCGCTAATTTCGCTGTCGAGAGCATAGATGATAATTCGGCCGACTTGAGCTGGACCGCACCCGGTGACGACGGTTTCGTCGGACAGGCTTCCGTATACGATATCAGGTACAATACCGTTGCCATCACCAACACTAACTGGGGGCAATGTACGCCGGTAAATAACGAGCCCACGCCTCAGGTTGCCGGCAGTGTAGAGACTTTTACCATAACCGGTCTTGCCGAGGGTACTACTTACTATTTCGCGATGAAAGCTTATGATGAGGTTCCTAATTACGGTCTTCTCTCCAATAACGCCTCCGGTACGACCGGAAGCGAAACGACCGCTCCCGTAGCGATTACCTCTCTTGAGGTTTCACAGGCCAACGAGCATGACGTAGAACTTAGCTGGATCGCGCCCGGTGACGATGATGATCAGGGGCAGGCCAGCCAGTATGATATAAGATATTCTCTTTCGCCGATTACGATCGCTAACTGGGGCGCCGCAGCGCAGGTCAGTAATGAGCCCGCGCCGCAGGTTGCCGGTTCCGCCGAATCATTCACCGTAGAGGGCCTGGATGCCGAGGTCAGGTACTATTTCGCGATTCGCACCGCCGATGAGGTACCCAACTGGTCAACCCTGTCGAATGTGGCTAATGTAATCACGCCGGACCAAACCGCTCCTGCCGCAATTATCGACTTGAGCGCTGCCACCGGCTACGATATCGGTTCGGTCTCTATCGAGTGGACTGCTCCGGGTGATGACGAAAACGACGGTATCGCCCAGTCTTACGTGATTAAATACAGTTCCTCGCCGATTAATGAGGCTAACTGGAACGCCGCTATAGCCGTAAATGACCCGCCTGCTCCCATACAGTCCGGATCGCAGCAGAATTTCGATATCGGTGGACTTAACCCGGGACAGATTTATTATGTCGCGATGAAAGCCCAGGACAATTACAGCAATATAGCCGATATCTCCAACCTGGTTTCCGCCGAGGCCCGCCCGTTCGTTCTTGATGATATCGATGATATCAATGGTTTGCCCAGGGATTTCAATCTTTCGCAGAACTATCCTAATCCGTTCAATCCGACGACCAATATCGATTTTGCCTTGCCCGCGCCGTCACACGTAAGCCTGAATGTCTATGATTCCAACGGCAGGCTCGTATCCAACCTGGCCGACCACTATTTCGAGGCCGGTTATCACTCGATTGTCTGGAAAGGTGAATCCGATAGCGGCCGTAATGTTTCAACCGGTGTCTATTTCTACCATCTGGTTGCCAACAATTTCGAGTCGACCAAAAAGATGATATTCCTGAAATAATCGAGTTAACGGTTGAGAACTACTGAGAGTAAATACAAGTAAATTTCTCGAAATAACTGTTTTCATACCAAACCCGTATTTTGTATTATACAACAGAATACGGGTTTATTCGTTTTATGAAAATGTTGATTAATTCGGGAAAAATAACAACTTTAGCAATCGCTGTGTTATTGGCGATATCTTTTGATTGTACCTCGGCATTCGGTGAACGGGATTCAGCCGATTACTACCTCGATAAAGTCGACTCGACATTAACCATACCGCCCTACCTGAGCGCTTCTCTATACACGGAGGTTCTCGATTATTTCCGTTATCATGCAGGGGATGACTCGGCTTACGCCGATAGGGATTTCGATGACTCCGATTGGCCGGTGATTCAATCCGGTTTTAATATCGATAGCCTGCCCGATAACGACTGGAAAGGTATTGGCTGGTTCAGAGCCAATCTTCGTGTGGCGCCGGAGATGGCGAAAGTACCGATACTACTTTCAGCGCATCATTTGGGCGCAATGGAGATTTTCCTGGATGGCCGACTCGTGGAACGTTACGGTATGGTCAGCCCCAAGCCGAGTATCGAGGAGGAGTACATTAACTCCCAGTACAAACCGGCCGTATTCCAGGTTGATGATACCCTCAGCCATATCCTGGCGATTCGTTATTCCAACTCCGAAAGCCGGTCGTATTTTCGGTTCGATAGCAATCATGGCTTTCATATCATACTTAGCAAATATTCAGATACTATCGATGACGCTATTGATTTCGTGAGAGTCGTTAATGGCCATAACTTGGCTTTCACTGTTGCCCCCGTGCTTCTGGGAATAATTCATTTATTTTTCTTTATATTCTATCGCAAAGCCAGGAACAACCTTCATTTCGCATTATTCGCGTTCAGCCTGGCGGTTTTACCGCTATCGTTAGTGTTAACCGAGAGATTTCCCAGTTACAGAGCGTATGAACTGTTATTCTGGGTAATGAAAATATCGGTTATCACCATGAGCGCTTTCGGGGTGGCGTTTCTTTATTCGGTTTTTTACGGCAAGCTTCTTAAAACGTTCTGGGTAATCGGAGCGGTGGGGCTGTTGCTGATAGCGTTTTCATGGTGGCTGCCGATAGAGCTTATTTATTCCTACAGTATCATAACCCTTATCGAGGTATCGCGGGTGGTGATACTGGCGGTAAAACGTCGGTTACCCGGCTCCTGGCTTATCGGCCTTGGCATTTTGAGTTTTATTGCCGCCTCGATATATGTTATGCTGGTTGATGCCAGTATGATCACCTCGCCAACGGTCAACTCGTATTTGTTGTATCTTTACGGCATGGCGATACTGGTGCTTTCCATGTCGGTATATCTGGGTTGGGGCATGGCCAGAACCAACAAAATACTCGAACGACAGATAACCCAGGTAAAAGAGCTTTCCGAGAAGAATCTCGAACAGGAAAGGCTGGCTAAAGAACAACAGATGAGGCAGGCACTGCTGGAAACCGAAATAAATTACCGTCGCAAAGAAGCCGAGAAAGCTCGCGAACTTGCCGAGGCGTTAAAGAACCTGGAAAAAGCCCATCGAGAACTTCAGGATACCCAGTCTCAATTAGTGCAATCGGAGAAAATGGCCTCATTGGGGCAATTGGTTGCCGGTATTGCGCATGAGATCAATACGCCGGTAGGAGCGGTCAGCAGTATGCACGATACCACCCGCAGGGCTGTCGATAAGCTGAAAAAGCAGATTTTCGAGAACTGCCGTGATGAAAAACAGAGAATCGACTTCGAAAATTCATTTAAATTGATCGAAGATAATTATAAAGTTATTGATGAAGGCACAGGAAGAGTGGTAAATATAGTCAGGCGTCTTAAAAGCTTTGCCCGCCTGGATGAGGCGGAACTGAAATCGGTAGATATTCACGAAGGTATCGAGGATACATTGACATTGATTCATCACGAGATAAAGCACGGTATAAAGGTCAATCGGAAGTATGGTGGAATACCAAATATAACATGTTTCCCCGGACAACTCAACCAGGTGTTTCTGAATATGTTGATAAATGCCAAGCACGCGATTAAAGACCGGGGCGAGATTACGATTAGGACCGGTTTGATCGATAATAAAGTATTCATAGAGATAAGCGATACCGGCGAAGGTATCGAACCGGAGAATTTAAGTCACATATTCGACCCGGGTTTCACTACGAAAGGCGTGGGGGTCGGAACCGGATTAGGGCTGGCTATTTGTTATCAGATCATTCATGACCACATGGGTGATATAAAAGTAAAAAGCGAGCGGGGTAAAGGCGCCACTTTTACGATTATACTACCTACCGATCTGAACAGCCGGATAAACGATAAGAAGAACGATGGTAATCGATAAAAAACTTCTGCGCGTACTATATATCGAGGATGACCCTCATCAGCGGAAAGAGTTGAGTCATTTCCTGCGTGCTAAAAAATTCAGAGTAACGGTAGCCGCCTCCGGTAAAGTAGGATTGAAATATTTTGTAAGTCGTTCCTTCGACGCCATCCTGTGTGATTTGAATATGCCGAATATTAACGGTCTCAAGGTTCTCGAGAAAGTGCGTTCGGTCAATGAATCTATCCCGTTCATTCTGCTTACCGCTCATGGCACGATTTCACTGGCTGTGAAAGCGATCAAACAGGGAGCGGATCATTTTATCCATAAGCCGGCTCCTCATGATGAAATAACGGTCACTCTCAAGCAACTGATAGACAGGTCGCGTTTGATGCGCCGACTCCAGGATTCGGAACGCACGCTTAAACTGGTGTCGGATAACCTGCCGGACGTTATCTACTCCCTGAATGCAAAAGGTGAATTTACCAGCCTGAGTAAAGGCGTGGAGCAATCACTGAAGTACAAACCCTCGGAGTTGCTGGGAACATCGGTGTTCGATGTAATTCATCCAGATGATAGAAAACGTGTGCTGAACGGATACACTGATTCGATCAAGAGCGGTGATGGGAAAACCAGGACGCTCCAATTCAGGATGATCTCCAGGAACGGCGAGTCGCGCTATTATGAGATATCGCGAAAGCTGGTGTTCGAAAACGGTAAAGCCGTGCGCAGTGATGGTATTGCCAGGGATATAACCGAGCGAATCAAACTGGAAAACCAACTTCGGGAATATTCTCAACAACTGGAAAAGAAAGTCGAGGAACGAACTAAGAGACTTTCCCGCGCCAACCGTCAACTGGCCGAGTTGAACAAGATTTCCAATCGGTTCAGTGAAATTTACGATCAACAGAAGATCTACGACCTGGCGCCGAAAATGCTGATTAAATCTCTCGATTTCAGCCGGGCTTATTTGGCAATCAAACTAGAAAACAATCTGGAGATCATCTCGTATTGCTGCCATCAGAATATGACCGCCGGTTTGATCAAGTATATCGAGGATGTCAAAAAGGGAAAGATAAAACTTCCGCCCCATTTTAAAAGATGTTTCAAGAATAAGAAAACGGCGTTCATCCCGGATTTGAAAGCCGAAAAAAGCTGGCCCAAAAAACCGACTTATCTGGCGCGTGCTAAGTCGATGGTCATCGCGCCATTGGTTATTGAAAACGAAGCTGTTGGATTGATAGTCGGATTCAAGGATGATGAAAGCGAATCGCTGGACAACCAGGATGTTCAACGTTTCGAGATGTATGCCAAAATCGTGAGTTTCGCTTTAAGTAATATCCGAGCTTACCAATCACTCGAGCGCAAAGTTGAGGAACGTACAAAATCCTTGAGAGATGCCAACGAGCAATTACGGAAAAAAACCGATGAGATCGATTACAGTCGAATAGAGCTGGCAAAAGCTAACGTGGAATTATTAAGCGTTCAGGAACAGCTCGAGGCGAAAAACGATGAGATGAAGAAAATCCTGGATGAGCTATCCCGGAAGCATCGCGAACTACAGATAGTGGTGGATTCCGCGCCGGAGGTTATTCTTCTGGTAAATAACGAAAACGTCGTTCAACTGGTAAATAAGGCGGTGCGAGAGTTTTTCG
The DNA here is from genome assembly GCA_963668625.2 of uncultured candidate division Zixibacteria bacterium. Taxonomy (GTDB): domain Bacteria; phylum Zixibacteria; class MSB-5A5; order UBA10806; family 4484-95; genus JAAEQD01. The sequence continues at coordinate 454,867 of CAXXKA010000010.1, forward strand.
GCCTGGATAAAACAGAAGTAGTGGGCATAGATTTCAATTTATTCATCGAAAGAATAAGTAAGAATTTCAGCGATGAAGCGAAATTCTTAAAAATCATCGAAACGCTTATCGGGCGCCCGGATAATCTGGAAACATTCGATATAACCGAACTTCAAAAAAGAAGCTTGAAATGTATTGGCGACAATCCTCAATTATTCGCCCCTACCGTAATTGCCATCAAGGATGAAAAAGGCGCGGAGGTCGGTCGATTGTGGGATTTCGTGAATATAACGAAATTTATCGAAGCCGAGCAAAGAGTAAAAGCTATTGTCAACACCTCGCCCATCCCAACCATTATCAGTAAGATAGATTCCGGCAAGGTGCTCTACGCCAACGAGCATCTGGCAAAACTGGTAGGTATGAACCGCTCTGATGTGGTAGGGCATTCGACTACCGAGTTTTATTTCGATACCAATGACAGGGACAAAGTGATCGAAGGCCTTAAGCGAAACGGTTATGTGCGCAATATCGAGATCAGATTGAAACGCATCGACGGTACCCCTGTCTGGACTATTTTTTCGCTTGTAGTTACCGAGATATCCGGGGAGAAAGTCATACTGGGCGGTATTTACGATATAAGCCAGCAAAAAGAAGTGGAAGCGGCGCTGATTTCCGAACGTAATTTCGTAACTGCGATTCTGGATACTACCAGTTCACTCGTGGTGGTACTCGACAGGGAAGGACGGGTAGTACGATTCAATCGCGCTTGTGAGGAGATTACCGGGTATAAATCTTACGAGATAAAAGACCTCGTATTTTGGAAGACATTAATCATACCAGATGAAATAGATTTAGTGAAAGCACGTTTCAACAGCATGATTAACGGCGAGTTCCCGATTCAGGGGGAGAACTACTGGCTTACCCGTACCGGGGAGAAGCGATTGATATCCTGGTCTAACACCGCCCTGCTCGATTCCGAAGGCGAGGTTACCTATATAGTCGCAACCGGCATAGATATAACCGAGCAGCGACAGGCGCAGCAAGATCTGAAGCGGGCATATGAAAACCTGGCCCAGGCCAATGATAATCTGACTCTGTATAAAGAGATATTCATGAACACCAACGATGGCATCATGATCATGAATAACGAGGCGATCGTGCTCGAACGCAACCCTGTGCAGGGAGAACACTCGGGTGTCAGTGATGACGAATTGATCGGTAAGAAACCGTCCTTCATGATAGGCGATAAAAAGTTCGAGGATATTTTCGCGTCGGCGGTCAAAACCGGAAGCTATCGCGGCGAGCTGGATTTCAAACGTCGCGACGGAGTACGAAAGATTGTTGACCTGATGGTGTTTCCTTTGAAAAACGAACGAGGTGAGATCAATTATTATGTAGGCATGGGCAGGGATATCTCCGAACGGAAAGCCGCCGAGAGGGCTATCGCTCAACGTCTGAAATACGAGGAAGGGCTGGCGAACTGTTCCCAGGCACTCCTGACCGGCGATGATCCCGGGCGAGCAATCGACCAGGCTCTGAGTTACCTGATGAAGGCCACCGATGTCAGCCGGGTGTATATATTCGAAAATTTCGAGCATGAGGAGAAAGGCCTGTGCGCTCGAATGATTCACGAGGTCACGCTCGAAGAAGAGGAACCGCGGCTGGAAAACCCGCTATTGCAGAGGCTGCCTTACGGAATAGCTTTGCCTTTCTGGCAGAAATTTTTAGAGATGGGCGACCCGGTTGGATTTACTATAGATGACATACCCGATAAGAGCAGAGAGCTACTGGAGAGTTTTGGAGTCTATTCGATGGCGGCTATCCCAATTACCGTAGATGGTAAATGGTACGGTTTCCTGGGATTCGATGATACCAGGGTGAAACGCGAATGGGGAGATGACGATTTACGAACTCTTCAAACCGCCGGCGAGATGATAGGCATACATATCGAAAGAAGACGGTTCGAAGAGGCGTTAAGTGTCAGTGAGGAGAGGTTCAGGACGCTCGTAGAAAACGCCAATGACATAATCTATTCCACCGATGAGCATAATGTCATAACATACGTATCACCGACCGTAAAAGAGGTACTCGGTTATGAACCCGAGGAGATGATAGGTATCAGCGCCGAATCGCTGTTGCATGAGACAGACCGCGAGACATCCGAGATATTCTATAAAACAGGTGAATTCAAACAACGCGAGCGATGGTCCGGGTATCGATTCAGGATGATGCATAAAAACGGCGGCTACAAGTGGTTCGTATCCAACGCCTCGGTGTTGTTCAATGATGACGGCCAGGTTAGAGAGATTATCGGCGTAGCCCACGATATAACCGAGATACAAAAGTTACTCGAGGCTCTGGAAAAAGCAAACGAGGAAATTAAATCCGCCCAGTTGCAGCTAATTCAATCGGAGAAAATGGCCTCGCTGGGTATGCTGGTCGCAGGTATCGCGCATGAGATCAACACCCCTATAGGCGCGACCTCCAGCATGCACAATACGGCGGTAAGAGCGCAGGAGAAACTTCAGAAATATCTCAAAGAGAAATTCAAGGATGATATAGATAAAGATGAGATCCTTCAAAAAATATTCAGGATAATCGATGAGGCCAATAAGATAATCGAATCCGGCGCGGGACGGGTTACAAATATCGTGAGGCGTTTGAAATCGTTTGCCCGCCTGGATGAGGCCGAGTTACAAACCGTGAATATCCGTGATGGCCTGGAGGACACGCTTACGCTTATTCATCACGAAATCAAACATGATATATCGGTAATTAAGGAATTCAGCGAATTACCGGAGATTGCATGTTTTCCCGGTCAGCTTAACCAGGTATTTCTGAACCTTCTGGTGAATGCTTCGCAGGCAATCACGGGAAAAGGGACAATAACGATACGCACCTATCTGAAAAACGACAGGGTGTACGTTGAGCTCTCCGATACCGGCTCAGGAATAAAGCCGGAAAACATGAGTAAGATATTCGATCCCGGTTTTACAACTAAAGGGGTTGGCGTGGGAACCGGACTTGGGCTTTCGATTTGCTTTAAAATTATCCAAACTCATAGGGGAAAGATTACCGCCTCCAGCAAGATTGGACAGGGAACGACTTTTAAAATAGAACTGCCGACTAATCTCGAAAAATTGCTCGAGAAAAGAAACAATGATGATTAATATTGATTTTAATCGATTGAAAATAATTAAACGATTCACTGTGTTCGAATCAAAATAACGTGTTGATCCGAGTTTTTATTCAGGGGAGATTCTTTTGAGGAGTTTCGATAGACGAAAAGTTTTTAATTCAACTATGATTACATGTTTATTGACGGCGATAGCGGTTATTTTTCTTTACCAGCCTCCGGTATCTGCCGCCGGCGTACGAGATAATGATGGCTTCGATGACATGGATAGCGATTCCACCGGGCAAATCGAGTATCCCGAGCGTATGAAAGACAGGGAGACATGGGAGTGGATATTGTCCTCTCCGGGGCTGTTGATCAATTTACCGTTCGCGATTACGCTTAAAGTTACCGAGAAAGTAGTCTCGACCGTTTATCAGCCCCGGATGGTTGGCTGGATGTACGATTTGACCACCTCCGATGACAGCACACGCGCGATTCGACCGGCTTACAGTTCACGAAGCGGACTGGGTATCAAGATATATCAGAAAGAGATGTTGAATGAGGAATCGAAAATCGAGCTGTCGGCCAAAGCTGGTTTTTACAATCGCCAGAAATACCGGTTGTCGTTCGAGGATTTTCGAATCGCAGACACGGATTTCTTCACCGATTTCAGCGCCGGTTACAGATTTCTGCATAACCAGGAGTTCTACGGAATCGGGCCCGACAGCAGGAAGTCCGATCAGACGGATCATGCCCTCGAACGCTGGTGGTTGTACTGGGATTTGCGATACAGGTTGTCGGAACGCCTGAAATATTCGGTCGGATTGACATTCGAGCATACGAACATTCTTCAACGCGTGGGCAACCATGAAGCCCCTGCGACTATAGAGGTATACGACGCCTCGACCTTGCCGGGATTGGAAAACGAGGTTCGTATCCTCGGTTATACTACCGGGTTGGAGTACGATTCGCGCAACTCGATCGGCGGTCCCCGGCGGGGTCAACGTATAAGACTGAACTCCGGCATATACGAGCAGGTCGGGGATGATAGATACGAATTTTGGAAAATCAATGGCGAGATTCGTCAATACATACATCTATTCGCAGGCAGGGTAATTCAACTCCGGCTTGACTGCGAGATAAACGAACCCATTTCCGATAAAGAGATTCCTTTCTACTACCTGGGCGAGCTTGGTTGGATGGAAACCATTCGGGGATATCCGCGCGGCAGGTTCTGGGACAAGGATATGCTATTAGGTTCGATAGAGTATCGTTGGCCGATCTGGCACCGGCTGGAGACGACAATCGATGCTTTTCTATTCTACGATTTCGGCCAGGTGGCTAACGATATTTTCAGAAATTTGGAGGCGGATGATATCCAGCATGGATTCGGCGGTGGGTTCAGGGTATGGAACGATGAGACGGAATCATTATACCTGGTATTCGCCGGAAGTAATGAGGATTTCCGGGTTTTCCTCGGGTACAATAAATAAGCAGGGTGTTATGATGATTAATACGAAAAAAGTACCGGGTTTGATATGCCTGATATCGATAATAATTTTTTCTGCGTGCGGCGGACATCGCGCATTCGTACCGTCACCGGTTATACCCGATGACCGTCAGCATATACCGGAGCCCGAGGAATACGAATACAGCGAGGTTGCCGACGCTTTCGATATGCTTATCTCCAACCAGTTGGAACAGTCACTCGATTTGTCCCGTCAGTTTAGACATCTTACCAATGATCGCAAGCAGGCTTATAACGTCAATGCTTTCGATGAGGTTCCGAACTCGAGCTGGTTTACCAATAGAAACGCCGCCCGCCAGATGAGTATAGCGGAACTTCGACGCGGGCCTGATACGGGAGACGGCCCCGACACGACCGGCAAATGGACTGTCACCCGAGCCAAGGTCGAGGGTGTTACGCCGGGCTTTCATATCAAGGACAAGCGCGGTGACCGCTACCTTATCAAATTCGATCCCAAAGGTTACCCCGAGTTAGCGACCGGGGCGGAGGTAGTTTCTACCAAACTGTTTTATGCGATGGGCTATTTCACACCTGAAAATTATATATCTTACTTCTATCCCGAAAGCCTCATGGTGGGGGATAAAGTGAAATTCACCGACGCCAACGGCAAAAAACGATTCATGTCCGAGCAAGATTTAAAAGACCTTATCTCACGTATAGAGGTTGGTGTCGATGGCAGGGTGCGAGTCGTTGCCAGCAAATATATTATCGGTGTAGCCAAAGGGCCGTTTACTTACGAGGGGGTGCGCAAGGATGATCCGAACGATTTCATTCCGCATCAACATAGGAGAGAGCTTAGAGCGCTGTATGTTACGACCTCGTGGCTTAACCATACCGATACGAAAGCCGGTAACTCGTTCGATAGCTATATAACCGAAGATGGCAAAAGTTATATCCGTCACTACCTGATCGATTTCGGCACGACATTCGGCAGCGCCGCTCGTGGGCCGTCCGCTGGCAAAATCGGGCATGAAAACTCTATCGATCCTCATATGTTGTTGACGAGAACATTTGCCCTGGGATTGTACTATCCCGATTACGATAAATATGACGATGTAAAATACAATTCCATCGGTCTGTTCGGCTCGGAGTTGTTCGATCCGGGACATTACAAGCCGCTAATTCCGAATCCGGCGTTCGAGAATAAAACCAATCGCGATTGCTACTGGGGAGCCAGGCTAGTAATGTCGTTCACCGATCATCAACTCGAGGAGATCGTCAAGGAGGGGCAGTACTCCGATCCTGCCGCCGAGGCGTATCTTCTGAAAGTGCTTAAAGAGCGACGCGATAAAATAGGCCGTTACTGGTATGCGCGAGTTAATCCCCTTGACTATTTCCGACTGATGAGAATAAGGGGAAGCTGGCATCTTTGTTTCGAGGATATGATGGTGCTGGGTAATCTCGAGGAATCGAAGGATACTAAATACCGTGTCGTGTTCGAGCCTCATGGCGACAAGGTAGAATCGGAGACTGATAAAAGACGTATCGATTTGAAAGACCAACACGCGGTCTTTTTGAGTCATGCGGATGACGCAAGTTTTTTTGATAAATTCCCCGTTGGCGAAGTAACGATTTATACTTTCAGGAATTCAACCGGGAACTGGAGTAAATGGCTGAAAGTATATATTCAGTACGATAAGGAATCAGCCAAAATTATGGGAATCGAAAGGCAAGAATAGTAACTAAATGTTATTCAAAAAAATATTAACCTGCCTGATAGTAACCGCATTACTTTTAAATTTAAGCTGCGCTACCAAAGGACTGGTAAGCGAAAAGTACGATGAATCTTTTTATCGGGTAAAAAAGCTTCTGCCGGATACGAAATTCGAGGAAAATGAGCCATTCATCGTCATAAGCGATAATCAGGCCGCGTTCCGTGGCTATCATATGGCCCTTTCTAAAGACCGCTGGACCAGCCCGTGGATGCTGGCCGTACCGTTCTATCAACTGTATCTTTTGGGGAATGGCGCTGTTGGCGTGCTCAACTTTCTCCGTCACAAGCCGGATTACGGGCATAATAACCGTCTTATGGTACGGGATGCTATTTACGAAGCCGCCGGGCAAACCGATGCCGCGTTCATCCTGGATATCGGCGATATAGCCGCTCATGACGGCCGTCGTCCGGAGCACTGGAAAATGTTTCTCGATGATTACCACGCCGATCATCCTATCTTAAAGGAGATACCGTTTCTGCCGGTAATCGGTAATCATGATAGCGCCAACGATACGACTTATGGCTGGCCGAATTATCATGCCATATTCGGATACCCTCGTTTCTATACGGTAGAGTTTCCCGATGGTGTCATATTCATACTCGATTCGAATTTCATCATCGACCAGCGCGATAAATTGGATGATGATTATCAGGATGAGTTGTTCAGCAAGTGGTTTGTCTCGCAAGATTCCGCAAATAAATCATGGCTGGAGAATCGATTAGCACAGTATAAAGACAAATCTTTTAAGATAGTTGCCATGCATCACCCTCTGTTTTCGTTTAATAAGCACCATCACGACTGGTACGATCCGGGTAATGGTAATACTCTTCTCGAAAAGAGAAAAAAGCTCGTGGACTTGTTCGAACGCTATGAAATTCAACTTGTACTGTCAGGTCATGACCATCTCTACCAGCATAACCTGCTGAAATACGATAATCATGAGATGCATTTCATTGTCGGCGGTGGCGGAGGAGGAGCGCTTCGCAGCCTGGCAAAGGATGATAATATATCCGAGTATAGTAAACAATTCTCCGATCAGGGATTCGATATCGTGCAATTGAAGCAGCAAAAAATGTATCATTATTTCGAGATAAATTTTGACAAACGACGATTGAAACTGGATATTTACGAGGTAACCGGGAATAACGGCAATCAACCGAAACTGGCGGATCGAATCGTAATAGACGACGATGCAATACCGGAAATGAACGAGGTCGGCAAATAATGGCCAATCCTTTTAAAGCCGTGATGAATATCAAGCGCGAGGAATTTCCGCTTGCGTTATTGATGTTTTTCTACTTTTTCCTGGTTATAACCAGCTTCTGGATTTTAAAGCCAATAAAGAAGACATTATTTATCGGGTATTACAAGGCCGGGGGATTCGATTTATTCGGCTGGCTGATGAGCGCCTCGCAGGCGGAGCTTCTGGCAAAAGTGCTTAATATGATCGTAGCCTTAATCGCGGTGGCTGTGTTTACCTGGCTTACCCGACGGTTTCGCCGTCAGCAGTTAAGTATTATATTCAGTGGATTTTTCATGATTTGCTACGCGCTTTACAGTTTGATTATCAATGCTCCCTCCGATATTACGGTCTGGTCATTCTATCTGTTCGGTGATCTTTTCTCCACCTTGATGGTGGCTACTTTCTTCGCGTTCGTCAACGATAGCGTGACTCCCGAGAAGGCCAAGAGGATGTACGGCTTGATCGGTTTGGGGGGAGTCGTAGGCGGCGCGTTCGGTAGTTCGGTAGTGCGGGTATGGATCGATCAGCTTTCGAATGCCGCCTGGTTGTGGGTAACCTTCGGTATAGCTATATTGATAATCGTTGTCGCTTTTCTCGCCGGAAAACTGGTAGCCAAGGATCCACCGCCGGAGATTATCCGTATTGATGAAAAGAGCGATGAATCGAAAGCCGGCGCGGCAATAGAAGGCGCGAAATTGGTGTTCAAGTCCTCGTACCTTCTGGCTATCGTGGGTATTGTCGGCCTGTACGAGATAGTCTCGACCGTGCTGGATTTCCAGTTCACGGCTACGATCGAACATTTCGTGGCCGGCGAGGATATCGGGCGACATTTTTCGACTGTATTTACCATTACTAATTTCGTGGCTATGTTCGTTCAGTTATTTCTCACCAGTTTCATCATGACCAGATTCGGTGTGAAAACCGCCCTGTATATATTGCCCTCGGTGATGCTTATCGCCTCGGGATTTTACCTGGCCTTGCCGATTCTCTGGGTTGGCTCTTTCTTGAATACCGCGGATAACGGTTTCGCCTATTCGATCAACCAGTCCTCCAAGGAGGCGTTGTACGTGCCTACCACCAGAGATGAGAAATATAAAGCGAAAGCTTTTATCGACATGTTCGTACAACGGTTTGCCAAGGCTCTGGCGGTCGGTGTTAGTCTGCTTATAACCACGATATTCACGGATTTCTCGAGTATACGCTGGTTATCGCTGTTTACGATAATAATCGTAGTCGTCTGGTTTTACGCGGTCAGGGTTGCAGGTAATAAATTCGAAGAGATGGCCGGCTAAAAAATCGTTTTGTTTGCTTTCGATAAAACATATAATATCACTATAAAAAACTATTCGTGCCGGCTGATCGATAAGGATGATATTAGATGCGTAGGCTGATCCAAAAATTATTCGATATCCGCGATGGTGAATGGCTTCGCGCTTTCATGATGTTCGCCTATATGTTCCTGATTATCGGTTCGCTGATGATAGTCAAACCAATTCGCAATTCTCTGTTTCTGACGAAATTCGGCGCTTCACAATTGCCTTTCGCCTACGTGCTCGTGGCTATCGTAGCCGCGTTCGTGGTCTGGATATACTCGAAAATATCATCACGTATCAGATTGAGCCAGCACATCTTTTATACGAACGTATTATTCATCGCAGCGTTCTCAATTTCCTGGCTGCTTCTGAATAACGGCTATCAATCGGGTTGGTTTATCTACTCGTTTTATGTTTGTGTCGCGATTTTCGGCGTAATCAGCAGCGCTCAATTCTGGCTTTTGGCTAATTTCGTGTTCAATGCCAGAGAGGCGAAGAGGCTATTCGGATTTATCGGGGCGGGAGGTATCGTTGGCGGTATATTCGGTGGATACCTGACCAATTATTTAGCCGAGATATTAACCACACATAATTTGATTTTTATATGCATCGCTTTTCTGATTTTATGCATATTTTTACTTTGGAGTATCAGGATGGGAGGCATCCGGCGTTTTCAAGCTGGCAAGTTTCAACGTCGTAATACCTCCGAAAGCGGATATGATGAAAGCCTCATTAAAATATTCAGTAATTCCCGTCACCTTTTATATTTGGCGGGGATAGTTGGAATAAGCGTTATAGTAGCCAACCTTGTGGATTACCAGTTCAGTGCTACCGCCTCCAGCTTTATAGAGAATGAGGATGAGCTAACTGCGTTCTTCGGTTTTTGGCTTTCGACACTAAGTGTAGTATCACTTGTCATTCAGCTTCTGCTCACCGGCAGGGTACTGAAATACGCCGGCGTCATATCATCCATGATGTTTCTACCCCTGGGGATTCTTCTCGGCGCTGCGGCAATTATGATATTTCCCGCTCTGTGGTCGGCGGTATTTATTAAGGTCAGCGACGGTAGTTTCAAACATTCGATTAATAAAGCAGGTATGGAGCTTCTTATTTTACCGATTCCCGCGAGGATTAAAAACCGCGCTAAAACGTTCATCGATGTATTCGTTGATAACCTTGCTACCGGTATCGGCGGTATTCTACTCATAATCTTAACTCTGGTTCTCGATCTGTCCATCCAGCATATCAGCTTGATGATAATCATTTTCGTCTTAATCTGGATCTACCTGGTTGTTAGGGTAAGAGGAGAATATATAGATTCATTCCGTCATGCTATCGAAAAGCGCACGATAAACTTTGCCGAGCAGACGGTTAACCTCCAGGATGCCTCGGTGTTGAAAACCTTCATTAAAGTATTGGATGGTGAAAACGAACGCCAGATTCTTTATGTGTTGAAGCTATTCAGCGATTTCAAGAATAAAGAGCTTGCCCCATATCTCGAAAAACTGATCGACCATGATTCTCATGATATCAAAACAGCGGTGCTCCAGTTGGCATTGGCCTATCCTGAAATCGATCTTTCCCGGAAAGCCGAATCCCTGGTCAGGGCGGAGAGTCAGGAGGTAAGGATTTCGGCCATTGATTATCTGTGCAAACGATCTGATGACGCTGTTGCCTGCATAACTTCATATATCGAGGATGAAAATTTATATGTACGAGGCGCGGCTATGCTTCACGCGGCGGATATGATGAGCCGTGATGCTACCTTAAGAAAACGTCTAAATCTCAATGAGTATTATGACAGGATGGTAAAAAGTATAACTGATAGTGATAATAATGACAATCAGGTTGCCTATATAAAAACCGCCGCGGCTGAAGTTGCCGGTATAGCGGGTGATACGACATTGTACCCATACATTCACCTAATGTTAAATGATAAAAATCTGGATGTTGTCAGGCAGGCTATCATTAGCGCTGGGCAATCGCATCAAAAAGAATTCATTCCCGTATTGATCCCACTTTTGGAGAGAAAGTATCTGAGGAAATCGGTACGTGAAGCTTTAGCCGAATTTGGCGAGGAAGTTGTTTCACCTCTGGCCGGGTATCTCGAAAATGAATCATCCGCCCGATCTATCAAGCTAGCTATTCCCCGGGTACTTTCGCTAATCGATTCGCCGAAATCGATGAAAGTATTGCTAACTCATATCGACCAGCGAAACCTGATATTACGTTATGAGATTATCAAGGCCTTGAGCAGGCTTAAATCCAAGTACCCCAAGTTGAAAATAGACAACCAGAAGGTCGAACAGCATATTTATGATGAGAGTCGTAACTATTTTAAAGTGCTCACGGTATTGAATTATCATCTATCACTCCGGCGTTTGAGCAGTTCCATGAAATCCGGTGATAACGATAACACGGTAGAAAAAGCCTTGACCCTGTTGATAAAGGCGCTGGAGGAACGGCTCGATAGTAACCTGGAAAGAATATTCCGTTTGCTTGGTTTGCGTTATATTCCCGATGATATGTACAATGCTTACCTGGGTGTACTGAGCAGAAAAAGCGATTTGCAGGCTAATTCGATAGAATTTCTGGATAACGTACTCGAGCCTAAATTGAAACGTCTGATTATTCCTATCGTGGAAACGACCTCCTCCGAGATATTACTGAGCCAGACCCATAATCTCATAGATGTCGATTTGCCGGTTAACGACCAGTGTTTCGAATTCATCCTTAACGGCAATGATAATTGGCTTAAAGTTTGCGCATTGTATTTTCTGACGGAATCCAGAAGCGATCGTTGTATGGATATTATCGCCAGGCTTACCAACGACTACGATCCGATGGTAAAGGAGACAGCGAACAGGTATATCAAAATCATGAGAGAGTCGAATTGAATTGACCATTTTGACAGAATGCGCTAATTTAATAGCGATATCAGGAGGAGACCGAAGAACTTATGCTGACAGCGGTTGAAAAAGTAATATTTCTTCAGGATGTCGACATTTTCCAGTTGATATCCACGGAGGATTTGGCCCGCGTTGCCACCATTACCGAGGAGATAGAGTATAAGGACGGACAGGAGTTGTTTAAAATTAACGATCTTTCCGATTCCATGTACATGGTTATTGAGGGTAAAGTTAAGATGGACAGGGACGACCAAACCGTGATGATAGCCGCGCATAAGGATGTTTTCGGAACATGGGCGCTATTTGATGATGAAACCAGGGTGGTTAACGCGACCGTAATAGAACAGTCAACCTTGCTGAAAATAGATAAAGATGATTTTATCGATCTTTTGGCTGATAATGTAAGAATTACCCAGAGCGTTTTGAAAGCAATGGTTGTAAAACTTCGCAATTTGATGACCCGAACCAGGGTTTGACAGCCGAAAATATCAGCGAATTCTAAAATCTGGCTTGCTTATATGCAACTTTTTGATTTATTTATAGTAGTAATAACATTGAATCGGTGTAATAAACTTATTGGGAGACTGGGATGGCAGATACAGATAGCAAAGAAGTAATTGTCATTGTTGATGATGAGGAGATGGTATTAACCAGTCTCAGTTCGTTTTTATCCCTCGAAACCGGCTACAACGTAAAAACATTTCTTTCGGCCAAGGAGGCATTGGCTTTCATAGAGGGCAATTCTATCGATCTGGTGGTTTCCGATTATTTAATGCCGGAAATGGATGGCATCTCTTTCCTGGCCGAGGTCAAGAAACTTCATCCCGAAGTACCGAGGATAATTTTAACCGGTTACGCCGATAAAGAAAACGCTATCAAAGCTATCAACGATGTCGGCCTGTTTCAGTATATCGAGAAACCGTGGGATAATGACGATCTATTGATTATCTTCCGTAACGGCCTCGAAAAGCAACGCCTGATGAAGAAACTTCAGGATAAAATAAAAGAGATAAACGGCGCCTACGCCGAGCTCGATAATCTTCACAAAGAGATACTGAAGACTTTCATTTAGTTAATTAACTATTTACGATTGCTATATGAATGAACATTAGTATAGTTTATCATTGCTGTTCGGTATTTAGATTTCGTTCTGGAATATGGAAGAAAATAGAAACGAAGTTTTTCAAATACGGTAGGCTGCAAAATCGGAGCTTTGCAGCCGGTAACAGCCGACTTAAGTCAGCAGGATAAAAGCCACCGGCGCTGTGCCCGATGGTAGTATACTTAATATAATATCACCAATTTTCAGGCAAATGAAGTATCATAGCGAACGGCGGGTCATCCGGATGCTTATCGTATATCAGTACCAGGCTTTTGCCTTTCTCGAACCAGCCCATACCCTCCCAGTTTACATTTTCCCAATCGCTTGCCCGTAATGATTCGATGGCTGCTTTCATATGTTTCGCCATCCTGATGCCTATACTCTCGTAGAAAATATGATCGAGATTATCCATGGCTTTTTTAGCGTGTTCGTTAATATCAATAGGATAGCCTAAAGGATTGCCTTCCAAATCGAATTTCTGTAGTATCTTATACTCGTATGATGCTCTCTCATCGGAATCCTCAGGCGGGCAGTTTTCCGATTGCAGCAATACTATCAAGCAGTCGACGCGATTATCGCCGACGAAATATTCATGCCAGGCTACTGCCGAGCCTCGATATCTCTGACCACGGGATTCATTGTCCGGAAGCGGAGTATCTAGCGCGAACTGTTGTGGTTTATGCGTATCGTCGCCGGGAATGCTATGTATCAGTACTCTTGGTTTAAGTGATTTGCCGTCAACGCATTCTCGAATTTCCTCAGGGATGATAGCGCCGATCGGGTAGCCGCCTTCCCAGAGAACGGCCAACTCGTAACCTCCATGGCTGCTATTTTTTACCGCCATGCCCTCCAGACCGCGATTGCCGAACTCGGTATACGATTTGTTATAGTATGATATTATCGAATACTGTTTGGTGTTTTTGTCTTTTTTCCCGATCAGCGAATGCAGCAACTCGGATAATACGATTACTTCGCCGTCACCGGTTAAACCGATAGCCTCTAGATCGCCTGCCAACTCGGCTCCTGGCAATTTTACCTCGCGGGTTTTAGCCGGATCGATTGGTATTACATCGTAGTCATAGGCGGGTATATCGTACTCATAATACACGCCGGGTACATTATCGCTGACAATAAGCAGTTTATCACCGGATCTGGTGATACCCGAGGCCTCCGTGATTTTAACTTTATTATCCTGACAAAATAAAACTGAAGTAAACACGAATAACATCATTAATATCAGGATGGATTTCATCGAAATCATATTATCTCCTTTTCCTGAACGGAATATACCAATAGTCGGCTCAGTAGTAAAGTTATGATTCGCCGCTAATTTAGCGGATTGTCATTTTCAATTTTCGTACGTACCTGAACCGAATACCGGCTAATCGATAATCATTTCCCTAGGGCTGATATGATTTCATGAATTCATCCTGAAGGTAATCATGCATCATATAATCCGTCGAAGAGGTATCGGGTTGAGATAGATATTCGAACGGCCGGGAGCTATCGTAAGCAAGTATCGAATGGCAGAGCGTGCAATCATATGGTATATGTTCGCCATCCTCACTAACCAGTTTATTGTTATGACATCTGAAACAACCCTGGTTATTCTTATGGCCGATAAAATTCGGGTAGCTGCCCCAGGCGATATTCATGCCGGGATGGATATTAGTCGAGTATATCTCTTGAAGCGCCTCGATTGCCCTGTCTATATCCTCGCTTCGTTTGGCAAGTAACTCCGGGTACCTGGTTTTGTAAAACCATCTGAACGAATCATCCACTCCCGTCAGACCGGTTTCTTTATCGGGATAGTCGCCTGAGATTGCTGCTAATGCCTGGCGGGCGGCAAACGGCAATTCTTTTCTGATCTCTCCGGCCAGCATGCTCTTATTTACGGCATTCTCCGGATATTCATATATATGCGTGGCACGATTATGGCAATCTACACAATCCATCACCCGGCCATCATGTTCCGAGGGTTTAACACCGGTAAATGATTTATTGGCATAGCGCTCGTATGATCCATCGGGCATCTTGACATCCACCCATATCATCTCCCGGCGTTCATCATCAACCGAGGCATACCTGATCTCGTTTGTCGAGTCGATATGCCAGTGTATACCGCTACGCGAATCTCCTCTTTGCGAATCGATCTTCATCGCCAGAGTGGTGTACTTCGCCGATGAAAGCGAATCATGTTCGTACGAGGTGATCGTTTTCAACCTCGTGCCGTAAAATTTCGATGGCCAATGGCATTTCTCGCATGTTTCGCGCGCAGGTCGCAGTTGATGTACCGGTGTGGGGATAGGTTTTTCGTACAGGTTTAATGTAATCGAAAGCATCTGGTACGCGCCGTTTAGTTTAGAGTTGACCAACGCATCTACGCCCTCGCCTACATGGCATTCTACGCATTTCACCCGGGCATGAGGCGAAACCTGGTAGGTGGTCCATTCGGGATTCATTACGCTGTGGCAAGCCGTACCGCAGAAATTAGGCGTGTCCATGAAATGAAGCATCTGCGAACTCGCGCCAAGCATAAACAGCACGTTCAGGATGGTTAACAGTAACACTGTTCTGAATACTCGCGTACCGAAGATACCGCGCTGCTGATCTTCCTCGGTGAATCGCTCGTTTAATAACTCACCTGTTGTTTTACCCGTAGATTTTTTATAACTAAACCAGCCTGCCGGGACGAGTAAAAGCCCTAGAACGAATAACGCCGGGAATAGCAGGTACGTAATCAACCCGACATAAGCGTTGGTTAGCAAACCAAGTAAGCGGGTAAGTTCGAGCACTACGAAGGTTACGAAAGAAGATGTAGTCAGGATAACACCCAGCTTGCCGTACCAGTTAACCGAAACACCACGAATGAATCGTTTGTATTTATCGTACATGGCGATCCGCTACCTGGCCTCGAACAGCTTTTCGTATATCTTCTGTAATTCTCCCGAACGAAGCGACTCTTTCAATTCGCCGGTTTCGGTCAGCATCCACTGATGCATCGGATCATCTTTTAGCATCTTATCGATATAAGCGTTGATTTCCGGATCATTATACTTCCGCGCCTCCGGCAGGAATTTCAGGTAGAAGTGATGTGCTACCTCATACATGCCATGCCACCAGGTATAATCGGGGCCCATCATAGCCGCGCCGTGGCGAGTACGTCTGCCCTCGTGATGCCATAACTCCCAGTATATCCATTCGATTTCGTTGGAGAAACCGGCGGGATTTTCCATCAGTTCTTTATCCTTCACCATCTTCATTATAGCAGTAGCAGGTTTAGCGAATTTCTCGTTATACAGATTCACCATGGCATCGAATTGATAGTAATGCCCATCACTGAAAGTTTTGCTATGGCAGGTCAAGCACACCTTTTTCATGTTGTCTCGTTTGGCTTGCCAGTTTTCTTTATGTTTTGAAACTGGTGGTCTCAATGTCCAGCTGATACGTTGGCCGACATCATGCGTGCTACTCATATCCTTTGCCGCCGACATATGGCAGGTAGCGCAGGTGGGCGCGGCAAAATAATCCTCGCCGGCAATCCAGCGGTCCGATTCGAGATTCATTTTATGGA
The DNA here is from genome assembly GCA_963668625.2 of uncultured candidate division Zixibacteria bacterium. Classification (GTDB taxonomy): domain Bacteria; phylum Zixibacteria; class MSB-5A5; order UBA10806; family 4484-95; genus JAAEQD01. Next base: position 471,348 of record CAXXKA010000010.1, read on the forward strand.
TATTCGTATAATAAGTATTACCGTGTTTCGACTCCTCGTACACCTCTTTCTGGGGATGATCCGGGCCCAGATGGCATTTCGAGCAGGCCTCGGGTTGACGGGCTTGAGCTTTGGAGAAACTATGACGCGTATGACAGGCGTTACAGGAACCTTTGGAACCATCGGGATTGAGCCTGCCGATACCGGAGTTGGGCCAGCTTTTTTTTCTGAGCTTGTTAGGCGAGTCTGGATCGATTTTCACTTTCGTACCGTGGCAATTTTCGCATCCCTGAATCGCTACCGGCTCACCGCCGGCGACATTAGCCAGGTAGGAATCAGCAGATTCCAAAATCAATCCGGCGGTAGCGTGATACGAGTTTTCGACCTCAGAGGCTTCTTGCGCGTGGCAGACTCCGCAATCTTTCGGAGTAACCATGGTTGCAATTAGAGCTCCCTCGTGCATGAAAGCGTCTTGATCGCCTTTTTCCGCGCCGTGGCAATTTATACAGGTCACGTTATGGCCGGCATGCATGGAGCTATACCATTGACCGTACAGCCCGGTGGAGACCTCCTTATGGCAGGTCATACACTTCCCGGCGATTTTTGAATCGGTATTTGCCTGTGCTATGCATAATGTTGTTAATACGATAATAAAAATCGACAATAATCCGACAGGTTTCATGGGTATCCCCCTTTTCTCTATTATTGGTTGTTATTTCCAATTATCAAGCGATTCTGCTTGCTCGGCAATCCCGGGAGGTAATATCAGAGATGTTATAATGATGCTTTGATAAAGCAATTAATGATAACTTCCCGTTAATTGTCAATGGTTTATTCATACTCCGTATTCGGGAAAATATTACATCTCCCGTTTGGATAATAATTATCAAACTCGAGCGGCCTTAAATTGAGCTCTTAACAACGAGTTTTTATTTACGATATAATAATGTACCTAATCATCAACGCCCATATCGTTCCTCGAGGCGCCGTTTATTAACATTAGTATTAATAATTTGAGCAGCTTCAGAATTCTTTGACTTAAATCAAAAGTACGATGTTAATTTTTAGACATAACCGATGAGTTTTACCTTGCAAAGGTTTCATGATTTGTTGTAACAATCCGATAAGTGGGGAGAAGGTTGTATGATTTCTAACTAGTTAACAAAGCACATTTTAGTAAAGTTATGAAAAACAGATTGGAAAATATTTTCGAATTCAGCGAGCATGTACTTTACGGCATAGTCGGGTTCTTTTTGGTATTCACGGCCGTGCTGATAATTTATGGGATCATAGAATACACGATAACGCATATATTCACCGGTGAGATCGAAGCCGGAGCTATTCACATTATCGATAAAATGCTACTGGCTTTGATGGTAGCCGAGATTCTAAACACTATCAGATCATCATTCAAATCGCATAGCCTGGTTGCCGAACCGTTTTTGATAGTCGGCTTGATCGCTATCATCAGGCGCATACTCGTAATAAGCGTCGAATCGGCGCATGTGATAGGCATCTCGGCCGAGACATTCTATAAGTATATGCTCGAACTGGGTATTCTGGGGGGCCTGACGATCATTATCGTTGTCTCCATTTACATCCTTCGCAGAAAACCTAGAGCTGAAATAAAAACAAAAGAAATACCATAGATTTTCTAACACACTGGGGGTGATCCATGAATTGGGCGAATCTGATTCCATATCCCGATCCTATACCGGCTTCATGGGGGATACTGGAATTTTTGAACGTGTTCACTTTCACGATTCATATTCTTCTGATGAACGTGATACTGGGCGGCAGCCTGCTACTGATATTTACACGGATTAAACATGAACGCGAATCATTCGATCAAACGGCGCCCAGCGCGTTAGCCAGTAAAATTCCTACGATGTTTGCCCTGACCGTAACTTTCGGAGTAGCGCCATTGTTGTTCCTGCAGGTTCTTTACGGTCATTTGTTTTACAGCAGTTCTATTCTGATGGCAGTGTTCTGGATATTGATAATTCCCGGATTGATTCTGGCATATTACGGAGCATATATCCATGCCTTAAAACTGTATGATTCCAAAACATTATCGATGACCGCCCTGATCATATCCTCGATAATCATGCTTTACATCGCGTTCATGTTCGTAAATAATATCACCCTGATGTATAGCCCTCAAAACTGGAGTATGTATTTCGAGAACAGGGGAGGAGTTCATCTGAACCTGGGCGATCCGACCATCATACCTCGTTTTCTACATTTCGTCGTAGCCTCGATAGCCGTGGCTGGATTATTTTCGGCGATAGTCTGGCATATGCGTGAACGCAAGGGCCTCGTGGGTGCGGATGTGAAGGTGCAATCAGGCTTAAGGGTGTTCGGTTTTGCTACGGCTTTGCAGGCCCTGGTCGGTATCTGGTTTTTACTGGTACTACCGCGGCCTGTCATGATGATTTTCATGGGGCACGACATGGTCACTACGATCTCTCTGACATTGGGGATTCTACTGACTATCGGCGTTATAGTGACCGCGTTCAAAGGAAGTTTGAGGCCGACACTGGTACAGTTGCTGCTTCTTATAGTTACCATGATGATTAACAGGGCGTACGTTCGCTCGGCATATCTCCGCGATTTCTTCGACGTAGCCGAATCGAAAATGGCGCCGCAGTACGGCGTAATGATATTGTTTTTCGTGATTTTCATATTAGGGCTGATTAGTGTCGGCTATATGATAAAGCTGTCTGTTAATGCCGGCGGAAATGAGGTGAAAGCATGAATTATCCGATATGGGATACCGGCTTGATCGGCGGCGGGAACCTGATCGCCTTGATCTCCGTCCTTCATGTTTATATCGCTCATTTGGCGGTAGGCGGCGGACTGTTTCTATGGCTGACCGATTGGAAAGGCTTCCGCGAAAACAATCCGCAAATTCACGAATATGTCAAAAGCCATACCTGGTTTTTCCTGCTCCTAACGATGGTGTTCGGCGGTATAAGCGGTGTCGGTATATGGTTTATTATCGCGCTGGTCCAGCCCTCGGCAACCTCCAGCCTTATTCATACGTTCGTGTTCGGCTGGGCAATCGAATGGGTGTTTTTCCTGGGCGAGATAGTCGCCCTTATCGTTTACAACTACAAGTTCAACCAGCTCGAGAGAGGCCCGCGCCTGACCGTGGCGTTTTTCTATTTCTTTTTCGCCTGGATGAGTTTGCTCGTTATTAACGGTATATTATCTTTTATGCTAACTCCCGGGAATTGGATAGCAACAGGAGGTTTCTGGACAGGATTTTTCAATCCGACTTTCTTGCCCTCGCTGGTGTTTCGCTCGTTCGCTGCGTTTATGATTGCCGGACTTTTCGGCTATATCACCTCGGTGTTTCTTGAGGATTCCGAGTTCCGTCACAGGATGATATGCTATTGCTCGCGCTGGTTGATGATACCGGCCATTGGCATTGCCTTATCCGGTTGGTGGTATTACGCCTCATTACCCGAAAACATTCGCCGGGTGGCGTTTTTCATGAATAAAGACATTTCAGCGTATGTAAGCCTGTTTTTTTATTCCTCCATCGCGATTTTCATATTAGGCGTATTGATATCATTCAAAGTCGGTAAAAACCTTCAGAAAATAATCGCTTTCACCTTGATAATATTCGGCCTGGGTTGGATGGGCGGATTCGAATACATGCGCGAGATTGCTCGTAAACCCTACGTGATAGTAGATTACATGTACACCAACTCGATCCTCGAAGCACAAGCCAATCGAATCGATAAAGATGGTATACTGGCCACCGCCAAATGGTCGGCAATCAAAAAAGTCTCTCCGGAAAATAGGTCGGAGGCAGGTAAAGAGATATTCTATCTGGAATGCAGCTCTTGCCATACTATCGGCGGTATGAGAAATGATATCCTTCGGCTAACAGGGGATTTTCCATATATCGGCATGAAATCCCTTTTTGATGGTATCGGCAAAGTGCATTCATATATGCCGAGATTCATGGGCACGCCTGAAGAGTTGGATGCACTGGCTTATTTCATTACGCGTGATCTTCATGGTAAGGAAATAGTCGAATGGCCAAAAGTTCACAAGTTAGATGCCTCGCCATTCGAGATGCCGAAATTCGATAAGAAAAAATCCGATTACGTGTTGTTAGTATGGAATGATCTGGGCATGCATTGCATATCAGATAGCGATCCGCGATTCGTGATACTGCCGCCGGCGAATACTCTCGAGGCTCAGCTTGTTAAGAGGGGAGAGCTGCCCGTAATGGTGACCGAGGGAGTGAGAATAACTTACGAGGCAGAGCCGGGATTCGAGAATCCTTCAGAGCAAGTCGAATTCTGGAATTATGCCAAAACTATTTTCGGCGCCGATCTCGAGAAGAATATCGGGCTTAAAGGAGCAGGCCTGAAGGGTGAACTTCACTTTAACAGCGATGCCGGCGTGTATGGTATTCACGCCATACCCGTAGTACCGTACATGGATAATCAGAAATACAATCCGTATCCTCTGTTTACTATCAAAGCTATAGATGAGGCTACCGGCGAAGTTCTGGCCGAAACTAAGTCCGTAACCCCAACCTCTACTGAGATGGGCTGCAGGAACTGCCATGGTGGTCCCTGGCGCTGGAACGATGTCTCCGGACTTTCCGATGAGACGGCAGGCAATATATTGAAAATTCACGATCGCAATCATGGTACTACGCTTTATAAGGAGGCCTTGGACGGACAGCCGAAATTATGCCAGAGCTGTCATGCCGATCCCGCCGTGGGTGCAGCTGGTAAAGAGGAATTGCTTAACCTGTCGAGCGCCATACACGGCTGGCATGCCAATTACATGCCATACGATGGCGACCGTCCCTGTGTTTTTTATGCCATCCCCGCCAATCTCGAGGGTTAAATACGCGTTTGCCTGAGGAGTATTCACTCTCAGCTCGGTTTACACCTGCGTTTACCTGCCACGGCAGCCTCGATGATCACGCTATCTCGCTCCTGAAAGGGCCAGGAAGGTAAAAGTCGGGGTCGATATGCTGTTTGGCGAAATCTCGAACCGTACTATGTCGATACTAAGGCCGAAATCAACGGCCGTATACCCTGGTTGAACGAGGCCGGATTGTTTTGAAACTGCCATCAGGATTTTCCAAAAAACCGGTTTGCGGGAGTAAAACGCGTTTCAATACCTGGGACTGAGGGGCGGTGGCGAGCTATTCCGAAAATCGCGCCGATAACGCCGGTGTACGATGTGCCGCCTGTCATGGCTCGCCGCATTGCCATGTATCCCGCTAGAAAGCGACTATGGTGTTTAACCGCGACAATATTTCAACCAATGCAATACAATGGCAATCCCTTCCCGATAGGCTCGAACGAAAAACTGTCCAGCTTTGCCATAAGATAAGCCCATGGAGGATCCGATACATCACGAGAAACATGCCTCAGGGTGTTTTCGAAACAAGCAAATTCGGGATGAAAATAGAATTTTTACTTACCGATAAAGGGGAAAAGCGGTCTCGGTCGAGGCGCTTTTTTTTTATGCGTATACGAGCGGCGTTTTCGAAAACAGCGGGTCTGTTGAAAAAAAAAACTCACTGAGCAGGAAGGAATCCTTTTCCTGCCGGATTTATTCATGAGACATTTTAGCACAGTAGGTAACAGCCCACTCGGGGCTTGACTTACCCCTAAAAATATTCATAGATAAAAAAAAACAACCGGATCGCAAACGCAAACCGACCCGGTCGTAAACTCATGCCACCATTTTATTCCGGCACGAGGGGGAGTGAATGTCGAAAAGTAGCTATCTCGAGCCTGTCCTTACTCGAGTGGAAACGCTTAAGACATTTGATATGATGATCACTCGTTATTTATCTTTTATTCTTGAAAATTAAAATTGTATCCTTGAGTGCTGTCCATCCGGTTTCCATGATTGTCCACGTCGGTTTTCCTTATAACCAAGCTCTTTTTAGCTGTTTTCCTTATATCATCGATGCTGTTTATTCTCCGGATCGATCTTGATATACCCTCTTATCATCACCTAAGATTTTTGAGTTTTGGCTTTCCGTATCCGTGCTCATATCTAAGATAATGTTTTGGGATATCATGTTATTAAAAATTAGTGGAGTCGGTCATATTAATAAAAAATCTGCCTGCCGCCGTTATCGCCTGAGCTGACCATAACTATACCAATCGCTTTTTTTACATACCCCAGGGCTTTACCAGTTTTATCCTCAAGCTCCTTACGCACGTGCTCATCGGACAAATTTCTTCCGTGTCCGATTATATCCGAGGATTTTTTTTCTTAACTTGAGCATAAAAGGTTTACTGGGACACAGGGCCGTATTATCGGGGTAATCTTGACAGGACCCTTTATAGCCTGTCGTTAGCAGTAAAACCCAGGCTTAGCTCCTGCGAGGCCTCCTCCGTTGGGATATTGGTTTACCGCTATATTTATAGCCGTTTTTTCCGATAGGCCTCAGTTTCCACGTCCCGAATTATCGCAGCCCGCAGAGGTTTTACCAGATCCATCAGTTTTATCCCGCGGAAAACATACCGGCAAGCTGAAACGTTTCTCGATCGCTACACTGTAAACCCTACGGTATCGAGATACGATTATCGGTATCAAACAAACATTATTGCTACTATCGCGGCAATCGCGGTTTATGCCGAAAACTGAAATCTCGGGGTGTTGTTTAATCTCATTTTTTTTACTCTGGCCATTATGGATATCTCCCCTGTTCTCGATTTTTTACGGATTCTTTCGATTACCCGGGCTTTTCACCTGTTTCGAAAATTCGGGGAATCAGTATAACTTTGACCGCTTACGGCCGTTAACATCGAATCGAGCATTCCTGCCAGTTTCGACTTCCCTGGAGCAGCTTAGACAGTTTTTTGATTATGCTCGATTATGCTCCGGAGTCAA